>CAWDEX010000003.1:0-277203 GCA_963801475.1 uncultured Acidobacteriota bacterium | reverse complement strand
TTATATTAGTATTGGTTTCGTCCTTTTCCCTGGCGGTGCGATGGCCGGTACCCATGTTCCAAACCGTACCGACGGCCCGCCCTCCGACAGCCACCCAAACCGCAACGGAAGTTGTTAAGGCTTCGCCGACGGTTGCGTTTACTGTGACTGCGACGCCAGTTCCACCTTCGACCCCGAAATCAACCTCCCTCACGGCCGACCAGTACACTCTCCCCTCTTTTACCCAGTGTGACGGTGCCACCTTCAGGCGGGATCACACCTACCACTGCCCCTGGCACTCCCACCACGACGCCCATTTCAGAAGTGACGCGCTCCCCGTTTCCTTCACAAGCATCGTCGCCTTTCATTACACCTTCCATTCAGAACATTACGGGAGTTCCAGCCAGGAACGAGCAAGTTGTTACCCAATCTGGCGTAAAGACGGTGACACTCTCTTCTACCAGCCAGCCTGCACCTTTAGCACCTCCTTCCCCTCCCCCTCCAATGGTGTGCGGCGGCCTGGTTTTGCTGATGGTTATTTTGCTCGGAATTGGGCTGATCATTCGATCAAGGCCAAGCTAATTGATGAAAAATCATAACCCCCAGTTAAAAAATATAATCTTACTAATTCTTCTGTTTATTGGGCTGATGGCATCTATACCTCTGAGAAATTTCCCGCTTCTTTTATCAGATGAACCTGTCCCACCTAATTATGCTTTTGCACCGATCATCATCAACCCTGCTTATGGTTATGTACCCTTAATCCAGGAACCTCTCCCTACGCCCACCCCTACCCCAACCCCTACTCCTACCCCTACTCCTACCCCTCCTCCTCCAGCTCCATTTTTCTTTTCCAGCAGTTATTATCTCTATAACGTCGATCCGGTCCTGTTGTACACCATTGGCTGTGAAAATGGAACCCAGGCACAGCAGACACCAGGCGTTCAAGATGCTTTCGTCGTCCTGGATTTTGGGCAGCCCTGGTACGAGAACGGCATGCACGGCGTTTCACTGTTGACCACCCTCGATTTCGCCACCCCGGACCAGGTGGCTTTTGCAACGAAAGCTTTTGCCATGGGCTATTGGGCCTGCTCGGGCAGCGATCGAGAAGTCAAAAATTATGGTTTCTCTGGGAGTAAATAACTATGGCAGCTACGGCACCTACAGTAAAGATCCGGCTGTCCGCGCCGCAAAGGCCCGTGAGCACGGCATCATCTGGTCGAACCTGGTTGCCCAACTCTCACAATGGCTGGTTGAACAGGGCTACACCGGCCAAATTTCGTTTTCCGGGTCAGTGGACGCCGAAATGGCCTGGAATTTTCCTCAGGTGACTCGCTCCTGGGTGGATGGCTTCATTGCCGCCGGAAATCCTCAGAACCTGCTATACGATTTCGGCTCTTGTGATGGCTGCCCACAGAGCGATTATAACGACTGGCACGTTCCGAATGGCTGGACGCAGGATGATGTCTGGTACATCGCCTGGGGCGCCGTGTCGGCAGTCCCAATTCCTCTGATCTATACCACCAGCGGGAGCAACGCCCGACAATGGCAGGTCATGAGCACCTATGCCTATGACAGGCACAATAAGATCAGGATAGATTTCACTGGCTCTTTCACCCAAAAACAATCCTGCCTGCAAGATCCTTCAGGCTGCGCAGGGGCAGACAACACACCTCTGCAAGGGCACGACCAATTCCTGGCAACTTTGAACAGCGATCCACGTACTGCCCAGACCCTCCGTTGGGCCACAGATATCCTGTGGTTGAACAAGCCCAGGATCTTCCCACCCTTCTCAGCACCAACGCTTAAAGCTGACCTGGGCGAGTCGCAGGTGGCTTCTATTGCGCGCCTCCTCCAGTCGGCCGCAGATCAGGATGCTCGGCAGAGCCTGGAGTACAAGTTGAGGGCACTCCAGGTTCTGCAGACTCAATCCGATCAGCCCGTCAGGACAGCCAAGAAACCCGTCGATCCCTGCAGCCTGCGTCCGTCTGCCAGTCCTGCCAGCGCCGGTCATTACCGGTCCGGGATCCTGCCCGAGGGGGTTCCACCCACCGGGGCAAGGGACGTGCAGGTTGAGAACCTGTGGTCAGGACAGGTCGATGGTTTTTGGACCCAGGTTTATGCCGGGAGCCTGGCTGAGGATCCAGATCAAGGGGTGCTGATCGTCACGAGCGAAGCCAGCCAGGGCAGCGGGCGTTTCCTGGCGCCAGTCACTTCTGGTATCTTGCAAATTACTGCCGCCCTCGGGCAGCGGCTGGAGATCCGGGCTGAAGACGGGCAGGTTCTGTTCTTCGATGTGCCTGCCCTGCAATTCGTTCCGGCTCAATCCTCCAGCACAGCTCCTATCCTGCGGACTGCGCCGGTAATTTCCGCCGGACCCTATCCTTGCCAGCCCTGATCTGAATCCTTTAAATTAGTGTTACATCCTGGCGTCTGGGAAGGACTGGATCACTCCCAACACGGCTCCACCTGGTTCGCGTACATAGGCCAGCCATCCCACTCCGGGGATCTCTTCTCTCGGCATGATCACCTGCCCGCCGTTGGCGAGCACCTTTTGGATCGTTTCGTCCAAGTTGGCCACATCCACGGTATTAACTGTGCCTTTCAACTCATTGGCTGCCCCACCTAATCCCCCATCGATTCCAGGTGTGTCTTGTGCGCCAGTAGAGATCAACCAGTAATCCATGGGACCTTCCCAGCGGGTGAGCTTCCATCCGAAAACATTTTCGTAGAATTTTCGGCTGGTAGTCAGATCGGAGGAAGGCAATTCAAAATGAACGACACGAGACATATCACACACTCCTTTTTATACAGATAATAAGTATCCGATATGTCTGTATCATAAATTAGAACAAAGGTTCTGTCAAGACCCAATTTACCTGAGAATCGTATCAATTGCCTGCAATTCTTCCGGGGAAAAATCCACGTGGTTCAGGGTCGCTACGATGTCGCTGACCTGCTGCGGGCTGCTGGCGCCAATCAAAGCGGATGTGACCGTCTTATGCCGCAGCACCCAGGCAATCGCCATTTGCGCCATGGTCTGGTCCCGGCTCACGGCAATATCATTCAACCGCCGAACTTTGCTAATTTTATCTTCGGTGATGTGCTCTGGACGTAAAAACCCGTGCGGTTTTCCCGCCCGAGAATCCGAAGGGATGCCCCCCAGGTAGCGGTCCGTGAGTAACCCCTGTGCCAGCGGTGAGAATGGGATACAGCCAATCCCTTCATCCTCCAGCACATCCAGGAGCCCATCCTCGATCCAACGATTGAACATGCTGTAAGAAGGCTGGTGGATCAGGCAGGGAGTACCTAGCTCTTTCAGGATCTCGGCTGCCTTACGAGTTTCAGCGGGCGGATAAGAAGAAATCCCAACATACAATGCCCTGCCACTGCGCACGGCAAAATCCAACGCCATCATCGTCTCTTCCAGGGGAGTTTCCGGATCCAGGCGGTGGCTGTAGAAAATATCAACATAGTCCAGACCCATCCGCTTCAGGCTCTGATCGAGACTGGCAATCAAATACTTGCGAGAGCCCCATTCCCCGTATGGCCCAGCCCACATTTCATAGCCGGCTTTGCTGGAGATCACAAGCTCATCCCGGTAAGGGCGCAAATCCTGCGCCAGCAACCGGCCAAAATTTTCTTCTGCGGATCCTGGCGGGGGCCCATAGTTGTTGGCCAGGTCAAAATGGGTGATCCCCAGGTCGAAGGCAAGCCGTACCATGGCGCGGCCATTCTCAAACAATCCACCCCACCAAAATTGTGCCACAGCCCCAGCGAAATGGCAGGCAGCTTCAAGCCGCTGCGGCCACACCGGTTATAGCGCATGCTCTTATAACGTGTTGCGGATGGCAGATACATCACATTAACCTCCTCGAATTACATTTTGGACAGGTAAAACTAACTGGATTATAAACCATAGGGTAAAATAACTTCACGTAGAGAATACATTCGGTTCTAACGAAAGGCCTGATATGACGAAACTCCTGGTCGTTGGCAGCCTCAACATGGACCTGGTGGTACGGGTCGCTCATCTGCCTGCCCCTGGTGAAACTATCCTGGGAGGTGAGTTTCATACCATTCCTGGCGGGAAAGGCGCCAACCAGGCCGTCGCGGCCGCCCGGTTGGGCGCCGAAGTGATCATGGTTGGCCGGGTCGGAACCGACGGCTTTGGGCAGACCTTGCGCGCCAATCTTGCCAGCGAAGGTATCAATGTCTCCTGCCTCCACAGTGACCCTTCCGCCAGCACGGGTGTAGCCCTGATTACAGTCGACCAGCCCGGTCAGAATACCATCGTGGTGGCTTCCGGTGCAAATATGCGCCTGACTCCTGCAGAAATTGAAGCAGCTTTCGCCCAGATCGGATGGGTCGACGTGGTGATGATGCAGCTTGAATCGCCCATCGATTGTGTTGAGACTGCCGCTCGTCTGGCGCACCGGTCAGGCGCTCGCACCATATTGAACCCGGCGCCTGCCAGGTCGCTTCCGGCAACCCTCCTCGCGCAGGTAGATATCCTGGTACCAAATGAGACCGAAGCCAGCCTTTTATCAGGTGTACCAGTCTCGGAGCTCGATGCGGCCGATCGATCGGCACGCCAGCTGTTTTCCCATGGGATCAAGACAGTGGTCGTCACCCTCGGGGGTAAAGGCGCCTTATTGGTAGCAGATAAGAATGAAGCTTCTGTGCATATCCCGGCTTACCCGGTCCAGGTGGTCGACACCACCGCGGCAGGGGACGCCTTCGTGGCGGGGTTGGCGATCGGATTGGGAGAAGGGATGTTGTTGCGTGAGGCGGTCCAGCTGGGGAACGCCGCCGGCGCCCTTTCTGTCACGCGCATGGGTGCCCAGCCATCGCTGCCCACCCGCCAGGAAGTCAACCAGTTTCTCGGCAGGTCGGTATGAAGACGAAGATATTGCTCGATACGGATATTGGCAGCGATATAGATGACGCTGTCTGTCTGGCATATCTCCTGGCCAACCCGGATTGTGATCTGCTGGGCATCACGACCGTGACCGGAGAAAGCGTCGCCCGCGCCCGGCTGGCATCGGCCTTGTGCACGGTTGCGGGAAGGGACATCCCTATCTATCCCGGGGTGGAGATCCCTCTGCTGATCCAGCAGCGCCAGACATCCGCACCCCAATCGGCGGCATTATCCCGCTGGCCACATGCTGATTCCTTTCCTGGCGGAGGTGCGATCCAATTCCTCCAGTCCACCATCCGGGCGAATCCGGGAGAGGTTGTACTGCTGACCATCGGTCCCCTGACCAATATCGGGCTGTTGTTTGCCTCTGACCCGGAGATTCCAGCCCTGTTGAAAGGGCTGGTCAGTATGGCCGGTGTGTTCACCAACCGCCTGCCTGGCGTTGGCCCGCTTGAATGGAATGCCATGCTCGATCCGCACGCCACCGCCATCGTTTACAGCCGCCAGGTCGCTTACCACCAAACCATCGGATTGGATGTCACCTGCCAGGTCAGGATGGCTGCCAGCGAGGTCAGGCAGCGTTTTCAGCACCCTCTGCTGCGCCCTGTGCTGGATTTTGCTGAGGTCTGGTTTCAGCAGGAAGGGACCATCACCTTCCATGATCCACTGGCTGCCGCCACCATTTTTGACCGCGATATCTGCCATTTTGAACCCGGTCATGTAGAGGTAGAATTGGCCAGTCCTCGTTTGGCTGGCCTGACCTACTGGACACCCCAACCTGAAGGCGGTCAGCATCGTGTGGCCCTACAGGTTATTCCAGATCGTTTTTTCACCCATTATTTCTCTTTCTTTAGCCGCTGAACAGGAGAACAGGATGTCTGATATCCCATCAGGTCCGGAAAGACAGGTCCGTTTCATCGGCGGCGCCTCGGTTGATGGCGCTCCGATTGCTTACGTCATCGTCCTGGCGGCAGTCATTGCTGCCCTGGCGTTGATTCCTTTTTCGGTTATCTTGAGTTCAGGGGGCAGCTTTCCCATGAGCCAGGTGGTTTATGGCCTGCTTGGCTGGGTGTTAGGGCCTCTGGCCGGGGCCATCGCCAGCGGGATTGGCTCGATCGTGGGGGTTTTTATCGCCCCATATACTGCCGGCCCTTTTCCCCTTATCAGGATTTATGGCGCCATTCTGGCCAGTTTTGCCGCCGGCTGCATGATTTCCGTACCCAAGCGAAAAACCTGGTGGATTCCGATCGCAGCCCTGGCAGTTCTTTCCCTCGTAGCTTACATAGCATTGGCTATGCGCAATGGCGCCCATCTTCAATTCATCCTCGCGGGAACTTTCTTGGATTGGTCAGCTATCATCCTCTTTGTCCTACCAACCCGAACTTTGATCGGCCGCTGGATCGGCGGTAAAGTCTATTTTAAGATGGTTATCGGCCTCTTTGTTGGCACCTGGGTTGCTTATGGGCTGTCGCACGTTTGCCAATCGGCCATCGTTTACTCGCAGCAGAACTGGCCTGAAACTGTTTGGAAGCTGTTGATCCCTACCATCCCGGTGGAAACACTGGTCCGCTGCCTGATTGGCTCCCTGATAGGCACCGGTGTCATCGCCGGAATCCGCGCCATCAACCTGCCCTCACCCATCAAAGGCGTCCTCTAAACGAGGAAGGCTGATGCCCGACGCGGTCGTCCAGCTGGATAAGGTCTCTTACCTTTACCCTCGCTCCAGCGAACCGGCTCTGCGTGACATTTCGCTGGACATCCGCCGCGGAGAGTTCCTGAGTTTCATCGGCCCGACCGGAGCCGGAAAAACTACCTTCTGCCTGTGCCTGAACGGCATCGTCCCTCAATTTTATGGCGGACGGTTCTTTGGCAAGGTCACCATCTCAGGTTTGGACACCCTGGAACACCCCATCAGCACTCTGGCCAGGCGCGTCGGACAGGTCTTCGAAGACCCTGAAAGCCAGTTGATCACCACCTCGGTTGAAAACGAGATTGCATTTGCCCTGGAAAACCTGAAAGTGCCGCCGGATGAGATCCGGACCCGCATTCCCAGGGTGCTGGAAATCGTCAGGCTATCAGGGATGGAGAAAAAGCACCCGATTGATCTGTCCAGCGGCCAAAAGCAGCGCCTGGCGATCGCGGCCGCCCTGGCCGTCCAGCCGGACCTGCTGGTGCTGGATGAGCCGACCTCCCAGCTCGACCCGGTTGGGACACAGGAGGTGTTCGCGACTATCCGCGAGCTGAACCATCAGCTCGGTATGACCATCGTGATGTCCGGACACGCCGCAGAAGAGATGGCAGAGCACGCCGACCGGATCGCGCTCCTCTCGGACGGGAGACTTTCAGCAGTGGGCACCCCGAGTGAGGTTTATTCTCAGGTCGAGCTGCTGCAAAGTTGAAATTTACGTCCCCCCCAGGTTGCCACAACCTTTTATTTGCTCAGGAAAAAAGGTATCCCCATTCCAGCCATCCCAACCAGCCTGGAGGATGGGATATCCGGCTTGAAACAGGCCAGGGAAGGGTCCAGAATTTCACCCCCAACGGTGCTGGCTGAAGCGCCTGCCAGGACAGGGGAGCCATTGCTTTCGGTCAATGATCTGACCTTTACCTATCCTGATGGCACGCAAGCTTTACGAGGAGGTCTCGCTCGATGTCTACCGGGGAGAATACGTTCTGCTCGCCGGTCAAAATGGGGCCGGCAAAAGCACCCTAGTCAAGCATTTCCTCAACCTGCATAAACCGGCTGTTGGGTCGGTCAAGGTGGGGGGCGAAGACACGCGCACATTGTCTGTCAGCGCCCTCGCCAGGCGGATCGGGTACGTGGCACAAAACCCCGATAGCCAGATCTTCAATGCCACCGTCGAAGAGGAGGTGGCCTTTGCCTTAAGACCTTCGGATTTCCCGAGCAGAAGTCGAGGCGCGCACGCAGGCAAGCCTGGA
This sequence comes from uncultured Acidobacteriota bacterium, assembly GCA_963801475.1. GTDB lineage: Bacteria > Acidobacteriota > Thermoanaerobaculia > UBA5066 > UBA5066 > DAOMFB01. The sequence continues at coordinate 269,363 of CAWDEX010000003.1, read as the reverse complement.
GTCCATGGGGCTTTTAAGAGCCCGCCGGGCGCATCCGCTCTCGCTGCCTAAAGGTGACCGGGGCGCGGGTGGTGATCGCCGCCATCCTGGCAATGGAACCGGATATCATCATTTTCGACGAACCCACGACCGGGCAGGATTACCTGGGATCCAGCCAGATCTTGAGCATCACCAGGCAGCTTCACCGGGCCGGCAAGACCATCCTGGTGATCACCCACCATTTATACTTGATGCCCGATTTCGCCGAACGGGTGATCGTGATGGGAAAAGGCACTATTTTACTGGACGCCCCTATCCGCAGCGCCTTTCATGAAATCGATCTTCTCCGCAGCACTTACCTGGCTCCACCGCAGGCGGTGCTGCTTGCCCGAGAGCTGGCGAACCAGGAAGGCCGTCCATACCCATTGCTGACCCCTGCAGAGATAGCAGATTGCTTTTCATATGGCGCTCTTTAAATTCCAGACTGTCGAACGCGAATTCAATCTTCACCCGCCTGGATTTTCGCGCCAAGCTGTTCATGGTTATCGTTATTACCCTGGTGGTATTCATCTGGGAAAGCCCCTTGCTTCAGGCCCTGTTGGCTGCTATCCTGGTCATCGCCTGCCTGGCAGCCGGCGTGAAGCCCAGGTACCTGCAACTGATATTCACCTTCATGCTCCCTTTCATCCTCTTCCTGCTGCTCACCCATGGATTTTTTAACGTCGACCAGGTGAAGGCACTCACTGGCAAAACAACCCTCACCAACATCTTTAGTTTTCCATCCGGATGGTGGCTGGTCGGTGGCGGGACCTTCACCCTGGAAGGATTTCTATACGGGCTCAATGTCGCCTTTAAAACACTATCACTCTCCCTGGTGGTTCCCCTGCTCATCTTTACCACAGACATCGATCACATGATCGTAGGCCTGGTTCGTTCGCGCGTTCCTTATAAACTCGCCTTTATCTTTTCAGCAACCCTCCGGTTTTTCCCACTCCTCTTCCAGGAAGCCGCTAATATCATCGAGGCTCAGCGCCTGCGCGGTCTGGCGACCGAAGAAATGAGCCTGTTCCACCGGTTAAGGTTATACGCCCAGATTGCCATTCCCCTCATCCTGGGAGCGTTGGTGAGGTCCCGAACAAATCGAGGTCGTTCTGCAATCCAAATCATTCTCAGGCAGCCCTGACCGGACTTACCTGCACGAATCTGTCTTGCAGAAAATTGATTATGCCTTGATCGCAGTGTTTGCTCTATTCTTCATTATCACTCTGGTTATCTATTTCGGATTTGGCATCGGTCGTTTTGGCGGACCAATATAATGCACCTTTTCGATGGTAGAATCATGGCTTTGTATGGCATTACCCCCGATCACGTTTACCCTCTGTTTCTTGACCCGCGCCGAAAAGGTGCTGATGCTTCATCGCACCAAGGAACCTAACCTGGGCCTTTGGAATGGCGTTGGAGGTCACATCGAACCCGGTGAAATCCCCATGTTATCCTGCCTGCGTGAGGTGGAAGAGGAGACCGGTTTCAAGCTGGAATCCATCCGATTTGCCGAAGTCCTCACCTGGGAAGGGTTGACCAATTTCCCAACCGGCGGTCTTTACATCTTCATCGCTCCAGCACCTGAAGGTGAGCCCCCGCTCGAATGAAGAAGGAGATTTAGCCTGGAAGACAATCGATTGGATCCAGAACACAACCGAGGTGGTCAGCAACATCCCCCGTTTTTCTGCCCGACGTATTGGCCGGGCGTCCCCCTCAATGGTACCGCTTTTTCTACACCGGTGAAGAGATCATCCGGAATTCGTTCGAGCCATTACCTTCAGATCTTGATATATTCGAATCAACTTGTGATCATTTACCTCGCCCGTCACGCCTCCCCTGACCTCACCCGGACCGATCTGGTTTATCATCTTCCTCCTGGCCCGCCGCTGACCCCTCGCAGGGCCAGGCTGAGGCGCAAGCTTGGGGCTATTTTTCAAAGAAGCCGGCGTGGAATTCAAGTCTACTCCAGCCCCCTGGAGCGCTGCGCTCATACCGCCCAGATCATCTCCGGTGTGACCGGTATCCCGCATGATAGTCCTCCCGGCCTTACCGAATTGCAGCCAGGTGAGGACAAAGCCTCCTTGCACACCGCGCCCGCCTCTGGCCTATCTTCGCTGAGGCCACCCTCGAGAGTGAGAACGGCAGCCCTGTTGCCCTGATCACCCATGGAGGAGCCCGTCGCTTTCCTGCTAGTCCAGCTCGGCATGGATGAGGTTACCCTGAACCACAGCCTGACCTTCGACCACCGCAACCCGCTGCCCCCGGCTGGGGCGTGGGAGGCCTCTCAGGATAATGAAGGCCAACCCTGGAAGCTCCGGCTGGCCTTCATCCCTCCCCCAATTATATAGGATTCCTGTTTGTGATGATTTGCGACGCTTCGCGTCGCAAATCATCACGAAAATCTCGAAAATATCCTAATCCAAATCCCGGCGGCAGGCCGACAACCATGGCAGCCGGCCGCTCAACAGTGCTCCCCATCTGGATGTGCTGCCCGGTGCGGGAAGCATCGTGTACGGCGTGCATCAGATCCAACACGTGATACGCCAGGTCGCCGCTGGCCCGGTGTGGGCGGCCGCTCCGCAGGGCCGTTGCCATATCTGCCAGGCCCAGGCTGCGGCTGTTTTGCGCTCGCAACGGCAGCAGGGGCACATCCGCCCACTCCCGCTGGCTGATCGTCCACAGCGACACTGCCCGCCCAACCCGTTCGGGTCCGGCACGCTTAGCGAGCCCTCGCTGCCATAAATTTCGATGCAGGGCATCGTATGCGCCCACACATCGAAGCTGGTAATCAGGGTGCCCACTGCTCCGCTGACAAAATCCAGGACGGTCACCAGGTGCGTGGGTGTCTCCACCGTGATCATCTGGCCGCGCTTGGGCTGCGCTGCCGATCACTCGCTCGGGAAAGGTCAGCTGGGCCGAGCCTGCTCACTCGCCTGACCGGGCCGAAACAGATTGACCAGGGCGGTCAGGTAATAGGGCCCATATCGAACATTGGCCCGCCCCCCAATCTTGTAATAGAACTCGGGATCAGGGTGCCAGCCTTCATGCCCATGGCACATCATAAAGGCCGTAGCAGCCACCGGCCGGCCGATCGCGCCATCATCGATCAATTTCCGGCAGGTCTGGATCCCTGCTCCCATGAACGTATCCGGGGCGCAGCCCACTCGCAGCCCCTTTTCTCTCGCCATGCTTCAACATCTTCTGTGCATCTTCACGCTCGATGGTCAGCGGTTTTTCGTTGTAGACCGATTTCCCGCTTTCCAGGGCTGCCATGCCGACCTCGACATGCGCTCCCGGCGTGGTCAGGTTCAGCACAATCTCGATCTCAGGGTCTGCCAGCAGCTCTTTTACCGTGTAGGCTTTTGGCACGCCGAATTTCTCGGCCTTAGCCCTGGCCCGGCTCATATCCAGGTCGGCGACCGCTACCACATCCAGGATCTCGAAGCTTTTGGCGATATTCCAGGTAAGCGCTGCTGATATTTCCGCAGCCCACAACCCCAATCTTGATTTCTATCCATCAGATTTCCTCTCACATTTTGATTCGCCTGCCCAGAGCAGGCCACGGCGGACGATCTCGCAGGCTTCAGGCACGTCGAAATCCGAAGCAACATGGCCCAAAGAGCAGTAGAATACTTTCCCGGCTCCCCACCTTCGCTTCCACACCACCGGCATGACCGTCCCGGCAATCCACGGGAGGATTTCCCCGCCAAAGGTCGTGGTCGCCAGGACCTGGTTGGACGGATCGACGTGCATGTAATATTGCTCGGAATGCATGTTGAAATCCGGAAGCCCGGCCGTAATTGGGTCCCTGTGATTGGTGATGTTGACTTGATAATCGATCACCCCGCCCGGATGGGCTACCCACTGCCCGCCAACGATGAACTGGTAATCGGGGCTTTCTCGGAAGGAATCGCCCATCCCACCATGCCAGCCGCCAAAGCCTACCCCGCTTTCAACCGCCGAAGACAGACCTTTCAGTTGGTCAGGCGTGATCTTTCCCATTGACCACACCTGGACGATGAGGCTGTATTCTTTCAGCCGGCTGACATCCAGGTAGACATCCAGGGTGTCACTGATATCCACCTGGTATCCTGCCTGAGCCAGTTTTGGCGCAAAAATGTCCACGCACTGCCGCGGCTCGTGCCCTTCCCAACCACCCCAAACAAACATTACTGATTTCATTTATGCTCCTGGGATACGGGCAGGTGGGGTGCATGCCACCCCACCTGCCTGGATAGGATGACCAGTTAGCAGGTCCCTTTTAGATAGCAGAAGCTGGCATCGACTGCTTCCAGCATATCAGTGGCGCACTCGTCCAGCTCGACGATCGCCCATTCGAGGTTTTTACCGCTGGCAGCGAAGATTGCAGGGAAGTCCATCACACCCCTGCCGACCGCCACCTGGGGCACGCCCTTGGCAGCCGGGCCATCCTTGATGTGCAGCAGCGGAGCCCTGGGCCCCATCTCTTTAACGATCGCGACCGGGTCGACCCCGGCGGTTTTGATCCAGTAGGTATCCAGCTCGAAGGTGATGTCGGGATCGAGCGCCTCTTTCATCACCTGGTAAACATAACGGCTGCCGATCTTGCCAAACTCCCACCAGTGGTTGTGCACTCCCAGGCGGATTCCCAGAGGTTTCAAAATCGTGTTGGCCTCGTTCATTTTCTCGCAGGCAGCTTTGACTTTTTCGAGGGAACCGGCGTCATCCGGGCGAATCATCGCCGGGTTCACCAGGTGCTTGCAGTTGATCGCTGCCAGGGTTTCCAGGATTTCATTTCTTTTATCGCCCAGTGGCAGGCCGATATGAGCTGATGTGACCACCAGCCCAAGCTCTTTGAACAGCTTGCTGGCGGCTGCGGGCGTGGTGCCCGGGAACCCGGCTGTTTCTACCCCCTGATAGCCGATCTCAGCCACCTTACGGACCATCCCGGCGTAATTTTTCTCCGCATCTTTCCGGAGGGTGTAAAGTTGTAACGCGATTGGTATTCCCATAGGTTTCTCCTGAATTGATATATTACTGGCTGTGGTGAGATGATCCGCGCCACAGCCAGTTAATTTAATAATGGATGGTTACATGCCGCTCGCTTGCTGCCGATTGCAGGATCGCATCGCAGATTACGGCATTCTTATACCCATCTTCGAAAGTTGCCCCATAGGGTGCTACTTCCTTTACGTTGACAATCGAATCCAGGAAATGGGCAATCTCATGCACAAAGGTGTGTTCCCAGCCAATGATATGCCCTTGCGGCCACCAGTTCTCCCAGAATGGATGGAATGAACTCGGACACGATCACGTTGTGGAAACCCTGGGTTTCCCTGGGAGACTCCCCTTTCCAGTAGACCTCCAGCTCGTTCAGGCGTTCGAGATTGAAGACAATCGACCCTTTGGCAGCATTGATCTCGATCGCCTGGTAGTTCTTGCGTCCCGGGCAGAAACGGGAGGATTCGATCGTGCCAATTGCGCCGTTTTCAAACTCAACGACCGCCTCGAAGGCGTCGTCTACGTTGACATCCACCATTCCGGCCTCGCCCGCTGCCGGGCGCTGCTTGATGAAGGTGCGGGTCATGGCTGAGACTTTGCCGCGGCTCGCCGACCAGGAAGCGCGCCAGGTCGATGATATGCGCTCCCAGGTCGCCCAGGGCACCGCTGCCAGCCACCTTCTGATCCAGGCGCCAGATCATACTGAAGTTCGGATCCGCCACCCACTCTTGCAGGTATACAGCCCGGAAGTGGTAAATTTCTCCCAGCAGCCCTCTCTCGATCAGGTAACGCGCCTGGCGGATGGCGGGCACGAAGCGGTAATTGAATCCCACCATGTGCTTGACGCCGGCTTTCGTAACCGCTTCCAGCATCCCTCCAGCCTCGGAAGCTGAGCGAGCCAACGGTTTTTCACACAGGATGTGCTTACCCAACCCTGCTGCGGTGATGCACGGTTCGGCGTGGGCATCATTCGGCCCGCCGTTATCAAAAAGCTGGATCCGGTCATTCTTAAGCATTTCTCGCCAGTCAGTGTAATAGCTCTCGTAGCCGTACCGGGCAGCCGCGGTTTTTACGGCTTTCTCATTTCGCCCGGCAATGGCAACCAGGCGGGGGATGGCCGGAGGTGGGTAGATCATGTAAGGGAGCTTCTTGAAGGCGCTGGTGTGGGCCTTGCCCATAAAGGCATACCCCAACATCCCCACCCCGATCTCCGGTGCTCCTCCCGCCTGTTCCCTGGCAGCCATCGTCACGAATCCAACCTGCTCAGACATTGATCCTCCTATTTGCGCTCGAAAGCAGCATCAAAGGCGATTGCCGAGGGTGGGAAATCCATCCTTCTGACAAAAGCGCAGGCCTCGCGGGCGCCGTACATGCGATCCATACCGTTATCTTCCCATTCAACAGACAGCGGGCCGTTATACCCTACCTCGTTGAGAGCCCGGATAATTTCCTCGAATTGAATATTGCCGTGACCGAGTGAGCGAAAATCCCAATAACGCCGGTGATCGCCAAAATTGAGGTGCCCGCCAAAGACTCCCGCTTCGGTCGGGCGGCTGGACCAGCCCACATCCTTCATATGGACATGGTATATACGGTCCCCAAATTTTCGGATGAAACCTACATAATCCACCCCCTGGTAACCAAAGTGGCTGGGGTCAAAGTTGAAGCCAAATGCCTTCCGCCCGCCAATTGCCTGGACGGCCATCTCGGCGGTGGCGATATCGAAAGCAATCTCAGTTGGATGGGCTTCCAGAGCGAACCTGACCCCCACCTCATCGAAAACATCCAGGATGGGGTGCCAGCTTTCAGCGAAGAATTGGTATCCCTTTGCCACCAGGTCGGGCGGATTGGACGGGAATGAATACAGGAACGGCCAGATGGATGAGCCGGTGAAGCCAGGAACGACCTTGACTCCGAACTTGGCGGCCGCACGAGCGGTATGCTTCATTTCATCTGCCGCCCGCGCCCGTACACCCTCTTCCTGGCCATCTCCCCACACCCGCTCAGGCAGTATGCTCTTATGACGCGCATCGATCCGGTCGCACACCGCCTGGCCAATCAGATGGTTGCTGATGGCAAAGCATTTCAAGCCAAATTGATTGAGGATGTCCCAACGCCCTCGCACGTAGTCATCCTCACCAAGCGCCCGATCCACTTCAAAATGATCGCCCGAGCAGGCAAGCTCAAGTCCATCATATCCGAAATCCCTGGCCATCTCGCATAAGGTTTTGAATGGAAGGTCGGCCCACTGGCCGGTGAACAGGGTAACAGGTCTTGGCATGGTAGTTGGTCCTCCTTTGAAAAAATTTGAGTTCGTTTTGCTCCTATTGAACAGGCGCAGAACAACTCTATCAAATCAGAAAACGGGGAGATGCCATATGTTTGCTATAATTATACTGATAAATAATCAAGGCCGGGCATTTTAGCCGGCTCAATTTCAGGAGGATGGAATGGATCGATTTCCCCGCACGCTGGTGGGCGGAAGTCAGCCTGCCCCGTATGATCATTGGTACCAACTGGTTCCTGGGTTATTCACATACCAGCCTGGCTCAGGATAAATTTATCAAGGAATACCAGACCCGCGATCGCATGGCGAGTATCATCTCCGTATTTTTGGAATACGGCATCGATGCCATCATGGCACCCGCCCATCCTTTCCTGGAGGAAGCCATTTGCGATGCGGAAGACCGGGCTGGCCAGGAGGTGATCCGCATTCTAACCCCGATATTCAATGTCATGCCGGGTGGCCCGGCGGAGAGCGAACCTGAGCGCATGTTTGACCTGTGCCGTGAGCTGGGGGCTACCTTTTGCTTCCCCCACCAGGCAGTCACCGACGCTCTCCTGGATAGGATGACCCAGACCATCCGCCATCTCGACCGTTATACCGGCATGATCCGTGAGCGCGGGATGATTCCTGGCCTCTCCACCCACATGCCTGAGGCCATCGTTTACGCCGATCGCACCGGAGCCGATGTGGAAAGCTACATCCAGATTTATAATGCGGCCGGTTTTCTGATGCAGGTGGAGGTCGATTGGGTGAACCGCATCATCCGGGATGCCCAAAAACCGGTCATGACCATTAAACCCCTGGCAGCCGGCCGCCTGATGCCGATCGTTGGCCTGGCTTTTGCCTGGAATACAATCCGCCCGCAGGATATGGTCACGGTCGGCACCACCACTCCTGATGAAGCCCGCGAGCTAATCGACTTATCGCTGGACCTTTTACACCACCAGCTTCCTGACAACACTTTACAGAAAACCCGCAGCAAGAAATCATTGGATTGAAGGGATAGTTGATGACTGCTACTACTTTGACAGAACCTGCGATTCGCCTGGGTGCAGCCTATTACCCTGAGCAATGGCCAGAAGAACGTTGGGATGAAGATATCCGCCTGATGGTGTCTGCCGGGATGAACGTGGTTCGCATGGCGGAATTCGCCTGGGCGGATATGGAGCCGGCCCAGGGCCAATTTAATTTCGCCTGGCTCGATCGGGCGATCGATAAACTGGCGGCAGCCGGCATCGCTACCGTTCTGGGAACCCCAACCGCTGCTCCGCCAGCCTGGCTCATGGCGGAATATCCTGACATTTTTGCCGTCGAAAAAGACGGCCGGAGGGTGCAGTTTGGCAACCGCTGCCACTACTGTGTCAACTCCCCGGATTTCCACGCCGCGGCCCGCTCGATCGTTAGCGCCATGGCAGAGCGCTTCGGACCAAACCCCAGCGTGATCGGCTGGCAGTTCGATAACGAGTACAACCGGGTCTGCTACTGCGATCGCTGCCGCGTTCGCTTCCAGCACTACCTGCAAGAGCATTATCTCACCCTGGCAAACTTCAACGCTCGCTGGTCCACCGCGTATTGGAGCCAGACTTACTCAGCCTGGGAGCAGATCCCTTTCCCGATCGGCGGGCATAACCCCGGCCTGATGCTGGAATTCAAGCATTTCACCACCGAGAGCTACCGCTGCTTCCAGAGACTGCAGCTCGACTGCCTGCGCCCACACCTGCCGCCGAAGGTCTTGGACCACGCACAACTTCATGGGTTGGTTTGATGGTTTTGACCATTACGCTTTGAACGCCGACCTGGACCTGGCCTCCTGGGATTGGTATGTCGGCACGCGGCCATCACGATTACCTTTGCTCCGGCGCCGCGCACGACCTGACCCGCGGGTTCAAGCGCCGAACTTCTGGGTGATCGAGACCCAGCCTGGCAACGTCAACTGGGCGCGGTTAACAACTCGCTCAACCAGGGTGAAGCGCGCGCCATGGCCTGGCACGCCATTGCCCACGGAGCAGACGCCATCCTCTACTGGCAGTGGCGCTCGGCGTCTGGGCGGGCAGGAACAATACCACGGCACGCTGGTGGACCAATCCGGGCAGCCGCGCCCCTTCTTACGAGGAAGCCCAGCAGCTCGGCCGGGATCTGAACTTGGTTTCCTCCCTGCTGGCTGGTTCGCAGCCCGATTGCCAGGATGGCCCTGCTCAACGATTACGACAGCCGCTGGTCGATCCAATGGCAGCGCCATCACCAGGATTTCGATTATGTAGAACATTTCCTCAATTATTATCAGCCCCTCGCAGCCAGTAACATTCCGGTGGACATAATCTCTGCCGATACACCTTTCACCGTCGGCCTGGATGCTTACCGGTTGGTTATCGCGCCCGCCCTGTTGATCCTCACTGCAGCCCGTGCCAGGGAGTTGATCCAGTTCGTCGAATCCGGTGGGCATCTGGTCTTAACCCTGCGCACCGGGATGAAAGACGAGTACAATGCTCTTCTCCCGTTGCGCCAGCCAGGACCCCTGGCCGAGGCCGCCGGAGTGGAGGTTGAAGATTATTACGCCCTGGATGAGCCTGTGCCGATGACGGGCCTGGCCGGGAACGGAACCAGTAAAATTTGGGCCGAACGCTTGAAAGTCATTGATCCGGCTTGCACTCAGGTCCTGGCAACCTACGGGCCATCGAACGGCTGGCTGGACGACCAACCTGCCATCACAAACCACCCTTATGGCAAAGGCCAGGTTACCTTCGTAGGCGCCTGGCTGGATGAGCCATTGCAGCATGCTCTGATCGACCGTTTGACCGTCGAAGCCGGGGTATATCCAGTCTTCGTCACACCGCCAGGCGTGGAAGCCGGGATGCGAGTGACTCCCGCTGGCGAGGAAATTTTGATCTTGATTAATCACACCTCTCAAGAGGTTGAAGTGCCGCTTCCATGGCCCGCCAGGGACATCCTGCGCGACCAGGCGATCGCCAGCAGCCTATTATTACCAGCCTACGAAGTGGCCTTGATGCAAAAGCCAGTTTGACAGCAAGTTACTTAGTGGTATATGAGATCCACCAATCAATACCCCACTTTCATGATCGGCAGCCTGCCCGTATTTGGCGACCTGATTCTGTCCCCCATGGACGGCCTGTCCTGCCTGCCCTTTCGCACCCTGGCCAGGGACATGGGCTCGGCTATGAGCTATACGGAATTCATCAGCGCCATCGATGTGGTGCACGGCCACCCTTTCCTGGAAGAGCGCCTGGATTACCAAGAAGGGGAACGCCCGGTGGTCTATCAGCTGATGGACAACGAACCGGACCGCTTACTTGAGGCTGCCGTCCGCCTGCGCCAGCGCAACCCGGATGTCATCGACATCAACATGGGTTGCTGTGCCCGCGGGGTATCCGGCCGCGGCGCAGGCGCCGGGTTGATGCGTTCCCCTCAAACCATTGCGCTCATCGTCGGCAAGCTCAACCGGGCGCTGGATATCCCCGTCACCGCTAAAATCCGCCTGGGTTGGGACGATAGCAATCGCAATTACCTGGAAATTGCTCATATCATAGAAGACAACGGCGGTAAGCTGATCGCCATCCATGGGCGCACCCGCCGCCAGGGTTATAGCGGTGTGGCGGATTGGGACGCCATCGCCGAAGTCAAGCAGGCGGTTTCCATTCCGGTGATCGGCAACGGTGACGTGCGCTGCGTGGCCGATATCGACCGCATGAAGGCTCACACTGGCTGCGACGCGGTCATGATTGGCCGGGCTGCCCTCAGCAACCCCTGGATCTTCTCCCGCTTGGATCGCAGCCAGGTGCCCCCGGACCAGGTTTTTGCCACCATGAAGGACCACCTTGAGCGTAATCTCGCCTTCCACGGTCCGGAACGCGGCCTGGTGGTCTTCCGTAAATATGCGATCCATTACCTGAAACCCTACCGCATCGACCGCCAGCAGCGCCTGGCGTTGATGAGCTGCACTTCACCGGATGATTTTCTAAAAATCGTCAGACCGATGATTCTCAGTAGTTCAGGAGTTCTTGCTTGCCCGGTTTCCAACTGACATCCAGTCAGCTTGCCATTATCAAGCGACCCCCCGCCGGGACGATCTTCCTGGAAGGCCCGGCCGGCAGCGGCAAAACCTCGACCGGCGTCGAACGCCTGCTGGCCCTCATTCACGCCGGGGCGCCAGCGGAGACCATCCTGGTGATGGTTCCGCAGCGCACCCTGGGAGCCCCATATACCCAGGCGGCCTTCAGTCCTGAAGCCGGTGCGGGTGGAACGGTTTCCATTCTGACCCTCGGCGGGCTGGCCCGTCGAATGGTTGACCTTTTCTGGCCGCTGGCAGCAGAAGACGCCGGATTTACTCATCCCGATCAACCTCCGGCTTTTCTTACCCTGGAAACAGCCCAGTATTATATGGCTCATCTCGTGCGACCCTTGCTGGAGGAGGGCTATTTCGAGACCGTCACCATCGACCGAAACCGCCTCTATAGCCAGGTGCTCGATAACCTCAATAAATCCTCTATCGTCGGCTTTCCATATACCGACATCGGCGAACGGCTGAAATCAGCCTGGGTCGGGGAAGTTGGCCAGCTTCACGTCTACGAGAACACCCAGGTGTGCGCCACCCGCTTTCGAACGTACTGCCTGGAGCACAATTTGCTGGATTTTTCCTTGCAGGTTGAGATCTTTTTCCACCACCTGTGGCCCTCTTTACTCTGCAGGGAGTACTTGAGGAAAACCTACCGCCACCTGATCTTCGATAACCTGGAGGAGGACACGCCAGTGACCCACGACCTCCTCAGGGAGTGGCTGCCTTCATTCGACTCAACCTTGCTGATCTTCGATCAAGAAGCCGGGTACCGGCGCTTCCTGGGAGCAGATCCATCCACGGCTCATGCCCTGGCTGAGTTGTGTGAAGAGCAGGCAGCATTTACCGAGACTTTCACAACCCCCCTGCCGCTGCGGTCTCTCACCCGCCAGGTCGGGCAAATCCTGGAGCGGCCTCTCCCGCTGGAGCCAGCTCCCTCCAGGATGGACCTGGAAACCATCCAGGCTGCCCTGACCTTCCCGGAGCGCAACCTGCGCTTCTTCCCGCAAATGATCGATTGGGTGGCTGAACAGGTTGTCAGGCTGGTGGAAGGAGGGACCCCGCCGGGAGAGATCGTTGTTCTGGCGCCCTTCCTTCCCGATTCTCTGCGTTTTTCCCTCAGCAACCGCCTGGAGAGCTATGGCATCCCTTACCGATCTCACCGGCCGTCCCGCTCGCTGCGGGAGGAGCCTGCCACTGGATGCCTGCTGACGCTGGCAGGATTGGCTCACCCGGCCTGGGGTTACCACCCCGGAAAGTTCGACATGGCCTACGCACTACTGCAGGCCATCGAAGGATTGGATCTGGTGCGCGCCCAGCTTCTGGTGGAAATCGCCTACCGGCTGAAGGATGGGATCCCTGTCTTGCTGCCCTTCGAGCAGATCAAGCTCGACGTCCAGGAACGCATCACCTTCACCCTGGGCGAGCGATATGAGACCTTGCGCCGCTGGCTGGAAGATTACCAGCAGGGCGAGCCGGAAGAGCTGGATCATTTCCTCAGCCGCCTATTCGGCGAGGTGCTCTCCCAGCCGGGCTTTGGCTTTCACGCCAGCCTGGACTGCCGGCGAGGTGGCAGCCAACCTGATCGAATCGGTGCAGAAGTTCCGCTGGGCGGTTGGCGAGCCCTTCTGGCAGAGAGCAAGCCTCTCGGCAAGGAATATATCGAGATGGTAGAAGATGGCGTGATCGCCGCACAGTACGTGCGGAGCTGGCAGCTGCCCCTGAGGATGCCGTCTTGCTGGCGCCGGCCTACACCTTCCTGATGAGCAACCGCCCGGTCGACTACCAGTTCTGGCTGGATGTCGGCAGCCGCGGCTGGTTCGAGCGCCTGTACCAGCCGCTCACCCATCCCTACGTGCTGAGCCGCGAGTGGCCGGCAGGACAGTCCTGGACGGACGGTGGATGAGTATCGAGACCAGCCAGGATAGCGCTCTACCGCCTGGCGCTGGGCCTGGCTGCGCCGCTGCCGGCAGACGCATCTACCTGGGCTCTGAGCGAGCTGAACGAGCAGGGCTACGAAGAGCGGGCCCGCTGCTGCAAGCCATCCAGAGCGTCCTGCAGCAAGCCAGCGCAGGCGCCGATGAGTAGCGAACCGATTGTGATCCGCTGCGCCCGCAGCCAGGAGAGCATCCTGCGCTTACCGGCGGGCAAGATGGGCGTCTCGGCCGTGCCCGGCAGCGGCAAGACGCAGACGCTCTCCTGCCTGGCCGCCGCCTGATCGCTCCAGCGCGGACGCTCTGGAGACGACCAGGAAGTGCTGATCGTCACCCTGGTCAACTCGGCGGTGGACAACTTCGCCCAGCGCATCGGCGAGATTCATCGAGCGAGCGTGGACCTGCTGCCCGACCTGGGCTACCGCGTGCGCACGCTGCACGGCCTGGCGCACGACATCGTGCGCGAGCGCCCGGCGCTGGTCGGGCTGGCGGACGATTTCCAGATCGTCGACGAGCGCGAGGCCGACCGAATCCTGCGACAGGAGGCGGCCCTGGCCTGGCTGCGCAGCCAACCCGGCAGGCCTGGACGATTACCTCGATCCGAGCTGGACGAAGGCCAGCGCGAGCTGGGTCCGCCGCGACAACAGCTCCCGGAGCTGGTCAACGCATCTGGCCGGGAACTTCATCCGCTACGCCAAAGACCTGCAGCTCGCCCCGGAGGCGCTGCGCCAGCAGCTTGGACAGCCTGCCCGTGCCCGCTGCCCCTGGCCGAGATGGGCTGCGACGATCTACGCCGATTACCAGCGCGCCCTTGCATTATCGCGGCGCGGTCGATTTCGACGACCTGATCCGCCTGGCCCTGCAGGCCCTGCAGACCGACGAAAAGCTGCTGGAGCGCCTGCGCTACCGCTGGCCGTATATCCTGGAAGATGAAGCCCAGGACAGCAGCCGCCTGCAGGAGGAGATCCTGACGCCTGCTGGCCGGGCGAGAAGGGCAACTGGGTGCGGGTGGGCGATCCCAACCAGGCCATCTACGAGACCTTCACCACCGCCAACCCGCGCTACCTGCGCGATTTCCTGCAGCGAGCCGGACGTGCTGCCACAGCGAGCTGCCCAACTCCGGCCGCTCCACGCTCAGCATCATCGACCTGGCCAACCACCTGGTCGACTGGACCCGCGACCGAGCACCCGGTCCCGGAGGTCCGCGCGATGCCCTGTCGCTGCCGCTCGATCGAGCCCACCGCCGCCCGGCGACCCGCAGCCCAACCCGCCCGACGACCCGCGCAGGTGCATATCCATCGGCGCAGCAAGTACACGCCGGAGGAGAGATCCAGGCGGTGGCTGAACTCGCTGGAGCGCTGGCTGCCCGAGCACCCCGAGAGCACCGTCGCCGTGCTGGTGCCGCGCAACGACCGCGGCGTTCGAGCTGGTCGACGAGCTCCAGACGCGCGGGCATCGCCACTGCGTCGACAGCCTGCTGCGCAGCACCACCGCCACCCGCAGCTCGCGCCGGTGCGCTGGGCAACGTGCTGCGCTACCTGGCCGATCCGCAGTCCGCCCAGCAAGCTGGCGAGCGTCTACCAGGTCTGGCGGCGCGGCGACCGGCAGCGACGAAGCAATCCGCCGACGCTCGCACCGAGCGCGTCGCCGAGCTGCTGCGCAAGATGCGCGCAGCGTGCGAGGATTTCCTGTGGCCCGCGCCGGAGCGGCGACTGGCTGGCAGGCAGACCGGGATCGCCGCCGGAAGCCGGAGCTGTACGAGCAGCTGGACCGACTTCCGCGCAGCTGGTGCGCCGCTGGCAGGGTGCCGCTGCTGCTGCCGATCGACCAGATCATGCTGACCCTGGCGCAGGACCTGTTCACCGAGCCGGCCGACCTGGCCATCGCCCACAAGCTGGCCGCTGTCCTGCGCCGCGCCAGCCAGACCCACCCCGACTGGCGCCTGCCCGAACTGACCGAAGAGCTGGCGGTGATCGCCCGCAACGAGCGCCGTTTCCTGGGCTTCAGCGAGGACGACACCGGCTTCGACCCGGACAAGCACCAGGGCAAAGTGGTGGTCGCCACCATGCACAAGGCCAAGGGCCTGGAATGGGACCGGGTCTACCTGATGTCGGTCAACAATTACGATTTCCCCTCCGGCGATGGCCTACGACCAGTTACATCGTCCGAAAAATGGTTCGTCCGCGACAACCTCAACCTGGAGGCCGAGGCGCTGGCGCAGCTGGAGGCCGCTGTTTCCAGCGACGAGTACGCCTGGTACTGAGGAAGGCGCAGGCCACCCGGCAGGCGCGCCTGGATTACGTCCGCGAGCGCCTGCGCCTGCTCTACGTGGGCATCACCCGCGCCCGCAGCGAGCTGGTCATCACCTGGAACACCGGCCGGCGACGGCGATTCAGCGCCCGGCCCTGCCGCTGGTGGAGCTGCAAACCTTCTGGGAGAGCATACCGGCATGATCCTGCCGCCTGAGTTCGAGTTCAGCCAGACCAGCCTGCAGGATTACGGCGACTGCCGCCGCCGCTTTTACCTACGCTACTCGGCGCCTGGCCTGGCCGGCCGTGAAATCGAGCCGCCGCGAAAACGAACGCCACATCCAGCACGGCCAGCGCTTCCACCGTCTGGTCCAGCAGTCCCTGCTGGGCTGCCCCCGAACGACTGGCCCGGATCGTGGAGGCCTACGGCGATGACAATCTGGAGACCTGGTGGAACAATTTCACCCGCGCGATCCCGGGGCTCGTGGAAGGCGAGCCCTACGTTGAAATAACTCTGCCCATGCCGATCGTCACCCCTGGAAAGCTGAATGCAGCCGCTGAAGAGGCTTCCAGCCGCCTGGTGGCTAAATATGACCTGGTTCTGCATTTTAGCCGATGGAGATTACGAAATTCATACGGCGAGCAATGGGTTGGAAGGGCTTAATAAACTCCATACAGCTCAAAGACCTTATTCTCTTATTATTTCCGATCAAAGAATGCCGATGATGAGCGGCGTGCAATTTTTTACTCAGGCCAAGGATATTTTTCCGGACGCCGTCCGCATCCTTTTGACCGGATATGCCGATACCGCTGCGGTAATTGACGCCATCAATAAAGGAGGGGTTCATCTTTATTTTACAAAACCATGGCATGAAGAAGAACTGCTGCTTCATATCAAACAATCGTTTTCCAAAGTAGAAATATTGCAGGAAAATAAACGACTGATCGAATTGATCAAAAAGAAAAATGACGAGTTGCTGGAATTAAACAAAACTCTCGAAAAAAGAACCAAAGACAAAACAGATGATCTGTTGGCTCAAACTGAGAAACTCAAGGATAGTTACAAAAAATCGCAAATAATTTTAGATGGCATAGTTAAGACGTTGTCTAAAATCATAGAAGCAAGAGATCCTTTACACCTCCGGATTCAAGCGACTTGGAGTGTTCCGTCAGCTTCATTTCTCACGCCAGTCGTTGTGACCCCACTCATCGCGGGTACCTCGATCGCCCTGTGTGCCCCCGCCTCCCCCTTCCTTCCGCCCGCATTCTGTCAGTGGAGGAAGGGGAGATTGAAGGCCCGCACCAGGAAGATCGCCATCTGCCAGCGGGGCGTGAGGTCGTTGGGGCAGAACTTGCCGCCGGCGCAGCCGACGGTCACCTGCCGGGAGTAGATGTAGTGAATGCCCGGGCAGCCGACGTCCGTCGGCGCGACGTCGCGTGAAGAGGGAGTTGCCGCCGGCCGAGCAGTTGTAGGGGGCAGGAACGGTGCCCGTGGTCGGGATGGGCACGCCGGGCCCGAGCATGGCGCGGGAGAGGAAGACGGCCATCTGCCAGCGGGGCGTGAGGTCATTGGGGCAGAACTTGCCGCTGCCGCAGCCGATGGTCACCGCCCGGGAGTAAACGTAGTGAATACCGGGGCAGCCGACGTCCGTCGGCGCGACGTCGCTGAAGAGGGACGTGCCGCCGCTCGTGCAGTCTGTAAGGTGAGGAACCGACCGTGCCGGACACGGGGATCGCCACGCCGGGTCCGAGCATGGTGCGGGAGAGGAAGACAGCCATCTGCCAGCGGGGCAGGAGGGAGCTCGGGCAGTAAAGGCCAGCCGCGCAGCCCGTCGTGATGCCGTTGTGGAAGATGTTCTCGACGAAGGGATAGGAGACGTCGGAGGTCGGCACGTCGGTGAAGCTGCTGCCGACATGCAGCGTCCGGGTCTTCGTGATGCCGTTACTGAGCGTCTCGAGGAAGGTGGCGTCCCAGTGGGCGGCGGGGCGGGTCGCCGGCGCATCGACTCCGACCGAGTAGCAGCTGCCCGTCGCCGTCTGGCAGTCGGCGGACGCTCCGTCGGCGATGGTTCCGTACGACGCCGCAGGCTCAGCCAGCGTGTACGTCGCACCCGAAGGGCCCGTCAACGCCGAGGCCGTGCCCGTGAGCGTGACGGGCGCCCCGGAGAGGTTCTTCCACGACGGCACGACCGTCACCGTCTCGCCCGGCTCGAGAATCCTGTTTCCGCTCCAGTCCTCTATGAGCACGAGGGGAATGACGTTGACGGGCGTTGGTGTGGGTGTCGGCGTCGGTGTTGGCGTCTCCGTCGGGGGCGGCGTCGGTGTCGCCGTCGTGGTCTGCGTCGGAGTTGGGGTCGCAGTCGGAGTGCTTGTGGGGGTAGTTGTCGGTGTGCCCGTCGGCGTCTGAGTCGGAGTCGGTGTGGGCGTTGGCGTCGCCGTCGGTGTGGCCGTCGACGTGGCAGTGGGCGTCTGAGTCGGTGTTGGCGTCGCCGTCGGCGTCCGTAGGAGTCGTCGGCGTGCCCGTCGGCGTCTGAGTCGGCGTCGGCGTGGAGCTGGCCATCGGCGTCGATGTCGGTGTGGATGTCGGAGTTCTCGTCGGCGTCGGCGTGGCCGTCGGCGTGTAGCTGTCGGTGTCCGTGGGAGTCGCGGGTCGGCGGTGGGTCGTAGGCGTGGGTGCCGTCGGCGTGAGGTCGGCGTCGGGTCGAGTCGCCGTTGGCGTGGCCGTGGGCGTCTGCGTAGGCGTCGGCGTGGAGGTGGCCACCGCGTCGACGTCGGTGTGGATGTCGGGGTTCTCGTCGGCGAGGGTGTCGCCGTCGGCTGTCGGGTCCTGGTCGGCGTTGGGCGTTGCGGTCCACGTGCCCGTTGGAGTGCTTGTCGGCGTGCCCGTCGGCGTCTGAGTCGGCGTCGGTGTGGGCGTAGGGGTCGCCGTCGGCGTGTTCGTGGGAGTCCTGGTTGGCGTGCCCGTCGGCGTCTGAGTCGGCGAAGGCGTCGCCGTTGGCGTCACCGTCGGTGTGCTCGTTGGGGTTCTCGTTGGCGTTGCCGTCGGAGTCTGGGTCGGCGTTGGCGTGGGCGTTGGTGTCGGTACGGGTGTTGCGGTCAAAGTGGGCGTAAAGGTCGGAGTAGCCGTTGGAGTCGACGTCGGCGTTCGCGTGGGTGTGGCAGTGGGCGTGGGTGTGGGCGTAGCCGTCGGGTCGGCGTAGGTGTCGGCGTCGGTGTTGGAGTCGGCGTGAGAGTCGGGACAGGCGTCGGGCTCGGTGTAACGGTCGGCGTGGGAGAAGGAATCGATGTCGGAGTTGGAGTTGGCGTCGGTGTGGGCGAACCGGAAACCGTCAGGACCACGAACGCATTGAATTCGGGTCCTGTGGCGGGCGGCGCCGTCCTGCCGACCGGCGTGGCGGGCGTCAGGCCGGTCATCGGCAGGGTGACCGTGCCGCCGGCGTAGGTCCCGCGAGACCACCGGCGGCCCGAAGAAGTTCTGTGCGTTGCGGATCTCGTACTGCGGCGCCGACCGCAGAGTACCGCTCGACAGGTCCACGCTGACGTCGCGCTCAGGTCCCAGTTGTAGACGGTGATGTTCGCCCGCCCGGCTTCGTACTGGTTCGGACGGATGAAGACCCTGGTGCCCGTGGGCCGGCTGGAGTAGTACGTGTTGTTCGGGTACTGCGAGGCCGTGAATCCCGACAGGCTGCCGTAGAAGGTGTTGCCGGTCATCGTGAGGCCGCTGCTGCAGTTGACGAGCTGCGAGGACAGGACTCGCCGTTACAAGTAGTTCCCGGTCACCGTGCCGTTGGTGCAGCCGGCGCTGTAGCCCAGACCGTTCATTGCCTCCGGTGCTCGGCGGCGTGTAGGTGTAGTTCGAGATCATCGAGGGGTTGGCGGCCACCTGCAGACCACCGATGAGCATGTTGTAGGTGTGGCCGCTCACCTGGGAGAGAACGCCGTTGCCGAAGGCCGATGTTGCCCTCCAGCGTGGTAGTTGTCGATGTGGCCGCCTTCGGTAGTACGCGTGGACGCCGATGGCGAAGCCATTGAAGAGAATGTTGTCGATGATGCTTTGTACGCTCGGGGCCTGGTTCTGCGTGTAGATGCCGTGGCCGTGCCCTCGGTCGGGGGCGTCCCAGCCGTTGTAGTAGATCGAGGTTCCCGTAGACCTCCGAGTTCGGTGGCGGTGCTCCAGAAGCCGATCGCCCTGCCCCGTGTCGTGGATGACCAGTTGATGATCTTCGTCCCAGGCCCGTAGACGTTGAAGCCGAGCGCGGGTGTCCGCGGCGAGTTGCGAGCCGGTGTTGGGGCTCGTCCGGGTCGGGTTCGAGTTCGTGACCTCGAAGCCCCAGTACCACGTGTACGCGCCGTTCATGTCACAGGACCGGCGTGTCCACGTAGCTGGCCGGGTTCAGGTGCCCCGTCCAGCGTCGCCCGCTCCCCCGGATACTGACGCACCACGATCGGCGTGACTCGACGTCCCCGTCAGGTAGCTCATGAAGATCCCCGACGTACGTCCCACCTCGCAGCCAGATCGTGTCCCCAGGATGCACCGCCGACGGCTGCGACAGCGCCGTCTGCAGCGCCCATGGGTTCGTGATCGTCCCCGTCCCAGGCCCCGTCCTCGTCGTCCCCGTCGGAGAAACGTAGAAGTCGACCGCCCACGCCGGGACGCGCTGCAAAAGAAGCAGCGCGACGGCAAGCCCGACGACGACCCTCCGTCGCTTCGAAGCGGCTTCTTCCCCCGGTTTCCCGGGGGCTCGCGCCCGGAGCGGGGCTTCTCGCATCGCTGCGAGAAAGCTAGAGAACTCAAGGGCTTGTGCCTACTGACCAAGGGTTCAAGAAATGGACAGCACGTTAGGGCGCGCCTGCCCCTGTCCCGTGGGACAGGGATCGAGCGGACGCGCCTTACGCCGGCGGGAGCCGTCTGGTGGCCCCCGCCTCGGGCCGATCCATCGATTCGCCCCTCAGGCCACCTTCAGCCAGCGCCAGAGCTCGGGGATCGTCGGCCGCTTGCCGTAGGCGAGGAGGCCGAGGCGGAAGATCTTCGCCGTCACCCAGAAGAAGCCGAGGATCGTCAGGACGGCGAGGAGCGATCGAGAGGCCGACCTGCCAGAGCGGCGGCTCGGAGACGAGGATCCGGATGAACATCGTGATCGGCGTGTAGACGGGGATGAGGGAGAGGACCGTCGAGAGCGCCGAGTCGGGATTCATGATGATCGGCATCACGAGGAACCAGGGAAGCATCATGACGATGATGACCGGCCCGAGGACCTGCTGGGCCTCCTTCTCGGAGTTCACGATCGAGCCGCCGACCGCGTAGATGCAGACGTTGATCAGGTAGCCGAGGACGAAGAAGACGAAGAACCAGACGGCGAGTGACGGGCCTCAGGAACTGCCCGAGGTTGACGCCCGCCGCCGCCGCCGCCGTCGCGCCGTACACCGCGAGGGCGCCCCCCATGACGACCCAGATGGCGATCTGCGTCAGCCCGACGGCCGCCATGCCGAGGATCTTCCCGGAGAGGAGCTCGAAGGGCGTCATCGAGGAGATGAGGATCTCCACGACGCGGTCGGTCTTCTCCTGGATGATCCCGCGCATGACCTCCTGCCCGTAGATCAGGACGGGAATGAAGATCAGAAGGACGAAGACGAAGCCGACGAGGAAGTTCATCTCGCCGCCCTTCTTCTCCTCGCCCCCCTTCGTCAGCTGGACGGCGTCGACGCGAAGGTCCTTGAGGAGCCCGTCGATCTCCGCGGGGTTCAGCCCCCGCCCCGTCAGCCGCTCCCGCTCGAGGGCGCGGTTCACGACGCGCCCGAGCCGCTCCTGGACGATCAGGTCGGTCGAGGAGCGGCTGTAATAGGTCAGCGTCAGCGACGGGTCCTCGAAGGCCTTGCCCGGGATCACGAAGACGCCGTCCAGCCGTTCGCCCGGCTTCTCCGCGTGGAGCCGGTCGAGGTACGGCCGGGCCGCCTCCTTCGGATCGCGCCCGGCGGCGCTCACGTACTCGGCGCGGACGTTCCCCGGCAGCGCGGCGCGCCGCCCGCGGCCCGGCCGTTCGAGGCTTCCGGCCGCGTCCTTCCCCGGGTCGGCGGCCGGGGCGGCCCGGAGCCCCTCCGCCACCGCGGCCGCGAGCCGTCCCGTCCCGTCCACCACGGCCACCGTCTTCTCGCCGACCCCCTTCACGGCCAGGGCGCTCGGAATGATCATCAGCGCCCCGAAGAGGAACGGCATCAGGACGGTCATGATGAGGAACGACTTCTTCCTGACGGCCTGCAGGTACTCGCGCTTGAAGACGGCCCAGGGCTTCTTCATACCGCCGCCGTCCTCTCCGCCTCGAGCGTCGACTCGCCCACCTTCTCGATGAAGATCTCCTCGAGCGAGGGTTCCACGACCTCGAACCGCCGGATCGTCAGGCGCGCCATCGCGGCCGGAAGAAGCGCCTGCGGGTCGGCGCCCGTGGCGAGCGCCAGCTCCGCGTGGTTGGTGTCGACCCGGCCGCCGGCGACGCCGGGCAGCGAGACCAGGAACGCACCGTCGCCTTCGAAGTCGAAATGGACGGCGTTCTTTCCGGACGAGGCCCGGACCTCGGCGAGGCTGCCGTCGAGAACGACCTTTCCGCGGTGGATCAGGACGATCTCCTCGGCCAGCTTCTCGGCCTCGGCCATCTGGTGGGTGGAGAGAAGGATGGTCTTCCCCTCGGCCTTCAGCTCCAGGAGAAGCCTCCGGACGAGGACGACGTTCACCGGGTCGAGGCCCGCCATCGGCTCGTCGAGGATGAGGATCTCGGGGTCGTGGAGGAGGGCCCCGACGAGCTGCACCTTCTGCTGGTTCCCCTTCGACAGCTCCTCGAGCTTCACGTCCTTCCGGTCCCAGAGCTCGAACCGCTTCAGCCACTTCTCCGTCGTCCGCTTCATCGTGGCCGGCGGCCGCCCCTTGATCTCGGCGAGGAAGAGGAGAAGCTCGAGGAGTTTCATCTTCCGGTAGAGCCCCCGCTCCTCGGGGAGGTAGCCGACGCGGTCGCGCGCGGCCTCGACGCTCCCGCCGAAGAGCGAGATCGCGCCGCGGTCCGGAAGGAAGACCCCGTTGATCATCCGGAGCGTCGTGGTCTTCCCGGCGCCGTTCCGGCCGAGGAGGCCCGTGATCGTCCCGCGCCGGATCTCGAACGACACGCCGTCCACGGCCTTCACGTCGCCGAAGGACTTGGCGACGTCGTTTACGGAGAGAACGGCGTCCACGTTCCCCAATCCTACGGTACGCGGCGCTTCGGGGGTTTCCGGGCCCCCGGGCCGTCTGGTACCGTCATTCCCGGAGGTGCCCGTGCTCGCTCTCGTCCTGCTTCCGCTCCTCGCCGCTCCCCCCGCCGCTCCCCCTGACGACGCGCGCCTGCGGACGCTCAAGGTCGAGATCGTCCGGATCGCCGACGACTCGGACGGGACGCTCGGCGTCTCGATCGTGGACGTCGCTTCCGGAAGAAGCGTCTCGTACCAGGGCGGAGTCCGGTTTCCGATGGCGAGCGTCTTCAAGCTTCCCGTGGCCGTCGTCCTTCTCAAACGGGCCGACGCCGGCGCGCTGAAGCTGGACGAGAAGCTCCCGATTACGCGCGGCGACCTCCGCCCGCGCGGGCCGGTCTTCGAGCGATGGAAGCCGGGGCTCTCGCTCACCATCGGCGAGCTTCTGGACGACATGATGGTCGCGAGCGACGGGAGCGCGGCGGACCTCCTCGTCCGGCGGCTCGGCGGGACGAAGGCCGTGCGCGAGGGCCTCTCCGCCCTCGGCCTTACCGGGATCGACGTGAACGCGACCGAGCTGGAGGTCTCGCTCCTCTCGTCCGGCATCACGGAGATCCCGGAGAGCCTCCGGATGACGCCCGAGGCGCTGAAGGAGCGAGTCGGAAAGGTCCCGGCGGGGAAGCGGATGAAGGCCGAGCGCACCTTCGAGAAGAACCCCCGGAACGCCGCGACGCCGGAGGCCCTCTCGCGCCTCCTCGTACGGCTCGAGAAGAAGGAGCTGCTCTCCCCGGCCTCCACGGAGCGCCTTCTCTCGGCGATGCGCCGGTGCGCGACGGGGGACAAGAGGATCCGGGCGGGGGTCCCTTCGGGGAGCGAGGTCTTCGACAAGACCGGGACGATGGGGCGCAGCGTGAACGACGTCGCTCTCGTCCGGCTCCCCGGCGGGCCGACGCTTGCGATCTCGGTCTTCCTCCAAAGCTCCTACCGCGGCGAGGCGGAGCGGGAGGCCGTCCTCGCAAAGGTCGCGCGGGCTGCCGCGGTCGCGTTCGGCCGATGAGGCCCTTCCGGAGATAATTCCGCCCGTGACCGTGGAGTCCCTCGCGCCCCCCTACTTCCTCCTCGCCTCGCCGGCGATGCTCGACCCGAACTTCGCGAAGACGGTCGTCCTGATGGCGCACCACACGAAAGACGGGGCTCTCGGCTGGATCGTCAACCGCGAGCTGGGCGTGGCCCCCGCGGAGCTCCTCACGCCGCCGCTCGGGACGTCGATCCATCCCGACACGCCGATCCGGCTCGGTGGCCCCGTGGTGACGAACGGCCTCGTCGTCGTCTTCGCGGGGGAGGTTCCCGACGTCGAGCAGATCGAGATGGCGCCGGGGATCCGCGTCTCCGGTTCCGCCGAGATCCTTCCGAAGCTCTTCGCGAAGCTCCCGTCGCCTCCCGCCGGCCTGCTCGTCCTCGGCTACGCCGGGTGGGGCGCGGAGCAGCTCGAGCACGAGATGGAGGACGGGGCGTGGCTCGTGCTCCCGTACGACGCGGCCTTCGCCTTCACGAACGAGATCGACGGCCTCTGGGAGCGCGGCCTCGACCGGCTGGGCGTGACGCCCCAGAACGTCCTTCCCTTCCCCGGCGGCGTCAGCTGAAGCTTCCATGACCGAACTGGTTGCGGCGCTCTCGCGGCACGGGATCCTCCTCGTCTTCGCGAACGTCCTCCTCGAGCAGCTCGGCATCCCGCTCCCCGCGATCCCGACGCTCGTTCTCGCGGGGGCTCTCGCGGCCGACGGAAAGCTCCCGCTCGCGGGGCTCCTCTTCGCGTCGGTCTTCGCATCGCTCCTCGGCGACGGCCTCTGGTTCCTCCTCGGCCGGTGGCAGGGGCACCGGGTCCTGAAGATGCTCTGCCGGATGACGATCTCGCCCGATTCGTGCGTCCGCCAGACGGAGTCGGTCTTCGACCGCTGGGGCCTCCCCACGCTCCTCGTGGCCAAGTTCGTTCCGGGGCTCTCGACCGTGGCGCCGCCGCTGGCCGGGTCGGGGCGCGTCGGAATGCCGGCCTTCCTTGCCTGGTCCGGGGCCGGAGCGCTCCTCTGGGCCGGCTCCGGGATCGCCCTCGGCTGGTATTTCCACGACGCCGTCGACCGCGTGGTGGAGTGGCTCGCGACGCTGGGCGGCGGGGCGCTGGCGATTCTGGGGGGAGCGTTCGTCGTCTTCCTCGTCGTCAAGTGGACGCAGCGGTGGCACTTCTTCCGCAAGCTCCGGATGGCGCGGATCCTTCCCGACGAGCTGCGTCGCTTGATGTCCGCCGGCGAGCCACCGGCCGTCGTGGACGTCCGTTCCGCGGTGGCGCGGGCGGGCGATCCACGGAGGATCCCGGGCGCCGTCCTCCTCTCCCTCGAAAACCTCGAAGCGCAGATTCAGCTCCTGCCGAAGGAACGGGAGATCGTCCTCTACTGCACGTGACCGACGGAAGCCTCGGCGGCCCGTGCGGCGCGCCTCCTGATCGACCGTGGGTTCACCGTCGTCCGGCCTCTGGCCGGAGGGTTCGACGCCTGGATCGCCGCCGGCTACGATGTCGAGGAGATCGACCTCGTCGCCCGACGCGATCCGGTCTGACCTTCAGGCCCGCTCGTACGTCTCCTCGACGCTCACGTCCGGGTGGAGCGAACGGCGGACGGGGCAGGTCTTCCCCGCGTTGACGAGCTTCACGAAGCGCCCGTCGCCTCCCGCCGGCCTGCTCGTCCTCGGCTACGCCGGGTGGGGCGCGGAGCAGCTCGAGCACGAGGCGGAAGGGATTCTCCTCAACGGGCGCTCTTTGGCGTCCCTCGCGACCGCCCGGAGACCCGCCTCCGGAACTCCTCGAATTTCGAAGAGGCGCCCTCCTTCTCGCTCCAAGCCCTCAGTCTCGTTGGATCGATCTTCTTTCGGAGGACGATCTCAACGGCCGCGTCAAGAGCCTGGCGATCGGCCCAATGGTAGAAAGCCGCGAGCCGGTCGCGGCACGAATCGAAGGCGGAAAGGGTGCGCAGCCGTCCACGGCCGACCCTGATATCGACGGGCTTCACGTCGAGGTCGCGCCCGATTCCGAGGGGTCCCCTCGGGAATTCGACCCAGAAGGGCAACGCTGTGTGAACGTACCGGTCACCGTCCCTTTGAAAGCCGACCGATCCCATGGCGTCGTCGAGCACGCGCTGCGTCGTTTCCCTTTCGAGGATGAAATCGAGATCTGACGACTCGTACGCCCCGTGACTGTGAATGGCGGCACAAGCGCCACCCGTCAGGACTGCCGAGATTCCAGCGCGGCGAAGAGCGGCGGCGACGGAAGCTGCCACCGCTGGCAGCTGCGGAGGCCGAAGTGCCTTCATAGTGGTTTTCCGACCCTGCGTGGCCTACGTCTCATGCCCGTAATGGCCCGGTTCGTTTCGCCTTCGGCTTCAGCGAGTCGCGCGAGAAAAGACCGAAACTCATCGAACGCGAAATAGGCGGGGTTGAGCCGATAGAGGCGCGTTCGTCCTCTGAGCCTCCCCGCGACGAGGCCATCCCTCTCGAGGCCGCGAAGGGCTCCCTGTACGCCCGAAAGAGAGGTCTCGAGAACGCGGGCCAGCTCGCGAGGGTAGCTCTCGTCGAGGAGCAGCAGCGCGACGAGGACGCGGGTCCGCGTCCGTCCGCCAAAGGGAGAGGAGATTCCGACCATCATCATCTGTCATATGACCATATTTTTCGGTCGATCTCAACTGTCCCGTTCCTGGTCCAGAAGCTGGTCGTGGTCGTGGTCGAGGAGATCGGTTTCGTCGCCCAGTGGGGCGGGCCCAAGCGTCAGGCCCGTTCGTACGTCTCCTCGACGGCCACGTCCGGGTGGAGCGAACGGCGGATGGGGCAGGTCTTCCCCGCGTTGACGAGCTTCGCGAAGTCCTCCTCGCCGCACGGCGTGTGAATCCGGAAGCGGGCGACGAGCTTCGCGAGTCGCCGGGGCGGCTCGGAGGTCATGTGCTTCTCGACGGAGAAGTCGATCCTCTCGAGCGGGATGCCGCACCGGCTCGCGTAAAGACCGATCGTCGTCGCGGCGCAGCTGGCGAAGGAGGCGGCACAGAGGTCGGTCGGCGAGAAGGTGCTTCCGTCGCCGCCGTTGTCCTTCGGCGCCATCGTGGAGATCGTGGAGGAGGATTCGTGCGTCAGGGAGGTCGTCGTGGGCGAGAGCAGATGGCCCGTGATGCGGACGCTCATGCCCGCAGTTTACGGCCCGCCCGGAGGCTCCGGACCGCGCGGCGTGAGCTGAGGGAGAGGGACCACCTCACGCGTACGCTCGGCGCACGAGCTCGACTGTCTTCTTTACAGCTTGCGGCTTCGACCCTCTGGCGAGAACGTCGATTGGGGTCTGGCCGTCGAAGATCTCCTGTGGGCTCGTGAGGATGTCGGCGACACCCCACGGATCCTCGCGCGGCGTCACTGCCAGGACCTCGGCCAGCCCAGGAATGAGTGATCCGTGATCTCCGAACTGCCACTGCGGATAGAGGATCTTGCGTTCGCCCACCGGCAGACCGAGGAGCTGGCCTTTTCTTCGTCGTTCAGCCAGGGCCTGTCGCGTAGTGACGGCGAGGAGCTGCATGACCCTTCTGGGCTCGTACGGTGGCTTTCCCCCATAGTTCAAAGTCGCGTCTCGCTGTGCGATCAGATCGTCTCCGGGTCGCCATGTCTGGTCGGTATCGGCATCGGCCGCCTGCTCGAGGATCTTCTCCAGTTCTCGCCTCAGTTCGCCCAGAAGCGCATTGGCGGCCTCCCGGGCCTCCTCCACGACGGGTTCGGGCGCTGGCGAGTCGGCGAGCAGGGTCTCGCCAACGCGCGCAAGGTGCTTCTTCCGGAGCCGTGCGAGATCCGCCTTGCTGAGATCTAGCTCCTCGACGGGCATTGCCAGCAGTTCACGCAGCTTGACCCACCTGGCCGAAAGCTTGCGCTTGTGCGTGAGCATCTCGGTCACGTAAGCCACGATCACATCGTCGACGACGGAAGAGTCTGCAGCGACTCGCGGCGCCTCAGCCGCGAACTCGATGAATCCGATCTCGGCGTCCGGGCGAGCGAAGCCCGCTCTGGAGGCCAGAAAACGAATTCGGTAGCCCGCGCGGAGGCGATCTGCGGACTCCGGGTCTACTTGGACCCCGATTGAGTCGGTGTGGCGTGTCGTCCCCATGACTTTAATTTAGTCCATCACGTCCATTATGTCAAGGACGTCCAGACGAGAAGGCCGCATCTCACGCCCATGTCTTCTTTGTCCACTTCGTGAACTCGGTACGGAATGTTTCGACTGAAGGATCGTCGACAGATACAGGAATTCCTTCTTGCTGAAGGACCGACGCGACGCGGTCATGGAAGAGGGCGATGCAGTCATCCCCCGACTTCCGGCCGTGATAGAGGAGCCCGTCGAGAGATCTCGATTCCGCGCACCGATGGAAGGCCGCGGACCAGGCACGCGTCAGGTCGTAATCCGCGGAGGAGTTGAATCTGCCATCAAGTCCCGCCGGCGCGGCCAGGATTCCGAGGACCGCGGGCGCCCGAACATCGAGGAGGTTAAGCGGCCTCGTCGTGTGAATGGCGCCCATCATTCGGCCCAGGCGCTGCCTTGGGGTGACAAAGCGGCCGCCTGTCTCACCAAACTTCTCGAGGAACGCACCGATCTCCGTTCGGGAGCCATACCAGACGGAAAAGGGGGGCGAATAACCCAAAGGACAATCGAATCGCCACAAGGGATCACCCGCTGGTTGGGCGTCGACGACTCTCTGGGGTACCTTGAAGATCCGGAACCACGGCCCGAGCCCGTCGCCCCCGAAGAGGGCGTCCGTCTGCACGGGCTCGAGCGTCAGCGCGACACAGTCGTCTGGTGGCCACGGCAATGGATCCATTGTTCGCCCAGCCTTCATCTCAGCGGCATCGGCATGTTGCATCCTACCCACAATGTCCATGATCCGCCGCAGGAACCGTGGGTGGCGGCCGGCTACCAGGTCGAGTCGCTGGAGCTCACCGGCGTGGGGCGGCCTGACAGTCAGGCCCGATCGTACGTTTCCTCGACGCTCACGTCCGGGTGGAGCGAGCGGCGGACGGGGCAGGTCTTCCCCGCGTTGACGAGCTTCGCGAAGTCCTCCTCGCCGCACGGCGTGTGAATCCGGAAGCGGGCGACGAGCTTCGCGATTCGCCGGGGCGGCTCGGAGGTCATGTGCTTCTCGACGGAGAAGTCGATCCTCTCGAGCGGGATGCCGCACCGGCTCGCGTAAAGACCGATCGTCGTCGCGGCGCAGCTGGCGAAGGAGGCGGCACAGAGGTCGGTCGGCGAGAAGGTGCTTCCGTCGCCGCCGTTGTCCTTCGGCGCCATCGTGGAGATCGTGGAGGAGGATTCGTGCGTCAGGGAGGTCGTCGTGGGCGAGAGCAGATGGCCCGTGATGCGGACGCTCATGCCCGCAGTTTACGGCCCGCCCGGAGGCTCCGGACCGCGCGGCGCGGCCAGGGCCAGAAGCGCCGCCGGGTCGACCCGCGCGCCGAGGAGCCGCGCCGCCCAGTGCAGATGCGGTCCCGTGGCACGGCCCGTCGCCCCCACGGCGCCGATCCGCTGGCCGGCCGCCACGACGTCTCCGTCCTTCACGTCGAGGCGGGAGAGATGGAAGTACATCGTGAAGAGGCCGTCGCCGTGGTCGAGGACGACGCTCCCGCCGGAGAAGTAGAAGTCGCCCGCCAGCGCGACGCGCCCCCCCGCGGAAGCCCTCACGGGCGCGCCGCTGGCGGCGGCCACGTCGAGGCCGGCATGGCGGGAGCGGGTCCGTCCGTTGTAGACCCGGCGGGCCCCGAAGTTCCCGCGAATCTCGCCTTCCGTCGGCCGGCGGAAGGAGCCGCTCCAGAGGCGGCCCGGGACCGACGAGGCGAACGCCCGGGCGAAGGCCGCGCGATCCCGCTCGATCCGCTCCTTCTCCTCCGGCGGCGGCTCCACGAACTTCGGGTCGACCGTCAGGCGCTGGACGGCGAACTTCCGCGACACGACGCGGAGCTCCGCCGAGACGGAGACCTTCCCGCCCTCCGCCGCGTCGCCCTCGACCCGGATCGGCCGGCCTCCCGGCGCCGCTTCGAAGTCGACGCCGAGGAGCGCCGCCCAGCGGCCGGCTCCCGCCGGTTCGAGCCGGATCCGGCGTTCCCCGTCGACGAGCACCGGAGATTCGAGGGGGACGGGGCTCGTCACCGTGACGACGACGACGCTCCCCTGCGGCGCCCGGGCCGGCGACAGCGAGATCCTGAGCGCCGGCGCAGCGGCCATCACCGCCAGGAGCAGTACGCCCGGCATCACGGGACGAAGACGAGCGGCCGGCCGGCAGGCGGCTTGGCGAGCCGCGTCGCCGCTCCCGCGGGGTCGCCGTTCCTCCAGAAGGGAAACTGGTCCATCCGATGGGGCGATCCGACGTGCCCGGAGACGCCGAACGGCACGACGAGCGTGGCGGCGTCCGGTTCGCCCCAGTCCACGATGAAGCGCATCGACTGGCCGAAGGCCTGGTTCTGGACTCGAGGGACCCCCGAGGCCCCCGGCATCGGGAGTCGCGGCGCGTCGAAGACCCGCGAGAGGCCCGGGACGAAGCCGAGGGGATGCCGCGCGTTCAGTCGGTTCCGCTCGCCCCAGCTCCAGCGCGACCGGTCCAGCCCCTGCGCCTCGGCGAGGGACCGGAGCGCCCTTTCCACGACGAACTTCATCGCCGCCGCCTTCTCGCCCAGCCCGGCCCGCCGCCACGCGGCGCGGTCGGCCAGCGCCACGTCGAGGACGCGCTCCTCCGAGAGCGAGACCCCGGCGGACCGCACCTTCCAGACCTCCAGCGTCCGCTCGGCGAGTTGATTCCTGAGCGCCCGGGCGACGAGGAACCGGGGCGTCTCTGAGTCCGCGCTCCCGTCCCAGCCGGTGAAGAGCTTCGCGAGGTCGGGAGGCAGGTACGGTTCGAAGGCCTCCACGAGTCGCCGCATCGGCTCCGACACGATGTCGAGCTGCATCGTCTCGATCGCCCGCCGGTCGAGCTTAGCGCCGCCCTTCGTCGCCGTCTCGATCAGGTCGCGGATCCGCCTCGCCCGGACCGACGACCAGAAGTGCGTCGAGACCGGCACCGGAAAGCTCGTTCCGATGACGCGGTTGTTCGCCGTCACGAGATAGCCCGACGCCGGGTTCACGACGCGCGGCAGCTGCGACGGGGAAAGGAACCCCTTCCAGTCGTTTGCTCCGTCGGCGCCGTCGTACGGAAGGCCCCCGTCGGTTCCGGGCCGCCGCAGCGGGACGAGCCCCGTCGCGCGCCAGCCGATGTCGCCCCCGGCCGAGGCCCAGACGACGTTCTGGGCCGGGCCGAGAAAGTCGTCGAGGGCGCGGTCGAAGTCGGCCGGCGTCCCCGCCATCATCACTTCGACGGTCGGCAGGCGGACGTTTCGCGGGTCGAGAGCCGTCCACGTGAGCGCCAGGTCCTTCGTCACGAGCGGCCCGTGCGTCGTCTCGCGCACCTCGAGACGTTCCGGAGCCGCCCCGCGGACGGGGATCGTCTCGATCCGGGTCTCCACGGGCTCCGATTTGTCGCCCCGGACGGCCCGACCCTCGACGATCTTCTCCCGGTAGAGGTCCTGAACGTCGGTGTAGAGGTTCGTGAAGCCCCAGGCGACCACATCGTTCTTTCCGAGGATGACCCCGGGGAGCCCGGGGAGCGTCACCCCTTCGACGAGGCGGCCGGCGATCTCGAACCGCATCGGAAGCCAGAGCGCGGGCATGTTGATTCCGAGGTGGGGGTCGTTCGCGAGGATCGGCTTGCCGCTCTTAGTGAGCGCGCCCGAGACGACCCAGCTGTTCGAGCCCGCGGCCGCATCGTGGAGCCCCGCCGTGACGGCGGCGCTCCCCTTTTCCGTCGCCGCCGCGAGCTCGGGAAGCGGGGGCGGGCGAAGCGGCGCCGCGTCCGGCACGATCGTCACGTCGTCGGCCGACACGGACGAGAAGACGAAACGCGCGACGTCCGGCGGCAGCTGCCGGTTCGCGTCGCGGGCGGCTTCCTCCCGCCAGACCGTGGTGAGGTCCTCGTACATGAGGAGCAGGACGAGGAGAGCGTCCGCCGGCTTGAAATCGCGCGGCCGCTCCCGGAGCAATGCGAACTCAAGGCCGAGGCGTCCCGCGTGGGAGGCGAGGAAGGCGTTGATGCCGTCGGACAGCGCTTCAAGATGGACGCGCTCCGCGTCCGGAAGGAGCGGGACGGCCCGCGCCGCCACGCGGGCGTAGCCGAACGTGAGGCGCCGGCGATCGAGGTCGAGCGCCGCTTTCCCCAGCAGCTCCGAGAGCCTCCCTTCACCGGCCCGGCGCTGGAGCTCCAGCTGAAAGAGCCGTTCCCGCGCCGTGAGGTATCCCTGCACCCGGAGCGCGTCGTCGACGGAACGGGCCGCGATCGTCGGCACGCCGCGGTCGTCGAACGTGACGCGGACCGGCTGGAGAAGGCCGGGGATCTTCGGCGCGGCGTCGTCGGGGAGGTTTCGCTTCACCAGCCAGACCGCCCCCCCGGCCGCGAGAAGTACGACGGCGAGAAGGAGTGTGCCGAGAACGACGACGAGGCGTCGCATGAATGCCCGCGACTATGGCACAGCGTCGACGCGGCGCCGCCGTCAGGGAATCCGGTGGTCGGGAGGCTTCGCCGGCTTCTCCAGAAGCCGGTCGATCCAGAGCTCCTCCAGGAGAGGTCGCTTTCCCTCGGAGAGCTGGACCCGGTAACGGATCTTCACGCCGCAGGAGGGGACGTCCCAGTGATGGAGCGCCGGGTCGCCTCCCGAGGGCGTCTCGGGGCCGTAGCGCTCGCGAAGGCTCGCCAGGAGGCCGGGCGGTGGATCGAAGACGTAGTGGAGCGCCGCTATCCGCGCGTCGGACGCGCTGCCGTCGAACGTGACGTTCACGGAATAGCGCCGCTCGCGGGGGGTGTAGAGAACGGAGATGTCACGCCCCAGAACCGGCTTCTGGGGGTTTCCGCGCCACATCGACTGGTAGGCCGTCGCCCGGGTCTGCCCGACCTCGAGGCCCGACAGGAGCGGGCAGAGGACCGGAGGGACCGCCGACGCCGCGGGCGGCGGCGGGGCCGGAGCCTGCGCCGCGGCCGGCGCGCCCGCCAGGAAGCCGGCGCCAAGGAGAGCGGAGAGGAGGGTCGGTCGCATCGGGTCCGTCGGCGTCATGTTGGCGCGCGAGGCGCCGCTCCGTGGCTCAACGCGAGCCGCGTGCCAGCTCGCCTCGAAGGGTCTCCTCGTGGAATCCGACGAGGAGCCTTCGCCCCACCTTGAGAATAGGCGCCCGGAAATTCCCGGTGGGCCCGCGAAGGTCGTCCAGTGTCGCCTCCTTCGCGGCGACCTTCCGGACGGCCTTCCCCTTCGCGATGAGGACCTCGGAGACGGACCCGAGGAGCGCCCGGGCGTCGGCGTCCGTCAGCGGCTCTTTCCGCGACGGCCGCTCGGCCGCCACGCGGGCTTTTGTCTTCTCGAGCACCGCACGGGTGCGTTCGCAGCTCGTTCAGCCGATCCGGTAGTAATAGAGGTCGACGTCGGCCATCGGTTTCTCCTCGTTCGAGTCTAGCGTTCTAGGGCGCGAGGGCGTACTCCGCCACGAAGCGGCGGAACCTCTCCACGCCCTCGACGTAATGCGGAAGGCTGATCCGCTCGTTGGCGTTGTGGATCTTCGAGGCGTCGTAGAAGTTGATGTTGAAGGGCGACATCCCGAAGACGCGCCAGCCGCGGGCGCGGAGGAACGACGACGACGTGAAGGAGCCGTTCAGGACGTAGATGCCGGTCGGGGCCGGCTCGACGGGGTCGAGGCCGAACACGGCCGTCAGCGCTTCCCAGGCCCGTCCGGTCGCCGGCGACGCCACGGCGTCGTACGTGACGAGGTGATCGCGGGTGCGAAGGCCGCGCTCACGCGCCCAGCCGACGAGCTCGTCGTGGTTCGCCGTCACGGAGCTCCCCGGAAGGAGCATCCGGACCGCGCGGAAGGTGAAGCCCCCTCCGGGCGCCGGACCGACCCCGCCCGGGTAGATCGCATCGCGCAGGAGCGACCGGTAGACCTCCGGGATCTCGCCGAGCAGCTTGGGCGCGAGGAGCGTCTCTCCGGTGCCGAGCATCGACCGCCCCCAGACGTCCGAGCGCGACGGCGCGATGAAGCGGAGGAACTCCTTCACCGTCGGGTCGAGGTGAAGTGGGAGAGTCTTGTCCTTCTCCTGAAGGAACTTCCGGAAGGCTTCGAGCGGCTCGGGCGACGCGGCGTCGATCCAGACCGAGACGATCGCCTTCTGCAGAACCTCGATTCCGTATCGGACGATGTCGGAACCGAGCACCTCGTTGACGCCCCCCTCGTTCACGGCGTCCGTGACCCCCGCGAGGAGATCCGGACGGTGGTCGAGGACCCAGCCGATCCCGTACTGGAGCTCGAACGACTCTTCGGCCGACTCCGCGACGAAGACGACGTCGCGGCTCGGGACGATGCCCCGCCGCTTCAGGTCGGCCATCGCGAGGAAGCCCGCGATGATCTGGGCCTTCATGTCGAGCGCCCCGCGCCCGTACACGTAGTGGGCCTCGCGGCCCGAGCCCCGCTCGCCCGAGAAGGGGGGGCGACTCCACTTCGAGAGGTCCTCGGGAGGGACCACGTCGACGTGATTCAAGAGGAGGAGCGCCCCCTCGGGCGTCAGGCCCCGGAGCCGCGCCACGAGGATCGGCCGTTTCGGGTCGTCCCCCACGATTTCGCGGGGAATCCCTTCGCAGTCGAAGAGCCCGGCGAGGTGGAGAACGGCCGCCCGCGTGTCGCCCGGCGGGTTCGAGGAATCCAGTCGGAGCAGCTCCTGAAGGCGCTCCACCGCCTCTGTCTTCACGGCCACGTCGGCTTCCGCGGCGAGGTTTCGCACCTTTATCGCGGGCGCGAGCCGCGGGACGAGCCGTGGCAGGAGGAGCACGGCGGCCGCGACGGCCGCCGCCAGTCCGTAGAGGAGAAGGCGTCGCCGGACCTTCTGCCCGGGGACGCTCATGCCGCGGGGGCCGCGGCGCGCCGCCGGCCCCGGAGGGCCAGGGCCAGAAGGGCCGCGATTCCCGTCAAAGTCCCCACGAGGCCGATCTTCACCCACCGAGTGTCGGGTCGCAACCGGACGACGTGTCGCCCGGGCGGAACGCGTACGCCGGCGAAGCCGAAGTCCGTCCGCGCCACGGGGACCGGATGCCCGTCCAGCGTCGCCTCGGCGCACGCCTGCCGGAGGCGAAAGAGCATCAGGAAGGCGTCCGCCGGGCCCTCGACGTCTGCGACGATCGTCAACGCGTCGGCCGCGTCGCGGACCGAGACGAGTCGGCCGACCGACGGGCGGGACTCGCCGGCCGGCTCTTCGTCGACGTAGGCGTTTCCCGGGTCGATGCCGTCCTCGAGGAATCGCTGGAAGAGCCGCCGGCCCTCGGGATCCGAGACGACCCGCGCCGCGAACCGCCAGGGCGGACGGCTTCCGGAGAGCGGCTCGACGCGGACGGCCCAGGTGCCCCCTTCCGCCGGTTCGCTCCGGACGATCGCCGACGCGCCCGCGTTCACGAGGAAGCGGGTCGGCAGGGGACCCGGTTTCGGAAGGGCCGCCGTCAGAAGCCGCGTCCACTCCACCGCCTCGACCGGAAGCGTCAGGTCGTAGTCGGGAGCGAAGAGCGATGCGAAGCCGAAGAGGCCCGGGTATTCGGGCATGAGGCTCTCCCTCGCGAGTCGGTCGGCCGCGAGAAGGTCGAGACCGAGGTACTTCGGGACGGGCACGAAGGCATCGCGGTGGACGAGGCGCGGCCGGGTCTCGCCCGGAGCGGGGGTCGGCCACCCGGCGAGAGATCCGGGCGGCGTCGTCAGGACCGAGCCCGGCAGCGTGAGGACCAGCCGGCGGGCGACCCCCTCCCGATCGACGAGGATCAGGGCCGCGACCGCGGCGAGCGCTCCGGGGACGACGCGCGGCGGAAGCCGGCGCTCGAGGGCCCGAAGACCGAGAGCCGAGAGCCAGGCGAAGGCAAACCCGGCGAGGAGCATGTGGCGCTCGGGATACCGGACGACGCCGACGACCGGCAGGGCGCGTGACGCCGCTTCCCAGACCGGCGTCGCCGGGCCGACGGCGAGGAGCACGCCCACGGCCACGAGCCCCAGGGCCCGGATTCGTCCCACCCCGCCGAGGAGGAGGCCCAGGATCGCGAGAACGAGCGCGACGCGACCGGGCGTGATGGAGGGAAGGTACGGATAGTACGTGCCGAGGCCGGGCGCGAAGCTGGTCCGAGTCCAGTCCGCCACGAGCCCGTCGGAGAAGATCTCGACGAGGCGGCTCGGGGGAAGAGCTCCGGCGGCCGCCGCCGCGGGACCGTACCCTCCCTCGGCCGTCCGGGAGCTTTCGGCGATGGTCGTCAGGCCGCCGAGAATTGCCGGGGCCGCAAGGGCCGCCGCCAGCAGTCCGGCGGCCAGGAGCGCCGCGGCGGCCCGGCCCCGCGCCACCGGGGACGCCGGGGCCTCGTCGGCGGGCGCGCCGAGGAAGAGGGCCGCCGCGACGAGAGCGCCGTACAGCACGTACTCCGGAGAGCCCGAAACGAGGATCAGGGCTGCTGACACGGCGAGCCCGGCCGTCGCCCGGGCACTCGGCGCCCGGCGAACGTCGAGGAGGAAAGCGGCCAGCCACGGAAGCAGGGAATGCGCCGCCGAGGCGCCGAGAAAGGGTGCGGCCGACACCGTGGGTCCCGAGAGCGCGAAGAGGAGACCCGCTGCCGACGCCGCCCATGGTGAAAGGCCGAGCCGCCGCGCGAACGCCGCAAAACCCGCGAGCCCCGTCAGGAGCCGGACGAGGATCCATGCTTTCGCGGCCGACCCGAGGGGCAGAAGGACGAAGAGAAGGTTCCCCGGGTCGAACGGGGCCGCGCCGGGCGCCGGAAGAAGCGGGACACCACCCCATCGGATCCGGTCGATCCACGGCACCTCGCCGGAGCGGACAGCCTCCGCGAAAGCCGCCTTCGTCGGGTAGAAATAGAAGAGAAGGTCGCGGGAGGCCGGCACCCGGTCCGAGAAGAACTCGCGGTAGGGAACGAGGAGTAGAAGGGCCACCAAGGCGAGCGGAACGATCCGTCGGGCGCGTCCGCTCACGACCGGCGCCTCATGAGGAGCAGCCCGAGGGCCGCCGCGCCGGAAAGGGCCGACACCGCCACCCCTCGGGCGAAAGGCGCCGTGTCGTAGGAGAGCTCGAGGAGGTGATCGCCGGCCGGCACGAAAGCGGCGCTCAGGAAGCCGTCCGCACGAAACAGCGGAAGAGGATGGCCGTCGAGAGCGGCGCGCCAGTCGGGGCTGAAGGCCCGCGTCATGACGAGCACGCCGCCGGGGCTCTCCGCGGAGAGATCGATCGTGATCCGCCGGCCGGTCCGCGCGCGGACTCTCGCTTCGCCCCGGCCCCCCGTCCGGGGTCCCTCCGGCGCGCCGGGGACCTCGATGACGGCCGAGCGGAGCGGATCGCGGGGCGGCGCCGCCAGAAGGCGCCCGGCGGCGAGGGCGTCCGGCGCGAGGACCGCTTCGGCGACGAAGAGGAACTCGGGGCGTGTCGGAGAAATCCCGACGATCCGGTCTTTCCCGAAACGGCCCAGCTCCACGACGCCCGGAGGGTCGGGGGGCGTCGCGGCGGTCCTCGCGACGGAGACGCCAGCCTCCCGCAGTCGCGCCGCTTTCGTCTCGCCCCAGTCAAGACGCTGTGTCTCGAAGGCGGCGCCGACGGCGGCGGAGGAGGTCATCCGGTCGATGTCGTTCTCGAGCGCGTAGGGAATTCCGAAGACGACGCCGGTGGCGGCGCGGAGCGGATCGAGGCCGCCGGCCTCGACGGTCCGCCGCTCGGCCGTCTCCCGGTCGTCCGCGCCGTCGTCGAAGAAGCGCCCGCCGCGGAGATTCGCCGCGACGAGCTCCACGGCCGCCGGCCGCCGCGTGAAGAGGTCGCGCGGCCCGGCGGGCAGCGTTCCCGCGACGCGCCGCGCGGCGTCGGCCAGGAAGAGAACGAGAAGGACGGCGAGAAGCGCGGAGCGCGACACGTGCCCCGATCCGGCGAGGCGGGCGATGCCGCCCCCGACGAGCGCCGCCGCCGCGCCGCCTGCGAGGAGCGGCACGAGCGCAGCGGCCACCATCGCCGGCGCCGCGTTTCCGGCGCCCAGCCCGAGGCCCCAGAGAAGGCCACGAAGCGCCGGGGGCGACAGGGCGGCCACCGCGGCCAGAACGGCCAGGACCGCGCCGGCGGCAAGAAAGACGCGTCGGAGAGCCCGCAGGGCCGCCGCCTTCTCCTCTCCCTCCGCGGCGAGAAGCCGCTCGACACCGACGGCCGCAGCCACCGAGAGGGCGAGCGTGGCGACCACCCACCATTTCTCGGGATAGCGGAAGATCGAAAGCGGGCGGGCGACAGCCGTGTATCCCGGGAGGAATCTCCCGAAGGAGAGAAGGGCCGCTCCGGCCGCCACGCCAGCGGCCGCGCGACCTCGCCCGTCCCCGAGCGAGGCCCCGGCGAGCGCGAGCGGGACGATTCCGAGAGCCAGGTCGGGGAAGTAAGGCAGGCCGGCGTCGAACGTCCCCGACCCCCAGAAGCCGGCCGGCTCCTCGGCATTCGGATCTCCCGTGAGGCGCGGCTCGAGAAGCGTGAGGAGACGGGCCGGCCGGACCGACCAGAAGAGGGCGCCGTGCTCGGCCCGGAGCGCCGAGCCGCGGGCCGAATGCGAAAGTTCCCGCGCCGCCGGGAGGAGCTGAACGGCGGAAAGGCCGGCGGCAAGGACGAACGCTCCGAGAACCGCGAGGAGGCGCCGCCCCGCCTCCCGAGCCGCCGGCCGCGGACGCGCCCGGACCAGGCGGAACGCGGCGAGCGCG
Source organism: uncultured Acidobacteriota bacterium (assembly GCA_963801475.1). Lineage (GTDB taxonomy): Bacteria > Acidobacteriota > Thermoanaerobaculia > UBA5066 > UBA5066 > DAOMFB01. The sequence continues at coordinate 230,731 of CAWDEX010000003.1, read as the reverse complement.
CCGCAGGTGAGGCCGCCGGTTGCCGTGATGGCCGGCTCGCCACCGAACGAGGACATCGCGAGCGCCACGGCACCGAACGCGACGAGCCGCCCTCTCCCGGGCGCGCCCTCGCCGATCGCCCAGAAGCAGAGAGCGGCCGGGACGAGAGGCGCCGCGGCCGCCGGAATCCCGGCGTAGACCGGGAGCGACTGGAGCACGCCCGAAAAGAGAAGGACCGCCGTCCCCGCCGCCGCCGCCGCCGGGCCGAGCCGTGCCGCCCGGAGACCGCAGAAGAAGAGGGCGACGAGGAGCGCGAGATTCGCGAGCGCCAGAGCGGTCGGCGTCGCGACGAACAGAAGAGGCGAGAGCGGCCAGAAGACGGCCGCATTCGGGTTCGCGGCGTACGCCCGTCCGTTCGAGAGAAAGTCGTTCCAGAACGGGAAGCCCTCCGCCGCCAGCTTCGGGAAGAGCGAGCGCCAGGGGGCGAAAAAGAAGCCGGCGTCGCGGAGGTAGAGCGTCCCGCCGAGGAGAAAGGCGTGAAAGCGGACGGCGAAGAGGACGGCGACGGCCGCGAGCGCCAGGGCCGTCGCCGGGGCGCGGGGGCGGCGCTCCATGAGCTCCGCGGCCTCAGGCCCGGCGCGCGAGCACGAGGAGCGACATGCCGAAGGACGGCGGATTCCTCTCCTCGGACTTGAGCAGCGGAAGGAGCCAGCGGAACGCCCCCAGCTGCCCCTTCGGCAGGACCTTTCGTTTCAGGACGCGCGAGTTCAGCCACCACCCGGCAACTCCGGGGCGGTTCACGTAACGGATCTCGTCGATCGTGAAGCCGGCCTCCGTCACGAGCGCGGCGAGGGCGTCTCGTTCGTACCGGCGATAGTGCCGGAGGTAGATGTCGAGGGAACCGTAGAGCGCCGGAAGGGCCGGAACGAGGAGGGCGAGCCGTCCACCCGGCGGCAGGATGGACCCGAAATCGCGGAGCGTCGTCCGGTCGTCCTCGATGTGCTCGAGGACGTTCAGGCAGACGACGGTGTCGATCCGCTCCGCCAGAAGGGCGTCCCGGTCGGCGGCCGACAGCGGAAAGAGGAAGGAGGCGATCCGGACGTTCGAGAGGCTTCCGAAGCTGGTCGCGAGCTCGCGGACGTAGTGCGCTTCGACGTCGGACGCGACGACCCGTTCGCGGTCGACGAAATAGCGCGTCTGGTTTCCGACGCCCGATCCGACCTCGAGGATCCTCTGCCCGAGGTGCCTCTCGAAACGGTCGTGAAGCCAGCGGTTGTACGGGGCGAGAGCGGCCATCCGACGGAGCGTCATCGTCCCCACGTCGCCGCGCGGGGCCTCCCAGCGAAAGAACTTCAGGATGACCCAGACCGCCTGGAAGGCGTCCTTCAGGCCGATCTTCTTCCCCTCTTCGTAGGTCCGCCCGCTGTACGAGATGGGCACCTCGAAGATCCGGGCGCGCATCCGGGCGACCTTGCAGGTGATCTCCGGCTCGATGCCGAACCGCTTCGACTCGAGGTCGAGGCGATCCACCACCTCGCGGGTCATCATCTTGTAGCAGGTCTCCATGTCGGTCAGGTTCAGGTTCGTGAAGACGTTCGACATGAAGGTCAGGAGGCGGTTGCCCACGGTGTGCCAGAAGTAGAGGACGCGATGCCCGTGCGGGTTGCCGAGGAAGCGCGACCCGTAGACGATGTCGGCCTTGCCGTCGAGAATCGGTCCGAGGAGAAGCGGGTACTCCGTCGGGTCGTACTCGAGGTCGGCGTCCTGGATCACCACCACGTCGCCGGTCGAGGCGCGGAGGCCCGTCCAGACGGCCGCCCCCTTCCCCATGTTCCGCGGCTGGAAGAGGACCCTCACGCCGCTCTTTCCGTCCATCTCCCGGAGGAGGTCCCGCGTGCCGTCGGTCGACCCGTCGTCGACGATGACGAGCTCCTTCTGGATCGGACCGAGGTCCACGGCGAGAACGCGGGCGACGATCTCCCGGATCGTCTGTTTCTCGTTGTAAGCGGGCATGACGACGGACAGCTTCATCGCGCGGGCTCGCTCCCTCCCCGGATCCGGAACAGTTCGATCGAGTATCCCACGCGCCCCACGCGCTCACCGCGCGTAAGGACGGCGCGGCGAAGCCGCGCAAGGCCGGCCGCCGCGGCGGAATCGCCGTGGAACCGGAGCGTCTCCGGGCCGCAGCAGAGGAGGAAGGACGACACGGCGTAGAGCCCGGGCGGAACGTCCGGCCGCGCCGGGTCGAAGACGCGGGCTCGTGGCAGCGTCACGGCCGGGTCGGCGCCGCCGAAGTACGCGACGGTCGTCGAACTCTCTTCGCCGCGCTCGCGGAGCGTCGCCGCGAGCCGCCGGAGATCCTGTCCCCAGTCGAGATTCGAGTCGTTCAGCCACGCCGAGCCCTTCTCCGGCCCCCCCGCCAGCACGTTGAAGAACGACATCTCGTGCGGATGGACGCGGAGGACTTCCGCCGCCTGGAGCGCCGCGCCGAGAAGGAGGATCGTGGCGGCCACGCGAGGCGTCACGGCCCGGACGACGGCGAGGACGGCGGCGGCGGCGAGAAGAGGGACGGCCGGCAGCATGTGCCTAAGGCCGATGTTGTACGACGTCGCCATCCCGGACGCGAAGAGGTAGAGCGCCGGGAAGAGAAGGGCGGCGATCGTCAGGTCGAGGCGCGTCCGTCCGAGGGCCAGCGCGAGAAGCCCCGCCAAGAGGACGACGAGAAAGCCGACCGAGGATTTCACGCCGAAGGCCACGAAGAAGTAGTCCCAGAACCCGTCCGTCGAAAGGCGCCCCCGGAGGAAGTTCACGCCGCCTCCGGTCCGGTTCTGGCTCTCCACGCCGGCGAGTCCCGCCGCATAGTGCCCCGCCGGAGGAAACCACCTCGAGAGGGCCGCGACGCGTTCGACGGTCCCGGCGGGGGCCGCGCGCGAGCCGAGAAACGCCCTCACGGCGCTCTCCGCGTCGCTGCGGCTCATCGAGCGCATCGCCGCCGCGTAGCATCCGATCAGGACCGCGGCCGCGACCGCGACGGCGACGAGAAGGCCGCGGAGAGGCCGGCCTCCCGGCGCCCGCCCCTCCCGCCGCGCCTCCCGGCGGTCGAGCAGGGCCGCCCCGAGGGCGACCGCCGCCACGACCGGCACGAGGAGGACCGCGGAGAACTTCGTCGCCAGCGTGGCCCCCAGGGCCGCGCCCGTGGCCGCCCAGAGAGTGACCGAGCGCCTCTCGACGGCAAGAAGAGCGAGTGCGATCGTTCCGAAGAACCCGAGCGACGCCGCGACGTCCGTGTGGACGACCGCGGCGTGGGCGAGGTGGGTCGGCTCGAAGGCAATCAGAGCCGCCGCCGAGATTCCGGCCAGATCGCCGCCCCAGTGCCGGACGGCGGCCGCCACGACGAGGACGAGGAGAAAGAAGAGCCCGTAGAACGGGCGGCGCGCCGCGTCGAAGAGGTCGTCCGGGGCGAGGGGGTCCCCCGAAAACGCCCAGGGCCGCGGCTGCTCGGCGGTCCGCATGGAGAACGGCCGCGGGATGCGGGGCGGCCGCGCGCCGGCGAGGCGGAGGGAGACGCCCGAAAGGAGCTTCGCGAGGGGCGGGTGCTCGAGGTTGGCGAAGTACGTGCCGGAGATCGCGTATTCGGCACCCGCGAGCGCGTGGAACGGCTCGTCCATCGTCGCGCTGTTCATCCGGCCCGCGTCGTACGCGAGGAGCGCGCCCGCGAGAGCCAGTCCCGCGGCTCCAGGCCAGAAGAACGCTCCGAAACGTCCTCTCGACACCGGGAGATTCTAGTCGGACGACGTCGCCTGCTACGCTGCGGCCGTGGACAGCACGACGAGCCGCCGGCGTGCAGACGCCGCCTTCGTCGCTCTCCTCTTCGCCGCCGCGCTCGCCCTCCGCCTCCTCCCGGCCCCGGCCGCCACGGCGGGGGGGCTTCGGCTCCTCTCTCCGGACTGCTACGGGCATCTCCGGCGCGCGACTTCCGTCGCCCGGAACTTTCCTCGTGTCCCCGTCGTCGATCCGTATCTCAACCACCCCGACGGCGGCGTCTGGATCTGGCCGCCGGTCTTCGACCTCGCCATCGGCGGCGTCGCCCGCGCGACGTACGGCGCCGGCGCCACCCGCGACGAGGTCGCGCGCGTGGCGGCGATCCTCCCGCCGCTCCTCGGCGCCCTGCAGATCCTTCCTCTCTTCTTTCTCGCCCGGCGTCTCTTCGGCCGGCGGCGGGCCCTCTTCTCCGCGGCAGCCTATGCCCTGCTCCCTGCCGCGGCGATCTGGAGCGGCTACGGGCACGCCGACCAGCACGTGGCCGAAGCGCTCGGACTTCTCCTGTTCCTGTCGGCGGCCGCGCGGGCGGCGTCGCTCGAAGGGAGAGCGCGGGCGAGAGCGGCCCTGCTCTCGGGTGCCGCTCTCGCCCTTCTCGTCCTGACCTGGCAGGGCGCCGTTCTCTCGGCGGCCCTCGGCCTTCTCTGGGCGGCCGTCTTCCTTGGACCGGCGGCGGCCCTTCTCGCCGGCGCCGCGTCTCTTCTCGTCGCCCTCGGGGCATGGGCCACGCTCGGAGCGGCCCCGATTCCGTTTTCGTTCGTCTCCTTCGGCTGGTTCCAGCCGCTGTTCCTTGCGGCGATCGCCCTGCCCGTGACTCTCGTGGCCGCCGTCCGGACGCGCGGCGCCGCCCGGAGAACGGCCGCCCTCCTCGTTGCGCTGGGACTTCTCGCCGCCGTGGCGCCGAACGCCGGCCGTATCGCCGGGGCCGTCCGCCGCGGTGGCGCCTACCTTGCCGTGCGCGACACGGCGACCCGGCCGGCCGGCGGCGACGAGTTCGAGGGCGGCGGCTACCTCGCCTACGCTCCCGACGCGGTCCGGGTGATCGCCGAGTCGCACCCGCTTTTCGACGGTCCTGCCGGGCCCGCGCTGGCGCGCGCCGTCTCCGAGCTCTCGGCCGGACTGCTGTTCCTGCCGGCGGCCCTCGTCCTCTGGGTCGCGCCCTCCCGACGCTGGCGCGGTCCCGCCGCCCGCCGCCGGCTCGCCGGGCGGCTGCTGGTCGTCCTGTTCGGCGCGACCTTCCTCGTCCTGACGCTCGTCCAGCGACGGAACGTCTACTACCTCGCGCTGTTCACGGCGCTGGCGCTCGGCCAGTTCCTGGGGGTGATCTTCGTCCGCGTTTCGCGGGGGCTTCGGCGGTCCGGGCGCGGGGGCATCGCGCAGATCGTCGCCTTCGCCGTTGCCCTCGCCCTTCTCGTTCTTCTCGAACCGGTCCCCGGACTCGGAGCCCTCCGGCGGTTTCAGGCCTATGCCAGCGCGCCCGGTCCGGACCTGCTCGACCTTCTCGCGCGCCTTCGGAGGCTCGACCCTCCCGGGGCCGATCCCGCAGCCCTTCCGCCGCCCCAACCCGGAACGATTCCGGGAGTCATGGCCCCCTGGGCGATGGGTCACTTCGTGACGGCCCTCGCGGAGCGCCCGGCGGCGGCCGACCCGTTTCTCTACGGATGGCGGAGGCAGGCGCGGCTCTTTTCGTCGCCGGACGACGCGGAAGCGCTGGCGCTCCTTCGAGCCGCCCGGGTCCGCTACCTGATCACGACGGACCTCCGCCCCGTCCTGGCGCGCTACGCCGAGGCGGCGGGGCGGTCGCCCGTGCCGCCCGACGCGACCTTCGCCGTCCGCGTCCACGAGTCGGCGGACGAGCGCCCCGTCCCCTTCCTCGTCCGCGTTCTCGACTCCCGGACGGCCGCCCGGATGCCTGACGGGCGCATCGTCCCGCGCTTCCGGGTCTTCCGCGTCGACGGCGGTCCCTGAAATCGTCCAGAATCCTGCGATGCCCGTCCACGGAAAGCGCGTCGCCGTCGTGATGCCGGCGTTCAACGCGGAGAAGACGCTCCGCAAGGCGTGGGAAGAGATTCCCAAAGAATGGGTGGACGACGTCATCCTCGTGGACGACGCCTCGCGCGACCGGACCGTGGAGGTGGCGCGCGCGATCCCGGGGATGACCGTCGTCGTCCACGACCGGAATCGCGGCTACGGGGCGAACCAGAAGACCTGCTATGAGACCGCCCTCGCACGCGGCGCCGACGTCTGCGTGATGGTCCACCCGGACCACCAGTACGACGCCTCGGTCCTCCCCCAGCTCATCGAACCCGTGGCCAACGGCACCGTGGACGCCATGTTCGGAAGCCGGATGCTCGGCGGGCGCCCTCTCGAGGGGGGGATGCCCAAGTGGAAGTACCTCGCGAACGTCTTTCTGACGGCCGTCGAGAACGCGACCTTCTACCTCTACCTCACCGAGTACCACTCGGGCCTCCGCGCCTACTCCCGGCGTTACCTCGAGAGCGTGGCCCTCCCGGCCTTTTCCGACGACTTCGTCTTCGACACCGAGATCATCGCCGCCGGAATCTGGAAGGGAATGCGGATCCGGGAAGTCCCGATCGTCACGCGCTACTTCGACGACGCGTCGCAGATCAATTTCCTCCGTTCGTGCGTCTACGGCGTCTCGATCCTCGGCGTCATGCTCCGCTACAAGCTCCAGAAGTGGGGCTACCGCGACGACCGGATCTTCCGATGAGCCGCGGGGCGGCGCTTCGGCGGCTCCTCTCGCCCGCGCCGGTCGCGACGGCATTCCTCCTGGCCGTGTTCCTCCTGCCGAACCTCGACCTCCTGTCCGGGCGCGCCTCCCCCTTCTACCGCGACCTCGGCACGACGCAGCGCCCGGCCCGGGCCCTCTTCGCCTCGCTCGGCGCCACCTCGATCAACCCCCACGCCTCGTTCGGCCAGCCCTTCTACGGCAACCCGAACCTCGTCCTCGCCTACCCGTTCCCCAGGTCGCCGCGGTTCCTCGGCCTGCACCTCCTCCTTCACCTTCTCGTCGGCCTCGCCGGCGCGTTCTTCTTCTTTCGCCGCCTCGTCCGGACGGAGGAGGCCGCCTTCGTCGGAGCCACCGCCTTCGCCTTCTCGGGCTACGTCCTCTCCTCGACGGCCTTCCTGAACGCCACGACGACGATCGCGTGGACACCGTGGCTCCTCGGGTTCGTGGCGACGGCGCGCGTCGCCACCGGACCGGCGCTCGTCCGCTGCGGCTTCGGCGTCGCCGTCTCGGCCGCCCTCCTCGTCCTCGGCGGCGAGCCGGCTCTCGCGGGGCTGTCGCTCCTTTTGGCCGCTGCCTTCGCCCTCGCGACGGATCGCGAGGCCCGCCTCCGGACGCTCGCCGTCTCCGCGGGAGGTGTCTTCGCCGCTGCCCTCCTTCTCTCGCCGTGGCTCCTCGAGGTGGTCCGGGCCACCGGGTTCTCCCTGCGCCGCGTCCGTGGTTTCTCCTTCGCCGAGTTCGCCGCGGTCGGTTTCCATCCCCTCCGCTTCCTCGAAACGCCCTTCCCGCTCCTCTACGGCGACCCCTCACAGCTCCTCTCCGGGGGGTTCTGGGGGTTCGCCGTGACGCAGGGAAACCCGCCCTATCTCGCGTCGCTCGGCTTCGGGATCCTGCCGCTCGCCCTCGCCGTTCTCTTCGTCGTCTCGGCCAAGCGGAACGAGGGGCGCTTCTGGATCGCCGCCGCAGCCCTGGCGCTCGTCGTCGCCCTCTTCCCGTGGCTCCCCGGCGCGAAGGCCGCCTTCGACGCCCTGCCGGCCCTTCACGTCGTCCGGTACCCGGTGAAGGCGATGTTCGTCTTCACGCTGGCCGTCGCGGCGCTCGCCGCTCTCGCAGCGGACCGGCTCGTCGTCCTCGGGGGGCTCCTCCGGTTCCGGTCCCGCGCTTCGATCGCCCTCGGAGGCCTCGCCGCCCTCTTCGCCGCCGCCTCGCTCGTCCTCCGGCTCTCGCCGGACCTGGGGCGACGGCTCCTCATGCGGGGGTGGGACGCGAGCTGGGTCGCCGACCCCGCCGTCGTCCTCGCGCCGGCGCTCCGCCGGCTCCCGGTGCAGGCGGCGTTCGCGGCGGCCGCCCTCTTCGTCCTGGCGCTGCTCGTCCGCCGCACCGCCGAGGACGCCCGGGCCCGGCTGTTTCTCCTCGTCGCCGTCGGAGCGGAGCTTCTCCTGCCGGCCCAGGGCCTCCTCCCCCGCGTCCCGTCGGAGTGGTTCGCGCGACCCTTCCCGCTGGTCACGCGGGCGGCCGCGATTCCCGGCCGGGTCTTCGAGCGGACCGGAAAGGATCTCGACGCGGTCCGGCGCGGCCTCTTCGGCGTCGCACCGGCCCGGGACCTGACGGACGTCGCCCGCGCGCAGCTCCGGCAGGGATGGGCGCTCACGGGCGCCCCATGGGGGCTCCGGTACGCCTACGACCCCGATCCCGACGGGAGCTATTCCTACCTGGACCGGATGGCCCGGGATCTCCTCTCGGTGCGCGACTGGCCCGGGAAGCTGAAATGGCTCCGCTCGGCGGGGGTCGGGAGCGTGATTGCGAGCGACGTGCCGCCCGATACGCCCGGTCTCGCTCCCGTCTTCGTCGACGGCGAGGTGGGCATCCCGGCCACCCTCTTCCGGCTGACAGACCCCCTACCCGGCCTGCGCCGCTGCCCGCGGGTTCTCGCAACCGACTCCATCACGGGGACGGTTCTCGCCTTCGAGAGCGCGGCCTTCGACCCGGCCCGGAGCGTCGTCGTCGCCGGACGCGGGGCCGCAGCCGTCGTCGCCGACCGGGAAGACCCGTCCGCCCGCGTCCGTATCGTGGCGGAGACCCCCGACCTCCTCGTCCTCGAGACCTCGGGGGCCACCCCCGCCGTCCTCCACGTCGACCGGACCTACACGCCGCGGGTCCAGGTCACGGTCAATCAGCGGCCGGTCGTGCCCCTCGTCGCGAACCTCCACCTCATCGGCATTCCGGTGCCCGCCGGGACGTCGCAGGTGGTCGTTTCGCTCGCGCCGTGACCGCCACCAGCGCGGCGAAGAGCGCGAGCGCGACGGGCTCCACGACCGTCGACCGGTGGTCGACCATCGCGCCGAGGCCGTCCCGCGAGAGCCACGACGCGAGCGGCAGGCGGGCCGGGTCCCAGTAGCAGCTCGCCCGCGCGGCGTCCTCGAGGAGGCATTCGCGGAGCGGCCCGACGCCGATCCCGACGCCCACCTTGTAGGCCGCGTACGAGAGCAGGACGAGAAGGCCTATCGCAGCCTGCGCCGCCCGCCCGGCGCGGCGGGCGGCCGCGAAGGAGAGCGCGACGAACGCCGCCCCGAGAACCGAGAGCGGAAGAAGGAAGCGCGGGCCCCAGTACGTCATCCCGTGCCACGCGTGCCACTTCGCATAGGCCGCGACGAGGAGGGTCCCGAAGACGCATCCGGCGAAGGCGAAGCGGCGCACGGCTCCGGCCGGGCCGCGCGCGGCGAGCACGAAGCCGAGGAAGAACGCCGGCAGGTAGAAGACGGCCCCGCGCGCGGGGGACACGAGCTGTCCGGCGACGCCGACGAAAAAGGGCGTCGTGAAGCCCTCGCCCGCGTACCCGAAGTCGAGCGCCGACCCGCGACGGAGCGTGTTCTCGACGAGCGCGAGCCCGAGGCCGGCCGCCGCCCCGACGGCGGCGAGGGCCGCGCCCCGCCACGCAGCGGGACGCTCGGTTGCAGCGGCCGTCACGGCGAGCACGGCCGCCGTCGCGCCGAGGACGGGTGCGAGAAGCGGGTTCAGCGGGACCGCGAGCGCCGTCGCCGCGGCCAGCGCGACGTCGCCGCGCACCGTCCGGGCGCTCCCCTCCGCGAGGAGGCCGACGGCCGCGCAGGCGAAGAACGTCCAGAGGCACTCGCCGTAGAAGTCCTTCGCGTGCGGCACGAGGAGGCTGGCGAAGAGGAGGACGAGGACACCCGCCGCCGCGCCCTCCGCGCCGAGCCCGAGCCGCCGGAGGCGCCGGAAGAGCCACACGGCGATCGCGAAGGCGACGAGCTTGTTGAACCGCTGGACGACGCGCCCGATCGTCTCGAGCCGGGCCGGGCCCGTCTCGCCCGCGGCGTGGGCGACCGCGTCGCCCGCCGTCCAGAGAGGCAAGGCGAGAAGCGGCATCTCGATCGAGTACCGGTCGGCCGTGAGCCGGCCCTCGGTCGCGAGGGTGACGAGGGCGCGCCAGCGCACGACGCCGTCGCCGGCGATCTGGCCCTTGTCGGAGAAGAGAAGGACGAGCGCAACGAGGGCGAAGAACAACGCCGTGAAGGCGCGCGTCCCGAGGGCCTTCATCGGCGAGAGGCTCTCCGCGCCCTACCAGCGGTGGAAGGCGGGATGGCCCTCCCTCACCGCCACGAACGTCCCCCGGCACGTGGCCGTCACCTTCCCGTTCGCCTCGACCGTCGTCTCCACGACGGCCCGGTCCTCCCCCGACTCGACGACGTGCGCACGGAGATGGAGGGGAACGCCGAGAGGGGTCGGGCGCCGGAGCGTCACGTGAAAGTCGGCCGTCACCGTGCAGGGAAGGCCCGCGCTCCCGGTCTTCTTCATCAGGTGGACGGCTCCCGCCCAGTTGCTGTGGCAGTCGAGGAGCGTTCCGAGGATCCCGCCGTTGACGATTCCCTCGAAGGCGAGGTGGTGCGGCTCGGGCGTGAACGTGCAGACGAGATCGTCCCCGTCCTCGAAGCTCCGGATGTGGAGCCCCTTCTCGTTGGCCGGCCCGCACCCGAAGCAGCGGTTCTGCGGCGCGAGACGTTCCTGAAGGCTCTTCATGAGTCCCCCTCTTCGCCAGGACTACTTCGCCGGAGGCGAGATCTCCCGCCAGCTGTCGCCCTTGTTGCCCGACCGGAAGACGCCGCCGAGGTCGGTCGTCACGTAGAGCGCCTCGGTCCGCCCCGGGGCGAACGCGGCTTCCAGGACGACGCCGCCGTCCGGCGAGAGGTTTCCGGACCAGCTCTTCCCGCCGTCGACCGTCCGGTAGAACGCCCTCTCGGGCGGCCGGTCGGCCCACGACTCGTCGCCCGTCTGCGGCTGAATCGACACGAGGATGTACTTGTCGCTCCCCGGGTCGGGAGCCCAGAGGCCACGGAGGAAGGCGGGCGCATTCGAGATGGTCTTCCAGGTCGCTCCGCCGTCGGTGCTCTTGTGAACGCCCTTCCGGTTGCCGGCGAGGATGGCGGGAGGGTCGCCCACGCCCCACGCCACGTTCCCGTAGTCGACATCGGGCGCGGCGGTGATCCGCCGCCACGTCTCGCCGCCGTCGTCGCTCCGGTGGATGAGCGACGGCGACACGAGGGCCACCTGGTTCGGGAAGCGCGGGCTCGTCCGGATCCGGTAGAGGTGGAAGGCGCGGCCGGCGACGCCCGCGCTGCGGAAACTCCGCCCCCCGTCCACGCTCCGGAAGACGCCGCTCTCCGAGATCGCGAAGACCGCCGTTCCGGCCTGCGCGACGTCCACGTAGCGTCCCGGCGGGAGCGCCCCCTCGGGGCGCGCGAAGGTTCGGCCTCCGTCGAGGCTCACGAGGAGTCCGTCGTCCGTGGCGAGGTAGATCGCCCCGCCGTCGCCGAGCGCGGCCCGGGCCACGAAGCGGGGGTTCGTCGGGAGCTTCGACCACGTCTCGCCGGCGTCGGCGGAGGCGAAGACGCCGGCGCCTTCCTGCCAGAGGACGATCCGCCGCGGTTCCTTCGGGTCGACGCCGATCGCCCTCCGGGCCGAAGCGGCCGCGGCCGGTGGGGCGAGCGCCCCGAGAAGAAGCGCCATGGCGAGTCCCCGGATCCTTCTCCTCACGCGGTCTCCCCTCCCGTCGCCACGGGCGTCGCGCGCCCCGGCAACGTCGTGAACGTCAGATGTCTGGCCGGCACCGGCGCCGCCGAAGCGGCCCGGATCGTTCCGGAGAACTCTTCGAGGGTGATGAAGGCGACGCCGTCGCTCTTCCACGCGGCGAGCAGCCGGGCGAAGGGCGCGGAGAACGCGGGACCTCCCTCGATCTCGGTGTGAATCGAGTGCACGTCGACCCGCGAAGTGGACGTCGCCGTCCCGGCTCCGGTGCTCGCCGCCGCCGGACCGTCGCGCACTCTCAGGCGGAGGGTCGCGCAGGCCTTCTCCCCCGGCGAGCCGGCGCCCGGCAGGGGAAGGGCGAGCAGCTCGTCCAGGGTGGGAAGCGTCGACGGGATCTCCAGCACGTTCGCGGGCGTGCCGTCCGGACGGAGCGGAAAGAAGGGCCCTCCGTTCCTCGTGTCCGAGGTGGCCACGACCCCGTACGTCTCCTGCACCTCGACCGAGAGCGGCGTCGCGGTCCAGCCCGGCGCGGCCGAGAGCGTCGCCGCGCGGCCGAACACCTCGCGAAAGCGCGCGTGCTCCTTCGCCACGATCTCCCCGATTTCGTCCCGGGTCATCTCCGGAAGGCGGTCGTGCCACGCGACGTGGTCCCACGCGTGGATGCCGACGGCATGCCCCGCCGCCGCGACATCGCGCATCCTCCGGACCGCGTCCGGCCTCGTCCCGATCTCGGGCGCCGGCAGAAGCGTTCCGTAGAGCATCGTCCGGAGTCCGTACGACGCCGCCGGACGCGCCGAGAGGACCTTCTTCACGAAGCCCTTCCGGAAAACCCGCCGGATCGCCTTCCCCGAGTTGTCGGGCCCGAGCGAGAAGAAGAACGTCGCCCGGACCTCCAGCTTCGCGAAGAGGTCGAGCAGCCGAGGCACCCCCTCGAGGGTCCCGTGGTAGGTGTCGACGTCGACCTTGAGGACGAGAGAGGCGCTCACACCTCGGGAGGCTTCCGGCTCTTGAGATAGAAGTCGAGAGTCTTCTTCAGGCCGGTCGGGAAGTCGGTCGTCGGCTTCCAGCCGAGGAGGCGCTCGGCCTTCCGGATGGAGGGGACGCGGTTCGTGATGTCCTGGTAGTTCTCGCCGTAGTAGTCCCTGGCCGACACGGTGACGATCTTCGCCTTCTTTGCGAGCGGGGCGAACTTCGGGTAGCGGGCCACCGCGCCCACGAGGAGGTGCGCCAGCTCGTGGATCGAGAGGTCGGCGGCGGGGTTCCCGATGTTGAAGATCTCGCCGTCGGCCGTTCCGCCCTCGTTCACGAGGATCTTCATCAGGCCGTCGATGCCGTCTTCGACGAAGGTGAAGCAGCGGCGCTGCTTTCCGCCGTCGACGAGCTTGATCGGCTTGCCGTAGAGGATGTTGTGGAGGAACTGGGTCAGGACGCGGCTCGATCCCTCTTTCGGCGCGTCGACGTTGTCGAGGTGGGGGCCGTACCAGTTGAAGGGCCGGAAGAGCGTGAACTTCAGCCCCTGCGAATGCCCCATCGCCCAGATGACGCGGTCGAGGAGCTGCTTGGAGGCGGAGTAGATCCACCGCTCCTTCCGGATCGGCCCGTAGACGAGCGGCGAGGTGTCCTCGTCGAACGTCGCGTCGGGGCACATCCCGTAGACCTCCGACGTGGACGGGAAGACGACGCGTGTGCCGTACTTCCCCGCCATCTTGACGATTCGGAGGTTCTCCTCGAAGTCGAGCTCGAAGACGGAGAGCGGCGCCTTCACGTACGCGGCGGGCGTCGCGATGGCGACGAGCGGGAGGACGACGTCGGCCTTCTTGACGTGGTACTCGATCCACTCGCGGTTGATGGCGATGTCCCCCTCCAGGAACCGGAAGCGCGGCTCGCCGAGGAACTCGGCGAGCCGGTCGCTCCCCACGTCCAGGCCGAAGACCTCCCAGTCGGTCGTCGTCAGGATGCGCCGCGTGAGCGCGTTGCCGATGAATCCGTTGACGCCGAGGATCAGGACGCGCATGTCAGCTCCGCGAGCGCAGCCAGTCGCAGAACGCCGCCGCGTCGAGGTCTTTCCCCCCCTCGGGCCGCGCGAGGAGGATCTCGACAGGACGGTCGTCCCCGGCAAAGACGAGAACGGACGTCTCCGTCGTCTCGATCTTGCCCGGGAAGGTGTCGTGCCCGCCGTAGGGCGACAGGCGCGTTCTCCAGACGGTGACCTTCGGGCCGAAGAGGTCCGTGAAGGCGCCGGGCCAGGGTTTCGTCACGGCCCGGACCAGGTCGTGGATCTCCCGGGCCGGCCGGTCCCAGTCGATCCGTCCGTCCTCGGGCTTCCGCCCCCCGAAGTAGCTCCCCTTCGAAAGGTCGAGAGGGACGCGAGGCGCGGTTCCCGCCTTCAACTTCGGCCAGGTCCGCGCGAGAACCGTCACGGCCGCGTCGCCGACCCGGCGGGCCACCGTGAGCGCGTCGTCGTCGGGCCCGATCGGGACCTTCTCCTGGTCGACGAGGTCGCCGGCGTCGGGCTTGTCGACCATGTAGTGGAGCGAGGCCCCGGTCGCCGTGGCCCCCTTCAGGATCGCCCAGTTCACGGGCGAGCGGCCGCGGAACTGCGGGAGGAGCGACCCGTGCATGTTCAGGGCGCCGCGGGCCGGAATGGCGAGAAGCTCCGGCGGAACCATCTTCCGGAAGTAGAACGAGAAGAGGAAGTCCGGGGCGAGCGCCCGGAGCCGCACGGCCTCGGTCGGGTCGTTCAGGTCCTCGACGACGCGGACCGGGACGTCTCGCGCGGCTCCGAGGTCGGCCAGCGACTCCCACCAGCGCTCCTCGCCGTCCCGGTCGGCGTGCGTGTAGACGAGGGACACCGTTTCCCCGGCGTCGAGGAGCCACTTCGTGCAGCGGTAGCCCACGTCGGAGTATCCCGCGACGACGATCCCGGCCGTCACGGGACCTCCGCGAGCTGCCGCTCGCGCGCCGGGGCGTTCTTCGGCGCGCCGCCCGCCCCCCAGACGGTCCGGATCAGGAAACGGGGCCGCCCGCGGACCTGGTAATAGATCCGGCCGACGTACTCGCCCACGATGCCGAGGCCGGCCATCAGGACGCCGAGGACGACGAACGCGAGCGCGAAGAGCGTGAAGACCCCCTCCACCTCGGCGCCGACGATGAGCCGGCGGATCAGGAGGAAGACGCCGAGCGCGACGCCGAAGAACGCCGTCGCGAAACCGAAGAGGCCGAAGATCTGGAGGGGCACGAGCGAGAAGCCCGTCATCAGGTCGAAGTTGAGGCGGAGCAGCCGGTAGAGCGAATACTTCGACTCGCCCGCCGTCCGTTCGGCGTGCGCGACCGGAATCTCGACAGGGCGGCGCGCGTACTGCTGCGCGAGCGCCGGGATGAAGGTGGAGACCTCGCCCGTGGCGAGCATCACGTCGACCACGTCGCGGTGATACCCCCGGAGCATGCAGCCGTAGTCGCCCAGCTTCATCCCGGTCATCAGCGCCGTCGTCCGGTTCACGAGACGCGACGCCGCGCGGCGGAAGAACGTGTCGCGCCGCTTCTGGCGCACCGTGCCCACCACGTCGTGCCCGGCGTCCATCTCGGCCACGAGCTTCGGGATCTCCTCCGGCGGGTTCTGGAGGTCCGCGTCGATCGTGATCACGTACTCGCCGTCCGTCGCCGTGAACGCCGCCATGATCGCCATGTGCTGGCCGGCGTTCCGGACCAGCTCCACGACCTTCACGGTGCCGGGGTTCTCGGCCGCGGCGGCCTTCAACAGCTCGAGCGACCGGTCGCGGGACCCGTCGTCCACGAAGACGATCTCGGCCGGTCGCCCGAGGCCGCGGAGCACCGAAAGGAGGCGCGGCAGGAGGGCCGGCAGGTTCGCCTCCTCGTTGTAGACGGGGACCACAGCCGAGACCTTCCGCGGCACCGCGGACAGAAGCGATCGCTCCACCGGCACGTCGGGCGGCATTCTAGCCTCGCGGTGCGTCAGCGGTTGATCATCAGGGAGAACTTCCCGTTCTGCATCCGAGCCAGCAGGCGTCCCGGGCGGAAGCCGATCTTCGGGTCGGAGATCATCTGGAGGTCGTCCTCGTGGATGATCAGGAAGACCCGCTGCGGTCCCTGCCACAGCCGGAGGAACTCCTCCTGCGTCGGGAAGAGCCCCTTCCGAGCCTTCGCGGGTGCTTCCGAAGTTCAGTTCGTGCCAGCCGAGGCCCGTGACCATGACGAAGCGCTTCGTATAGAAGGCGGTCGCCTGGAGGTAGTGGCCCCTCTGGATGAGAAGATCGTCCGGCTTCAGCTCGCGGATGAGGGTCGAGATGATCGGCCAGGGCGTGATCGCCCGCGCCGCCGCCGGAAGGATCAGGAGAAGGCCGAAGAGAAAGGCGAGCCACGGTGCTGCGATGCCCGGGACCGGGTCGAGGCGAGACGGCGCCGCCGAGCGCCCCGAGAGGCGGGCGATGAGCCGCGGGGCCAGACAGGCCGCCACGGCCAGCAGGAGGACGGAGAGGACGCCGAGGCCGAGCCACTCGTGCCCCCACGCGGCGAGGTACCTTTCACCGATCCCGAAGAAGACTCCCGCCGCGAAGAGCGCGGCGAGGAGGAGCGCGGTGAGGAGCCGTTCGACCTTGAAGTCGGTTCCCCGCTGCCGTGCCTTCTCGATGCCGACCGCGAGGAGGACGCCGAGCGCCGCCCAGATCGGCTCGACGTACGGGATCAGCTTGGACTGCGACGCCGTGAAGAAGAGGAAGACGAGGATCGTCCAGATCCAGAGGAAGCTCTCCGTCGCCCGCTCGCGGAACGCGGAAAGCCTCGCCGGGAACGTCTCCCCGAAGCGGCCGAAGAAGCCGGTCCACGGGAGGAACCCCGCCAGCAGAACCCCGACGAAGTAGAACGGAGACCCCTGGCGCCGGTGCACCTTGGTGAAGAAGCGCCGGAAGTGCTGGTCGCCGAAATAGAAATCGAGGAAGTCCGGGTTTCGCCTCGCCACAACCACGTGCCACGGCACGGCGATCAGCAGGAAGACGAGGAGCGGCCCCGGCGCGAAGAGCTTCGGAAGCAGCCTCCACCGGCCGGAGAGCGCGACGAAGAAGAGAATCGCCCCGCCGGGGAGGACGACGCCGATCAGCCCCTTCGCCAGCACGGCCAGTGCACAGCTCACGTGGAGTCCGTAGAGGGCGCGCCGGGCCCGCCGGCCGTTCCCCTCCCGCTCCGCCTCCTGGAAAGCGGCGAAGGCGAAGACGGCGCCCGTCAGGATGAACGAGAGGATGGCGTCGGTGAGGACGATCCGGGCGAGCGCGAAGACGAGGACCGAGCTTCCCGTCACGAGCCCGGCGAGGAGGCCCGTCCGGGTCCCCCACCGCCGCCCGGCGAAGGCGGCTGCCATCAGCACCATTCCCACCGTCGCGAGCATCCCGGGAAGGCGGGCGGCCCACTCGTTCTGCCCGAGGAGCGCCATCGAGGCGGCCACGCACCAGTAGAGGAGCGGCGGTTTCTCGAAGTAGAGGACGCCGTTCAGGTGCGGCGTGATGAATTCGCCCGTCGCGAGCATCTCGCGCGGGATCTCCGCGTACCGTCCTTCGTCCGGCTCGAAGAAGGGGGTCTTCCCGAGCTGAAGGACCGTCACGAGGAGCGTCAGCGCGAGGAGAAGAAGGAGCCCGCGGTTCCCGCGGGCGGACAGCTCGGTCATGCGCGGATTCTAGGGGGAAAAAGAAGCGGCCCCGGTTTCCCGGGGCCGCGTCCGCAGCGGGCCATTCCGCCCGCAGGCGGGAAGAGATCAGAACATCAGCTTGAGGCCGAAGCGGATCGTCCGAGGGGATCTGGTAGAACGAAGCCTGTCCGCGCCGCGCGTCGAGCTTGACCTGCCCGCTCGCGACCTGCGCGGCGTAGAGGGCCGGAAGCTGGCCGGCGAAGAACTGCGCGTCGGTGATGTTGACCGCCGAGCCCGCGCGGTTCGTGGTGTTGCTGGTGCCGCCGCCCCAGTACTGGAGCGTGCCCTGCTGGTTGAAGATGTTCAGCACGGTGGCGTTCAGCTCGAGGTTCAGGCTGTTCCCGACCTTGAACCGCTGGGCGATGAAGAGGTCGGTCTGGTTGGTCCAGGGGGACCTTCCGAGGTCGCCGCGCCCGTTGATGAAGACCGGGTACTCGACGCCGGACTGGATGCCGACCGACGTGGAGACCGGCGTGCCGCTTGCCATGTAGAAGTTGGCGCCGAGGGTCATGTTCCAGGGGAGGTCGTAGATGCCGTTCAGCTTGAACTGGTGCATCTTGTCCGTGGGGAGGGCGCCGTAGACCGGCTGCCCGGACCCGTCGAAGCTCATGACGAGAGCGTCGAAGAGCCGGTTGACGTTCGGCGACGTGCGGGCGGTGCCGGTGGACGTCTCGTCCGAGGAGGCGAGGCCGGGGTAGTTGCCCCACAGCCGGCTCCAGGTGTAGCTGAGGCGGAGGTACCAGTTGTCCGCGTAGCGCTTCTCGAGCCGCATCTCGACGGCGTCGTAGTCGCGCTTGGCCCGGGGCTGCGCCGGGAAGTCCGTCCCGAGGGTGTACTCCGCGAGGCCGAAGCCCGGGTTCGCGATGAAGTAGTTCTCGGCGACGCCGTTGTAGACGCCGACGTCCTCGATGACCTTGATGACGTTCTTGTGGACGTACCGGATGCCGCCCGCCATGAACTTGCTGAACTCCTGGTCGTACCCGACGGTGAACTCCTGCGACTTCATCGGCGACAGGTTCGGGGTCGATCAGGTTGTCAGTCGGGTTGTTGGAAACGCGGCGCGGAGGTCGACGCGGCTGATGTAAGTGCCGGGGCAGGTCTTTCGTGCCAACGACGTTCAGGTTGTCACACCCCGGGATCGGCTTGCGTGAAGACGGTCCAGTCGGGCGAGTCGAGCGTGTAGGACCAGCGGATCCACTGCTCGCCGCCGAAGGAGCCGCGCGGCATCTCGAGCTTGATGTTGTCGTAGAACCAGCCCCAGCTCGCGTAGAGCTTGGACTGGCCGTTTCCGAAGAGATCCCACGCGATGCCGGCGCGCGGCGCGATCTTGTCGGTGAAGTTGAAGCTGATCGTCGGCGCGCCGTTGTACGACGGCACGTTCTCCGACTCGAAGCGGAGGCCGAGGTTCAGCGTGACGCGGTTGCTGATGGTCCAGGTGTCCTGGACGAAGATCGCGTTCAGGCTGTTCGCCGATGTCGCCGCTGCGCTGGAACTGGGCCGCACGGTAGTAGCCGTAGGGGCCTCTCTTGCCGCCCGTGGAAGTGTTCCAGAACATCTCGTAGAGATTCGCCTGGCCGCCGTAGAGGACGTTGTTCCCGATGTCGTCGAACTGCCAGCCGGCCTTCAAATTGTGCTGGCCCAAGCCGGAGAAGAAGATCGTGCCGTCCAGCGCGACCGACATCCGGTCCTGGATGTCGCGCGTGGTGGCCGTGTTCGTGTAGACGTTGGCGAAGTCGACCTGCCGCTGCAGGTCCGCCGGGACGCCGGCCATGCCGACGTTCGTCGCGCCCCGCGAAGAGGACGCGCGGATCGGTCGGGACGTCGGTGTCCTACCGTGTTGTAGCGGAAGTAGCCGCCCCGCGCCCCGAAGTAGAGGTTCTGGTTGGCGATCCAGTCGAGGGTGAGGGAGACGTTCGTGTTGGGCTGGCTCGTGGTCGATGTCCAGGATGGCCCCGTCGAACTGTGGAGCCGTCCTGCGCCGGAAGGAGGCCCGGTCCGCTTCCACGGATTGAAGGTCCCCGCGGCGCGGGCGTTGATCGACGGCGAGATCTGCCAGTTGATGTTCGCCGCCGCGTACTGCATGTTCTGCTTCTGGTTGACGGTGACCGAGTTGCCGGACGGGGATGTCCGTGGCGGTCCGGTCGACGCTGTAGAAGTAGGGCTGGTACCCGACGAAGAAGAAGAGCTTGTCCTTGACGATCGGGCCGCCGATCTGGAAGCCCGGATCCCACCGGTTGTAGTCGTCCTTCGGGTATTCGATTGACCACGCTTCCGCGCTGTTCGACGGGTTGAGGCGCAGCGTCTTGTTGTTGTGGCCGTCGAGCGAGCTGGCGCTGTAGTAGACGCCGACCTCGCCCTTCCATTCGTTCGAGCCCGACTTCGTGATGACGTTCACGACGCCGCCCATGGCGCCGCCGTACTCGGCCGGGTAGCCGGTCGACTTGACCTGCGTCTCCTGGACGAAGTCGAGGACGAGGTTCTTCCCCTGGACGCCGGTCTGCAGGTTCGTCGTGTTCTGCCCGTCGATGTAGAAGACGTTCTCGGAGCCCGACGCGCCGTCGATCGAGATGCCGCCGGCCCGATTGTCCACCCAGGTGCCCGCCGCCTGCTGGACGACGGACGAGAAGTCGCGCCCCTTCGGGAGCTTGTTGACCTGGGCGCTCTGGATGCTCGTCGAGACCGAAGAGGCCTTCGTGTCGATCAGCGGCGCCTCGGACGTGACGGTGATCTGCTCGGTCTTGCCGAGCTGCAGGACGAAGTCGATCTTCCAGCGTCTGTCCGACGGACAGGTTCACGGTGGAGTACTTCTTCTGCTGGAAGCCCTGGAGGGTCGCCGTGACTTCGTAGGTGCCCGGCGAGAAGCGCCGGGAAGCGGTAGCGCCCCTCGGCGTTCGTGACGCTGGAAGCGCCGGCCGGAAGGTTGGCGCTCTTGACGTCGATGCGGACGCCCGGGAGCGTGCCGCCGTCGGTCCCCTTGGCGGTACCGACGATGGAGCTGCGTCTGCTCCTGCGCGGCGGCCGGGACGGCGATCGCCACGACCACGAGCAGGGCAACGAGCCCGGTGATGAATCGGAACGATTTCTTCATAACTTTCGCCTCTCCTTTAAGAAAAATGAGATGGGGATACCCGCCCGGAACAAATTGTCCGGGCGCAGAGTGGATTTGTTTCACATCAGGGTTAAGACAGCGCAACAGTTCTCCTGGGTGAGTTTCGTCACGTTCAACAAACCCTAACACAGACCGTTTCCCGCGAGAATGATGCGTCCGCGGACCGCACCAAGAGGCAGCGGAACCGACGAGACGACCAACAGCCGATCTATATTCCCTCCCTTCCGGTCCTAATTCCCGTCTCCAGCTCCGGAGAATTGGAGTAGTTCCACACGACTCGAGCGCAGAATCAACAACTTAAGCTTTGCCCTCATCCGACACAGAAGTGCCACCAACTTTAGAGCACAACCAGTGCCATCGGATCGAGGAGACGACCTCGAGAGGCTTCTCTAGACGCGTGTGAGTCGGAGCCCGCCGGAGAAAGCCCACTTCCTCTCCGGGACGCCAGAGCCCCGCGTCCTGCGTGGGGGACTCGACGTGAAATCGGCAGACGCCCCGCCAGTAGTCATACGGAGTGCCGCGACGGGAATGGATGGCCACGTCGAGAAGATAGGTGCCCGCCCCCAGGTCGCAGCGCGGGAGCGTGATCCGGACGGTGCCCGGCGCGTCGAACCGCTCCGGGGTGAGTCCGTCAATCTCCGTGTTCGACCCGTGAACGCAGACGTCCTCCGGGGTGAAAATCCCCAGGCCGAAGACGAAATCGCCGAGGGGCCGCGAAGGGGACGCCTCGATCTCGACCGTGACGCTCTCCCCCGACCGGAAGGAGTAGCGCTCGACGCCCTCTGCCCCGAGGAGCCGGACGGCGGTGATCTCCGCCGACCGGTCGCCCCACCGGCGGGGCCGCTCGGCGCCGGGCGTCGCAGGAGCGGGCGCCTCGCCCGCCGGGGCCGGCGGCGGCGGCGGGACGGGGGTCGCGTCCCGCAGCTCCTCCTGAACCTTCACGTGCTCGGCCGCAAGACGCTCTCCCTCGCCGGCCGCCACGTCGAGCCGGTAGGCGGCCAGCATCTCGCGCGCCTCCCCAAGCCCCTTCGCGCGCCCCTGTTCGAGGTAGAGGACCCGGTCGCACAGCTCCTCGACGAGGCCGAGGGCGTGGCTCACGAAGAAGATCGTCTTGCCGCGCGCGCGGAACTCCCCGATCGTGTCGAGGCAGCGGCGCGAGAAGGCCTCGTCGCCCACGGCGAGGACCTCGTCCACGACGAGGATGTCGGGGTCCACGTGGACCGCCACGGCGAAACCGAGCCGCACGTACATCCCCGAGGAGTAGGTCTTCACCGGCTGGTCCATGAACTCCGCAAGGCCGGCGAAGGACGCGATCTCCGGGAGCTTTCGCTCGATCTCCTTACGGGTCAGGCCGAGCATCACCCCGTTGATGACGACGTTCTCGCGCCCGGAGATCTCGGGATGGAAGCCGGCGCCCAGTTCGATGAGCGCCGAGACCTTCCCGTTCACCGCGAGCCGCCCCGCGGTCGGCTTGAAGATCCCGGCCACGAGCTTCAGGAGCGTCGACTTCCCGCTCCCGTTCGCCCCGATGACCCCGAAGGTCTCGCCCCGTGCGACCTCGAACGAAACGTCCGAGAGGGCGTCGACCGTCTCGGAGGGGGCGAGCGCCTCGGCGAGGCTCCGCCCGAGGAAGGCCGACTTGAGCGTCCCGAACGCGCGCGTCCTGCCCCAGCGGCGGTAGCGCTTCGACACCCCGTCGGCGACGACGGCGAGGTCCTTCGTCACACGGCCTCCGGGTAGGAGTCCCGAAGCCGCGCGAAGAAGACCAAGCCGATCACGAACGTCGCGGCCGCGATCCCGACGACGCGGGCCCAGTCCGCTGCGCCGATCCACCTTCCGAAGAAGAGCGCGTCGTGCCACGCGGAGAACAGGGGCGCAGCGGGATTCCACGCGAGAAGGCCGCGCAGGCCCGGAGACGGGATGTCGGGCAGGGCGTAGAGGACCGGCGTGCCGAAGAACCAGAGGGTGAGCGCCGTGCCGAGCAGGTCCTTCACGTCTCGGAAGTGGACGGTCAGCCCGGCCAGGAAGTACCCGGCGCCGAGGAGGAAGAATCCCTCGAGGACGATCAGAAGCGGCACCTGGAGGAGCGCCGGCGTCAGCGCGACGCGCGGCCCGAAGACGCCGGCCGCGCCGAGGACGAGGGCGAGCCCGAGGACCGGCAGGGCGAGGAGGAAGTGGACGCCTTGGGCGAGGACCGACACGGTCGGAAGGACCTCGGCCGGAAAGAGGACCTTCTTCAGGAGCGGCCCCTGGACGACGAGCGAAGCCGAGGCGTCCGTCAACGACGCGGAGAGCCAGTTCCAGGGGAGGAGGCCGCAGAAGAGGAAGAGGGCGTAGGGGCTGGTGGACGGGCTCCGCGCGGGAAAGATGAGCTGGAAGACGACCGAGTAGACCGCCAGCATCAGGAGCGGGTTCAGGAGCGACCAGAAGAACCCGAGGACGCTCCCGCGGTAGCGGGCCTTCAGCTCACGGGCCACGAGAACGCCGACGAGAGCGCGGTGGCGGAGGAGATCGCGAAGTCCGTCGAGCATTCCTGGGGACGCATGATACGTACGGGGCCGGGCGGCGCCTTTCGGTAGACTGGCGGCACCATGCGCAGGAACGCCGTTCTCGTGCTCGCGATCGCCCTTTGCCTGGCCGTCCCCGCCGCCGCGGACGACCCTTCGAAGACGCGCCCGAAGATCGGCATCGCCTTCGCCGGCGGGGGGGCGCGGGGCGGAGCGCACGTCGGGGTTCTCAAGGTCCTCGAGGAGCTGCGGATTCCCGTCGACTACGTCGCGGGGACGAGCATCGGCTCCATCGTCGCCGGCCTCTACGCGACGGGCCTTTCTCCCGAGGAGATGGAGAAGATCCTCAAGGAGACCGACTGGGACGCCGCCACTCAGGACGACCCCTCGCGAAAGGAGATCTCCTACCGGCGGAAGGAGGACGACGACCTCTATCTCATCAAGGCGGAGCTCGGCTTCTCGAAGGGGAAGATGGTTCTCCCGATGGGCGTCCTCGCAGGGCAGAAGCTGGGGATCCTCCTCCGGAAGTTCACCCTCCCCTTCAGCGAGGTCCGGGACTTCGACCGCCTCCCGATTCCGTACCGCGCCGTGGCGGCCGACCTCGCGACGGGAGACCCCGTCGTCCTCTCGAAGGGGGACATCGCCCGCTGCATGCGCGCGAGCATGGCGATCGCCGGCTTCTTCAGCCCCGTGGAGCTGGACGGAAGGCTCCTGACGGACGGCGGCGCGGCCCGGAACCTCCCGATCGACGTCGTCCGCGCGATGGGGGCCGACATCGTCATCGCGATCGACATCTCGACGCCGCTCGAACCGCGCGACAAGCTGACGAACCTCTTCGCGATCACGAACCAGACGATCGGCTTCCTGACGCGCCTCAACGTCCTCCGGTCGATCGAGACGCTCGGGCCGCGCGACGTCCTGATCACGCCCGACCTCGAGGGGATCGGGACGACGAATTTCGCCCAGTTCCCGGAGGCGATTCCGCGCGGAACGGAGGCCGCAAGGAAGGCCGCCGACGCGCTCCGGGCTCTTTCCGTCTCCGAGGAGGAGTACGCCCTCTTCCAGAAGAAGCAGCGGTACCCGCACCCGACCCCGAACGTCGACGCCGTGAAGGTCCTGCCGATGCCGGGAGTCGACCCGCGCGTCGTAGAGGCCCGCGAGGACTACAAGACGAGGGGACCCGTCGACTGGAAGGAACTCGACCGGACGCTCGGGAACATCTACGAGCTGAACGACTTTGCCACCGTCGATTTCCGGATCATCCCGGTCGACGGCGTCTCGACGCTGGTCATCGAACCGCGCCCGAAGACCCCGGCGCCGACCCGCGTGAGGTTCGGCCTCCTTCTCAACACCGACTTCTCCGGCTCGAGCGCCTTCGCTCTCCGGGCCAGCGTCAACAAGACGCAGATGAACGCCCTCAGAGGCGAATGGAAGACGCAGATCGAAGTCGGGCAATCGAACTACCTGGCGACGCAGTGGTACCAGCCGCTCGACTACGCCGGGCGCTTCTTCGTCATGCCCGCCGCCGGGATCCAGCGCCAGCCCTTCAATCTCTTCATCGACGAGACCGCCATCGGCCGCTATCTCGTGGACGACGTCTTCGTGGGGCTCCAGGGGGGGATCTCCTTCGGCCCGCTCGGCCAGCTCGCCGTCGGCATCCGGAGGGACTGGTACAAGTACAAGGAGAACATCTCCGCATTTCCGGTCCCGGACTCGACCCAGAACCAGACGGCCTTCATCGCCCAGCTCGATCTCGACCAGCTCGACCAGGTGGCTTTCCCGCGTTCGGGCTGGGTGGCGAACGCGCAGTTCACCTCGGCCGGCAGCGCCCTCGGAGGCGACTGGTCGTTCAACCGGCTCACGGCTCGAGGTGGCTTCGCGTCGAGCCTGAAGGAGTGGACGTTCACATTCGCCGCCAGCGGCACCACCAAGATCGGCAAGAACGGCCTCCCGTTCGTCGAGGCCGGCTTTCTCGGCGGCTTCCTGAACCTCTCCGGCCTCCAGCCGCTGGAGCTCTGGGGGAACTACGCCGCGATCGGCCGGATCATGGTCTACAAGCGCCTGATCAAGCTCCCGTCGCTCGTCGGAACCGGGGTCTTCCTCGGCGGCTCGCTCGAGAGCGGGAACGCGTGGCTGACCTCGGATCAGATCAAGCTGAACAACCTGCGCTTCGCCGGGAGCCTCTTCCTCGGCGCCGACACGCTCCTCGGACCGCTCTATTTCGCCTTCGGCCTCGCCGACGGCGGGCACCACAGTTTCTACCTGGCGCTTGGCCTCCCGCTCTCCCGCTGAAGCTGGTTCGTTCGAGGGAGTCGCTGACGCGACCTCCCCCGCGCCCCCTCAGCTGTTCGGGGGAGTCGCTGGCGCGACCTCCCCCGGACTCCCTCAGCGCCCTCGCGTCTCGCTGAGGCGGCTCTGCCGGATCCCGTAAACGAAATAGAGGACGAGTCCGACGAGGAGCCAGAGGCCGAAGCGGATCCAGGTGACGCCCGGGAGCCCCTGCATCAGGAAGAGGCACATCAGGATGCCGAGGACCGGCGTGACGGGCGAGAAGGGAACGCGGAACTTCCGCGGGCGCTTCGGCTCCCGCACGCGGAGGACGAGGATGCCGATCGCCACGAGGATGAAGGCGAAGAGCGTCCCGATGTTCGTCAGCTGGACGATCTCGTCGATGTTCGCGACGGCGGCGAAGATCGCGACGAAGACCCCGGTCAGGATCGTCGTGACGTGCGGCGTCCGGAAGCGGGGATGGATCTTCGAGAACCAGGGGGAGAGGAGGCCGTCCCGCGACATCGCCATCAGGATGCGCGGCTGGCCGAGCTGGAAGACGAGGAGGACGGACGTCAGGGCGATGACGGCCCCGAACGCGAGGAGGCCGGCCGCCCAGTCCTGGCCGACGTACGCGAAGCCCGCCGCCAGCGGGTCGGCGACGCCGACGAGCTTCCCGTACGGGATCATGCCGGTCAGGACGAGGGCCGCCGCGACGTAGAGGATCGTGCAGATGCCGAGCGACGCGAGGATCCCGCGCGGCATGTCGCGACCCGGGTCCTTGCACTCCTCGGCCGCCGTCGAGATGGCGTCGAATCCGATGTACGCGAAGAAGATGAGCGACGCGCCCGTCCAGACGCCGTGGAAGCCGCCGGGGAAGAAAGGCGTCCAGTGGGCCGGCTTCACCCAGAAGGCACCGACCGCGATGAAGAAGAGGAGCGTCGCGAGCTTCAGGACGACGACGACGTTGTTGAATCGGGCCGACTCCTTCACGCCGATGACGAGGATCCAGGTGATGAGAGCCGTGATCCCGACCGCGAGGAGGTTGAAGACGACCGGGATCCCGACGATCGTCGGGTGGGTGAGGTGCGCCTGGTACGCGATGGCCGCCTCCGGCGAGAGGGAGGCCACGCCCGATCCCGCGGCGGCCTTCGCGGCGAGGAGCGTCGATCGGTAGTCGGTGGCGAGCCAGGGGGGAATCTGGAAGCCGAAGCCGGCCACCAGCTGACGGAAGTAGGCCGCCCACGAGATGGCGACGGCGATGTTCCCGACGGCGTACTCCAGGATCAGGTCCCAGCCGATGATCCAGGCGACGAGCTCGCCGAGCGTCGCGTAGGCGTAGGTATAGGCCGAGCCGGCGACCGGGACGAGGCTGGCGAACTCCGCGTAGCAGAGGGCGCAGAAGCCGCAGGCGACAGCTGTCAGCAGAATGGAGACGACGACGCCCGGCCCCGCCGGCGGCTGCCCCTCGCCGCCCGAAGTCGCGCTCCCGAGCGTGGCGAATATGCCGGCGCCGACGATGGCGCCGATGCCGAGGGCCGTCAGGTCGACCCAGGTCAGCGCCTTCCGAAGTCCGTGGGCCTCGTCACCCCCTTCGGCGATCAGGACGTCGAGCGGCTTGCGCCGGAAGAGCGACATGCGTTGTCTCCTTGGTCCGGGGTCCCGCCGAGTCTACCGGCCCGCCGGTGCCGCCCCGTACGCCGGGCGGACGCGGCCGAGGACCTCCGCGAGGGAGCCGATCGTCTCGATACCGTCCCCTTTCGGCACGCGGCCGGCCCGGTCGAGGAGGAGCGCCAGGAGCCCCGCCGCCTTCGCGCCGTGGTAGTCGTCGTGGAGCGAGTCCCCGACGTGGAGCGCCTCGTCGGCCGCGACGCCCGCCCGCCGGAGCGCCGTGTCGAAGATCCCCCGGGACGGCTTGCTCGCGCCGACGAGCGCCGAGACGACGACGTCGTCGAAGAACGGGGTCAGCCCCAACTCCGAGAGGAGCGGGGGAAGCGAAGAGTCCCAGTTGCTGACGACGAGGAGCTTCATTCCCGCGGCCCGTAGCGCCGCGAGAACGGCCGGGACCTCCTCGTAGACGCGCCAGTGGGCCGCCTTTCGGAAGTGCCGGACGAGGCCGGCGAGCATCGCGTCCGGCAGCGGGCCGCCCCCGACGCGCGAGAAGACCTCCTCCACGAAACGGCGCCAGAACGACGCCTCGCCTCCGCCGATGGACCAGCCCTCGTCGCCCCGGGCGCGACGCGCGGCCACCTCGCGCCAGGTCTCGTGCACGGCGCGGTGAACCTCGCCGGCTTCCGCGGTCACGCCCCACGCCGCGAACGCGTCGCGGTAGACCGCCTCGACGGGAGGGTCCGCGTCGAGAAGGGTCTGCCCGGCGTCGAAGAAGACGGCCTTCACGGAGGTTCCCGTCAGGGCATCACCTGCCCGCCGTCGGCGACGATGGCCTGCCCCGTCACGTTTCGGGCGTCGTCGGAGACGAGATAGGCCACGAGCCCCGCGATCTCGTCCGGCTTCAGGACTTCCCCGAGCGGAGCCATCTTCCCCGCCATGGCGAAGGCCTCTTCCTCCCCGAGGCCCGCCTGCTTGCCGAAGCCGCGGATCCCGTGGCGCCCCATCTCCGTGTCGACCCAGCCGGGGCAGACGGCATTCACCGTGATCTTCCGCGGCGCCAGCTCCAGCGCCAGCGCCCGCGTCAGGCCGACGACACCGTGCTTGGCGGCGCAGTAGGCGCCGTTCAGCGCCACGCCGAACCGTCCCGAGACGGACGAGAGGTTCACGATCCGCGCGCCGTCCGCCAGAAACGGAAAGGCCGCCCGGCAGACGCGCCACGTCCCCGTCAGATTGACTTCGATCATCCGCGCCCAGCCCTGGTCGGACCTCGTGTCGCCGCCGAGCGGCGTGATTCCGCCGATACCGGCGTTGTTGACGACGATGTCGAGACGCCGGTTCGGCCGCGCGGCGCGTTCGACGCCGGTTGCCACCGAGGCGGGGTCGGTCACGTCGAGAAGGACGGTGATCCCGTCGCCGCCCGCCCCTCGCATGGCAGCCAGGACCTCCCTCCCGTCCTCTTCCCGCCGGACGCCGGCGGCGACGTGGGCCCCTTCGGCCGCGAGGCGGACCGCGATGGCGCGTCCGATTCCCCGCGAGGCGCCGGTGACGAGGGCGTTCCTGCCGGAGAGCGGTTTCATCGTTCCTCCCCTTCGCCGGCGGATTCTATGAGCGCCGGCGTCGGGGCCGGTAAGATTCGCCCATGCGGGTCGAGGTCCTCCTCTTCGCGTCGCTCAAGGACGAGGTCGGCCCCTCCTTTCCCGTCGAGGTCGCCGAGCCGGCCACCGTGGCGGGCCTCCGACGCGCGCTCGAGGCGGCTCACCCCGCCTTCGCCCGGATCGGACGGCGGGCCCTCGTGGCGGTGAACGAGGCCTACGCGCGGGAACGCGACCCCGTCCGGCCCGGCGACGTCGTCGCGCTGCTCCCGCCCGTCGCCGGGGGCTGAGCTCAGGCGAGCCGAAGGTCCTCCGCCAGGAGCGCGTAGTCGACGGCACCCCGCGACGAGGGGTCCCACTCGAAAACCGTCTTCCCGGCGGAGGGGGCCTCGGCGAGGTCGAC
Source organism: uncultured Acidobacteriota bacterium (assembly GCA_963801475.1). Taxonomy (GTDB): domain Bacteria; phylum Acidobacteriota; class Thermoanaerobaculia; order UBA5066; family UBA5066; genus DAOMFB01. Next base: position 201,956 of record CAWDEX010000003.1, on the reverse strand, counting down.
GTTGACGCGGATGGGGCTGAGGATCCGCGTGAAGCGCTCCCGGAGCGTCTCGAGGAGGATGTCCGAGACCGAGGTCCGGAGGTCGTGGAACGTCGGAAGGATCCCGGCGATCTTGAGCGGCCGCCCGCGGTCCTCGGCCTGCTGCCGCGCGAAGACCCGCGTCCGCTCGAGCGCGGGCAGCGACAGGAAGTCGAGCTTCGCGGGAAGGACCAGTTCGTCCGCTGCCCGGTAGGCATTCTGGAGGAGGAGCGACGCCGCCGGCGGGCAGTCGAAGAGGACGACGTCGTATCCGGAGACCTCGTCGTCCGAGAGCCGCTTGGCCAGGCGGTTCTTCCTCTTCTCCTTTCCCTTCTCGTGAAGCGCTTCTTCGGCGTCGAGGAGCCCCTCCCCGGCGGGGACGACGTCGAGGTTCTCCCGTCCGGACGGCAGGCGGGCCTCGTCGAACGGCGCATCTCCGAGCAGCCAGGCCCCAAGACCCGTTTTCGACGGGAGGCCGAGCGAGGTGCCCACGCCGCCCTGCGGGTCGACGTCGACGAGTAGCGTCCTCCTTCCGGCGCGCGCCGCCGCGGCCGCGAGGTTCACGGCCGTCGTCGTCTTGCCGACGCCCCCTTTCAGCGCCGTCACGGCGATGATCCGCCGCACCCGCCCCGTCACGCACCCTCCCGCGGACCGGTCTTATCATGGAATCGTGGTCTTCCTGACGGACCGGCCGATCGATCCGGCGCCCCTGCTCGCGGCGGTTCGCCGTCCAGGGGACGGCGGCCTGACCCTCTTCGTGGGCGTCGTCCGCGATCACAACGAGGGACGGGCCGTTACGCGCCTCGATTACGAGGCGTACGGCCCGATGGCCGAGAAAGAAATGGCCCGGATCGCGGAGGAGCTGGCCGCGCTCCACCCGGAGGCGCGGCTCGCGATGCGGCACCGGGTCGGCACGCTGGCCGTGGGTGACGTTGCGGTCGTCGTTGTAGCAGCGGCGCCACACCGCAACGAGGCGTTCGCCGCCTGCCGCGAGGCGATCGAGCGGATCAAGGCCCGCGTCCCGATCTGGAAGAGGGAAGAGGGTCCTTCGGGCGTCCGTTGGGTGGAGCCGTGCTCGGCCGGGGATTTCCTCGAAACTGATTGAAAAGTCAGGGACTTCCCGGTACAATCCGTCGTTCGGTAGACTCTCCTCCCCTTCGCCGGAAGGGACGACATTCCGAGCGAGGAGAACTGAATATGTTCATGGCCTTGAGGCGGATCCACATATTCGCCAGCGATTTCCCCCGGTCGCGCCGCTTCTACGGAGAGACACTTGGCCTCGCCGAGTCAGGGGGCTTCGAAAACGACTGGGTCGAGTTCGGCCTGGGACCCATCCTCCTGAAGTTGACGCCGCTCCGCCCGGGAGAGGTGCCGGCCCGCAACCAGGTCGCCTGCGTCTTCTCGACCGCAGACCTCGACTCGGCCATCGGGACGCTCAAGGAAAAAGGGGTTACGGTGACGCGACCCCCTGCCGACGAGTTCACGGGCCGGTCGGCGGAGATTCTGGATCCGGACGGCTACAGGATCATCCTCTTCCAGCCTTCGGAGCTCCACCCCGACGAGGAGTGGGTGCCGATGTCGAAAGTGGACGAAATGGTCCGGCACAAGGTCTCGGCGCGCCGGCAGCGCGAGAAAGCCCGCGGGAGCTCCCGGCCGCCCGTAAAGAAGCCGACGCCGAAGAGACCCGCCCCGAAGAAACCCGCCCCGAAGAAGCCGGCCAGGAAAGCACGGCTCTCTCCGAGGAAGCCCGCGAAAAAGTCCGCTTCGAAAAAGAAGGCGACGAAGAAACCGGCACCGAAGAAGGCCAAGAAGCGCTGATCGGACGTTAGCCGGCCGCCTCTCGCGTCACCTCCGAAAGGAAGTCTGGGCCTCAGGAGGGTCACGATGTCCCGCAGGAATTCCCGCCCGCTTCGAGCCGCAGTTTCAACCTGGTTCCTCGTACTCTCTTCCCCCGGCGTCGTGGCTCTCCTATTTCTTCTTCTCCTCCCCGGCGCCCTGTCGGCGCAGATGACGACCGAGCTCCAGGCGCCGACGGTGCCGCCCGCCAACACCCCGGCCGTCGTCAACGGCATCGTCACGACCTTCAACGACGCCACGAAGGTGGCGACGCTCCTCGGCTCCCGCCTTCTCCAGGTCGATCTCTCGACGGCCCGGATCGTGCTGGCCGACGCCGATCCGTCCGACACGACCATGCCGCAGATCGTCCCCGGCGCACATCTCACGGCCGTCGTAGCGGCCCCCGACGCCGCCATCACCATCTTTCCGCCGCCTCCGCTGATCGCGCTTCAGGCCGTCGTCCGGCCTCCCGGCGTGGCGTTCCTTCAGGGCGAGATCGAGAGCGTCGGAACCGACAGCTTCGGGTTGCTCCACCGCACGGTCGTCGTCGACAGCCGCACCGTCTTCTCCGGCGAGAACGGAGCGGGCCCCGTTCACGGCCTGCCCGACCTGCAGGCGGGGATGCGGGCCGAGGTCTGGGTCGCTGCCGACGGTGACCTCCTCACCGCGACGAAGGTCGTGGCCCACGGAAAGCCCGTGGTGTCGAACTACTTCTCCTTCCGCGGCGTCGTCAAGGGAATCGGGACGGACTCCTGGACGATCGGCGACCTCACGGTCGGCGTGACGGTCGACACCCAGATCGTCGGCGATCCCAAGGCGGGAGATACGGTCGACGTGCTCGCGAAGGTGTTCAATCCGCCGAACCCGGCCATGGGCATGCCGTCACGCATCGTCGCCGTCTCCATCGTCAAGGTCGTCGCGACGCCGACCCCGTCGCCGGGACGGTCCATGAGCTTCGCCGGGCCCGTGCAGAAGATGCCGCCCTCGGGCACGCTCGGGCTCTGGCAGATCGCCGACCGTCCCGTCACGGTGACCGGGCTGACGGAGATCAGGGGGAATCCGGGCCTGGGCAGCCAGGTCGTCGTGACCGGGTACGCGCTGTCGGTCGCCGCCGCCGTGCGGAACGATGAGATGACCTTCGCCATGAGGCCGCCGTCGGCGATCCCGTTCATGGCGGTCTCCATCACGACGCTGCCCTGACGCCGTTCCGGTTCGTCAGCACGCCTCCTCCGTCGCGGGCCCTCTCGGGCCCGTTTTTTTTGCGTTAACCTCGCCCGCATGGACACCTCGCTGATCGACTGGTGCCGGAGTGAGATCGCCTCCCTTCGGGCCGGCGGAACGTACAAGACCGAGCGTGTGCTCGAGACCCCGACGGGCGCGCGGGTTCGCGTCGACGGCCGCGACGTCCTGATGCTCACGTCGAACAACTACCTCGGCTTCGCGAACCACCCGCGCGTGGTGGCCGCCGCGAAGAGCGCGATCGAGAGGTGGGGGAACGGCCTCGGCTCCGTCCGCTTCATCTGCGGCACGCAGCAGCTTCACAAGGAGCTCGAGGCGACGATCTCGAGCTTCTTCGGTACCGGGGACACGATCCTCTACATGTCGTGCTGGAACGCCAACGAAGGGCTCTTCCAGCCCCTCCTCCACGAGGAGGACGCCGTCCTCACGGACGCCCTGAACCACGCCTCCATCATCGACGGGATCCGGCTCTGCAAGGCAAAGCGCTTCATCGTGCCGCACGGAGACCTCGCCGCCTTCGAAGCGGCGCTGAAGGAGGCGCAGGGGTGCCGGCGGCGGCTCCTGATCACCGACGGCGTCTTTTCGATGGAGGGCGAGGTCGGGCCGCTCCGCGAGCTGGCCGACCTCTGCGACCGGTATCGCACGACGCTCGTCGTCGACGACTCGCACGCCACCGGCGTCCTCGGCGCCACGGGGCGCGGCACGGCCGAACACCTCGGCGTCTCCGACCGGATCCCGATTCACACCTCGACGCTCGGAAAGGCGATGGGCTCGGCCGCCGGCGGCTTCATCACGGGGCCCGCGCCCGTGATCGACCTCCTCCGTCAGCGCTCCCGGACGACGCTCTTCTCCAACTCGCTCCCTCCCGCGGTCGCCGCCGCCTCGCTCGAGGCCTTCCGGATGCTGACGGAGGACCCGACGCCCGTCTCGACGCTCCAGCGGAACGCCGTCACGTTCCGGAGGAAGATGAAGGCCGCGGGGTTCCGCGTCCCGGACGGCATCCACCCCATCGTCCCGGTCCTCGTGGGCGACACGGCGAAAGCGCTCGCCATGTCGGAGGCGCTGTTCCGGAGGGGCGTCTACGTCTCGGGATTCGGCTTCCCGGTCGTCCCCCAGGGGCATGCCCGCCTCCGCTGCCAGGTCTCGGCCGTCCACAGCGACTCCGACCTCGACGAGGCCGTGGAGGCCTTCAAGGTCGTCGGTCGCGAGTTCGGCGCAATCTAGACTTTCCGGGTCAGGGGCCGAGCGCTTCGCGAAGTCGCCGCGCTTCCGGGTTTCGACCGTCGAGGCGAAGGGCTTCGGCCGTGAAGCGACGCGCTTCCACCGGCCGCCCGCGGAGGGCATAGGCCAGGGCCGTCCGCGTCAGGAGGCGCGGGGTGAAGGGCGCAACGGGCGGCAGCCCGAGAGCGCTTCTCAGAACCAGCGGGGAGACGCACTCCGAGAGCGTCGGCGGCGGCTCCCCTTCGACGGCTCCCGCCGCGAGCCACGGGGCGGGAAGACGGCTCGCGCCCGCGCCCTGGAGGAGAAGCCACGGATGTCCCCAGAGCGGCGAGAGCGACGGAACGACGGAGACACGCTCCGACCCGCCGGCGGGCCAGGAAGCTCCCGCCGGGGCCCGCAGGCGTTCCGCGTAGCCGATGAAGCTTCCGGGCGCGACGAGGAGCCCCCCGAGGTTCAGGAGGGCCCCAACGAGGACGGAGGCCGCGACGCGACGCTCGCCCTGAAGAACCGAGGGGGCCGCGAGGAGCGGCAGGACCGGCAGGAGAAGCCGCGGCCCCCAGGCCGAGGCGCCGTGCCAGGCCCACCACCGCGCGACGACGACGAGCAGGAGCGCCGGGGCGCCGAAGAAGAGGAGCCGCTCTCTCCACGTGAGGCGTCGGGCCGAGAGGAGTGCGACGCAGGACGATCGGCGCGTAGAAGAAGAGGCCCCGCCCCGGAAGGAGCGTCAGTCCGAGGAACCCCTCGAGAAAAGGCGAATGAAAGGCGAAGGTCGTACCCCCCGTAGCCAAAATCCCAGATCGAGCCGTAACGGAGGCCGTTGGTGACGGCCTGAATCGCGAGAGCGCCCGCCTGGGCCGCGACGAACCCCGCGGCGAACCGTCGAGTCGCCTTCCCCGCAAGCACCGGCAGGAGCGCGACCAGAAGGAATGCGGGCGTCATGATCCAGAGGATCGGCTTCAGAAGAAACGCCAGCGAGAGAATCCCTCCCGCGAGAGCGCCTGCCCGGAGCGGATGGGGCGTTTCCCTGGGAAGGAGCCGCGCGGCCCCGAAGGCGATGCAGGCCGCGGCGAACGGCTCCACGAAGGAGTCGGCTGCATACGGCCAGAGGAAGGTCCCGGCGACGAGCGCCGGTCCCCACCAGCCGGACGCCTCCGGGCGGAACGCCCGGGCGAGCCGGACGAAACCGAGGGCGCAGAGGGCGACGCCCGTCGCCCAGGTCAGCGCGATCGACGCGTCGAGGCCCCGGGCGCCGATCAGGTCGCGCAGCGGCCAGGCTGCGGCCGCGAACGGGAGCGGCAGGAGCCCCGGGAAGAGCCCGTAGCGACTGTGAAACGGCTCGGTCCACGGGGCGCGCTCCCCCGCGTCCGTCGTCTCCTGAGGCGGAAGCGTCGCCGCTTCGAAGCGCCCCTGGACCAGGAAACCGAGCGTCTCCGAAAGGACCTCCGCCCCGTCGGAGGAGATGACGGCGCGCCCGATGTAGGCGGCGGACAGGAGAGCGGCGAGCGCGAGGAGGGGCGCCGCACGTCTTCGCAGGCTCTGGTCGGGCATCTTCGGCCGCCGGCCTCGACGGTCGGTCCCGTCCGGCCCCTACTTCGCCAGCGCGAAGTGGAAGTGGACTTCCACCGAGCGGTACCCGTAGTCCGGGGGAAGAGCCTCGAAGGGAGCCGCGGCCTTCACGGCGGCGAGGGCCGCGTCGTCCCATCCCCTGGAGCCCGACGCCATCGAGACCATCGCCGAGGCGAGCCTCCCGTCCTTCGAGATCACGGCCTGGACGACCGTCTTCTTGCCCACAGCCGGGAGCGCGCCGGGCATCTGCCAGGTCTTCGCCACCTTCTCGAAGACCTTCTTCTGGTAGGCCGTATCGGTGAGGGTCTTCTGGAAGTAGACGTTCAGGGAGGGCTTGCCGGCCGCGTGAAGCGGAACGGCCGCCGCGATCGCGAGGACCGCGGCGGCCGCCAGAGCGCGTTTCATGGTGCCGAGTCTACGCCCGGCGCGGACGTTCTCAGGCCTTCGGCAGGACCTTGTACGAGGTGACCTCGAGCTGCTCCTCGCCGCCGGCCGTCTTCCGGAGAACGCCCTTCACCTCGACCTTCTCCTTGCCGAACTTCCCGACGGTCGTCAGCTTGTCGGCGTCTTTCGAGGCCCGGCAGATCTTCACGACGTCCTTCTTCCCGTCGGCCTGGAACATCGGCGCGCACTTGTCCGCGACGTGAAGATTGCAGTGCGCACAGAGGAACACGCCGGTTGCCGATACGTCCGAGACTTTCGTCCCGTCGCACGAGGCGGCGGCCGGCTTCGGGGTCTCCGCGGCGAAGGCGGGAGCGAGGGCGAGAGCGGCGGCGAGCGCGAGAGCCACGGCCCCGGGAACGACGATCGACGAACTCTTCATGGTCGAACTCCTGCCCCGGAGTTTACGAAACCTTGGCCGGCTTCTTCTGGAACGAGACGACCTCGATCTCTTCGCGGCCGTCGGGGCCCGGGTGGACGTAGCCCTTCACTTCCACCTCGCCTGCCTTCTTCAGGGCCGGCACGTCCATCGAGGACGAGCAGATTTTCAGGGCGTCCTTCCGCCCGTCCGCCTTCAGGGCCGGCGAGCACGCCGACGCCGTGTGCAGGTCGCAGTGCTCGCAGAGGACCTTTCCGGTCAGCGTGACTTCCTTGTCGTGCATCGGTTTGCAGGCTGCGGTCTTTGCCGAGGCCGCGGCGCCTTTCTGGCAGCAGGCGGCACCCCCCTCGGCCTTGGCCGTCTTTTCGCCGGCGCAGCAGGATGCGCTGGTCTTTGCGGCGTCGAGACACTTATCCCCTCCGGTCGAAACGGCATAAGCCGTCCCGGCCAGGGCCACCACGGCGACGATCGTCAGAATTCTTCTCATGTCGGATTCCCCCCTTATTCCTCCGGTGGCACTATGACCGGTCTGACTCGCCAGCAGCAATTCGGGTGCCGGAAGACGAGCCGGGCCGGGGAACCGGACGGTCAGCGCCGCCGGCGCTTCGGGCGGCGGACGAGGACCAGCCAGGCCGGCCGGCCGGCACGCTCGCAGGCGGCGCAGAGGCGCGCCCGCCCGAACGGCTTCCGGCGGGTCCACTCGTGCGAGCAGCCGGGACAGCGATAGGCGTACCGGGCGTTGGCCTCGCGCACGGCGCGCAGCCGGTCGGTCTCCGGGGCGGCCTTCCGCTTCACACCGAGCCGCCTCGCGATCCTCCAGAACCGGCTCGAGTGGCCCTCCTCGGCACCCCAGCGGGTGTGGCAGATGGCGTGCGCCGACTCGTGGAGAAGCGTCTGGAGACGGTCCTCGGCCGACATGTGGCTCGAAACCCGGATGACGTGGGGCGGGCCGTAGGTGATGACGCCTCCCGTCGCCCGGCGCGGCGTCAGCATGACGCGGGCGGGAGGAAGCCCGAAGGCCGCCGCCAGGTCGTCGTAGACACCCTGGAGCGCCCGCTCCTCCAGGCGGAGGACTTCCTCCGGCATCTGCGGATCGTCGAATAGATCCATCTGGACGAGCGCCCGCCTCATCAAAGGAGCTCCTCGCGGTACGGGGCGAGCGGTCGCGTCAGGACGATCGCCACGGCAACCGGCGCGGCCCAGGCCGCCGCCAGCTCCATCAGAGGCACGACGCCTCCCACGAAGGTGAGGCCGACACCGAAGCGGAGGGCCCAGAGGATCCCGTAGGCCACGCCGCCCGGGACGGCGCTCCCCGCTCCGAGGGCGAGCAGGCAGAGGGCGAGGCCCAGTCCCGCCTCGACGAGGAACGCGTGCCAGACGAGGACGGTGAGGGACGCGGTGCTGCGCGGCAGGAGCTCGAGCCGGAGGAACGCCGGGAGAGCCGCTCCGAGTAAGGCCACGACAGGAGCCGCCACGCCCGTGGGGAGCCGCTTTCCGAGAGCTCCGTAAAGCGTGCCGCGGACAGCCCGCTCGTAGAGAAGCGCCGCCGCCAGCGCTGCCGGGACAATCGCGAAAAGCGCCGTGCCGCGGCCCGATCCGCCGAGAGTCGCGTAGTGAAAATAGCGCGCCAGCGGAACGTAGGAAGCAGCAACGAGAAGGAACACCCCGGACCCCGCCGCCGCAAGTGCCCGCTCCCTTCCGGGTTGCACGACGGAATTTTAGCTCAGGGTCTGAGCAGACGTCGCGGTTGACCTCGCCGAGGCGCCGCGAAAGACTCCGCCCGCCATGAGTGCGAACCCTTCTTCCCTCCGCGTCGCCTTCGTCGGCCTCGGCACGATGGGCCAGGGAATGGCCCGGAACATCGCCAAGGCCGGCTTCCCTCTCGCTCTCGCCACCCGTACCTTCGAGAAGGCCCGGACGCTGGCGAAGGAACTGGCGGACGCCGGCCACGACGTCCGTGCGGCGCGGACGCCCGCCGAGGCGGCCCGGGGAGCGGATGTCGTCGTCTCCTGCGTTCCCGACGCGCCGGAGGTCGAGGAGGTTCATCTCGGAGAGAGCGGAACGATCGCCTCGGCCGCGCCGGGCTCCGTCGCCATCGACTGCTCGACGATCGCCGCCGAGCGGGCCCGTGGCGTAGCCTCCCGGCTCGCCGGGAAGGGAATCACGTTCCTCGACGCCCCGGTCTCCGGCGGACAGAAGGGAGCGGTCGAGGGAACGCTCACCTTCTTCGTCGGCGGCGAGGCGACGGGCCTCGAAAAGGCCCGGCCGGTCTTCCTCGCGATGGGGAAGCGGCTTGACGCACCTCGGGCCCTCGGGCGCGGGCCAGCTCGGCAAGGCGGTCAACCAGATCATCGTCGCCGGAAACCTGATCGCCGTCGCGGAGGGGATCGCCTTCGCGAGCCGGGCGGGGCTTCCGCTCCCCGCGCTCCACGAGGCGCTGACGGCCGGCGCGGCCACCTCGTGGGCGCTCGAGGTCCTCGGGAAGAAGATGATCGACCGGGACTTCAAGCCGGCGTTCGCCGTCAAGCACCAGCAGAAGGACCTCGCCATCGTCCTTGCGAGCGCCCGCGCGCGCGGCGTGCCGCTGCCCGGGGTCGCCCTCGTCCACCAGCTCCTCTCCGCCCTCGAGGCGGAAGGGCGCGGCGAGGACGGGACGCAGGCCCTCCTGACGCTCTACGAGAAGCTCTCGGCGGCGCCGGCCCGAAGGCCGGGCCTAGATCATCAAGCCGCTCCGGGTATGGAGGCCTCAGATGAAGCGCATCCATCGCCTTCGGCATCCCGCTTCGCCGTCGTCCTCGTTCTCGCGGCCGCCGCGGCTCCGGCTGCGCCGCCGGGCCGCGAACGTCGAGAAGTTCGAACGGACGCTCCCCTTCAAGCCGGGCTCGCAGAAGATCGACATCGAAGGTCGACGACGTCACGATCGAGTCCGTCGAAATCAAGAACTGGCCCGATGCGGAAGACGTCCGGAAGAGCGAGAAGGACCTGAACGACACGAAGACGATGTGGGTCGTCTTCACGTACACGAGCAAGGAAGCCTCGAAGTACCACTGCCAGTACGCCGTCACCATCCTCGATCCGGACGGCGGGAGGCCGTGGGCCGAAGGACGACGCGACGCGCACCCTCGACAAGGGGAAGGTCGGCGACACGAACCGGTTCGGCATGAAGATGAAGACGCACCGGTACAAGCTGGCCAGGAGATGAAGCTCACTTTCGAGATCTGGAAGAAGTAGGCGGACCTCGAGAAACGCATCAAGCGGATCGCTCGATTTCCGGCAACGAGACGCCCGAGGCGTTCGGCCCCGACACGGCGCCTCCGGGCGCCACGGGATCAGGACGTCACGGCGTTGGGCTTCCCTGTCAGCTTTCGGTAAAGCGGCGTGAGGCGCGTCCGATAGGCATTCGCAATCGCCGGCGCGTCCTCGGCGAGGGGCTTGACGGGAACCGTGTCCTCCACCTCCGCGAACGGGAGTCCGATCTCGAGGAGAAGACGTATCGCCCCGTGGGCCATCGCACCGGGACCGGTCTCGGCTTCCTCTGCCGTCAGGCCGAACGATGTTGCGAGCGACACCACGGCCGCGGGCGTTTTGGCGTTCATCTCCTTCGAGACCTCAGGCAAGGAAAACGAACCGTACCGACAGATAGATGCCGACGCCGACCAAAACAACTCCCGTCGCCGGGCGTGCCCAGCGTTCGATCGCTGCCGTCCGCGACATGGCATACCGTGACGCCTGCATCCCGAATGTTCCTGCGATGACGATCAGGACGACCGGTAGAGGCCGTGCCGACCCCGTAGAGACCTGGAAGTACGACGCGAGAGCCGAACCGTATCGACAGCGGGAGAAGGCTCCCGAAGTACAACGCGGCCGAGACGGGGCAAAACGAGAGCGCGAAGAGCATGCCCAGAAGAAGCGCCCCCCATGGGCCGCGTTCGGCCACCCGCCTGTGGAGCGATTCATTGCCCGCTCGGGTGGAGAAGCCGAAGTTGATAAGACCCAGGAGGTGCATCCCGACCAGCACGAGAAGGGGTCCGAGAATCTGGTTGAGGTGCCGCTGAAGAAACTGGGAGAGCCCGGGTACCGAGAGCAGTCCGAGTACCGTCACGGCGCCAACGGCGGTATACGCCAAGGCGCGGCCGACCGTGTACGTCAATGCGGACGCCAGGACGCGAGAGGGGCTGCCAACCTGCCGGGCGAGGAATGAGAGAGCGGCGACGTTCGTCGCCAGGGGGCACGGGCTGACCGACGTCAGGACTCCCAGCCAGAGCGCCGTCGCCCACCGCCGTTATCCATTCCGCGTTCACGCGCTCTCCAGAAAGGCCCGGACCTCCCGTTCGACGTATCCCTGGAAAGCCTCGGGGTCCCGAAGGAGCTGCCAGACCTGGTCGAGGTTCTTCCAGCGGATCTCGCGGCCGTTTTTCACCTCGGAGACGACGACCGACTTCGTGTAGAGGCCGTAGTCCTTCACGAAGTGATTGTTCTCCGGCCTGTCCACGTTCAAGACGCGCCAGACAATGCGCTTCTCCGCGATGGGCCCGGCGAAGCTCATCGTCATCGTCGCGTTCGTGAAGTCCTCGATCTTCAGGCACGACACACAGCGGGCCGTCGTGTGGAAATAGGTCACGTAGATCGTCGCAGGCTCGCGGTCCGACTTCGGGCCGACCGCGGCCGGAGCGGTCGCTTTCGGGGCGGGGGACGTCGTGCGCGTCACGTTCGGGGGTGCGGGCGATGGGGCGGCGGTGGAGGCCTCGTCCGCGCCGGGCGATCTCGGCGGGGCGTTCGCCGCGATCGGCGCGGGAACGGCCGGCAGCGGCGGCTGCGGGGCCGCCGTCTGGACGGCCTCTGCCGCGGCGACGGCACGCGCGTGTCGTGTCTCTTTGACCGCGAGGGTGCCGGTCGTGACGGCGACGAAGGCGAGGAGAACTCCGGATACGAGGTGTCTGCGGTCGATCGTCATGAGGTGAGTGCTCCGAACACGAGTCCCGTTACGGTGGACATAACGATGACGAGGCTGACGTAGGCGACAGTCTTCTTGAAGCCGAGGTACGAGTTGATGACGAGCATGCTCGGCAGGGAGAGCGCCGGGCCGGCGAGAAGGAGTGCGAGGGCCGGGCCTTTACCCATCCCGGAGCCGAGAAGCCCCTGGAGGATCGGGATCTCCGTGAGCGTGGCGAAGTACATGAACGCGCCCGCGACGGAGGCGAGAAGGTTCGCGGCGAAGGCGTTTCCTCCGACGGCCCTGACGATCCAGGAATCCGGAATGAGCCCCGAGTCGTGACCGGGGCGACCCATGAGCCATCCGGCGACGAGGACGCCTCCGAGGAGGAGCGGCAGGATCTGCTTGGCAAACTCCCAGGTCGCGAGGACCCAGGCCCTGAGCTCCTCGCGGTCGTACCAGCGGACCATCATCCAGACGAGAGACGCGAGCGCGGCACCCGCAAGGTACCAGTGGACCTGGTAGACCGTCGAAAAGAACCCGACCTCTTGGTTCGAAGCGCCCCAGTTCGCGAAGACGAGGATCGCGATCATCGAGGCGAGGAAGGAGGCGTCCTGCCACCCCTCGCGGCCCCGCCCGTCATCGGCGGTTCCCGCCGCCGCGAACGGGTCCGGGCCGTTCCTCACCCGCTCCGCCTCCTCCTTTCGGAAGAGCACGGCCATGATCAGGCCGATGACGACGGCAAACGCGACGGCACCGATGGCGCGCGCAAGACCCAGCTCGAGTCCGAGGACCCGGGCCGTCAGGATCATGGCCAGGACGTTGATCGCGGGGCCGGAGTAGAGGAAGGCCGTGGCCGGTCCGAGCCCCGCCCCGCGGCGGTAGATGCTCGAGAAGAGGGGCAGGACCGTACAGGAACATACGGCGAGGATCGCACCGGAGCCAGCTCCGACGCCATAAGCAACGGGCCGCTTCGCGGTCGACCCGAGGTACTTCATCACGGCTCCCTGGCTTACGAACTGGCCGATGGCACCGGCAATGAAGAACGCCGGGACGAGACAGAGGAGAACGTGCTCGCGGGCGTAGCTGCGGAGGAGGACGAACCCCTCCGGGAGCGCACGCTGCACGCGGCTGCTCTCGATCGGCAGGAAGTAGGCGCCGAGGAAGACCCCGACGATCAGGAGGAGCTTCGTCCGTTCCTTCATCGGACAGGCTCCGGTCCGATCACGCGCCCGTGAGAATCTTTCGAATCTCCTCCGCCTTCGGGATCCGCCCCGAGAAGACGACCTTCCCGTCGACGGCGACGCCCGGCGTCGCGAGGAGCCCCAGCTCGATCATCCGGTCCATCGACTCGACCTTTTCGACGTCGGCTTCGAGGTGCTCCGTTTCGACGACGTGCTGGACGACCCGGTACGTCTCCTTGCAGCGGACGCACCCCGGCCCGAGGATCTCGATCTTCTTCCGCGGAGACTCGCTCATGGAACCGTCCTTTCCGCGCGGTGCACGTCGAGGGAGTCGACCCGCCGCGCGATCTCGTCCCGGACGCGCCGGAACGCCCCCAGCCGCTCATCGCCAGTCCCCTCCACCGCCGCCGGATCGGGGAGCGGCCAGTGGAGTCGCCGCGCATTCCCGAGAAAGACCGGGCAGACCTCGTCCGCGCACAGCGTGACTACGACGTCCACGGTCGCCGGGTCAATCTCCGTGACGGACTTCGACCGGTGGCGCGTGATGTCGATGCCGATCTCGGCGAGCACGCGAATCGCAAGCGGGTTGACGCGCGACGGCTGCGAGCCAGCGCTCTGGACAGTCACCGACTCGCCGAAGCGCGCCCGGGCCAGCCCTTCGGCCATCTGGCTCCGCGCCGAGTTCGCGACGCAGAGAAAGAGGAGGCCGGGCGTTCTCATTCCCCGTCTCCTGCCGGGATCGGGACGGCGAGCGGGGCCGTGCCCGGGAACCAGGAGCGCGTCCGGTTGCACGCGGCGCAGACGGAGAGCATCACCGGAACCTCCACGAGGACGCCGACGACCGTCGCGAGCGCGGCTCCCGAGCCGGGACCGTAGAGGGCGATCGCCGTCGCCACCGCCAGCTCGAAGAAGTTGCTCGCGCCGATCAACGCGCCGGGAGCCGCGATGGAATGGGGCACGTTCAGGAGCTTCATCAGGCCGTAAGCGAGGCCGGAGTTGAAGTAGACCTGGATCAGGAGCGGTACGGCGATCAGGACGACGTGGAGCCAGTTGCCGAGGAGGTTGTCGGCCTGGAAAGCAAAGATCAGGACGAGCGTCGCGAGGAGCGCCATGACGGTAATCGGGTGGAAGAACGCCAGGAAACGCGACTCGAACCACTCGATTCCCTTCGTCCGGATCAGGAGCGTGCGGCTGAAGCTCCCGAGGGCGAGCGGGATGACGATGAAGACGAGGACGCTCAGGAGAAGGACCTTGAATGGGACCGTCAGGTTGCTTGCCCCGCTCACGAGGAACGTGACGATCGGGGCAAATAGTACGAGCATGATGAGGTCGTTCACGGAGACTTGGACGAGCGTGTAGGCCGGGTCGCCGTCCGTGAGGTACGACCAGACGAAGACCATCGCCGTGCAGGGGGCCGCCGCCAGGATGATGGCCCCGGCGATGTACTGGTCGGCGAGGGCCGGCGAGATGAGGCCCGAGAAGACGTGCTTGAAGAAGAGCCACGCGAGAAAGGCCATCGAGAACGGCTTGACGAGCCAGTTCACGAAGAGCGTCACGAGAAGACCCTTCGGCTTCTTGCGCACGCCGAGAATGCTCGTAAAGTCGATCTTGAGCATCATCGGATAGACCATCAGCCAGATCAGGACGGCGATCGCGACGTTGATCTGGCTGCCCTCGCCGAACTCGAGCTTCCGGATGGCGTCGGTTGCTCCGGGGAGGAGCTTTCCGATTGCGACCCCGGCGACCATGCAGAGGCCGACCCAGAGTGTCAGGTACCTCTCGAAGAAGTTGAGCCGCTTTCGTGGGGCCGCGTCGCCCATCGTCCTCTCAGCCCTCCGCCGGCTTCCGCGCGCGGACGAACGCGCTCATGAACTTCCCGTCCGCCTGCTGCGCGATCGCGACGTCGAGGCCGGCCTCGGCGAGAAAGTCGCGCGCGTCCTCGACGCCGTAGATCCTCGTCGGCACGATCTCGACGTCGGTGAAGCCCGCGGCCCGGAGCTTCGTCTCGAACTCCTTTTCCTCCAGCGCGCCCGCCACGCAGCCGATCCAGAGCTCGACGCTCCGGCGGATCGCGGAGGGCACCTCGCCCCGTACGACGACGTCGGAGACCGCAAAGCGCCCGCCCGGCTTCAGGACGCGGAACGCCTCGCGAAGGGAGCGGTCCTTGTCGGCCGAGAGGTTGATGACGCAGTTCGAGATGATCACGTCCACCGAGCCCTCCGGGAGGGGGATCGCCTCCAGCTCTCCCTTCAGGAACTCGACGTTCGTGGCCCCGGCGTCCCTGGCGTTCTTCCGGGCCAGCTCCAGCATCTCGTCGGTCATGTCGAGGCCGTAGACCTTCCCCGACGGTCCGACGCGGCGTGCCGAAAGAAGGACGTCGATGCCGCCCCCCGATCCGAGATCGAGGACCGTCTCGCCCTCCTTCAGCGTCGCGAGAGCGGTCGGGTTGCCGCAGCCGAGCGAGGCCTCCACGGCCGCGGTCGGAAGAAGCGCTCGTTCCCCTTCTCCGTAAAGGCCCGACGTGATCGGGTCACGGGCCGACGGGATTCCCTCGGCCGCGGTTCCCGAGCAGCACGACGACTGGGCCGCTGCCGCCTCCCCGCCACAGCAGCTCGTCTTCTTTCCTTCCGAGACGCGCCGCGCGGCCTGGCCGTACTTCTCCTTCACGATTTCCTTGATCCCGGTCTGGGCCATGGCGTCCTCCGACGGAGAAATCTTCATCCGCAGCACTTTCGGCCGCAGACGGTCTCGGCCTTCTCCGCCATCGCGCCAAGGACGGTGCCGACCGCGGAAAGGGCCTCGTGGTTGAGCGAATAGTGGATCCACCGTCCGTCGCGGCGGTCCGTGACGAGACCGGCGTCCTTGAGCGTCTTCAGGTGGAACGACAGGCGCGACTGGCCGGCTTCGAGGGCATCCGTCAGGTTGCAGACGCACTGCTCGCCCGAGAGGAGCCTCGCAACGATCTTCAGCCGCGTCTCGTCCGAAAGCGCGTGGAAGAGCCGGGCCAGTCGCCCCAGCTCCTCGTCGCTCCCCAGCCGCATCCTCACGGGCGACGTCGTCATACAGATCAATATATCTAGATTTATTGATCTGTCAAGGGGCCCGGCCCCCGAATCGTCAGCGGCCGTCGAGACGATCCGCGAGCGCGCGGAGGAGCCTTGCGCCATCGCCCGTGTACGCGCTGCCGTGCATGCAGGCGAGGGTCTTCGGAGCGAGCGCCGCGAACCGCTCGAGAGCGCTCCGCGTCGACGGCGCATGCGCGTAGTAGTCCATCCCCTTACGCATCGCTTCGCTCGGTTCGAGAACGTCGGCCGACGTCAGGGCCGTGGCGCCGTCACCCGGCTGCGTCAAGAGGTCGCCGCAGAGGAACGTGCGCGTCGACTCCTCCATCAGGAAGCCGTTCTCCCAGGCGTGGGGCACGTGCGGGGCGTCGAGCCACGTCACGCGATGGCGCCCGAGCGCCAGCGTCTCGCCGTCGGCGAGGGCGCGCGGCGGCCGGTCCGCGAGGTCCGACACGGAGACCATGGCCGCCACGCCGCTGCAGACGGGAACCGCCCGCGGCGCCAGCGCCAGCCAGTCGTTCAGCGAACCGCACTCGTCGGACTCCACGTGGCCGAAGGCCACGTAGCGAAGCGTCGAGGGCGGCAGGACCCTCGCGACCGCATCGCGAACGCCCGGGAACAGCCGGCGCGGCCCCGTGTGGAAGAGAAGCGGCTCCTCGTCGGCCACGAGGTACTGGTTGAACGAGAACCCTCCCGGGATGACCGTTACGGGGGTCGAGATCCGGTAGATCCCGTCGGCGATCTCGTCGACGCGGGCGGCGGTGTCGGCGGTCGTGGTCATGGTCGCGGCTCTCCTTATTGAGACGCGATCTTAGACCTCGTCCGGTCTGTTCCGGAGATTCCGCGGGAATCGCCCGTCCCTCAGGCCGTCCCGTTGTCCGGGAAGAGGAGCCCCTGCGGCTTGAGCCTCGGCAGGAGCGTCCCGACGACGACCTCGGCCCACCGGGGCCGGGCCGCGGGGTCGAGAGCCACGTGGGGGACGTTCCACTCGCGGAGCGTCGCCGCGATCAGGGCGTCGATGTCGTGCTGGAAGGCGAGGTCCGTGTCCCTGATGCCGTCGAAGCGCGGGTCGCCGAGGACGGGAACGCGGAAGAGGACGTCGTACGTGGCCGTCCAGGCGCGGACGAGATGCCCGAGGACCTCGACGTGCGGGTCGCCGGCGGCCGCCCGCTTCAGGTAGCAGTAGTTGTCGAGGACCGAGCGGTCGCAGCAGACGACGTCGGCCTTCGCCTCGGCCTGGAGCTCCCACGCGATCTGCGTGTGGAGGATCCACGCCTGCGCCTTCACCGTCGTCTCGCGGTTGATCGGGAGGGGGCACTCGCGGGCCACTTCCCGCACCAGCTCGACGGACAGGTCGCGCTTCTTCAGCCCGGCCGCGAGGTCGTAGCAGAGAGTGGTCTTCCCGACGCCGTGGGTTCCGATGAAGGCGACTTTCATCCCGGGGGGGCGGAGGATACCAGCGTCAGAAGAGGGAGCGTTTCACGACGAGAACCGTCGTGTCGTCGGCCGGGGGGCCCTCCCCGACGTGGCGGCGCCAGTCCGCGAAGAGCGCTTCCACGATCGCGTCCGCGGGGCGACGCCAGAGCCCGACCCCTTCCAGCACGGCCCGGGGACGCTCGTAGCCGTACGGGCGCGTCGAACCGGTCGGGCCCCTCGAAGAGCCCGTCCGACGCGAGGACGAGGAGGCCGCCCGGCGGCAGGAGGAACGGCGTGTCGGCGTAGGTCCGCTCCGGCCCCTGCCCGAGAGGGAGGCCGGCCGCCGTCAGCTCAAGGCTGCGCCCCTCGACGACGAGGAGCGGGTAGGGATGTCCGGCGTTCGCGAAGACGCCCTCCCCCGTCCGCGGTTCGAGGCGGAGCAGGACGAGCGAGGTGAAACGCCGCTCGTGACGCCCCATCCGGAGAACCCGGTCGACCTCGACGAGGATCTCCGACGGCGAGCGGCCGGCCTTCACGAGGCTCCCGAGCGCCGCCATCACCATCGCCTGCTGGATGCCGCACGAGTAGCCGTGTCCCGAGACGTCCCCGGCGGCGACCCAGAAGCGGCCGTCCTCGTCCCGGAGGAAGTGGTAGAGGTCCCCGCCGGCTTCCGTCGCCAGCTCCGTCCGGACGGCGGTCTCGAGACCCGCCACCTCCGGCGGCCTCTCGGGAAGGAGCGAGAGCTGCATCCGCGCCAGGAGGTCCATCTCGTACTTCACCCGGCGCTCGTTCTCGAGGCGGCGGACGTACTCCGGCGCCTCGACACGTGCCTCGTCCTCGCGTCCGGGGCGGCGGAGCCCGACGGCTCCCAGAATGGCGATGGCGGCCAGAAAAGCCAGCGAGACCAAGCCGGCGAGAAGCTGGTCCGGGGCGAACCGCAGCGCCACCGCCGCGTCGCGGAGGAACGAAGCCGACAGGGCCGCCACGAGGAGCGACGCGAGGCCGAAGCGGTCGAAGACGGCGAGGAGGATCGCGGCGGCGGCCAGGGACAGGGCGAAGCCGGCCCCCCAGGGATGCATCGGCATCCCGACGGAGAGATAGAGCGCGAAGAGCGCTGCGCCGGCCGGTCCAGCCCATCTCCGCGGGAGGACGAAACGGAAGAGGGCGACGAGAAGGATGAAGAGCGCGGTGTCGAACGTCTCTTCCCAGAAGGGGTTCTTCGTTCCGGCGAAGAGCGGAAACGGGAAGGAGGGCGCCGTCGGGTAGACGCCGTCCCCGGCGGCGAGCGCGGCGGCGGAGACCCCGAGAAGCACCACGCCGAAGAGGGCCGCGCCGGCGCCGAGCCCGGCCAGAAGCGCCCGCCCTCCGCGGGGGCCGAGGCGTCCTCCGGCGAAGGCGTCGAGGCTCGTCGTGAAGTCGGGGACCGTGTCCCTGAGGAGCGACTCCGCGACGACCCAGAGGCCGACGAGGAGCAGGATGCTCGCCGCGTACGTGAGAACGAGCGGGACGACCGTCCAGGCGCCACCGGAGGTCGCGTCGACGCCGAGGCCGCCGACGGACATCGCGAGGGCGGCGCCCGCCCCCAGCGCCAGGCCGATCCGGAAATGGAGCCGTCTCTTCGCGAGGAGAACGCCGAAGAGGACGATCGTCACGGCGACGACGACCGTCATCGGCGCGGCTCTCCAGAGTCCCCGCGTCAGCTGTTCCTCCGTCAGCCTCTTGTGGAGAGCCTCGGAGTCCGCGAGGTCCCGCGAGACCTGGAACAAGACGCCGGCCGGGACGACCGTCACGAGCGTCTCCGGGGCCTCTCCGGCCCGCGGCGCCAGCCGACGGAGCGAAACCGGCGTGTTGCTGACCACGAACGAGGACGTCGGGCCGATCGGCGGCCGCCCGCCGGCGACCCAGCTCTCGAGCTTCCGGGTGAAGGCCTCTCGCGCAGCTCGCGTCGCGTCGTCCGGTGCCGCGAACTGGAACATCGACCCCCCCGGAAGCCACGCCGCGCGGTACGGCTCGCCGCCAGGCGCGAGCCAGACGTCCATCGGTCCCGAGCCGCCGTCCGGGATCTCCAGGGTCCCGGAGACGCGCCAGACGGTCGCTCCGCCCGATCCGGCCAGCCACGCTCGCGCGCCCTCCCTGAGCTTCCGGAAGGCGCGCTCCCAGGTTCGACCCGGGTCGGGGCGCGACGCGAGCGATGCGCGGACCCGCGTCAGCTTCCCGCCGAGCGCCTCGACCTCGCCCCGGACCCGCGCCGCGGCGCCGGGGTCGACGGCCGGGCGCGCGCGCCACTCGGGGAGTACGGCGATGGCAGCGCCGAGCCCCGCGACGAGCAGCAGGCCCCCGGCGGCCAGAGGCCCGAGGGGGAGCCGCAGGGACGCGGAGCTCATCTCTTCCACGATACGTGAACCGCTCCCGCCGGGTTTTCGCGGACGGCCCTGTCCCCGCCCCCTCAGTCCCCTCGCGCGTGTCGGGCGGCCTCGAGGCGCTCGGCGAACCGTGCCGCGCCTCCGTCGGGAGACGGCGGACCGACGGCCGCGACTCCCGGGGCGAGGGGGACGTCGACGACCACGTCGGCGTCCGCGCCTTTCTCCAGGGAGAACGGAAAAGCGAGCACTCCCGACGCGAGACCGAATGGATCCTCCGCGCCGCGCTCGGGAGGCACCCGTCCCGCGTCGAGATACGCCGAGACGTCTCCGGCCGCAAAGACGGCCGCGCTGAACGAAGCCGGCGCCCGGAGCGGCGTGAGGGCGCGCCGGCCATTCACAAGAAGCTGCCGGCCGTCCCAATCCAGCGTCCGGATCGAGGCGACGCGCCACGTCGTCCCGGCCCCGTCCGGCTTCGGTCTCACGAGAAGCGGACGGACCGTGAGAACCAGCGTCGCGACGAGCTTTCCGCCCGTCCGGTTCCGGAGGCGGTAGCGCACGAGAATCCGGGAGCCGTCGGGCGTGCCTTCCCGGATCGCCGCCACGTCGAGACCGACTTCCCGGGAGGTCCACGTCACACTCGGAATCGGAGCGGCGTCTCCTCCCCGCGCCGTCTCCGCCGTCACGTCGGCCCACGTCAGGAGACGGCCGGCGACCCGGACGAAGGGCTCGAGGAGAAAGAGGCCGCTCCCGGGCTCGAAGGCTCCGTCGGCCGAAAGGAACGCGGTGTCGCGATCTCCTCCCGATCCGGCGGACATCCACGAGACCGGCTCGCCGCGCACGCCTCGCGGGAAGAGCCCGCGCCGCGCGGCGGACGCCATGACGCCGTAGAGCGCCTCGGCCGAGCCGGCGACCTCGGCCGGAAGGAACTCGACTTCCCGGATGCCGTAGGCGGGCCCTTCCCCGTCCACGAGACGGAGCCTGAAGGTGCGCCCGCTCGTCAGGGGAAGGCGGGTCCAGGTCTTTCCGCCCGACACGCCATAGAGGCGCCGGAGAGTCCTCCACGCCGTGCCGTCGTCCGACACCTCGACGATGACGAGCCCGGCGACCAGCTCCGGCTCCCACGTCACGGCGAGGCCGCCGACATCCCGCGCGGTGCCGAGGTCGATCCTCAGTTCCTGCTCGCCGGCGCCCTCGCTCTGCCACGAGGTCTCGATCCGGCCGTCCATCGCCGCTCCGGGGGGGTGGCCGGAGGCCGACGACGACGCGCTCAGCTTCGGGACGTCTTCCCTCTTCGGCGCGGAGGGCTGCGGCGACCGCGAGCGCGAAGGCGGCGCGAAGGAAGGGCCGGGCCCGGCGGGCGGCGTCAGCCACGCCCGGCGGCGGGCGCCAGGGTGAGGCCGGCCGTCATCTCGAGCATCCGGTCGATTGCGCGCTTCGCCTTCAGGCGGACGGCCTCGTCGACGTGGATTTCGGGCGAAAGGTCCCGGAGGCAGAGGTAGAGCTTCTCGAGGGTGTTGAGCTTCATGTGGGGGCACGTGTTGCAGGAGCAGTTCTCGTCGGGCGGGGCGGGAATCAGCTCCTTCTCCGGCGCCGCCCGGCGCATCTGATGGAGGATCCCCTCCTCCGTCGCCACGATGAACGCCCTGGCCGGAGAGACCGTCACGTGCTTCAGAAGCCCGGAAGTCGACGCGACGAAGGTCGCATGGCGGAGGACCGCCTCCTCGCATTCCGGATGCGCGATCACCTCGGCGTCGGGGTGCCGGACCATCAGCTCGAGGAGCTTCTTCTCGGAGAAGGTCTCGTGGACCACGCAGGTCCCCGGCCAGACGGCGAAGGTCCGGCCCAGCTTCTTCTCGAGCCACGCGGCAAGGTTCCGGTCGGGGGCGAAGACGATCGGATCCGGGAGCTGCCGGAGGATGTGCTCGGCCGACGAGGACGTCACGATCACGTCGGAGAGCGCCTTCACCGCGGCCGAGCAGTTGATGTAGCTGACGACCGTGTGCCCCGGGTACTTCCTGAGCCACTCGGCGAAACAGCGGCGCCGGGCAGCCGTCCGCGAGCGAGCAGCCGGCGAGGAGATCCGGAACGACCACCTTCTTCTCGGGCGTCAGGATCTTCGCCGTCTCGGCCATGAAGTGGACGCCGCAGAACGCGATGACGGACTCCCTCGCATCCCGCCCGCGGCGGGCCAGCTCGAGCGAGTCGCCCACGAAGTCGGCCAGGTCCTGGATCTCCGATTCCTGGTAGTAGTGGGCCAGGATCACCGCCCCCCGCTCCTTCTTCAGCCGCGAGATCTCGGCCGGCAGGTCCAGCGACGGGTCGAGCCCCGGAACGGGCGTGCCAGCTGCCGGGAAGGGCGGTAGAGCGCTCACGCCACCATCTTAGCGCCGGGTGGAAGACGGAATCCCTTTGCTAGACTTCGCGCGGCCCGGCGTACGGGCCAAATTTTTTCCGGAGGGATCATGAGCGCCCAGGCCCCCGCCCTTTCGTCCCCGGTCATCTCGCCCTGGATCGCGAGCCGGCGATGGGACCTCACCTGGCTGACCCTTTCGTGCCTTCTCGTGGCGGTCCCGCCCCTCGTGCACACCTTCTGGAAGGTGGGAGCGACCGGCGTCGACCTTCTCGTGACGCTCCTGATCGGCGGGCCGCACATGTACGCCACATTCCTCAGGACCGTCTTCGAGCCGAGGTTCCGGAAGCTCCACCCCGCCCTCGTCTGGGCCCCTGTCTTCCTCGTCCCGGTCTTCGTCGTCTCGGGGGCGATCTTCGCCTTCACCGGGCTCCTGACGTTCTTCTTCACGGTCGCCTCCCTCCACGTCTGCGACCAGGCGGCCTATATCGCCTACCTCTACCGCCAGAAGGGGGGCGCGGCGCAGCCCTGGGAGCGCTTCCTCGACTTCTCGGTCATCGCGGCCGCCCTCTACTCCGTCGCGATGTACCGGCACGTCGCGGGGACCTTCGTGATCGGCGAGCGGACGCTCTGGTTTCCGCCGTTCCTCAAGCACGAGTGGTTCGCACACGCCTTCGCCGTCGCCGCAGCGGCTCTCATCGCGACGTGGGCCGTGAAGACGTGGAACCAGTTGCGGCGCGCCGAGCTGGGATTTCCCTATCTCGTCTTCATGGCGTTCACGGTGGGGATCGCCTTCGTCATCACCCGGATCGGCGAGCTCTCCGTCGCCTTCCAGGGCTTCAACGCCTGGCATTCCTTCCAGTATCTCGGGCTGACCTTCCTCCTTCTCAATCTCGGACGGCCCGCCGGCGAGGTGACGGCCGGCTTCGTGAAGAAGATGGCGCAGCCCGGGGCGTTCTTCCGCTTCTACGGCTGGAACATCCTCTGGACGCTGGGCGCGTCCGTCCTGATCGGGATCCTCGTCTACCTCGTGGGGCTCCCGATCGAGCAGTGCTACTACGCGGTCGTCCTGTCGTTCCTTCTGACGCACTACTGCCACGACGCGCTCCTCTTCTCGCTGGGGACGAAGCCCTCCGCGGCGTGACCCGCCGTACCGTTTCCCGCCTGATCCTGACGGCCGCCCTCGTGGCGGCCGTCGTCTTCCCGGCCTTTTCCGCTCATGCCGGCGCGGCGGCGAAGAGAAAGAAGAAGAAGGCCCCGGAGCCGACGGCCGTCCCCCGCCCGCCCGACCCCAACCGCGTGACGATCCAGACGCCGGACGGCGTTCCGCTGGCGGCGTCCTGGCGGCCGGTGCCGGACGACGCCGCCGCCCCCGGCGTCCTCCTCGTGCACGACTTCTCGCGCGAGCGCCGCGACTGGGACACCCTGGCCGCCGAGTTCGCGGCGAGGGGGTTCGCCACGCTCGCCATCGACCTCCGGGCCCACGGCGAGTCGACGAAGAAGAACGGGGCGCCCCTCGCCATCTCGCCGCGCCAGATGTCCGACCCGAACGGCTTCCCGCGCGACGTGGAGGCCGCTTGCCGCTGGCTGAAGGAGCGGACGCCGAAGACCGGCATCGTCGGCCTCTCGCTCGGCGGGAACCTCGCGCTCCTGGCCTCGGCGCAGGGGCTTGCCGACGCGATCGTCGTCGTCTCCTCGAACGCCGAGCGGCTCCCGCCGATCGCCGGCGGCCGCCCCACCGCCGCGCGGGGCGCGCTCTTCATCGCGGCCGAGCAGGCGCCGCAGCGAGCCGAGTCGGCGCGCGCCCTCTTCGCCGCCGCGGCCGAGCCGAAGAAGCTCCTCCTCGTGAAGGGCTCCGCCCACAACCTCGTCCTCTTCGCGGAACACCCCGAGGCGAAGGCCGCGATGTTCGACTGGCTCGGCTCGCGCCTGGGCGCGAGACCGCGCGTGACGATGTCCGCTCCGACCCCCGCCGCCTCCCCCGCGCCGCGGCCGAAGGAATAAGCTCGCCCCTGCCATGAAGACGGTCGTCTTTGACATCGAGACGGTGTCGCTCCCGTGGCTCGACCTCGACCCGATGCAACGCGAAAAGCTCACGCGATACGCGGAGGATCACGACGACTTCCTTCGAAGGAAGAAGGGGGGCGCGCTCTCTCCCTACTCCGGAAAGGTGGTCGTCATCGGGATGCTGAACCCGGAGACCCGGAAGGGAATCGTCTGGCACGAGGGGGCGGGCGACCGGCAGTCGCGCCCGTCCGACGACGGCCTCTTCGAGTACGTCGCCTGCGACGAAGCGACCATGCTCGCGGAGTTCTGGAGGACGGTCGAGAAGTATCCCCGCTTCGTCTCGTTCAACGGGAGGAGCTTCGACGGGCCCTTCCTGTCGGTGCGAAGCGCCGTCCACGGGGTCCCGCCGTCGAAGAACCTCGTCCCCTACCGCTATTCCATGGAGACGCACGTCGATCTCCTCGACCTCCTCACGTTCTATGGCGCGGTTTCCCGCGACCAGACGCCGACGCTCCACGCCGCCTGCGTCGCCTTCGGGATTCCCTCCCCCAAGACGGAGGAAGTCCACGGCTACACCGTGGACGAGTTCTACCGGCAGGGGCGCCTGCGGGAGATCGCCGACTACTGCCGGCGCGACGTGGAGGCGACGGCCGAGCTCTTCCGCCGCCTCGACTCCACTCTGCTGCCGCTCTTCAAGAGGTGAAACGGCCGCCGCGCAAGGCGGCGGCCGTCAGGGGACTCCGGTCGTCCGGCCCGGGTTCAGCGCCAGAATCCGTCGACCCAGTACCCCCCGATGTCGTAGGAGCCGGGGATCCAGACGGCGCCGAAGAAGGGCGGCAGGGCCCAGCCGAAGTTCGCGATGTAGACGTAGCCCGGTCCGGGGCACGCCGAGTAGAAGCGGAAGCCCGAGAAGGTCCGAAACGGCGCGACGTAGCCGGCGCGGTATCCGTAGTTCCCGTAGCGGCCAGGGCTCCCGTAGTTACCGTAGCTACCGTAGTTGCCGTACCGCAGGGGCGGGGCGTACGAGTAACGCCCGGGGCCGCGGTAGCCGTTCCCGCGCCACTCGCGACGCTCGGTGCCGCGGAACTCCTGTCCCCGGAATCCGCGGGACTCGTGCCCCCGGAACTCCCTGTTCTCCTGTCTCGGCGCTTCGGCTCCGCGGCCGCGGCCGCGGTACTGGGCGGACGCCTCCGGCGCGATCACCGTCAGGGCCGCGAGGGCCGCGGCGGCAAGCGTCAGGTTGCGCATCGTGCTGTTCATGACCGGCCTCTCTTTCTGCCCCGGGCTGTTTCGCCCCGGACGATTCAACTAGTGCAAGGCCGTGCCAGCCGTAACCCCGCGAATTACCTCACCTGTCGCACGACTTCGTGTAGCCGGCGGAGGACAGTGCACGAATCTGTGACGCCCCCGCAGGTCGTCAGGGGGTTTTCCGATTTCTTAGACCGGTGAAAAGGGCCGCGGCGACCGCCAGCGGCCCGACGATCATCACCATGGGGTTGAGAGCCCAGGCGGCCGCCACGTTCCCGTGAAGTAGCTGGTGCATCGCCCGAAGGCTCCCGCAGCCGGGGCAGGCGTGGCCGAAGATCGTCTTGAAGAGGCAGGGGGGATAGAAGCCCGTCGTCGCGGGATCGAAGAAGAAGAGGACGATTCCGCCGGCAAGAAGGAGTAAGGCAGCGGGAACGTGACGGGCGGCGCGTGTCATGCCGACGCCGGCGCCTCAGAGTCGGCGGACGCCGGTCCTCCTCCGACGCCCGCGCGCATTACCAGAGAGAAACGAGTCTGCGCCAGCCGGAGGTGGGCAGCCGGTGTCCCTCCGACGCCCGCGCGCACTGTCTGAGCGAAGCGAGTTTGCGCGCGCAGGAGGAGGGATACCGGCCGCACGACTCCATGGTCTACATCATCGCGACGGGCGGAGCCGGCTCGTCGGCCGCACCGGCCTTCGAGAGCGGGATCCGGACCAGGTACCACGCGAGAAGAAGGAAGACCGGAATGGCGAGCCACGGGGCGATCCCGGCGAAGCCCGGCACCTGCGGGAAGGTCTTGTCGTCGCGCAGGAGGACGACGATGGCGACGCCGAGGCCCATGAGCGCCTCGCCCGCGATGAGGCCCGAGGCGGCGAGGACGCCCGCGTTCTCGACGCGCGCCTTCTGGGCGGCGTTGTAGTCCTTCTTGCCGGCCAGCCGGTCGACGAGCCCGCGGATGAGGCCACCGATGAAGATCGCGAAGGTCGTCTCGAGCGGCAGGTACATCCCGACGGAGAAGAGCATCGGGCTCTTCACCTTGACGAGGATCAGCGAGATCCCCATCGCGATGCCGACGAGGACGAGCGGCCACGCCATCTGCCCGCCGACGATCCCCTGCGAAAGGGCCGCCATCAGGCCCGCCTGCGGCGCCGGGAGGTTCCTGCCGCCGAGGCCGCCGACCGCCGGGTTCGAGGCGAGGTCGGAAGTGTGGAGAAGGAAGATCGGGAAGAAGAGGACGAGACCCGCCACGACGACGCCGATCAGGTCTCCGACCTGCATCTTCCAGGGCGTACCGCCGAGGATGTGCCCGACCTTCAGGTCCTGCAGCATCTCGCCCGCGACGGCCGAAGAGACGCAGACGACCGCCGCCACCCCGAGGACCGCCGTCACGCCGGCCACCCCTGTCACGCCGACGACGACCATCGTCAACGCGGCGACGATCGTCGTGGCGAGCGTGAGGCCCGAGATCGGGTTGTTCGACGAGCCGATCATCCCGACGAGGTTCCCCGACACCGCGGCGAAGAAGAAGCCGGTCACGAGCATCACGACCGCGGCGAAGAACGCCCCCGCGAGGACGTTCGTGAACCAGAAGTACGTCGCCGTCATCAGGACGAAGACGGCGAGGATGCCGAGGCCGATCACCTTGAAGTTGAGGTCCTTCTCGGTCCGGACGCTCGTCTCCTCCGCCCCGGCCGACTTCCTCACGTCGGCGACGCCGCGCTTGATCCCCGCGATGAGGTTCTTCCGCATCCGGAAGAGCGTGTAGCAGGCCCCGACGAGCATTCCGCCGACCGCGATCGGCCGGACGATGTAGCGGTAGAGGTGCGCCGTCAGGCCGGCCCAGTTCTGCGTCCCGTCGGCCGCCGTGTAGTCGCCGATGTTGGACGGCCCCAGGAAGAAGACGAGGAGCGGAACGAAGAGCCCCCACGCGAGGAGGCCGCCCGCGAAGTTCAGGGCCCCCAGCTCGGGGCCGATGATGTAGCCGACGCCGAGGTAGGCCGGGGTCGCGGCGGGAGCCGAGATCGTCGTGATCCCGCCCGCCTCCACCTTGTGGGCCGAGTCCTTCAGTCCCAGCCGGACGAAGCTCTCCTTCAGCTTGCCGACGGCCACCTCGAAGTCGTTCGAGGCCCGGAAGACTCCCGCGTCGCCGAGGAGCTTGATCACGGCGCCCACGCCCATCGCCTTGAAGAGCTGGACGGCCGCATCGGCCCCTTTCTGGCCGGCCTTGTGGATCTCGCCGGCCGCGACCGACTCGGGGAAGGGCAGCGTCCGGTCCTCGACCATCACGCGGCGGAGGATGGTGACGAAGAGGACTCCGAGGATGCCACCGAGGATCATCAGGATCGTCGACGTGACGTACTCGTTCGTCTCGAAGGTCTGGAACTTCCAGAGGCCCAGGATGACGAAGGCCGGGATCGTGAAGATCGCCCCGGCCGCCACCGACTCGCCGATGGAGCCGACCGTCCGGGCGAAATTCTCTTCGAGGAGCGACCCCTTGAAGACCCGGAGGACCGCCATGGAGATGACGGCCGCCGGGTACGTGGCCGCGATGGTCATCCCGGCGCGCAGCCCCAGGTACGCGTTCGCGGCCCCGAGGATCACGCACATGAAAAGGCCGAGCACGAGGGCCCGGCCGGTGAACTCCGTCATCGTCGATGACGCCGGGACGAACGGCTTGAATTCCTTGTCGCTCATGTCAGGAACACCCTCCAGCGGAGCGGCCCGCGACGGAGGCCGTCGGAACCGCTCTCGTGTCGTTCATTCGGGTACCGGGCGGGAGTCTGACACTCCTCCCGTCCGGCTGTCTAACGGGGCGTCTCCGGGTCTATACTTCTCGCACCTGCCCCCGATCAGTCGCTCCCGGTAACGCGAACGGAAGGGGTCCGGGTGCTGCCCTTCCGAGGAGGCGTGAGATGAATCGCACGGTCGTCGTCCTTGCGGACGATCTCTTCTGGAAAACGAAGATCGATCACGCGGCCCGGTCGGCCCAGGCGCCGGCCGTCTTCATCTCCGACCCGGCCGCCCTCGTGAAGGCCGCCGAATCCGGGAAGACCGCGCTCGTCCTCATCGATCTCGCCATCCGGAAGGACCCCTTCCCCGCCATCGCCGCGCTGAAGAAGGGGGCGAAGACGAAGGGGATCCACGTCGTCGGCTGGTACGAGCATGTCCGGAAGGACCTGGAGAAGAGGGGGACCGAGGCCGGCTGCGATCAGCTGATGCCGCGCTCCACCTTCTCGCAGAACCTCGCCGACCTGATCATGACCTACGCCCTTCCGGGTGGCATGCGGACCGAAGAAGAAGAAAAGGAGCTGCCAGAGGAGTAAGCGTGGCGAAAGAAGACGAACCGGGGGGTCCGGGGGGCACGCGTAGCCAGGCCCCCCTGGAAGCAGCTGCCCGAGGAATGAGCCGCACCAGCCGCCGCCGATTCCTGACCACCACCGCGGCCGCTTCGGCGGCCGCGCTCGTTTCGTCGCCTTTCGCGGAATCGCCGGCCGCGGCGCAGGCGCCTTCGCCCTCTCCTTCGGCAGACCCCGGCTTCGTCCTCGTCACCTCGTCGAACGGCCTCGAGGCGGCCAAGGCGGCCCGGCAGGCGCTGATCCAAGGCTACGACCCGCTCGACGCCGCCATCGCCGGCGTCAACATCCCCGAGCTCGACCCGAACGACATGACCGTCGGCTACGGCGGCGTCCCGAACGAGGAGGGCGTCGTCCAGCTGGACGCCTGCGTCATGGACGGCCGGACGATGCGCGCGGGTGCCGTCGGGGCGCTGGAAGGGGTCAAGACCCCGTCGAAGGTCGCGAAGCTCGTCATGGAGCGGACCGACCGTGTCTTCCTCGTCGGCGCCGGGGCCCGGAAGTTCGCGACGGCTCACGGCTTTTCCGTCGAGGACCTCCTGACCGAGAAGACCCGGAAGATCTGGCTCTACTGGAAGGAGCGCCTCTCGGGCGCCGACGACTGGATCGAGGCGGCGAACGAGGCCGAGGACCCCGCGATCAAGGAGTTCATCAGGAAGTACGGCAACGCCGACTTCCGCCCGCAGGGGACCATCCACATGTCCGTCCGGTCGGCGAAGGGAGACCTCGTCGGCGTCACGACGACATCGGGCCTCTTTTTCAAGATTCCCGGCCGCGTCGGCGACTCGGCCGTCATCGGCGCGGGCCTTTACAGCGAAAACGGTGTCGGAAGCGCAGGGTCCACAGGGAGAGGCGAGGCCAACCTCGTCACCTGCGGCTCCCACACCGTCGTCGAGTTCCTGCGACAGGGAAAGACACCGGAGGAAGCCTGCCTCGCGGCGCTCCAGCGGATCTCCGAGAAGACCCACCTCGTCCCCCGCCACCGCGACGAGAAGGGCCGCCCGAAGTTCAACGTCAGCTTCTACTGCGTCGACGCCAGGGGCCGCACCGCCGCCGCCACCATCTGGTCCGGCTCCAAGCACATCGTGGCGGACAGCGAGGGTGTGCGGGTGGTGGAGTCGGCGTGGCTGTACAAGAAGGGGACGTAGGGGTCGTCGTTGGGCCCTAAGCCTGGTCTCTACGACGAACTCATCACGCTGGGTTTGGCTCGGGAATTGGACGCACTCGAAGAGGCGGGTCTCGCCATCTTCAAGGAGAACCTAGACCCTGCGGAAGCTGATTCACTTCTAGCCCGCCATATGGTGCGTCTTCTCACGCGGGCGCTGCGGTCGATCAATGAACCTGATGCCCTCCAAGAACAGGTTCGGCTCTGCAACACAGTTCGCGAGGCACTCTCCAGTCTTCGGAATGACGACGTAGCGGCGGACGATTCCGTCAAGTCGCCACCAGAGGTGCTAACCGCCATCTCAGTCCGACCGACGGGCCTGACGGTTCTTCGCGAACCCCCTCGTCCACAGATTCGGCTCTCATCGAGCGATCTTCTCGTTAATGCCCGCGGCGAACCCAGGATCGGTCAGTCGCTGACCGAAGAGATTCCCTCCGCCGACCGGATCGACCTACTGTGCGCCTTTATTCGATGGAATGGCCTTCGAATCCTCGAGCCGGCACTACGGGCCTTCCTCGAGAAGCAGGGGCCTTTACGAGTCATCACGACCACCTACACGGGCTCAACCGAGCGGCGGGCACTCGATCGCCTATGCGAGCTGGGCGCGCATGTAAAGGTTTCTTATGAGACCCAGGCAACACGACTTCATGCCAAGGCCTGGCTGTTTCAGCGGGATTCCGGGTATTCGACCGCCTACGTCGGCTCTTCCAATCTGAGTCATTCGGCGATGCTCGACGGCTTGGAATGGAACGTCCGCCTCTCTGAGGTCGAAACGCCCGCCCTCCTCGAGAAATTCCGGGCAACGTTTGAGTCCTACTGGGCCGATCCCTCATCGGAGGAATACCGACCCGAGAGAGACGGCGATAGATTCGACCGCGCAACCCGGTCCTCGCAACAGGGGCCTGCCACATCATTCGTCGGCCTCGACGTCCATCCCTATCCCCACCAGATCGAAATCCTCGAAAGGCTTGCCACCGAACGTTATCGCCACAACCGCCACCGCAATCTCGTCGTGGCTGCAACAGGGACCGGAAAGACCGTTGTCGCTGCCCTCGACTACAAGCGTCTCGCTTCAGAATCGAAGTTCCCGCCGCTACTCTTTGTCGCCCACCGAAAGGAAATCCTCGATCAGAGCCTTCAGACCTTTCGAGTCGTCCTGAAGGATGGCTCGTTCGGCGAACAGTTCTACGACGGTCAGCGGCCAGCGTCCGGTAAGCATGTCTTCGCCTCAATTCAGTCGCTGAATCGGGTTGATCTGGCTGATTTGCCCCCTGATCTGTTCAAGATCGTCATCATCGATGAGTTTCATCACGCTGAGGCGCCGACATACCGGAGGCTTCTCGATTACCTCAGGCCGAAGGAACTGCTTGGGCTTACTGCCACGCCAGAGCGCGCTGACGAGAGAAGCGTTCTTTCGCATTTTGACGGCCGGCTTGCAGTCGAACTAAGGCTGTGGGAAGCCCTAGAGCGAGGGCTCCTCTGCCCATTTCAGTATTTCGGACGTCACGACAACGTGGACATTTCGGGGGTCGCGTGGCGGAAACGCGGATACGACACGAGCGAGCTCGAAAACCTATACACCGCAAATGACGCCCGAGTAGCGTTGATCGTGAAGGAGATTCACGAAAAGATCGCTGCCCGCTTGAAGATGAGGGCGCTGGGATTCTGCGTAAGCATCGGACATGCGGAGTTCATGGCGAGAAAGTTCAATGACGTCGGGATTCCAGCCGCTGCAGTCTCGGTCAACTCAACCGACGAAGAACGGGACTCTGCACTCAGACGACTACGAGATCGAGATGTCAATGTCCTATTTGCAGTGGATCTATTCAATGAGGGGATCGATCTACCCCAAATTGACACTGTCCTATTCCTGAGACCGACCGAAAGCGCAACCGTGTTTCTTCAGCAACTCGGGCGAGGCCTTCGCCGTGCAGAAGGCAAGGATTGCCTGACCGTATTGGACTTCATAGGCAAAGCGAGCCGACGTTTCAGGTTCGAGCTCCGATACCGCGCTCTAACCGGGGCTTCCAGGGCTGTACTGAAGAGGCAAATCGAACAAGGCTTCCCTTACCTTCCGGCGGGCTGTTCGATGCAGCTGGACCGGGTCGCAAGAGAGTTGGTCCTGGAGAACGTGGCGCAGGCCGTTGGAGCGACCTTTCAGAGTCTCTCTACGTGCCTGCGAGACCTTGGCCGCGACGTCTGCCTGACTGAGTTTCTTCACGAAGCAGTCATCGAGCCTAGCGACCTCTACCGAAACGGTTGGACCTGGATGGCGCTCCGGCGTGCTGCCGCTCTTCCGGCTCCACCTCCGGATGAAGCCGAGGAGGAGATCGCGACTGGCCTCGGACGTCTGACACATCTGGACGATCCGCGATGGCTCGAAGTCCTTAGAGGGGCCGTCGGCAACGATGAACGCGATTTCAGTGCCCTCGTCGAGCACGACCTCCGAATCCTTACAGGGCTTTGCTTCACCCTCTTTCCCTCGAATCGGCGACCGTCGACTACCATGGAAGCTCTCATACGACTCCGGGCAAGCGAAGCCATCCGGAGAGAAGTGCTTGAACTCGTAGAAGTTCTTGAAGACCGGGCTGAGCACGTAGCGATCCCTATCGAATCCGAGCTCGGCTGGGAACATCCCGTGCCACTCTCAGTTCATTCTTCATACAGCCTCGAGGAGATTCTCGCTGCGACAGGAAGGTCGACCCTTGGGGCGCCTTATCGCATTCGCGAGGGCGTACTCTGGCAACCCAGTATCCAGACGGACCTCTTGTTCGTCACCCTAGAGAAGAGCGAGGAACATTACTCCCCGACAACGCTCTACAAGGACTATGCGCTCTCTGCGGATCTCTTTCACTGGGAATCGCAAAGCGGAACGACGGCGAACGGGCCGACGGGACAGCGCTACATCCACCATCGGGAGCGTGGCTCCCAGATCTTTCTTTTTGTCAGGCGGCGTCTCAAAGATGGTGGGCGCACAGCCGCTTATACGTTCGTGGGCCCAGTGGACTACGTACGACATCAAGGCGAGAAGCCTATGGGCATTGTTTGGAAGCTTCGACGCCCGATGCCAGCAGACTTCTACCGCGAGGCCAAGGTCGCAGCCGGATAGATCGAATCGCCGACCAGTCTCCGGCGACTATCGCCGCACCCCGCCATCACCACCATCCCCACCCCCTTCACCACGGGCCGCTCGGGGCCGGGGATGCCGTCGTGGATGGGGACGTTGAGGACACTAGGGCCGGGAGGTTCCGCCAGCCGCTACTTCTCCAGGAAGTACTGGACCTTCGTCACGACCCGGATCTTCTTCATGACGGAGGTCTCCCCCTCGTACTCGGCCAGCGGCGCGCCGACGGTGAAGAGCCCCTGCGAGGCCGACTTGATGCCGCCGAGGCGCATCTTCGAGTCCTTCGCGAAGGCCTCGGCCGCCTGGCGGGCGCTCGCGGTGGCCGCGGCCAGCATCTCGGGCTTCACCCTGTTCAGGTCGGTGAAGTAGTACCGGGCGAGGCTGTTCTCCACGACGACGCCGCGGTCGAGCAGCTTCCCCGCGCTCTCGACGGCCTTCATCACGGCGTCCACCTTGTCGGTCTCCACGACGAGGCCGCCGCGGGCGGTGTAACGGTTCGCGGGGCGGTTCCCCCCCATCCCCCAGTTGTCGTTCAGGGAGACGGGGGTCGCGCGGATCTCGGCCTCGGCAAACCCCGACTCGAGAAGGAACGCCCGCGCCGTCTGCGCGCCGCGGGCGACCTCCTCGCTCGCGGCCTGCGGCGTGGCGCCCCCCCCGGTGTGGTTCAGCTGCCAGCTCGCCTTGTCGGACTTCACGATCCGCTCGTCGAGGCCGCGCACCTCGACGGCCGTCTCGAACTTCTTCGCAGACCGGATCGCGTCGGCCACGAACCAGCCGCCGGCGGCGACACCGGCAGCGAGAACGACGGCGGGAAGGAGTCGCTCTTTCATGGAATCCTCACGACGGCCCGGGGCGCCGGGGTCACTTCTTCCGCGACTCACTCGCCGGGAGGCCTGCGTGCGGGCGCCCCAGGGAGCCCCCACGCAACAGCTCGCCCACGCTCATTTCTTCCTCAGCTCCATCAGGACTTGTTTGGCCACGGCCTTCAGCGTGTCGAAGACGCCGATGCCGAGGGGGGCGGTGGCCTCGAAGGTGGGCTCACCCTTGAAGTTCAGGGAGCGGTAGAGGACGTCGACCGGGAGGGCGGTCGGCAGGTCGCGCTTGTTCAGCTGGAGGACGTACGGAATGACCTGCAGGTCGAAGCCGTGCTCGACGAGGTTCTTGTCGAGGTTCTGCAGGGACTCGATGTTGGCGTCCATCCGGGCTTCCTGCGAGTCGGCCACGAAGACGACGCCGTCCACCCCCTTCAGGATCAGCTTCCGGCTGGCGTCGTAGAACACCTGGCCGGGGACCGTGTAGAGGTGGAAGCGGGTCTTGAAGCCACGGACCGTGCCGAGGTCCAGCGGCAGGAAGTCGAAGAACAGGGTCCGGTCCGTCTCGGTGGCCAGCGAGATGAGCTTTCCCTTGGCCGCCGGGTTGGTCCGGTCGTAAATGTACTGCAGGTTCGTCGTCTTCCCGCACAGGCCCGGGCCGTAGTAGACGATCTTGCAGTTGATCTCGCGGGCGGCGTAATTGATGAAGGTCATCTAGTCCTTGAAGAGGTTGTCGATGTCTTCGTCGGTGATCTCGGCGAACGGGGAGTCGAACCCCGAGAGCCGCCGTGTTTTCTCCGCTTCGACCTTCTGCTGGATGACCTCGAAGATCCGCTCCAGCTCGGAGTTCGCCTTTCGCACGCGGAGGCGGACAAGGCCGAGCGAGGAGCGCTCGTCGAAGATGACGACCAGGATGACCCGCTGGCTCACGACGGAGATGTAGACGTTGTCGCGCTCCCCCTCGTGGAACAGGACGGGGAACTCCCGCTCGCCGATGAGGCGGGCGAGCCCGTCGGTGGCGGCCACGTTTCCGGCCGTGAGCGAGGCGAGGGAGGTCGTGTCGAGCGACTCCATGTCCCCCTGCGCGGCGATCTGCTGCCCGTTCTTGTCGACGATGAAGACGACTTTCGCCTGGGCATCCGCCTTCAGACGCGCGATGACGTCCTTGATCTGGCGGAACTCCTCGTCGAACAGGATGAAATCCGACATGGGAAACGGCGGCTCAAGTCTAGCAGGGGCTAGAGTTCGCGCCGGTTCGTGACCGCCCGGGAGAGGGTCACCTCGTCGGCGAACTCCAGGGCCGCGCCGACGGGAAGTCCGAGCGCGAGACGCGTCACCTTCACGCCGAGGGGCTTGAGCCGCCGGGCCAGGTAGAGGGCCGTCGCCTCCCCCTCCACGTTCGGGTTCGTCGCGAGGAGGACCTCCTCTACTTTCGGCCCGTCCCCCCGCAGGCGGGCAAGCAGGTCCTCGACGTGGAGGTCGTCAGGGCCGATCCCCCGGAGCGGCGCCAGGGCTCCCCCCAGCACGTGGTACCGCCCCCGGAACTCGTGCGTCTTCTCCAGCACCTCGAGGTCGGCCGCCTCCTCCACGACCGCGAGGAGCCGCCCGTCGCGCGTGGGGTCCGAGCAGACCTCGCACGGGTCCTCCTCGGTCAGACCGTGACAGACCGAGCAGGGGCGCGTCCGCGCCCGCGCATCGCCCACGGCCGCCGAGAGCAGCTCCGCCTCCGCCTCCGGCGCGCCGAGAAGGTAGTGCGCGATCCGGCGGGCGCTCTTCGGGCCGATGCCGGGAAGCCGCTCGAGCGCGGTCACCAGCCGGTCGAACGCGGGGAGCCGCGCCACGTCAGCCGTCGCGGCGGTCGTCGCGCTTCACGTCGACGATCTCGCCGCCGAAGAGGTCGAGCACCTTCTTCATCTTCTCGTCCTGCGAGGCGCGCTTCCGGAGGTTCTCGCGTTCGAGGGTCGCCGGGTCGGCTGCGGCCGCGGCGGCGGTCAGGTCGCCGGCCGGCGGCATGGCGCTCTCGACGACGACCTCCGCCCTCTTCCCGAGCAGCGCCCCGGCCGCCTCCTCGAGCACCTTCCGCATCGCCGGCTCGGCGAATCGCTTCTCCAGATCGGGGCTCGGCGGGTCGAGGACGATCTTCACGAGCTTTCCCTCGACCCGGACGGAGGCGTCCTCCAGCACGGCGCCGAGGGTCGCGTGTCGCTTCTCCACCTCGGCGCGGAAGGCCGCGGCCGGGTCGGGCGTGTCGAGCGGTTCGGGCTCGATCTCGAGCGGCGTCAGGCCGACGAACCGGGGCACGGCCGGAGACGAGCCGACGAGGGGCTTCTTCGGGGGCGCGGAGGGGGATGGTGCCGCGGCCCGGTCCGGGCTCACCGCGTTTCCGCCCTTTCTTCCTCCCTGCTTCCCGCTCTCCGGGTCCCTTTCCTTCGAAGAAACCGGCGGTGTCTCCCCTGCCCCGCCGGAGGCGGTCGGCGCGCCCGAAGGTCCCGCGAGCGCGGAAACCGCGATCTTTCCCGACAGAACGTCCTCGATCGACACGAGGCGCGGAAGCTCCGCAAGCTTCAGGAGAAGCACCTCGAAGGCGAGCGACGGGAGATCGGAGCGGCGAAGGAGGCTGTCCGCGTCCGAAAGGAGCGAGAGCATCCGGAGGAGCGTGTCGTAGGGGGTCGATTTCGCGAATTCCCCAAGCCGCGCCGCGGCCTCTTCCGAGAGACCCGCCGGGGGCGGGCCGGACGGGTCCGCCGCGAGGCGAACCGTTCCGCGGACGAGGGCCGTCAGATCGCGCAGGGTGGCACGCGGGTCGGAGCCTGACGCCTCCAGCTCGGCGCACCCCTTCAGGACGGCTGCGCGGTCGCCGCCGAGAAGCGCCGCGAAGAGGGAGACGAGCATCGAACGGTCGGGGGCGCCAAGGAGGGCGGCCACGTCGGCCGCGGTCACGGCGCCGCCGGCCCGCGCGGCGGCCTGGTCGAAGAGGGAGAGCGCGTCGCGGAGGCTCCCCGTGGCGGCGGCGGCGAGCGCCGAGAGCGCCGCGGCGCCGGGAACGGGGAGGCCCTCCCGCTTCGCGATCTCGGCGAGGCGCTCGGCCACCTCCTCGTCCGTCAGCCGCCGGAAGTCGAAGCGCTGGCAGCGCGAAAGGATGGTGGCGGGGATCTTGTGGCGCTCGGTCGTGGCGAGGATGAAGACGGCGTGCGCCGGCGGCTCCTCGAGCGTCTTCAGGAGGGCCTGGAACGCCGCGGCCGAGATGGCGTGGACCTCGTCGATGATGAAGACCTTCCGGCGATCGCGGACCGGGGCGAAGGCGACGACCTCGATCAGGTCGCGGGCCTGGTCCACTTTCCCGTGCGTGGCGCCGTCGATCTCGAGGGCGTCCATCGAGCGCCCTTCGAGGATCTCGGTGCAGGCCACGCAGGTGCCGCAGGGGGTCGCGGTGGGTCGATCGGAGGAGGCGCAGTTGATGGCGGCCGCCAGCAGGCGCGCCGTCGTCGTCTTCCCGACGCCGCGCGGCCCCGAGAAGAGATAGGCGTGGGCGAGACGGTCCTGGGCGACGGCGTTCGTCAGGGCGCGGACGATCTCTTCTTGCCCCACGACGTCCGCGAACGAACGCGGCCGCCACTTCCGCGCCAGCGGAACGTACGTCTCCCTCACGAGGGGAACTCTACTAGAGAAGATTCTCAGAAAGTGAGAGGGTCAGGGGGGCTTGGGGGGTGCGACCCCGGCGAAGCTGAAGCCCTTGCGGACCTCGCACCCCCCGAAGATTGACAGCCCCGATCGGACTCATCGGACGACCCGCCTCGCGGGTCGTCCGATGAGTCCGGGCGCTCCCGCGGCGCACGGCCCGGCCTCCTTAGTGCTGCTTCCTTCCGGATCTGACACGGTTCGGAGAAGGACGTCGCGCGGGACCCGGACTCACCGGACGGCCCGGGCGGCGGAGTTTACACCCCCAAGGCCCGCCGGCGCGCCTTGCTCCCGGAGCCCCGGAGGTCTAAAACGCCCCTCGTGGCCGCCGGCCCCCTCCGGGTCTTCTTCCTCTGGCACTTCCACCAGCCTTGGTACGCCGATTTCGGCGGCGGCCCGACGCACCTTCCGTGGGTGCGGCTTCACGCCCTCAAGGACTACGGCGACCTCCCGCTCCTGCTGTCCACCGAGCCACGCGTCCCGCACGCGTGCAACCTCGTCCCGTCTCTTCTCGACCAGATCGAATTCCTCTCCCGGGGCGGGAGCGACCTCTTCCTCGACGTGGCTCGGGTCCCGGCCGAGGAATGGGACGGCCGGACGGTGGCCTTCGCCCTCGCGAACTTCTTCTCGGCGCACGCGCGGATGATCGACGCCCTGCCACGGCTCGCGGAGCTGAAGCGGCGCCTTCCGTCGGGCGGCGTGGACCTGGCGGCGAGCGGCCTCCGCCGCTCCTTCTCGCGGAGCGACCTGCGAGACCTCGTCGTCCTCTTCCATCTCGCCTGGTCGGGACAGACGCTCTCGAAGGACCCGCTCGTCGCGAGGCTCCGCAAGCGGGGGCACGGTTTCTCGGAGGGAGAGAAGAACGCCCTCCTCGACCGGCAACGGGAGTTCGTCTCCGAGGTGATCCCGGTGTGGAAGAGCGCTTTCGCGACGGGGAACCTCGAGCTGACGACGAGCCCGTACCATCACCCGATCCTGCCCCTCCTCGTCGACTCGAACGCCGGGCGCGAGGCGCGGCCCGATCTGCCGCTCCCCCACGGGCGCTTCGCCCGCCCCGGCGACGCCCGGGAGCAGCTGGCCCTGGGCCTCTCGACGTTCGAGCGGCACTTCGGCTTCCGCCCCGAGGGGATGTGGCCCCCCGAAGGGGCCGTCTCCGAGCCGGCTCTCGCCCTGATGGCCGAAGCGGGGATCAAGTGGGTCGCGACGGACGAGGACGTCCTTCTCCAGTCGCTCTTCCACCCCGAGAAGCACTTCGGCCACGGGGACAAGGCGCGAACGGTCTTCCATCCGTACCGGCTCGAGCGCGGCGCCTCCCCCGTCCTCTTCTTCCGGGACCGGACTCTCTCGGATCGGATCGGCTTCTCCTACGCCACATGGGACCCCGCCGCCGCGGCCGCGGACTTCCTGGCCCGGCTCCAGGCCATCCGGGCGGCCGCGCCCGACGACGACCTCGTCGTGCCGGTCATCCTCGACGGCGAGAACGCGTGGGAGACCTATCCGGAGAATGGCGCGCCGTTCCTCCGGGCGCTGGCGGGAGCGCTCGCCACGAGCAGCGTTGTCGTGATGAAGCCGTCCGACGTCTTCAGAACGATGGAGCCGCTCCCCCTGTCCCGCCTCGTCGCGGGCTCGTGGGTCGACGGCAATCTCCGGACCTGGATCGGCGCGCCGGCGAAGAACCGCGCCTGGGATCTCCTGATCCGGATCCGGGACGAGCTGGCCGCCGACGTCGCGGAAGCGCCCGTTCTTTCGCCGCCGGAGATCCTGAACGGGGGTGCGCCGTCGGCCGCCGTCGCGAAGGCCGCCCTTTTCGCGGCCGAGGCGTCGGACTGGTTCTGGTGGTTCGGCGACGACCACACCTCGGCGCACGACGCCGTCTTCGACGCCCTCTTTCGCGGGCATCTCGTCACGGCCTGCCGCGCGCTCGGACGTCCCGTGCCGCCGGAGCTGGAGCAGCCGGTCGAGCGCCGTCTCGCGGCGCCCGCCGTCCTCTCCACCTCGCCCCTCTCGCCGCACATCGACGGCGAGCACCCCGACTTCTTCGAGTGGCTCGGCGCGGGGCGACACGCCGCGCGGCCACGGGGGACGATGGAGCGCGGGATCGGCCCCGTGAAGGAGATCCTCTTCGGCGGCGACGCGCAGGGGGAGCGTGTCTTCCTCTGCCTGAACGCCTCCGCGCCACCGGCCTCGGCGTCCCTCGACGACAAGCGCCTCCGCGTCGTCTTTCCCGGGCCCGACGGCGCCGCACCGGCCATCCACGAGATCGCCCTCCGGTCCGGCGTCTCCTCACAGGGGGATTGTTCCGTCGCTGTCGGCCGCGTGGTGGAGATCGCCCTGCCGCGCCCGAAGACCGAGGGCCGGGCCGTGGCCTTCCGCGTCCACGTTCTCGACCATGAAGGGCGGGAGCTGGAGACGATCCCCGAGGACGACTTCATCCGCTTCGAGACCGAACAGGTCGACTGGAGCGCCTGACGTGGACGGGCCCGCCAGCGGCGGGACGGAGGCATCGCTCCGGGAGGCGCTCGCCGCCCTCGTGGGCGAGGAGCGCGTCCGGACGCGGCCGATCGACCGGATCGCGTGGGCTTCGGACGCGAGCTTCTACCGGCTCGTGCCCCGGGCCGTCGTCCACGTCCGGAGTCCGGAGGAGGTGCGCGCCCTCTTCGCCCTCTCCCGCGCGTGGAGGATCCCGCTCGTCTTCCGCGGCGCCGGGACGAGCCTGTCGGGGCAGGCGGTCACGGACGGGATTCTCGTGGAGGTCGCCCGCGGGCTCCGTGGCCTCGTCGTGGAGGACGAAGGGCGGAAGATCCGGCTCCAGCCGGGTGTCATCGGCGCGCACGCGAACCGCGCCCTCGCCCCGTGGGGACGGAAGATCGGGCCGGACCCCGCCTCCATCGCCACCTGCACGGCGGGCGGGATCCTCGCCAACAACGCAAGCGGGATGTGCTGCGGCGTGGCCCGGAACGCCTACCAAACGCTCGAGTCCCTCACCTTCGTCCTTCCCTCCGGGACGATGATCGACACGGCGCGGCCCGACGCCGACGACCGGTTCCGCGAACAGGAGCCCGCGCTCTGGCGGGAACTCCTCGACCTGAAGGCGCAGCTGGAGGCGAACCCGGCGCTCGCGGCACGGATCCGGGCCAAGTACCGGATGAAGAACACGACGGGCTACTCGCTGAACGCCTTCCTCGACTTTACGCGGCCCGTCGAGATCTTCCGGCACCTTCTCGTCGGCTCGGAAGGGACCCTCGCCTTCGTCGCCGAGGCGGTGCTGAACACCATCCCCGACCTGCCGGTGAAGTACACGGGTCTCCTCCTCTTTCCGAATCTCCATGCCGCCTGCGCCGCCATCGTCCCGCTCCGCGACGCCGGAGCGGCGGCTCTGGAGGTGATGGACCGCGCGGCGCTTCGCTCCGTCGAGAACGAGGCGGGCGTCCCGCCGTCGCTGAGCGCTCTGCCGCCGGGCGCGGCGGGGCTGCTGGCGGAGTTCCAGGCGGCGGAGGAGAGCGAACGGCCCCGGCTGGAAGAGAGGACCCGGGGCGCGACAGGGGACCTCGCCCTCGTCGAGCCCCCCCGATTCACGCACGAGCCGGCGGAGCAGGCGCGGCTCTGGAAGGTGCGGCAGGGGATGTTCCCGTCGGTGGGCGCCGTCCGGAAGAGCGGGACGACGGTGATCATCGAGGACGTCGCGTTTCCTCTCGAGCGGCTGGCCGACGCGGCCGTCGACCTGACCGCGCTCTTCGGGAAGCACGGGTACGCCGACGGAATCATCTTCGGCCACGCGCGTGACGGAAACCTCCACTTCGTCCTGACGCAGTCGTTCCGCGACCGCAGGGCCGTCGACCAGTACGCCGGTTTCATGGAGGACGTCGTCAGGCTCGTCGTCACGAAGTACGACGGGGCCCTCAAGGCCGAGCACGGCACCGGCCGGAACATGGCCCCCTTCGTCGAGACCGAGTGGGGGCCCGAGGCGTATGCCGTCATGAAGAGGCTCAAGGAGCTGGCCGACCCTTTCGGGCTCCTGAACCCCGGCGTCATCCTCAACCCCGACCATGCCGCGCACCTGTCGCACCTGAAGTCCCTCCCCACCGTGGAGGAGGAGGTCGACAAGTGCATCGAGTGCGGCTTCTGCGAGCCGCTCTGCCCGAGCCGCGACCTGACGCTGACTCCCCGCCAGCGGATCGCCGTCCGGCGCGAGATCCGGCGGCTCGAGGCGACGGGCGGGAACCGGACGCTCCTCGCCGCCCTCGAGCGCGATTTTCCCTACGACGCTCTCGACACGTGCGCCGCCGACGGCCTCTGCGCCACGGCCTGCCCCGTCAGGATCGACACCGGAAGCCTGACGAAGCGATTCCGCGCGGCGGGGCGTTCGACCGCCTCCCGGCGGCTCGCCGCGCTCCTCGCAAGGAATCTCGCCCTCGCCGAGCCCGCGCTCCGGCTGGGCCTCCGGGCCGGGCACCTCATCCAGGCGCTCTTCGGGACGAGGACGATGGAGACGCTCACGAAAGGACTGCGCGTGCTTTCGGGCGGCGCACTGCCACTCTGGGACGGGGGGATGCCGCGCGCCGCGAAATCGTTCCGTCCGGGGACGGCCCCGAGGGAAGCCGACGCCGTCTACTTCCCCTCCTGCATCTCGCGGACGATGGGGGCACTTCCCGGCGAGCCGGTGGAGATGTCGCTGGTCGAGGCCGTCGTGACGGTCGCCGGACGCGCCGGCATCGCGCTTCTCGTCCCGGACGATGCGAAGGGGACCTGCTGCGGCGTCCCGTTCTCGTCGAAGGGTTACGTCGAGGCGCACGCCGTCGCCGTGAACCGGGCGGTGGAGCGGTTCTGGCGCTGGTCAGCCGGCGGGCGGCTGTCCGTGGTCGTCGACACGAGCCCGTGCACCCTGGGCCTCCTCGGTGCGCGCGAGGCGCTCACGGCCGACAACCGGACGAAGCTCGACGCGCTGAAGATCGTGGACGCCGTCGAGTTCGTCCACGACGCGCTCCTGCCGGGGCTGACAGTGACCCGGAAGGAGCCGTCGGCCGTCCTCCACCCGGTCTGCTCGGTCACCAAGATGGGGACCGGCGGGAAGCTTGCGGCAATCGCGCGCGCCTGCGCCGACCGCGTCGTCGTTCCCCCCGACGCCGGCTGCTGCGCCTTTGCCGGGGACCGCGGTTTCCTCTTCCCCGAGCTGACGGCGTCCGCCACGCGCCTCGAGGCCGCCCAGGCTCGGGCCGCCGGTGCCGCCGGGCACTGGTCCTCGAGCCGGACGTGCGAGATCGGCATGACGCGGGCGACCGGAAACGTCTACCGCTCCTTCGTCTTCCTCGTCGAGCAGGCCACGCGGTCGCCGGGGCGGTCATAATTGAAAAATGAGACCTGACCCCATCGTTTGAGAAGCCGTCCCGTGCGGGCGGCCGCGCGCCGCACCGGCGCACCGTAGAATGGGCGACATCGCATGAGCGAGCTGCGTCACGACCCGCTGAACCGCCGGTGGGTCATCGTCTCCGCGGACCGGGCGGCGCGTCCGGCCGACTTCGAACTCGTCCACGAGTACCGCGTCGGGAAGAAGGACTGCCCCTTCTGCCCCGGGCGCGAGGGCGAGACGCCCCGCGAGATCTTCGCCATACGCGAGGGGGGCGGGGGGCCGAACGGACCCGGCTGGAGCGTCCGCGTCGTCCCGAACCGCTATCCGGCCCTCGCCATCGAGGGGCAGCCCGACCGTCGGGCGGCCGGGCCCTACGACCGGATGCACGGCATCGGCGCGCACGAGGTGATCGTGGAGTCGCCGGAACACGATCTCCACCTCTCCGACCAGCCGCTGCCGCAGCTCGTCCGCATCGCCGCCGTCTGGAAGGCGCGGATCACCGACCTGATGCGGGACACGCGCTTCAAGTACATCCTTCTCTTCAAGAACCACGGCTCCTCGGCGGGGGCCACGCTCGAGCACGCGCACACGCAGATCATCGCGATGCCCGTGACGCCGCGCGCCGTCGCCATCAAGCTGGAGTCGAGCCGGTCGCACCACCAGCTCAAGGAGCGGTGCCTCATCTGCGACCTGATCGACTTCGAGATCGCGGACGGCTCGAGGATCGTCTTCGTCACGGAGCACTTCGTCGCCTTCTGCCCCTACGCCGCCCGCTTTCCCTTCGAGATCGTCCTCGTGCCGCGAGGGCACCTCCACGACTTCTGCCAGATGCCCGACGACCTCCTCCAGCCGTTCGCGTCGGCCCTGTCCGAGGCGCTGCGGCGGCTGAAGCTGCTGCTCCGGAACCCGGGCTACAACTTCGTCCTCCACACGGCGCCGAACGTCCTCGCGCTCCCGAAGCGGACGGGGCACTTCTTCTCGCTCCAGTGGGACTGGCACTGGCACATCGAGATCCTGCCGCGGCTCACGCGCGTGGCCGGCTTCGAGTGGGGGACGGGATTCCACATCAATCCGACGGCCCCCGAAGAGGCCGCGCGCGGTC
This sequence comes from uncultured Acidobacteriota bacterium, assembly GCA_963801475.1. GTDB lineage: Bacteria > Acidobacteriota > Thermoanaerobaculia > UBA5066 > UBA5066 > DAOMFB01. The sequence continues at coordinate 158,116 of CAWDEX010000003.1, read as the reverse complement.
TGCGCGACGTGGAGCTTCCTCTCTGACGGCGTCCCTCCGGCGCGTCAGATGGCGGTGAGGGTGGGATTTGAACCCACGGTACCCTTTCGGGTACACCGGTTTTCGAGACCGGCCTGATCAACCACTCCAGCACCTCACCGCGAGCGGCCGAAGGGGGCGAAGTATAAGCGAGCGGGGGAAAAAGTGGCGGACAGGGTGGGATTCGAACCCACGGTAACCTTTCGGCTACACACGGCTTCCAACCGTGCTCCTTAAACCACTCGGACACCTGTCCACCGAGGCCCGAAGAGAGCGTACCTTGCCCCGAACCGCAGCGCCGGTCAAGCGCCCGTCAGCGGACGGAGCGTCCGAGCACCGACCCGAGCCAGGCCAGGAGGTCGGCGAGCGCCGTCCCGTCCCCGCCGGGGCCGGCGACGAAGGGACCGACGGAGGCGCCCCTCTTCTTCGACTCGAGCGCGGCCACCTCCTCCGTGAGCCGTTCCCGTTCGCGCCTCTTCGTCCTTTCGAAGCCGCCGCTCCCGAGGAATTCCACGACGGCGGTCAACTCGCCCCGGTCGAGAAAGACGCCGTGTTTCCCGCAGAGGTCGAGGATCACGCCCGACCCCGGGCCGTAGTTCCGCCGGGTCATCAGCCCGGCGCACCAGGGGCATCTCCGGTAGTGGAAGCGCACGGGGAGCTTCTCGGCCGCGGGCGCCTTCTCCCCGTCCACGACCTGCGCCGCGGCGCGCGCGTCGGCTCCCTCCACGACCCGCCCAAAGACCTTGCTCGACAGGAAGAGGCCGCCGCAGCGGGCGCATTCGGCGTAGGAGAGGACGCCGGTCGTCCGCGCGACGAGAGGGACGCGGCAGTCGGGACAGGGTTTCCCCACCGCCGAGGTCGACAGCTCTTCCCGCGGAAGGTCGGCGCCGCACCGGGTGCACTTCAGCGCGTCCCGCGGGTTCAGGGTGAAGCAGGCGGCGCAGCGGCGGGTGGCCAGGAGCGAGCCGCAATGAGCGCAGGAGCGGTCGGCCTCCGGGACGGGCGCGCCGCAGGAGGGGCAGCGGAGCGTCGGCGCCGTCGGGGCGTCGAACGGCGTCGTCCCGCTCATGGCCGCCCCGCGCCACCGGCGCCTCCCGGCGACGGGTATTTCCGTTCGAGACGGGGCGAGAGGATGAGGACCAGAAGGATGAGGATCGTCGCGACGACGATCGTGGTCCACGACCCGGCCACCGCGAGAACGCCCAGCGCCGCCGTCGCCCAGATCGCGGCCGCCGAGGTCAGGCCGTGGACGCTCCGCGCCGATTCCGGGTCGCGGAAGATCTCTCCGGCGCCGAGGAAGCCGACGCCCGTCGCGACGCCCTGGATGACGCGGGAGAGAGCGTCTCCCGAATGCGGGCCCGAGAGGTGCCCGGGGATGGCGACGAAGAGCGCGGCACCGAGGGCGACGAGCGCGTGCGTTCCCATCCCCGCCGGCTTCCCCGCCCGGTGTCGGTTCCAGCCGATCGCCGCCCCCGCGAGCGTCGCGAAGACGACCCGGAGGAGAACCTCGACTTCGGCCCGACCGGGCACGAGACGAAAGACGTCATCCACGGGGAGCACCCCTTCCCGGAGCAGAATCTTCGGCTCCCAGTTTACCCAGCCTTTTGTCCGCGGGCGGCGGCCCGTTTCTCGCGGAAGAACGCCCTGAGGACCTGGCCACACTCGGCCGCGAGGACGCCCTCCGTCACGTGGACGTGGTGGTTCAGCCGCGGATCCCGGCAGAGGTCGCCGAGCGAGCCGGCGAAGCCGGCCTTCGGGTCCTCCGCCCCGAAAACGAGCCGTGGAATCCGCGAGAGGACCATCGCCCCGGCGCACATCGCGCACGGCTCGAGCGTGACGTAGAGCGTGCAGCCGTCGAGCCGCCACGATCCGAGCTTCTTCGCCGCACGGCGGATCGCGATCACCTCGGCGTGCGCCGTCGGGTCACGGTCGGCCTCGCGCCGGTTCCGCGCCCGCGCGAGGACGGCTCCGTCCTTCACGACGACGGCCCCGACCGGAACGTCGCGATGCGCGGGCGCCCGCCGCGCGGCGCGGAGCGCCTCGCGCATCCAGCGTGCGTCGCCGTCCGCCGTCATCCCCGTGAGCTTACGGGATCGGCCGGCGGGCGGCATCCCTCGCGTACGATCGGCACGATGACCTCCGGGCCGGCGCCGTGCCTCCGCCCGCGGATCCGCGTGACCTGTGGCGACGAGATCCTCCTCGGTCCCGGCAAGGCGGATCTCCTCGACGCCGTCCGCCGCCGCGGCTCGCTTCGCGCCGCCGCGCGGGAGCTCGGCATGTCGTACATGCGCGCCTGGAGCCTCGTCCGGACGATGAACCGTGCCTTCCGTGATCCGCTCGTCGCGGCGAGCCGCGGCGGCGCGGGGCACGGCGGAGCCGCCCTGACCCCTACGGGAGCCCGCGTTCTCGCCCTCTACCGGCAGATGGAGTCGGCCAGCCTCGAGGCGATGGCCGCGGACTGGAGACGCCTCTCACGGCTCCTGAAGCCGTGACGGTCCCGTCGTCTCTCCCCGCGGGACGAGGACGACCGACGCCGCCTTGACGACCGCCGTCACGTCCACGCCCGGAGCGAGGCCGAGCTCGTCGCGCGCAGGACGCGTGACGAGCGCCGAGAGCGGAAATCCGCAGTCGAGAACCACGCGAACGAGGGGTCCCTCCCCGAGGACGGCGGTGACGCACCCCGAGAGGTGGTTGCGCGCGCTCTCGCGCGTCCCGACAGCCCCGCGCTCGAGGAGGACGTCCTCGGCCCGAAGGCACGCGAAGACCTCGCCCCGCACCCCGGCGCGGTCGGCGGCGGCGAGGCGACGGTCGCCGATGGCGACCGTGACGACGCCGTCGCTCTCCGCGACGACGCGCCCCGCCAGCACGCTTTCGATTCCCGTCACGCGCGCGACCGCCACGTCCGCCGGGCGGTTGAAGACCTCCTCGACGGGGCCGACCTGGCGCACGGCGCCGTCGAGAACGACGACCACCCGGTCTCCGAGGAGAAGCGCCTCGGCCCGGTCGTGGGTCACGACGATGGACGGGACGCCCGCCGCAGCGAGAAACGCCCGCAGGTCGCCCCGGAGAGCTTCGCGAGACGGCGCGTCGAGGGCCGAGAGCGGCTCGTCGAGGAGCAGGAGGCGTGGCCGCGGCGCGAGCGCCCGGGCGAGGGCGATCCGCTGCTTCTCTCCTCCCGACAGCGCTGACGGGTGGCGCGACGCGAGAGCCGTCATCCCCACGAGGGCGAGGACCTCGCCGGTCCGCCGGAGGCGTTCCTCGCGCGGAGCGCGCGAGAGGCCGAACGCGACGTTGCCGCGCGCGGTCAGGTGCGGGAAGAGGGCGTAGTCCTGGAAGAGGACGCCGACGCGCCGCTCCTGCGGCGTTCGAAAGACGCCTTTCCCCGCGTCGAGCCACGTCTCCCCGCCAAACCGGATCTCGCCGGCCTCGGGGCGGTCGAGGCCGGCCAGGCACCGGAGAATCGTCGTCTTCCCCGCGCCCGACGGCCCGAAGAGAACCGTGACGTCGGCGCGCGAGAGCGGCAGGTCGAGATCGGCCCGGATCGACGGCCCTCCCGCATGGCGGCGCTCGAATCGGGCCGAAAGTCCGCTCATTCGGAAGGCCAGAGGGCTCCCGCCCGCCGTCTCAGGCCGTACGTCACCGCGAGAACGACGAAGGAGAAGCCGAGAAGGAGGAGCGACGTCGCTCCGGCCCTGCCGTATTCGAGCGCCTGGACGTCGTCGTAGATCGAGATCGAAGCGGTCCGGGTCACCCCCGGGAGGTTGCCGCCCACCATCAGGACGACCCCGAACTCGCCCATCGTGTGGGCGAAGCCGAGGACGAGGCCGGTCACGATCCCGGGGAGCGACAGCGGGATGACGACCCGACGAAAGGTCCCGAGCTTCGATTCGCCGAGGCTCCATGAGGCCTCGAGGAGCCGGCGCGGGACTCGGGCGAAGGCCGCCGCGAAAGGCTGGACGGCGAAGGGAAAGCTGTAGAGAACCGACGCGACGAGAAGCCCGCCGAACGTGAACGGCAGCCGGGAGCCCGTGAGGCCCTCGACGAGGCGGCCGAGCGGGCTCTTCGGGCCCATCGCGACGAGGACGTAGAAGCCGAGGACGGTCGGCGGGAGGACGAGCGGCAGGGCGACGACCGCCTCGACGAGGAACTTCCAGCGACGCGGCGAGTACGCCAGCCAGAAGGCGACCGGCAGGCCGAGAACGAGAAGCACGAGCGTCGTGGCCCCCGAGAGGCGCACGGAGAGGGCGACGGCCGTCCAGTCGATGCTCAAGGCGACGGCGGGACGAACCCGTACCTCGCAAGGACGGCCCGGCCCCCGGGACCGAGGAGGAACTCGCGCAGCGCCGAGGCGGCGGCGGCCCCCTTGGACCCCTCGAGGACGACCCCGGTCTGCCGCAACGCGGGGTAGGAGGAGCCCGGCACCTCGACCCACCGTCCCTTCGCCGCCATCCCGGGAGCGAGGGCCAGCGAGAGGGCCACGAGACCGGCATCGGCGGCGCCCGACTCGACGAACTGCGCCGCCTGCGCGACGTTCTCGCCGAAGACGAGCTTCTCCTTCACCGCGTCGAAGAGACCGAGCGACCGGAGGGCCGCCTCGGCCGCACGGCCATAGGGAGCATGCCGGGGGTTCGCCATCGCGATCTTCCTGACGCGCGGATCGGCCAGGGCGAGGGCGCCCCGGGCGTCGATGTCGAGGGGGGAGTCCTTCCGCACCCAGACGACGAGGCGCCCGACGCCGTACACGAAGTCCGATCCCGGGACGACGAGGCCCGCCTCGAGGAGCTTCACGGGGGTGTCGGCGTCGGCCGAGAGGAAGAGATCGAACGGCGATCCGTTCGAGATCTGGGCGAAGAAGCTCCCCGACGAGCCGTAGGTCACCTTCACCGCGACGTCCGGGTGGCTCTTCCGGAACTCCGGGATCACGGCTTCGAGGGCGAATCTCAGGTCCGCGGCCGCGGCGACGGAGCATTCGGCGCCGTTCGCCGTCCCGGCACACGTCAGCGCCGCGGCGACGATGCCGGCCCCTCGAATCCACGCCCCTCTCCGCCCCCTCATGCGACCTCCAATATCTCCAGAAAAGTATAACGGCCGGCCCGTTTCGCCCGGCGCCGCCCCGCGGCGTGCGCGTCTGGGCCCTTCGCCTCATGGATTCCCCCGGGTCGGCGGACCAACCTTCGAGGCAGGCGGGAGGTTGCCGTGATAATTCTGTTGCCTTCTCGCCAGAGGGCCTCCTCTCCCGGGTGGAAGCCATGATCCTCGGAATCGGCACCGACCTTCTCGAGGTCTCACGGATGGAGCAGGAGCTCTCGAAGGGGAGCGCCGGAATCAAGGACGACGTCTTCACCCCGTCCGAGATCGCTTACTGCGAGGGGAGGCGGTATCCCGCGCGCCATTTCGCCGCACGCTTCGCCGCCAAGGAGGCGCTCGTGAAGGCGCTTCCCGACGCGGGCGTGACCCTCCGCCTTCAGGACGTCGAGGTGGAGCGGACGGAGACCGGAGCGCCCCGTCTCGTCCTCCACGGGGAGGCTCGGGACGCCGCATGGCGGCTCGGCGTCAAGAAGATCCTCGTCTCCCTCTCCCACACCGACGGCCTCGCCACGGCGAGCGTCGTCCTCGAGGGGTGACTATGTACGTGACGCAAACGGTCGAAGAGAAGAAGCTCTGGAACATCGGCTCCTACGAGCAGGCCCTCCGGGACTTCCGCTGGGAGGCCGCCGCGAAGGAGCTGGGCCTGGGTCACGGCGACCCGGTCAACATCGGCTGGCACCTCTCGGACCGGCTCTGCCGGCTCGGCCTCGCGCGCAAGGCCGCCCTGCTCTGGGAAGGGAGCGACGGGCGGGAGAGGACCTACACGTTCGACGACCTTCGCGCCCTGTCGAACACCTTCGCCTCGTACTTCTGGCGCCTCGGCGTCCTCCCGGGCGAGCGGGTCTGCCTCTTCCTCGACCGCGTGCCGGAGCTCTACATCGGCTTCGTCGGCCTCCTGAAGCTCGGGGCCGTGGTCCAGCCGCTTTTCTCGGCCTTCGGCGAGGAATCCCTCGAGATCCGTCTCCGCGACGCCGGCACGAGGGCCCTCGTCACGCAGCGGAAGCATCTTCCGAAGGTGCGGCGGATCCGCGAGAAGCTCCCGGAGCTGCGCACCGTCGTCGTCGTCGACGCCGGGGGGCTCGCCCTGAAGGAGGGAGAGGCCGCCCTCGACCTCGACGCCGAGCCCCGTTCGTCGGGCTTCCCGGACTTCCCCGCCACGCCCGAGACCCCGTCGGTGCTCCACTACACCTCCGGGACGACCGGCCAGCCGAAGGGGGCGCAGCACGTCCACGGCTCGCTCGTGGCGCAGTACGTGACCGCGAAGTGGGTGCTCGACCTGAAGGACGACGACGTCTACTGGTGCAACGCCGATCCGGGCTGGGTGACCGGGACCTCGTACGGGATCATCGGCCCCTGGTCGAACGGCGTCACGCAGGTGGTTCTCGACGCCGGCTTCTCGGCCCGCGGGTGGTACCGGTTCATCGAGAAGCGGAAGGTCACCGTCTGGTACTCCGCGCCCACGGCGATCCGCCTCCTGATGCGGGACGGGCTCGCGGCCGTGCGGGAGTTCGACCACTCCTCCCTCCGCCACCTCGCGAGCGTGGGCGAGCCGCTCAATCCCGAGGCCGTCCACTGGTCGCGCGAGGCCTTCGGACTTCCCTTCCACGACACGTACTGGCAGACCGAGACCGGCTGCATCGTCATCTCGAACTATCCGGGGATGCTCGTGAAGCCGGGCTCGATGGGCAAGCCCTTCCCCGGCATCACGGCCGCCGTCCTCGACCCGAAGAGCCACGAGCCGATTGCCGAACCGGGGCGCGTGGGCCTCATCGGCCTCGCGCCCGGGTGGCCCTCGATGATCCGCGGCTACTGGCGGAACCCGGAGGGGTACGCCCGGAAGTTCGAGAAGGGCTGGTATCTCACCGGCGACCGCGCCACCGTGGACGCCGACGGCTACTTCTGGTTCGTCGGGCGCGACGACGACGTCATCAACACGGGCGGCCACCTCGTCGGGCCGTTCGAGATCGAGTCGGCGCTCCTCGAGCACCCGGCCGTCGCCGAGTCGGCGGCCGTCGCGAAGCCCGACCCGGTGAACATGGAGGTCGTCAAAGCGTTCGTCACGCTCAAGCCGGGCTTCGTCCCCGGCGCCGACCTCGAGCTCGAGATCATGAACTTCGTCCGCAAACGGCTCTCCCCTCTCGCCATGCCGCAGGAGATCGCCTTCGTCGAGACCCTTCCCCGGACGCGGAGCGGGAAGATCGTCCGGCGGGTCCTCCGCGCGCAGGAGTTCGGCGAGCCGGCCGGCGACCTTTCGACCCTGATGGAGGACTGAGATGGACGATCTTCACAAGACGATCCTCGACTACGTCCGCCGCGAGTACATAGAGGAAGGGGACGACCGACCGCTCGACGTCACGACCCCTCTCATCACCGGCGGCATCGTCGACTCCTTCTCGATGGTTTCCCTGAAGCGCTTCCTCGAGAAGAAGTACGAGGTGAAGATTCCGGACGCCGACGCGACGCCCGAGGCGTTCAACACCGTCGCGAGCATCGCGAAGCTCGTGCAGCGGTTCGGCGTCGTGAAGGTGTGACATGGCGACCGAGACCGTGGCCCTGCCGGTCCGCGACGTCCTCCGCGCCGAGCTCGACGCCATCCGGGCCGCCGGGCTCTACAAGGAGGAGCGCTTCATCCACGCCCCACAGGGGGCCGAGATCGAGGTGGAGTTCCCCGCCGGCGCCGCCCCCCGGAAGGTCCTGAACCTTTGCTCCAACAACTACCTCGGCCTCTCCTCGCACCCGGAGGTCCTAAGGGCCGCCCACGAGGGGCTCGAGAAGCGCGGCTACGGGATGTCGTCGGTCCGCTTCATCTGCGGGACGCAGGACATCCACCGCGACCTCGAGCGACGGTTGACGGAGTTTCTCGGGACGGAGGACACGATCCTCTTCTCCTCCTGTCTCGACGCGAACGCCGCGATCTTCGAGGCGGTCCTCTCCGACAAGGACGTGATGATCGCCGACCGGCTCGTCCACGCCTCGATCGTGGACGGGATGCGCCTCGCCAAGGCGATGCAGGACACCTACAAGCACAGCGACATGGGGCACCTCGAGGAGAAGCTCGTGGAGCACCGCGACAAGCGCTTCCGGATGGTCATCACCGACGGCGTCTTCTCCATGGACGGCGACCTCGCGAAGCTGGACGAGATCGTCGCGCTGGCTCGGAAGCACGACGCGATGGTCTTCGTGGACGACTCCCATGCCTCCGGCTTCATCGGGAAGACCGGCCGCGGCACGCCGGAGCACTTCGGCGTGACGGGACAGGTCGACGTCATCACGACGACCTTCGGCAAGGCGCTCGGCGGCGCCTCCGGCGGCTGCGTCAGCGGGCGGAAGGAGATCGTGGAGATGTGCCGCCAGCGCGCCCGGCCCTACCTCTTCTCCAACACGCTCGCCTCGGTCATCGTGGCCGGGACGCTCAAGGTGCTCGACCTCGTCTCCGCCACGACGGAGCGGCGCGACCGGCTGGAGGCGAACACGACCACCTGGAGGCGGCTGCTGACGGAGGCGGGCTTCGACATCAAGGCCGGTGAGAGCCCCATCGTCCCCGTCATGCTCTACAACGCGAAGCTGGCGCAGGACGTCGCGCGGGACCTCTTCGCCGAGGGGATCTACGTGGTCGGCTTCTTCTTCCCCGTTGTCGCGAAGGGGCAGGCCCGGATACGCACGCAGCTCTCGGCGGCGCACTCGAAAGAGCATCTGGACCGGGCGATCGAGGCCTTCCGCAAGGTCGGGGCGAAGTACGGAATCCTCGGGAAGACGAAGAACGAGATCGTGGAGAGGTACGGGCTCTAGGGAGACCGGAGGAGGCGAACATGCTCACGAGACGAACTCTCGAGGTACCTCTGCCGGACCGGATGGAGCTCGGCGGCGCAGACCGCGAGCTCCTCGTCGCCACGTTCCAGGCCCTGATCGCCCTCCGCTGCGAGAAGGACCGGCGCTGGGAGATGGTCCAGAAACAGCTCGAGGACGACGGCTGGAAAGTCCGCTGGGGCCTGACGTGGCGCGCCGAGGCGAAGCGCGGCGACGACTACGAAGAGGCCACCGGGACGACCCTCGACGAGGCCCTCTCCGGCGTGGCCCAGCTCGTCCGCTTCGACATGGCGGGCCGCGCCCCCTGAGACGGGCCGTCCTCGGGACGGCGGGCTGATTCATCTGGACCGGCTCCGGGAGCCGGGGCGAGCGGGTATCCTCCCGGCTTCATGCCGAAAGGAGCCCGATCGATGTCCCTCCGCCGCACCGCCGCCGTCGCGCTCGCCCTTGCCCTTCTCGTCGCCCCTGCGGCCCCCGAGGCGTCCGCTGCGCCCCCGGAGCCCGTCGACCTCGAGATGGTGACCCGGATCCGGGACGAGGCCTTCAACCGGAGCAAGGCCTTCGAGACGCTTTCGAAGCTGTGTGACGGCATCGGGCCTCGCCTGACCGGCTCGCCGGACTACCGGAAGGCCGCGGAGTGGGCGAAGGTCGAGCTCGAGAAGCTGGGCCTTTCGAACGCGCGGATCGAGACCTTCGCGCCCTTCGGCCGTGGCTGGGTCCTCGAATCCGTCTCCGTCCGGATGCTCGCACCGTCGCTCGCGGTTCTCCCCGCGCTCCCCAAGGCCTGGACCCCCGGCACCGACGGGCCGACGAAGGGGAAGGCCCTTCTCGCGAAGCTGGAGACGCAGGAAGACCTCGACAAGTGGAAGGGAAAGCTGGAGGGGAAGATCCTCCTCCTCGGCGACCCGCCGGAGGCGAGGCCGCGCGACAAGGGGGACGTCTCCCGCTACGACGACAAGGCCCTCGAGGAGATCTGGCGGTACGAGCCCGGCGGCGGGCGCTACCGCCGCTCGCCCGCGGACCGGGAGCGGATGCTGAAGCAGCGTGAGTTCCGGAAGAAGCTGGACGCGTTCCTGCTCGCCGAGAAGGTCGCCGTGGTGATCGAGCCGTCGCGCGGCGACTACGGGACGATCTGGGTCCAGGGCGGCGGCCCGTGGAAGCCGGCCGATCCGGTCCCGCCCCCCTCGCTCGTCATGGGCGCCGAGGCGTACGGACGCGTGGCGCGCCTCCTCGACCGGAAGGACGAGGTGGAGCTGGAGGTCGACGTGAAGGCCCGCTTCACGGACGAGGACCCGCTTGCCGCCTCGAACGTTCTCGCCGAGATCCCGGGGACCGACAAGACGAAGAAGGACGAGGTCGTCCTGATCGGCGCGCACCTCGACAGCTGGCAGGGCGGGACCGGCGCCACGGACAACGGCGTCGGCTCGGCGACGGCCATCGAGGTGATGCGCATCCTGAAGGCCCTGAAGGCCGCCCCGAAGCGGACGATCCGGATCGCCCTCTGGGGAGGCGAGGAACAGGGACTCCTGGGCTCGCGCGCCTACGTGGCGAAGGAGCTCGCGTCGCGCCCCGAGCCGACCGACGCGAAGGAGCGTGAGATGCCCGAGTACATGCGCCGGCCGACCGGCCCGCTCACCTTCAAGCCGGCGTACGCGAAGTTCGCCGCCTACTTCAACGTCGACAACGGCGCCGGGAAGATCCGCGGCATCTTCGCGCAGGACAACGCGGCCGTGGCGCCCGTCTTCGAGGCGTGGCTCGCCCCGTTCCGGGATCTCGGCGCGACCACCGTCACGATGAAGCGGACCGGCGGCACCGACCATCAGTCGTTCGACGCCGTCGGTCTCCCCGGGTTCCAGTTCATCCAGGACGAGCTCGACTACTCCACGCGGACGCACCACACGAACATGGACGTCGTCGAGCGCGTCCCGAAACCGGACCTGATGGAGATCGCCGCCGTCTGGGCGTCGTTCGCGTACCACGCCGCCCAGCGCGACCAGATGCTCCCGCGCCGCCCCCTCCCGCCGGAGCCCCCGGCCGAAGTGAAGCCGGCCGAGCGGGCCAGGCCCGCAGCGGAGAAGCCCGCGGCGCCGCCGAAGTAACGGGCTTTCGGGGGGCGCCGCCCGAATCTTCCTCTCAGGTCGCCCCGAGGGCCCGGAGCGACCTGGCCAGCGCCTCACGTTCCTCCGGCGCCTCCTTCGTCCATGGAAGGTAATGGGTCGAGACCGGTTCGCGGTCGAACCAGAAGAGGCCGCTCCGTCCCGAGAGCGACGGCGCGACGGCGAGCCAGACCACGGTGTCGGCGCCTTCCTCCGGCGTCCTGAGGATCCCTTTCGTCGCCGCCCGGAAGCGCGGGAGCGAGCTGCGCACCGCGGGAGTGTCCGCCCAGCCGGGATGCATCGCGAAGAAGGTCACGCCCTCCTTCCGGTGCCGCTCGGCCCACAGCTCGTTCAGGACGACGAGGGCCCGCTTCGTGCGAGCATATTGAACGACGCCGTCGAAGGGGTCGGGCCCGCCGGAGAGGAGCGCTTTCACGTCGAGCTTCTGCGTGTACATCCCCCCCGACGCCACGCTCACGACGCGGGCGTCCGGCGAGGCCTCGAGCTTCGGGAGGAGAAGCTCCGTCAGGAGGTACGGCCCGAGAAGGTTCGTCGCGAGCGTCAGCTCCACGCCGTCCCCCGTCGCCACGCGGCGATCCGGCAGGACCCCCGCGTTGTTCACGAGGACGTCGACGCGCGACGGGCGGAACCGACGGACGAAAGCCCGGATCGACTGCTTCTCCGACACGTCCAGCTCCTCGACGCGAACGGCCGCGTTCCCCGTGGCCCGGCGGATCTCCTCCGCGGCGGCTTCGCCCCTCTCCCGGCTCCGGCAGAGCAGGAAGACCCCGGCGCCGCGCGCGGCGAGCTGCGTCGCGGCGGCCTTCCCGATACCGGAGTTCCCTCCGGTGACGAGACACGTCTTCCCGGCGAGGGAGACCTCGAGGTCTTCCAAGCGGAACCGGGCGGCGTGACGCCGGAATCCCGAACGGTCGAAGGAGAGGACGATGGTCGCGTCGAGAAGGCCGTCGACGAGACGCTTCGGGTCGAAGAAGATCACACGCGCTCCCGGACAGAATAGGCCACCGCCGCCCCCCGGCCCGGATTCTCCGTAGAATCCGCGACATGACGTACAGGCTGATCTACTCGTCCGCGGCGACGGGAGAGATGGCGAGAGGCGATCTCGAACAGATGCTCGAGGAGTCGCGGCTCCGGAACGCCAAGCGAGGCATCACGGGCGTCCTGGTCTTCGCCGAGGGGGTCTTCCTGCAGGTTCTCGAAGGGGAACGGGACGACGTCGAGGACCTGATGGAGAGCATCCGGCGCGATCCGAGACACCGCGACATCAAGGTATTCCACGAAGAAGAGACCGATCGGCGAGCTTTCCCCACGTGGCGGATGGCGTACCTGAGCCCCCGGGCCGAGGAGGTTTCCGCCTGGGCCGGCCTCGAAGGCGCCACGACCATCGAGGGCGTCCTTGCCACCGTTCGAAGCGACCCGGTGCGCGTTCCCCGCGTCCTGACCGGTCTCGTGGAGGCCCTTGCGGCCCGATAGAGGCCCGATGGGCGGGTTGGTTCCCCTTCCCCAAGGCCTTCCCAAAGTCCGCGTCATCGATCTTGCCGTTCCTTCCTGCCGCGGTGACGGCCGCCCCGGGGCGGCTGCAGCCGACCAGGGCGGCTACGCGTCATATCGAAGTACGCGCCCGCGCCCGAAGAGGCCCGCGCCCCCTGCATCCCTGTCGCCCTGGAGACGGGCCCTGGCGGCGTTTTGATACTGAATCTCGGTGTGAGACGATTCCGGCCTGTTTCTCAGGGGGGAAGAAACGATCTTCATTTCTCACCTTCAACCCACCGGTCCCGGCGCCGTCAGCGGCTCCGGGACCTCCAGAAGACTCATCAAAGGAGGAATAAGCGGTGAAGCCATTTCGTGATCGCCTCGTGATTCCGGCCGCAGCCATGCTGCTTCTCGGATTCTCCTCGATCGGCGCGGCCCAGCCAGCGCTGAGCGGTGCCCGGGCCTCAGAGCCGGTCGAAGCAGTCCCCGCCCCGGCGCCGGATTTCGGAACGTCCACGCAGAGCATCTTGCACGTGTCGATCACGTCCTTCCGGTCAGCGGGTTCCACCTACTCCCTGACCACAGCCAACACGGGGGCCATCTACTTCTACCAGGACGCCCCGGCGACACAGGACGACTGGTGGGCACAGCTGAGCCTCCCCAGCGGGGCCATCGTCGACTCCGTTTCGTTGGATGCGTACGACAGCTCCGCCACCGGCCAAATTCAGTTCGGCTTGGCACGGGCCGATGCGGGAGCCGCCACCGGCTCAAACGTCACTCCCGTCGGGACGACCGGCACCGCCGCGGTCCCGGGGTACGGCTTCTTCACGGTCACCCCTTTCTCCACGCTCGTCATCGACAACAATCTTTCGAATTACTGGCTCTTCGTAGACTGGTCGACCAACTCCAGTGCGCTCAAAGTAGCCGGGTTCCGCATCTACTACCATCTTCAGGTCTCGCCGGCCCCGGCCGTGGCCAGCTTCACCGACGTCCCGACGAGCTACTGGGCCTTCCAGTACATCGAGGCGCTGAAGGCCTCTGGGATCACCCAGGGCGTCACGCCGACGACGTTCGAACCGGAATCCAACGTGACCCGCGCCCAGATGGCCGTCTTCCTGGCCAAGGCCCTCGGCCTCCACTTCCCGAACTGATTCCTCGTCTTCGCCGTCAGTCCCCCCCGCGCCCGCCGGAGACCCCGGCGGGCGTTTTCCATTCCGGCCCGGCTTTTCCGGAAGCCGACAGATACCCGGCCGCCCAGGACAGGGGTGGGAAGCTCCCGCAAGATACCGAACGTTTGATATAGAGTCTCAGTAAGAGATAATTCGGCCCCGCGGGCACGCGCGGCCTTCTCGCAACACGTTCAGCCCACCGGCCCCGGCGCTTACGGCAGCCCCGGGGACCTTCAGAAGAATCGCCGAAGGAGGAAGGGATCATGACTGCACCCTGCGATCGTCTCGTGAGACATGCAATGGCGTTAACGCTCATCCTCGGTGGGGCGCTCCCAGCCCTGGCGCAGTCGCCGTCCGCCCCCGCCGGGCGGGTCGGCGCCGCAATGCGCGAGGACCGGGGGACGGCGCCCCGATCGATGTGGGATCTGACCCCGCCAGCTGCTGTAGAGGAGGCCAGGTCCACGCCCGCGCCCCAGGAGCCCACATGGGGAATTACGACGGAGACTTCGTATTACGTCGGGCCCCCGGCGTTTCACGGCGCCGCTCCGGACGTCTACGTCGTTGATGACTTCAGCGGCTCCGCATATTTCTCCGGAACGGGATCCTCCTACGCCTGGGCGCCCATCAACCTCCCGCAGGGCGCGGCAATCACGGGATACGACTTCTACTACTACGATGCAAATGCCACGCAGGACCTCTCCGCTATCCTCTGGGAGGTCGACTCCACGGGAGGGTTCTCGCAGATCGGAACCACGTTGGTTAGCAGCGGCTCTGCCGGTTTCGGATCGGTTTCGCTCAACCTGACGACTCCTCACACCGTCAACAACAATGTGAACAGCTACTGGGCGTGGATCGCGACCGGAGCGACGCCGGTTTCCGACCTCAAGTGGCGCGGGGTCCGGGTCCGGTACAAGCTCCAGGTCTCTCCGGCGCCCGGCGTGGCGAGCTTCACTGACGTCCCGACGAACTACTGGGCCTTCCAGTACATCGAAGCGCTGAAGGCCTCGGGGATCACCGGCGGCGTCACGCCCACGACGTACGAGCCCGAATCCCCCGTCACCCGCGCCCAGATGGCCGTTTTCCTGGCCAAGGCGCTCGGCCTTCAGTGGCCTTGAGCTTCTGAGCTCCGTCCGAGGCGCGGCGGAGTCCCTCTCCGCCGCGCCTGCTTCACCGGGGCGGACTCCGGCAGCCGAGCGCTGAAGGGGCCGGCGCGTTCCGTGTCCTTCTTTGGCTCGGACAGGACTCGTCTCGGCAGCTATGGTTTCGGATTTCTCAACCGGTGTGCGTATGTCTTGAGATCCTTGACCGTATCGAACGCATCCGGGGAGAGGCGCGCGGCTTTCCGCGCGGCGGCAACTTCCTCCATCCCGGAGCGCCGCGCCTGGAGGTAGGCGCGCGCCACCGCCTCCCGCTCCTTCTTCCGCAGCCGCCGTAGTTCGGATGCCGGCGGGCCGATCCGCCCCGGAGCTTTCTCTCGCGCGTAGGTCCGCCTTTCGCGCTGCCAGGCCTCGGCGAGGACCTCCATCGCGGTGGGGCCGCCGTAACTACCGAGCGACTGCGCGAGGATGGCGACGTCTCCCCTCACCGTTCGACTCAGGCCGCTGAAGATCCGGGCCGCGGCGCAGGCCTCGTCGATCATGAAACGATCCGAGGCCGCGACCGTGCAGGAGCATGGGAACCGCTTCTCGCACAGCGGGCAGAGATGCTCGTGGGAGTGCGGCCCGTCGGTTTCCGACCCTGGTCCTCCGATCTTCATCTGACCCTCCCAATCCCTCTCGCGCCGAGAAAGACCGCCGGGACTTCGCGGAAAGCGTCACCGTTCGACCGTGAGGACCTGCCTCTCGGCTGCCGCCGACCGGATCAAAGTCTAAGGCTGCCGGGCGTCTTGTGACGGCGAGCGACAAGGGCCTGCCCGCTCCGACGCGAAGTGAGGTCCCTGTCGCGACCGTCACTAACAGGTCAGGGCCAGCAGATGCCACACCCGGACCGGAGAGAGCTCCTGCGACGCGCTGGCGAGGCGTACCGCGAGTTCGGCCACGGCGTTCTACTCCTCATGGAGGGCCGGGAAGAGCCGCTCTACGCCTTCCGGGAGGAGCTCGAGGAGAGGCTCGGGGACGAGCCGGACGCGAAGCGGCTGCTCGACTGGATCTTCGTGGCCCTGACCACGTTCCGCCCGCCGGAGGAAGCCGTCGTGCTCGACGACCGGCGGGATGGAATCTACGTCCTCGTCATCCGGGAAGCCGGGACGTGTCTCGTCGGCTCACTGACCTTCTCGGCCGAGAATTGACAGCGGCAGAAACTGAAAAATGTTTAGAATCTGAGAGGACCGGGCACCGCTCTCTGAGCGGCACCGAGGTACGCCTCGCGACCATTTCCTCGGCACGGAGCGTCACCGGGATCGCCGGACACGGACATCTCACGGACAATCGGGCCTCCGGAGCAACGGAAGGCCGAGCGTGACGCTTCCTATCTTCTTCTGTGGCCGGGAATTAGGATGGTGCGCCCAGCAGGAGTCGAACCCGCAACCTTTTGATCCGTAGTCAAACGCTCTAATCCAGTTGAGCTATGGGCGCACGCGCGATCGCGCAGGAGGGCGGAGCGTAGCCGAGACGGCCCCGGCTTTCAAGTCGGCCGGCATCCGGGACCTCCTCCTTCAACTTCTCTTCACCGTTCCCGTATAGAAGGGGTCCCCGGAAGGAGCAGGCCGGCCATGAACGCCATCGAGCTGAAAGGCGTCGTCAAGCGGTTCGGGAAGTTCACGGCCGTGGACGGCCTCGACCTCGCGGTCCCCCGGGGCGTCACCTTCGGCCTCCTCGGCCCCAACGGCGCCGGTAAGACGACGACGCTCCGGATGATCATGAACATCACGAAGCCCGACGAGGGAACGATCTCCGTCCTCGGGGAGCCGATGGGAGAAGCCCTCCAGGGACGGATCGGCTACCTCCCGGAGGAGCGGGGCCTCTACCGGAAGATGAAGGTCGTCGACCAGCTCCTGTTCTTCGCGGCGATAAAGGGGGTCGACCGCGACACGGCGATGAAGCGGCTTTCGCCGTGGATCGACTCGATGGACCTCCGCCCCTGGCTCCAGAAGAAGACCGAGGAGCTGTCGAAGGGGATGCAGCAGAAGGTCCAGTTCCTGGGGACGATCGTCCACGACCCCGAGATCCTGATCATGGACGAGCCGTTCTCCGGCCTCGACCCGATCAACGTCCTCCTCGTGAAGGACTTCTTCGCGGAGTTCAAGCGGCAGGGAAAGACCGTCGTCTTCTCGACCCACGTTCTCGAACAGGCCGAGCGGCTCTGCGAGCGGATCTGCCTCCTCTACCGCTCCGTGAAGCTCCTCGACGGCCCGCTCCGGGAGATCAAGAACTCTTTCCGGGACCGCGTGCCGCTCCCGCCCCCCGTCGAGCCGGAGCCGGAGCTGGAGAAGATCTTCATCAAAGCCGTCCAGGAGTCGGGCCGCCAGGCTCCGACCGCCGATGAGCTGCGGTGATGCCGTGAACGCGAAGCTCGCCATCATCATCCGCCGCGAGTTCCTCCAGCACGTCCGGACGAAAGGGTTCTGGATCGCGACGTTCCTCATCCCGGCCATCGGCCTCGTCTTCGTCGGCGTGCAGATCCTCCTGAACCGCTCGCTCGAGGCGAAGGGGCGAATCGCCGTCGTCGATCTGACGGGGCGCCTCTACGACTCGCTCGCCTCCGAGCAGCGGACGCGCGACGACGAAGAGCGAAAGAAGGACTCGCGTCCGGCTCGGACGGCCGCCCTCGAGTTCGTCCGCACCGAGGCGACGGCGGAGACCCTTCCCGAGGTCCGGAAGAAGCTGAACGCCGACGTCCGGTTGGAAACGCTTAAGTCGTACCTGATTCTCGACGCCAGGACCCTCGAAACCGGCGCCGCCGAGTACCGCGCCAAGTCCGTCAAGTCGGACATCGTCCTCAGGGAGCAGCTCTCGGCATGGCTCTCGCGCGCGCTGACCAAGGAACGGCTGAAGGACAAGGGAGTCGACCCCGCGCTCTACGAGGCGGCGCGCGTCCGGACGGAACTGGACGTCCGCGAGGCGAAGGACGTCGAGACGGGCGAGACCGGGAAGAACGTCGGCTACAACCTCGCCGTTTCCGTCATCCTGTTCTTCCTGATCTACGGCTCGCTCTTCGCGTGGGGCGCCGCCGTCATGCGCGGCGTCCTCGAGGAAAAGAACAACCGAATCGTGGAGGTGATCGTCTCCTCCGTCCGGCCGACGACGCTGATGCTCGGAAAGATCCTCGGCATCGGCTGCGCCGGGCTCCTGCAGTACGCGATCTGGACGACGATGGCCGTTCTTCTCTCCGCACCGGCCGTCGTCGCCCTCATGGGGGTCGTGGACGCCCCCCGCCTCCCCGTCAGCACGCTCGTCGCCTTCGTGGTCTTCTTCGTCCTCGGCTACTTCCTCTACGCGTCGCTCTATGCCGCCTTCGCGGCGCCCTTCAACACGGAAGCCGAGGCGCAGCAGTTCATCATGATCCCGATGAGTTTCCTGATTCTCGCGGCAACGACATGGTTCTTCGCCTTCAACAGCCCGGACGGAACGCTTGCGCTCGTCCTCTCCATGGTCCCCTTCACCTCCCCGCTCATCATGTTCATGCGGATCACGGTCCAGATGCCGCCCCTCTGGCAGATCGCCCTCTCGATCGCGATCCTCCTCGTCTCGATCTGGGGCGTGGCGTGGTTCGCGGGGCGCATCTACCGGGTCGGGATCCTGATGTACGGCAAGAAGCCGACCCTGCCCGAGATCTTCCGCTGGGCGCGGCAGGCGGACTGATCGCGCGTTCCCTCGGCCGTCGCCGCGTGCGGTACCATCTCGAGCGCTCGGAACGACTTCCGTCTCGAGGAGCCCGATGACCACGGCCGCCACGATCGACCCCCGCGCGCTCTACCGGCTCCCCTGGACGCTGCCGGACAACGCGATCTCCTGGCTCGAGCCGACGTCGGCCTGCAACCTCTCCTGCGACGGGTGCTACCGGGAGAACGTCGCAAGCAGCCACAAGCCGCTCGATCAGGTCCGAGAGGAGATCGCCGCGTTCAAGCGCCTGCGCAACTCCGACGGCATCTCCATCGCCGGCGGCGACCCCCTGATGCACCCCGAGATCGTGGAGATCGTCCGGGCGGTCCGCGAGACGGGGATGAAGCCGATCGTCAACACGAACGGGGGCCGGCTCACGAAGGAGATGCTCCGCGAGCTGAAGAAGGCCGGCGTCTACGGCTTCACCCTCCACGTCGACAGCAAGCAGGGACGCCCGGGCTGGAAGGGAAAGAGCGAGATCGAGCTGAACGAGCTGCGCCTCGAGTACGCCACGATGCTGAAGGAGGCGGGGAACATCTGCTGCTCCTTCAACTCGACGGTCTACGAAGACACCCTCGAGCAGGTCCCCGAGATGGTCGCCTGGGCCGGGAAGCACATCGACATCGTCCACACGATGGTCTTCATCCTCTACCGCGCCGCCGTTCCCCAGATCCCCTTCGACTGGTACGCGGGCGCGACGAAGGTCGACATGAACGCCCTCGTCTACAGCGAACAAGGCGAGCGGCGGGTGGACATGAAGTCCCCCGAGGTCGTCGCGGAGATCCGCAAGCGCTTTCCGGACTTCACTCCCTGCGCCTATCTCAACGGGACGGAGAAGGCCGACAGCTACAAGTGGCTCCTCTCCGCCCGCATCGGGACGACCGAACGGGACTACGGGTACGTCGGGCCGAAGTACATGGAGCTCATGCAGGCCGGCCACCACGTCGGCACCGGGCGCTACCTGGCCTACGCGTCGCCGAGCCTGACCTCCAGGGGCCGGACGATGCTCCTCCTCTCCCCCTTCGACCCGGCCGTCCGGGCCATCGCGAAGCGCTGGCTCGGGTCGCTCCTCACGAACCCCCTCCGGCTCTTCCGAAAGATGCACCTCCAGTCGATCATGATCATCCAGCCCGTCGACTTCCTCCCGAACGGCGCGCAGAACATGTGCGACGGCTGTCCGGACATGACGATGTGGAATGGCGAACTGGTCTGGTCGTGCCGGATGGAGGAGCTGAAGCAGTTCGGCGGCTGGGTGCGGACGGTCCCCCGAAGCGAGCCGGCCGCTCTCGTCGAGTCCTGAGGTTTCCGACCGGGCCATCGCCTCCGCGGCACCGTCCCCGGTTGTCCGCGCGCCGGCCGCATGCTAGATTCCGCGGTCCGCGCGGGGACGAGCCCCGCCGCCCGGGACACGGCGCATTCGTCTAGCGGTCCAGGACGCCGCCCTCTCACGGCGGAAACACGGGTTCGAGTCCCGTATGCGCTACCACCTGATCCCGGAGGCCTTACGGCCATTCCGAAGAGCGGCCCCTATTCTCCGGAGCGGTTCGTAGCAGAAGAAGTGCCGCCGCGTTGGACGTCGCCCGGACCGTCGAACACCGTCGTGATCTCCCGCCTTCCGATGGAGAAGAGCGCCCGCTCCCCGGTGCACCTTCGTCACCCGGGAACCCTCTTTTCTCACGCCCATCCTGGCCGCGTCGACACCTCTCGAGGTGCGGCCCGTAGCGGGGTGCAGTACTTTTCATCCTGGCCGGTCAAGGAGAATCCGGGCGCGCTGCGCGCTATCGCTCTGCACGCCCGAGCCGCTTCGCGAATGCTCCGTCCTTCTTGAGCCAGAGTTCCCTCATCACTGCGCCGCCAGCCAGATCCGGCGCTCGAACGTAGCGCGCCTCGAGCACCGCACGCAGGCACGCCGCGGGAGGGTCCGTTCGCGGGCGTCCGTCGATCACCACGGCCTCGGCCGTCGCCTTCTCCGCCTCCCGGCAGAAACGGGCGACGTTCGCCTCCTGGCCGGAGTACTTCTGCAGTGGCGAGATGTACAGGAAGCCGGTCGCGGGGGCCCGCCCCGAATAGAAATAGAGGCCGGGAGCCGAACCCCAGACGAGAAGCGATTCGCCGGGCACGAGCATCTTCCCAAGCCGCTCTCCTTGGGCACGTTCGTCCACGAACAACTCCCCGTACTTACGCCGGCTCCATTCTTCGGCGGGAAGCGCGTACGACGGGAGTTCGCACCAGCCAAGCCACGCAAGAAGCGCGAGACCGGCGACCGGGGTCGCCACTACTCGGAACTGGACGGCAACCTCGTTGAGGGCGAACGCCGCGCCGAGGACAGCCGGCACGAGCCAGAGCTGGTAGTAGTGAGGATAGAACTTTCCGGGCGTAGAATTGCAAACTCGATTGCAACGCAGACAGCGGCGAAGAGGGCCCAAGACCTGCGCCGGGCACGCCATCCGAGGATCGCCCCGGCAAGCGCGGCGACGCCGAGCGGCAGCAGGAACCGCACCTGTCCGGGCACGAGACGCGGCGGCTCCATCGCCTCGAAGAAATTCTGCGCCTGCGAGCCCGCGTAGGCGCGATTGAACGAGAAGACGGCATCGTAGAAGGCGGGGAAGCTGCCTCGTGCCACGAACCAAAGCGACAGGAAGATCCACCCGAGCGGCACGATCGCCGCCGAAAGCACCGCCCGGCGCGTGCGGGTGGCACGCGGCAGCCCGGCCATAGACCCGATGAAGAGCGGAGCTATTGGAATCAGGAAGACCGGTTTGAGCAGGCTGGCGGCCAGTCCCATCGCGCCGACTACTGCGGCAGAAGCCGGCCCCGGTCGGACGGCGACGGCCCAGGTCCACGCCACGAGCGCGCTCATGAACAGCTCCGTGTTCGGCTGGTTCGCCTGCAGCCCGAGGTCGCCGCCGGCCAGCGCCCATGCCGTGGCCGCCCACGCAGACAACCACCACATTCCCGTCGCGCGGTGGACCGCGGACGCGATGCCCGCCAGCGCGGCGAGGCCACCCAGTGCGTTCAACAGGAACACCGCTCGGGGCCCGTATCCCGCAAGCGCCTCCGCGCCGGCGAAGAGAGCGTGGATGAGCGGCGGCTTGTGGTCCCAGAGGTCCGCGTACAGCGCTCGACCGGCGAGTAGCTCATGTCCCACGACCGCATACGTCGTGATGTCACGCTCGAGCGGCTCGTCGTATGTGTGCGCCCGGAGAGTAAGGAGTAGCGCCGCAGCGAGCACGACGCCCGCCGCGCCTGTCGCGTGTCTACGCGGTTCCTCTCTTCCAGGTGGCATCCGGCCGAAACTCTAACAGGACGGTCGTGGCACACAGACTCGCCTCTTGTCTCTTCGACGACCCCGGCCGCCTTGCAGCTCGCCGGGTATCTGCTGCTTTCCGGCTGAACGCTCCACGCCGGGCGATCCTCCGCCGATCGGTGGAGGCGCCTGACCCCGCGTTCCGGCGAACCCGCTCCGCTCGCCGCTGAACGCGGGCCTGCGGCCAGCCGGAGCGGCTCGTACGTGCGTTGCTAATGGGGCGCGATCCTCCCCGCAGAGCCTCGGAAATCGCCGAGACGCTAATCTCCCCTCATGCCGCACCTCTTCGACCCCCTGACCCTTCGGGGCGCGACGCTCCGGAACCGGATCGGCGTCTCGCCGATGTGCCAGTACAGCTGTACGGACGGGATGGCAACCGACTGGCACCTCGTCCACCTCGGCTCGCGCGCCGTCGGCGGCGCCGGGCTCGTCATGGTGGAAGCTTCCGCCGTCGAGCCGCGCGGCCGGATCTCCCCCGCCGACATGGGCCTCTGGTCCGACGCGCACGCCCAGCCGCTCGCCCGGATCGCGCGCTTCGTGAAGGAGCAGGGGGCCGTCCCCGGCATCCAGCTCGCCCACGCCGGGCGGAAGGCGTCCACGGCCGTGCCGTGGGCGGGAGGCGGATCCCTCGCCGATGCCGACGGCGGGTGGCCGACGGTGGCGCCGAGCGCGATCCCGTTCTCGCCGAAGGACCGGGTCCCCGCGGAGATGACGAAGAGCGACATCGCGGCCATCCTCGACGCCTTCCACGCGGCGGCCGTCCGCGCGCGCGAGGCGGGCTTCGGGCTCGTCGAGCTGCACGCCGCGCACGGCTACCTCGCCCACAGCTTTCTCTCGCCCCTCTCGAACCGAAGGGAAGACGAGTACGGCGGCTCCTTCGAGAACCGGATCCGCTTCGTCCTCGCGGCGCTCCGTGCCGTCCGGTCGGCGTGGCCGGAGGACCGGCCGGTCTCGGTCCGCCTCTCGTGCACCGACTGGGCCCAGGGAGGCTGGACACTCGAGGAGAGCGTCGACCTCGCGCGGCGGCTGAAGGAGGAAGGCGCCGACCTCGTCGACTGCAGCTCGGGCGGCCTCGTCCCCGACGCGAAGGTCCCCGTCGGCGCGGGATACCAGGTTCCGCTCTCCGAGGCGGTGCGGCGCGGGGCCGGGATCCTCACCGCTGCCGTGGGTCTGATCACCGAGCCGATGCAGGCGGACGAGATCGTCCGGAACGGCCGCGCCGACCTCGTCCTCCTGGCGCGGGAGGAGCTGCGAAGTCCCTACTGGCCGGTCCACGCGGCGCGCGTCCTCGGCCAGACGAAGAGCCTCCGCATCCCGCCGCAATATTGGCGGGGAATCCCGCCGGCCGGCGCCTGAACCGCCACCGCCGTCTGACGTCTGGCCGGACCGGCCCCCTGGCGCGGCGGCGATTCCCTAGAATGCGCCGTCGCATGGCGCAGACACCCGACGATCTCGACGCCGCGCTCGCGGCCTTTACCTCCGCGGCGACTGCCGGCGAGAGGTCCGACGGCTTCGTCCGTCTCGTCCGGGCGCTTCGCGCGGTCGAAGAGAGCGCCGCCGGGGCCCGGCCCCTCGCCGCCGCGATCGAGATGCTCGAGTCGCCGGGAGAGCGCCGCGACCTGTTCGGCCGGGCGTTGACCGGATTCTTCACCCAGACCGACGCCACGAATCTCTTCGGCGACACCGGCATCCCCGGCGAACGCGGCTTCCTCGCCGAGTTCGGAGACCGCCTCTCGGCCCGCCTCGTCCCCGCTCCCCGCGACGACCGCGACCCGTCCCGCGCGCTCCGGCGCCTCTTCCGGACCGAAGCCGAGGTCCGGCGGTTCCGCGAGCGCCCGCTCGACGACTTTCACCGCCTCGTCCGGCTCTTCCGCAACGCCCCGGAGCCGCGCCGCCTGGGCGCCGGTGCGCGGCGCCTTCGCCGACGGCTTCCGGCTCCTCGCCACGCGGGTACAGGCGCAGGGACTGTCCCGAAAGCTCCGCGCCCGCGCCACGCCGGTCTCCGTCGCCGACTCTCCGTTCTCCCGGATCGCGAGGTCCAGCGACGCCTTCCTCACGGCATGGCTCGGCGACGGCGACGTCGCCTCCGCGTCGAAGGCCTTCCGTCGCGACTCGGGCGACTGCCGGAAGGAGATGAGAGTCATCCAGCAGCACCTCGAGACCGCCGGCGTCAGCGTGGAGATCGTCTTCGGCCTCGAGGTGATCGACCGGTGCCTCACGCGAATGGCCCTCATGGCCGACGTCATCGAGGCGCCCGACGGCGTGGAAACGTCGCGCGCTCTCCACCGGCTGCTGTCGCGCCTCGCCGTCTTCGCCCACCAGGACCGGAGCCTCCTGCACCTCGTGCGATGGAACCTCCGCCTCCTCGACCGGAAGATCGTGGACCGTTCCGGGGAGACGGGCGAGCACTACATCGCCGCGACCCGGAGCGAGTACCGCCTCATCTGGCTCGCGGCGGCCGGAGGCGGAGCGCTGACCGTCTTCACCGCCGCCATCAAGATGGCCGTCCACGGCTGGCATCTCGCCCCGTTTCCCGAGAGCTTTCTTTTCGGCCTGAACTACGCCGTCAGCTTCCTCGCCCTGCAGGCCTTCGGATTCGTCCTCGCGACGAAGCAGCCGGCCATGACGGCGGCCACGCTGGCCAGCATCATCCGGGAGACGAAGGGAGAGGACCGCGAGGAGCGGATCGCCGTCGTCTTTGCGAACCTGACCAGCTCCCAGTTCGCCGCGGCCATCTCGAACGTCTGCGTCGTCGGCCTCGGCGCGACGTTCTTCGAATTCTCTTTCCGGCTCCTTGCCGGCCGGCCTTTTCTCGCCGAGGAGGAGGCGCGGCAGACGTTCGAGACGCTCAGTCCGCTCGACAGCGGCACCGTCTTCTTCGCGGCGCTGACCGGCGTCCTCCTCTGGCTCGGAAGCCTCGCGGGCGGCTGGTTCGAGAACTGGGCCACGGTCCACCGGATCCCGGAGGGGCTCGCACAGCACCGTCTCGGCGACACCCTCGGCCGCGAGCGGATGCAGCGATGGGCGGCGTCGCTCCGGCACAACGCCTCCGGCTGGGCCACGAACGTGGCGCTCGGTTTTCTCCTCGGCTTCGCGCCCGCCGTGGGCCGCTTCTTCGGCGTTCCCTTCGACGTCCGCCACGTGACGCTCTCCACCGGCACGCTGGCCCTCGCCGCCGCGAGCCTCGGGGAACGGTGGCTCTTCGGCGGCTGGTTCTTCCGCGGGCTCGCCGGGATCGGCGTCATGTTCGTCCTGAACCTCTCGGTCGCCTTCTCCCTTTCCCTCCTGAACGCCGCGCAGGCCTACGAGATGCCGCTCTCCGAGCTGGTCGGCGTCCTCCGGCACGTCGGCCGCCATGCCCTCCGGTCCCCGCTCGATTTCCTCCGTCCGCCGCGAACCGGCAACGCCCCGGCCGAATCTCCCTGAAGCTCCTGTGATCCCCGTCGCGCCGCGCGGGCGCCGGACTTGTTAACCTCCCTCCCGGAGGTCTGCCCATGAGTCGATTTCGACGCTTCCCGTCCCTCGTCCTCGCCCTGGCCGCGCCCTTCGCGGTCGCCACCGTCCCCGCCGGGGCCCAGGAGCCGGCCAAGGAAACGAGCGTCACCCCGGCCGCGGCCGCGCCGGCGGCCACGCCGCGGGACCAGTGGGCCGAGATGCGGCTCGATTCGAAGCGAAAGGCCGTCGACGCAATGGCCGGAGAGACGCTCGAGCGGCTGACGGTCCGCGAGCCGAAAGCGAAGGAGCTGCTGGAGAAGGCCTTCGGCTATGCCGTCTTCGACAACTTCAAGTTCGGCGTCGGCCTGTCCGGCGCGGGCGGGACGGGCGTGGCGGTCGACCGGAAGACCGGCAAGCGGATCTACATGAAGATGGGGAGCGCCGGCATCGGCCTGACGCTCGGCGGCCAGAAGTACCACGTCGTCTTCCTGATGCAGGACAGCGAGACCTTCGAGCGCTTCGTGACGAGCGGGTGGTACGCCGACGCGTCGGCCCGCGCGGCCGCCGGGAATGAAGGAGGCGCCTCGGGGACCGCCTTCGTCAACGGCCTCGCCATCTTCCAGCTCAACCAGGGCGGCCTGATGGCGAGTCTCGACATTTCCTCCACCTGGTACTCGAGGGACGACGAGCTCAACTGAGCGCAGGATCGGCGCACGAGCGCGGCGCCGGGGCGAGGCAAGGTAATCTCCGGCGAGCCCGATGCGCCGGATCCGCCGCCTTCTCGCCGGCCTGACCCTTCTGGCGGGCCTCGCCGCCCCCGCCGCGGGGCAGCTGCCGGCCCTCCAGCCCACGCCGGCTCCGGCCCCGACCCCCGAGCCGTTCGCGGGAGATCCCTACCATCGCGAGACCCCTCGCGGCACCTTCATCGGCTTTGCCCAGGCGGCGTCACGCTCGAACTGGGCCGAAGCCGTCGAGTTCCTCCAGTTTCGCGGAAACCCGGTCCCCGCCGCCCGGCAGACGCTGGCGCGGCAGCTCGAGGCCGTGCTGAACCACGCGTTCTCGGGCGACTTCCAGGCCCTTTCCGCGTCGGCCGTCGGCAACGTCGCAGACGGGCTTCCTCCGGACCTCGAGCGGGCGGGACAGATCGTCGTCGGCGACGAGAGGGTGGACGTCGTCCTGGTCCGGGAAACTCCGGAAGAGGGTCCGCCGATCTGGCGCTTCTCCACCCAGACGCTCCGGGACGTCCCGCGCCTCTACCACGAGCTGAACGTCCCGGAGATCGAGGAGTCGCTCCCCGAGGTGCTCAAGAAGCCGGTGGGATCCCTCAAGCTCTGGCAGCTCATCGGCTTCCTGGGCCTCGTTCCCCTCTTCTTCGTCGTCGCATGGTTCGGCCTCACGGTGGCCATGAAACCCCTCTGGCGCCGGCTCGAAAAGCGCGGCCGGCAGGGCGACCTCCGCGAAGCGATGAAGACGGCGCGGACCCCGGTCGCACTTCTCGTCGCCCTCGTCCTTCACAAGCTCTTCGTTCCGTACCTCTCGCTGCCGCTCCTGTTCCGCTACCGCTACGGCCAGTGGTTCACGGTCTCGCTCGTCGCCGCCTCGGCCTGGCTCCTCCTCCGGCTGATCGACGCCTTCTCCGGGACGGCGCGGGAGCGCTTCACGGCGGCGGGCTCGTCAGCCGTCCCGACGATCACCCTGGGCCGGAGAATCCTGAAGGGAACGGTCCTTCTCTTCGCCCTCCTCGCCGGGCTCTCGGGTCTCGGGGTCAATCTCACGGCGGCCGTCGCCGGGCTCGGAATCGGAGGCGTCGCCCTCGCCTTCGCCGCCCGGACGAGCATCGAGAACATCTTCGGCGGCTTCACGGTCCTCGGCGACAAGATCCTCCGGGTCGGCGACGCCTGCCGAATCGGGACCTTCACGGGGACGGTCGAGGACATCACGCTCTTCGCGACGCGCGTTCGCACCGAAACCCGCACCGTCGTATCGATCCCGAACGGGACGCTTCTGACCCGGGAGATCGAGAACCTCTCCAGCCGCGACCGATTCCTCTTCAGCCACGTCCTCGGGCTCCGGTACGAGACGTCGCCGGCGCAGCTGAAGACCGTCCTCGAGTCGCTCCGGAAGGTCCTTGCCGACCACCCGCGCGTCGCGCCGGAGGATGCCCGCGCCCGGTTCCTCCGGTTCGGCGCCTCCTCACTCGACGTGGAGATCCGCGCCTATGTCCTCGCCTCCGACTGGGCCGGCTTTCTCGAGGTGCAGGAGGAGCTCCTGTTCCAGGTCCTGGACGCCGTCGCCGCCGCCGGGGCGAGCCTGGCGTTCCCCTCGCAGACCCTCTACCTGGGAAAAGACGCTCCGTCCGCCTGAGCGGGCGCCGTCGGCGCCTCGAGCTGCGCGATGGCGGCCGTCAGGTCCTCGTGGGCGCCGACGAGGACGATCGTGTCCCCGGCGGCGAGGGTCCAGTCCGGAGGCGGGGGCGCGTGCGGGACGCCGTCGCGGAGGATGGCAGGGACTGCGATCTGCTGCCGCGCGAGGTTCAGCTCGGCCAGCGTGCGACCCTCGGCCGCCATCTCGGGCATGACGAGAAACAGCTCGCTCGTCCCCGCGGCCACGAGGGCCGAGAGGCGCCGGCCCCCCGCGGTCCGCGCCTGCGGGTCGCGGAGCTTCCGGTACGCCTCGTCGCGGAGGATCCGGATCTGCGTCCCGATGACGTTCCCCGGCACGTGCAGCAGATGGAGGACCCTCGAAACGAGCTCGATCGAGGTCTCGTACTCCTCCGGGATCACCTCGTCCGCGCCGACGGCCCGGAGCGCCTCGACCTCGCGGATGTAGCGGGTCCGGACGATGACGCGCGCCGAGGCGTTCTTCTGGCGGCAGAGGCGGACGACGCGGCGGGCCGCGTCGGGGTCCGGAATCGTCACGACGAAGCCCAGGGCCCGGGCCACGCCCGCCGCCTCGAGCCCCTCGATGCCCGTCGCATCGGCCCGTACGGTCCGGAGGCCCTCGCGCCGGGCCTCGGCGATCCTCTCGACGTCCAGGTCGATGACGACGTAGGGGATTCGCGTCTCGGCGAGGACGCGCGCCACGTTCGTGCCGTTGAGACCGGCCCCGACGACGACGATGTGGCGCTGAAGCCGCGGCTCCTCTCCCTCGGCGGCCGCCTCGACCTGCTCCGGCATCCGGACCGCCACACGGGGCCCGGCGGCGACGAGGAGCGGCACGAGCGCCATCGTGAGAACGGCCGCCGCGACGACGATCTGCCCCGTCTCGTCCGAGACGAGGCCCAGCGACCGGGCGGCCCGCGAAAGGAGGAAGGAGAACTCGCCGATCGAGGCGAGCGCGAGCGCCGCCCGGAGCGCCGTCCGAGGGACGACACCGGCCAGGCGGAGAGCGCCGAAGGCGGCGCCCGTCTTCAGGACCACGAGGAGCACGACCGCGCCCGCCACCTCGAGGGGGTGTTCGATCAGGAAGCCCGGCGAGAGGAGCATCCCCACCGAGACGAAGAAGAGACTCGAGAGGAGGTCGCGAAGCGGCGCGAGCGTGGCGGCGACCTCATGGACGTGGTCGCTCTCGCCGAGGACGATGCCGGCCGCGAAAGCGCCCATCGCCGCCGAGACGCCCGCCCGCTCGCCCGCGGTAATCATCCCGAGGACGATGACGACGACCGCCCCCGTGAAGATCTCGCGGCTCCCCATACGCGCAACGCCGTCGAGAAGCCGCGGCGCGACGTTCCGGGCCACGGCCACGAGGAGGACGACGGCCGCCACGGCGAGGCCGACGCGGGAGACGACGCCGAGGAGCGAGGCCCCGACCGACCCGGGCGCGAGCGCGGGGAGGAGGAGGAGGATCGGAATGACCGCGAGGTCCTGGAAGAGAGCGACGGCGAGAAAGGTCCGCCCATAGGGACTCGCCAGCTCGTCGCGCTCCTTCAGGAGCGGCAGGACGACGGCCGTCGAGGAGACGGAGACGAGGAGGCCGAGGAGGAAAGCGGTGTTCGCCGGGAAGCCGGCCGCCACCGCGGCCGCTCCCGCCGCCGCCGCCGTCAGCGTCATCTGGAGCGCGCCGCCCAGGAGCGAGGTCCTTCCGAGCGCTCGAAGCCGCCGGAGCGGGAACTCCAGCCCGACGAAGAAGAGGATCAGCGCGACGCCGAACTCGGCGACCGCCTCGACGCGCGCGGCCTCCCGCACCCAGCCCAGAGCGTGCGGTCCGAGAACGACGCCGGTCACGAGGAACCCGACGATCTGGGGGAGCTTCAGCCGCCGGCAGAGCCAGAGGACCGGGAACGACGCCACGAGGACGACGATCAGGTCCCGAAGGAACGGGCTCCCGGACATTCCCGCAGTATAGAAACGGCTCTGTCAGAATCGGCGACGAACCCATGACGCTGACGAAGACCTTTCGCCGGAGCGGCCTTTCGGTCCTCGCCGGCGTCGTGCTTCTCTCGGCGGGGGCGGCCGGCCTTCCGGGCGGCTTCTGGAGTCCCGCCGGCGCCCTCATCGTCGCCGTCGCAGGGACCGTCTTCGCGGCGAGCGCCTTCCGCCACCTGGCGCGCGGGCTCCTCTGGCGCGTCGGTAGCCGACTCGTCGTCTCGTACCTTCTCCTCGTCACGCCGCTCCTCTTCCTGGTCGTCGTGGCCTACGCGGGAGCCTGGCTCGTGGCGGCGCAGGTGGCCGGCCAGCGGGCCGAGCGGGCGCTCGAGGCGCGGCGCGAAACTCTTCTGAAGACGGCCCGGCTGCTCGCGGACCGCTTCGAGGACGCGCCGGACGCGGCCGCGCGCCGGGCGGCCTTCGAAGAGCTGGCCGGTCCCGTCAGGTTCTTCGGCGACGCCGGCTACGACTACGTTCCGGCCGGCGGCCGCGAGGAGTCGCTCGGCACGCCGGACGGCACCTCGCTCCTGCCGCGGGACTGGCTCCCCCGGGTTCCCGCCCTCCTCATCGGCCACGACGGGACGCGCAACTTCTTCGCAGCCATCGAGCGGCGCAAGAGCGGTGTCCTCGTCCTGACGCTCCGGACGGGCGCGGCGTTCCGCGCGGCCCTCGAGCGCGATCTGGGCATGGAGCTCGACATCCGGCGGGCGCGTCCCGCGCCCGAGGAGGCCCCCGCGGGCGGATCCAGGGCGAGGCTTTCGCTCGGAAAGGAGCGCTTCGACCTGGAGCGGACCGAGGCGAGCGCCAAAGGCTCGCTCGCGTCGGCAGCGCCCCCTGCCGGCTCCGGCCCGATCTTCGGCCGCTGGATCCTCTATCCCGTGGCCCTCACGGTGGACCACGTGGACTGGGCGACCGGTCAGCCGCTTCCCGGGGAGCGCCTCGTCGTCCTCCTGCAGTCGTCCATCGCCGAGGAGGCCGATCACCTCTTCGGCGAGATCCGGGTCGGGAGGGCCGCGACCCGCTCGTCCGACGTCGCCCTCGCCGTCATGAGGTTCCTCGGAGGCGCCGCGCTCGCCGTCTTCCTCCTCGCGACGCTGACCGCCGCCGTCCTGGTCCTCCGGATCTCACGGGCCACGCGGCGGCTGTCGCAGGGGGTCGCCGAGATCGAAACGGGGAACTTCGCGCACCGCGTCGTCCTGAAAGGGAGCGACCAGCTCGCACGCCTCGTCTCCGGCTTCAACGACATGGCCTCCCACCTCGAGGCGAGCGTCGCGGAGCGGGCCGAGAAGCAGGCCCTCGAGCATGAGCTGCAGCTCGCGCGCGACCTCCAGCGGCGGCTCCTCCCGCCCGCCGACTTCGCCTGCCCCGGCGTGGAGATCGCCATCGACTTCCATCCGGCCGCGGCCATCGGCGGCGACTTCTACGATCTCGTGGCCAGCGATCCCCCCGGCGCGCTGACCGTGGTCCTCGCCGACGTCTCGGGGCACGGCCTGCCGACCGGAATCGTCATGGCCTCGGCGAAGGCGTCGCTCACCGCCCTCGTCCGATCGGGGGCGGCAGGCGAGGAGCTGCTCACGGACCTCGACGCCGAGATCGCCCGGACGACCGACAGCCGGACGTTCGTGACGATGGCCTACCTCCGCATCCTCCTCACCGAGCGGAAGGTCCTCTACACGAACGCCGGGCACGTCTACCCGTATCGCGTCACCCCCGCCGGCGCCGCCACCCCCCTGGCAAACCCGGCGCGCCCGCTGGGGCTCGGCCTGCCAGTCCATTTCCGGACGGTCGAAGCTCCCCTCGAGGCGGGAGACCTCTGGGTTCTCCTCTCGGACGGAATCGTCGAGGCGACGCGCCCGGGAAGCGACGAGGAGTTCGGCTTCGCACGGCTGGAGGCCGTGCTCGCCGAAACGGCCGGGGGCACGGCCGTGGCCGCGCGGGACCGCATCCTGGCCGCATGGCGCGCCTTCACCGGAGGAGATGATCCGGTCGACGACAGGACCCTCATCGTCCTCAGGATCGGGAGCGCCCCCGCGAATGGCTGACGCCCGCCGCGCCGCCGGCCTCTTCCTGGCCTCCGTCGCGGCGACGGAGGCCGCGATCCAGACCGGACGCGCGTTGTTTCACCCCAAGCAGGGACTCGATCTCGCCCCGCCGTACCTCGCCGCAAGGCTTCTCCTCGGCGGCGACCGGCGCTTCTACGACGATGCCGTCGTCGGGGCAGCCGGCGCCACGCTCGGGCTCCACGGGCCGGCGGGGCCGGGGGACGCGGTACTCAATTTCATCTACCCGCCGTGGGTCCCGGTGGCGTACGCCCCGCTCGCCCTCCTGCCGTGGGAAGTCGCTCGCGTCGTCTGGTTCTTCCTGTCGGCTGCCGCGATCGTTCTCGCGCTGATCCTCCTGGCGAAGGCGACGGCGCGAGACGCGGCCGAGGAGCGCGACCTCGCGCTCTCCTCCCTGGCGGCCGCCGCCTTCTTCTTCCCGGTCTTCTACGGGCTCATGACGGGGCAGGCGAACGGCGTCCTGCTGCTCCTCGTCGCCGGCTCCCTCCTTCTCTTCCGAAACGGACGCGCCTTCGCGGCCGGCCTTCTCCTCGCTCCCGCTGCCCTCGCCAAGCCGTTTCTCGCCCTTCCCGCGCTCGGCTTCCTCGCACGGAAAGCGTGGGGCGCGCTCGCCGGATTCGCGGCGGGCACCGCGGCGCTCGGGCTTCTCGGCGTCGTGGCGGGCGGCCCCGACGGCTGGCGGCTCTGGTGGGGCCAGATTTCTCGCCACAACGCGCTCGGATCGTTCGAGTGGCGGAACCACTCGCTCCCGTCGGCGGCGCTCGCTCTCTTCTCGCCCGGAGGCGGGGTCGAGCCGGTCGTCACGGCGCCTGCGCTCGTCCTCCCCTTCGTGATCATCGCCGGCGCGCTCGCGGGCCTTCTGGCGCTCGCGGCGCTCCGTCCGCCTTCCGCGGCAATCGTCCGGCCGGGAATCGGCTTCGGCGCGGCCCTCGCCCTTGGCCTCCTCCTGGCTCCGAAGTCCTGGGAACACTACGGAGTCTTCCTTCTCCCCGCTTTCGTCGCTCTCTACGCCGCACTCCGCGCGGAGGACGGCGCGCCGTCGCGCACGGCCCTGGCCCTTCTGGGCGCCTCGTTTGCCGTCTGGGCGTTCGCGCTCCAGTCGAGGGAGGAGTACGCGGGCCTCGTGAGACGGCCGCTCTCGCTCCTGCTTCCGGCGAAGACCTATGCCCTCGTTCTGCTGCTCGGGCTCGCGGCGTGGGTCGCTCGCCGGCGTCCGGACGACGGCGGCCGGACGTCCTAGCGGCGAAGCGAGTACGTCCTCCGGAACCCGTCCTCGACGAGGGCGACGGTGACGGTCACGGCGCCTTCCGGCCCGCAGACGTACGTCTCCTCGACCTCGGGGCCGTGCTCGGTCCGGACGACCGGAAGGCTCGCGAGGTCGGCCCGGTCGCGAAGGGACGGATCGTACGGGAAGAGGATCTCCTCCCACGGCGTCACGTCGCCGTCGGGGCGTCCTCCCGTCACCCGGCTGCACTCGAGGTACCGCAGGTGTCCGATGTTGTGGACCGCGCCGTACCGGCGGGTCGCCACGAGCGGCGGCTCTCCCGTCTTCGGCAGAGGCGTCCCTTCCGGGAAGATCAGGTCGAAGCTGACGGTCCCGCCCTGCTCGGCCTCGCGAAAGACGCCGAAATTCCGCGTCAGGCGCTCGGTCAGCGTCCAGCCGGTCTCCTCGTCGAGGAACGCCGCGAGGCCGATGGCCGTCGCCGCGAACGGATACGGCGATCGCCGGACGCGCCGTTCACCGAACCGCTCCCTCAAGCGCCGGGCCACGAGGGGGAACGCTCCCCCGCCGCCGACGACGTAGAGACCCGCCACCTCCTCCCAGGAGACACCGGCCCCCGGTTCCTCGAGGAGCGGCGCCACGGCGTCGATCGTCTCCTGGACGAGCGGCTCGCAGGCGAGGTAGACCTCCTCCATCGGGACGGCCAGCGCCTCGCCGCCCACCGCCGAAAGGTCGATGAGGAACCGCTTCGTGTTCGGCCCGACCGACTCCTTCTGCCGGGCGCACTCCTCGAGGAGGAGGGCCCTCTGAACGTCGGTGAACCTCTCGATTCGGTACTTCTCGATGACGAACGCGAGGATCGCCTCGTCGAAGTCGTCTCCGCCGAGCCGCTTCGCCCCCCGCGTCGCCATGACCTCGTGCGCCCGGCCGGACATCTTCACGAGGGAGGCGTCGAACGTGCCGCCGCCGAGGTCGTAGACGACGATGTGTTCCCGTCGGGCCGTCAGCGTGCTCCGGTACCGGTGGGCGTATTCGAGCCCGGCGGCCGAGGGCTCGTTCAGAAGCGCCTTGACGTCGAACCCCGCCCGGCGGAACGCCTCGAGCGTCAGAAACCGCTGAGCCGTCGAGGCGCTGGCCGGGACGCTGACCGCCGCCTCGAGCGGCTCGTCCACCGTGAGTCCGGCGTTGGACGCTCCGACGAGGTCCCTGTGGAGCTGCGAGAAAAAGCCGACCAGAACGTCCAGGAGCGGGACTCCTCGCGGCCCCATCGCCACCTCCGTTCCGAGCTTCGCCTCGTCGAGCAGGCGCTTGAAGGAGCGGAGGGTCGTCCAGTGGGGCTGGTGGCGGACGGCGGCCGCCTCGGCGCCGAACCGGAGGGCGCCGTCCTCGTGCCGCATCGCCACCAGCGAGGGAATCGCCTCGACGCCGTCGAAGGCGACGACCGGGTAGTTCCCCCGGTCGACCAGCGCGACGACGGTGTGCGTCGTGCCGAAGTCGATTCCCAGCTTCACGGCGGGAGTATACGAAGCGGGACGTTACGGCTTCGCCGCCCGGACGAGTTCGACGCCGGACGCCAGGAACGAGTACTCCTTCTGGTCTCCCTTGATCTCGGCGGCCTTCCCGCCGGGCGTCTCTTCCGCATAGTGCTTCGCCGTCTTCTCGGGAACGGTCTTCACCTCGAACGTTCCCTCGAGGGTGACGGTCGCGCCGGTGGCGTCTTTCGGAACGAAGAAGGCATAGTCCTTGAACCGGACGCGGACCGTCGTCTCGCCGGCCTTCAAGGTCATCCAGCACCCCTTTTCCTGACAGACGGCGGAAACAGTCCCTTCCGTCCTGACGGTTCTTCCCTTCCAGGTGTCCGGGGCCTTGACGAGGTCGGCGAGGGAGACGGTCTCGGATTTCCCGAGCGGCGCTCCGAACTTCTCGACGGCGGCGGCCAGCGGCAGAGCCAGCGCCCCTGCAAGGGCGATCGCGGCAACGAAGCGGATCTGTTTCATGGACGGAGGCTACGGGGGGGCCCGCCCCGTCGGGTATCCTCCGTTCGCATCATGACGTTCGATCAGGCCCTCGGCCTCCTCGTCTCCGTGGTCGGCATCGCCACGGGAGGCGCCTACGTCCCCCAGGCCGTCCGGATCTGGAAGCGCCAAAGCTCCGACGACGTCTCGATCGTCACCTATCTCCTCTTTCTGGGAGGCCAGGCGATCTACCTCGTGTACGGCATCCAGATCTCCCAGTGGCCGCTCATCGTCGGGATGGGCGCCAACATCGCGGGGAACCTCGCCGTGATCCTCTCGGCGCTCCGGTTCCGTTCGAAGGGATGACGGCGGGCCGCATGGTGCGACCGTCGGCCGACGCCCCCGCCTTGCCGCCCGAGGTCCTGGAGCTCCTCCGGCCGCTCTGCGAAGGCCGGCCGATCGTCTTTTTCGACCTCGAGACGACCGGAACCGAGAAGATGCTCGACCGGATCGTCGAGATCGCCGCCGTGGCCGTCTCGCCCGAAGGACCGCCCCGCGTCTTCGACCGGCTCGTGAATCCCGGCGTCAGGATCCCGAGCGAGGCGACGGCGATCCACGGAATCTCCGACACCGACGTGAAGGACGCTCCGTCGTTCCGCGACCTCGCGCCGGAGCTCCTCACCTTCCTCGGCGACGCCGACCTCGCGGGTTACAACGTCCGGGCCTTCGACGTCCCCGTGCTCCTGAAGGAGTTCGAGCGGATCGGCGTTCCCTTCCCGCTCGAGGGGCGGCGGATCGTCGACATGCAGACGATCTTCTTCAAGAAGGAGCCGCGCGACCTCGCCGCGGCGCTCCGGCTCTTCGCCGGACGCGACCATGCCGGAGCCCACGCGGCTCTCGCCGACGTCGTTGCGGCGGCGGAGGTGCTCGCGGGCCAGCTCCGCCGCTATCCGGATCTCCCCCGATCGCTCAACGGACTCCAGGAGTTCTCCTCGCCCGCGGAGGGGCGATGGGTGGATCCCGACAAGCGCTTCTTCTGGCGGGACGGCGAGGCCGTTTTCGCCTTCGGAAACCTCCGGGGAAAGAGCCTCGCCCTCGTGGCCGAGACGAAGCCGGATTATCTCGACTGGATGATCCGCGGCGACTTTCCGGAGCCGGCCAAGGAGATCGCGCGGAACGCACGCCTCGGGATTTTCCCGAAGAAACGGCCGTGACGGCGCCGGCGCCGCGCGGGCTCGGCCGGCGCCGCCCGCGCCTCGTCCGAATCGCCCTCCTGACGCTCGGCTGGACGCTTCTCGTCCTCGGATTCATCGGAGGGCTTCTCCCGATCATCCAGGGCTGGCCCTTCGGCATCGCCGGCGCCGCGATCCTGTACGTGGAGAGTCGCTGGGTGCAGCGCAAGGTCCGGCGCTGGCGGCAACACCATCCGAAGGTGGAGCGGGCATGGATCCGGGCGCGAGTCTGGTTCCGTGAGCGGCGGAAGGCGCGCCGCGCCCGGCCGGCGCCTCCCGGCTGACCTGGGGCCGCGAGTCCTAGGCCGGATGCGCCTCCGGCTCCCGCACGACGAGCGCCGAGGCCAGGTACAGGACGCCCGGCACGGCCAGGAAGACGACCCAGACGGCGCGCGACGCGCCGCCCGTTACCGCCCACTCGACGGAGAGGAAAAAGACGACCGCGACGACGTTGACGACGCCGCCGGTCCGCGTCCAGTGCCAGCCGAGGAGCATCCCGACCGCCGCCCCGGCGAGGCAGGCCGCCAGCACGATCTCGTGCCCGGTCATCCCCGGCCGGACGGGCCCTCCGTCTTCGGCCCAGAGGGCGAGAATCAGAAGGACGAGGAGGAATCCGAGGATCCTTCCGAACCAGAGAAGCGCCATAGACGTTCCGTGGGCCAGCGGGTGAGGAACGGACATCACAACCTCGCCCCCCCCGGTGGGGGGCCTCCGCCAATTTAGGTCCGGAATCGCCGCGCCGCAACGCGCGCCGGTTCGGCCGCCGGACGGTCAGTCCATCTGCCGCCGGAGGAAGGTCGGGATGTCGAAGATGTCCTCGCGCGGGTCGCGCTGCGTCAGGAGGTTGACCCCGTAGCCGCCGTCCTCGGGGGGCGGGATCACCGCATCGGGGACCGTCTTCGGCCGGCTCTTCTCCCCGCGCGTCCCCTGCGGCGTCACCGGAAGCGAAACCTCCCGCCGCGAGGCGAGCGCCGCCGGCGCGTCGAAGCCCGTCGCGATGACGCTGATCTTCACCTGGTCGCGAAGCTCGGCGTCCTTCACGAGGCCGAAGATGATGTTGGCCTCGTCGTCGGCCGCCTGCTGGATCACGTTGCAGGCCTCCCCCACCTCGGACATCGTCAGGTCGTCGCCCCCCGTGATGTTGATCAGGATGGCGCGCGCTCCCTGGATCGACTGCTCCTCGAGAAGCGGGTTCGAGATGGCGCGCTGCGCCGCCTCCACCGCGCGGTGTTCGCCCGACGCCGTCCCGGTCCCCATGAGGGCCATCCCCATGTTCTCCATGACGGTCTTGACGTCGGCGAAGTCGAGGTTCACCTCGCCCGGGACGACGATCAGGTCGCTGATTCCCTGGACCGCCTGCCGGAGGACGTCGTCGGCCTGCCGGAAGGCCTCCCAGGTCGTCACGTTCCGGTCGACGAAGGCGTAGAGCCGTTCGTTCGGGATCGTGATGAGCGTGTCGACGTACTCGCGAAGCTCGGCGATGCCGTCCTCGGCATAGCGGAGCTTGCGGCGCCCTTCGAAGGCGAAGGGCTTGGAGACGATCGCCACGACCAGGGCCCCCGCCTCGGAGGCCAGTCGCGCGATGACGGGGGCCGCGCCCGTACCGGTGCCGCCGCCCATGCCAGCTGTCACGAAGACCATGTCCGAGCCGGCGAGCATCTGGGAGATCCTCTCGGCGTCCTCCAGGGCGGCGTTCTTTCCGATCTCGGGGTTCGACCCGGCGCCCATGCCGCGGGCCGTGGTGATCCCGAGCTGAAGCTTGGCCGACGCCTTGTTGACCCGGAGGACCTGCAGGTCGGTGTTTGCGGCGATGAAGTCCACGCCGCGAATGCCCGCCTGGATCATCCGGTTGACGGCGTTGCCGCCGCCGCCGCCCACTCCGATGACGCGGATCCGGGCCGGCGGGGGGGTCTCTTCGCCAAGGGTGATGGAAAGCGGCCCGGGCGCAGGATCGTCGAACAGGATCATCTTATTTCCTCCGTTGTTATCACACGCTGGCCGAGGAGGGGAAGAGGTTCTTCAGCGAGTTCTTCAGTTTCGCGACGAGACCGGCCGGTCCCGACTTTCCGCGCCGCGCCGGCGCCGCGGCGGCAGCGCTCCCGTAGAGGAGAAGGCCCACGGAGCAGGCCCACTCTGGTGCGGAGACGATGTCCTTCAGGCCTCCGACGTTCTGCGGGATGCCCCGTCGGACCGGGAGGCCGACGATCTGCTCGGCGACCTCCACGAGACCGTCGAGGTCGGCGCCGCCGCCCGTCAGGACGAGGCCGGCCCGCAGCTCCTTGGCGGGAATCTCCCGGACGGCGTCGTCCCAGACGAGTTGCAGGAGCTCGTCGGCGCGAGCGTTCAGAATCTCCGCGATCTCCCGGCGGCGGACCGGGTGGACCCCCCGTCCGCCGGTCTGGGGCATGTCGATGGTCTCCTCCTCGGGGACGAGCGCCGGCAGGGCCGAGCCGTACTTCCGCTTGAGCCGCTCGGCGTCCGGGACCGGCGCCTTCTTGACGACGGCGATGTCGTTGGTGAAGTGGTCCCCGCCGATCGGAAGGACCGAGGTGTGCACCAGCGTCCCGCCGCTCCAGACGGCGAGTTCGGTCGTCCCTCCGCCGATGTCGGCCAGGACGATCCCCAGCTCCTTCTCGTCCGGCGTCAGGACCGCCTCGCTGGCGGCGAGCGGCTCGAGAACCAGCTCGATGACCTCGATCCCCGCGCGGTTCACGCAGTTCAGCAGGTTCTGGACCGTCGCGACCGGGACGGTGACGACATGGACATCGGCTTCCAGCCGGCTCCCGACCATGCCGAGCGGATCGGCCACCCCCTCCTGCCCGTCCACGACGAACTCGCGCGGGAGGACGTGAAGCACCTCGAACTCCGCCGGGATCGGTACCGAGCGCGCCGCGTCGAGGGAGCGCTGGATGTCCTCGCGCGAGATCTCCCGGCTCTTCGCGGAGACGGCCACGACCTGCCGGCTGTTGAACGACTTGATCGAGGGGCCGGAGACGCCGACGATGGCGCGCTCGATCTGCGCTCCCGCCATGATCTCCGCCTCCTCGGTGGCCCGCTTGATGGCGTCGACCGTGGCCGGCACGTCGATGATGGCGCCCCGCCGCGCCCCCTTGTGCGACGCCGTCCCTTTCCCGAGGACGTCGACGCGCCCGCCTGTCTGCGGCTCGGCGATGAGGGCGCAGACCTTGGTGGAGCCGATGTCGAGGCTGACGAGATAGGAAGCGTTCTTCGGCATGGGATGTTCCTCAGGTCTTTCCGCGCCCGAGAAGCTCGGGCGGTGCATTCAGGACGATGCGCCCGTCGAAGCGGAGGTCCGCCGCGTCCACGGGCAGGCCGCGGCGTCCGAGGTCGGGGACGAGAGCGAGCCACGCCCGCCATGCCGCCGCGGCTCGCGGCGTCTCGGCGGGGTCGCCCGGAAGCAAGAGGCGCGCACGCGCGACGCGGTCGGTGACGGCAAATCCGTCGGAAGACACGATGACCTCCGAGATGCGGGAATGGAGCGCCGGATCCTCGGCCTTGAGGGCCACGAGGAACGCGGCGCCGCGCGAGACGCCGTCCTCGTTCCCCGGCCCTCCGGCGGCCGGCGAGATGATCGGATAGTCGTCCTCGCCCGAGAGGGCCCGGCCGGAGTACGGCCCCAGCCACGAGCCGCTCCGGTCGACCACCCACAGGCCGGCCCCGCGCCGGGCCAGGGCCACCGGCGGGCGCGCCTCGACCCGGACGACGAGCGTGTCCGGGATGATCCGCCGGGCCGCGACCCGTGCCACCCAGGGCCGCTTCGCGAGGCCGTCTACCGCCGTGTCCAGGTCCACGAAGAGGAGCGGGCGGCCCAGGAAAGCGTCCGTCACCTCTTCGGCCTCGGCGCGGCGGGCCTCGGGGACACCCTCGAGGACGACGCGCTTCACGGCGAACCGTGGATGGCGGGTGAGGACGAGGGCGCCCACCAGCGCGGCGAGCGCCAGCGCGAGCAAGCCGAGCGTCGGACCGAACGCCCGAAACGCCGGGCGCCGGCGGGTCGGACGGACGAGCCGCGTGGCCGGGGGCCGGTAGAAGCCGCTCACGCGCCACCTCCCGCCCGGAGCCACTCCTCGCCGAAGTGAAGGACGTCGCCGGCCCCCATCGTGACGAGGAGGTCTCCCTCCCGGAGCGTCTCCTCGAGGGCGGGAAGGACCTCCTCCCGGGACGCGAGGAAGTGGACGCTCCGGTGCCCGCGCGCCGTCGCCGCGTCGGCCACGAGAGCGCCCGTGACGCCGGCGATCGGCGCCTCGCGGGAGCCGTAGACCGGCGTCACGAGAAGGACATCGGCCGCGAGGAACGCCGCGCCGAATTGCGGCGCGAAATCGCGCGTCCGCGAGTAGAGGTGCGGCTGGAAGAGGGCCACGAGACGCCGCTCCGGATAGAACTGCCGGGCCGCCGCGAGCGTCGCGGCGACCTCGGTCGGGTGGTGGGCGTAGTCGTCGTAGACGAGCACGCCGTCCCGCTCTCCCTTCCGTTCGAACCGTCGGATGACGCCGGCGAAATCCCCGAGCGCGCGGGCCGCCAGGAGGAAGGGGATCTCCAGCTCCCGCGAGACGGCGAGGGCCGCGAGGGCGTTCTTGACGTTGTGAAGCCCCGGCACGGAGAGGGCGACCGGTCCGAGGACCGTCCGCTCCGCCACGGCGACGAAGCGTGAGCCTCCCCGTTCGAGGACGAGGTCCCGGGCCGTGACGTCCGCCTGCGGCGTCAGGCCCCACGTCACGACGCGCCGCCGGATGAGCGGCCGGATCTCCTGGACGTTCGGGTCGTCGAGGCCGAGGAGCGCCGCACCGAAGAACGGGACGCTGTGCGAGAAGCGGGCGAAGGCGTCCTGCAGGTCGTTGAGGTCGCGGTAGGTGTCGAGGTGTTCGAGGTCGACGTTGGTGACGACGGCGAGGACGGGCCGGAGCTCGAGGAAAGAACGGTCGAATTCGTCCGCTTCGGCCACGAGCCACTCGCCCCGCCCGAGCCGGGCGCTCCCGACGTCGCGCATCCGTCCGCCGACGATGATGGTCGGATCGAGTCCGGCCGCCAGGAGAATCGCGCCCGTCATCGACGTGGTCGTCGTCTTGCCGTGCGTCCCGGCAATGGCGATCCCCCGCTTGAACCGCATCACCTCGGCGAGCATTTCGGCCCGCTTGATCACGGGGATGCCCGCCGCGCGCGCTGCCGAGACCTCGACGTTCTCCTCGGACACGGCGGAGGAATAGACGACGACGTCGGCGCCCGTGACGTGCTCCGGGCGGTGGCCCTCGAACACCGTGATCCCGAGGCCCGAGAGGCGACGGGTCGTCTCCGACTCCTTCGCGTCGGAGCCCGTGACGCGCAGGCCGACGGTCCGGAGCAGCTCGGCGAGGCCCGACATGCCGATTCCCCCGATGCCCACGAAGTGGATCTGCCGGACGCGAAGGAAGTTCACGCCGCCCCCCCCGCCGCGCCGAGCACGAGGTCCGCGAGACGCGCGGCGGCGTCCGGTACGGCCGCCCGGCGGGCCGCCCCGCCCATCGCGAGGAGTCTTCCGGCGTCGGAGAGGAGCGCCGCGATCGTCTCCGCGAGCCGCGGAACCGTCGCCTCCGCCTCCGTCACGACGACGGCGGCACCGGCGCGTTCGAGCGCCCGGGCGTTCGCCTCCTGGTGGCCGTGCGTCGCCCCGGCGAACGGGACGAGGAGCGCCGGCCGGCCCGCGGCGGCCATTTCGGCCACCGTCATGGCGCCGGAGCGCGCGACGAGGAGATCGGCCGAGGCGTACTCCTCCGGGATGTCGTCGAGAAACTCGCGCACGGCCCCGGCGCCGAATCCGAGTGCCTCGTAGCGGGCCCGCAGGTCGGCGGCATCGTGGCCGAGGCCGCGGCGCGCGCGTCCCGCCTGGTGGACGACCTCGAGCGCCAGGCCGCGCTCCGCGACGGCCGCAAGCGCGTCGGGGACGAGCCGGTTGAGAATCTGCGCTCCCTGGCTCCCCCCGACGACCAGGACGCGCATCCGACGGGCCGCCGGACGTCCGGCGAGCGGGGGAATCCGGAAGAACGCCTCGCGCACGGGATTCCCCGTGACGACGGCGCCCGGGAGCGCCTCCACGGCGGCAGGCGTCCCGGCGGCGACGCGGGTCGCGACGCGCGCCAGGAGGCGGTTCGTCACACCGGGCACGGCGTTCGCCTCGTGGACGATCGTCGGGATGCGGCGGAGCCACGCCGTGGCGACGACGGGCCCCGAGGCGTATCCGCCGACGCCGACGACGGCGCGCGGCGCGCGCCGCGAGAGGATCCGCCACGAGTCGAGAAGGGCGGGCCCGAGGGCGGCGGTCCCCCTCAGGCGGGCCCCGAGTCCCTTGCCGACGATCCCGCGCGCCCGGACGAACTCCAGCGGGTAGCCCGCCTTCGGGACGAGGTCCTTCTCGAGGCCCGCGCGCGTTCCGACGAAGACGACGGGCTCCTCCGGCCGGCGCCGCGAGAGTTCCGCCGCGAGCGCGAGCGCCGGAAAGACGTGCCCTCCGGTTCCCCCGCCCGCGATCAGGATGCCGAAGGCGCCGCTCATGAGGCGTGCTGCGAGAGGTTGAGGAGGACCCCGACCGCGAGGAGGTTCGTCCAGAGGGCCGAACCGCCGTACGACAGGAACGGGAGGGGGATCCCCTTGGTGGGCAGGAGGGCGAGGACGACGGAGATGTTGACGAGGGCCTGCGCGACGATCATCACCGACAGGCCCACGCCCAGCAGGCGTCCGAACGAATCCGGGGCGTTGGCGGCGGCGCGGATGCCGCGGGCGAAGACGATGCCGAAGAGGGCCAGGACGCTGACGCAGCCGATCAGGCCGAGTTCCTCGCCGACGATCGCGTAGATGAAGTCGGTGTAGGGATAGGGCAGGAAGAAGAGCTTCTGCTTCCCCTCGCCGAGGCCGAGGCCCGTGAGGCCGCCCGTGCCGACCGCGATGAGCGACTGGACGGCCTGGAATCCCTTGCCGAGCGGGTCGGCTTCGGGATGGAGGAAGGCCAGGATCCGGTCCCGCCGGTACTGGGCCGAGAGGACATAGGCCGTGAGCGTCGGCAGGACGAGAACGGTCGCGAGGGCGAACCACCGGAACGGCAGCCCGGCGAAGAAGAGCATCGCGGCCGCGATGACGAAGTAGGTCACGGCCGTCCCGAAATCGGGCTGGAGGAGGACGAGACCGGCGAAGAAGGCGAGAAGGCCGGCGACCGGGAGAAGCGTTCGCGTCGGGTGGGCGATCTCCGTCTCGCGCCGGGAGAGGAACGCGGCCAGCGCCACGACGAGGCCGAGCTTGGCGAACTCCGAGGGCTGGACCGAGAGGACGCCCAGGTCGATCCAGCGGCGCGTGCCGTTGATCGGCGCCCGGAAGAGGACGGCGACGAGGGTCCCGGCGAGGACGACGAGCCCCAGAGCGACGAGGCGGGGCCGGTTCAGGTGGCGGTAGTCCACGAGAAGCGCCCCCGTCATCAGGCCCGCCCCGAGGAGAACGGCGATTCCCTGCTTGACGAGGAAGAAGTACGGGAGCGCGGGCGCTCCGGCCGCCGGGAGATAGATCTGCATCGCGGAGGCGCTGTAGATCATCAAGAGACCCGTCAGGACGAGGAGGACGACGGCCACGAAGAGGACGCGGTCGGAGGCCAGCTTCTTCGCCATCTACCCGGCCTCCGGAAGCGCCTGGGCGAGCCGGGCGAAGACCTCGCCCCGGTGCTCGTAGTTCCGGAACTGGTCGAAGGAGGCGCAGGCGGGCGACAGGAGGACGAACTCTCCCGGCGCGGCGGCGGTCGCCGATTCCTGAACGGCGCGCTCCAGCGTCCCGCACCGGATGACCGTGATGCCGCGCGTTCCCTCGAGCGCGGCGGCGATCCGGTCTCCCGCCGCGCCGATCGTCAGGAC
This sequence comes from uncultured Acidobacteriota bacterium, assembly GCA_963801475.1. GTDB lineage: Bacteria > Acidobacteriota > Thermoanaerobaculia > UBA5066 > UBA5066 > DAOMFB01. The sequence continues at coordinate 114,163 of CAWDEX010000003.1, read as the reverse complement.
GCGCCGCGCCTTGACGCGGACGAGCGGGGCGAGGCGCCGGAAGTCGTCCCCCTTCTCCTTCCCGCCGAGGATCAGGTGGACCGTCCCGTCGGGGAATCCCTCTAGGCTCTTGAGCGTCGCGTCGACGTTCGTCCCCTTCGAGTCGTCGTACCAGGTCACGCCCCGCAGGACCCGGACCAGCTCCGTCCGGTGGGGCAGACCGCGGAAGGAGCGGAAGGTCGCGACGGCGGCTTCGGGCGTCACGCCGAGGGGAAGCGTCGCCGCGAGCGCTGCGAGGGCGTTCTCGACGTTGTGCGCGCCGGGGAGCGTCAGGTCGTCCCGCCGCGCCACGGGGCGCGCGCCGGCCCCGTCCAGGTCGGCGAGGAAGGCGTCGCCGACGAGCGCCACACCGCGCGCGGGCAGGGTCCTCCGGGAGAACTCGAAGCGGCGGGCGCGCGGCCGGATGCGGGCCACGGCCGGGTCATCCGCATTCAGCACGGCGACCTGCGCCTCGCGTTGGTTCTCGAAGATCCGCGCCTTCGCCGCTCCGTAGTCGTCGAGCGAGCGGTAACGATCGAGGTGGTCGGGCGTCAGGTTGAGATGGACCGCCACGTCGGGCGCGAGGCGCCGGATCCCCTCCAGCTGGAAGGACGAGAGCTCCACGACCCAGATCGGAGGAGGCGCCTCCGCCGGGCGGGCGCCCGGCGCCGCGAAGGAGATCCACGGCGTGCCGAAATTTCCGCAGGGTACGGCGACCCGCCCGGCGGCCTTCAGGAGCGCCGCCGCCAGCGCCGTCGTCGTCGACTTTCCGTTCGTCCCGGTAATGCCGACGACCACGCCGGCGAGGAGGCGCGAGGCCAGCTCGACCTCAGAGATGACCGGAAGAGCGCGCGATCGCGCCGCGTCGAAGACCGGAAGGAGGAGCGGGATGCCGGGCGAGACGACGACGACGTCGACGGAGGACAGGAGCGACTCCGGGTGCCCCCCGAGCACGTACCGTACGCCGTCCCGCTCCGGAAGGTCGCCCAGCTCCTCGCGGCTCTTCGCGTCCGTGGCGACGACCTCGACCCCGCGCGAGAGGAGCACCTCCACGGCCGCGCGGCCCGACCGGGCGAGGCCGAACACCGCCGCGCGGCCGATCTCCGGGAGGTCGGGTCCGAGGGAGAGGCTCATCGCAGCTTCAGGGTGGAAAGGGAGAAGAGGGCGAAGATGATGGCGACGATCCAGAACCGGATGATGACCTTGGATTCGGCCCAGCCGAGGAGCTCGAAGTGATGATGCAGCGGCGCCATCCGGAAGACGCGCCGTCCCGTCAGCTTGAACGAGCCGACCTGGAGGATGACCGAGAGCGCCTCCACGACAAAGAGTCCGCCGACGAAGACGAGAAGGATCTCCTGCCTGATCAGGATGGCGACGGTTCCGAGCGCCGCGCCGAGCGCCAGGGAGCCCGTGTCGCCCATGAAGACCTCGGCCGGATGCGCGTTGAACCAGAGGAAGCCCAGCGACGCCCCGACGAGGGCGGCAAGGAAGACCGAGAGCTCGCCGGTGCCGGGAACCGAGGGGACGAGGAGGTAGCTGGCGGCGCGGACGTTTCCTGCGATGTAGGCCAGAAGGGCCAGCGTCGCCGCCGCGATGAGCGTCGAGCCGATCGCGAGCCCGTCCAGGCCGTCTGTCAGGTTCACCGCGTTCGAGGCGCCGACGACGACGATCGTCGCGAAGACGAGGTAGCCCGCGGTGCCGAGGTCGGGGTGGACGTTCTTCAGGAAGGGGAAGGAGAGGTGGGTCGGATCGGGCCGACCCGGGAAGAGCATGAGCGAGGCGAGTCCCACGCCGAGTCCGATCAGCGCCTGAAGGAAGATCTTCTGGCGGCCCGAGAGGCCCCGGTTGTGCTGGCGGGAGACCTTCCGCCAGTCGTCCCCGACGCCGACGCCCATGGCGAGGAGCATCGCGGCGAGCGCCACCCAGACGTAGCGGTTCGCGAGGTCGGCGAAGAGGAGCGTCGGGAGGGCCACGGCGAGGTTGATGAGGACCCCTCCCATCGTCGGGGTCCCGGCCTTCGCCTGGTGGGCCTTCGGCCCTTCCTCGCGGATGGACTGCCCGATCTGCCGGTCCTTCAGCCACCGGATCAGGCCGGGCCCGAGGATGATCGACAGGATGAGCGCGATCAACGCCGCCATGGCGGCGCGGAACGTGATGTAGCGAAATACGCCGACGACGGGGAGCTTCCCGGCGAGGGGCGCAAGGAGCCAGGGAATCATCCCGCCCCTCCCGTGTCGGGGTCGGCCAGGCCCCGGAGGAGCTCGCCCGCCACCTCGCGATCGTCGAACGGCACCCGCCGGTCGGCGAAGACCTGTTCGGCTTCGTGCCCCTTGCCCGCGATCAGGACGACGTCCCCCGGGCGCGCCCGCCGGAGCGCCTCGGCGATCGCCTCGCGCCGGTCGACGATGTAGTCGGCCGACTTGCCGGCGGCCTGGACGCCGGCCCGGATGTCGGCGAGGATCGCCTCCGGTTGCTCGGTCCGCGGGTTGTCGGACGTCACGAGGACGTCGTCCGCGAGCATGGCCGCGATCTTCCCCATGTCCGGGCGCTTGCCCTTGTCGCGGTCGCCGCCGCAGCCGAAGACGACGAGGACGCGCCCGCTCGTCGTCTTCGCCAGCTCGCGCGCCGTGAGGAGGACCCCTTCGAGCGCTCCCGGCTTGTGGGCGTAGTCGACGAGAACGTGGAGACCCCGGTTGTTCGGAACGCGTTCGAGCCGGCCGGGAATCCGGTCGACCTGGGCGAGAGCGCGGAGGATCTCCGAAGCCGGAAGCCCCAGAGCGAGACCGGCGGCGACGGCGGCGAGAAGGTTCTCGGCGTTCGGGCGGCCGAGGAGCGGGGACCGGAGATCGAACGTCTGCTCCGTCGCCGCGATCATGACTTCGAGGGAGATTCGCGGCGCGGCGGCGCGGATCCGCCCGCGGACGTCGGCGGCCGCGTGGCCTTCGAGCGAGAACGCGAAGCGGGACGGTCCCGGAATGCGCGGAAGGAGCCGGCGTCCCCACGGGTCGGCGAGGTTCACGACGGCCTTGCCGCCCGGCTTCAGGAGGCCGAAGAGCCGGGCCTTCGCCTCGAAGTAGCGGTCCATGTCCCCGTGGAAGTCGAGGTGCTCGCGCGAGAGATTCAGGAAGACCCCCACGTCGAACGCGCACCCGGCGAGGCGCTCGAGCGTCAACGCGTGCGAGGAGCATTCCATCGCCGCGGCCGTGCCGCCGTCGGCCGCGAGCTCGGCGAGCATCGGCTGCAGCTCGGTCGCTTCCGGCGTCGTCCGGGAGGCGGCGACCTCCCGACCGTCCGCGCCCCGCCAGACGAGGGTTCCGAAGAGCCCCCGTTTCGGGTGGCGGACCGAGAGAACCCGGTCGAGGAGGAGTGTCGTCGTCGTCTTGCCGCTGGTCCCGGTGACGCCCGCCATGACGAGGCGGCCGGCCGGGAACCCCGCGAGCTTCGCCGCGAGGAGGCCCGCCGCCCGCCGCGGGTTGCCGACGCCGAGGTACGGGACGCCGGAGGCCGGGGGCGACGGAGGCAGCCCCAGCGCCGCTACGGCACCTCGCGACACGGCGTCGGCGACGTAGGTCCGGCCGTCGACGACGAGGCCGGGCAGAGCGGCGAAGAGCGAACCGGGGACGGCCTGCCGCGAGTCGTGCGTGATGGCGAGGATCTCCGGGTCGCCGCCCCCCCCCGTCCGCTCGTGCGGCAGCTCTGCCGCGAGGAGAGAGAGCCTCACGGCGCGGCCCCGCCCCGGCCGCCCGGGGCGGCCGGCGCCAGCGCCACGAGGCAGGTGCCGCCGCGCCCGGCAGCCGTTCCGGCCGGAGGGTCCTGCGCCACGACGAAGCCGCGCCCGGAAAGACGCGCGGTCAGCCCGGCTCGGGCGAGCGCCCGGACGGCGTCGCGGGCCGAGAGGCCGGCGAGTTCCGGAACCGTTCCTTCGGCAGGCTCGGCGCCACCGGCATCGAACCGGTTCGCGGCCGGAACGAGAAGCGGCGCCGGGCCGGCGACGCGGGCGCCGGCCGAGAGGTCCGCCGTCAGGATTGCCGGCGCCTGGTCGGGGAGGCCGGGGGGCACGCCGAGGAGCCGGAGCGACTCGCCCATCACGGCCGAGAAGACGGGCGCGGCGACGTCGCCGCCGTAGTACTTCCCCCGGGGTTCGTCGACCACGACGGCCACGACGAGACGGGGCGCCTCCACCGGGCTGAAGCCGACGAAGGAGGCGACGTGTCTGTCCTTCGCGTAGCCGCCGCCCGGCATCGCCTTCTGAGCCGTTCCGGTCTTCCCCGCGGCCGTATATCCGGGAACGGCTGCGAGCTTCCCCGTACCTTCCTCGACGACGCCCGCCATGAGCCGCCGGAGGATGGCCGCCGTCGCCGGCGAGACGACCCGGACGGGCGCCCGCGGCGTGATCCGCCGGATGTCGCTCTCGCTCCGGCGGATCTCCTGGACGAGGTACGGCGTCGGAAGAAGGCCGTCGTTCGCGACAGCGGCGTAGCCGCGGGCCATCTGAAGAAGGGTCACGCCGATCTCCTGTCCGAACGAGATCGTCGGGAGGGAGAGAGCGCTCCAGGAGGCGACATCGGCCAGAAGGCCGCTCGTCTCCCCGTCCAGGTCGATTCCCGTCCGCTGGCCGAATCCGAACGCGCGGACGGCGCGGTAGAACGGCCCCCGGCCGAGCGAGAGCCCGATTCGCGCGCTCCCGATGTTCGAGGAGTGCGCGAGAACGGCCGGGAGCGGCAGCGTCGCCCAGGCCTTCCGTCCGTGCTCGTGGATCGTCGTCGTTCCGATCGTCAGCGCCCCGTTCCCGCAGTCGATGACGTCGTTCTCCGCGACGGCGCCGGCGTCGAGCGCCGCGGCGAAGGTGATCACCTTGAAGGTGGATCCCGGCTCGAAGGCGTCGGCGAGGGGCCGGCAGCGGCGCGTCTCGGCGTCCACGTCGCCGTAGTGATTCGGGTCGAAACCCGGGGTGGTGGCGAGCGCCAGCACCGCGCCGGTCTTCGGGTCGAGCACGGCGACCGAGACCGAACGCGCGGCGTGCTCGCGCCGGGCCGTCTCGATCTCGCGCTCCGCCACGTGCTGGATCGAGGCGTCCAGCGTCAGGACGAGGGTGGACCCCTCGGTCCCCGCTCCGGCGCCCCCCCGCTCCGCGGACCGGACGGGCTGCCGCGTGGCGTAGTGGCGTTGGACGGCGTCGCGCAGGAGCGTGATGCGGACCGGTTGCCCGCGGATCTCGGCGTCGTAGCGGTGCTCCAGGCCCGCGAGCCCCACGTTGTCCGTTCCGACGTAGCCGAGGATCGCCGCGGCGAGGGTCCCCTCCGGGTAACGCCGCGCCGACTCCTTCCAGAGCTTCACGCCGGGCAGGCGCGTCCGCGTGACCTTCGCAGCCGTCTCCTCGGAGACCCGGCGGGCCAGCCAGACGAAGTCCTTCTCGACGTTCGAGAGCCGCCGTTCGAGTTCGCGGGCGGGCACGCCCAGGAGCGGCGCCAGGGTCGTCGCGGTCGCCTTCGGGTTCTCGACGTCGGAAGGGATCGCGAAGACCGAGTCCGCGTAGACCGTGACGGCGAGAGACTTCCCCTGCGCGTCGAGGATCGCGCCGCGCCACGGCGCGAGTTCCACGGTCCGCTCCTGCTGCTTCTTCGCGCGCCGGGCGAACTCCTCCTTCCGGAGCACCTGCAGGTCCACGAGCCGGAACAGGAGGACGAAGATCCAGAGCCCCGCGCCGGCCAGAAGGACCAGCGCGCGGCGGGACGCGTCCGGGCGGCCGGTCGCCGTCAGAAGCCCTCCTCCGTCGAGTCGGGCGTCGGGGGCGGTGCCGCGGGTGCGGCCCGGCGCGGCGTCGGCACGGTTCCCGCCGCGCCGGACGTCCCGCGCCCGATCAGGAGAATCTGCTCGGGAGCGGGCGGTACGAGGCCCAGGCTCCGCCGCGCCATCTCGTCGACCCGTGCGAGCGACGTGGCCTGGGCCCGGTCCATCCGGAGCTGGCGGTTCCGCTCCAGGAGCATCTCGCGCTGCTTTCCCACCGTCGCGAGCTGGTAGCCGAGGCGGACCGTCTCGAGATTCGCCCAGATGGCGGCAAAGAGAACGAGCATCGGCGGCACGGCCGCGAGGGCGAGAGCCGCGAACTCCCGCGTCCTCTTCCGGTCGCGCTCGCGGACGAGGTAGACGTTCTCGACGGGCCGGCGGACCGCGTAGGCCATGGGCCGCCCCCCCTCACCGCGGCGGCGGACCCGGCCGCCCGTTCTCCTCGAGGGCGTGCTCCAGGACCCTCAGGCGCGCGGAGCGGGCGCGGGGGTTCTGGGCCAGCTCGGGGAGCGAGGGGCGGATCGGCTTCTTCGTGACGAGCGCCATCACCCGGCGCCGGGGGCAGACGCAGACGGGAAAGGACGGCGGGCAGGTACAGCCGGCCGTGTGGCGCGCGAAGACGCGCTTGACGATCCGGTCCTCGAGCGAATGGTACGAGAGCACCGCGACGCGAGCGCCGAGCGCGAGCCGCGCGATGGCGTCGTCGAGAAATCGTTCGAGGTCGATCAGCTCGCGGTTCGTCGCGATCCGGAGAGCCTGGAAGACGCGCGTCGCCGGGTCCTTGTGGCGCTCCCGCTTCGGCCCCGTGGCCTTCAACACGAGGCGCCGAAGCTCCCCCGTGGTGGACACCGGTGCCGCCGCGCGCGCCTCCGCGATCTCCCGGGCGATGCGTCCGGCCATTCGCTCCTCCCCGTACTCGCGGAAGATCCGCGAGAGTTCCTCCCGAGGCAGCCTGTTGACGAGATCCGCCGCGGACGGTCCCGCCTTCGACATCCGCATGTCGAGCGGCCCGTCCTTCATGAACGAGAACCCCCGCTCCGCGCGGTCGAGCTGAAGCGAAGACACCCCGAGATCGGCCAGGACGCCGTCCACCTCGGCGATCCCGAGGCGGTCGAGGTGGGCCGTGAGCTCCTCGTAGCGCCCTTCGACGGGAACGAGACGGCTTCCGAATCGGGCCAGGCGTTCGCGCGCCAGGAGGAGCGCCTCGGGGTCCGCGTCGATTCCGACCACGCGGACGCCGGGCGACGCCTCGAGAAGCGCCTCGGCGTGCCCGCCGAGGCCGAGCGTCGCGTCGACGAAGGTCCCGCCCCGCTCCGGCCGGAGGAGCGCGACGACCTCGCCGAGCAGGACCGGAACGTGCACCGGTCTCCTCCGTCCTCAGAGCAGGTGGCGCGACAGCGCGTCGTAGTCCTCATCCGTCAGCTTCTCGGCCCGGAGGGCCTTCAGGTGCTTCGTCTTGTTCACCAGCTTCAGGTGGTCCGTCTGCCCGAGTACCAGCGCCTCGCCGGAGATGCCGGCCACGTCCCTGAGGAGCGACGGAATGAGGAGGCGCCCCTGCGGGTCCATCTTCACGGGCTGGCCGAAGGTGTTGAACCGCTCCAGGAACTTCGAGCGCGCCCGGTGGACCGGCGGCAGCGCCGCGAGCTTCTCCTCGAAGACGTTCCAGACCGGCATCGGATAGACGAGCACGTCGCCTCCGGTGATCGAGGTCAGGAAGAAATCTGGCCCCCACGTTTCCTCGATCGGCTCGCGGAAGATGGCCGGCACCTTGAACCGGCCCTTCTCGTCCACCGTCGTCTCCGCGCTGCCTCGAAGCCGCTCCATGTTCCTTCCCGGAAAACGGGAGCCCCTGTGGGCCCTCGGGAGCCTCCGCAGCCCACGATGCACCACAGATGACCACTTTTTTCCACCGGCGAGTATCGAACCCCAGGGTCCCCCCGTCAAGGAGAAAAGGAACGAAGGTCCCGCTGTGGAAGGTTTTGCGGGGTGCTACCCTCCCCGTTCCCGTGACCTCCGACGCCCCGCGCCCCGCCGCCCTCGTGGACGATCCCGCCTCTCTCCCGGCGCTCCTGGCCCGGCTGGACGCGCTCGCTCCGGCTCCGGTCTCGCTCGACACCGAGGCCGACTCGTTCCACCACTACTTCGAGAAGATCTGCCTCGTGCAGCTCGAGGTGGCGGGAGAGGTCTTCCTCGTCGACCCGCTCGGCCCGGTCGCGCTGGCACCGCTCCTCGAACGCCTCGTGCCGCGGCGTCTCCTGATGCACGGCGCCGACTACGACCTCCGCCTCCTCTATCGCGACCATGCCTTCCGCGCCGGCACGCTCTTCGACACGATGATCGCGGCGCAGCTCCTCGGCGAACGGGAAATCGGCCTCTCGGCCCTCCTGTCGAAGCGGCTCGGGGTGGCGCTCGACAAGGTGCATCAGCGGGCCGACTGGAGCGCGCGGCCGCTGCCGCCCGGCATGGTCGCCTATGCCGCGGCCGACGTGGCGTACCTCCCCGCGCTCGTGGCGTCGCTCGAGAGCGACCTCGCGGCCCTCGGGCGGCTCGCCTGGCACGAGGAGGAATGCGCCCGTCTCGCGGCCGCCCCGTTTCCCCGCGAGCGCGCGGCGGACACGGAGAACGACTGGCGGCTCAAGGGGACGAACGCGCTCTCGGCGAAAGAGCGCGCCTTCGTCCGCGCTCTCTGGGAGGTCCGCGAGGCCCGGGCGCGGGACCTCGACCTCCCCCCCTTCCGCGTGATGACGAACGAGCGCCTCCTCCCGGCCGCCCGGCTCGCCGCCGCGGGCGAGGGCGACCTCCTGAGGCTCTTTCCCGGCCCTCGCCCGCTCCCGGGCGCCCTGGCCACCGAGCTCCGGCGCGTTCTCGACGCGACGCGCCGGCTGCCGCCGTCGGCCTGGCCGGCCCCGCGGCGCGGCGAGGCGGCCGAGGCCGATCCCGAGCTCGAGCGCACCGTCGATCAGATGAAGAAGCAGCGCGACCGGAAGGCCCGGGCGCTCGGCCTCGACCCCGGCGTCCTCGCGTCTCGGGCCGTCCTGACGGCCGCGGCGCGCGCCCTCCTCGTGGAGCGGCCCTCGAGCCCCGAGCGCCTCGCCGCCGCCGCCGGCATCTCGCGCTGGCGGGCCGGCCTGCTCGCTCTCTGAGCCTCTCCGGTCAGAACTTCAGGATGAGGCCCGAATAGGCGTCGCCCTGCGACAGGTAGTTCGAGCCCCAGTACGTGTAGCAGCCGTAATACGGACTGCAGCTGCCGTAGCCGGCGCTCTTCGAGTTGATGTAGACGGGCATCCAACGGATTCCGAGCCGGGCGCCGAGATGGTCGGTGAAGTAGTACTTGACCCCGCCGCCGAAAGTCCCCGAAAAGCGCAGCACCGACGTGAACTCGGGAGACGGCGTGAGGAGCGTCGCTCCGAAGAGCAGGTCCAGGTAGAGCCGCGCGGAGTTCGAGGAGTCTCCCGACAGCCACATGGCGCCGATCTGGAAAGTGTCGATGTTCAGGTGCGAGATCTTCCGGTCGTAGCCCTCCCCGAGCGAGGTGAACCTGGCCTGGAGCTCCGTGTCCTGGTGGCTCCAGAGCAGCTCCAGGTTCCACTTGTCGGAGAGGCGGTACTCCACGGTGGCGCCCCAGCTCATCGAGGCGGGCACGCCGATCATCTCGATGTACGAGTTCGCCAGCTGCGAGGTCGTGCCGCCGAAGCGATAGCCGACCGTCGGCGTGATCTCGAAACCGTAGTCCCGCGGGGCTTTTCCCGGCGTGACAGGCGGCACGTCGTACGGGGTGGCGCCCGGCGCCAGGACCGAGACTGCGGCATCGGGGGACGGCGCCGGCGGAGTGTAGTAGGCGGCCATCTCGGGCGCCACCCGGATGACGGCGTCCCGCTTCAGCTTCTCGAGGTATTCGGCGAGCTTCTTCTGGAACTGCGTCTCCTGCTCCCGTTTCAGGATCTCCGCCTTCACCTCGGAGAAGGGCCTGTACGAGACGGGAGCCTTCTCGAGCACCTTGACGAGGTGCCAGCCGAACTTGGTCGCGATCGGGTCCGAGACGGTGTTCACCGGGAGGGAGAAGACCGTCTTGTCGATCTCGACGACCAGCTCGCCGCGGCTCACCCATCCGAGGTCGCCCCCGCGGTTCTTCGTCGATCCGTCGGAATACTCCCTCACGACCTCCTCGAACTTCGCGCCGCTCCGAAGCTTGTCCACGGCGGCCTGGACACGCAGCTGCGCGGCGGCTGGGTCGTCCCCGCGCGACACGAGGATCTCGGCGAGCCGGGCCTTCTCCGGGATCCGGTAAGACTCCTTTTCCCGTTCGTAGATGATGCGGAGGGCGTCGTCCGACGTGTCGACCTTGCTCTGAACCTCGCGGCCGACGACGCGCTGCACGGTTCCCGCGTTCCGGAGCTGGTCGCGGAGCTTCTCGAGCGTCAGCCCCTGGGACTCCAGGGCCTTCTCGAAGTCCGCGTCGCTCGTGATCTTGTTCTCCTCCTTGAGGCGCCGGATCTGCTCCTCGATCTCCTTGTCGTTCGTGATCAGGTCCAGGTCGCGCGCCCGGTCTTCGAGGAGCGCCTCGTTGACGAGCGTGTTAAAGAGGGCCTTCTTCAGTTCGTCGGCGCGCGCGGCGTTGGCCGGCGGTCCCTGCTCCCGGATCGCCTGCTCGTAGCGGGCGTCGAAGGTGCTCTGTGTGACGATCCGGGAGTTGACGTGGGCGAGGATGCGCTCGACGGTCTCCGCGGCCGGCGCGGAAGCCGCCGCGAGGAGCGCGAGGACGATCGACAAGGTCTGACGGGCGTGCCGGTTCGGCGTCACGGCGCGGAGTCTAGCGAACTCGGGGCCCGCTCACCGTAAGGACGCCACGTACCGCGGATTCGTCCCGACGTACGGAAACGGCAGGTGCTCCTCCACGACCGTCACCGGATGCCGCTGCCGCGCCCCGGAGATGAGATCCGCCGCGGCTTTCAGGCTCCGATCCTCGGCGAGGGAGAGGCGGAGGGCCGATCTCGCCTCGTCGAAGGGGATGTCGCGCGACTCGAAGCGTTCGTCCACCCGGAGGATGTGAAAGCCATGGGGGGCCGCGACGATCCCGGTCGTCTGGCCGGCGGACAGGCCCCAGAGCACCTTCTCGAACTCGCGCGGCAGGTCGGTCCGCGAGAGAAGCCCGAGCGCGCCCCCCGTCGCCGCGTTCGGGGCGAGGCTCAGCGTCCGTGAGATCTCCGGCCACGGCTCCCCCGCCTGGAGCCGTTTCTGGGCGGCTTCGGCTGCCTCCCGGCTCCGGAAGAAGAGCTGCGAGACGCGGATGAGCGCGGGTCGGCGGTACCGGTCCGCGTGAGAGGCGTACTCCCTCCGGAGGTCGTCTTCCGAGATCGCCTCCACGCCGGCCTGTCGCGCGATCAGGGAACGTCGCCGTTCGGCCGCCGTGTTCCCCTCCGGAGGCGGCACCGCGTCCTCCTCCGCCCGGTCGAGGAGAAGCTCGTCGAGATACTGGTCGAGAAGGCTCGAGGCGACGCGCGGCGCCACGTCCTTCGGCTCCTCGCCGGCCGCGGCCTTCAGGTAGACCGCCACGTCGTCCCACTTCACCGGACGGCCGCCGACGAGCGCGACCACGGAGGGGTCGGCCGCCGGCCGCGGCACCCGCTTCGTGCAGGCCGGAAGGAGGACGACCCCCGGGAGAACGAGCACGCCGAGGAAGGGCCGCAGCCTCACGCCGCCTCCCCCCCGGCGAAGGCCGCCGGGAGCGTGTCGCGGGCGGCGGGGCGCGACAGCGACGCGAGGAGCCGCGCCGCCCGAACGCAGACCTCTTCGCCGTGCGGCGCCGCGCCGGCGAAGGCCCGCGGCAGGCGGAACGCGTCCGGACCCGCGGCAGCGAGCTCTCCCTTCCGGAGGAGCGCGAGCACCCGGTCCGGGTCGAGCCGGTGGTCCTTTTCGAGGGTCGCGTGCATCTCGTCGCCGCGGCGCTGGACGGCCTTCACGCCGAGCGCCCGCGCGAACAAGCGTAACCGGGCCACGTCGAGGAGCCGGGAAAACTCCGGGGGCGGGGCGCCGTACCGGTCCGCGGCCCCGGCCGCCTCGGCCTCGAGCGCGGCGGAATCGGGAGCCGCCGCGATCCGCTTGTAGAGCGCCATCCGGAGGCTCTCGTCCGGGATCCACGAGGGCGGGAGCGCGAGCGGAAGGCCGAGCTGCAGCGTGACGTCGCGCGTCTCGGGAGCGGGTTCGCCCCGGGTCTCCGCCATCGCCTCCTCGAGGAGCCGGACGTAGGTCTCGAAGCCGACCGATTCGATGTGCCCCGACTGCTCGGCCCCGAGGAGCGAGCCCGCCCCGCGGATCTCGAGGTCTTTCGCGGCGATCCGGAAACCCGCGCCGAGGTCCGAGAACTCCTGCAGGACGCGGAGGCGCCGCCGCGCGTCGTCCGAGAGCGGCGCACCCGGCGGGACGAGGAGCCAGCACGAGGCCGGCTTGTCGCTCCGCCCGACCCGCCCGCGGAGCTGGTAGAGCTGGGCCAGGCCGTAGAGATCGGCCCGGTCGATGAGCATCGTGTTCGCCGCGGGGATGTCGAGCCCGTTCTCGACGATCGTCGTGGCGAGGAGGAGGTCGGCCGCCCGCGTCACGAACGCCCGCATGGCCCGTTCGAGCTCCCCTTCGGACATCTGGCCGTGGGCGACCGCCACCTTCGCCCGCGGCGCCAGCTCCGCCAGCCTCTCGCGCCAGGCGCCGAGGCCGCCGATCCGGTTGTGGACCACGTAGACCTGGCCGCCCCGCTCGAGCTCCGCGGCGACGGCCTCCCGCACGACCTCGTCACCCAGGGGGACGACGTGCGTCGCGACGGCGAGCCGGTCCTTCGGCGGCGTCTCGATGACCGACAGCTCGCGGATCCCCGCGAGCGAGAGGTGAAGCGAGCGCGGGATCGGCGTCGCGGACATCGAGAGGACGTCGACCGAGGTCCGCATCTCCTTGATCCGCTCCTTCTGCGCCACGCCGAAGCGCTGCTCCTCGTCGACGACCAGGAGGCCGAGGTCGCGGAACGCGACGTCCTTCGAGAGGAGCCGGTGGGTGCCGACGACGACGTCGAGCGTCCCTTCCGAAAGGCGGCGGAGCACCCCTTTGATCTCGTCGGGGGAGCGGAAGCGCGAGAGGAGGTCGATCGTGACCGGAAAGGCCGCAAAGCGGCGTTTCAGCGTCCGGAAATGCTGGTCGGCCAGGATCGTCGTCGGCGCGAGGAAGGCGGCCTGCTTCCCGTCGAGGACGCACTTGAAGACCGCCCGCATGGCGACCTCGGTCTTGCCGTAGCCGACGTCTCCGCAGAGGAGCCGGTCCATCGGCCGCTCCGACTCCATGTCGTGCTTCACGTCGCGGATGGCGGCCGCCTGGTCCGGCGTCTCCGTGAATTCGAAGGCGTCCTCGAACTCCTTCTGCCACGGCGAGTCCTTCGAGAAGGCGTGCCCCGCCGCGGCGGCGCGCTGCGCGTAGAGCTTCACGAGCTGGTCGGCCAGATCGCGGACGGCCTTCCGCACCTTCGACTTCCGCTTCTCCCAGCCGGCCCCGCCGAGTCGGTCGAGCGGCGGCGGCGCGCCGTCGCCGGCCGAGGAGTACTTCTGGATCAGGTCGAGCCGCTCGACCGGGACGAGGAGCTTCGCCTCCCCGGCGTAGCGGAGGTCGACCATCTCGCGAAGGACGCCGGCGTCGTCGATCGTGACGAGGCCCGCGAACTTCCCGAGGCCGTAGTCGCGGTGGACGACGACGTCGCCCGGCTTCAGGTCGCGGAGGTCCGAGAGGAACGCCTCGGAGGCCGCCTTCCGCTTCGGCGCCCACGCCCGCGGCTCGCCGAACAGGTCGGATGCGGTGAGCAGGAGCAGCCCGGCGGCGCGGAAGGTGAAGCCGGATGCCGGCCCGCCGTCCGCGACGCGGCACGAGCCGGGCGCGAGGGGTGAGATCGCCTCGCCGGCATGGTCCACGTCGTACTCCGACAGGAGCCGCTCGACGTGCTCGCGCTCCCCCTTCGACGGCGCGGCGAGGACGACGGCGAGGCCGTCGCGGCGCGCGCGGGCGATCTCCTTCGGAGCGTCGGGGAGACGGTCCTCGAACGAGACGACCGACTCGGCGCCCAGCGCGACGACCTCTCCGACCGGGACGGCGGGCGCGAAAGCGAGGAGCGTCCGGGCCGCCACCTGGTCCGCCACGGCCCCCGGGTCGCCGCCGAGCCGGATCGGGTCGGGGACCACCCGTCCCGACGCGCGGGCCCGCTCGTAGTCGAGCCGGAGGAGGTCGGCGGCGGCCAACAGCTCCTGCGCGACGGCGTCGGGGTCGTCCACCGCGAGGAGGAACGAGCCCGCGTGATCGAGGACGTGCGAGGCCGCGCCGGAGCCGGCCAGGAGCGGCAGCAGCTCCTCCAGCCCGTCGCTCTTCCGGGCGAGCGAGGGATCGCGCGGCACCGGCGGCTCGTCGTCTCCCGTCCGGCAGTCGTCGAGGACCCGTCGGGCCGCGTCCCGCGTCCCGGCGGTGTCGGGCGTCGAGGCCATCGGCGGCAGAAGGACGGTCTCGAGCGTTCCCGTCGACCGCTGCGTGTCGGGATCGAAGGTCCGGAGCGACGCCACCCGGTCGCCGTCGAACTCGATCCGGACCGGCTCTCCGAGGTGCGGCGGGAAGACGTCGACGAGCCCGCCGCGAACCGCCACGTCGCCGCACTCCGTCACGAGGTCCGCCCGGAGGTATCCCTCGGTCAGGAGCGGCGCGACGAGCTGCGCCGGCGCACCCGCGTCGCCCGCCGCCAACCGGAGACAGCGGCGGGCGAAGTCCTCCGGAGGAGGGAGGATGCGGAAGAGCGCGCGGGCGGGGACGACGAGAAGGTCGGGCTCCCTGAGCCGCAGTCGGGCGAGCGCACCGAACTCCTCGCGCCGCACCTTCAGAGAGGGCGCGATCCCCTGATAGGGCGTCAGGGACGGGGCGGGAAAGTAGGCCACCCTCGAGAGACCGAGCACGGCCTCGGCGTCGCGCCGGAAGGCGAGGGCATCGCGCTCGTGGGCGAAGACGACCGTGAAGCGGAGGCCGGCCGCCGCCCCCGCCGCGTCGAGGAGGTACGGCAGGAGCCCCGGGGGCGCCCCGACGAGAGACACGAGTCCCGTCCGCGTCCCGAGGACTCCCTCCTCGAGCCGCGCCGCGAGGCGCGCCACCGGTTCCGCGGCGGCGATCGCGTGATGGAGCGGATCCCCCCGCCGCTGCACGGGGGGGATTATGACCGGCGGCGCTAGACTCCCCCACCACCATGCGACGCACCGTCGCCGCCGTCGTCTTGTCCCTCGCCTCCCGGGCTCTCGCCGGCGCGGGCTGCGCGTACGACTCGATGCTGGCGGGTGACGGCGTCACCGTCCACGTGACGGTGCCGCCGAAAGAACCGTGCGCCATCGGGAGCTACACGGTCACGATCACCGGGAAAGGGATGAGGCCCCAGGTCGTGAAGCTCAAGCGCGACGGGACGATCACGAACGTCTTCTTCGAGGACGTCACCGGCGACGGAAATCGCGACCTGGTCGTCTTCATCTCGTCGTCCGGGAGCGGTGCGTACGGGCGACTCGACATCTGGGAGTGGAAGAGAGAGCGGTTCCACGGCGGGATCGTCGCCGACCTGATGCCCGACCAGCAGACCGGATACCGGGGACACGACACGTACACGGCCGCGGGCGGCGTCCTCCGGCGGCGCTTCCCCGTCTACCAGGACGGCGACGCGAACTGCTGCCCGTCCGGAGCCGTCGCCGCGTTCCGCTGGAATCCGGCCTCGAACGTCTGGGTCCGCGAGTAGCCCGGCCTAGGGCAGCTCGACGGGCGTGACGCCCCCTTCCCGGACGGCGAAGCCCTTCGGGGCGCCTCCCGTCACGGCGAGGACGTAGCTGCCGGGCGCGAGGTTGTCGATCCGCCGGACCGGGGTCGAGACGGCGAAGGTCCCGTCCGCGCTGAAGAGATTGAACGGGTACGGCGTTCCCGCGGCCGTCAGGATCTGCATCCGGGCGGTCCCGGTCGCGAGCGTCTTCGGTCCGGAACGGATCTCCGCGCTCCCGCCCGGTGTCAGCGAGACCGTGACGGGAGCTGAGGGAACGGAGACGTTCGGGATCGTCGTGACGGCGTAGCCGCTCGCGCTCGCCATCAGCGTGTAGCTCCCCGGCGGGAGCGACGGGATCTCGCCGACCCCGTTTCCATCGAGAGGGATCGCGCCCGTGAACGCGGGAGCGCCGGCGCCGTCGAGGACGCGGGCCATCAGGCCGTGGAGCGGGACGCCGTAGACGCCATCCCGCCCGACGACTCCGATCCCCTGGCCGCGGCTCATCTGGAAGGTGAGTCCGTCGGTCCCCTGCTCGGCAGCCGTGATGCTGAGCCTGTGGAAGACGTAGTCGGGCTTCTGGATGTTCAGGGTGTAGCTGACGGGATCGAGGTCCGTGATCACGAAGGCTCCGTTGCTGTCGGTCGTGGCCGAACGGGTCGTCCGCCCTCCGGCGGGAGCCGCGTTCGGGTCGGCCGGCGTAATCTGGACGACGGCCTCCGAAAGAGGCTTCGAGGCCTGCGAGTCCACGACCGTCCCGCCGATCTTCCCGGACGGGAAGGCGATGTCGACGCTCTGGTCCCCGTTCAGGACCACCTGCTGACTGTGCATCGACCCGCCGAGGACGTTCGCCGCCGCCATGACGTTGTACGTTCCCTCGGCGAGCCCCTCCATCCGGTACGAGCCGCCGTCGTCCGTTCTCGAGGAGGCCTGCCGTCCGCCGCCGCCGATCAGGCTCGCGATGACCGTGACGTTCGGGAGCGGCTCGCCGGACCGCGTGACCCGTCCCGACAGAACGTAGCCCGGATCGAAGACGATCTCGGTCTGGACGACCGGCTGGCCGTCGGGCATCTCGACCTGCTTGAGGACGCTGCGGGACGAGCCGGCGAAGTCCCCCGCCGTCGCGCGAAGCGTCACGGTCCCGGCCGGTACGCCGGCGAACTGGAAGCTCCCGTCCGCGCCGGTCCGCGTCGATCCGCTGAACGACTCGGCGCCGCTCGCCGTGATCGTCATCCCGTTCTTCCAGGAATCGGGGATTCCGCTCACGACCCCCTGCAGCGTCGCGCCGGCCGCGATCTTAAGGACGGCGTCGTCGCGAGCCTGGCCGTCCTGAAGGACGATCGTCTGGGTCGCGCTGGACCGGTTCTGGATCGACGCGACGAGGCCGTATCGCCCCGACGGGAGGTGGTCGAAGCGGAAGCGCCCCGAGGCGTCGGTCACGACGGTCTGCCCCCCGGCGAGCAGGCCGCGGCCGAAGCCGGCGTCGCCCGCCGACTGAAGGGCGACGCTGGCGCCCGGGAGCGGCTGCTGCCCGTCGGAGAGGACGAGACCGCCGAGAGCGCTTCCCGGCGCCAGCTTGATGTCGACGGCCGCCGTTCCTTCCCTCACGTCGATCGTCTGGGTCGCGTCGGCGTAATCCGGATGCTTCACGGTCAGCGTGACCTTTCCGGGGACGAGGCCGTCGAGGTTGAACGCCCCGTCCGCGTCGGTCGTGGTCTCTTCGTCGCTCGCCGCACCGGCCAGAAGGGCGAGAGGACCGCCACCGGCGCCCCCCGTGCCGTGCGTCACGGTGGCGCCGGGAACCGGACGGCCCGAGACCGAGTCGAGAGCGCGCCCCTTGAGAAAGCTTCCGAGGGAGGCCTTCACCTCGACGTCTCCCACGGTCTTCCCTTCCTCGACGACGACGTTTCCGGCGCGCGCAGGCTGGTATCCCTTCGCTTCGACGACGACGGACCACGTCCCGGGCGGGACGTCCTCGAGGAGAAACGTCCCGTCGTCCGACCGGACCTCGGTCTTCTCTCCCATCCCGGTCAGGCGCTGCCCCGCCATCCGGTTCACGATCCGGAAGACGCCGCCGCCGCCCGTCCGCTCCGGCTCGTAGGAGACGGCGTATTCCGGGATCGGGCGTCCCGACTGTGCGTCCACGGCGCGCCCCGCGATCCGCCCGCCTCCCG
The DNA here is from genome assembly GCA_963801475.1 of uncultured Acidobacteriota bacterium. Lineage (GTDB taxonomy): Bacteria > Acidobacteriota > Thermoanaerobaculia > UBA5066 > UBA5066 > DAOMFB01. Next base: position 96,388 of record CAWDEX010000003.1, on the reverse strand, counting down.
CGACGACGATCTCGACGCCGTCGGCGGGCGGGACGACGCCTTTTCGCGACGGGCCGATCCCCGGCCCGCCGACGAGCTGGAGGTCGTACGCCTGCCCGGGCTTGAGCCCTTCGAGAACGAAGAGGCCGTCCGCGCCCGTCGGGTTTAGGTTGGCACGGGCCCGCGGCCCGATCGCCGACGTGCCGGCCTCGCTCGCGAGAACGGACCACCCTTCGGCGGGGGTGCCGCTCTTCTGGCGGACGATTCCCGCGATCGCCGCGCCCGGCCCCAGCGTGACCGTGATCGCCTCGGGCGAGCCGTTCTCCGGCACCTTCACGGGATCGATCCGCTCGGTGGCGAATCCGCTCTTCCTGATCCAGAGCGTGTAGTCCCCCGGAGAGAGGCCGCGGAGCTCGAACCGGCCGTCCGCGCCGGTCCTCACGGGCGGGCGCCCGCGCACGCCGCCGGGGCCCGGCAGGACGTTGATCTGGGCCGCAGCACCGCCGCGCCCTCCGCGGAAGCTCATCCCCAGCTGGACTTCGGCCTCGGCTCCCTCCACGGGCGCGCCGTCCTTGTCCCGGACGACGCCGGCGACGACGGTCCCGCGCCGCAGAACGATGGCCAGGTTGGCCGACGACTGGCCGGAGAGAAGGTTGATTCCGCCCACCGTCGTCGCGGCGTAGTCGGGGTGGCCGACGGTGAGCCGCTGGTTCTCGCCCGGGGCGAGACGCGACGCCCGGAAGGTCCCGTCGGCGGCCGTCCGGAAAGCGGTCGCCCCTCCCCCGGCCCGGGCCTGGCGGAGCAGCGCCGCAATTCCGGTCATGGTGGCCGGGGCGAACGTTCCCTGCGCTCCGGCGACCGGCTGACCGTTCTCGTCCGTCACGCGTCCGGCGAGCGTGGCGCCGGGGACGAGCGGGGCGTCCAGCTTCATCGTCTCGCCCGGGGCGATCGTGACGTTCTTCCGCAAGAGAACGAATCGCGGCTCGTCGGCCTGGAAGCTCCACGTCCCCGGAGGAACCGGGGCGAGGACGTACCGGCCATCCGGTCCGGAGCGGACCGTCCGCCGGAGGGCGCCCCGGCTGACGCTCACCTTCGCACGCGCGACGGCCCGGAGCGTCTTCGCGTCCACGACGCGCCCCTCGAGCGAGGCGGGCCGCATGAGGGCGACGGTGGCGCCCTTCCCCTCCGCGAGCGGTAGAACGAGGCCCGTCGCTTCGCCGAATCCCGCTTCTCCGGCGTCGGCGACGAGACGGCCTCTGCCCGGCGGCGCATCCGGAATCGTGAAGGTCCCGTCCGGACCGGTCTCGACCCAGCGCGTCTCCGCTCGCCCTTCGAAGCGGACGAGGGCTCCCGCGGCGGTTCTTCCGGGAAGCGGCCTGACGGTTCCGGAAAGGGTGACGCCCGGGGCGAGGACGACCGGCGTCGACAGGGCGCCCGCCTTCGCGAGGGTCTCCGCAAAGGGCGCGAATCCCTTCATCTCGACCCGGAGGGCGTTCGTCCCCCGGTCTCCCGCCGCACCGTCCAGCCGGAAGGTGCCGTCCGCTCCCGTCGTCGTCCGGACCGGCACCGCGACCAGATCCCCGCCGCCCGGCGTCGCGGCGAGCAGCGTCACCTCCGCTCCCGCCACCGGCCGGCCCGTCCGGTCGAGAACGGTTCCGGCGAGCGCCTCTCCGATCGCGAGAACGTGATCGCCGAGATCGACGACCTCGGAGGCGTCGAACACGCCTTCGACCTCGGCCGCCCGGACATCGGCGCCGGACAGGCGGACGACGAATCCCCCGGGCGGCTCCGAAGGAACGGCCAGCGCGAACCGGCCGTCCGCCCCGGTGGTCGCGCCGACGACCGCTTTCGGCTCCCCGCCGCCCCGAGCCTGTCGCCGGGCCGCCTCGAGAGGCGGCTCGTAGTGAAGAGCCGTCACCGAGACGCCCGACGCCGGCTTCTCGCCGACGAGGAGCCGGCCCCGGATCTCGCCGGCGGCCGCCGGCGCCGCGACCGGGAGGAGAACGGCCGAAACGAGGACGGGAAGCAGGACGTGGCGTGCGGCTCTCACAGGCAATCCTCTCCGTGAGAGTATGGACGCCGATACCCCGGAAAAGGTTGCGCGAGTTTCCCTGATTGCCCGTCAGAGTCTTCGCTCCGCCCCGCGACCGACTCGTCCTCACTTCGGACGACCCGTTGCCGTTTGTCCTCGCCGAGACGCTCTGGGAGCCCGCTCGGGAGGCCGATCCGGACGCGATCCGGTTCGACGTTGCCGTTCTCGAGGGCCCGGAGGCAGGCCAGCTCCCGGAGCGCGGACTCGTCTGGAAGAGGAGACGTGACGGCTGGGAGCTGGCCCTTGGCGATCTCCTCCGCGCGCGGATCGATGTGACGGCGGCGCGTGTCGAGGCGCGTGTGTCCCGCGCTCTCCTCTCGCGGGATCCGGCCCTTGCGGCGCGTTACCTTTTCGAGGCGCCGGCGACGGCGCTCCTCTCCCGCCGGAAGTGGCAGATCCTTCACGCGGCCGCCATCGTCGGGCCACGAGGCACAATCGTGATCCGCGGCGGTCCGGGAGCCGGAAAGTCGACCCTCGCGGCGGCGCTCGCCGGCGAGGGCCTTTCCGTCCTGGCCGACGAGAGCCTCCTCGTGGCCCGCGAGGACCCGGAGGAACTGGCCGCCGGCGTCCGTGACCTGACGCTCCTTCCCGACGGCGCGGAGCTTCTCGGCCTCTTCGACCGGACGGAGCCCGCGTTTACAGGCGGCGAGGCGAAGCGGCGGGTCGACCTCTGGACCGGGACGTCGCCCGTAGCCCGCCACGCCCGGCTCGCCGCCGCGGTTCTTCTCGGAGATCGCGATCGGACGCCGGCAGCGCTCGTGTCGCTCCCGGCCGAGGCGTTCGCCGCGGCGTTCCGGGACGGGGAGATCCCGCAGGAGCGGGACGGGGCGGACCCGGACGTCCTCGCCCGCGCCTGGGGGGCCCGGGGCGGATTCCGGCTGGACGGCGCCCGGGACCTCGCCGGAGCCCTCCGCCGTCTCGAAACCATCGCGCGATCAAGTGAGATATAGTCTCATTATGGCCGGCCGGCGCCTCCTCCTCGCCCATTCCTTCTTCCTGGCGCACGACGCGAAGCAGACGAGAAAGATGCGTCCCTACCCGCCTCTCGCCACGCTTCTGACCGCGGCGGTCCTCCGGTCTCGCGGGTACGAGGTGGCCCTCTTCGACGCCATGCTCTCCCCCGGCGAGGAGGAGTTCGTGCCGCGCCTCGCGGGCGAGCGCTTCGCCGCCGTTCTCCTCATCGAGGACGGTTTCAACTTCCTGACGAAGATGTGCACGACCCGGATGCGGGAGGGAACCCTCGCGATGATTCGCGCGGCGAAGGAGCGGGGCCTTCCGGTGGCCGTGAACAGCCCCGACGCGGCCGACCGCCCGGAGCTCTACCTCGCGGCCGGAGCCGACGCCGTGATGCTCGGCGAGACCGAGCGGACGGCCCCCGAGCTCGTCGCCGCGTGGGCCGCTCCCGTGCCGTGCCTCACCGGGATCGCAGGGCTCGCCCTGCCCGCGGAGGGGGGCCTCGTCCACCGGACACCGCCCCGCCCGTTCCTCGAGGACCTCGACGCCCTCCCCCTTCCCGCGTGGGACCTCGTCGACGCCGCGCGCTACCGGGCCACGTGGCTGCGGGCGCACGGGCGCTTCTCATGGAACGCCGTGACGACCCGCGGCTGCCCCTACCGCTGCAACTGGTGCGCGAAGCCCCTCTACGGCACGCGGTACGCGCAGCGGAGCCCTCAGGCCGTCGCCGACGAGATGGCCGCGCTCAAGACCCGTGTCCGCCCCGACCACCTCTGGTTCGCCGACGACATCTTCGGCCTGACGCCGCGCTGGATCGAGTCGTTCGCCGAGGAGGTGGACCGCCGGGACGCCCGGATCCCCTTCACGATGCAGTCGCGCATCGACCTGATGACCCCCTCGGCCGTCGCCGCCCTCTCCCACGCCGGGTGCGAGGAGGTCTGGATGGGGGTCGAGTCGGGCTCGCAGAAGGTCCTCGACGCGATGGACAAGGGGGCGCGCGTGGAGCAGACCCGGTCGGCCACCCGGCTCCTCAAACGCCACGGGATCCTCCCGTCGTGGTTCCTCCAGCTCGGCTACACGGGCGAGACGTGGGGGGAGATTCTCTCGACGCGCCAGCTCCTCCGCGAGGAGCGGCCGCACGACATCGGCGTCTCCGTCTCTTACCCTCTCCCGGGCACCGTGTTCTACGACCGCGTCCGGGATCAGATGCGGAACCAGAAGAACTGGAGCGACACGGACGAGCTGGCGATGCTTTTCGAGGGGACCTACACGAGCCCGTTCTACCGGACCGTGCGCGACCTCCTGCACGCCGAGGCGCTCGTCCTCACGGGACGGGAAGGGCCCATGGAGCCGGCGGCGATCGACGACGCCTGGAAGGACCTCGCCTGGCGCGAGGCGGACTTCCGCTCCGAGCGGAAGATCCTCCCCTCCGCCGGTCTTCCGCGCGCCGCGGCGGCCGGCGCCCGGGACGCGTCATAGCGCCCGCGCCATGATCCTCCTGATCAACCCCCGGGCGACGAGGCCCCTCCATCGGCGGTTCCCTCTCTCCGTCATGGCGCTCGGGGCCGCGCTTCCCGAGGGTGAAACGTGGGACATCGTGGACGGAAACCGGCCGGACCCGGACGTCTTCAACGCCGTCGTCCAGCGGGCCGAAGCGGCCGAAGCGGCAGGCGACCGCGTTCGCCTGCTGGCGTTCACGGTCATGCCCGGCCCGCAGCTCGCCGCCGCCGTCCCGCTGACGAAGAGGCTGAAGAAGAGGTTTCCACGGGTTCCCGTCGTCTGGGGCGGGTACTTTCCTTCCCTCTATCCGGGGACGGTCCTGGCCGCACCGTACGTCGACTGGATCGTGCGCGGCCAGGGTGAGCGGACGTTCCTCGAGCTTCTCGAAGTTCTCGAAGGCCGTCGCGAACCCTCGTCGGTCGCCGGTCTCGGCTGGAAGGAGGCCGGGTCCGTCCGGCTGAACGCCGAACGGCCGTGGGTCGGTCCCGACGAGCTGCCGCCGCCTCCGTACGGGCGAATCGACGTGGATGACTATCTCGAACCGACCTTTCTCGGCCGGCGGAGCGGCGTCTACCAGGCCTCGATCGGCTGCCCTTACACGTGCAACTTCTGCGGCGTGATCTCCGTCTACGGAAGCCGGGAGAAATTCGAGAACCCCGCCCGGACCGTCGAGAACCTCTCCGGCCTCGTCCGGGGGCACGGGATGGACGGTCTCCACTTCTACGACAACAACTTCTTCCAGTCCGAGGCGCACGCCGGCGAGATCGCCGAACGGATGACTCCGCTGGAGCTTCGCTGGTGGTGCGAGGCCCGGATCGACGTCATGCTCCGCTTCTCCGACCGGACATGGGAGAAGATCCGCCGCTCCGGCTGCACCATGGTCTACCTCGGCGCCGAGTCGGGATCGGACGCGACCCTCGCGAGGATGTCGAAGAACCTGACGACGGAGCAGACCCTTGCGTTTGCGGCGAGGGCCCGGGAGCACGGCATCGTTCCGGAGTTCTCCTTCATGTTCGGCGATCCCGACGACCCCGAGGCCGAGGCCGAAAAGACACTCGCCTTCATCCGGCGTCTCAAGGCTGTGAACCCGACGATGAAGCTGATCACCTATTACTACACGCCGACGCCGCAGAGGCGCGGGACGTACGGGAACGTCGATCCGATCGACGGTACGCCCGGTTCGCTCGAAGAGTGGATCGAGCCCGAGTGGATGGGGTGGATGACGCACGAGGACCCGCGTGTGCCGTGGCTCAAGCCCGAGCTGAGGGCCCGGGTGGCGGCCTTCGCCGCGGCGTCCGGAGGCCTCACGCCGGCCAACTCGCAGGAATACGGGCACCTCCGGCCCGCGTTCCGCGAGGACGCGTGAGCGACCTTCTCCTCTCGCACGGCTACTTCCTCGCCGAGGACGAGAAGGAGCGGCAGATCATGAAGCCGTATCCGCCTCTCGGTCTTCTCTACGTGTCGGCCTTCCTGAAGAGCCGCGGCGTCGCCGTCGAGGTCTTCGACACGACCTTCCGGACGAGGGACGAGCTTGACGCCGCATTGGAGGCGTGGCCGGGGACGAAGGTCCTCGGCCTCTACACGAACCTCATGACGCGGCGGCCGGTCGTCGAGATCGCGGCCCGGGCGAAGTCGCTCGGCTTCACGGTCGTCCTCGGCGGCCCGGAGAGCGCGAACTATCCCGCGGAGTACCTGGAACGGGGCGCGGACGTCGTCGTCCTCGGCGAGGGGGAGGAGACGATGGCGGACCTCCTGCCCGCCCTCGCCGCCCGCGGGCCGCACCGCCTTCACGGCGTCGCGGGGACCGTCTTTCGCGACGGGGACGGGCGCGTCGTGACGAACGGCGAGCGGGCGCAGATCCCCGACCTCGACCTCCTCCCCGATCCGGACCGCGAGGCGATCGACACCGCGGCGTACGTCGACGTCTGGAGGAGGCACCACGGCGCGGGAAGCGTCAACCTGATCACCGCCCGGGGCTGTCCGTACAAGTGCGACTGGTGCTCGCACGCCGTCTTCGGGTTCACGCACCGCCGCCGCTCGCCGGCGAACGTGGCCGCCGAGGTCGAGCGGATCCGCGACCGGTACCGCCCCGACCAGCTCTGGTACGCCGACGACGTCTTCACGCTGCAGCACGGCTGGCTCTTCGCCTACGCGCGGGAGCTGAAGTCCCGCGGACTCCGGATCCCGTTCGAGACGATCTCGCGGGCCGACCGGATGATGAAGGAAGAGGTTCTCGAGACCCTCGCGGCGATGGGGTGCTCGCGGATCTGGATCGGCTCCGAGAGCGGCAGCCAGCGGATCCTCGACGCCATGCAACGGGGAGTGACCGTGGAGCAGGTGCGGTGGGCCACCCGGGCCGCGCAGCGACACGGCATCGGGGTCGGGATGTTCCTGATGTGGGGGTACGACGGCGAGACGGTGGAGGACATCGAGGCGACGATCGAGCACGTCAAGCAGGCGGGGCCCGACGTCTTCTTCACGACGGTCTCCTATCCCATCCGGAACACCGGCTACTTCGGGAAGGTGGCCGGACGCGTCGTTCTCGATAAGGCCTGGGAGGACGCGACGGACCGCGACCACCGGATCGCCGGGCGGCACAGCCGCGCCTACTACCGTCAGGCCGACCGGTGGCTCAGGAGCGAGGTCGAGGCGCACCGTCTCGACGCCTCCGATCCGGCGGCCGCGGCCGCGAAGCGGGCCGAGGCCCGGACGGCGCGGGACGGTCTCCTCGCGGCCGCGGGCGAGGTCGAGGCATGACCGCGGCCGCTTCCCCCTTCGACGCCCTCGCCGCGAACTACGACGCCGAGTTCACCGCGACGCCGCTCGGCCAGCGCCTCCGGCGCGCCGTCTGGCGGCACCTCGACGCCGCGTTCCCTGGAGGCTCCCGTGTCCTCGACCTCGGCTGCGGAACGGGCGAGGACGCGGTCCATCTCGCGGCGCGCGGCGTCTCGGTGCACGCGCTCGACGCCTCTCCCCCCATGGCCGACGCGGCTCTCGCCAAGGTCGCCCGAGAGGGGCTGGCTGGCCGCGTCCGCGTCGAGACGCGCCCGATCGAGGCGCTCGGTGGCCTCCGGGACGGCCCGTTCGACGGCGCGTATTCGAATTTCGGCGCCCTGAACTGCGTGGCGGACCTCAGCGCTCCGGCGCGCGCTCTCGCCTCGATACTCCGCCCGGGCGCGCCTCTCGTCCTCGTCCTCATGGGACGGGCGGTGCCCTGGGAGTGGGCATGGTCCTTCCTCCACGGCGAGGCGCGAAAGGCCTTTCGCCGGTATTCGCGGCGCGGCGTCGCCTGGCGCGGCCTGACCGTCGTCTATCCGGGCCTCGGCCTCGTTCGACGCTCCTTCGCTCCCGGCTTCAATTTTCGCGAGGCGCGCGCGATCGGCGCACTCCTTCCGCCCACGTACGCGGGACGGTGGGCGGACCGTCACCCCGGGCTCCTCGACGCCCTCGACCGCGCCGAGCGCCGGCTGGAGGGAGCCTGGCCCCTTCCGCATCTCGCCGATCACGTCCTTCTCCGCTTCGAGAGGGCGGCATGAGCGCCGCGCCGCTCCGGACCGCCGCCCGCCGGCCGGGCACCGGGCCGCTCCTCCCGAAGCGGGAGCCGGTGACGCGGCTGCCGGTCCTCCTCCTCGAGGTCCAGAGCCGGTGCAACTGCCGCTGCGTCATGTGTGACATCTGGAAAGTGAAGGATTCGCGGGAAATCCGGGTTGCCGACGTCGCCGGATGGCTTCCGGAGTGGCGGCGCCTCGGCGTATCGAACGTCGTTCTGACCGGGGGCGAGCCCCTGATGCACCCGGATCTCGGCGGGCTCTGCCGGGTCCTGAAGGAAGCGGGCGTCGCGGTCACGGTCCTGACCTCGGGAACCCTCCTGCCCCGGAAGGCGCATCTCCTCGCGCCCCTGGTCGACGAGGTGATCGTCAGCCTCGACGGGCCGCGCGAAGTGCACGACGCGCTGCGAGGCACCCCCGGCGCCTTCGACCGGATCGCGGCCGGCGTGACCGCGCTCTCGGCCGCGCGGCCTTCGCTTCCCGTCGGCGGGCGCTGCACGGTCCAGAAGGGGAACTTCCGGCACCTTCCGGCCACGGTAGACGCGGCGAAGATCCTGGCGTTTCGGCACATCAGCTTTCTCGCCGTCGACGTCTCGAGCGAGGCTTTCAACCGCCCCGGCGGGCGAGGCGAGACGCCCGCGTCCGCTCTCGCCCTGTCTCCCGAGGAGCTTCCCGAGCTCGAGCGCGTCCTCGAGGACCTCGCCGGACGGCATGCCGCCGACTTCGAGTCCGGCTTCATCGAAGAGAGCCCGGCGAAGCTCCGGGAGCGGATCCTCGGGCACTTCGCGACGATCGCCGGTGCGGCACCGCCTCCCCCGTCGCGATGCAATGCGCCCTGGGTCTCCGCGGTCGTCGGGGTCGACGGCTCCGTGAGGCCCTGCTTCTTCCACCGGTCGTACGGAACGCTCGGGGAAGGAGAGTCTCTCGGGACGCTCGTGAACGCTCCGGCCGCCCGCACCTTCCGCGAGGCGCTCGATGTCGCCACAAATCCGGTCTGCGTTCGCTGCATCTGCCGGCTGAACCTGAGGGAAGCCGTCCCCGCCGGAACGGAGGCCCCGCGATGAGCGCGCGGCGGAAGGTCGTCCTCTACAACCCCCGCGCCGTCTTCTGGACGATGCCGCTCGGGCCGCTTGCCGTCGGCTCGCACCTGCCGAAGGACCGGTACGAGGTCGTGATCGTCGACGGGCGGCTCGAGGACGACCCGGTCGCCGCGCTTCTCGCGCAGCTCCCCGGCGCACTCGCTCTCGGCGTCTCGGTCCTGACGGGGGCGCCGATCCGCGACGCGCTGGCCGTCTCACGGGCGGCGAAGGCGCGATTCCCGGATCTCCCCGTCGTCTGGGGCGGCTGGCACCCTTCGCTCTTCGGGACGGAATGCCTCGAGGAGCCCTCCGTCGACGCGACCGTCCAGGGACAGGGCGAGGAGACGTTCGTCGAGATCCTGGAGCGGCTCGCGGCCGGGACTTCGCTCGTCGGCTGCGCCGGGTGCGCCTGCCGCGACACGGACGGAACGGCGGTTCGGAACCCGGCACGGACGTTCGCGGCGGTCCAAGGCTTCGCCCCGCACGACTACGGCCTCCTCCCCGTCGAACGGTACTTCGAGAAGAAGGGCAAGCGGCAGATCGACTACATCGCCTCGCAGGGGTGCCGCTTCCGCTGCGCCTTCTGTGCCGACCCGTACGTCTACGGGCGCCAGTGGACCGGCCTTGCTCCCGGCCGCCTCGGCGAGGAGCTGGAACGGCTCCACCGAACCCATCGATTCGACGACGTCAACTTCCAGGACGAGACTTTCTTCACCTCCCTTTCGCGCGTCGACGCGATCGCCGAGGAGATCCTCCGCCGGGAGCTTCCGATCTCCTGGGCGGCCACGTTGCGCGCGGACCAGGGCGTTCGCCTCACGGACGAGGTGATGTCCAAGGTCCGGCGCTCGGGCCTCCGCCGCGTCCTCCTCGGCGTGGAGAGCGGCTCGCAGGAGATGCTGGACCGGATCCGGAAGGACATCCGCCTCGAGCAGGTCTTCCTCTCCGCCGAGAAGTGTCTTCGCCACGGCGTGAGGGTCCAGTTTCCGTTCATCGTCTGCTTTCCCGGCGAGAGCGACGAGAGCATCCGGATGAGCCTCGACGCGGCCCGGCGGCTCCGGGCGATGAGTCCCCTCTTCGAGACGCCGATCTTCTACTTCAAGCCGTATCCCGGGACGCCCCTGACCGAGGAGGCCGTGCGGGCCGGCTACCGTCCGCCGCAGACGCTGGACGAGTGGGCCCGGTTCGACTTCTACGACGCCGACAGCCCCTGGGTGACGCCCGAGCGGAACCGCCTGGTGGAGCGGTACAAGTACTACCAGCGCCTCGGCTACGCGGAGCCGACGGCGTGGAAGCGCCCCCTCCAGCGCGTGGCGCGGTGGCGATGCGAACGGAACGTCTTCGCCCTCCCGCTCGAGAAAGCCCTCGGCCAGCTTCTCTTTCCCGAACCGGCCCTCTCCTGAGCGGCGGGCCCTCGCCTCACGACAGCGTCAGCCCCGGTTCCAGTGCCGCCGCCTCACCGGCGAAGATCCTCCCGTCGACGAGCTTGGCGGCTCCGTCCAGCCGGGCCGGGCGCGGCGCGGCTCCCGCGGCCGAGAGCCACGTCAGAAGATCGGTATCGGCAACCCGCGGAACGCCGCCGGTGACGACCGCCCGGAGGTCCGCGCGCCGCGTTCCGAGAATCGCCTCGCAGGGGTCGCCGCCCGGGTCCCGCAGAACGACGAGGTCGGCCGGCGAGCCGGGTTCGAGCGCTCCGGCGCCCCGAAGGCCGAGGACCTCCCCCGCATTCGTCGTGACGAGCCCGAGAAGGGCGGCGGCCGGCAGCTGGGACGCGTCGCGCGCGGCGCGAAGCTCGTCGAGCAGGTCCCTCGAGCCGCTCAGCCGGGAGTCGGTCCCGAGGGCGAGGCGGCCCGCCCGCGCGACGGGGCCGGGGTCGAGCGTCTTCCCGAGGATCTTCAGGTTGCTGGACGGGCACCAGACGAGAGAAGAGCCGGCCGCGAGGAACCGTGCGACGTCCTTCTCGCTGAATCCGACGCCGTGGACGGCGACCGTCTCCAGACCCAGGAGCCCCCGGCGGTCGAGAAGCGTCACCTCGCCCCGGGCCTCCCCGTCCGTCCCTTCGGCGAGGTGAATGAACCATCGGGCGCCCGCCGGCGTCATCGCGTGACTCTCCTCGAGGCCGGGACCGTACCGTCCGGCGAGGCGCGGCGAGTGACACCAGCCATAGGGCGAGAGAACGCGGACCGGAAAGTCCGCACCCCCCATCGGGTCGAGCCACGGATCGTGGTGGGCGACGGTCGTCACGCCCGCCAGGAGGTTCTTCAGCGCCCCGTGACGCGCGCGGACCTCCGGGTCGATCGCCCGCGCCGCGCGGAACGGGATCGAGTCGAGGACCGGTCGAAGGGCGTCGATCCAGTCGGCGGCGTTCCCGAACGTCCCCAGGTCCGGCACCTCCGGAAAGGCGTTGAGCGGCAGGTGGTCGTGCGCGTTCAGGAGCCCGGGGAGGACGAGGTGTCCTTCGAGGCGGACGACGCGGTCGCCGGGCCGCGGCGCCCCGCCGTCCACGATCCCCCCGGAAATCCTCAGCGGGCCCGGGTAGACGCCGCTCGGCGTGACGACCCGGATCCCCGCCAGGACCACCGCGACCGGAGGAGCCGGCCGCGTCCCGGTCGGGAGGGTCGCCTCAGTCACGGCGCATCCGGAGGGCCAGAAGCACCGGCAAGCCCTTCACCCGCTCGTACAGCCCGACCGCTTTCGTCGTGTCGAAAAAGGGGCGCACGTCCTCTCCCACGGCCAGTTCGAGAACGTCCTCGATCTCGAGACCCGAGGCGGCGGCTTTCCGCCGATGAGCCGCGATCTCGTGGATGTGATGCTCAACTTCCCAGACCGCTCCCCCGCTCCGGAAGGTCCGGGCCATTCCCCGCCGGGCCGCTTCCGGGTGAAAGTCGGTGACGAGCAGATGCCCTCCGGGCGACAGGACGCGCGAGAGCTCGCGGTAGCTGCCGGCGAGATCGCCGAGGTGGCCGACGGCGAGTCGGCACCAGGCCGTCCGGAACGAATCGCTCCCGAAGGGAAGCCTTCGAAGATCCGCGACGGCGACCGGTCCCCCGGGCCCACCCGCGCGGAGCATCTCGAGGACGGCGTCGATCCCGGCGGCTTCGCGGCGCCACCCTCCCGCCGCCGTCTTCAGGCGGCGGCCGGTTCCGCACGCCGCGTCGAGGAGCGGCGGCGCGGGCTCGGGGTCGAGGCGGGTCCGCGCCAGCTCGTCCAGCGCCGCTAGCGCTCCGGCCTCCTCGTAGGTCGGGGCCCAGAGGCGGTACGCCGCGTCCGGCGCCAGGACCGTCTTCATCGAGCGAGCCAGTATACGGACGCTGCTGGCCCGCGCGGCGCGCTGGAAGTCACGCCGGGAATCGTCTACGGTGACAGGGACCTTGAACCGTCTCCGCGTCGCGTACGTGAACCTCGCCTTCTCCGACGCACCGGACGGCGCGAGCCTGCTCGATCGTCTTCCGACCGCGACACGGTTTTGCGAGTCGCTCACGGCGCGCCCGGGAGTCTCCGCGACGGCCTTTCAGCGCTTCCATCGCGACGAGGACCTCGTCCGGGACGGCGTCTCGTACCATCTCCGCGCCGACGACCCGGAGGCGCACCTCGCCACGCCCCGGACGCGTCCGGCGGAACTCCTCGCTCTTCTCCGCGCGTATCGGCCGGACGTCGTCCACTGGAACGGGTTTCTCTTTCCCGTCCAGCTCGCCGCGTCTTTGGCGCTGACGGCGCGGCGCCCCGTCTTCGCCGTCCAACACCACGGCGGGAGCCCGGAGGAAGGCTGGCGGGGCCGTCTCCAGCGCCTCGTCCATCCGTTCGCCGACGGGTTCCTCTTCACAGCCGAGGCGATCGGCCGGCCGTGGCGGGAGAAAGGCGTTCTTGCGGCGAGGCCGGTGTTCGAGGTGGTGGAAGGGTCGTGCGACTTCGCGCCCCTCGCACGGGACGCCGCCCGCGCGGCGACCGGCCTCGACGGAGATCCCGCCATTCTCTGGGTCGGACGCCTTCACGCGAGGAAGGACCCGGTCACGGCGCTCCGCGGATTCGCGGGTGCTCTCGAGAGCCTCCCCGGCGCGACGCTGACGATGGCTTATGCCGAGGCTCCGCGTCTGGCCGAGGTCGAGGCGTTTCGCGCCTCCTCGCCGCGTCTCACGGAACGAATCCGGCTCGTGGGGCGTCTTCCTCACGAAGGGCTTCCGGCCTGGTACTCGGCGGCCGATCTCTTCCTGACCTCGAGTCCCGACGAAGGATCGAATTACGCCCTCATCGAAGCGATGGCATGCGGGGCCTTCCCGGTGGCGAGCGACATCCCGCCGCACCGCCTCCTGACGAATGCCGGCGCCGCGGGAGAGCTCTTCCCGGCAGGGGACGCGGAATCCTGCGCTGCCGCCCTGCGGCTCGGGGCCTCGCGGTCCACGGCCGACGCGCGCCGGGCCGTCCGACGGCGATTCGAGGAGATCGCCAGCTGGAGCGCCATCTCACGGCAGGCCGAGGCGGCGTACCGGGCGCTGGTCGAGGAGCGGGCGTCGCGAAGAGCCCGGTAGCATCCCGCCATGCGGATTGCTCTCGTCGTCCCCGGCGGCGTCGACAGGTCGGGAAGCGAGCGCGTCATTCCGGCTCTAATCTCCCTGATCGAGCGTCTGGCCAGACGGCACGACGTCCGGGTCTTCGCCCTGAGGCAGGAGGCCGAGCCCGGCACCTGGCCCCTGCTCGGAGCGACCGTCCACAACCTCGGCCTGCCCGGACACGGCCTGCCCGGAACGGGCCTTTTCCGCGCCGCTCCCCGCCTCGCGCGCCTCCTCGCGGAGGCGGGCCCGGTCGACGTCGTCCATGCCTTCTGGGCGGGGTCGCCCGCCGCCCTCGCGGCCCTCGCGACGCTTCGCAGCCGCACGCCGCTCGTCGTCCACGTGGCGGGAGGCGAGGTCACCACGCTTCCGGAGATCGGCTACGGCGGCTGGCTCTTCCCGAGGGAACGGCTCAAGACGAGATTCGCCCTGTCGCGGGCGGTCCGCGTGACCGCCGGGTCTCGCTACCTCTCCGCGCGACTTTCGACTCTCGGCGTCCCGACCGAGGTCGTCCCCCTCGGCGCCGAAACCTCCCTCTTTTCGCCCGGTGAACCGGAAGAACGCAGTGCTTTCCGGCTCCTCCACGTCGCGAGCCTGAACCGGGTCAAGGACCAGTCGACGCTTCTCAGGGCCCTCCGGCGGGTCGTCGACGCCGAGCCGCGAGTCACGCTCGAGGTCGCCGGCGAAGACACGCTCGAGGGCGCCGTCCAGGCCGAAGCCGGCCGTCTCGGCCTCGGGACCCGTGTCACTTTTCACGGCACGCTCACTTCGAGCAAGCTCGTCCCCCTGTTCCGACACGCCGCTCTCTTCGTCCAGTCGTCTCTCCACGAAGCGCAGGGCGTCGCCGTCCTGGAGGCAGCTCTCTGCGGCCTTCCGACGGTCGGCACGGCGGTCGGCCTCGTCGCGGATCTCGCGCCCGAGGCGGCGCTCGCCGTGCCGTCGGGCGACGACGCCGCCCTCGCCGCGGGGATCCTCGCCCTCCTCCGCGATGGCGAGGGGCGGCGGCGGATGGGGGACAGGGCGCGCGCCTTCGCCCTCGCGCACGACGCCGATCACACGGCGGTGAGCTTCGAGAGAATCTACGCGGAGGTCGTCTCGTCCCGTTAGGGGCCCGCCAGGAACCGCTCGATTCGCCGGGCCCCCTCACGGAAGCGAATCCACTCCCCCACGGCGCGAAGGAACGTGCGAGGGTGGCTGACCAGCGCACTCCAGAGCCTCCCCGCCGGAATCGGCGGCACGTAGCGCGGCCCGTCCCGGAAGAGACGATCATGGAGGGAATGGAGGACGAGGTTCCCCAGGGCGCCGCGGCGGAAGTAGGGCTTCCGGACGGCCAGCTCGAGGAAGGGCCCCTCCCCCGTCCAGCCGCGGATCAGGCGCGTGTTGGTGATCGCATCAAAGCGCACGACGTCGCCTTGCTTCTCGAGGTGCAGCAACTCGACCTCGAAGCCTGAAGCCTGCACGGCGCGGGCGACGAGGTCCCCGGTATCGTGGCCGATCCAGCGGCCCGGCGGCGGGCCCGATGCCTCGCGCTCGGCGAACGGGAGGAAGCCTCCCGGGACCGAACGTAGCGCGTCGCGATACGCCGCCACCCTCATCACGACGGCAAAGGTCCCGGGGCTGCCGATGCCCTCGCGCGATACGCACGAGACGGCCGCGACGCCCGGCCGTTCGAACTTCCTGAGCACTCGCCCCCAGATTTCCCGCGAGACCCAGAAGACATCGGTGTCGACGAAGGCCAGCAGCGGGGTCGTGGCGCGCGCGAGCGCATCGTTGTAGGCCACCTCGAAGTCGGGACGCTCGGGTGTCCGGCGAAGGAGCGTCGCACCCGGCAGGACCCTGGCGTCGAGCCGTCCGTCCACGGAGTCGTCGTAGACCTCGATGACCGTCTCCGAGGGAGGCAACGCCTTCACGAGGCAGGCATGCCACAGCCGGACGAGGTCCGGAAAGACGGACGCCGTGAAGAGCGTGAGACGGGGGTCTCCCGCGCGCTCGACCACCGGCGCGGCCGAGAGAACACGGTCCGTCGTCGGTACACCGGGAGGCAGATCCCTCGGGCGATAGCGGCCGTCCGGGCCAAAGCCCGAATGCCAGAGTCCGCTCTCCCACGCCCCTCCCTTCCACAGGCCCGCCCAGAAGACTCCTCCGCGGAACGAGCCCGAGCGGAAGATGCCCCCGAGCAAGACGCCCGACTCGAAGACGCCGCCGTCCCACTCGCAGTCGACGAGGACGGCGCCCCGGTTCACGGTCGCGGGGCCGAAGCGCTCATGGACCCAAAGCTCCCCCGGCTGAAGGACGGCCCGGCAGGAGCGATCAGGGTCGCGCTGCCGCCTCCCGACGAGACGCACCGCCCGCTTCAGGAAGAGATGGACCCACGCGGCGGCGAGTTTGACGCCGGACGCCCCCGGCGCCACGTTGACCCGGACCTCCTCGGGGGGCGGAAAGGCGGTTCGAAGAAGAAAGCGTGCCTTCGGACCGGACGATTCGACCAGGGAGAGCGCGGTCTTCGTCCACCCGTCGGGAGGCCGCGTCCGGCGGAGCGGCGGGATCGCCCCGGCGCGCGAAAGAAGCGCGGCCGGCACGGCGCTCCGCAGCGACTCGAGAAACGCCGGGTGGAAACTCTCCGGGAAGAGCCGCTCGACGGCGAGGGCGGCGTAGGCGAGAGGCGCGAGCCCCGCCCGTCGATCGCCCTCGGAGAGCGCGATCGTGAGCGGACCTTCGCAGCGGGAGAACAGCCTGAAGTCGGCCGCCTGCGCGCCGCGAAGTCCCGTCGCCGCGAAGTCCTCCGCCGCGTGGACGAGGAGGTGCCTCCGGAGGGCGTTTCCCGCCGCGACGCGACAGCGGACGCCGTCTCGCGCGGCGGGCATCGCGGCGGCGAGGAGCGCGGGGGTCGGGTCGTAGGTTCTTCCGAGAACGGGAATCCGGACGGCATAGTGGAGCTCGAGCCGGATCGGATTGTCCGGGTCCTCGCACCCGGGACGCACGATCTGTTCCGCTTCCCGGGCAAAGACCCGGTGGCGTCGCGTGTCAAAGAGCATCGTCCAGCCGAGCGGCGCGAGAGCGCGCGTCGCGTCGTCCATCCTTCCGGGATCCGCGAGGAGAAGATCGAGGTCTCCCATCGGGCGGTGGTCCGGTTCGGCCGTCCCGGCGAGGAGCAGCGCGGCCCCCTTGAGGGCGACGGTGTCGATCCCTTCGCGGCCGAGGGAAAACGAGACCTCGTCGCAGGTCTCGAGCAGCTTCGCTCCCCGCGCCGCCGACCGGAGGGCTTCGAAACGGAGGAACTCCACGAGCTCGGCCGGAAGCGCTTCGACGTTCTCGAGGGCCGCGATCCGGGACGCGACGCCCTGGAACGCGGCGGCGAACGCCGCCAGCTCGACCGTGGGCGCGGCGGGCGTTTGCCCGAGAGCCTCGCCGAGCGGGACGGCCGTCTCGCGCGAGACGGAGGCGACGGCCGCCTCGGAAAATCCCCCGAAGCCGGGCTCGCGAAAGAGCCTCTCCCAGTCGAAGCCGCGAGCGCCGAGCATCGCCCGGAAAGGTCAGCGCTCCGCCGCCCTTGGTGCGAGGAACCGGTCGTAGAGGAGCATCAGGACCGTCGAGGCGAAGCCGATGCCGGCCACCCAGAGCCACATCGTCTCCGGATGGCCCGCCCCGCCCGTCTTGTAGGGGTTGACGTAATGCTCCACGAGCGGCCCGGCGATGGCGCCGGCGACGAAGGTGCCGATGGCGATCGGCAGGAAGGCGAAGCCCATGTACGTCCCGACTTGCTCGGGCGGGGCCAGGCCGGCCACGTACTCGTAGTATCGAGGCGACTGGAGCCCCTCGCCGAGGGCGAAGATCATGATCGCCGCGATCGTGACGGCGAGCGTCGGGACGGCGGCCATCACGAGCCAGGAGACGCTCGCGAGAAGGAACCCGATCGTCATGGCGCGAATCGGCTTGAGCTTCTTGGCGAACGCCGTGATGGGGATCGTGACGAGGATGATCGTCCAGGCGTCGACGGTCTCGATCAGCTCGAAGCGGGGAAACTTCAGGACGTCGCGGACGTAGAACGGCAGCGAGTAGAAGACCTGCCAGAACATCATCCAGAAGCCCGAGAAGATGACGAGGAAGGCGAGGAACCGTACGTTTCGGAAGACCCGGACCATGTCGAGGAGAACGCCTCCCATCGACTTCGGCGGCGCGGCGTCGGCGGGGCGGGGCGGCTCCCGGAAGAAGAGGAAGGTCCCCACGAGGAGGCAGAGACTGGTGGCCGACGACATGACGAGGACCCAGGCGATCCCGACGCTCTCGCGGACCGGGATGGCGAGGATCGGGCCGACGGCCCCGCCGATGTTCACCAGGGTGTAGTAGATGGAATACCCGAAGGCCTTGGTCTGGTCGGTCGTCGTCCGGGCGACCGTTCCGACGACGCAGGGCTTGATGAGCGACCCGCCGACCGCCGCGACGACGAGGGCGAAGAGCGTGTAGGTCTTCGGTCCTCCGAACGCCGCGACGAGCGGGGCGCTGGCCGGAAGGCCGGCGAGCCCGATGAGGAGGTAACCCGCCGAGAAGATCGCGAAGCAGATCATCAGGCTCCGCCGGAAGCCGAACCGGTCGACGACGGTCCCGGCCAGCGGCGGCAGGAGATAGAGCAGGGTGTTGAAGACGCTGCCCGCCAGGAGTCCCGCCGTCGTGGGACCGAGGCCGATGCCGTCCGCGATGTAGACGGCCAGGACCGCCTTCGACGCGTAGTACGCGAAGCGCTCGAAGAGCTCGAGCGTGTTCGCGACCCAGAAAGTCTTCGAGAAGCCGGACTTCAGTCCGGCGAACCCTGCGGCGAGGTCCAAGCGGCCTCCTTCATTCGGGCGACGCCCGGGATCTTCCCGGCCGCCGCGGGCCGCGTCAACCGGCCGCCGCCCCCGGACGACGCCTCAGCGGCGCTCGCGTCCGACCAGCCAGCCGACGAGGAGGCCGACGCCGAGAGCCCCGAGCGCCATCAGGAAGGCGTTCTCGCGGCCGGCCCGGTCCACCGTCCGCCAGCGCCGCTGCAGCTCCTTGCGGACCTTCCGGCCGCGGGCTTCCGCGCCCTCAAGGGCTTCTTCGACGCGGTCGGCAATGACCTCCGCCATCTCACCGCCGCGTCCTCCGACGTCCTTCAACCCCTCGCGTACCGACCCGAGAATGTCACGTCCCATGGAAAACCTCTCCGGTACGATCTTACGCCTTCCCTTCCGATAGACTTCGCCCGCTCTGGACGCGCGCGACCTTCTCACCGAGCTCTATCGCGCCGCCGTCGCCGCCGTCGAGCCGGGCTGGCTCGTCAGCGAGGCCGTCGGGCGGCGCGGAGACGCCCTCCGTGTCCGCTCCCTTTCGTCGCCGACGCAGCGGGAGTTCGTCTTCGTCCCGGCGCGTCTCGCCGTTCTCGCGGTCGGGAAGGCCGCCGCCCCGATGGCCCGCGCGGCGAACGACGCGCTCGGCTCGCGGATCGACGAGATGCTCGTCGTGGCGCCGCCGTACGAGCACGGAGCCGGGTTGCCGGCGGGCGCTCGTCTCATCCGCGCGGGGCACCCGACTCCCGACGAAGGAAGCCTCGAGGCCGGAGCCGCAGCCCTCTCGCTCGCCGCGAAGCTCCGTCCGGATGACCTCCTCGTCGTCCTCCTCTCGGGGGGCGGCTCCAGCCTGATGGTGGCCCCGTCGGAGGGACTCTCCCTGGCCGACAAGTCGCGGGCGATCTCCCTCCTGATGGCCGCCGGAGCACCGATCGCCGAAATCAACGCCGTGCGGGGCGCCCTGTCCCGCGTGAAGGCCGGGTGGCTTTCGGCCGCCTGCGGCGCCGCCGAGGTCGTGACGCTCGTCCTCTCGGACCTCGGCGACGACGGCTGGCATCTCGTCGCCTCCGGGCCGACGCTCGGCATCCCGCCGTCGCCCGCCGTCGCCTTGTCGATCCTCGACCGCTACCGGGTTGCGCCGCTCCTTCCGTCGGCGGTCCGCGCCGTCCTCGCCCTGCCGCCCGCCCCTCCCTCGGGGCGCCCGGTCGGGGCGCGCTGGAGCGTCCTCCTCGCCGACATCCGAACGGCGCTCGACGGGGCGCGCCTCTCCGCTCTCCGTCTCGGGGCGGACGCCCGCGTCGTCCCGGAGCTTCTTTCGGGCGAGGCGCGCAGCGCGGCCCGGCGCCTCGCCGTCGCCGGCGCCTCGGCGGGGCACCTCTGGCGGCGCGGCAGCGGCCGCCCGCTCGTCACGCTCTTCGGCGGCGAGACGACCGTCACGGTCAAAGGGCCGGGGCACGGGGGCCGCAATCGCGAGCTGGCCCTCGCGACGGCCCTTCTTCTGGCCGGCGCCACCGGCGCCTCGGCGCTCGTGGCCGGCACGGACGGCGTGGACCACGAACCCGACGCCGCGGGGGCCTTCATCGACGGCACGACGATCGACCGCGCCGAAGCCGCGGCGCTCGACCCGTGGAAGGCGCTCCGCGACAACGACACGGGCCCGTTCTTCGCCGTGCTCGGCGACGCGTTCTCGCCGGGCCCGACCGGGACGAACGTAGGCGACGTCGCCTTCGTCTACGCCCCCGGACGGGACGCTGGGACCGCGGGGGACTAAGATATCGTCTCGACTCCCATGACGGCGTTTCTGATCGTCGAGGACGGCGGGGGAAAGAGGCACGAGGTCGTCGGACGCGCCGTCATCGGCCGTGACGTCGACTGCGAGATCCGGCTGGCCAACCTCTCGGTGTCCCGCAAGCACGCGGAGATCGAGGAGACCGCCTCCGGGTGGATCCTCAAGGACCTCGCCAGCATCAACGGGACGTATCTCCGGGGGAAGGCGATTCACGACGCCGTTCTCCAGGCCGGCGACGCGCTTCGCTTCGGGGACGTCAAGGCCGTCTTCCGCGTCGAGAAGAAGCGGCGCCAGACCAGCGGCACCGGGAAGCTCCTCGAGACGCTCTCAGTCAAGCCCGTCCGCCGGGCGCGTCCGGTGGCGGTCGTCGTCGTGACGCTCGCCGGGATGGCCCTTCTGGTCGCGGCGACCGTCTGGTCGAAGACGTGCGCGGGCGGACACAAGCCGCCCGCCACCGCCGCGGCCACGCCACGCTGAGGCGCCGGGCCGTCAGGACTCCCGAACGCCGGGGCCGCAGACGATGCAGGCCGGGTTCTTCGACAGGCGGACCGTCCGGAAGGACATCGCGAGGGCGTCGACGAGCAGCAGCCGCCCGACGAGCGGTTCACCGATTCCGAGGACGAGCTTCAGGGCCTCCGTCGCCTGGATCGCTCCGAGCGTCCCGGGAAGGACGCCGAGAAGACCGCTTTCAGCCCCCGTCGGGACGAGCCCGGGCGGCGGCGGCTCGGGAAAGGCGCACCGGTAGCACGGCCCCTTCGTGGCGTCGAAGACCGATGCCTGCCCTTCGAAGCGGTGGATCGCGGCGTGGACCATCGGCTTGCCGAGGCGGACGCACGCCGCGTTGATGACGTATCGGGACGCGAAGTCGTCCGTCGCGCCGGCCACGACGTCGTAGAGCGCGAAGATCTCCATCGCGACCGAGGACGTCAGCCGCGCCGCGTGCATCACGATCCGGACGTTCGGATTCAGGTCGGCGAGCCGCTCCGCCGCCGCTTCGACCTTGGACCGCCCGACGTCCTTCGTGCCGTAGAGGATCTGGCGCTGGAGATTCGACTCGTGCACGGCGTCGAAATCGACGAGGCCGAGCGTTCCGACGCCCGCCGCTGCGAGGTACAGCGAGAGCGGCGATCCGAGGCCGCCGGCACCGACACAGAGGATCCGGGCCGCCTTGATCCGCTCCTGACCCTCCTCCCCGACGCCCGGAAGGACGAGGTGCCGTGCGTACCGCCGCCGTTCGCCGTCCGAAAGCCGCGCCACGGCGCCGACTATAGTCGCGGTCGTCGCCGCTCTCGTCGGCGTGCGGAGCCGGACTACGTCCGGGGTTTCGCGGCGGTTTCCGCCGGAGGTGCCGCCCCTTCGATCCGCCGGTCGAGCCGGAGCGTCCCGTCGGCGGCCGGCACGAGGATCAGGAGAGCGCCGGCGTACCCGGGAACGAGCCGTTGTCGCTCCGGCATCCACGCCTTCACCTCGAGCGAGAGCTGCTCCGGTGAGAGCAGGAGGCCTCCGGCGTCGTCGGCGAGCTTCCTCTCGCGAAGCCGGGCGAGGGTCCTTCGCCACCCCTCCTCGCCTCCGGGCGGCGCCGGAACGAGAAACCTCCCCTTCGCCGGGATCTCCTCCTTGCCCCGGAAGGCCGAGAGATCGCCGAGATCGACGACGCCGGGGCGACCGCGTCCCGCCGTCCCGCCGAGAGGATGCGGGCGGAGGAGCGCCACGTCGGCGAGGTACGGGGGAAGGCCGCTGCCGTTCGCCACGTTCGCCTCCCGGATGACGACGTCGAAGAGCCCTTCGCGCTCGAGGATCGGGATCGCGTCGTACGTCTTCGGGTCGAGGTCGGCGAGCGAGCCGTCGGCCAGCGCCTGGAGCGACCGGAGAAGGGCGACGAAGTTGAGGCGAACGAGCGTTCCCGCCTCGTCGGGGCCGTTCCACCCGCCCGTCTCGATCAGCAGCGTCGCCGTTCCCCAGCGCGTCATCGCGTCCCCGAAGGCGCGCTCCGTGTAGTCCGCGTCGTATCGCGCGATCTTTCCCGCCGCCCACGGCGACAGGTCCCCGCGCAGGAAGACGGCGAGGCGCTTCGTCGTCCGCCGCCCCTCGTTTTCGGTCAGGGCCTCGTCGAACGCCACGGAGAGGAAGGCCAGTGCCACCTGATCCCCGTTCTTTCCCGCGCGCGTCAGCGGCGACTGGTTGTGGAGGTTGAATCCGATCGCCGGTTCGAAACGGTCGCGGACCTTCTTGAGATAGCGCCCTTCCGGCGTCTGGAGCCGAAGCGCGTCGCGGTTGATGTCGATTCCCTGCGCATTCCGCCGGGTCGCCCGCTCGGCCCCGTCCGGGTTCAGCATCGGCAGAAGGTAGACCGTGATTCCCGCGAGGAGGCGCCTCACGGCCCCGCTCTCCCGGTTCTTTCCGAGGAAGGCGAGGACGTCGAGCAGGGCGCTCGTCGCCGTCGGCTCGTCGCCGTGCATCTGCGACCAGAGGAGGACGCGCACCGCGCCTGTCCCGAGCGCGAGAGCCGTGATCTTCCTCCCCTCGCCGGAGCGCCCCTCGTCCACGACCGTGAAGAGGCCGGCGGTGTCGCGTTCCAGCGTCTCGAGAGCGGCCTCGAGCTGGACCCTCTTGAGCGACCAGGGATCGGGCGGCGAGACGCGAACCGACGGCCACGTCTCCCAGAGACTGGCCGCCGTGAGGCTCTCCGGCGGCGCCGCGATCAGGGAGGGCGGGAGGAGAAGGAACACGAGCGGTAAGGCCAGGCGGGCTTGCGTCATCGGACCTCTCTGAACGGGTGCATCGAGCGGACAGTCTAGTGCCCCGGCCAGCCGCTCTCCGGAAGGCAGGCGATATTCTCCGTAGACGCACATGGCGCTTTCCGACGGGTCACGCCTCGGGCCGTACGAGATTCTCGCCACGCTCGGAGCGGGCGGCATGGGCGAGGTCTGGCGGGCGCGCGACACGCGCCTCGGGCGCGAAGTGGCCCTCAAGGTCCTCCCGGAGGCCTTCGTCGACGACCGCGAGCGCATCGCCCGGTTCCAGCGCGAGGCGCAGCTTCTCGCCGCCTTCAACCACCCGAACATCGCCGCGATCTACAGCTTCGAGAACGTCGAGGGGATCCAGCTCCTCGTGATGGAGATGGTGCCGGGCGACACGCTCAAGCAGCTCCTCGCGGGCGGTCCGCTCGGCCTGTCGCGCGCGCTCGGCATCGCACGGCAGGTCGCGGATGCCCTCGACGCGGCGCACGGCAAGGGGATCCTCCACCGCGACCTGAAGCCGGCGAACGTGAAGGTCACCCCCGACGGCAAGGTCAAGCTTCTCGACTTCGGCCTGGCCAAGGCCTTCGCCCCCGGGGCCAACGCCTCCGACTTCTCCGAGTTCCCCACGCTCGACACGGGCGCCACGCGGAAGGGGATGGTCCTCGGGACGGCGCCGTACATGAGCCCGGAACAGGCGCGCGGAAAGCCGCTCGACTGGCGAACCGACGTGTGGGCGTTCGGTTGCCTCCTCTACGAGATGCTCGCGGGAAAGAGGACGTTCACCGGAGACTCGCCGTCCGACGTCCTCGTCGCCATCCTCGACAAGGAACCGGACTGGTTGGCGCTTCCCGTCGACACGCCGCCGCGGATCCTGGACCTCATCCGGAAATGCCTCTCGAAGGACCGTGACGAGCGGACCCCCGACCTGGCTCACGCGCGCCAGACCATCGACGCCGTTCTGGAGGGGCGCACCGCGTACGTTCCCCGGACCTCCGCTTCGATGTCGGCCCGGATCCGTCGCAGGCCCGGCGTTTACGCGGCCGCCGGCGCTCTCCTCGCCGTCGCCGCCGCGGCTCTTCTCTTCTTCGCGTTCAGGGGACGGGACACGACGGCGCTGCCGGCCTCGAAACTCCTTGCCATTCTTCCCGCCACGGACCTGACCGGTCGCAACGACGGAAGGCAGCTGTGCGACGGCGTGTCGTTCAGCCTCGGCGTGAAGCTCCAGAGCGTCCCGGGCGTGGCCGTCATGCGTCCCTCCGGCCCGGCGATGCTCAAGGAGACCGATCCGTCGAGGTGGGCGCGTGACACGGGAGCCAACCTCCTCGTCCAGCCTGCCGTCCGCCAGATGGGGGACCAGCGCCAGCTCTCGTTCTCCGTCTTCCTCGCCGGCTCGCCGGTCCAGATCGCCGCCGACGAGGTGACCGGGCCGGCCACCGACCATTTCCGGCTCGAGGAGCAGCTGACGCAGAAGCTCATCGCCGCCCTCCAGGTCCACCTCGCCAGCGGAGCCCCCGTCGCGACCCCCGCCATTTCCCCCGGGCCCGCGCAGACCGAGTACGTCGTCGCGCTGGGGTGCCTCGAGCGGCGGGACAGGCCGGATTCGGTCCGGAGGGCGGTGGACCTTCTGAAGAGGATCCCGGGCGGAGAGAGCTCCGGGGCCGTCCAGGCCTCGCTGGGCCGGGCGTATCTCTACCTGTACGGCCTCGACGCCGACCCGCGGCACGCCGATCTCGCGAGGCAGGCCGCTTCCAGGGCGGTCTCCCTCGACCCGGGCTCGCCTGAGGCGCAGGTTGTGCTGGGACAGGTCCTGACGGCGACCGGGGAACCGAAGAGAGCGGTCGAGATCGTCCGGAGGGTGCTGGAGGGCCGCCCGAACGACTTCGAGGCGGTTCTCGCTCTCGCGAGGGCACTCCAGGGCTCCGGCGAGAATGCTGCAGCCGGAGAGGCGTTCCTGCGGGCGACCGCCCTGAGGCCCACGTCCTGGTCGGCCGTGAACCTCCTCGGCGCCTTCTACGCGCGCGAGGGACGAAACGAGGAAGCTCTCGCCGCGTTCCAGAAGGCCGCTGCGCTCAACCCCGACGTGGCCCCCGTCCAGCAGAACATCGGCGGGATCCTCCTGAAGCTCGGGCGTTTCGACGAGGCCGTGAAGGCGCTCTCGCGCTCCATCGAGATCCAGCCGACGCCACAGGCTTCATCCAACCTGGGCGTGGCCTATTACCTTCTCGGCCGGTACGGGGAAGCCGCCGCCGCCTTCGGGCAGGCCGTCGCCCTCTCTCCGAGGAACTTCCACTTTCTCCTCTACCAGGGTGACGCGCTCACCTGGACGCCGGGGCGCTCCGGCGAGGCGCGGGCGGCCTACGGGAAGGCCCTCCCGCTCGGAGAGGCTACGCTCTCGGTCAATCCCGATGATCCGATCGAGGTCGCCCTCGTCGCCCAGTGCCGGGCCCGCCTCGGGCAGAGCCAACGTGCCTGGACCGAGACGCAGCGCGCCGTCTCTCTCGCTCCGGACGACGTCGACGTGCTGCAGACGGCGGCCGTCACGGCGGCGGCGTTGAATCGCCCCGCGGATTCCCTGGACTTCCTCGCGCGAGCTGCCGAGCGGGGGCTTGGCCCGGCGGAGATCACGCGCGATCCGAACCTCGGAAACGTCCGAAAGCTCCCGGAGTTCCAACGCGTTCTGTCGATCATCTCCTCGAAGAAGAAGACATCCTGAAGGGAGGGACCCCCATGCGCTCAACGCCCGAAAGGCCCCCGTATCTCGCCGCTGCCGTCGTCCTGTCGGCGCTCCTCGCGGCGGTCACGTCCTGCGGCGGAGGCCCGCCGATCTCGACGGAGTACCTGAACCGGCCCGCGGAAGCCGTCAGCGTCATCGTCACGCATGATCCAGGTCGGAAGAGCGCCGTCATGTCGAACAAGTGGGTCATCCTCCGCGGCGGGAAGGACTCCATCCAGTGGATCTCCCCGGACGGCGCCGTCTCTGTCGACTTCGGGAACGCGAACCCGTTCGACGGACCGCCGGTCTTCGATGAGCGGCGAAAGCTCCTCAAGTCCGCGACCGCCCGGCGCGTGACCGCGAAGACGCTCGTCGATTACACGGCCCGTCTCAAGCTGTCCGACGGCACGGTCGTGGAGGTCGACCCGAGAGTCGAGATCTGGCCCTGAGGTCCGGTCGGCGGACCGACGGGTCAGGGCGTCAGCTTGCGGACGATTTCCCGGAAGGCGCGGCGTCCTTCTTCGCCCGGGATGTTCTCCTCGAGCGCCGACGCCAGGCCCGAGAGCGTCGTCGCGTGCTTCAACGCCTTCTTCAGGAGGATCCTTGCGAGCGGGCCGATCTGTTGAGCGAGCGCTGCCTCCAGCCGAGCGAGATCCGGCTCACTGAATCCCGAAGGGGTCCGGGAGGCCCCAGGGTCCGAGGACGAAGGCGTCGGCGTGCGCGGGGGCGGCGACAGGGACGGCGTCGCTTCGCCGGCCGGCGTCCGTCCGTCGGCCGCTGGCGTCTTCCCCGGACCCGTCGGCGGCTTCCCGGGCGACGGGGTCTCCTTTCCGCACGCACGGCATTTCGCGAGGAAAGCGTCCCGGACGCTCCCCGGATCGAGCTGCCGGGCCAGTTCCTCGCAGAGCGCTTCGAGTGAGGGCGCCGACCGGGCTGCCCTCCGGACGAGGATCCGCGCCATCGGGCCGACCAAGACGGCGAGGCTCTCTTCGATCCGGAGGAGTACGACCGGATCAATGAGAGCCCTCTGCGCCGCGTTCAGGTCGAGCGTGGCGTCGGCGGTCGACCGGAATACCGGAGCGGTCGGCTCGCTCGGCCGGGGCGTCTGTCCGACGTGGAGCCGGAAGAGGTCCACCTCGAGCGCCGCCACGTCGGAATAGCGTTCCTGCCTGTCCTTCGCCAGCATCTTCCGGAGCACGCGGCAGAACCCCTCCGAGAGTCCCGGGGCGTACTGGAGAGGGTCCGGGAGCGGCTCCACGAGGTGCATCGACATCACGACGGCGCCGGAGCTCCCCTGGTAGGGCGTGTGACCCGTCACGAGGTGATACAGCGTGGCGCCGAGCGAGTAGATGTCGGCGCGGGCGTCGATGTCCTTCTGCCCGCGGATCTGTTCCGGAGAGATGTAATGCGGCGTCCCCATGGAGTGGCCGGTCTGCGTGATCGCCTGGTCCTCGTCCAGCCGTTTCGCGATGCCGAGGTCGACGAGCTTCACCTCGCCGCGGGTCGTGAGCATCAGGTTGTCCGGCTTGATGTCGCGGTGAATGAGGCCCTCCGCGTGCGCGACCGCGAGCGCCTTGCAGACCTGCCGGGCGATTCCGATCGCCTCCGCCTCGGTGAAGCGGCGCTCCCGGAGGTGACTTCCCAGCGAGCGCCCGTCCACGAACTCCATCGCGAGGTAGTAGGTCCCTTCGACAGAGCCGAAGTTGTAGATCTGGACGATATTCGGATGGTTCAGGCGGGCCGCCGCCCGCGCTTCCTTCACGAAGCGCTGGACGAAGGTCGGGTCCTTGGCGTGCCCCGCCGGGAGGACCTTCAGGGCGACGACCCGCTCGAGCGACACGTCGCGGGCCCGGTAGACCTTTCCCATGCCGCCCGCCCCCAGCTCGTCCAGGATCTGGTAGTCGCCGAAGCGTGATCTCGACAGCCCCGCCTCAGACACTGGAGAGTCGTCCCCCGCTCACTCGTTCTCGAGCATCTTGAGCGCCTTCGTCAGGCTGATCCGCATCCGCGTGAAGGAGCCCGCGAGGGCCGCCACCTCGTCCCTTCCCTTGAGAACGACGTCCGGCGCCTCCAGGTCACCTGTCGAGACCCGGTCCGCCGTCCGGGCGAGCAGTTTCAGGGGCCGGATGACGAAGACCGACAGGAGGACGTTCAGGATGAGAAGGGTCACGACGAAGACGGCCACGAGGGTCGTGAGGAGCGTGTGGAAGGCCGACTTCGCCATGGCGACCGGAACCGCCATCGGCACGGCGACCAGCTGGGCGCCGATGATCTCGTTCAGCTTCCAGCCGTAGCCGCCCGAGGTGCCGTACGCCTTCACGACCGAAGCCGGCGTCTGGTCCGGCGCGGTGTGACACGAGAGGCACCCGGCGTCCGTGATCTGGATCGGGCGGGCGAGGTAGAGCGAACGCCCCAGCGGGCCGTCCCGCTCGCCGATGATCTCCTTCAGCTTCCCGTCCGCGCGGAAGGCGTTGACGATGTCCGCCTCCCAGTCCACGGTCCGGTCGCGGGGATTCGTCGGGTTGAGCGTCGCTTCCTTGTAGGTGTATTCGGGGTGGCTCTCGCGGAGGTAGTTGAAGATCTCCGTCGCCGAGTACGCCGGAACCGACTGCGGCAGAAACTCCTCGGCCAGCCGGGGCGCGAGAAGCGGCTTGATCTGCTTGTTCGTGTAGGTCCGCGTCGCGAGCGCGGTCTGCATCATGATTCGGGCGTTCTGGATCACCTGCGTTCGCGCGCTCTCCTGAAGCAGGTCGTGCGACAGCCAGCCCGCCGGCACGAGAGCCAGCGCGAAGACGACCACGAGGATCACGTTGAACTTGACGAGCAGCGACATGGACGACCCCCGTTGAGACGGATTCTACATATCAAGTCCGTCTCCCGGGTCCCGGGCCCCCCGGTCCGCTCCGGAGGGGTCGTCGGCTACGGCAGGAACCCGAGGTGGCTCGACGCGAAGCGCCCGATGTTCGGGAAGACGGAGGGCACCGAACGCCCGTCGAGCCCGAACCACTGGGCCAGCGTCGCGGCGTACTGGTCGACCGACGTCGTCGGAATCCACCGCCCTTCGCTCGAGGAGTCGTCGGGTCCCTTGAGGGCGAGGCTCGGGAAGGTCCCGTAGAAGTTCCCGCCCCTTACCGATCCGCCGAGGACGAAATGGTGGCTGCCCCAGGCGTGGTCGCTCCCCCCGCCCGAGGCCGGCTGGAACGTCCGGCCGAAGTCCGACAGCGTGAAGGTCGTGACGGAGTGGGCGACGCCGAGCTCGACCGTCGCGTCGTAGAACGCCTTCACCGCCGCGTTCAACTGGGTGAAAAGAGTCTGGTGTGTGCTGATCTCGTTCGTGTGCGTGTCGAAGCCGCCGAGCGAGACGAAGAAGATCTGCCGGTTGAGCCTCAGCTCGGTCCGGACCGAGAGGATGCCCGCGACCTGCTGGAGCTGGCGACCGATGGAGGTGCCCGGGAAGGTCGTATTGAGAGTCGCCCCCTTGGCGAGAGCCGCGTTCAGGAGCGCGGTGTTGGCGATCGCCGAGGACGTCACCGAGCTCGCCGCGCCGACGAGCGTCTGGTCGTTCTCCAGGGTCAGCAGCTCCCGGAACGCGGCGAGGCGCGCCGCGGCGACGGCGTTCCCGCCCGGAAACCCCTGCAGCGAGGCGCCGGGGACGAGCGGACGCGAAACGACGCCCTGGGTGAAGACCGGAATTCCCGACGTCGAGACGATCATCGGGAAGCTCGTGCCGTTGAGAGAGGTGAGGGCGTCCGCCGTCCGGCCTCCCCATCCGGTCTGCGAGAGCCGGTCCTGGCTCATGACGATGGAGGACTGCCACTGCGTCTGCTGGTTGGAGTGCGAGAAGAGGCTGTCCGGCCGGACGGAACCCGAGAGGAACTGCGACCTCGTCACGGGCGCCGCCAGCGTGCCGACGTTCGCCACGACGGCCAGCTTTCCCTGCCCGTAGAGCGACTGGAAGTCCGTGAGGGCCGAATGAAGGCCGAACGCCGCTCCCTGGCTGGGGGCGTCGACTTTCAGGATCGACGCCTTCGGGAGATTCAGCGCCGTGCCGCGCACCGCCTGGTACGCGGCGTACTCGTCGTACGGAACGACCGTGTTGTTTCCGTCGTTTCCGCCGTAGAGAAAGACACAGACCAGGGCCTTGTAGTCGGTCGCGGTGGCCATCGCCGCCTCGAGGCGCGAAAACCGGTCGACGGCGGAGAGGAAGGCCGCGGCTCCGAGCCCGCAGCCGAGATCGCGGACAAACTCCCGGCGTGTTCTCATCGCATCACCTCGTCAGCGCTGCACCTGGTATTGCGAGGAACTCGCCACCAGATAGAGAGCGGTCTGGACCCGGAGGAGCAGGTTCGTTGCGGGAATCGTCGCGACGGCGTTCGTGACGGTCGATTTCATGTCGGGGGGCATCGCGCCGTGCATCAGGAGCTGGTTCAGGGACCCGACGAGGGCAGCCGGGTCCCCGGCGAGGAGCCCCAGGGGCGCGAGGTCGAGAGCCGTTCCGGGATCGGGCGCCGGCGGCTGAACGTGCGAGAACACCAGGGTATTGACCAGGTTGGCCCTGTTGATCGCAGAGAGCGAGGTCTGGACGCCGAACTCCGGCCCGACGAGGTCCGTCCCGGTCAGCTCGAAGTCGTACGGGAAGTAGCTGAAGACCGTCGCCGGGTAGAACAGGGTCTGCCCCAGGGCGCTCGCCTGCGGCGCGAGGATCCCGTCGCTCGAGGCACCGACCGCGCGGAGGAGATTCGTGATGAAGAGTACCGGCTCCCGCAGATGGCCGTAAGTGGGTTCGTCCCGGGCCGGACCCCGGGCCTCGGGGTCGAGGAGGATCGCCGTGAGGACCGCCTTCATGTCTCCCCGAACGCCCGCGATGTTGGATTCGAAGGCCCGGGAGACGCGCGCGACGTAGGCCGGGCTCGGGTTCGACGTCACGAGATGCTGGATCAGCTGTTTGCAGATGAACGGCCCCACGTTGGGGTGGTGGAAGATGTTGTCGATCGCCGCGTTCAGCTCCACCTCGCCATCTCCGCCCTCGGACAGCGTAGAGTGCACGGCTCCCGGATAGTCGAGAAGGAGTTTGCCCCCCTTGTCGTGGTTCGTGTCCTTTCCCGACGCATTACGGTAGAGGACCATCGGCGCGAGGAAATTCGGCGGGTTGTGCTTCACGGACGGGGCCGGCGGAATCGGCGCGTAGGTCCATCCAGTGAAGACGTGCGCGAAGTCCTCGATGTTGTCCTGCGTGTAGGCCGGGATGAAGTTGCCCGTCAGGTCGAGCCGCGGCGTTCCGTCCGGATTGAGGAGGTCCACGCCGATCGAGAACAGCTGAAGGACCTCGCGGGCGTAGTTTTCGTTCGGCGCGACGTTCGACGTCGGCGTCGGGGCGTCGTTGTTGACCATGTCGAGGTAGCGGCCCATCGCCGGATTCAGGGTCAGGTCGTAGAGGATCTTCCGGTAGTTCTCGAAGGCATCGTCCAGGAGCATGTTCAGGTACGGCGCCATCTGGCTGGGTTGCGTTACCTTGAGCCCCGAAACGACGAGGATCTCGTGGAGCGCGAGGGCGACGCGCTGACGGAGCTGGTCGTCTTTCTCGAGGGCGTTCCGGAAGAACCGCACCTGGAGCGGGTACAGGGTGTAGTTGTCGCGGACGCAGGTGGGCGGGCTCCCGGCAGGGCAGCCGGTGGAGGAGCTTGCCGGCATCGCCGGCAGCGCCGGATACAAGGACTGTTTCGCGGCGAGCTGCCGGTCGAGCCAGGCTTTCACTCCGAGACCCTGGACCTCCTGAACGAGAGCGGCCGTCGGCCCGAACGTCGCCTGCTCGAGGAACCGGACCACGTCGCCCGTGGATTGGACCGTGTCGGGCTGAAGGCCCGTGGCGGCCGTCCTGAGCGGCGCCGGGGGCTGGGCGGCACCCGGGAGAGAGATCAGCGCCCCGGCCAGCACGAGGGCCGCAAGGCCGTTTCGACCACGGCCGCTTCGGGAACGGGCAGGACGACGGCCCGCGGCGCACGTCGCTTTTCGATCCATCCACGCACCTCCCGTTTTCTGGTACTGAGTCTCAGGATGCGTAATCCTACGCGACGGGACGACGCCGCGGCGCCGTGTTGTGACGGCCGTCACAAGGGGCGCAGAACGACAACGGCGGTCGCCGGAACGGCCGCGCCACCTCTCCGCCGGAGGCTCCCCATGGCGACACGTCCCGCCCTCCTGTCCCGTTCCCTTTTTCCGGGCCTCGCGGGCGCTGGGAGCGGATACCGGAATACGGCTGGGCCTGGACGCCTCGCGTCGTCGTCTCCGGCTGGGCGCCGTATCGCGCCGGGGAGCCACGCCGTCGCTGAGCCGTATCCGAACGTCCGGAAAGCACCCCCCGAGAAGGTCCAGGTGCCTCCCGGGAAGAAGCCGTCGTCCGACAAGCCTGTGCCGAACTCCTGATTCTCGCTGTATCGTTTCCGCGACAGGGAGGATTCCGATGAAAGAATCCGTCTCGTTCCGCCTCAACGGAAAGCCCGTCCAGCTGGAAGTCGACGGCGACCGAACGCTTCTCTGGCTTCTGCGCACCGACCTCGGCCTCACGGGAACCAAGTACGGGTGCGGGGAGAGCCTCTGCGGCGCCTGCACCGTCGTCGTCGGCAAGGAGGCGGTCCGGTCGTGTCAGCTCCCGGCAAGAGCCGTCCGGGGAAAAGACGTCACGACGATCGAGGGGCTGGAGCAGAACGGAAAGCTCCACCCGCTCCAGGAAGCCTTCGCCGACGTCGGCGGGCTGCAGTGCGGTTTCTGCACGCCCGGGATGATCATGAACGCCTACGCCCTCCTCCTGAAGACCCCGAAGCCGACCCGGAGCCAGATCGTGACGGCGATGGACGACAACCTCTGCCGCTGCGCGGCCCATCACCGGATCGTGAAGGCAATCGAGCAGGCTTCCGCGCGGACGGGAGGTGCGTCATGACCGACCGCGCCGCCCTCGAGATCGACCGCCGCGACTTCGTCCGCCTCCTCGGCGGCGGGATCATCGTCCTCTTCGCGACCGACCTCTCGGAGCTTCTCGGTCAGGAGTCCCGGGCCCGCGGCTACCCGACCGACTTCAACGCCTATCTGAGGATCGCCGCCGACGGGAAGGTCACGGTCTACTCCGGGAAGATCGAGATGGGACAGGGGGTCGTCACGTCCCTCGCGCAGATGGCGGCGGACGAGCTGGCCGTCTCCCTCGATTCGATCGACATGGTCATGGGGGACACGGCCCTCTGCCCGTACGATGCCGGAACGTGGGGCTCGATGTCGATCCGCTTTTTCGGCCCCGCCCTGCGAGGGGCGGCCGCGGAAGCGAAGGCCGTTCTCCTCACGCTCGCTTCGGAGCAGCTGAAGACGCCCCCGGCGGCGCTCCGCGTCGCGGACGGCGTCATCTCCGTCGCCACCGACCCGAAGACCCGGGTCACGTATGGCGATCTCGCGAGGGGGCAGAAGATCGTCCGGAAGCTGGACGGGAAGGTCGTGACGAAGTCGGTGGCCGAGTTCCGGGTCATGGGACTTCCCGAGAAGCGCCGCGACGCCCGCGAAAAGGTGACGGGGAAGGCCCTCTTCGCCGGGGACGTCCGCGTACCCGGCATGCTCTACGCGAAGGTCCTCCGGCCGCCGGCACACGGCGCCCTGCAGAAGAGCCTCGACACGTCAGCCGCCGCGCACGTCCCCGGAGCCCTCGTCGTGAACGAGGGCGGGATCGTCGCCGTCCTTCACAAGGACCCCGAGGCCGCCGAGAAGGCCCTCGCCCTCGTGAAGGCCGGGTGGGACGTCCCCGCTCCCGCCTTCGACGACCGGACCGTCTTCGACCACCTCCTCGCCTCGGGGGGCGCCGGGCAGGAGTCCGGAAAGAAGGGAGACCTCTCGGAGGGGCGGAGAATCTCGAAGACCCTCTTCGAGGGGAAGTACCTCAACGGCTACGGTGCGCACGCACCGATGGAGCCGCACACCTCCCTCGCCCGGTTCGAGGACGGAACGATGACCGTCTGGGCCGCGACGCAGTCGCCCTTCGGGACGCAGCAGGCGGTCGCGCAGGCCCTCGGTCTCCCGAAGGAGAACGTCCGCGTCCTCACTCCGTTCGTGGGAGGCGGCTTCGGCGGGAAGAGCGCGGGCCCGCAGTCGGTCGAGGCCGCGAAGCTGGCGAAGATCACGGGAAGACCGGTGCAGGTCGCCTGGAGCCGCGCCGAGGAGTTCTTCCTCGACACGTTCCGGCCGGCCGCGGTCGTGAAGATCACGTCGGGGATCGATGCCGACGGGCGGATCTGCCTCTGGGACTACGGCGTCTGGGCGGCCGGATCGAGGGGAGCCGAGCAGTTCTACGACGTGCCGCACAACCTCCTCCGCTCGTACGGGCGATGGGGAAGCGACACCCCGAAGATGCATCTCTTCGCCACCGGTCCGTGGCGCGCTCCGGGGGCCAACGTCAACGTCTTCGCGCGGGAGTCGCAGATCGACACGATGGCGGCGAAGGTCAAGGTCGATCCGCTCGAATTCCGGCTGAACAACACTTCCGACAGCCGGATGCGCGGCGTCCTCGAAGCCGCCGCCGGGCGGTTCGGCTGGAAGAAGGCTGCAGGGCCCAGCGGACGAGGCGTCGGGGTGGCCTGTGGCATCGACGCCGGGACCTACGTGGCCCTGATGGCCGACGTGAAAGTGGACGCCGCGACCGGGAGGGTCAAGGTCGGGCGAATCGTCTGCGCCCAGGACATGGGCGTCGTCATCAACCCCGACGGCGCGACGATGCAGGTGGAAGGCTGCATCATGATGGGCCTCGGGTACACCCTCACCGAGGAAGTCCGCTTCAACGGCGGCCGGATCCTCACGAAGAACTTCGACACGTACGAGCTGCCGCGGTTCTCGGGGATGCCCGAGATCGAGACCGTTCTCGTGAAGAACGACGAGTTGACGCCACAGGGAGGGGGTGAGCCGGCCCTCGTTCCGGTGGGAGCGGTCGTCGCGAACGCCATCTTCGACGCCACCGGCGCCCGGCTCTTCGAGATGCCGTTCACGCCCGCGCGCGTGAAGGAAGCTCTGGCCGCCAGAGAGCAGGCCACCTGACGGCGCGACACGCGTCGCCGGGACGTCGACCTGACATGGCCAGGAAACGGTTCCCTCTCTCCCGTGTCTACGGATTGCTCGAGCCCGGACCGGTCGTCCTGGTCACGACGGCGGGCCGCGTACGTCCGAACGTCATGACGATGTCATGGCACACGATGATGGAGTTCGAGCCGCCGCTCGTGGGCTGCGTCATCAGCGACCGGAACCATTCCCATGACCTCCTGAAGAGATCCAGGGCATGCGTCCTCAACATCCCTTCCGTGGAGATCGCGGACAAGGTCGTCGGTTGCGGCAATACGTCGGGCGCGAAGACAGACAAGTTCACGAAGCTCGGCCTGACGCCGAAACCCGCCTCGTGCGTCGACGCACCCCTCATCGAGGAGTGCTTCGCAAATCTCGAATGTCGCGTGGTCGACACGAGGATGGTGGCCCGGTATTGCTTCTTCGTCCTGGAAGTCGTCGAGGCCTGGATCGACCCGGCCGTGAAGAACCCGCGGACGATTCACCATCTCGGGCGCGGCAACTTCATGGTCACCGGAGGACGGATCAAGCTCAAGTCGCGGATGAAGTAGCGCCGGAACGCCGGGTCGAACAGGTCAGGCGTGCGATCTCACTGCTTGACCAACTCCACCCGGCGGTTCTTCGCCCGGCCGTCGTCGCTGTCGTTCGAGGCGACGGGGGCGAGGGGTCCGATACCGTAACCCTTCAGCCTCGAGGCCGCGATGCCGTGAGCCGTCGTCAGCGCCGTGACGACCGCCTCGGCCCGCGCCTGCGCCAGTTTCATGTTCCCGTCGATCGCCCCGACCGAGTCGGTGTGCCCGACGACCCAGAGCTTCAGCGACGGATCGGCCGCGAGAAGCTTGGCGACTTGCTGGAGCGCGGGGGTCGACTCGGGCTTCAGGATCGACTTCGCCGTGTCGAAGTAGATCCCGTAGACCGCCACGTGTCCCGCCGTCCTGATGTCGTTCCCGAAGGAGGCCGCGTCCGCGACGACGTGCTGTGCCATCGCCTGTTTCTCGACGATCCGGAGCCAGATCGCCGAGTTCCCTTTCTCGGCCTCGATCCAGGACTCCTTTCCGTCGACGACGACCGAGCCGGTCACCCACCTCTGAGGGTCCGACCCCTGGACCGTGCCGCCGATCTTCTTCAGGGCGTTCTCGTAGTTCCGGACGACGGCGACGCCGGACTGGTCGTCCTTCCGGTCATCGACGACGTAGGTGATGAAGGTGAACTTCCCCTCCACCGTCTGCTTCTTCCTGTTCGCGACGCGGAACGCATAAACGTCGAACTCCTTCACCTCGCATGCGTGGATCCGGTAGTTCGGCATCCGGACCGGGAAGAGCGCCGGGTCGTCGCAGCCCGGCTTGTCGGGCTTGACGCCGACGGCGATTCCGGAGCAAAGAAAGACGACGAGAAAGGCGAGCCGGGCTTTCGTCATGGAATTCCTCCTG
Source organism: uncultured Acidobacteriota bacterium (assembly GCA_963801475.1). GTDB lineage: Bacteria > Acidobacteriota > Thermoanaerobaculia > UBA5066 > UBA5066 > DAOMFB01. Next base: position 60,130 of record CAWDEX010000003.1, on the reverse strand, counting down.
ACTGCATCTCGGTACGACATTCTGACCGGACGACTTCGCCACTTGCCTGACGCAACTGCATCACCGGATGCCACCGGTTCTCTGCGAACCGGCCGACGACGACAACGGCCCGAACTCGTAGACGTGGATGATGCCGTCCTCGAGCGGGAATCCCTCGTGGCGCCAGGGGCCCTGGCGCTGCGTGAGCGCCGCCCGGCAGGCGTCGAGGAGCTTCTTCGGCAGCATCCGGTCGCGGTACGTGTAGGCGATCAGGCGAATCCGCGTGGGACCCGGCCGGGAGAGGTCGGCCAGTCGCGCCTCCCACCGGACGGGAACGGGCGAGTACCGCGAGAGGTAGAAGCGGAACCGGGCCTCGGCCTCCCCGGTCACCACCGCCCACTCGTCTCCGGGCTCGCAGCGCGCGCAGACGAGGCGCAGAATGCTGCGGTTCTCGTGGTCCCCGATCTCCTTGTAGGGGCGGGCGATGTCTAGGGCGATACCGGCCGCTGCGATGACCGCCAGGACTCCCGCCGCGACCTGGACGCCGCGCGCGGCCCTGCGCCTCGGAAGAACCGCCTTCAGGAGCGTGACGAGCCCCGCGCCGGCCAGCAGGCAGAATGACGGGGCCATATAGAGGGAAGTCCGGATGGCGTCCCCGTAGGGGTAACGCTCCAGGGCAGCGGCCACGAAGGCGAAGGGAAGCGGCGAGAGGAGGAGCAGCAGCAGGTCGCGCCGCGTCCTGGCCATCCCTGCGGCTCCCGTCACGACGCAAACGAGAGTGAGCGCGCTTCCGAAGTGCGCCGCACCCACCGGATAGGCCAGCATGACCCCGGCGTGAATGTCGACGAGCCACCAGAAAAGCCGCAATGGCTGTTTCAGGGGCGGAAACGCGGCCCGCCAGTAGTCCGCCATCCACCACGGCACGTCCCGCGCCTGATACCGGTTGATCCAGAGGTAGACAACGAAAAAGCTCGCCATGAGGACGACCCCGTATAGGGCGGCGAAGAGGAGCGCCCGGCGCGACCGGGAGCGGAGCGCGCGCCATGAAAGCACCGCGCCGGCGCCCGCGGCGACGAAGACGGCCGGGTACGAGACCCAGACTCCCGCGGCCGCGAGCAGTGTCAGGCCGACTTTCGGCCCGAGAGCCTGCTCGTTCTCGAGAATCCGCCAGGCGAGCCAGATGATGCCAAGGGCCAGAAGCATGTCGCCCGCGTAAGGCTTCACCTCGGCTCCGTGCCGGACGACGTAGTAAGACGAGGCGAAGATCCCGACGGCGAGGAGCGCGCGGCGCCGGTCGAGGACTCTCCACGCGAAGGACCAGAAGAGGCCGAGGGCCGCGAGGCTCTGGAGCCAAGCCGGCAGGCGCAGGGCCGTTTCCGCGAGGCCCAGGGAGCGGGCGACGGCGAGCTCGGTCCAGAGGAAGCCCACCGGCGCCACCTGGGCGTAGCCGAGAGGCTCCGTCAGTCCTGCGAAGTCCCGGTCGAGGAGATGGACCGCGACGGACGCCTCGTCGGAGGAGAGGGAAAAGTTCACGACGAGGCGCACCGTGCGCCACGCCAGGCCGAGGACCAGAAGGACGACGGCCCATCGCTCCAGATAGCGCCCGACGCGTCTGTGCACTCGCTTCATCCTAAACGAGGCCCGTGCTCGGGCGGGGCACGCCGGCTCCCGATCGGGATCGTGAACAGCGGCCTCAGTCAGGGCCCAGCCAGAGAGTACGCCGGCGAACACCTGGGCCATCTGGGCCGGCTGGTAGGAGTTCCCGTCCGGGTCCGGCTCGGTGAAGGCGATGTACTCCTTTCCAGTCAGGTTGAGAGCGGCCGACCCGCGACGCGGTACCTCCCGAAATCGTCGTCGGTGTCGAGGCGGAAGGCGGCCACATCCCACGACAGGCTTCGCCAGAGGACACCACGCGCGCCGATTTCGACGCCGTGCGACGTGGCGACAACGAGGTTCGTGTTGAACCACCGAAGGCCTCCGGATCGTTGGCCAGTTCCTCGGTCGCGGCGGCAGGAACCCCTGTCCCCAGCTCGCATAGAGCCTGAGGTGTGGCGGAGACCCGGTAGCTCATCGGTCCCGAGACGCCACCCGATTCGCCGGCACCCGGGAAGAGAATCCGTCTGCCCTCGGACCCGTTCGCGCGGAGCGGGACGCTCCAGAGAAGCGCCACGACGGCGAGTGAGCCGACCCGAAGCCGGGGCCTCCGCGCCGGCCGCCGACTGGAAACCCCGAGCCCGGTGATCCGGTTCTTCAGGGCTCCGTCCTTTCCCGGAAGATAGGAGGACGAGGAAAATCGTATCAGGGCTGAATTTGTTAGGCAGCCCTAGCAGCGAATTCCCGGTCCATCACCCGCATTCCGCCGATTCCTCGAGAGAGCCGAAACGGCACCGAATGAGTGGCACGATCCTTGTGTCCGACTCCAACGTTCGGCGTCTACTCATCGCCAGTGTGAACCATTCGTTTAACCGCACGTCAATACCCGGGGAGGGGCCGAGGGGGTGAGCGATGGAAGAGCCGTGGAGGCGTTTCGCGCGGAGAGGCCAGGAGAATGGCGTGGATCGTCGCATCAAGTCAGAGACTTTCGAGCGTGAATGGCTCACCGGCCTCTTCTCCTCCCTGGGGCGGGAGAACGCCGGTTCCGACACCCTTGCCGCACGGATGCGGGAACGCCGGATGGTTCGCCTTCGGAAGGCGCTGTACCGCGCCGCTCTCCGAAAGGGGGCTGACGGCTGACGAGCCAGGACGGCACGCCGACGCTCCCGACTGCCGGGGACCGCTTCTCTGCGCGCGGACGTCGCATGGGCGCCAAGGAAGGAGGAGACGACGGAGATGGAGACGCGGCGGCTCGGAAGAGAAGGACTGACGGTTTCCGCGCTGGGGCTCGGATGCATGGGGATGTCGGAGTTCTATGCCGGGCGGGACGAACAGGAGTCCCTGGCGACGATCGACCGGGCAATCGGACTCGGTGTCACGTTCCTCGACACGGCCGACATCTACGGCCCGTTCAAGAACGAGGAGCTCGTGGGCCGGGCCATCCGGGGTCGCCGCGAGGCGGTCGTCCTCGCCACCAAGTTCGGGAACGTCCGCGGCGAGGACGGCAGCTGGCTCGGGGTGAACGGACGTCCGGAGTACGTTCGCGCCTGCTGCGAAGGCTCTCTTCGCCGTCTGGGTGTCGACCACATCGACCTTTACTACCAGCACCGGGTCGACAAGACGGTCCCCATCGAGGAGACCGTCGGCGCGATGGCGGGGCTGGTCAAGGCGGGAAAGGTCCGTTACCTCGGTCTCTCCGAGGCCTCGGTCCGGACGATTCGCCGGGCCCACGCCGTCCATCCGATCTCCGCCCTCCAGAGCGAGTACTCGCTCTGGACGCGTGAACCCGAGGACGAGGTTCTCCCGGCCTGCCTCGATCTGGGGATCGGCTTCGTCCCCTACAGCCCGCTGGGCCGCGGGTTCCTCACGGGGCGCTTCAGAGCGTTCGAGGAGATTCCCGAAGGGGACTATCGTCGGAACGCGCCGCGGTTCCAGGGAGAGAACTTCAGGAAGAACCTCGAGCTCGTCCGCCGCGTCGAGAAGATCGCTTCGGCGAAGCGCTGTACGCCGGCCCAGCTCGCACTCGCCTGGCTCCTCTCGCGTAGCGAGAACGTCGTGCCGATTCCGGGCGTGAAGAGCCGCGCCCGCCTCGAGGAGAACGCCCGGGCCGTCGGCATTCCCCTGACCGTCGACGAGTTGGCGATGATCGAGAAAGCCGTTCCCAAGGGGATCGCAGCCGGGGCGCGCTACCCCGAGGCGGCGATGAAGGCCCTGGACGTCTGACACCGGTCCCGCGGCCGGCTCCCCGGAAACGGAGCGGGCTTCCTCTACTCGTAGACCTTCTCGCCGGCCACGTCCGCCGCGACGGCGTCCGCCTCGTGGTCGCGCGGGGTCTGGCTCTTGCCGTTCTCACGGTACCAGTCGTGGGCGATGATGGAGCTCATCACTTCGTTCGTGCCCGTCCAGATCGAGGCCAGACCGAGGTCGCGGACGATGCGCTCGACCGGATAGACGTTCGTGTAGCCGATGCCGCCCATGACCTGCATGGCGTGCCGCGCCGCCTGCTGGCAGTTCTCGGTGACGAACTTCTTGGTCTCGCTGACCCAGCGGCGGGTGGCGAGGGCCGGCAGGCCGGCGTCGACCGCGCGAGCGGTCGTGTAGACCAGCGACCGGCTCGCGTCGAGAAGGGTGACCGCTTCGGCGACCTGGAAGGACACCCCCTGGAAGCGGTTCACCGTTTGGCCGAAGGCCTTGCGTTTCCGGGTATAGGCGGTCGCCAGCTCGACCGCCGGGCGGGCCGCGCCGATCGTCATGGCGGCGGTGCCGAGCCGTTCCGGGACCATCATGGTGTTGAACACGTCCGCGGCGTGGTGCACGCGGCCGACCACGTTTTCCCGCGGAACCACGACGTCCGTGAAGACGAGTCGCCCGGTGCCGCCGCCACGGCATCCCATGAGTCCGTAGTGATAGCTGACCGCGACGCCCGGGCCGCGATCGACGAGAAAGCAGGTGAGCGCCTCCTCGGGCCTTGCCTCCCGGTCGGGATTGGTCCGCGCGTAGACCAGAAAGAAGTCGGCCCCTTCGGCGCCTACGATGAAGCGCTTCTGGCCGTTCAGGACGAAGTGGTCGCCTCGATCGACCGCGGTGGTCGTGGCCCCGAAGAAGTCGGAGCCGCCGCGGGGCTCCGTCAGGCACTCGGCCGCGAAGATCTCGCCCGAGAGAAGCGGCCTGACGTACTTCTCCTTCTGCCGCTCCGTGCCGTGCCGAACGATGGCATCGCAGACCAGCTCGGCGCCGACGCCGAAGACACAGGCGAAGATGTAGCCGAGGGTACCAACCTCCTCCATGACCATGCAGGTCGTGACCCAGTCCATGTCCCTCCCACCCCACCGCGAGGGATAGCGGCAGCCCATGAGGTTGCGGCGGCCGGCCTCCCGCAGGAAGTCCTTCGGGAACCTGACGACGTCGGCGTCCATGTCCAGCACCATCTGGCGCGGGACCCAGCGCACGAGATCCCTGACCTCTTCCCGAAGACCGAGCTGGGCGTCGTTCAGGAGAAACTCGTACATGGCGGAACTCCTTCCCCACGGGGAAGCCTACCGCCGCGTCCAGAACCACGGCGGCCCACCTCATCGCGCCACCACACCCGGTCGGCTGTGCGAGCCGCGTTCTCCGGCCTCCGGGCGGCTCCGGGCCGAGGCGCGTTAGTGAGGAGGCTGCGTCGGCTGGGGCATCATCGGCGTGTCGCCCGGCTTCGCGACCGTCGCGTTCCCCGGCGCGTATGCGTCCGACGCCCCCGGAGTCCCCTGGTACGTCCAGTTGCCCTGGCCCGATCTCGTGGACGGGGCTCCCGCTGACGCCGCGCCCGGTGCCGGCGTATCTCCCGTCTGCTTGAAGCCCGCGTGGGTCGTCTCGGTCTCCAGGACGACGACGCCCAGCTCCTTCATCTCGGCCTTGAACGCCGGAAACCCCGTCAGTCGGGTGATGCTCTTGACGTCCCCCTCCTGCATGGAGAGAAGCGTTCCCTGCCTCCAGGTGTTGATCAGGTAGAGCCTCCCTTTCTTCACCGGCTCCTCGCGGGCGAGGACGCCGCCGGTGGGAAGGAACTCGACCTGGTAGACGACCTCCTTGCTGTAGTCCGTCGACCACCGGCTGACGGACTTCACTCTTGCCTTGGGAACCCGCTCGAGAGTCTTGTCCGGCAGGCTGCGGAAGACCCAAACGTCACCCTCCAGCTTCGGCTCCTCCATCGCGAACCCGAAGCCGGCGGGGATGAGGTCGACGCGATAGATGGTGTATGGCGGTTGAAAGCCCTGGGCCTGCGATCCTCCGGCTCCCTGCGCCTGGGTTTGCGGCGGTTGCTGGGGCTGCTGGGGTTGCTGCGCCGGCTGGGGTTGCTGCGCGTTCAAGGCGGCGGCGAGAACCACAGCGCCTGCCGCTGCGAAAACAGGAAAGCGCATGATCGGCCTCCTTCGTTCAGCGTACCACCCGGCGAGCGCGAGAGACCTGAAGACGGAAAAGCTCCGGAGGCGTCATTCTACGGAATCGGTCGATCCAGGTCTGATGGGACGACATCAGAGCTTCGACCCCGTCGCCGCAGGCCGAACCGCTCGCGGCCGCCTCGCGCCCGAACCGGGCCGGAGGCCGCCCAATGGCCTTTGGATCATGAATCGCGGACACCCCCGCCTCCGGCGGAGGGAATCCCGCCATGGCCCGAGGCCCGGCCGCGAGCCTCAGGCCGGAAGCTCACTGATCTACGCCGAATCGACGATCTCGATGCACCCCATCGCGCTCATGGCGGCGGGGCGTTGAGTGATGGCCATCTTGAGCGCCTCGCGGGCGTCGTCGGCCATCCCCGGTGGGACCGAAAGCGTGCAGGCGACCCGGATCCGGGTGATCTTCAGGACGCCGTCAATCTTCACGCCCGGAATCGCAACGGCACCTGAGCGTCAGAGAGTCTTGTGGGTGCCGTCGCACGCCGGAGGATGTCCGGTGTGCTTGCACTGGCAGAGCCAGACGTCTTTCGTATCCTCCGCCTTGAAGACGAGCGGCGTGAAACCGGAGCCCTTGTGGGTCCCGTCGCAGAACGGCTGCCCCTTGGACAGGCCGCAACGGCACCAGGCGTATGTCCTGCCGGCTTCCAGCCTGACGACAATCGGTTGCTTGGCAGCGATCTTCGGGTCGGACATGGCTCCTCCTCGGCCGCAGCCCTCGACACGTAACGTTTTGGGGTCGGCTATCGGTGCGTGATCAGTATATGCGTGGCTGTTGCGGCCTTTGGGGGCCGACGACCTGACGGAGAAGATCGAGTTGGGCGTCGTTCTCGACGCGTACGTCCGCCCGCATCAGGCGCTGGGTGAAACCATGCCGGCTCGCTGCGATACGCTTGTCTTCGGAACGATCGCCCGGGCCGAGGGATCCGGAACGGGTCCCGGTCAGGCGACGAACCGGAGGTACAGAGATGTCCGGAGAGAGAGTCCTGAACGAGAGGCTCCGCCACAGGATCGTGACGGCCGAGGAGGCCGCCTCGATGATCCGCTCGGGGGACACGGTGGGGATGAGCGGGTTCACCGGAGCCGGCTACCCGAAGGCGGTTCCCGTGGCGCTCGCGAAGCAGATCATGGACGCCAACCTGCGGGGCGAGAAGTTCCGGGTGAGCGTCTGGACCGGGGCGTCGACCGCCCCCGAGCTGGACGGCGCCCTCGCGATGGTCGACGGCGTGGAGCTGCGTCTCCCCTATCAGTCGGACCCCATCTGCCGGAAGAAGATCAACGCGGGCGACATGGAATACCTGGACATCCACCTCTCTCACGTCGGCGCCTTCGTCCGCTCGGGCTTCCTCGGAAAGCTCGACGTCGCGGTCATCGAGGTCACGGGGATCCGCGAGAACGGTGACCTGATCCCCTCGTCCTCGATCGGGAACAACAAGGTCTGGCTCGACTACGCCGACCGGGTCATCCTCGAGGTCAACTCGTGGCAGTCCGAGAAGCTCGAAGGGATCCACGACGTCTACCAGGGCTTCGCGCTCCCTCCGCACCGCAAGCCGATTCCGCTCGTCAGCCCGTCGGACCGGATCGGGACTCCCTATCTCACCTGCCCCCTCGAGAAGATCATCGCCGTCGTCGAGACGAACGCCCCGGACCGGAACGCGCCGTTCTCGGCGCCCGACGAGTCGTCGAGGCAGATCGCCGGTCACATTCTCGAGTTCCTCGGAACCGAGGTAAAGAAGGGAAACCTCCCGAACGAGCTCCTCCCCCTCCAGTCCGGCGTCGGGAACATCGCGAACGCCGTCCTCTTCGGCCTGAAGGACGGCCCGTTCGGGAACCTCACCGCATACACCGAGGTCCTGCAGGACGGCATGCTCGAGCTGATCTCCGCCGGGAAGCTCACCTTCGCGTCGGCGACGGCCTTTTCGCTCAGCCCGGACAAGGTCGACAAGCTGAACGCTCAGATGGACCGCTACCGGGACAGCCTGCTCCTCCGCCCGCAGGAGATCTCCAACCACCCCGAGCTGATCCGCCGCCTCGGCTGCCTCGCAATGAACGGGATGATCGAGGCCGATATCTACGGAAACGTCAACTCGACCCACGTCAGCGGAACCTCGATCATGAACGGCATCGGCGGCTCGGGGGACTTCGCGCGAAATGCCTACATCTCGTTCTTCATGACGCCCTCGACCGCAAAGATGGGCTCCATCTCGTGCATCGTCCCGATGGTCACCCACGTCGACCACACCGAGCACGACGTCCACGTCCTCGTGACGGAGCAGGGGCTCGCCGACCTGCGCGGCCTCTCGCCGAAGCAGAGAGCCGAGAGGATCATCGAGAAGTGCGTCCACCCCGACTACCGTCCGATGCTCCGCGACTACTACCGGGCGGCCCTCGCCGCATCCCCGGGAAAGCACACGCCACACCTTCTCGACGAGGCCTTCTCCTGGCACCGGAACCTCGCCCGTACGGGGAGCATGAGAGGGCACTGACCGGGTTTCCCCCCCAATTCTTCCTCGCCGCAGACCGGGCGATGGCGGGGCGATGGCCGAAGCGATCCGCGTCCACGTCAGCCCGCCGTTGTTGCTTCGCCAGACGCGCGAGTTCGAGGAGTGGAAGAAGACGCGGCCGGTGGGGTCCAGGTTCGCAGGCGTGGGAACGATCGCGGTGAAGAAACCGAATCCCACGTCACTCGGGCCGGACGTGGCGGCCGCCCAGTTCCGGAAGACCGCCGGAGGATTGTTGCCCGGGTTCGTGCGCAGGGAGGAACCCTTCGCGATCCAGGCGGTGTTCCGGGTCGAAACCGTCGGGTCCACCAGGATCATCCGGTTTCACCGGCACTGCCCGTGGCAGATGTTCATGTTCGGCATGGAGCCGGGCACGGGATTCGTCGGGTGCGGAAGATTGGCGCGCGCGCGTCCGCTGTTGCGCACGGGGCCGGTGAAGCTGCCGTTCCGTTCGTACCTCTCGGCCCCTCCCTTGACGTCCTCCGGAGGCGCGCTGACGATTGGGGTGGAGTCGTCCGGCCGTCCGTCCGGAGATTGGGCCCCGGCCCCCGACGTCATTCCGAAAAAAACCAGCACGAACACGAAGCCCATGCCGCACGGAACGTGTGCTCGGGATCACATCCAGGGTCCTTCACACGAGGTCTCGGCGCGGCTTGACCGCCGGAGTCTCGGGAGTGGCGCAGAATCAGAGGCATGAAAGTCCAGGACATCATGTCCCGCAATCCCATCTGCTGCACGGCGACTGACCATCTGGCCGACGTCGCATGGAAGATGTATGCAGGCGACTGTGGCGCTCTCCCGGTGCTGGGAGAAAAGGGAGAGGCAGCCGGAATGATCACAGACCGCGACGTCGCAATGGCCACGATGACGAAGAACAAGCCCCCTTCCGAGATTCTCGTCGCGGAGGTCATGAGCGGGAAGGTTCATGCCTGTGGTCCGGACGACAAGCTTGAGAGTGCGCTCGAGACAATGGCGGCCGAGCGCGTGCGCCGCCTCCCCGTGCTGGACGCCGCGCGGAGGGTCGTTGGCGTGCTCTCCATGAATGACGTCGTGCTGGGCCTGGGACGGACGACCACGCACCTCGCTTTCGCCCGGCATGTCCTGGCGGCCCTGTATCGGATCTGCGAGCACTCGGACCAGCGGGGAGCCCCGACAGCCTCGGAAGTTCTCGAGAACCTCGGGCGCTACAGACGGACCGAGGAGGCGGCGAGCGAGGTGGCTCTCCTCGAACACGGTGGCGAGAGAGAGAAGAACGAGAAGAAGAAGAAGACGACGAAGTCGAGGAAGACGCCAGCCCGAGAGAAGTTGCCCCGGCCGTAACGGGCCGGGGGGTGCAATTCGGATTGCACGACCTCGAGCCGCCAGCCGACACCCGAGACGAAGTCCGCGAGGTCCGGGTATCCTCCCAAAGGACCTGTCGCGGGTCGCGAATGCGGACCTCCATCGAGCACCGTCACGCTCTTGTCAATCTGGGCTGCGCCGTACTCCTCGTCGTCCTGTCGAGGATCGACTACGTCACCGGTTACGAGTTCGGCTTCTTCACCTTCTACTTCATCCCCGTTTCCATCGCCGCCTGGTACGTCGGCCGCAGGTCTGGCCTGGCGTTCGCCTTCGCCTCGGGTGCGGCGTGGTTCGTCTCCGACCGGCTGAGCCTGCATCCCCATTCGAAGGCGTTCTTCGTCTATTGGGAGACGTTCATGCGTCTGGCCTCGTTCCTCACGACGGCGCTGACCCTCGACAAGATCCGGGCGCTCGCGTCGGCGCACGCGCAGCTTCGGGACTCTCTGCGGGAGGCGCACGAGGAGAACGCGGACCAGAGACGGAAGCTCGAGCAGGTGGAACCGGGAAGCGAGGATGTCGGCGGCCCGCCCCCGGACGCCCGACGAGTTCATCCTGCGACCCGCGGACCCTTCTGTTCTCTTCCTCTCGCGGCTGGCCGCGATATCGTTCAGATGGTTTCCCGGGCAGCTGGGACAGGTCTCCGGAGGTCACGAAGGAGCGGTGCCGGCCCGTCGACCCGGACGGAAGACGACCGATGGCTGGGGATCGCCGAGTACGGTCCATTACGTCTTTCTGCAGCCCCCCCTCGTCTGGTACAGCAGCTCCGGAGTCATCGTCGGCGAGAGAGATGTGATCGTGGTCGACAGTCTGACCAATGCCGACATGGCCTGAAGCCTCCGGGCGGACATTCGCAGAGTCACGGACAAGCCGATCCGCTTTCTGATCAACACCCATTCCCGCGTGGATCACCTCTACACCAATCATCTCTTCCCGGAAGCCACGGTCATCAGCGCCCACGAAGGCCGCAGGGAGACGGAAGCGAACCGGAAGGTCCAGGAGAAGCACGACGCGTGATCGCCAGGCCCTTTTCCGATGTGGACTTGACGGGGAGCCGGTACAGCCTGCAGGACATGACCTTCAGCGGCAACCTTTCCTTCCATCACGGGGAGCGTGAAGTTCGCGTGCTCGACCTGGGCGAGGGACATTCCGAATCCGACGTCGTCGTACATCTGCCGACGGAACGGATCGTCTTCTGCGGGGACGTCTTCACGAACGAGATGCCGCCCCTGCCCGGCGAGGGCCACCGGAAGTTGGGAATTGACGGGCAAGCGGCCCGAACAGTCCGACCCTGCCAGTCAAAACCATCTGACGATCCTGCAGGGCATCGCCACGGAAGCCCGACGGCGGCTGGGACGGAAAGAGCTGAAGTGATCAGCCCGAGCCTGAATCCGGTTGTCTGCCGGGAGTCGCCAGGTCCTTCGACACTCATCTCGCAAGGAGGCCGGAACACCGGAAGATCGTCCTTCGAAGCGCAACCTCTCCGGTAGCTCTTCACAAGTTCGCCCCCGGGCTGACGAGACGGAGGGCTGGCCCCCGAGACGGGGTTGAGCCTCATGCCTCCCGGTGCTTTCGCCGCGTCTGGACCGCGACGCCAAGGAGAACCAGCAGGATGAAGACGACCGCCCGCATCAGGGGACTGCCGCCGAGAAGATCCGCAAGGAGCAAGGCTCCCACGAGCGAGGAGAGAATGACGAGGACGGCGTCGAAGAGGGCCGCCGCAAGGATGGCGCAGACCACCCCGCCGACGAATGCCGGAATCCACGGCGTCCCGGCCATCGGAGCGCCGACGGCTCGAACGACCTCCAGGCTGAGCCAGGCGCCGGCCAGGAAGCCTGCGACGACGATGGCCAGACGCTGCAGAACGAGAGCGAGGACGATGCCAAGGAGTCCGGCGCCGAGCCCGATGAGCAGAGCCGTCCCGTCGGGTCTGTGGTGCGTGAATCCGGTGGCAAGCGAGAGACCGACGACAAACCCGATTCCGCCAACGAACAGCCAGTAGAGTCGACGCCCCAGGAGGAGAAGCAGGACACCGACCACCGCAGGCCACCACCTCATCACCTTCAGCCTACGCGAACGACGCCCGGCCGCCCAGTCCCTCGACCGGCACCCGCGTCGCCGTGGTCAGGTCGAACGGTGCAGGGTCGCAATTCCGGGCAGCTCCCATGGCAGCGACGACGTAGAAGGTGCGTCGGCGCGAGAGTGTCTGGGAACAAGATCCCGGGCTGATGGTCCGACTCCTCCTGGCGTTCCTGCTCCTGCCGGGCGTCGCGCGGGCCGGCGACTAGGATCCATGGCCCGTCGGGACGAGAAGTCTCTCCGTTTCCCTCATGTCGGGCCAGAACTTCTCCCCTTCACCCGACGGTCTCTCGGAAACGGATTGCGCCCCATGCCGAGCTCGCCCTCGGCCTCTGCGGTTCGCGGGATCGCATTCCCCCTTCCGGCACGCCGTTGAATTTCCTGTTCAGGCCGGAGCCGGGATGGCCATGAAGATCGGAAAGCGGTGGTCGACCTGCTTGTCCTGACGCTCGCCCGCCCGGCGCTGGCCGACGATTTCAGGCTCGGCATCGGCGGCCGGGGAGCTGGCTACTACGGCCAGGACGCTCCCAAATCGTCAGACGTGTCCGGAACCCCGAGCGTCGGGACCGTGACCCGGACGGACTCGAACATCTCCTACAACGTCGGGGCCGGCTTTTCCACGAGCCGGCTCTTCATCGAGACCGATGCCGTCTAATTCAAGGTGCAGGGCACGAGTCTCGTCAGCATTCCCGCCACAGTCGGCTTCCCGTTCTGACCGCGGTCGCTATCGACGCGCATCTCGGAAGCGCTTCTGATTCCAGGACCTTTGGGCACCAGATCCCGCGAAGGATCTGCGGGGCGTCTGAAACCCGCTAGACCCTCTCGGATTCGCCGGATGAGTAACCGGCGACACGGCTGTTCGGCGAGACGAACCGCTGGTCGACGGGCCGATCCCGGCGGGCTTTCTTGAAAATCCTGGCGAACCAGGTCGCGAAGCGGTCCTCCAGCGTATCGAGCGCGAGAGTGGGCACCGGGACGAACGCCTCCCCGAGCCCGGTGAACGGGACCCTAGGCGGCTTGACTCCGGTCGTGTCCCAGATAGCACCCGCAGAGCCGGGATCGAGCCCCGCCCAGATCGGCGCGACCCGTCGGATCTCCGCGGTCACGTCCTGGACCGACCCGTACTTCATCTTGAACCGGTAACCGAGCAGGCCGCCGAGCTGGCTGAGGATCTCCCAGGTTTCCATCCCGCCCGCGGGGGGCACTGCGCGCTGCAGCCCCTGCACGCGGCGCTCGGCGTTGGTCATGGTGCCGCTCGTTTCCGCCGTGCTCGACAGCGGTAACGCCACGGTGGCGACGGCGGCCGTGGACGTGAGGAACAGGTCGCCCACGAGCAGGAAGTCGGCGGCCAGGAGGCCGTCACGCAGGTCCTGCGGAAAGCCGTGAGCACCCAACGGGTCCTCGCCGAGCACGACGGCGCCCCGGATCTTCTTCTCGCGCAGGAGCTGGGCCACGTCCAGGCCGGGGGGCGGGAGGTCGCCCAGGACCACCCCCAGCTCTTTCTCCATCTGCTCCAGTGCCTCGCCGCCGGCCGGGTCGACGTAGCCCGGCAGCCAGCGCGGGTCGGCGCCCATGTCGAGCAGCCCCTGGGCGTTCGCCTTCTCGCGCAGGGCGAGCAGCGAGCAGCCCAGAGCGGCTGCCGCCTGTGCGAAGAGCCGCTCGTCATGAGTCCGCCGCGAGCCGCGGTAGTCCTTGTTGAACAGCATCACCTTGAGGATGGTCCCGGCCAGGATGGCGGCCGCCTCGCGCGAGTCGGTCCGCGCCACGCCGGAGAGCTTCTCCAGGCGCTCGTCGGAGAGATCAGCCACCGCCCGGGCCAGATCCGGCTGGCCGTCGAGCGCGCCCGGCCGCAGGGCGGCGTAGTCCTTCAGCAGGCCGAGGACGGCAAAGGCCTGACCGCCGGGCAGACAGCGCAGGTGCAGCTTGGCAAAGCGTGACGTGCGGTTGTCCTCGGGGCCGACGTAGACGAGGCGGGCGCCCTTGCGAATGGCCTGCTTGCAGGCGATGTCCACCGCGAAGCCCTCCTCGTCGAGGGCCGTGTTGACCATGAGCAGCGCCTGGGCGTCTCCGACGTCCGCGTAGGAGGCCGTGGAAATCACGTCCGGCTCCTGCAGCTCCCGGTTGACGAGCTGGGACAACGAGGTCACGTTGTGCGTGCGAAGGGCCAGCCGGGCCAGCTTCTGGGCGAGGTAGATCTCTTCGTTGGTCAGTCGGGGAGAGACGAACACGGCCACCTGATCGCCGCTGTAGCGGCGGGTGAGCTCCTTGAGCCGCATGCTCGAGTAGCGCAGGGCTTCGTCGAGGCTCGTCTCCTGCAGCTCGCGTCCGACACGCAGCAACGGCCCACGCAGGCGATCGGCCGACTGCACGTGGCCGTAGCCGAAGCGGCCCTTGCGGCAGTGATTGCCGCCGATTCCCCCCCGTCAGCCGCGCGCGAGACCTGCACCAGCGTGGTGCCGGAGACCTCGTAGCTCACCCGGCAGCCGGCGCTGCAGTAAGGGCACACCGACTCCACGCGGGAAACCATCCAGGGACCGGGCTTGGTCAGGGGCAGCTTCTCGGCGATGGCCCCCGTGGGGCACGTGCCGATGCACAGCCCGCAGCTCACGCACTCGGTGTCGAGCAGGGAATCTCCGAGGGAGGGCTTGATCGTGGTGCTGAAGCCGCGGCCGACGAAGCCGTAGGCGGCCACCCCGACGAGCTCGCTGCAGATGCGAACGCAGCGGCCGCACAGCACGCACTTGTTGGGGTCGAGGATCAGCAGCGGGTGGCGCCGGTCGACCGCGTGCTCGACGGCCTCACCCATGAACGTCTGCACGTCGGCGCCATACTCGGTGGCGTAGCGCCGCAGATCGCAGGTGAAGAGCGCCGTGCAGCCGCACTCCAGGCAGCGCGCCGTCTCCCGGTGCAGGTCCTCGCGGCTGTAGCCGGTCTCCACCTCGGCGAAACTCAGGGCGCGCTCCGCGGGGGCGAGCACGGGCATCCTCCGTCGTCCGCCGGTGGAGCCAGGGGGAAGGTCGTCGACCTTGACCTCGTGGTAGGCGTCCTTGCGGCTGTACACCTCCACCGGCTCGGGCTCGGCCCGGCCCGTCGCCACGTAGCGGTCGATGGCGTAGGCGGCCTTGCGTCCGGCGGCAATGGCCTCGATGGCGGTGGCCGCCCCCGTGACCACGTCGCCCCCCGAGAACACTCCGTCCACCGTGGTTTCGAAGGTGCGCTCGTTGACCTCCACGGTCCGCCAGCGGGTGAGGCTCAGCGACTCGCCCAGGGGCAGGAAGTTGGGCACCCGCCCGTCCACGAGCTCCTGGACGCGAGTGCCCTGGCCGATGGCGGCGAGCACAAAGTCGCAGTCGAGGCGGAATTCGGATCCGCGTAGGGGCCTGGGGCTGCGGCGGCCGCTCTGATCGGGCTCTCCGAGTTCCATCCGGATGCACTCCACCCCCGCCACCCGGCCGTCCCCCCCGCGCAGCACCCTCACCGGGGCGGCCAGGAAGTCCAGTTTCACGCCCTCGCGCTCCGCCTCCACGATCTCCGTCTCGCTCGCGGGCATCTCCCTGCGCGTGCGCCGGTAGAGGATGCGCACCTCGGCGACGCCCAGGCGAAGGGCGGTGCGCGCGCAGTCGACGGCCGTGTTTCCGCCGCCCACCACCAGCACCCGGCCGTAGATGTCGATCCTGCGCCGGAGGCCGAACTGCTTGAGGAAGTCGATGCCGGCCAGTACGCCCGGGGAGTCCTCGTCCTGCACGCGCATCCTGGAGCTGTCCCAGGCCCCCAGCCCCAGGAAGATGGCGTCGTAGCCGCCCTCCTTCAGGCTGGAGACCGTGAAGTCGCGCCCGAGCTGGACGTTGGTGGACAGCTGGACGCCGAGGTCGAGGATCTGGTTGATCTCCAGGTCGAGCACGTCCTTGGGGAGGCGGTACTCGGGGATGCCGTAGCGCAGCATCCCCCCGGCCTCGGGCTGAGCCTCGAACATCGAGACCTTGTATCCGCGAAGGGCCAGGAAGTAGGCGCAGGAAAGCCCGGCCGGGCCGGCCCCCACCACCGCGACCTTCTTGCCGTTGGAAGGGGCGAGGGTCGGGCGCCAGGGGCTCTTGTCGTGCAGGTCGGCGTCGGAGAGGTATCGCTTGATGTAATCGACGCCCACGGCCTCGTCGAGCAGGGAGTGCCGGCAGCCCGTGACTTCGCAGGGACGGGTGCAGACGCGCCCGCAGACCGCGGGCAGCGGGTTGCGCTCCTTGATGAGGGCGATGGCGTCGCGGTACTTGTCCAGGGCGGCCAGGGCGATGTAGCCCTGGATGTCCACTCCCGCCGGGCAGGCCAGCTGGCAGGGACCGATGCAGTCCGCGTAGTGGTTCGAGAGCATCAGCTCCAGGGCTGCTTTGCGCGAACGCCGGATCTCCGCGTTGGAGGTCTCCACCACCATGCCCGCCGCCACCTTGGTGGAGCAGGCCGGCGTCAGGGCGCGCGCCCCCTGCACCTTCACGACGCACAGGTAGCAGGAGGCGAAGGGCTCGAGGCGCCCGTCGTGGCAAAGCGTGGGAATGGACGTGATCCCGTTCTCGCGGGCAACTTCGAGAATGGTCATGCGGTTGTCGGCGATGACCCGCTTGCCGTCGATGTGAAGCTTGACGAGTTCCACGGCCCTACATCCTCGTGATCGCTTCGAAGCGGCAGGCCCGGTAGCACTCGTCGCAGCGGGTGCACCGGCTGTGGTCGATGACGTGGGGCTTGCGTTTCTCACCGGTGATGGCCTTCGCTGAGCAGACCCGCCCGCACACTCCGCAGCCGTTGCACTTCTCGTTGACGGTGTACGTGAGAAGAGCCTGGCACTGATGTGCGGGGCACTTGCGGTTGGAGATGTGCGCCTCGTACTCCGCGCGGAAGTACTTGAGGGTGGTGAGCACCGGGTTGGGGGCGGTCTGGCCCAGGCCGCACAGCGAGTTGTTCTTCACCAGGGAGGCCAGGTTCTCCAGCCTCTCGATGTCCCCCTCCTTGCCCTTGCCCTCGGTGATCCGGACGAGGATCTCCAGCATCCGCTTGGTGCCGACCCGGCAGAACGTGCACTTTCCGCAGGACTCACGCTGGGTGAAATCCAGGAAGAAACGGGCCACGTCCACCATGCAAGTGGTCTCGTCGAGCACCACGAGCCCGCCCGAGCCCATGATGGCGCCCGTCTTGTTGATGGACTCGTAGTCGATGACCGTGTTTTCCAGCTCCGCGGGGATGCAGCCCCCGGAGGGGCCGCCCATCTGCACGGCCTTGAACTTTCGGTCCTCCTTGATACCCCCGCAGACATCGTGAACGATCTCGCCGATGGAGATCCCCATGGGGACCTCCACCAGTCCGCCCCGCCGGATCTTTCCGGCCATGGCGAAGACCTTCGTGCCCTTGCTGTTGGCCGTTCCCAGCTGGTTGAACGCTTCCGCTCCGTTGAGCACGATCCAGGGCACGTTGGCGAAGGTTTCTACGTTGTTGATGCTGGTGGGGCAATCCCACAGACCTTTGACCGCGGGGAACGGCGGCCGCAGCCGCGGCATGCCGCGGCGACCCTCGATCGAGGCGATGAGGGCGGTCTCCTCGCCGCACACGAAGGCCCCCGCCCCCTCCTTCAGCTCGACGTGGAACTCGAACCCGGTGCCGAGAACGCTGTCACCCAGGAGGCCGCGCGACCTCGCCTGGGCGATGGCGATGTTCAGCCGATCGACGGCCATGGGGTACTCGGCGCGCACGTAGACATAGCCCCGGCTGGAGCCGATGGCGTGGCCGGCTATGGCCATCCCCTCCAGCACCGAATGGGGGTCGCTCTCCAGGACGGAACGATCCATGAAGGCTCCGGGGTCGCCCTCGTCGGCGTTACAGATCACGTACTTCTGCTGGCCCGCGGCCAGCCGGGTGAGGCGCCACTTCATCCCCGTGAGGAAGCCCGCCCCCCGCGCCCTCGGAGACCGGACTCGATGATCAGTTTGACGAGGCCGTCGGGGTCCTTCCGGTCGAGAACTCTCTTGAGGGCCTGGTAGCCGCCTACCTCCAGGTACTCCTCGAGGCTCTCCGGGTCGATCACCCCGCAGTTGCGCAGAACGATCCGCTGCTGGCGGTCGAGAAAGGCCTTCTCCTTGCCCTTGCCGCCGCTGGTCCACACGAGCCACTCCTCGATCGGCTTGCCCTTCCCAAGGTGCTCCTCGAGCAGCCGGTCGACCCTGTCCGGCGTCATCTGCCCGTACTGCCATCGCGTCCCGTCGTCCTCGCGCAGCTCCACCAGCGGCTCGCGGTAGCACATACCCACGCAGCCGGTCTTCCCCACGCGGTAACTGCCGCTCCGCGGCTCCGTCTTTTCCAGAATGGCGGCGTAGGTCGCCTCGGCGCCCGCCGCAACCCCGCACGTGCCCAGTCCCACCAGGATTCTCACGAGCCCGCCTGGACCGGCCTCTCCCGGTAGGGCTTGAGCACCTTCCTGAGGTCGCTCGGCTTGAGATTGCCGTGGGTGTCCTTGTTGACCATGATCACCGGCGCCAGGCTGCAGCAGCCCAGACAGGACACCGTTTCCAGGGTGAATTCGCGATCCGGGGTGGTTTCCCCGTCTCCGATCTTCAGCTGGTCCTCCAGAGCCCTGGAAATTCCGGCGGCCTTCGCCACGTGGCAGGCCGTGCCGTGGCAGACCTTGATGATGTTGCGGCCCACAGGGTGAAGCCGAAACTGCGCGTAGAAGGTGGCCACCCCGAAGATCTGCGAGAGGGGCACCCCGGTCTTCATGTGGATCTCGGCGATCCGCTCGCGGGAGATGTAGCCGTCCTCCGTCTGGACCTTCTGCAGGAGAGGAATCAGGACGCCGCCCTCACCCTCGTAGTGGAGGTTCCTGAAGTCGTACCCGCGATGCACTTCCATCCACGGACCTCCCGGGCCGCTCTAGTCGTAGGG
Source organism: uncultured Acidobacteriota bacterium (assembly GCA_963801475.1). GTDB lineage: Bacteria > Acidobacteriota > Thermoanaerobaculia > UBA5066 > UBA5066 > DAOMFB01. The sequence goes on along the minus strand of CAWDEX010000003.1, from coordinate 41,292 downwards.
CGTCTCGAACATCCGGTTCATCAGGCTCATCATGTCGTCGATGTTGCCGGCGCCCCCGAGGGCGTGGGCCTTGCAGCCGCTCCGGGAGCAGAACTCCAGGTAGCCGCCCTTGGCAATGTTGAGCGACGCCATGGCGGCGCCGCAGATCTTGCAGACCAGCGGCAGCATCAGGCTGGCCTCGCATCTCGGGCAGCTGAGATCGACGACGTCCCCAGTCTCCAGGGCGAGGTCCGCCTCCACGCCGTATTCGCCGAAGACGGCGCTCAGCCAGACCACCCCCTGCTGGTGGGTGCGGCGCGCGTGGCCGTCGAGGTGCACCCGCGTGCCCTCCGTGAGGGCCGCGCCGCACTGGGGACAGCACAAGTCCAGCACGAGCATTTGCCTAGTCATGGACGGATTCCTTCGTGCCGGCCATCGCCTCCTGCAGGCGGGCAATGCGGAGGAACACGCAGTCATCCAGCGCGGCCTGGCCGCGCACGACGTCATCGGCGTGGGTGGCACAGCCGGGGGCGCCGCACGCCGCGCAGTTCTTGCCCGGCAGCTTCGCCAGCACCCTCTCCTCCTCTTGCTTTCGCTCCACCGCTTCGCGAAGGTTGCGACCCAGCGGGCGCACCGGACGGGCCTGCAGGTGCTCCTCGAGGTCGAAGAAGTGCTCCCGCAGCATCGCGCGCACCTTCTCTTCGAGCGCCACCGCCCCTTCTCCCGCTTGGTGGCCGGACCGGTGCACGATTTGCTGCACGGTGCGCCGGGCGGCGTAGCGGCCCTCCACCGTGAGCTGCCCGCTGATGCAGCCGTCCGGGCAGATGTAGGCCTCGATGAAGTCAACGGCCTGGAGCTTTCCCTCCTCGATGTGGTCGAAAACCCGCAGGACGTCGCGGACTCCTCCCACCGTGATCGTGTTGGCGTTGCGAAGGCCCGCGATCTCCCCTCCCGCCATCGCCCAGAGCAGCCCACGCGCGCTGATGGGCGGCGGATTCTCCACCCGCCCGCCCGCCTTGATGGCCTTGAGCAGAGGACCGTAGAGCTCGACGATGGAGAAGGCGCCGTCCATGTACGACGCCTCCAGGGTCTCCGGGTGATGGATGGACTGCAGCATGGCGCTGCAGGGGGTGATGAGGAAGATGCCGATGTCGCCGGGGTCGAGTCCCTTCTCCGCCACCAGCCGGCGGCGCAGCAGCTTGGCGGCCAGCTCCCGCGGGGTCTCGATGGGTAGCAGGTTGTCGATCATGTCCGGGTAGCGGCGGAGAATCAGGCGGATGATGGCGGGGCAGGTCACCGAGATCTTGGGCCAGGGACCGCGGCACTCGGAGAGGTAGGCGTCGGTCGCGCTGGCGTGCATGTCGCACATGGCTGACAGGTCGTAGACGTCGTCGAAGTTCAGGGCGCGGAGAGCCTGCAGCACCTGGCCCGGCTTCACCTCCTTGCCGAACTGGGAGTACAGGGTCAGCGTGGGCAGGGCCACCGTGTACTTGAACCGCCTGAGGTCCGCGGACGTGGCGGTGGCCGCGTGCACCGCCCCGTGCCGGCACCAGCGGATGCACTCGCCGCAGTCGATGCACAGCTCGGGGTCGGCCACCGCGCACCCGCCCCGCACGCGGATGGCCCCGGTCGGGCAGGCCTTGCAGCAGTCGACGCAGCCCACGCAGCGCTGCCGGTCGAAGACGATCGAGTGCCTGCCCCGGGGGTGGTCGCTTTCCGGAGCGCCCACTCTCACGCTCTGTTTCTGGTCGGAGTCCGTCGAGGCACCGCCCCGAGGAACGACGTCACGACGTCCTCCCAGCGATCCTTCGAAAGGAGGTTGGCCGGCTGCTCCATGAGCTGCCCGCCGTCCGCCGCCGCGAGGCCGAGCTCGTGCTCGAGCGTGATCCGGAGGCGATCCTCCTCGGTCCGGAACCAGGCCCGGGCCGACGACCCGGTTGGAAACTCGCGATGGGCGGTCGTCGCCGGGCGCATCTCGTAGAGCCAGCCGCCGCCGTAAGGCGAGGAATTCAGCAAGCCCGGCTTCCGTTCGACGGAGTGATTCACGGCTACCACGAAGCCCTTGATCGGCGACGGAATCCACGCTTCGCGCCCTTCGGAGCGGAGGCAGATGGCTGGTTCGCCCTTCTGGAGGAGCCGCCCCGGTCTGGGCAGCTCCACGGCCGAGAGGTTCGGGAAGAGCCTCTGGGCAAGGTCGTCGAGACCGACGCGGAGCCCACCGAGGAGGCGCCGTCCGAGCCAGAGGTGGCCCGGCGCGTACCGGCGGCGCGGCAGGATCCGGATACCGTCGATGACCTCCACCCCTTCGCTCTTCCGGCGGAGGGCCATGATCCCCTGGACCGCGTAGAAAGCGGCCAGGACGGGAGTCACGACGGCGGCCACGACGGCGAGGAAGAAGGCCAGGCGGATGGCGAGGCCGCCGAGGAAGATCCCGGCGTTCTGGAGGATTTCGATGAGGGCGTTCATGGCGGATCTCCTTTCCTCACCGCGTCAGGAAGCTCGACCGGACCAGGTCGTCCCAGTGCTCCGGGTCGAGCTCGCGGGCGATCCCGTGAACGAGAGCGCCGCCGTCCTGTGCCAGCGAGAGGGCTTCGGGTCGGAAGGCGATCTGAAGGGCCTCGGCCGCTTCGGCGAGGAACTTCCGCGCCCTGTCGCCCGAAAAGAGCGTTCTGATGTTGCGGCTCAGCCGGTTCGGCTGGACCTTGAAGAGCCACCCCGCGCCGTACGGGTCGCCGTGAAGCGCGGCGGGATCGGAGAGGGCCAACGGATTGACCTCGGTCACCGTGCCGTCGACCGGGGCGCGCAGAGCGAAGCTCTGGCCGCCGGCGCGCACGCCGAAGGCGACGTTCCCCTGCTGGACCCTCCAGCCCACCGCCGGGAGCTCGAAGGCGTCGATCGGCCCCACGAGCCCGTGGCCGAAGTCGTCGATGCCGACCGCCACGCCGGCCGTCTCGGGCCGGGCCCACGCGTGACCCCGGTGGAGGTGGACGCCGTCCGGCACGTGGAACAGGTCGGCGAAGCTGAAGGCGCGCGCCGTCGCCCGGGCCTTGGCCGGGGCGTTCATCGCGCGCCAGAAGGGGATGAAGAGAAGCAGGTAGGCCACGGCGATCCCGTATTCGAGGGCCTTCGTCGCGTGCGGGCTGAGAAGTTCGTGTCCGTTCATGGTGGCCTCTGCTCAGCAGGCGTGGCGACAGTCGGCGCGAAAGAGGCCCAACATCAGGAGCGCGAGGACGGCGAGCGGAAGGGCGGCGATCATGACTGGTTTACCTCCCTCGGCGGAATGAAGGGACTGCCGCTCCGCTCGGGAGCTTCCTTCCCCACGGCAGCGGCTGAGGTCGCCACGGCTTCGATGAAGTGCCGGCAGAACTGATAGTTCTGCGCGAGGCAGGGACTCGCCGACACCAGATGGTCCAGCGGGACCATCTTCTTGAAGGGGCAAGCGTCGCAATAGAGCATTACGACTTCCTTCAGGTACGGGCAGGTCATCGGGTTTCTCATGGCAGCCCGTTTAGTGCACTCTCCGCGCCAACTCGAAGTCACAGCCCGTAAGTCATTCAGAAGAAACATCTTCGCGTCTAACCCGGAAGTACGCGTCGCAGGCGCGCATCCCTCTCATCGTTGAGCTTCTCTACTGGCTCAACAGAGAGAGCCTCACGATCGCTTGCCTGCCGGGCTTTCCACCGAGTTGTAGATGCGTTGAGAAATTCAGCATGGAGTTGCGATACTCAACGCTCCAGCGCCGTCCTCAAAGGCCCCGATCACGCGGTTCATGGAGGGTCATCGGCGTGCCGGTTTTCGAGAGGAACGGCCCGTAAGGCGACGGCACATGTCGGCATGGCCCAGCATCGAAGGAGGACCGGCCCCGGGGTGACGGGTCTGGATCTCCCTCGCCGTCGCCTTCAGTCGAGCAGCGGCTCGCGGTCCCACGCGCGTCGCCCTGCCGTCAACGGGGCGATCCGGAACTCGATGCGAGTCGCACGACGTAGGTAAGGGTGGTGCCGACCCCCGGGGTCGACTCGAGCTGGAACTCGTCCGCGCTGTTCTTGATGTTGGGAAGGCCCAGTCCGGCACCGAATCCGCGAGCGCGCATCTCGGGCGTGGCGGTGGTCCATCCCGGCGTCATGGCCAGTTCGATATCGGGGATTCCCGGGCCGCGATCCGCCACTACCACCCGCACGGCCTCGGGAAGGACCTGGAAGGTGAGTTCCGCTTCGTCGGCGTACATGATGACGTTCATCTCCGCCTCGAAGTCGGCGATGGAGAGCCGGCGGACGAGGTCGGGCCGGATTCCCAGGTCCTTGCAGATGGACTTGATCCGGGTGGCCACCTCTCCGCCGTGCTCGAAATCGCCCCCGTGGATCCGAAAGGTCTCGACGTAGAGTGGCTCGCTCAGGGCGCGGTCCCCCGTTGATTGGTGGAAGCGGGCAGGCCGCCCCGGTGCAGGCGGCCGCACGCCTCGTACATGGTCAGGTCGGTGGACAGGAGGGGCAGGCCGCGCACGCTGGCCATGGCCAGCGACTGCGCGTCGGGCCGTTTGCCGTTGACGTAGAGGATGGCGTGCGCGTCGACCACCTCGGCGGCGTGCACCGCCTGCACGTTGGTCAACCCGGTGACGAGGAGGGGCCCGTGGCCGCAGAACGCCAGAACCTCGCTCATGAGGTCGGCCGCGAAGCAGCCAGCGACCTCCCGGTCGCCGGCCCCGTCGAGGGCCAGCAGCTCCGTGCAGCCGAGCAGACTGACGATCTCCGCGAGAAGCATGCCCTTACCTCGGGGCCGCCCCCCGGGCGGCCGTCTAGCGAATGCCGGCCTCGTACAGCTTGGTGGCCATTTGCCAGCGGTTCAGGGCCGTGGTGAATACGGTGATCTCGGCCTTCTCCGCCATCTTTACCACGTCCTCGGCGAGGGCCTTGCCCTGGGTAATCACGATGGCGCAGGTGTCGACCAGGTTGGCCGCGGCGATCACGTTGGCGTGCGCCTGCGCGGTGACCAGCAGGTCGCCCGCCTTGGCGTTGGCGATCACGTCGCTGACCATGTCCGAGATGTAGACGCCCGTCACGTCCCGATCGAAGACCTTGGTGGCCGCTTTGAGCTCGAGGCGCTCCGCGAGTTCCTGAATCTTCATCCTGTGCTCCTCATTCCATGGACGTGAGGCCGAAGTCGACCGCGATCTGCTGGTACGTGATCTCTCGGTGGAGGCCGAAGAGGTCGGGCAGAATCAGCACCTTCTTCTGGGGGCTGGTCAGGCGCTCGTTGAAGAGCGCGTTGAGGACCCGGACCTTCTCGAGAGTCATGGGTGCGTGGCCGTCCTCGCTCTTGGTGGTGATCGCCACGTAGAGCGAGATCCGCTGTTCGTGGGCCAGGTCGCCCATCTGGTAGACGACGCTACCCTTCGAGCAGCAGGCGTAATAGAGCAGCCCCGCCAGCTCGCCAAAGGGCACGACCTCGCCGGTGTGGGTGTCGCGGACGTCGAACTGAAAGGTCTGTGCGGCCTCCTGAGGCTTCCAGAACTGTGCGCCCTCCCGGTACTCCTCCAGGGGCGGGGTCCGCTCCGCCACGAAGTAGGAGCGCCGGGCGAAGGTGTGGTTTTCCTGCTCGATCATCAGGTAGCCCGGCCGCACGTTGACCATCTCGTAACGCCGGGTCGTGGGTTCAGTGGTCATGCTGGGCGCTCCTCTTTGGCGGCCTGGCGACGCTCTCCTTCAACAAGGATCGGGTCGACCGGGGCCCCGTGCAATGAGGCGAAGGCATCACGCGCCGACAGTCACGCCGCTCCTCTCTGGCAGCCCCAAGACGACCTCGTGCGGCGAGGCGCGGAGTCGCCGGCGAGGACCCGGCGGCAGCGGCCGGTCGCCTCAGGCCGGGGGTGCGAAGCGAGCGTCGCTCATCGGCGCATTCACCTCGACCTTGTCCACCACGACTCGGAGGACCTGTGGCCGGCCGGCGGCCCTGACCTCGACGAGGCGGGGGAAGAGGATCCCTCCCGCCCGCCGGTAGTCGCCGAAGGTCGTCTCGATCCGGACCTGCTTACCGCGCACCCGCCGGGTGGCTTCGATCCGGACCAGGCTCGCGGATTCCACGTCGAGGTAGGCGGTGAGCACCCCGCCGCTCTTGAGGGTGACTTTCAGCTTGTAGGCGTCGCGGCCGCCGACGGCTTCGCGGCCGACGAGCTCGATCTGACTTCCCTTACTCTTCCAGTCGACGAGGGGCCCGTCGATGTCGGCCTGCTCTCTCGCATCGATCAGGACCTCGTCCGGCAGGGGCTGGGGGCCCATCTCTCCTTCGAGCGGGGACACCTTCCATCCATGCTGGCCGTCGGAGGCGAAGACGCTGGTGACGCCCTGGACGGTGAACTCGAATCGGACCTTGCCGGGACGCTTGATCTCGCGCGTCACGAGCCCGTTGCGGCCTGCCCCGGCGCTGACACGCCCTTCCTGGCGTAGCGTCTGGAGGGCCCTCAGCTTCTGGATCCCCCCGCGGGCGGACACGTAGCGTTCGACGATCTCGTCGACCGTCGGAGCCGGAGCGGGTTTCGTGGAGGGCGCGCTCGGCGTGGGAGGGGCGGCCGGGGCGCCGGGAGCGGCCAGCAGGGCCGCGACGAGGACCGCCGCGGCGAGGCGCCCGCTGGAGGAGCCGCCACCCGGGCTCATCTCGGAACTCCGGCAGGATTCGGCCAGTACGTCACGCCATAGCCCCACCCACCCCAGTAAACAGGATTGTTTCTCATCCGGTCAGCTTCTTCCCGGGCACGCTTCTCGTCCTCTTGCTTCTTCAGCCGGTCCATGGTGGCCGCGAACTCCGCGTCCGAGGCGCGCTTGTCGGCCTCGTCGCGCGCCTGCTCCCTCGCGGCGCTGGATTGCGCCAGCTGCACCTCGGCGGGCGTCATCCACTCGCCGTCGTACCTGACGTAACCGCGGGCACGGTAGCTCTCCTCCTCGGTGAGCCAGCGGCCGTCGACCTGCACGAATCCCAGCGCCTCGCGGGCCTCCTTGTCATCGGGCGCGACCGCGAGGACCCTCTGGTAGGCCGCGCGCGCCTGGGCCGAAAGTCCCTGCCCCGAAGCCCACTGGGCCAGGCTGCGCCAGCCGTTGAGGTCCTGCGGGCCCAGCTTGCTCGCCCGCGCGGAATAGTCGTCCAGGGGCGAGGGGCCCTTCACGATCTCCTCGACCCGTTCCATCGAGAAGCCAATGGTCCCGTCTCCGATGTCGATGACCATCCGTTCCGCGGTCTGCTCGACGATCCGGCCGGCGAACCTGCCTCCCCCCTTGAGGTACACGACGTCCGCCAGGACGGGTCCGGGCACCAGGAACGCCAGGAGCAGGAGCTTTCTCACGGGAGTCTCTCTCGGCCAGGCGCAGTCTGGGATTGGCCGGGTGGCGCTGTCAACTGCCGCGCGCCGGGCGCTCCCCGTGAGCTCTCGCCTCGGGGTTTACACCGCGGTGCGCCGCCCCCCGGGGCCATTGAGACTGTTTCAGCCCATTTCGGCCATCAGCCTCGCTTTGGTCGAAAATAAACGTTCCTATCCCAGACGAGAAGACACCTGAAAGGCGCTTCCGGCCTCCTCGGTTCCGCCGTTGTCCGACACCTGGCGACTCAGGGCGTGGATGTGGGCGTCATCCTGCGAGCCGCCAGCGATACGGCGAATGTCGATGCCTCGCCCGTCGAACGGTAAATTGCCGATCGCTCGACGCCGACTCCTCACGTGTTGCCGTTGCGGGATCCGACAGTCGCCTTCACGTCGCGGCAGACGACCGGCTCCGGGTCCGTGAACCTGCCGTATTGTACCGGGCCTACGTCGAGGTTGGCGTCGATCGAATGCGCACGGCGCCCGAAGAAGACGTCGAGCGCGTTGTCTCTACGAGCGGCGTCGCCACCCTTGATCCGTCCACGCCACCGGAGCCACGGGACCTCACGCCGGCCCCGACGGGTGCGATAATGGCGGACGTAATGAACGGCACGATGCGCCCGTATATGGATAGCGGTCTGAGCCTCCAGCAAATCGACGATGTTCCCGCCGGCCACTGGCTCGCATTTGAACCGGGCAGAAACGGCGAGCGCTACCTTCCCGGGTCCGAGCACCTGAGGTTACGGGACGTCCTGCCGGGCATCGCCGACATTACCGGTGGGCGGGCCCCGACGTTCAGAATCCGGCATGCCTTAAAGACGTTCCTTCCTGTGTGAATGAAAGCGCAATTCGATTTGCCGAGCGTGGCACGTCAAGGGTCAGCGTTGACACCGTCAGGATGTCGAAAACAGGGACCCTCTTCACGTGCGAGAAAGCACGGACGGAACCTGGACTCGCACCGCAGCCAGCGACGGAAGCGTTCCGTGACGCGTTACACTGATTTTCATTGCACAATACGAACCACTGATTAGAGCCGATCCGTAATGCTCCTCGATACTCACCGCAAGTGTATCGTTCTCTTCGTCCTGTTGGGCACGATGGTGCTCTGTACGATTATTGCATTACCCAGACCGGACTCGCCCTTTGACCGCCTGACACCCACGGCCTTGTTGCTGAACGGTCTGCCGGTCGCCTACTTCTTCCTGGCATTCCTCCTTATCGTGAGGCGCTCACTGTCGGCAACGGCGCTCACCGTCATCGCTCTTCTGGCCATTACCCTCGGCAACAACTTCAAGTGGTCGATCATAAGCCAACCCGTCGTCGCCTCCGACTTTATCGTTTTTGGTCAGGTGTTGGCAAATCCGGCCTTGTTCGAAAAGTACCTGCGCGAGCAGTGGTTGTTCGTTCCGTTGTTCCTTGTTGTTCTGGCGCTGCCGTTCTGGGCGATTCGGCTCGAACGACCACTCATGACCGACAAACGCTGGGCGGCAATCTCCATCACGGCAGGCCTTCTCCTGCTGTGGCAAATACAGCCCGTGCTGTTGATGCCCCGGGCCCCGCTTCAGCGCGTCTACGCAAACCTGTTACCGCCATTCGATCATCACGATCCAATGTCCTCCGTAAAGCGGCATGGCTTGATCGCCACGCTGATGAATTCGGCCCGACAAAGCTATTTCGTGCCGCCGGTAATCGAGGCGGAGGACCTGGCACTCGTCACACAGTTGTCCGCATCGATAGGCACTCCAGGGAATACCGTCGACGACTTGCCGAATCTCGTCGTCATTCAGAGCGAAGGATTCTTCGACTTCCGCGTACTGGATGCGGCATTTTCACCGAGCGCCTATGCGTTGTGGGATCAGTTGAAATCGACGGCACAATACGGCATGGCGGCGGTGGACACGTACGGTGGTGCAACCTTGCGTACCGAGTTTTCACTTCTGACCGGCGTCCCGGCGACTCTTTTCGGCGCCGAGATGGACTATCCGTACTTGACCGTCGTCACTGCGCCGATCGCGTCTGTTCCGTGGCACCTGAAATCGCTTGGCTACGAGACGATAGCCATCCATCCGTTTCATGACACCTTCTGGCGCCGGCACGAGGCCTACCCGCGGCTCGGGTTCGATACCTTTCTGTCGCTGACCGACTTTCAGGCTCCCACGTACGACGGCCCGTACGTGAGCGATCGGGCGGTCTGTCAGAAGATCCGGGTTTTGTTAGAGGATAGCGACAAGCCGCGCTTCATTTTCGCGGTTTCGATGGAGAATCACGGTCCCTGGAGTTTCGATCGTGGCCAGACAGACGTATTACAGCCTTCCGATACGGAGAATTATCATCTACCGGAACAGATCGATCTGCAACTTCAGCGCTATCTCTACCATGTCCGTAACGCGGCGGCTATGGCGGGCTGCGTCATCGAAGGACTTGAAAACTCAGGGCGTCCCGGTGCGCTGCTGTTTCTGGGCGATCACGCGCCAGCGATGCCGGCGGTGTTCGCCGCGTTCGGCGTCAGCAACCCTTGGCAGGAACCCGCGCTTCGTAAAGTCCCGTACTTGCTCTGGCGCAATCGCGCGACCGGAACAGGGCCGGTCGATACTGCGGTGAGCGCACTCCCGGCCGCGCTGCTCGAAGCTGCGGGACTACCGTTGGATAAGTTTCTGGGCGTCTCTCGCTATTTGCAACAGCATTGCATGAAGCCGAAAGGAACTGACGCACAGCCAGGCGATGATGACTTATGTCCGGGTTCTCCGGAGGCGGCATTGCTCGCGCTCGTCAGGCAGCGCTTGCGTCCGCTTGCGAAAAGCGAGGGCCCGGTTCAATGATCGGCAAGTCGTCGTCAACCTCGGACAGAACAGAGATCAACTGACCCGTTCTCGGCTCTAAATCGGTTCTGAATGAATCGGTTACCCCGCGGCACTTGACGTCTCTGTGAGAGTGCGACCCCGGTCACGAGGCCGCACCAGCGGCCGGGGGAAGCACACCAAGCGTCGCCGAGTGGGGTCCAGTGTCTCGACTCCGGGCAACGGCTGGCCGTTCTCGTTCAGGGCCCGGCGTCGAGCCCGAGAAGAGCACCACCTTCAGGTGAGGCACAACGGGATGGAACCCTGCCTATGCGGAGGCCCCAGCCACGTCGTGCTCCAGTAAGTCCCTGCCCCAACTTCGATTGCGCTTCTGCAGTCCCGGCAATTCCCACTACGTCCCTACCCCGGTTCGGGCGCTCTGGAGATTCAACGCATCGTCTCATCGGCGCGGCGGATGGTGCAGGGACCGGGAGACGAGCGGCCAGCACAGCTCAGATCCCGCTATCCATTCAGGAGGGTACTAAGATCAATTCAGGAGGGTACTCAGATGCAGAAGCACAGCCGTCTCGCCTACGCCGCAATGGGACTCGCCATCATCGCCCTTCTTTTCAACCTTGGCGGGACCGGTCGCGCGATCGCCGACGCGGTCAAGGACGTGATCGTCGCCAATTCGCCGGCGAACCCCATTCCGACGACTGTGACCAACACGCCGACGGTTGCCGTGGCCAGTCTCCCGACCGTGACGGTCCAGGATCGCGACGAGCCGGCACGGCAGCCGTTTCAACATTTCGGGTCGTTCCAGATCGAGGCGCCGGCCTTCGGCGGAAGCGATTCGTTCGCCGTCCCCGCCGGCAAGCGTCTGGTCATCGAATACGTCACAATGCGCTCCAACATCCTGACCGGCGGAAACCAGATCGTCTCCTTCAGCCTGGGCAACCAGGGCGGCGGTTCCCTCGGCGGATTCGGCTTCGTCCCGCAGACGACGATCAAAAGCGCGGTCGACACCATTGGCTTCATCGCCCACGAGCAGCTTCGCGCCTACTGCGATCCCGGCACCAACGTGACCGTGTCGGCGATCCGCAATTCCGACGTCGGGACCGATACCGTCAGCTACACGGTGACCGGCTTCTTCGTCGACATTCCCTGAACGCTCGGGGCTGGTTTCGCTCGTCGCGTTTGCCTGACGGCGGCCCTGCCGCGCACCCACGCGCGGCAGGGCCACGTGGCCAGCTGTGGGGGCGCATAGCCGCGCGATGGGAATTGCCGGCGGGTGCGGCGCGCAGAGACCAGAGTCATGCCTCAGCTCGGTGAAAACCCGCGCGCCTGGTAACCAGCGAAACGTCCTCCCGGCCCACCCGTCAGCCGCTCTCAGGCGTTCTCGGCATTTCTGCTCGTCGGAAAGCGGCTTTGGGTCCGGATTCAGCGACCCGATAGCGCAGTCCTTCTGACCACACGCCCTCTAGACGACGCCCCGCGAGGTCGTCGCGGGGCGTCTGTTAACCGCAGACCTTCCAAACGTTCGCGGGAAAGTAAAGTGGCTCCCTAGTCGGTCGGCCAGACGCCCTGCGTTCTCAGTCCGAGCAGAGGACCTTCAACCCGTTATCAGCCCGGAACCGCTTTCGAATGAGCGGGTTCGCCCGGAGTGTGCGCGACCTTTCCAAGACTGCCACCCCGCTCTTCCGTGCGATCCGGGCGTCGCAATTCTCACTGCGCCCCTACAATCGGAGAGATGGGATAGAGTCTCAAACGCATTCAAGAGTAAGGAGCAGGGACAAATGAAGCTGAAACAGAGAATCGTCGTTGCCTCGATCGCGGCCGCACTCCTCTTCGGAGGCCTTTCCGCTTACGCGCAGGTCAAGCGCCCGTACCGCCCCGGATCGGTCTGGACGATGGCGTTCATCCGCATCAAGCCGGGAATGGACACGGCGTACCTCAACTACATCGCCACCACCTGGAAGGCGGAACAGGAGGCGATGAAGAAGGAGGGGCTGATCCTTTCGTGGAAGGTGCTCACCACCGAAGGCCATGGCACTCAGGACTTCAACATCATCTTGATGACCGAGTTCAAGGACCTCGGCACGATGGAGGCGAACGAGGTCAAGGCAGACGCCCTATCCCAGAAGATCAGCGGTGACGACCAGAAGCAGATGCAGGGATACAAGGACCGCCTCGAGATCCGCGAGATCATCGGCGATCGTCTTGCGCGGGAGATCGTCCTGGAGCCGCGCCACTAGAGAGGCCGTCCCGCCGGTCGACGCGACACCGATCACTGTCGGGGCGCAATGAGACCTGCCGGAGGCTGCGGCGCGCAGAGACCTGAGTCCGATCGCGCCACGGCGCGGGCTGTTAACCGGCCGAGCCTCGCCCCGCGCGGAAGCCCTTCTGACTACACGAACTTTAGACGCGAAACCCCGCGAGACGATCGCGGGGTTCCTGTTTACCGCGAATCTGCCAGACGTTCGCGGGGGAGAAGAGTGGCTCCGCAGTCGATCCGCCACGCGAACTCAGTTCCTCGGCCGAACTGAGAAGTTCGAGACGTTCTCGGGTCAGAACTCCTTCTCCTACCTCTGCTACTGAGTCGGACCCTTTCGGGCCTAAGCTGGACGGGAGACCCCGTGCCCGGACCCGACGCCCTCCCACGGCTCCTCCCGGCGCTCGCCGCAGCCGGCTTCGCGGCGACCGCCGCCCAGGTCCTCCTCCTGCGCGAACTCCTCGTCTCGGCCGCGGGGGACGAGGCGGCGATCGGCACCGGCCTCGCCGCCTGGCTCCTCGGCATCACCCTCGGCGCGCTGGCCGCGCGGCGGGCCTCGCCGGAACGTCTCCCGCGCCTCGGCGCGCCGCTCCTTTCCCTCCTCGCGATCGCAGGGGCAGCCGGGATCGTCGCGCTCCGCCTCCTCCAGCTCGCCGCCGCGCCGCCGCCCGGCGAGCTGCCCGGCCTCGGGACCGTTCTCGTCCTCGCCGCGGCAACGCTCCTCCCCGCCGGGGCGCTCGTCGGCGCCTCGTTCGCGGCACTCGCCGCCGCTGCCGCCCGGCAGCTGCCGGCGGGCGCGGCGCTCGCCCGCCTCTACGTCGTCGAGTCGGTCGGCTCTCTCGTCGCCGGATGCGCCGCGAGCCTCCTCGTCGGGACGCTCCTCCGGCCGCTCCCCGCGGCCCTCCTCGCGGGGCTCGCCGCCGCGGCCCTCGTCGGGGCGTCGCGGCTTCCCGCGCGGCGCGGCCCCCTCGCCGCGCTCGCCCTCCTCGCCGCGGCGCTCGCCGCCGCCCGCCCCCTCGACGACGCGACGGAGCGGGCCCGCTTCGGCGCCCTCGCGCCGGGAACGCCCCTCCGCGCCGTCCGCGACACGCCGTACGCGCACCTCGCGCTCGGCGGCGACGGCCCGCTCGTCCTCTACTCGAGCGGCGCCTACGCCGCGAGCTTCCCCGATCCCTTCACGAGCGAGGGGTTCGCTCACCTCGCCGGCTCCCTCGCCCCGTCGCCGCGGCGGATCCTCGCGACCTCCGAGGTGGCCCACGGCGCCCTTCGGTTCCTCCTCCTCCACGGCCCCGAGCGGGTCGACCTCGTCGAGCCCGACCCGCGCGCCCTCGCCTTCGTCCGCGAGCGGCTTCCCGAGACCGACCGCCGGGCCCTCCTCGACCCGCGCGTCCGCATCGTCGAGGACGACCCGCGCCGCTTCCTCGCACGCTCCGTGGGCGCGTGGGACCTCGTCCTCCTCGCCGGCCTCGACCCGGTCACGCTCTCCCGCGCCCGCCTCCTGACCGAGGAGACGTTCCGCGCCGCCGCCGCGCGCCTCACGCCGAGCGGCGTTCTCGTCGTCTCCCTCCGGACCTCCGCCGCGGCGCTCACTGGCCCGACCGCGGCGCTCGGCGGCTCGGTCTGGAGGGCGCTCCGGTCCGTCTTCCCCGTCGTCCACGCGACGCCCGGCCCCGACAGCCTCCTCGTGGCGGGCTTCGATCCATCGGCCGTCACGCTCGACCCGGGCGTCGTCGCCGACCGCTTCCACGTGCGGCAGATCGCCGCCGGGGCCTTCGCCCCCGAGCTCTTCCCGCTGCTCCTCGAACCGGGGAACGTCACGCGACTCGAGGCCGCGCTCGACGACGCCGCGGGGGGCGTCCCACCGAGCCGTGACGACCGCCCCGTCTCGCTCCTCTTCGCCCTCGCCCGCCGCGGGCTCGAGACGGCCAGCCCCGCCGCCCGCGCGCTCGGAGCTCTCGCGCGGCTGCCGGCGCCGCTCCTCGTCCTCCTCGTCCTCCTCCCGGCCGCCGCCGTCGCGCTCCGGGGCCTCGTCGCCCCGGCCCGCGCAAGCCGCGCGGCCCGGAGCGGCGCCGCCGCCACGGGCGCCGCCGGCATGGCCCTCTCTTTTCTCCTCCTCCTCTCCTTCCAGACGCGCGAGGGGAGCCTCTACGGCGCGCTCGGGTCGCTGACGGCCGCGTTCATGATGGGCCTCGCCTCCGGGGCGGCCGGCGCGCGCCGGCTCGTCGCTGCGCGCTCCGCGCCGCCGCGCCGCGGCCTTTTCGTACCCCTCCTCGCGGTGGGCGCCGCCTTCGCCGCCGTCGCGTTCGCCCTCCCCGCGCTCGCGCGCCTCTCCTCCGCTCCGCCGGCGGCCGCCTTCGGCGCGCACGCCCTCCTCCTCCTCGCCTCCGGCGCGGCCACGGGGTCGCTCTTCCCCTTCGCGACCGCCGTCCTCCTCGAGGAGGGACAGGGCGCGGGCGCTTCCGCCGCGGCGTTCGAGGCGGCCGACCACCTCGGGGCGGCCGCCGCGGCCCTCCTCGCGGGCGTCGCGCTCGTCCCCGCGCTCGGGATGACGGTCACCGGTCTCCTCGCCGCCGCGGTCGTCCTCCTCGCGGCCCTCGGTGCGGCGCGCCCCCGCTGACCTTCAACTCCAGACGCCCGGGATCGCGCGGCTGCAGTCGGGGCAGGCCCCCTTCTTGAGCCGGTTCGCGACCGTCGCCATCCCGACGCGGTGGATGAGCCGCGCCTTGCAGCCGGGACAGTACGTCGACTCCCCCGGGTGCCCGGGGACGTTCCCGACGTAGGCGAACGGGAGCCCCTCGGCGAGCGCGATCTCCCGCGCCTTCTCGAGCGTCGCGACGGGCGTCGGCGGGAGGTTCGTCAGCCGGTAGGTCGGGTTGAAGCGCGTGAAGTGCAGGGGCGTCTCGCGCCCTACCTCGTCCCTCACGAAGCGCGCGAGGGAGCGGATCTCGGCCTCGGAGTCGTTGATCGTCGGGATGACGAGCGTGACGACTTCGGTCCAGAGCTTCGCCCTCGCGAGCCTCCGGAGCGTGTCCAAGACCGCCTTCCGCTCGCCGCTGCACATCTCGCGGTAGGTCTTCTCCGACCAGGCCTTCAGGTCGACCTTGTAGGCGGCGAGGACCGGGCAGAGTTCGCGAAGCGGCTCCTCGCGGATCGAGCCGTTCGAGACGACGACCGTCTTCAGCCCCGCCTTCCGCGCCGCGACGGCGAGGTCGAGGACGTACTCGGCGAAGACCGTCGGCTCCGAGTAGGTGCACGCGACGACGGGAGCCCCCCTCTTCAGGGCAAGCGCAGCGATCTCCCCGGGCGTCCGCGTCGGGACGGGGATCTTCTCCGGACGCGACTGCGAGATCTCCCAGTTCTGGCACCAGCGGCAGTGGAAGTTGCATCCGGCGGTCCCGAGAGAGAGCGCCGAGGTCCCGGGGAGGACGTGGAAGAACGGCTTCTTCTCGATCGGGTCGAGGTTGAGGGCGACGGGGCGGGAGTGGACGAGCGTCTTCAGCTGGCCGCTCCGGTTCTCGCGGACGCCGCACTCGCCGCGCTCCCCCTCCGGGATCTCGCACCCGCGGAAGCAGAGGCCGCAGGCGACCCCCCGGCCGGGGAGCGGCGACCACCAGCGGGCCGGCTGCGCGGCGAGGCCGGGTGACGGTGCCGTCGGTGTCCGCAGCGCCGGTGCGCGGTCGGCGTTCTGGAGGCCCGAGGCGCGCACGAGCCGTCCCGTCGCCGCCGCTCCGGCCGCGGCGACGGCCGAGACGAGGAGTTCGCGGCGGTTCTTCATCGTTTCGGGAGCGGGGCCGCCCGGGCCGCCTCCTCGCGGAAGACCTGCCCGGTGAAGACGGAGAACTTCGCGCCGCTCCTCCAGTCCCCGCGGGAGAGGCCCGCCTTCTGCGCGAGGGCGTCGAGCGTCTCTTCGACCGTCCACCCCTGTTCCAGGGCGACCTGCGGGAGGAAGAGCGCGCGGCGCGCCCCCTTCTCGAGGACGATCCCGTGCGTCCCGATCCGGATCTCCTTCCAGGAGACGATCGGGACGATCGGCGAGAGGACGGTCACCTCGGCCGAGAGCCCCGGCAGCTCCCAAGCCTCCACCCTGGGGAAGCGCGGATCGTCGAGGGCCGCGTCGAGGGCCGACTTCACGACGGCGAGGTCGAGCGGGTAAGTCGGGACGACCTGCCCGATGCAGCCGCGCAGGTCGCCGAGCCGCGCGATCGCGGCGGGGTCCTTCCGCTTCAGCGTCACGAAGACCGCCTGTTGGGGGAGGGAGGCGTGCCTCTCGGGCAGCTCCCGGAGGGCGGCGTCGAGAGGGGCCGTGTCGCCGCGGAGTTCGGCGTCGAGCGCCCCGCGCGCGACCCGGACGAGCGCGTGTCCGACGGCGTCCGTCACCGGCGGGTCGTCCGCCGCCACCGCGGCGATCCGCGGCGGCGCGTTCATCGGCTCCCCGACGGACCCCTCCTCGCGCGTGTACGCCAGAGACGCGTAGTCGACGGAGCTGTCGTCGCTGAGGCCCGGCATCTCGCCCGAGGCCCAGTGCGCGAGGAGCGTCGCCTTCGCCCCGGGGGCGATCCGCCGGAGGAGCTCGAGCATCGTGACGAGCCCCGCATCCCCGCAGATCGTCGCCTCCTTCTCGCGGACGAAGCTCCGCCACCCTTCCGCGTCGAGCCGCCGGAGGAGACCGATCGCCGAGTCGTCGAGCTCGCGGACCCTCGCGCGCGCCCCGACCGTCGGCCCGAACGGCATGTAGTCGAAGCGTGGCCCGTAGTGCGTGAAGTCCGACGAGAAGACGAAGAGCGTCTTGCCGTCGTCGAGCCGCGCGAGTTTCTCGGCGAAGGCCTTCTCGGCCGCGGCGTCGACGCGCCCGGCGAGGATCGGGACGAGGGTGAACGAGCGGAGCGCCGCCTGCAGGAACGGGAGCTCGATCTCGACGGCGTGCTCGGGTCCCGTCGCTCCCGGAACGACGCGCGCGAGGCCGGGCGTCTCGAGGTCGCGGAGGGCGGCGCTCGCGAGCGGGATCTCGCCGAGCGGAGTCCGGTAGGCCGCGGCGTCCTCGAGGGCGTAGCCCGAAAAGGCCGCGTGGTGCGAGGGGGCCATCACGACGACGCGCGTGAAGGAGCCCGGCTTGAGGATCCGGAAGGCCGCCGCGGCGACCGTCCCCGAGTAGGCCCAGCCGGCGTGCGGGACGGCGAGGGCGGCGGGCCGGCCGTACGGCATCGGCGCCGCCGAGGCCTGACGCATCAGGCTCCGCGCGGTCGCGAGGAGGAGGGCCGGAGAGCCGGGATACCAGGAGCCGGCGAGGGCGGCGGGCCGGACCGGACCGGCCGGCGCCGTCGCCACCGGCGCCCCTCCGCCGGGGCCCGTCATCGCTGAGCCTCCGATGAGGAGAACGAGCGTCGCGAGACGCGCACGGCGGATCACCCTTTTCTCGATCAGCCCTTTCCGGAGAGCCGGCACGAATTCTAGTCCCGCGGGAGGCAGGGGGGGCCACGGGGCGAGGAGGCCGACCTCCTTGGGCCTCGCCAGAACCCCATGGCTTGCCTGAACAGACGCCCGGGTGCCTCAGTCGACCGCGTCTCCTCGCACCCCGGGCCGGCGCTGGGTGGAAGACCACCCTGGTCAGCCGGAACAGAGGAAACTCGGGTCCTGGTTTCCTGGCGAGAGAAGCCCCGGCAATTCCCATCGAGTCCCTACGGCACCCGGCATGAGCCCGGCAGTGACGCCCGCCACCCGATCGTATGTTCCATTATTGGGCTGTCACTTCCATGCTTGTTGCCGAAGCGGGCAGTGACCGGGTTGGGGGGTAGTTCATGAAGATCAGGAACTCGAACCAGGTGTTCTCGAGGACGGGTCTCGTCGCGGCCGTGACGCTCGTCCTCGGCTCGGCCGTCGTGTCTTCGTCCGCACCGGCGGCGACGACGCTCCTCCTCTCGCAGCGGCGGGTCGAAGTGTCGGTCGCCTGGCACAACCAGTACGACGGCTCGACGGGAACGGGGACGTCTACGTCGTGGTTCCGGGAGAGATGGGGGCCGAGCGAAAGAGCAACGCGCGCCAGCTCACGGAGTGGGACATCCCTCTCCACTACCTGTGGTCGAACGCGATGGGCCTCTCGGGCTGGAAGTTCGAGGGCAACGGGACGATTCGCCTCCGCGCGGACGTCGGCAGCTACCGCGAGAAGCCGGGGGCGTCGCCATCGTTCCCGGTTCGTGGGATCTTCCTGACCAGGGACTCCTCCATGCCCCTGACGGGCTCCGGCTCGGCGGCCGCGGGAGGCTGCACCGTGACCCTCCGCGGCCACGGCACCTTCGCGGCGCCGGCCTCCGGGGGAGGGGCTTCGCTCCCCCTCGTCCTGGCGTCGGGAGCGAAAGTGGACACGAACTCGCGACAGGGCGCGATCGGCCTCGCACTTGGCGCGGCGTCGGCGGGGGACATCCCGTTCATCGCGACGATCAGCGGCGGCCAGAACTGCTACGGGACCTACACGGTGGCGCCGCTCTTCGGCATCCTGGAAGGTGCGGACATGTTCCCGGTGCCGCCAGACGACACCGCAGTCCTCCCGCTTCCTGCCCTCCAGGTCTCGTATGACAGAAATTTCCGCCTCCTCCAGAAGAAATTCACCGACGGCAGCTTCGGAGGCACCATCACGGTCGAGTGGCAGGGAAGCGTGGCGCCGATCTCGCCGCCGAACAACGACGCGCCGCGGTAGCCAAGAGAATCGGCCGCTCCTGAGCCGGAAGTCCTTCTGAGTCCGGCCCTTCAGGCACGAAACCCCGCGAGGTCGTCGTCGGGTTCCTGTTAACCGCGGACCCTCCTTGAGTTCGCGGGGGAGAGTAGTGGCTCCGCAGCCGGTCGGCCGCGCTAACCGGATTCTCGGGACCACCGGCGACTCCGGGCAGCGGCGCCGACAGTGAGGAGACCGGGGTGGCGTGGGCGCCATCGGCGTGTCGCCCGGATTCGCAACCATCGCGTTCCCCGGGGCAGACGCGTTCACCGGTGCCGGGGAAGGGGACGTGAATGGACTTTCTTCCCGCAGAAAGCGTACGCTCGCCTGAGGGCGCAAAATGAGACGAGTTCTCGTTCTCAGGTTTATCGCCGCAGTCCCGGTCTTGTCCTGTCTTCTCGGCCGGGGCCCCGCGCTCGCCGACGCTTGCGACACGCCGCCGCCCCCCCGCTTCCAGCCCGGCCACAACGACCACTACCCGCACGGAGCGGACGTCATCACCTGCACGAAGCCCGCGCCCGGGCGGGAAGCGTGGCACATCGAGTTTCCCTCCGTCGACCGGTCGCTCACCGACTACACCGCCATCCGGTTGAACCCGGGCGACGTCGTCCGGCTCTCGGCCTCAGGTTGCGTTCAGACCGGCGGTTGGGGATCGACGTGGAAGCGGTACGTCGACCCCGACGACGGCAACGGACACCTCGACTCCCAGTACTACGGGACCGTGCAGATCGCAAGTGTCACGGGCGACAACAACCCTCAGACGCTAAAGCACTGGATCGGTCCTTCCTTCGTCGTGCCCGTCGCCGGCCACTTCGCCCTCGGTTACGTGGATGACGGCGGCATCGGCGACAACGGGTACTGGAATCATGACGACGGCGTCAACAACCAGTGCGCGGGGGTCTACAAGGCCGTCGTGGACCTCGTCATTGACCGCGGCGCCACCCCCTCGTGCCGCGACTGCGGGCCGTGGACTGCCTCCTCGAAGACGCCGGTTGCCACCGACGTGCCGGAGCTAGCCCGGGTCGTGACCCTTCTGCGCTCGCAGGCCGAAGTGCCCTTCGGGCTTCCGATGACGCCGGACGCCCACGGGGCCGCCATCACGCACTTCCAGATATTCCAGGATGGTTCGCCGGACGGGAAGACGACGCTCAGCAACCGGCCCCTCAATTCCGCCGAGATGCACGCGGATGGCTGCATCTATCTAGCCTTTACGCCGACGGAAGCTCCGATCTGGTATCCGGCTGATCTCGCGTTCGACAAGAGCCCGCAGCGCGACTGGCAGGCGAGGCCCTGGGATCTCCCGCTCTCCGGCGTCGGCTTCGTCGACCTGCAAGCCCTCAACCGCGATCCGGCCTCCTGGAGGCCCACGTTTCTGCCCGGGTTCTGCGGCGGCGCGGGAACGTCGTGGCGGTCGAGCGCGCCGCGCTGGATCAAGGTGTGTGCGCCCCGACGGGTCCCGCCGGCCGAATGGACGGCCGGGAATCTCGCCGGCTTTCCGACGGCCGACCCCCCCGGCGCCGGGATCGTACAGTCCGGAGCGATCTGCAAGTGGGAGATCAAGCATGCGCCCGTAACCTCTGACGGGTGCATTCACTGGGGCGATCCGGAGTGGACGGTCGTGAGAGATCACGCCTTCCTCAGCGCCGAAGGTCTCGTGACGAACTCCTTTCTCTCGGGAGGCGACTGGAGCGGCGACCACAACGGCATGCCGGACGGCCGTTACATCGGGGTGCATTCAGACGTCATGACGCACAACGACGCCGTCCAGAACTGCCCGGATCTCTCGACCGCCGACAACGGCCAGCAATGCGCCGACTGGGAGATCAACCTTCTCCCCGATGCCGACTTCCGGCACCTTCTGGCGCGTGACGAGTCGATGCTTCACGACCGCGACGGGGGTGACTGCCAGTCCAAGCACAGCGAGTACCGGCAAGGAAACCAGGTTGCAGACCTGCGCGGTGCGCTCGGGGTCGAAGGGGAGCAGTGGTACTACCCGGTCGGCTTTCGCCCCGAACCGGGGGACCGGGCCGTCGTACGCGGCCTCTGGATCATCGACTGCGGTCATCCCGACTGGCATGCGGAGCTTCACCCGGCCAGCCTTCTCGAGAGTTCCTACCTTCAGACCGCAGACTACGCGCCGGTGCTTGGCGCCACCTGGAACAGGCCCCTCCGGCTGACAGGAAACTGGCGGGCCCTGACGGGCGGGGCACCGGCCGTCGTGACGAAGATCGTCGCGTCACCGGTCTTCGCCGAGAGATCGCTGGAGATCGACGTATGGCCGCCGGCCCGCCCCTGTCCGGCGGCGCGCCTCAAGACGGCACGCGAGGCCGAGCCGGCGGACCCGAGGTGGTCCGGAGTGCAGATCACGGAAACACTCCTGCCCGCCGACGGCAACCCGAATCACCTGCACCTGACCATTACGCGAAAGCCCTTCACCCTCAACTATGGCGGGGACGGGGACGTGCAGAACCCGGACTCCCGCCTGACCTTCTTCACCGCTTACATGGCGTGGTGGTCTGTGGACAAGGAGGCCTGCGACCGGCCGAACCGTGCGCCCGACACCCGATGAGCAGGGCGGTGACCCCGGGACTCAGCCAGGAAACTCGCTGACCTCCGCGGAGTTGGAGGGATGCATTGGGAATTGCGGGGTATTGTAAGGGCGCGTTGGGAATAGCCGGCGGCGGTCACCCCCTGGAGCCGGTTTCCCGCCATCGGCAGTAGCCCCGATTCGGGCCGGGGGCGCTGGCATTCTGGCCCGACGAGGGCTCGTCATGCGCTCATTCCAGTCCGGTCGCCTCGGATGTCCCGACGATCCCGCCGCATCCCGTTCGGTCCACCCGGCCGCCCGTCCGATCCCCGCGGCACTCCCCAGCTCCCGGGCCTCACCCTGTCCCAGGGCCCGTGCGATCTTCTGTTCGCTGAACCGGCTTTTCCTCAACGATCCGTTCTCCACGCTCCCCCGGAGCCTAGGAACGAACCGAAATCTACGCCCCCTAACTAGAGTCGGTCTGGACCAAGAAACGGGAAAAGACCCCCCCGGGTGCTAGCATTCCGAGGCGCTTGTAGGAGGCTCCGATTCAATCCTGTCGGTGACTGAGGGGCGGGACACGCCGCGTCATCGCGAGCCAATCAAGTGACAGCCACGGGAACAGAGTTACCTCCCAGAGCTTGACCTCTCGATTCCGCTCGAAACCTGCGAGAAGAAAGCGCTCCATGGCCCGGAAACGAAGCGGCACGAAGAATCGCACCCCGGATGAGCCCGGGCGCGCCCAGCCCCGTGCAGAAAGCTCCGTACACACCCGGCGCCACCCTGAACGGACGGGCGCCCTCCAGCGTGTTATCCGTGCCATCCGGCCGAGAACCCGGAAAGTCGCTCTGGCTGCGCTCCTCGTCCTGGTCCTGGGATTCTTCACTCTGACGCTCATTCGCCTGTACGGTGCAGCCGCTCGCCGCACGCCGGTCATCCTCATCTCCATCGACACGTTGAGGGCTGACCGATTGCCGATCTACGGCTATGGAAAGATCCAGACGCCCGCCATCGACGAACTGGCCCGCGGCGGCGTCGTCTTCGAGAACTGCTACACCCACGTTCCACTGACGCTCCCGGCCCACGCATCCATCTTCACCGGCTTGCTGCCTCCTGTGCATGGAGTGCGAAACAACATTGGTTTCCAGGTCGACAGGGGCGCCAGAACGCTGGCGACGGAATTGAAGCAAGCCGGCTATTCCACAGGCGGGGCCGTCTCCGCGTACGTGCTGCACTCATCGACGGGAATCTCCCAGGGTTTCGAGTGGTTCGACGATGACATGAAAGTGACCGATGCCCAGGTTCCTGTCACGGAGGTCCAACGAGACGGAATTGAGACCCTCGGCCGGGCTCTGGCCTGGTTGACCAAACAATCCACGGGATCCGGATCCTCGGTGGGCAAGAAGGGTCCCGTCTTCCTGTTCGTCCACTTTTACGAACCTCACACGCCGTACAAGCCACCCACCCGATTCCTGCGGCCGGACAGGGCTCCCTATGACGGGGAAGTCATGTACAGCGACGAGATCGTGGGCAACCTCTTTGCGGGGCTACGGAAGCTGGGCCTCTACGATTCGAGCCTGATCGTCCTGCTTTCGGACCATGGCGAAGCCCTCGGTGACCACGGTGAACCCGACCACGGGGTCTTCCTGTACCGGGAGGTGACGCGCGTCCCGCTCATCATCAAGCTTCCCGGGAGCCAGAAGGGCGGGAGTCGCGTTCAGGCTCCGGTGCAGCTCATCGACGTCGCACCGACCATCTTCGACTGGGCCGGTCTCCCGCCGAATTCGCAGCTTCCGGGGAAGTCGCTGATTCCGGCGCTTCGAGGCCAGGAGTTCCCCGAAGACCGCCAGATATATGCGGAGAGCCTGTACGGCCGCCTGCACTTCGGCTGGAAAGAACTCTTCAGCCTGACGGGCTCTCAGTACAGCTTCATTCTCGCTCCGCGGCAGGAACTCTACGATGTCCGGCAGGACCCAGGGGAGGTACACAACATCCTCTCCCAGCGCACTTCGGACGTGTCGCCGAGCGCGGGGCTTTCCCGGTCCGTAGCCCTCGAGTACGAGAAGATGCACAGGGGGTTGAGGAGCTACGTGGGGCAAACGGTGCTCAAGGCCCCGGACACCGTCGACGAGGAACAGGTCAAGAAGCTCCGGGCCCTCGGCTATATCGGCTCCGGGACGCTGGATTCACGCGGGGACGACGCGGCTCCCGATCCGAAGGATCGTATCGGAGATCTGGTCCTCTACCGCCAGGCCATGAGGCTGAAGAGCGCTTTCTTCTTTACCAAGGTGGCCGGGATTCTCCAGAAGGTCCTGGCGGGCAGTCCTCGAATGATCGACGCGTGGGACGAGCTGAGCGAAACATACCGGCGCCTTGGCGACCTCGACAAGGCAGCGGACGCGCTGAAACAGAGCCTTCTGATAGCACCGAAGAGAAGTCGGCAACGCTTTGATCTCGTCGACATCCTCGTTCAGCTCAAGCGACCCGAGGAAGCCAGGAAAGAGCTGGAAATAGCCGCCTTCGAAAAGCCGGATGAAGCGGAGGCCCGGCGCGCCTTTCTGGAAGTCACCGAAGGACGACCCGAAGCCGCCCGAGAGGCGGCAACTCGAGCAGCACGAGGCCTACCCGCCGCCGTTCCGTACATCGAAGGGGTCCTGTCGTATCGAAACCGGGAGTATTCGAAGGCGCTTCCCTTGTTCCAGAAAGCCCTCGAAGGACTCCAGGGGCGTTCCCCCCGGACCTTGCCTTACATCCATTTCTACCTGGGAGCCCTGCTCCTTCAGGAAAGCCGCAACATCGAAGACGAAGCCGGGCGGACCCAGCTCCGACAGGAAGCGGAACGGCACCTCCTGACCGAGTTGACCCTCAACCCGACGAATGCGGACGCCGCCACGTCGCTGTGCCTCCTTTATGCCTGGGGATACGATGTGCAGAAGGTCCATGAGGTCCTCAACGGCTTCGCGAGACAGAACCCGTCCGTTGTGACCTACAGACTCATCGCCGATCTCTACGGCAGGATGAAACTGGATAGAGATGCGGCCCGATGGAAAGAGAGAGCGCGCCTGGGGGTAAACGGCAGCTGAGGGAGATGGCGCGGCTCCGTCCGGCCTGACTGGCATTCTCCCGACACCGAGGTTATCGTCGCTTTCCTTCCCTCCCGCGCCAGTCGCCCTTTCGGCCCTGCCGCAACTCCCATTGCGTCCTTCCCGCAGCACCCGGCTGTCTCGCATAGACTCCTTTCCAGTCCACCGTAACGCCGCGAAGGAGGTCCGACCTATGCGGTCACGGCGCTGGCCTCACGCCGATGTCTTTACTCGGCTAGCACCTTCACGAATTCACGGAGTCGGCGTCATAGCCATCAAGCGAATTCGGAAAGGCACCTATCTCTTCAACCACGACAGCACACAGATACGGTGGGTACCAGAGACTGTGGTCTCGCGGTTGCCGAAGGCTCTACGCGCGTTCTATGAGGATTTCACCGTAAAGGAAGACGGACGGTACGGCTGTCCGAAGAACTTCAATCAACTGACTCCGTCGTGGTACCTGAACCACTCCGATCATCCCAACGTCGCGTTCGACAGCAACGACGAGTTCTTCGCGTTGCGGAATATCCGAGCGAACGAAGAACTGACGGTGGACTACTCGACTTACTCCGAGTCCTGAGGTCCCTGTTAACCGCCTTCGGCCGCTCTCGACATTTCAGGCCGCCAGAGAGCGGCTACCGGGCCAGAGAAGGCTTCTGGCGGGTGACTCGGCGTTCTCAGTTCCAGCGGCAGAGAACAGGCCAGGGCCGACACGCCATGCGGAAACCCTTCAGATTCCACGACCTTTAGACGCGGGACCCCGCGAGGTCGTCGCGGGGTATCTGTAAACCGCTAAACCCTGTCAGGCTCCCGGGAACGTGAAGTGGCTCCCCACTCGGTCGGCCGCACGAACCGTATTCTCGGGCCAAACAGAGAACATTCAACCCGTTCTCAGCCCGGAACTGCCTCTGAATGAACTGCACCGGGAAGCGTGTCGTCTCCGACAAACTGGCACTCCACACTTCTTCGCTGCGGGCCGCAATCCCCATTGTGGTCCTGGGT
This sequence comes from uncultured Acidobacteriota bacterium, assembly GCA_963801475.1. Lineage (GTDB taxonomy): Bacteria > Acidobacteriota > Thermoanaerobaculia > UBA5066 > UBA5066 > DAOMFB01. Next base: position 15,604 of record CAWDEX010000003.1, on the reverse strand, counting down.
TGCCCGACAAGACGCCCGGCAATCCCCATGGCACCCCTACACAGCCCTCCACGGATATCTCAGCGGCGGCGGCGCCGGATCGACTCGATGGCGCGGTCCCGGTCGTCCTCGATCCGCTTCCGGTCGATCCGGTACTCGTCCTCGACCTTATCGCGCTCGGCCGGATCGGCGGTCTTTTGCATCGCGTCGCGAAAGAGGATCTCTCGCTCGGCCAGGCGCGACGCCGCGACACTCCGGGCCTCGGCGATCGCCTCTTTCTGCACGCCGGAGAGCGAGATCTCCTTGACTCCGGACTCACGGTCGGCGACCTCCAGCCTTTTCATCGCAAGGTCGTAGGCGGATTTCGGCTCTTTACCCATGTGCGACATCGTATACGCGCCGCAGCCTGAGACGGGGCCGACGGGCGTCCGCCGACCGGGCGCGCAACAACGAAACGCTCGTCTCCCCGTGCGACGACGCGTCGCAATCCCCTTTGCGGCCCTGAACATAGGGCGTCCCCCGGTGGACGAGCGTTCGGAGAGCAGGTCGGCCTCGCATCGCGAGAAGGGAAGCAGACCTACTCGACCGTCACCCTGCCGTCGAGCTGGAGAAGAATGTACGCGCTCGTAACCTGGAGGTCTCTCACCGTCGGCGACGAGATGCGGAGGGAGTATGGAGATGCGCTGATGGGTGACCGAGCCTTCTCCTCGAGATCGACGCGGGGACTTGCCAGCGCTGCGCTCAAGAGCTCGCGAAGGGTGTTGCGAACCAGGTCAGAATCGACACCCTCGATTCTGATGTCCTCGAGCCACAGCCTCGATCCCGCGACCTTGGGCCGGAACGACATCGTAAGGACGCCAGACCAGGAAAGAGTCGTGACGGCGTCGGCGTCAAGCAATACCCGGCTCGAGGCCGGATCAAACCGAACCCGGAGATTGCGCAAGGTCACGCCGAGAAAACCGTTGGCTGTTTCCCGGGTAAGCTCGCCGTTGACAAAAGCGGACATCTCGATCGCGCGTTTGACGGCGCCGGGAGTGATCCTGACCTCCAGCCCGCGTGCGGTAACCGGGAGCAGCACGCAAAGGAGCATGACGGCCGGCGCCAGCCGGCGGGCGACGGTGCGGTGACGGCTCTCGGTCACGGCAGAGACCGGGCTCTTCGCCTCCGCCTCTCGACGAGAGGCCGAATCCATTTCCGCCGGGCGGGTTCCACCCTGAGGGTCGCTTGACCAACCAACCTTTACCACCACGACAAGATTCTAGACCCATTCGAGACGGGTCTTTCCGAGCCCACTGCGGTCCGCGCCTGATCGACGCGAGCTGCCTTCCGTCCTCCTCATGCCCGGCTCTCCGGGCTCGAACCGAAGCTTTCGAACGAATCGAAACCTACGCCCTTTGCGCGAGTCCCCCCTGACTGGTAACCGGGCTGAGGACCCGTTCAGCCGCGAACGAGTTACGCGCGACAAGCAGCCTGAGACCGGCCAATGCAGCACTCTTGTCGATCGTCTCGACGTCCAGACCGAGGCTCTCGAGCCGGCGGACGAGATCGATCGTCCTCCGAGGATGGACACCGTGGCCTCGATTCCAGCCGAGTTTGACCGTCAGCCGCTCGAGACCCTCCGTCAATGATCCTCTGGAAGAGGCGTCATGCTCTCGGACGATCAGCAGCCCTCCCGGCTTCAGCGCGGCCGCGCACCGGCCAAGCCACGCATCCTGAGCGACCGGTTCGCTGTAATGAAGAACGTCGAGCAAGAGAATCGACTCGACCGGAGCGGTCGGGAAGAGCCGCGCATCGGCGCAGACGACGTCGATCTTCGAGAGCCCTGAGAGAAACCGCCTGGCCCCGGCCACTTTTCGTGCATCCCACTCCACGGCGATGACACGCCGTTCCGGATCACGATGAACGAGAACCGCGGCCATGATCCCCAACCCTGCTCCGAGATCAAGGGTCTCGCGGACGCCCTTCAGTCGGGAGGCAACGACCGCGTAGACCGGGTCGAGAAGGATCTTCCACCGGGCGTACTGACGGAGCCGAAAGGGCAAGGCGGGGAGTCGAGCCCCAAGTTGCACCATCTCGTCGCGGGAGAGACGAAACTCTGGCGGGGCCTTACGAGTCGCTATTCTCGCGGCCAACGTTCCGAGTGTCGTCCCGAGAACGAGGCCGAGCAATGTCCCTCCCGCAAGGAGGTCGAAGAAGAGAAGGTGGACGAGGTCTCTCGTCGGCATCGTCCGGAGCGCGTTGAGGTCCATCGGAAGAAGATGGCCGTGTCGAACGAGCTCCCCGAGCTGCGCTCCGACGAAGAGTACGAGAGGCAGGAGCGGCGGGGCCGAGATCTGGAGCCCCAGGAACACCGCCAGCTTGTTGAGGCGGAAAGCGACTGCGAGAAGCGCCGCAATGGCAACCTGAAGGCCGAGAAACGGGCTGCAGCCGACCAGAACGCCGACACCGACCGCGAGCCCAACACGCAGTGGCGAAGCGTGTTCGTGGAGCACACGGTCCCACAGCGCGCGAAGGTCCGGATACGACGGGCGCGCCCGTCCTTTCGCCGATCTCGCTGGCCTGATCTTCGGCACGCTCTAGCTCTCCGTTCTGAAGCGCTCGATCGCTGGCGCTCCGGGCACGAGTCCTGGCGAAGCCTCGAATCGGAGGCGGCGGAATCTTCGGCGACGGCAGTCGCGCCGGATCTCGCGGAACGTACCTCCTGCCGCCCCGGAAGTAAAACACCCGGTCAGACGCGGCTGAAGCGTCGCGGTGCAAGCGTGCCATGAGGATTGACGGGTGCCTGTCAACCGCTGGACCCTTCAAGGTCCGCAGGAAAGGGACAGGGCTCCTCTGTCGGTCGGCTATGCGACCTATGTTTTCAGGCCCCGTGTTCGTGACACCCTGGCCGCCGAGCACGCCAATACGGGCAGCGGTTCCGAGCGGCACCTGCGCCATCGCCGGAAGGGCTGGGAACATGGCCGCGAACAGACCAAGAGAAGCCCGGCCGTTCAGAAATGCTCTGCCTCGTACGAGGCGAGGGCCGTCACGCCCTTTTTCGAATGGAATCCCTTGCTTCCCGGCTCGACGCGGAAAAGGCCTTCACGAGCGCGGGTGCTGGTGCCCGCGCGGCGCCAGTGCTCGTCGGTGTCCCACTCGAACCCGGCCTTCATGGCCCCGGTCATCCGCCATCCGTGGGCGAAGCCGAGCCGGGTGAGCATGATACGGGCGGCCGTGAGGCCGAACTTCCCTACGGGGTACTTTCCCAGGAGCCCCATCGCGACCGCGTCGATTAGGAACGCTCGCTGCCCGGCGACGCGGATCACGCATCCCTCCGGATCGACCTCCAGGAGCTCTTCGTGATCCAGATCGTCGGTCCGCATCGACTGGCGCTCTCCCTCGAATTGAAAGAAATACAACACCGCGAGCCCGTCATTCCTCAAGAACTGCCTGCGGCGCACGCACTTGAACTCTCTCGACCCTCATCGGTGGCCGGAACGTCCCTGTAGCCGCACCGGCGCGCGGGGCGGCCAGAGGTCTCGCCCCGGCAGAAGCCGTGGCCGCCGAATTGCAACACAAGGGCCGGGACCAAAGGAGATCCGGGATGGATCTGAAGAAGAAGACTCCTGCGGTTACCTCGGACAAGGTGTGCGATTAGGAGTGCTTACGATCGACTCATTCTCCACGGTGCTCGCGGCGGACCGAACCGCTGAGCCTGGGGGCGTCCTGCCCCTCGACCACAACCCGTGGATGGCCTACCAACCGGCCGGGGACGTCCACCCGGCCCCTTCCTTCCGGAGAACGGCATGACGAGTGACGCCTCTCACGAGCCGCCGGAGCTCCTGTCGGTGGAGACGCGCGAGATGCACCGCGCGATCGTCAGCCTGATGGAGGAGCTGCAGGCCATCGACTGGTACCAGCAACGTGCCGACACGTGTGCCGATCCACCGTTGAAGGATGTGCTGCTGCACAACAAGAACGAAGAGATCGAGCACGCGACGATGCTGATGGAGTGGATCCGGCGTCACAGCGAGCACTTCGATCAGATGCTGCGCCGCTACCTGTTCACCGAAGCGCCGATCACCGGTATCGAAAAAGCCGCCGAGACCAACGGTCCTGCGCCCTCGACCGCCGTGGCGCTCGGTATCGGCGGTATGAAGGGGAAGTGAGCCATGGACCTCTTGAAGCGCAGTCAAGCACCGATCACCCCGGAAGCGTGGAAACAGATCGACGACGAGGCCAAGCGGGTGCTCCAGCTCAATCTGGCGGCACGCAAGCTCGTTGATTTCGACGGTCCGCACGGCTGGCAGTACGCCGCGGTGAACACCGGCCACCTTACCATCCGGACCGACGGCGGCCTTGGAGTGCCCTGGGGCGTGCGCGAGGTCGTGTCGTTGATCGAGGTGCGCGTGCCGTTCGAGCTGCCGATGATGGAGCTCGATAACGCATCCCGCGGCGCGATGCTCGACCTCGCCGCGGTCGTGACTGCGGCGGAGAAAACGGCGCACGCCGAAGATACCGCGATCTTCAATGGCTTCAAAGCCGGCGGCATCGAAGGCATCATCCCCACGAGCCCGCATCCGGCGCTCACCATCCCGGACGATTACGCGCACTATCCGTCCCTCGTCGTGAACGCCGTCGAAACGCTGAGGCGCGGCGGTATCAATGGGCCCTATGCGTTGGCGCTTGGGCCGACCTGTTACGCGGGCCTGGCCCAGGCCGCGGAGGACGGCCACCCGATTCGCGAGCGCGTCGAGCACTTCCTCGACGGGCCCATGGTCCTGGCACCAAAGGTCGACGGCGCCGTGCTGCTCTCGCATCGCGGCGGCGACTATCGGCTGAGCGTGGGACAGGACCTGTCCATCGGATACGCCGGCCGCGAAAAGGACACGGTCCACCTCTACCTGACCGAGTCGTTCGCCTTCCGGGTGCTGGAGCGCGCTGCCGCCGTGTACCTGAAGCCGAAGAGAGACAAGAAGTGAGGTGCGGCGACCGGAATTCTCGCAGCGCCCGGCCGGGCCCCGCCCCCGTCCTGATTCCGCTTCCGAGGAAAGGGCACCCACGATGAATTACCTGGCCGTCGGTAAAGAGAACTCCGCCGATATCGATCTCTACTACGAGGACCACGGGACGGGGAAGCCTGTCGTCCTGATTCATGGCTGGCCGCTGAGCGGCGCTTCCTGGGAGAGGCAGCTGCCGCCACTGCTGGAGTCCGGTTACCGGGTCATCACCTACGATCGAAGAGGCTTCGGAAACTCCAGCAAGCCGACGTCAGGCTACGACTACCACACCCTGACCTCCGACCTGCACAAGCTCCTGACGAAGCTCGACCTGCGTGATGCAGCGTTGGTGGGCTTTTCGATGGGAGGAGGCGAGGTAGCGCGTTACTTCGGCGCGTACGGCTCGGAGCGCGTGAGCAAGGCGGTTTTCATGGCCGCAGTTCCACCATTCCTCCTGAAGACACCCGACAATCCGGCGGGCGTTGACGGGGCCGTCTTCGAAGGAATCAGGCAGGCCCTAGCCGCCGACCGTCCGGCATTTCTCTCCAAGTTCCTCGCCGACTTCTACAACGTCGACATCCTGAGGGGAAAGAAAGTCAGTGACGAGGTCGTCCGGCTCAGCTGGAACGTCGCGGCCGGCGCCTCCCCCGTCGGGACCCTAGCTTGCGTGCAGGAATGGCTCACGGACTTTCGGGAGGATCTCAAACGGATCATCGTTCCTACCCTGGTCGTCCATGGTGATGCCGACCGGATTCTGCCCCTCACGGCCACAGGAGAGCGCACGCCTGAGTTCGTCAAAGGCAGCCGGCTGGTGGTGGTGCCGGGCGGGCCGCACGGTCTGAACTGGACCCATGCCGAGCAAGTCAACCGCGAGCTGTTGGCCTTTCTTTCAAAGGGAGGCTGATGCGGATGGAGACTGCCAACACGTTCACGGGCCTGGCGAGACCATCAGGAGATGAGATCCACGCCAGGCACATCATCGCCCGGCCCGGCGCAGCCGACCCGGGCGAATCACCAAAAGAAAGGAGGCCTCGATGCTCTGGACCATCTTCGTCATTCTTCTCGTTCTCTGGCTCCTCGGGCTGGTGACCTCGTACACCATGGGCGGGTTTATTCACATCCTACTGGTCATCGCACTCGTCGTCATCGTGATTCAGCTCGTTCAGGGAAGACGAGTCGGGTAGCCACTCACAACCTGGCCGGCGACGGCAAGGTATCTGAATCACCGGCGCTGAGCAGTCGGGACGGCTTTCACCGCCCCTCACGGCAGTTCGGGCGCGGCCGTCTCGCAGCAATCGTTCCTGCAACGAAACAATGAAAGGGGAACTCCTCCATGAAGAAGCTGAATTTCCTCCTCCGCTACCTGATGCCGCTGGTGCTGGTGGCCAGCTTTGCCGGCTGTGCGTCGACGCCCACACACGAGAGCACGGGACAGTACGTCGACAACACCGTCATCACGACGGAGGTCAAGGCCGCTCTCGCCAACGATGATTTTCTCAAGTCGTTTCAGATCAGCGTGAAGAGCTACAAGGACACCGTGCAGCTGAGCGGCTTCGTCAACTCCCAGGCAGCCAAGGACAAGGCCGGTGAGCTCGCCAAGGGCGTGAAGGGAGTCAAGAAGGTAGAGAACGATCTGATCGTGAAGTAGGTGATCGTGACGAGGGCTACAGGGGAACGGTTAACTTTCTGGAAGCGGAAGAGGAAGCCCTGGAAGATGTGAGGCATCGAAGGGCGGCGGGGCGTTTCTCAGCGGAGCCCCCGCCGTCTGGTCCTCCGAGGCCGCCGCTTCAGAATGTCGGCGGCGGGCGAGCTCCAGCGGATGACGACCGGGCGCGGCATTCGTCGCAGCGAGACGAACGCGTCACGGGCCAACCGGGCTCAGGTCTTCCAGCTCGGGCTCCGTCCCTTGGACGGCCGAACTCGAGGCTGGTGACGAGCAGAAACGTTTCAGCGCTGCGGAGCGCCGGGACAGGCCCTGCGTCGCGGCTTCGGGGGACGCTCGGAGAGGGTCGCTGCGCGTCCACCAGGACGCGCTGTCGTACTCGGCCATGCCGGACGCCGGCCGACTCGTGGTTCACGAACTCTCACCGGGGCGAAGCGCGTGGCTCCACATCGTCCAGGGCGAGGTGACGATCGACGACACGGTCCTGACCACGGGCGACGACGCGCGATTATGAGCTCATGAATCTCCTGAACGCTCGTCTCCATGGCTTTCTCGATCTCACCACCGTGGCCGTGTTCCTTCTCGCGCCGTTCTTCTTCGGGCTCGGTGGCTACGTGGCGGCCGTCGCTTGGGGGCTCGCGGTCGTCAATCTCCTGATCACGCTTCTCACGCGCTTTCCGGTTGGTGTCGTGAAGGTGATTCCCTTTCCAATCCATGGGCTGGTCGAGCTCGTCGTCGGAGTCGTCCTCGTGCTCGCCATGCCGCGTTTTCTCGGCGCAAGCCCCGGCTCGCCTGCGCGAACGTTCTTCCTCGGCGCCGGCGTAGTCATCCTCGTCGTCTGGGTGCTGATGAGCTACCGGGAGTCTCCGCGGTCCTGAAGGGCGGGATGCGATTCATCCCAACTATGAGGAGCCTGCTAACCAGCGAAGCCCAGCCCCGCCGGGCCTGATTACTGTCGGGCCGCAATTCCAATTGCATCCCTGCAGGAGACGAGATCGTGCGTCTCTCTATTGGTTCTCTCTCTCTATCATTCGGGATCTTCACCGTCTTTCCGTGGCGCCGCCGGCGGGCCGGGCTGCTCGCTTCCGGGAGTCCTGGCCTAAACTGGCTCCGACGCGAAGGCCAAAAGGCCCTCCGGTTCGAGGTGGCCCCGATGAGAACCCTTCAACGTCTCTCGCTCTCCACCCTCCTCGGTCTCGTCCTTTCTGCCGGCGCCGCCTTCGCCGTCGACGACGCGGGCTGGCCGCGCGAGGTCCCGATGAAGAACGGGACGGTAACGGTGTACCAGCCCCAGATCGAGTCGATGAAGGGCGACGTCGTGAAGATGCGGGCCGCCCTCTCGTATCAGGGGAACGACAAGAAGGAGCCGGTCTTCGGCGTCACCTGGATGATGGTGAAGATGAAGACCGATCGCGACGCCCGGACGGTCACCTTTTCGGAGGCCCTCATCGAGAGGACGCGCTTCCCGAACATCACGCCTGAGAAGGAGAAGAGGTTCGCGGACCTCGCCGGACCCCGGATCGCCCAGTGGACGTTCACGATGTCTCTCGACCGCTTCACGGCGGCCCTCTCCGCAGCCGAGAGCGAGCAGAAGTCGGCGCAGGGACTGAAAGCCGACCCGCCGAACATCATCGTGAAGAATGAACCGTCGGTCCTCGTCCTGATCGACGGCGAGCCGAAGCTCCAGGAGATCCAGGGGACGAAACTTCAGAGAGTGGTCAACACGCCCGTCGCGATCCTGACGGACGGGAGGCAGTACTACACGTCCAACGGCAAGTTCTGGTACGCCGCGCCGACCGCCACGGGGCCGTTCTCGAGCATCCCGAAACCCCCGCCCGACGTTGAGAGAGTCGTCCAGGAGGCGCTGGCGAAAGCGCCCAGGGACCCGGACGCGGAACCGGAGCCCCAGCCGGACTCTCCCCCGGCCATCGTCGTCTCCACCGTGCCGACCGAGCTGATCTCCTTCGAGGGAGAGCCAAACTGGACGCCGATCACGGGGACCAATCTCCTCTTCGCCAACAACACCGCGAGCGACGTCTTCAAGGACATCGACTCTCAGGGGACCTACGTTCTCGCCGCGGGACGCTGGTATACGGGGAAGTCGCTGGACGGCCCCTGGGCCTACGTCCCCGCCGACAAGCTCCCGGAGGACTTCGCGAAGATTCCGCCGGAGTCGGACAAGTCCGATTCACGCGCCAGCGTGGCCGGGACCGACGAGGCCAAGGACGCGCTCCTCGACGCGCAGATTCCGCAGACGACCGCCATCGACCGGAAGAGCGCGAAGCTCCAGGTCACTTACGACGGCGAGCCGGAGTTCGTCGACATCCCCAACTCCGGGGTTGAGTACGCGATCAATACGCCGACATCGGTGCTGAGGGTGAGAGGGAAGTACTACGCCTGCGATCAGGCCGTCTGGTACGTTTCCTCGAGCCCGGCGGGCCCGTGGGATGTCAGCGACGTGCGGCCCGACGAAGTCGACAACATCCCTCCGTCGAGCCCCGTCTACAACACGAAGTACGTCTACGTCTACGACTCGACGCCGAGCGTCGTCTACGTCGGCTACACCCCCGGCTACATGGGCAACTATCCGTGGGGCCCGACCGTCGTCTGGGGAACGGGGTACAACTACCGTCCTTGGTACGGCGCCTACTACTACCCGCGCCCCGTCACCTACGGCCTCGGGGTTCGGTACAACCCGTGGAACGGCTGGTCGATGGGGTTCGGCTGGTCGAACGGTTTCTTCAGCTTCGGGATGAGCGTGAACATGGGAGGGGGCTGGTACGGCCACGGCGTCTCATACGGCGGCTACGGCAGCGGCTACTATGGCGGTGGCCACTACGGCGGTTGGTACGGCCCCGGCGGCTACAGACCGCCCTACTACGGCGGCGCACATCCGGGCTACCGTCCGCCCGGATACCGCCCTCCCCCCGGCGGGTACGCCCGGCCGGCGTCCTACGCTTCGAACAACCTTTACAGCCGGCCGGCGAACAGAACGCGTAACGCCTCCGAGGCGAATCTTCCTCAGCACCGCCCCGGCCGCGAGGCTCCGCTGGCGCGTGACCGCCGACCGGTCTCCCGCGACACCCGCCCGGGCGGCGGCACTGTCTCCGGAACCAGGGACGCCCGCTCCACGACGCGAGACGTGGCCCGGCCGACGACCAAGCCGAACGACGTCTATGCGGACCGGAACGGCAGCGTCTACCGGAAGAGCGCCGACCAGTGGCAGAAGAATGACAAAGGAGGATGGCAGAACGACCCCGGGGCAAGCCAGACGCTCGGGCGCGACGCGGCGGCCCGAGACCGCGGCAACCAGAAGACCCAGAGCTTCCAGCAGAGCCGCCCTCAGACGCAGACCCGTCCACAGACACAGACCCGTCCACAGACACAGACCCGTCCGCAGACACAGACCCGTCCGCAGACGCAGAGCCGTCAGCAGATAAGCAAGCCCAAGGTAAGCCGTCCGCAAGGCCGCGAAAAAGAACAGCGCTGATCACTCAATCAGCAAGAAACAGGAGGCGCCTTTCGGCGCCTCCTCATCCTTTTCCTGGAACTTCAGGGGTGCAACGGGGATTGCCGGCGGTCTGTGGCGCGTAGAGACCAGCGTCAAGCCCTCGGTTTCCATTTCAATCCGGGCCCGTAGATGGCGGTCCTGTCCGGACGGGAGTCCCTTATTCGCCCTTCCCGGCCGCTTCTCACGGTGGTCCTGTCCATGCTCTCGGAGACGGTGCTGATTCGAAAATCAGCTTGAAGGCCTTCCCGCCGCCTGGCAAGGAGGGCCCGAGCGGGCCGACCTGTGGCGCCGACCTACGAGGCAAGCCCGAAACGCTCGACTGAGTGCGCCGAGACGTCGGGCAATTCCCATTGCGCCCCTGCACCTCGCAGCCTCTGTCCGAAAGATAGGAGTCGGCGACCGCGGGAATGGTGACGACGGTGGCACTCTTCTTGCTCCCCCCAGCTCTGGTGGTTCTCGACATGAGTTCATGGGCACGATTTTCAGATTGGCCACGAGCAGATACGGGCCGTCCGTGCCGTAACACTTGAAAACTCTTCGCCAGAGTCGAGGGAGGGAGCATGCCTCTTCACAGGAAAGTCCTCGTCGTGGTCGGCCTGGCGGCGGCCGCCTCCGGGGCGGCGTTCGGCATCTACCGGCTTGCCTCCCCGCAACAGGCGCCCATGTTCCGCTTCACGACCGTCCAGCGGGGGGACATACAGGCGCTCGTCTCGGCAACCGGGACACTTCAGGCCGTGACGACCGTGAGCGTCGGCACCCAGGTGTCGGGACAGATCTCCGAGCTCCTCGTCGACTTCAACGATCGTGTCAAGAAAGGGCAACTCCTCGCCAGGATCGATCCGACCATCGCCAGGCAGGGCGTGGCCGATGCCCAGGCGAATCTCGAGAAGGTGCAGGCGGAGGCCAACCAGGCGGGGAGCGATCAGAGGCGCAACCTCCAGCTTTCGTCCGCCGGGCTCATCGCGGGGAGCGCGCTCGAACAGGGCGGTTCGACGAAGCAGGTGGCGGATGCCACGGTGAGATCGGCGCGTGTCGCCCTCGATCGGGCGAAGCAGAACCTCTCGTTCACCTCGATCTATGCGCCCATCGACGGTGTCGTCGTCGAGCGGAACGTGAACCTCGGACAGACCGTCGCCGCGAGTCTCTCCGCTCCGCAGCTCTTCCTGATCGCGAACGACCTTTCGCGGATGCAGATCCTCGCGCCGGTGGGAGAGAGCGACATCGTGCGGATCAGGCAGGGACAGGCCGTGACCTTCACCGTCCAGGCGTTGCCAGGACAGTCGTTCCCGGGCACCGTCGAGCAGGTTCGCCTTCAGTCCACGACGGCGGACAACGTCGTGAACTACACGGTCGTCGTGACGTTGGAGAATCCCGAAGACAAGCTGCTCCCCGGGATGACGGCCCGCGTCGACTTTCTCGTGAAATCGGCCGAGAGCGTCCTCAAGGCGCCGAATGCGGCCCTGCGCTACAAGCCGAGCGATGACGTGCTCGCCCGTTTCGGAACGGCACCCGCCGCCGGGTCTACGGGAACGACGGCCGCCGCGACCGCCTCGGCGAGCCCCCGGGCTGCCGCCAGCGGATCGCGCGCTGGCCGGAGCGACGGCGGTGCATCCGGTGTCGGTGAAGGCACGCTGTACGTGCTCGACGCAAAGGAGAAGCTTCAGAGCGTGCGCGTCCGCACGGGCATCAGCGATGGCGTCTTCACCGAGATCCAGGGTCAGAACCTGACGGAGGGCATGAAGATCATCGACGGCATCGTATCGGCCTCTCAAAAGCCCGCGACGACGCCCGCCAACCCGATGAGCGGCGGTCAGCAGACCGGACGCGGTCGCCCCGGCGGCGGATTCTGAGGAGCGCGACGGCCATGGGCGAGGTCGTCATCCAGACGGACAAGATCACCAAGACGTACGTGACCGGCACGAACGAGGTGCACGCCCTGCGAGACGTGGACCTGAAGGTGACCCGAGGGGAGCTCGTGGCCATCATGGGCACCTCGGGCTCCGGTAAGTCGACGCTCATGAACATGCTCGGGTGTCTCGACACGCCGACGTCGGGGTCGTACACGCTCGACGGCGTCCGCGTCGACGGACTCGGGAAGAACGATCTCGCGGCGATACGCAACCAGAAGCTTGGCTTCGTCTTCCAGGGATTCAATCTGCTGGCGCGGACGAGCGCGGTTGCGAACGTCGAGCTGCCGATGCTCTATGACCGCAGCGGCCGAAAGCGGGACATCCGTGCCCTCGCCGTGTCGGCGCTCGAACGCGTCGGGCTGGGCGACCGGCTGGATCACCAGCCAAGCGAGCTCTCGGGCGGCCAGCAGCAGCGCGTCGCGATCGCCCGGGCCCTCGTGACCGAGCCGGCGCTCGTCCTGGCCGACGAGCCGACCGGCAACCTCGACTCCCGCACGTCGGTGGAGGTCATGGCGCTCTTCCAGCAGCTGAACGCGCAGGGCACGACGATCGTCGTCGTCACTCACGAGCCCGACATCGCCGTCTACGCCACGCGCGTCGTCCGGATGCGGGACGGCCGGATCTTCAGCGACGAGCCGGTCGCGAGCCGCCACGATGCGGCCCGGGACCTGGAAGAGTTGGACAGGAGCGCGGCATGAACCTCGCGATCCTGATTCGTCTGGCCATGCAGAGCATTCTCAAGAACCGGATGCGGGCGATTCTGACGATGCTCGGGATCGTCATCGGCGTCGCCGCCGTGATCGTCATGGTCGCGGTCGGCTACGGCGCCCGGTCGCGGATCCGCGAGCAGATCAACAACCTCGGCACGAACATGATCGTCATCACCCCCGGGGCGAGCACCACCGGGGGGGTGAGCCAGGGCGCCCAGGCCTTCGCGACGCTCACCCTCGCCGACGCCGAGAAGATCCGCAGCCAGTCGCAGACCGTGGTGGCCGTGTCGCCCGTCATTGTCGGCCGCAGCCAGGTCATCGCGCCCGGCGGCAACTGGCGCACGGCGATCAACGGCGTCGACACCGACTACCAGGTGATCCGGGACTGGCAGACGGACTCCGGCGCGTTCTTCGGACCGGAGGACGTTCGCGCGGCGCGCAGCGTAGCCGTGCTGGGCCGTACCGTCGCCCAGCGCATCTTCGCCGACAGCGACCCCGTCGGGCAGGAGATCCAGATCGCGGCGCTTCGCTTCAAGGTGACGGGCGTCCTGGCGCCCAAAGGACAGACCGCGAGCGGCAGCGATTCCGACGACGTGATTCTCGTTCCGTTCACGACGGCGGCGACCCGCCTCACGGGCAGGCCGCGCATCCCGCAGATTCTGGCCAGCGCTGCCTCCGCGAGCGACATCCCGGCCGCCCAGCAGGAGATCAGCACGCTGCTTCGTGAGTCCCATCACATCAGCGGAGACGACGACGACGATTTCACGGTTCGCAACCAGACCGATCTTGCCACGGCAGCGGAGAGCAGCACCCGCGTGATGACACTGCTGATGGCGGCGATCGCGTCGATCTCGCTGCTCGTGGGCGGCATCGGAATCATGAACATCATGCTGGTGTCGGTCACGGAGCGGACGCGGGAGATCGGCATCCGGCTTGCGATCGGGGCTCGCGGCTCGGACGTCCTGATCCAGTTTCTCGTCGAGAGCATCGTGATGGGAATCCTGGGCGGCGTGATCGGCCTCGCTTTCGGCTTTGCGAGCGCGAAGGTACTTGCGCACTTCACGGGATGGGAGACGGTGATTTCGCCCCTCGTCATGGTCGTCGCAGTCGGCTTTTCGGGTGCGGTGGGGGTCTTCTTCGGCTTCTATCCGGCGCGGAAGGCGGCGGCGCTGAACCCGATCGAGGCCCTGAGGTACGAGTGATCCACGCTCGCGCGGACGTTCGGCCGATCCTGGTCCGTGCGCGCCAACGCCAGCCGCAATTCCCCTTGCGCCCCTGCACAGGCCGTGATGAGCGATCTCAGTCCGCCCCGTTCCGACAGGAGTTCTCCCGGAGTCGACAGGAAGATAGTTTTGACTGATTGGACTTCAGGCACGAAACCCCGCAAGGCTTTCGCGGGGTCGTCTTGACGGCAAACCGGAAACCGGTTCACGGGAAATTGTCGTGGCTCCGCCGTCGGTCGGCTGCACGAACCGTGCTCTCAGTCTCATCCGTGGAGATTCAACCCGTTCTCATCATCTTGTCAGCGAACACGGGCCGGAGCCGTGAATCCGCCAGGCCATTGCGCGACGTACGATGAGAGCCATGAGAGAGACCGTCGTCTTCACCGGAGCCCTCCTGCTTGCAGGGGCCGCGGCAGCCTCGCGGACCGCCTCCGGGGTGGAGGAACCGACGTTCCGGGTCGGGCTCGCCGACGGCGACCTCGAGATCCGTCAGTACGCGCCCGTCATCGTGGCCGAAATCGTCGTGGAAGGGGACTGGCGCGCTGCCGGCAACGCCGGGTTCCGTCGCCTGGCGACCTATATCTTCGGCGGCAACGACGGCGGCCGGACGATCGCCATGACGGCGCCCGTCGCACAGGAACGGCGCGGAGCGAACTGGGTCGTCGCCTTCACGATGCCCTCCGAATACTCTCTCGACCTCGGCGCCTCCGGTTCCCCGACGACCCGGCCATCCGGCTGCGGCCGGTCGGAGAGCGCCGCGTGGGGCTGATCGGGTTCTCCGGGAGCTGGGATGCCGGAACGGTTCGATGCCAAGGCTGCCGAGCTGAGTCGATCTCGGCCGGCGTCGAAGGGGGAGGGCGACGATCGGCGAGCCGGTCGCCGCGCGCTACAACCCGCCATGGACTCCCTCGTTCCTGCGCCGCAACGAGATCCTTCTTCGAGCTGGCCCCGCGGCTCCCGGCCTGACAGGCAGCGGCCCGTCATGACCCGACTCGACCGTGCGGCGCCCGTGCCGCTCGTCCTCGCGGCTAAGGTCCGGGCGGTGCCGCCCGCGCGGTCCCCCCGGACCGATTTCCCCGGGATCGTCCTTTTTCACTCGGCGGCGTTCGGGCCGAGTGAGGCACCCGGCCGCTGCGAGGACAGAACGTGCCTGCTTCATCCCGACGAGGCCGGGATCGAGGACAAGCGGAGGATGATGATGCTCGCCGATCACCGGGCGCCGCGGCGTCTCGCGGTGATCGCCATCGCGACCACGGCGACCACGGCGACGATGCTCGTCCTGGATCTGACCTGGCTCGGCGTGGTCGCGCGCGGCCTCTACGAGTCCTCGCTCGGCCCGCTCAAACGCGCGGACGTCTTCCTGCCGGCGGCGGGACTCTTGCACGCGCTCTATGTGACAGCCATCGGCACCGTCGCGGTGCTCGGCGCAACGGGTCCGGCGGCCGCGGCCCGGCGCGGCGCCGCGCTGGGTCTCGTCGCTGATGGCACCTACGAGCTGACGAAATGGGCGGTCCTGCGCGACTGGCCGGTCCTGCTCGTCCCGATCGACATCGGCGGGGGTGTCGTGCTCACCGCTGTGGCCGGACTGTGGGCAAGCTCGGCAACGAATTCCTTCACGGACACGACTGG
>CAWDEX010000002.1:0-956493 GCA_963801475.1 uncultured Acidobacteriota bacterium | reverse complement strand
AATTGCCGGGGGCTGAGGCGCGTTGAGATCAGAGTCTCATCGCACCGCGGCGAGGGCTGTTAACCACCGAGCCTCGCCTCGCCGGACCTGTTGACCACTCTCAGCCGCTCTCGACACGAACGGCCGCTAGAAAGCGGCTCAAGGGCCTGAACCGGCCTCGACTCCGCCGTTCAACGTTCTCAGCTCTTAGCCGCCCGGGGTGGGCCGGATCCGCGACCGAAGAGGAAATCCTTCTGAGTCCACGGCCTTTAGACGCGAAAACCCCGCGAGGGCGATCGCGGGGTATCTGTTAACCGCGAACCTCCGGAAGTTCGCGGAGGAGAAGAGTGGCTCCGCAGGTAAGACTCGAACTTACAACCCTTCGGTTAACAGCCGAATGCTCTACCATTGAGCTACTGCGGATTGGCGGCCGTGGCAAAGATCCGGAAGGCGTCCCGCGGGGCGGCCACCCCGAGGTGAGCGGCGGATCGTAAGGTCCCCCCCCGGCCGCGTCAAGCGGGCCTGAACGGCCCGGGACTCTCCTCCTCCGATGATGCAACCGAATCAGTTGACGCCCGACTCCCGTCCGGGTACTTTAGATGAGATGAGACTCAATCGCAATTTGGCCGGCCTGCTCTTCCTCGGGCTTCTCCTCCTCCCCGGCGCGGCCCAGGCCGGGAAGCGCCACACCGTCTGGGCCTACCCGCCGGGAGCCGGACCGAAGGGGGCGGTCGAAGGCGAAGTCTGGATGACGGGCGAGAAGGCGTCGAAGGACTCCCCCACCGAAACCCAGTACAAGGTCGAGATCGAAAACGGCCTGACCGACGACGTCTCTCTCGACCTGTACATCGCCGTCCTCTCCCAGACGCCGGAGCAGGGGCTGAAGTTCGACGGCTTCCAGGCCTCGGTCCGGGCGAACCTCCTGCCGGACAACCTGC
The DNA here is from genome assembly GCA_963801475.1 of uncultured Acidobacteriota bacterium. Classification (GTDB taxonomy): domain Bacteria; phylum Acidobacteriota; class Thermoanaerobaculia; order UBA5066; family UBA5066; genus DAOMFB01. The sequence goes on along the minus strand of CAWDEX010000002.1, from coordinate 955,576 downwards.
GTGACCTCGTCGACCTGACCGGGTACTTCGAGATCAAGCGGGACGTTGAGTGGTCGAATCCATGGGAGTTCGAAGCCATCCTGATCACCGGGAAAGCCTACGGGCCCTTCAGCTGGAGCGTGAATCTCGTCGCGGAGTCTGAGCTTTCCTCGAGCGCCTTCGCGAAGGGGACGACCGAGTGGAAGGGAATCGCAACGGCCGGCTACGAGATCACGCGCAGCATCTGGGGCGGGGCCGAGTTCATCGCCGCGAACGACAAGGGCGTCTACGAATACTCGCTCGGCCCGACGGTCTCGTTCGGGCTGACGTCGAAGACCTGGATCGCGATTGGACCGCAGTTCGGCCTGAACGACGCCGCGGATCGGCTGAAGGTGCGGGCCATCTTCGGGGTCTTCTTTTGATCGGAGAGGACGACCTTCGCATGCGTGAACTCCGCGACCCGACCCACTCCCCCCGTTCGTACCTCGCCGCGGGACTCGTCCTCTCGATCCTCCTTCCTGGTGTCGGCGCGGCCGCCTCCCTTCCCGCTCGCGAGGGCGTCGTTCTCTACCGGAAGAAGTGCGGAGGCTGCCACCGGCCCTATGCCCCGAGCGAGCTCCCTGCGGAGAAATGGGCCAAGGTCCTTCCCGAGATGGAGGTCCGCGCGAAGCTCACCCCGGACGAAGCCGCGACGATCCGCCGGTACCTCGAACCGGATCTCGCCGCGTCGCACGACGCGCAGGCCTCCCGCTGAGGATTCGTAGACTTCCGGGAATGCCGCGCGCCGTCGGGCGCTTCGCCCCGTCCCCCACGGGCCCCCTCCACCTCGGGAGCCTCGTCGCCGCCGTCGGGTCCTGGCTCTTCGCGCGGACCTCGGGCGGCTCGTGGCTCGTCCGGATGGAGGACCTCGACACGCCGCGTGTCGTCCCTGGCTCCGCGGATGACATCCTTCGGACCCTCGAGCGGTACGGCCTCACGTGGGACGGAGAAGTGGCCCTTCAGTCGCGGCGCCTCGCGCTCTACGAATCGGCGCTGGAGGCTCTTCGGGACAAGGGGCTCGTCTACGGCTGCGCCTGCTCGCGCACCGACATGGCCCGTGCCGCCTCGGCGCCCGACCGAAACGATCCTCCCGCGCCGGACGTCTATCCCGGAAGGTGCCGCACGGGGCTGCCATCCGGAAAGCCGGCCCGCTCCTTCCGCTTCCGCGTCCCCGCCGGCGTCCTGACCTTCGAAGATCGACTTCTCGGGTCCTTTTCCGAAGACCTCTCCGCCGTCGTGGGCGACTTCGTCGTCAAGCGGGCCGACGGCCCCTTCGCCTACCAGCTGGCCGTCGTCGTGGACGACGCGGAGCAGGGCGTGACCGAGGTGGTCCGCGGCGCGGACCTCCTCTCGTCCACGGCGCGGCAGATCGCGCTCCAGCGAGAACTGGGGACATCCACGCCGTCGTACGCCCATCTTCCGCTCGTCCTCGGTCCCGACGGCGGGAAGCTCGGCAAGCGCGACGGGGCTCTCCCTCTGGCGCGGCAGGACGAGGTGCGGCTCCGGAGGTCGCTCGCCCTCGCGCTCCGGATCCTCGGGCAGGGCCCCGCGGACGGATCGCCCCGCGAGATGCTGGAGGAAGCACTCCGGCGCTTCGACCCAGGGGCGATCCCCCGCGCACCCCACCGGATCTCCGGCCCCTAGCGGCGGCGGCCGAAGGCCTTCCGGAGCTCGCGGATCGTGGCGTCGAGCCGTTCGATCGGCTCGTGGTAGAGGAGCTTCCGGACGGAGACGATCTCGCGCTCGAACTGGATCAGCGCCTCTTCCCCCTCCGGATTCCCGGCCTGGATCATCCGGGTCAGCTCGGCTTCCTGATCGAGAATCGGGCCGATCATTTCGACGAGACGGCGGAACGACGTCGACGCGCGGCCCTCGAGCCGGTGGGGGGTGACCTCCATGGCCGCCAGCGCCGCCGCCGCGCCGAGGGCGAGGGCGTGGGTCAGCCCCATCGTCCGGGCGATCCACGGGTCGTGCTCCGCGACGGGCAGCGTCGCGATCCGGAGCCCCGCCCCTTCGAAGAGGGCGCGGGCGCGACGCGCGGCGTTCGCGTCGCCGCAGTCACAGATGATCAGGTCGTGTCCGCGAAACCCGCGGACCGTCGGGCCGAACATCGGGTGTACCGACGCCACCGAGAGGCCACGAAGGCGCGCCGCCTCGAGGAGGGGAAGCAGGGGCGCCTTCACGGAGGCGATGTCGACCACGAGTCCCTTCGGTCCCTCGGCCAGGACGGCGGCCAGCGCCTCCGCCGAGCGCGAAAGAGAAGCCGCCACGACGACCACGTCCGCCGTGGCGGCCTCGCCGAGCGCCGCCTGCCGAAAGCCCGGCACGTCGCCCACCGGGTCGCTGATCGCGACGGCGAAGCCCTTTCGCCGGAAGAAGCGGGCGAAAAGCCGCCCCATCCGGCCGGCGCCGCCGACGAGGAGCAGCTTCCGGCGGCGCGCCCGCCGGCCGCTCATCCTCTCACCCGGACGAATCTCTTGCCGAGCCGGAGCAGGACGCCATTCCCTGCCCCGATGCGGATCGTCCCCGCGGGAGAGTCCATCTTCCGCCACGTCGTCCCGTCTTCCGAGATCGCTACCGCTCCCTCGCGGATCTTCTGACGCGCGACGTTCCGGCTCGGGGCGAGGCACGCCTCCACGAGGACGTCGACCAGGCCGCGCTCCGCGCCTCCGGAAGCGCCGGACAGGACGACTTCCTCGGCCGTCACCGCCCCCGCGGCGCCGGCGAAGCGGCGGCCGAACTCCTCCTCAGCCTTCCGGGCGGCCTCCTCGCCGTGGAAGTCGGCGACGAGACGGAAGGCGATGCGCATCTTGGCCGTCTTCGGATGGAGCGATCCGGAAGCCACCTCGGCCTTCAGCGCCTCGATCCCCGCCGGACGGAGGTCCGTCAGAAGCGTCCAGTAGCTCCACATCGTCGCGTCCGAGATGGACATCACCTTGCCGTAGATCTCGTCGGGCGGCTCGGCGACGCCGATCTGGTTGCCGAGCGACTTGGACATCTTCTCGACACCGTCGGTGCCGACGAGGAGCGGCAGCGTCATGACGACCTGCGGCTCCTGTCCCCATTCGCGCATCAGGTCGCGCCCCACGAGGAGGTTGAAGAGCTGGTCCGTGCCGCCGAGCTCGACGTCGCACGAGAGCGCGACCGAGTCGTAACCCTGGCAGAGGGGATAGAGCAGCTCGTGGACGGCGATCGGCTTCTGCGCGGCGAAGCGCTTGGCGAAATCGTCGCGCTCGAGGAGGCGCGCCACGGTGTACTTCGCCGCGAGCTTGATCATTCCGTCGGCGCCGAGGGCCGAGAGCCAGCGGGAGTTGAAGTCGACGATCGTCGTCGCCGGGTCGAGGATCTTGAAGACCTGCGCCTTGTAGGTTTCGGCGTTCGCGAGGACCTCTTCGCGCGTCAGCTGGGGTCTCGTGGCCTTCTTTCCGGTCGGGTCGCCGATCATCCCGGTGAAGTCCCCGATCAGGAAGACGACCTCGTGCCCCAGCTCCTGGAAGTGGCGCATCTTCCGGAAGACGACCGTGTGGCCGAGGTGGAGGTCGGGCGCCGACGGGTCGAATCCGACTTTCACGCGGAGCGGCTTGCCGCTCTTCAGCGAACGCGCGAGCTTCTTCTCCAGCTCCTCGAGCTGGACGCACCCCTCGGTTCCCTTCAGGAGGAGATCGAGCTGTTCGGGGACGGGGGGGAAGGAGGGCATCCGGTGGATTGTAGGAGACGCGCGGCCGCGGGGGAGGACGCGGCCCGGGACTCCGTCGTCGCGACCGGGCTCTTTCGCGCCCTGACGAACGTCGTCGACGCGGCGACGTGAGCTCCCGGGTGTCTGACGGCTATGCGATCAAGGGCTCTCAGGGGAAACAGGGCGACTCGGACGAAGGCTTCGACGGACCGGCTGAGGATCCGTGTGGGCACGAGTTCCCGCACGGCGACGGCGATCAGCTCCGTGATCGCCGCCACCGGGCCGACGCAGACGCCGGACCCGAGGACCTCGAACCCGCCGCGGAGGAAGAGACGCCGGTGCCCTTCGAGCGTGAAGTTCTGGAAGTGACCCGGAAATCCGTGAAACGCCTGAAGGAACGGCGTCGCCGCGAAGAGTTCGCCGCCGGTCCGCAGGATACGGTGCATCTCCCGGACCGCCGCGTCGGGGTACTCGAGGTGCTCGAGGACGGCTTCACAGTGGACGAACGGCACGGAGCCGCTCCGGAACGGAAGCGCGCAGGCATCTCCGAGAATCTCGACGTTGGGAGCCAGCTCGATGTTGATGTTGTAGAGCCTCGGATGCGCCCTCGACGGCCCTCCCCCCACCGAAATGCCCCACGTCGGCCCGGACGCCGGTTCGGTCACCTGCCAGAGCGCCTTTTCCGACTCGGCGGTCCGGTGGACCCTCTTCAGGGCCGCAGGGATGGTGATGCGCATCGACGAATCTCGGACGAAGACGACGATACCGCGTTCCTCGCGGACGCCGATGCCGGCCCGGCGGCGACGTCCGCTCCCCTCAGGGAGCGAGCAACCGCTCCAGCCGCGCGAAGAGGAACTCCATCGCCACGGCGTTCTCGCCACCCTCCGGCACGATCAGGTCGGCCCAGCGCTTCGACGGCTCGACGAACTCGAGGTGCATCGGACGGACCGTCGCGTAGTACTGCTCGACGACGCTCTCGAGCGTCCTCCCCCGCTCGGCGATGTCGCGCCGGATCCGCCGGATGAGTCGGACGTCGGCGTCCGTGTCGACGAAGACCTTGACGTCGAAGAGCTTTCGAAGCTCGGGCTCGGCGAAGAGGAGGATCCCCTCCACCAGGACGATCCGCTTCGGAAGAACGCGCCGCGTCTGTTCCGTCCGGCGATGGGCCTTGAAGTCGTAGATCGGCGCCTCGACGACCATTCCCTCCCGCAGGGCTCGGACGTGGCGGACGAGAAGCTCCGTCTCGAGCGAGTCGGGATGATCGAAGTTCTTCCGGTCGGGGACGTCCTTGGGCAGGTTGGCCCAGTCGCGGTAGTACGCGTCGTGGAAGAGGACGGACATCCCGTCCTCCCCGACGCGTCGGAGGATGGCGTTCGCGACGGTTGTCTTTCCCGAGCCGGTTCCGCCGGCCACGCCGATGACGAAGGGAGCGGGGGTCACCGTCTCCGCCGCCTCACTTGAACGCGTCGAGCATTTCCTTCGCGACGGCTGCGTCGGCGCCCTTCGGCTCGAGCTTCAGGTACTCCTGGAGGTGCTTCTTCATCTCGGGGATCTTGTTGAGGTTCACGTAGCTCATCCCCAGGAGGAAATGCGCCTTGGCGTAGTCCGGCTTGATTTCGACGACCTTCACGAGGATCGGCGCCGCCCCCTTGAAGTCGTTCTTGTTGTAGAGCTCGACCGCCTGGTTGTAGAGGATGTCCGGGTTGTCCGGGTTGGCCGCGGCGAACTTCTTCTCGTACTCGGCGACTTTCGCCTTGTCGCCCTTCTGGCGGTAGCCCTCCACGAGGAGCGGATAAAGGTCCGCCGCCTCGGGATCGAGCGCGAGCGCCTTTTCCCCGTACGTGACGACCTTGTCCCAGTCCTTGAGCGGGGAAGCCATCTTCGCGGCGAGAGCCCAGGCATTCGACTTCTCCGGGCCCAGCCTCGTCGCTTCCTCGGCCTTCGCCAGGGCCTCCGGGTACTGCCCGGCCTGGTACTTCTCGACGGCTTCGTTGTACGCCTCGACGAAGGGGTCCTTCGGGATCTCGGCCTTGCCGGTGGCAACGGCCTGCTCGGCCGTGAGGAGAACGACGTCGAGGCTTTCCACGGAATTGATGCCGATCTTCTTCGTCAGCTGCTGCGGGAGGAAGCCGGTCTTCTCGAACTTGTACGTGTACGGGGGAACGGCGTTGTTCAGGATCGTTCCCCACTTACCCTTGGCGTCCGTCGTCAGCTCGAGCTTGAAGCGCGCGTTCGTCGCCGTGGTGATGGTGACCTTGACCCCTTCGACCGCGGCGCCTTTCCCGTCGGTGACGACGCCCTGGATGCGGGCCTGCGCCTGGGCGGCGGCCGACCCGGCGAGGGAGAGGGCGGCCACGACGAGCAGCGCCGACGCGACGGTGATGAAACGGATGCGCATCAATTCCTCCGGCGGACCGCGGCACGAGCCGCGGCCATCGGCCGTACTCTACCGCCCCCCGGCCGGAAGCGCCGATCCTGCGCGTGCATCAAGGACGCCCCGGCACCGGGGGCCACGGTCAGATGCTTTTGACCAGCGGGCGGCCCTGGGCGTCCCGGAGCGAGCCGGTGGCGATCAGGATGATGTCGATCAGCCACCAGATGCCGCAGCCGCCGAACGTCAGGAGCTTCAGGATGCCGAGCCCGACGTAGCCCATGTAGAACCGGTCGACCCCGAAATAGCCGAGGAAGATCGACAGCAGAAGGGAGACGAGCCAGTCCTTCGGCATTCCCGGTCCGACCGGGGCGGGCGTCGGGGCGGCGTAAGCCGGGACGGCGCCCGGCACCGGGGGAACCCCCGGAGCAGGGGCCGGCGCCGCCTGGGCGAAGAGCCCCCGGAAGTCGGGCCGTTCCCCGAGAGGCATCCAGCTCGCCTCGCCCGACTTGAACGACAGGCTCTGGGCGCTGACGCGCCCCTCGCCGATCCACTGCTTGAGGACGGTCTCGTCGACGGGACCGTACTGCTGGCCATTGACGCCGATGACGTAATACATGGTGTCGCCTCTTCCTCCCCCTCGATACGAAGAATCGGGGAGGCGGGTTCGCCGGGAAGCCGCCGGAATCGTACCCGAGCCCCTTCACGGCTGGTATCTTGGTCGGGGGGGACATGGCCCGCCACGACACGCCCCGGGAGCGCCGCAGGACGTTGCTCGCCGCCGAGCGGGCGACCGAGAAGCTGACACTCCACGGCCGGCACCGGATCGCCCTCGGCTTCCCGAACGCCTACGAGATCGGGATGTCCAACCTCGGCTTCCAGTGGGTCTACCGCCTCTTCAACCGTGAGGCGGACGTGGCCTGCGAGCGTTTCTTCGCCGAGGAAGACGACGATCGCCGGGGGCCCCGGACGCTGGAAAGCGACACCCCCCTCGGCGAGTTCCCTCTCCTGGCCCTCTCCGTCTCGTGGGAGATGGACTACGTCAACCTCCTGAAGCTCCTTCCCCAAGCCCGCATTCCCGTGTTGCGCTCGGCGCGCGGCGAGGGGGACCCGATCGTCCTCGTGGGAGGCGACTCGGCCCGGATCAACCCGGCGCCTCTCACCCCCTGGGTCGACGTCTTCGCGATGGGCGACGGGGAGAAGCTCGTCCCCCGGATCGCCGAGGTCCTTCGGAGGGACCTTTCCCGCGAGGGGACGCTCGCGGCCTTCGCGGAGCTTTCGGGTCTCTTCGTCCCCGCCGTTCACGGACTCCGCGCCGAGACGGCCGGCGAAGGGAAGATCGTGGTCCAGCAGTTCCGGGCCGGCGAGGGCGAGACCCGCGAGCCGCCCCATTCGACGCTCCTCACGCCCCACACCGAGCTCGCCGACAAGCTCCTCATCGAGGTCGCGCGCGGCTGCTCGGAGATGTGCCGCTTCTGCTGGGCTGCCTACGCCATGGCCCCGCAGGTGCGGATTCCGGCGGAGAGCGTCCTCGAGGTGGCCCGGCGGAACCGCCCGCTGACGTCCCGGGTCGGGCTCATCGCGACGGCCGTGGCCGACCACCCCGAGATCCTCCCGATCCTCCGCGGCCTGAAGGGACTCGACTACCACATCGCCCTCTCCTCGGTGAAGATCGACGCCATCTCGGAGGAGATCCTTTCCCTCCTGACGGCACAGGGGGAACGCGCCCTCGCGATCGCTCCCGAGGCGGGGAACGAGCGCCTCCGGCGCGCTCTCAACAAGAAGGTCTCCGACGAGATGCTCCGCGAGAAGGTCCGCCTGATCGCCGGGGCCGGAATCACGCAGTTGAAGCTCTACCTTCAGATCGGCCTCCCGGGCGAAACCGACGAGGACGTCCGCGACCTGGTCCGGCTCGTGGACGGCCTCCGGGAGATCTTCCTCGAGGAGGGACGCAAACGCGGCCGCGTCGGGACGCTCGTCCCGAACGTCAACTGCTTCATCCCGAAGCCGCACACTCCCTTCGAGAACGAGGCCCTCGACGAGCCCGCGAACCTCGAACGGAAGCTCGCCCTCCTTTCCGAGGCTTTCCGGAAGATGCCCAACGTCACCTTCCGTGGCATGCCGGTCGTTGAGGCGGTCTGGGAGGCCTACCTCGCGAAGATGGGGCTCGAGGCCGAGCCCATTCTTCGGGAGGCCGCGTCCGGCGTCCCCGTCCGTCGGCTCGTGAAGGAGCACCGCGACACGATCGACCGCGTCATCCGGCCGTCCCGCTCTCCGGTGCCGGAACTCCACGGGCTTCCCCGCGGCGTCTTCGACCCGCACGCCCGGCAGGCGTCGCCCTGGGGATTCGTCGCGAAATCATGAATCGCCGCGACCTTCTCCCGCTCCTTCTCGCCGCCGCCGCCCTCGGCTGCGAGAGCCCGTCCGACGAGGAGATCCTCCGGCGGACGTTCGCCGTGCCGCGGGCGGCCCGGCTCGTCTCCCTCGACGCGTCGCCGAAGACGCCCGGCTGGTTCGGCCGCGAAGGGCTCACCATCGACGCCGTCTTCGGTTTCGGTCCCGACGAGCTGGCCGCCTACCGCGTCCGCCTCGGGAACGATCCGACGTGGCGGCCGCTACCACCCGAGAAGGAGTTCCTGCTCCGGATGATCGGAGCGACACGGCAGGTGGAGGGCATCCGCAGGACCTACGAGAACTCCGGCAGGCCCCTCCCGACCCCCGGGTCGGTCTACTTCCCCACGGTGGAACAGATCTGGGACCGCTGGTCGAAGAGGCTGCCCCTCGACGCCGCGAGCGGTGTCTGGGCCTGCCGGACGGCGGGCGACGACCTGATGCGCGCGCGGAAGAGCGACTGCAGCGAGCGCCCGGGGGATCTCAACGATTTCATGTTTGCCGTCCTCGACACCGGCCGGCGGACCCTTCGCGTCGCCGTCCACACGGCGTACTGAGAAACGGCTCCGCCTAGCCGGTCGCGGCGCTGAAGAAGGCCTCGGCGCCCGTCTTCAGGAGGGCACCGACGGAGTGGAGGACGATCCGGTGCCCCTTTGCAACGAGGGCCTTCGCCCGCTCACCGGTCGAGGCGACCGTTCCGACCAGGAGCCCGGCCCCGAGCGCTTCCCGGGTGATCCGGTCGATGGCCTCCTCCACGTCGGGATGGCCCGGTCCGTCGGGATGTCCCATCGCCAGCGAGAGGTCGCGCGGCCCGATGATGAGGCCGTCGACGCCGGGCACCTTCACGATCTCCGGCAGTCATTCGAGCGCCTCGATCGTCTCGATCTGCGGAAGGACGAGCGTCCCGGCGTTCGCCCGCGCCACCCACGCCGCCTGCGACTCCCCCGCGAGGAGCCAGCGGTTCGCGCGGACGGGGGCGATGCCGCGCAGCCCCTCGGGCGGGTACTTCACCGCCCGGACCAGCTCCCGGACCTCCTCCGCCGACCGGACGCCCGGAAGCATGATCCCCTGCATCCCGGCGTCGAGGTACTGGAGGATCAGCTTCGGGTCGAGGCCGCGGGGCCTCACGAGCGGCGCCATGCCGACCAGTTCGCACGCGCGGACGAACCCCTCCGCCTCCCGCGGCCCTCCCGTCCCGTGCTCCGTGTCCAGGATGAAGAGGTCGAAACCGAGGAGGCCGACGGTCTCCACGAGCGCGCCGTCCGTGTCCGGCGAGAGCAGGCCGAAGAGGGGGCCGCCGTCTTCGAGGCGGACGCGCAGGGAGGGGCGCTTCATCGCCCCATTCTCACGCCATTCGCTCCCCGAGGCGCGCCGCGCCCCAGGCCAGGAGGATTCCAGCGTAGCCGTCCACGGCGTAGTGCCACCCGCTGATCAGGGAGCCGGCGAACGTGAGGGCCGCCAGCAGGCCGAAGAGGAACGCGAGGCGCGGAGAGCGGCGCCGCGCGAAGAAGGCGACGAAGGCCTGCCCGGCGACGTGGAGGCTCGGCATCGCCCCGATCCCGAAGGCCGCGTTGAGCCCGGTCGTCCGGAGCGCCGCCGACCCTTTCGTGACCGCGTCGTACTGGACGAGAAGGAGGCGCTGCGTCTGCGTCTGGAGCGGCATCTCGGGGCGGACGGCCGCGTACTCGTCCGGAAAGACGTAGCACGGCCCCAGCGACGGCGCGGCGACGTAGAGCCACGCGCCGGCGATCCAGAGGAGCGCGAAGCCCGCGACGAAACGGGCCCGGTCGCGCCGTGAGAACGCGGAGCCGAACCAGGCGAACGCCACCCCCATCGTCAGGAGGAACTGGGCGTAGTAAACGTCGAGGTAGCGCCAGAAGGCGGTCGACGGGAAGAGCTCGATCAGGAAGCGGTTCGGGTTGATCCCGAAGTGGATCCGGAAGTCGAGGACCGCCAGAAGCGGGTCGGTGATCCAGCCGTTCAGGTGCGGGACGAAGACCTTCAGCCACGAGTAGCTCCACGACACGAGCGCCACGGCGACGACAAATCGGGCAAGGTCGAGCAGGGTTGCGCGCCGCGTCATCCGGGCGAGGTAGAGCCGCGCGCGCGCCGCATCTCCCCCAAGCGCGAGACCGAGCGCCCGTACCCCGGCGCCGGCGGCCAGCAGTCCCGTCGCGACGCCGAGCATCGAAAACTGCGCCGCGAGAGACCCCGGAACGGAGAACCCGACGTGAAGCGCCAGGACGGTGCCGACGATGGCCGCGTTCACGACGACGACGGCTTCCCAGGGCCGGACGCGCCTCATGACGACGGGAGGGGCGACCGGGGCGCTCCCGCCTGCTGTCGGCGCCGGACGGCCGCGACGAACCGCTCGGCCGCGGCGTCGACCTCCTCTTCCGTCGTGAAGCGGCCGAGCCCGAACCGGATCGAGGCGTTCGCCTCTTCCGCGGAGAGGCCGAGGCCGCGGAGGACGTGGCTCGGCTCCGGCGTCGCCGAGGTGCAGGCCGAGCCGGCGGAGACGGCCACGTCGCGAACGTCCATCATCAGGTTGTCCGCCCGGAGGCCCGGGAAACAGATGTTCAGGTTCCCGGCCAGACGATCGGCGCCGCCGCCGTTCACGAAGGCGCCCGGGATCGCGGCGCAGAGCCGTCGCTCCAGACGGTCGCGGAAAGCCATCACCCGGGCTCCCTCCGACTCCCTCTCCGCCAGGGCGATCCGCGTCGCGGCGGCGAAGCCGGTGATTCCGGCGACGTTCAGGGTCCCCGGTCGGAGCCCTTTCTCGTGTCCGCCGCCCCAGAGGATCGGTTCGAGCCGGACGCGGGGATTCAGCGAGCGGACCCAGAGCGCCCCGATCCCCTTCGGGCCGCAGATCTTGTGGGCGGAGAGCGACACGAGGTCGACGCCCAGCTCGTGGACCGCGAGCGGCACCTTTCCGAAGGCCTGCGCCGCGTCCGTGTGGAAGAGGACGCCCCGCTCCTTGCAGAGCCTCCCGATCGCCCCGATCGGGTTCAGCGTGCCGATCTCGTTGTTGGCCGCCATGACCGAGACGAGGATCGTCCGGCCGGTCAGCGCGGCGGCGACCGACTCGGCGCTCGTGACGCCGTTCCGTTCGGGCGCGATGAAGGTCACCCGGAAGCCTTCCTTCTCGAGCTGGCGGCACGGATCGAGGACGGCGCGGTGCTCGAGAACCGAGGTGACGACGTGGTCTCCCCGGGCCCGGCCGGCCCGCGCGGCGCCGAGGATCGCGAGGTTGTTCGACTCGGTGGCTCCCGACGTGAAGACGATCTCGCGGGGCTCGGCGGAGAGCGCCCGGGCGACCTCCTCGCGGGCCACCGTGACGGCCGCCTCCGCCCGGATGCCGAACGCGTGCGTCCGGGATGCCGCGTTCCCGAAATGCTCCGTCAGGTACGGCATCATCGCGTCCAGGACCCGCGGGTCGAGCGGCGTCGTCGCGTGGTAGTCGAGATAGATGGGAAACTTCACGTTCCGGTCCCGCCGACCCCCCGGGTTCCATCGTGGCGGCAAGCCGGTCAGAATTCAAGGGAGGCCATGAGACACGTCCTCGTCGCCACGACCCGGAGACACCAGCTGGCCGAAGAGCTGCGCGACGTCTGCGACGGCCGGACGACCTTCCTGTCAGTCCGGGGCCTCGAGGAGACGCTGGAGAGGATCGGACGCTCGGCCCGCCTCGATGCCATCGTCACCGACGACCCCGGCGTCTTCGCCGCGATCCGGAACGAGATCCCCGGCGACATCCCGGTCGTCCTCGCCGCCGACGATGAAGGGCCTCACGCCCTCCTTGAGGCTCTCGACGGAAACGTAACGGCCTGAAGGGCCGCGGTCAGGAGCTCGCCCCCTCCATCTGCGCCCGCCTGAACTCGGAGCGCATCTCGGACTGGAGGCGGCCGAGCCGGTAGGCGTCCCGGTTGACGAATCGTCCCCAGCAGGAGAGCGAAGGGTGGACCGCCTCGATCTGCCGCCACATTTCCTGGACCAGGGCGCGGTAATCGGGATGCCCCTGCGGCATGGAACGGAGTTCGCAGAAGTGAATCGCCTCGCGGAGGTTCATCCGCACCGTCCACCGGGCCCGGAACGCGAACGGGACGACGTACTGGGCCTCGAACGGGAAGTCGCCCCGAAGCCTCTCGTGAAGGCCCGCCGCCTCCTCCATGCACGCGTTCCAGAGCGGACGGCCGCCGATCGCGTCGATCTCGGGCGGAATGTCCCAGCCGTGCACCGTCGTGAAGAGCTGTCGTTCCTGGGACAGGATCCGGTGCCGGTGGAGGTCCCGGTAGATCCCGAAGTTGCCGAGCAGGTCGAACGTGTAGTCCACGGCCTCGAGCGCCCGGGGCGGCTTGTCGCGCCGGTGGCGCCGAAGGGCGGCCAGCTCCGCCATGCGGCCGGCGCGCTCGGGAGGGGGCATCGCTGCCACCCGCGCGCGGACGAGCGGCAGGGGTTCCTCCCCGTGCGGGTAGAGGAGCGCCGAAAGGACCCTCTCCTCGGCGTCGGCGTCGAAGTCGAGGAGACGGACCGGCTGTTCCGGCGCCGGCGCCGGCGCCGGGGTCCCGGCCACCGACCGGGCCATCGCCCGCGTCGTCTCGCGTAAGGCGGCCAAGTAGTCGCTGCGCCCGGCCCGCTTCACGAAGGCCGGGATCAGCTCGTCCAGCTCCCCCTTCAGCGCGCCGCCGAGGGTGTTCAGCTCCTCGAGCGGGTGCGACAGGAGCCGGTTGATCAGGTGTTCGTACGCCTGCCCGGAAGCGAAGACGCCGACGTTCGTCCGCGTGGCGCCCGGGAGATAGCCGCGCATCACGTCGCAGGCGTGGGCGCGCACGGTCGCGCCGTACGCCCGCTTCGCCATCCTCAGCAGCGTCTCGTCCCCCGCCACGTCCGTCCAGGCCAGCGGCTCCCCGGTGGCCGGATGCCGGACCTCGACCTCCTCGATCGGAAGGAGGCCTCGGATCCCGTCGAGCATGGGCTCGATCTGGGCCGCGTACGCCGAGAAGAGGCCGTCCATCAGCGTGAGATAGGCCTCGCGATGGGGTGAAGCGCAGAGCCGCTCCTCGGGGTGGAAGAGCCAGCGTCCCGCGGAGTCCTTCTGGTCGAAGCGGACGTAACGCGTCGACTTCTCGAGGAAGGCGATCCCGACGCGGCTGTCCTCGATCGCCTTGGCCGCCACGTTGGAGATCCCCTCGAGCGCCAGGTGCGCGCCGCCGAGCTGCGCCACGGAGTCGTCGCCGTAGCCGACGAGGACCCGGTCGTAGAACGCGCGCGCTTTCCGCAGCGCGGAACGGTCCTCCGGCGGCGCGGCCCCGCCGCCCAGCATCCCGGCCGCCAGCCCCTCGCCGCCGTGGAACTCCTCGAGGAAGACGCGGCGGAGGCTCTTCGTCGAGCGGCTGTAGCGCGAAAAGAGCGCCCCGGCGACCTCCTGAGGGAGGCGAAGACCGAAGACGTCACGGTCCGTGTTCGTGAAGAACGGTGCGAGGACGCGCCGTTCGTCCTCGAAGAAGGCCTCGGGCATCTGGCGCGATCTTATCCGCTACCGGGCCTCGACCCGCGCCACGACGACGGGCCAGAACTTCCCGCCCGGGGCGACGGGGCCTTTCGCGGCATAGAGGATCGCGTAGTACGAGCCCGGCCCTCTCGCGAGCGGAATCCGCGCCTCGACCCGTCCGTGCGTCACCGTGAAGTCGCCCTGACCGCCACCGGCGTAGCGCGCCGGCGGCGGGAGAGCCGGGTAGAGGCGGGCGAAGCCCTTCGGGAGCCCGTACGACCTCCGGCGCTCGATCTCGTCCCGGGTGAGCGGAACGGCCGGCGGGTCGAACGCGATCTCGAGAAGTCCGACCGTCCAGCCGTCCGGAAGTTTCATCCGGATCGTCGCCGCGCCGTTCGCCGCAAGGGGCCCCGCCGGAAGCTCGACCCAGTCGGCGACGCGCCGGACGAACTCCTCCGTCATCCGGAACTCGCCCCCTGCCCACGCCATGCCGATCCCGACGTGCGTCCAGTTCGGGTCGAGGATGGCGCGGCGGTGGCCGTCGTCGGGGGGACGCTCGGCCATCATCCGGTCGTGGCCGTCGAGTAGCAGCCGGGCAATTTCATCGCCGGTCACGTCCCACCCTTTCCGGGAGATCGAGAAGACGTTCTGTCCGTGGAAGTCGACGCCTCCCGCCAGGGCCCACCGGAGGTAGGGCGGCCGCCCGGCGAGGTCCCAGTGCCCGGTGAAGTTCCCCGCGACAGCCTCGGCGCAGAACGCGTCCCCCACACGCGCCGCCAGAAGGTCGTATTCGAGGGGCGAAGCGCCCGCGGTCGCTCGGTCCGCGTTGATCCGGCGAAGGAGTTTTCGCTTGGCCGCGGCCTCCCGCTCCCCGGGCCCCCCCTCGTCGCGGTTCAGGCCGTACCTCACGGAGCCCGAGCGGGGATCCGGCGCCGGCGCCGGCCGGGGAGCGCAGGACGCCGCGAGCGCCACGGCGAGGGCGCTCCCGAGAAGACCGTTCCGATGAGGCTTCCGCATCAGTTCGCAGGCGCTCCCGGCCCGTAGAATCGGACCATCGGTCTTCCCGCTGCAAGCGGAGACGCGCCCGGGGGGAACTGGAGAGGAGACGGCATGTACGCCATCGAAAGCCTGCACGCGAGAGAGATCCTGGATTCGCGGGGAAACCCGACGATCGAGGTCGAATGTCTTCTCGAGGGGGGGGCGTCCGCCCGCGCGGCGGTGCCGTCGGGCGCGTCGACCGGGACCCGCGAGGCGCTGGAGCTGCGCGACGGAGACAAGAAGCGCTACGGCGGGAAGGGGACGCTGACCGCCGTCAAGAACGTCAACGACACGATCGCCCCCGAGCTGGAAGGGATGGACGCCCGGCAGCAGGCCGAGATCGACCGGCTGATGATCGACCTCGACGGCACCGAGACGAAATCGAAGCTCGGCGCCAACGCGATCCTCGGCGTCTCGATGGCCGTCTGCCGTGCCGCCGCCGAGGCGTGCGGCCTCCCGCTCTTCCGCTACGTCGGCGGCCCGGCCGCCGTCACGCTCCCCGTGCCGATGATGAACGTCATCAACGGCGGGGCCCACGCCGACAACCCGCTCGATCCGCAGGAGTTCATGCTCTTTCCCGCGGGAGCGCCGTCGTTCCGCGAGGCGCTGCGGGCCGGCGCCGAAGTCTTCCATTCGCTGAAGGGGCTCCTCAAGTCGAAGAAGCTCGCGACCGGCGTCGGGGACGAGGGAGGCTTCGCGCCCGACGTCGCGACGGCGCGTCAGGCCCTCGACCTGATCGTCGAGGCGATCGGCAAGGCCGGCTACAAGGCCGGCAAGGACGTTTTCATCACGCTCGACCCCGCGGCGTCGGAGTTCTTTGAGGACGGCCGGTACGCCCTCGAAGGCAAGAAGCTCACTCCCGCCGAGATGGTCGCTTTCTGGGAGAAGCTCGTCGCCGACTATCCCGTCGTCTCCATCGAGGACGGCTGCGCGGAGCAGGACCGCGAGGGGTGGCAGCTGATGACGAGGACCCTCGGATCGAAGATCCACCTCGTCGGCGACGACGTCTTCGTGACGAACCCGAAGATCCTCGCCGAGGGAATCCGGGACGGCGTCGCGAACGGCCTCCTCGTGAAAGTCAACCAGATCGGGACGATCAGCGAGACCCTCAAGGCGGTCCGGATGGCCCAGACGGCGGGTTACGTCACCGTCATGTCACACCGTTCGGGCGAGACCGAGGACACCACGATCGCCGACCTCGCGGTGGCGACGAATGCCGGCTTCATCAAGACCGGCTCCCTCTGCCGGAGCGAGCGGATCGCCAAGTACAACCGCCTCCTCCGGATCGAGGAGGACCTCGGCGACGACGCGGTCTGGCCGGGGCTCTCCGTCGTCAAGTCATAGAAGTCGGCCGGGGCCGCTCCCGCTCGGCCTTCCCGGCGGCGCCGGGCTGCGCGACAATGGATCGTGCGGTTCACCAAGGTCGTCGCGCCGCCGGGAGAACGTCCGCAGGTCGTCGGCGTCCGCCGCCTCCCTCAGCGCTACGCTGACCGGCAGAACGTCGACCGCCCCGAGGAACCTCCGGAGGAGCCGGTTCGCGCCCCCTCGGCGCGCCCCGACCGCCCCGCGGTCAAGCCCGCTTCGGTCTTCCTCCTGTCGCTCCTCTTCTCGGCGCTTCTCTTCTCCCTCTTCTTCGTCGGCGACCGCGGCTTCCTCCAGGTGCGCCGTCAGCGGGCCGAGCTGCGCGCCGCCCAGGAGGAGGTGGCACGGATCGACGCCGAGAACCGGAAGCTCGAAACGGAGGTCGCCGCGCTGAAGAGCGACCCGCGCTCGCTCGAGAAGATCGCGCGGGAGAAGCTCCAGCTCGTCCGGCCGGGCGAGGTGGTCGTCATCCTTCCCGACGACTGGGAGCAACGCGTCCGCCCGGAGACGGTGAAGACCCCACCCCCGTCGACGGCGGCGACGCGCTGACCGCTCCCGCCGTCAGGGGACGTTCTTCAGGTCGAGAAGGACCTCGGCCGCGTGCTTCGACGGGGTCACGTCCTCGTAGACCTTCGCGATCCGTCCCTTCGAGTCGACGAGGAAGCTCTTCCGCTTCGCCACGCCGAACGCGAGGTCGACGCCGTAGCGCCGGATGACCTCGCCGTCCGCGTCCGCGAGGAGCGGAAAGGAGAGGCCGTTCTTCTTCGCGAACTTCTCCTGCGCCTCGACGGTGTCCTTCGAGATGCCGACCACGGCGACGTCGTCCGGGTACTTCGGGCCTTCGTCACGGAAGGCACATGCTTCGATCGTTCACCCGGGGGTGTCGGCCTTCGGGTAGAAGAAAAGAACGACACGCTTCCCTTTCAGCCCCGAAAGCTTCAGCGTCTTGCCGGACTGGTCCCTGAGGTCGAAGTCCGGGGCGGCGTCGCCCGGCTTCAGAGCGGTGGATGAGAAGATGCCCATGCGGTCACTCTACGCCCTCGCGCGGCCCCCGGATCCCCGCCGGACCCTTCACCTTGACGGCTTTCCGGAGGCGGGGTATCTTCCGCCTCCCTGACGCGGGGTGGAGCAGCCTGGTAGCTCGTTGGGCTCATAACCCAAAGGTCGCAAGTTCAAATCTTGCCCCCGCAACCATAAGAATCAACGGGTTAGCTCGAACGGGCTGACCCGTTTTTCTTTCGGACACCCGTCTTGCGCTCCTTGTCCGCCGTTCGTCGCCGGCCGAGGTAATGTTGAAGCGGTCGAATTCCGACACGGTCTGGTGCCCGCTGATGGAGGCCAAGTCATGACGACCCCGACGAGTTTCGAGCAACAGGTGGCCGAGATGCGCCGCTGGTTCGACTCCCCGCGCTTCGCGGGAATCCAGCGGCTCTACTCTCCGCGCGAGGTCGTCGAGCAGCGTGGAACGGTGCGGGCCGACTACGCCGTGGCCCGCGACGCGGCCGCGGCGTTCCACGCCCGCCTCCGACAGCTCTTCGAGGAAAAGAAGTCCATTACCTCGTTCGGCCCCTACTCGCCGGGCCAGGCGGTGGCCATGAAGCGCATGGGGATCGAAGGCATCTACCTGGGGGGGTGGGCCACGAGCGCCAAGGGCTGGACCGACGAAGACCCCGGACCCGACCTCGCGAGCTACCCGCTGAGCCGTGTGCCCGACGAGGCGGCCCTCGTCGTCCGGGCCCTGCTCACCGCGGACAAGAACCAGTTCTTCATGCGCGCTCGCATGACCGAGGAGCAGCGCCTGGCGACGCCGGAAATCGACTATCGGCCCTTCGTCATCGCCGACGCGGACACGGGGCACGGCGGCGACGCCCACGTGCGCAACCTCATTCGCCGATTCGTCGAGGTCGGCGTGCCCGGCTACCACATCGAGGACCAGAAGCCCGGGGTGAAGAAGTGCGGGCACCAGGGGGGCAAGGTGCTCGTCCCGGTCGACGAGCACCTCAAGCGCCTCAGCGCGGCGCGCTATCAGCTCGACATCATGCAGGTGCCCGGCATCATCGTCTCGCGCACCGACGCCGAGTCGGCCACGCTGCTCGACGGCCGCGGAGACGATCGGGATCAGCCCTTCATCCTCGGCGCGACGAACGTGAACCTGCCTGCGTTCAAGGTCGGATTCCTGGCCATCCTGCGGCGTTTTCATCGCGGCGGCATCGAGGAGCTGAGCGGGCATGCCCTCTACGCCACGAGCGACGAGGAGTACGCCATCGCCGATGCCTGGGTCGACCGGGCAGGGCTGGGAGCCCTTCTCGAGGACGCGCTCGCCGCCTACCGCCGGAGCGGAAGCGTGGCGATCGACGCCGCCCTCGACAAGGTCTTCGACCGTTTCGTCGACGTCTGGCAGGCCGAGGCCGGCGTGAAGACGTACGGGGAGGCCGTCGCGGACGTCATGACCTTCCGCGCGAGCGAGGGCGTGCCGTTCCCCATGAGCGTTCCCGAGTGGCTCGCCTTCGCCGCGAAGGCGTCCCTCTACTCCGCCCGGGAGAAGGCGCGTGCGATGGGAATCACCGTCATCTGGGACTGCGAGCACGCCAAGACACCGGACGGCTACTACCAGATCCGCGGGGGCATCGAGTACGCCATCGCCAAGGCTCTCGCCGCCGCTCCCTTCGCCGACCTGCTCTGGATGGAGACCAAGACCGCGGACCTGCATGACGCCCGGAAGTTCGCCGCGGCGATCCACGCGGCGTACCCAGACAAAATGCTCGCCTACAACCTCTCGCCGTCCTTCAACTGGGACACGACCGGCATGACGGAGGAGGAGATGCAGCACTTCCCCGAGGAGCTCGGGAAGATGGGCTTCGTCTTCAACTTCATCACCTACGGCGGGCACCAGATCGACGGCCTCGTGGCCGAGGAGTTCGCCACGGCGCTGCGCCAGGACGGGATGCTCGCCCTCGCCCGCCTCCAGAGGAAGTTCCGCCTCGTCGAGTCGCCGTACCGCACGCCGCAGACGCTCGTGGGCGGGCCGCGCGCGGACGCCGGTCTGATGGCGATCTCGGGGCGAACCTCGACGACCAAGGCGATGGGCAAGGGCTCCACGCAGTTCCAGCACACGATCCAGACCGAGGTTCCGCCCAAGCTGCTCGAAGGGTGGCTCGAGCTGTGGGGCAGGCACCACGGCATCGCCGACAGGCTCAAGGTTCAGCTGCGTCCCCACAAGGCGGGTTCCGAGCTCCTCGAGCTTGCCACGCTGAAACCGGCCGGGGAAAAGGCCTCGAACATCATCTTCGCCGTCATCCAGGATCGTCGCGGCCGCAACATCCTATCGGTGCGCGACCAGAACACCTTCGACCCCGCGTTCAAGCGCAAGAGGCTCATGACGCTCACCCACCTGTTCCTGGCCCACCGCTACCGGATCGACTCCGTCCACTTCGTCGCGCCCACCGAGGACAACCACAGGCAGGTCGAGCGGATGAAGGAACGCGGGCTCTTCACCGGCGTGGCCAAGGAGGTGGGCCAGATCATCGTCGCCGACGTGAACAAGGATCGGGTCGCTGAGCTGCTCGCCCCGGACCGCATCGCACTCGCGACCCTGATCGAGAAGGGCTGAGGTCTCCGATGAAGCACGAAACCCGCGACCGGGCGATCAAACGCATCCGGATCCGCTTCCGGGAGAACACGGACTGGCTGGCCCGCTTCGGCCACCTCCTCGACGAGTTCGGCGCGCGCCTCGGCGAGATGAAGACGGTCCACATCGGGAAGAACGTCCGGATCCGTGACGTCGAAGTCCACGCCCGCAGCGAGGAGATCTTCGACCGGTTCTGCGACGCGCTCCGCAGGATGGAGGGGATCGACCTTCTCGACGTGACGGACGTGGTCCTCGAGATGCACCGCGGCGGGAAGATCGAGGTCTCGGCCCGCGTGAAGGTCGAGTCGGCCGACGACCTGGCGGTCGTCTACACCCCCGGCGTCGCCTCCCTCTGCAACAAGATCGCCGCGAACCCGGAGCTGGCCTTCGACTTCACCTCCATCCAGAACAGCGTCGCCATCGTGACCAACGGCACGGCCATCCTGGGGCTGGGCGACATCGGCCCCGTCGCGGGCATGCCGGTCATGGAAGGCAAGGCGCTGCTCTTCCGGCTTCTGGCCGACGTGAACGGGATTCCCATCCTCATCGGCAGCAAGGACCCCGAGGTCGTCATCCGGACGGTTCAGGCGATCGCGCCGACGTTCGGCGCCATCAAGCTCGAGGACATCGCCGCCCCCGAGTGCTTCGAGGTCGAGGCCCGGCTCACCGAGCTCCTCGACATCCCGGTCGTCCACGACGACCAGCACGGCACGGCGGTCGTCGTCCTCGCGGCGCTCCTCAACATCGCGAAGTACACGTACATCAACCTCAAGCGGAACCCGGTCGGCATCGTGGGGCTGGGCGCCGCCGGCAACGGCATCTTCAACCTCCTCAGGTCCTACGGGATCCAGGAGGTCTACGGCGCCGACATCAACCCGGTCATGGCGGACCGCTTCCGGGATCAGGGCGGGATCCCGGCCGACCTCTCGGGAGTGATGCAGAAATCCAAGATCGTCATCGCCACGACGGGCGTGCCGGGCCTCATCAGGCCGGAGATGATCCAGCCCAAGCAGGTGATCCTCGCCCTCTCCAACCCGAATCCGGAGATCGAGCCCGACGACGCCCTCGCCGCCGGCGCGCTCTACGCCATCGACGGCAAGTCGGTGAACAACGCCTGCGCCTTCCCGGGCCTCTTCAAGGGGGCGCTCCTCGCGCGCGCCCGGCGGGTGAACAACGCGATGAAAATCGCGGCGGCCATGACGATCGCCGAGCATGCCATGCAGGGCGATCTCGTCCCCAACATCCTGAATCGATCCGTCCACGAGGCCGTGGCGCAGGCGGTCAGGGCCGTCGCCCTCGAGACCGGCGTCGTCCGCTTCCGGAGCCTCGTGGCGGCTGGTTGATCCCTCCGGGCGCTGTTCCCGGTCCGGGCTGACGCTCTCAGCGGAGGCGCCGCCGCCGGTGCGCGGCGAGGACCAGCATCGAGAGCCCGTACGCGAGGAGCCCGATGGCGGCGACCACGAAGAGCGCCGATCCGCCTTCCATCAGCGTCAGCTTGCGAAGGGCGCCCGCGGTCCCGACGATCTCGCGTGGCTTCGTGAGGGCTACCGCACGGAACACGGAGAGGCCCACGAGCACGATCACGGCTCCGTGTGCCAGGAGGCCGATCCGCGCGAGACGCGACACCCACTTCCGGCTGTCGCGCGCGATCACCGCAGCGACATAGTCCCTGGGGAGTCTTCCGATGACCGCGCGGGCGACCTCGACCAGGCCGGCCACGACCGCGATCGCGCCTCCGAGCGCGAGCGCACCGCGGCCCCACGGATTTGCCACCAGGCGTGCACCCCACTCGCGAAAGGCCGGTGCGCCGCCACGGCGCACGTTCAGGAGGACCCGAAAAGACGTCCAGACCAGGGCCAGCGCGCCGATGGCGCCGACGAGCGAGGCGGTCTTCGTAATTACCGAACGTGCGTGCACGACGTGCGCGAGCCGGTAGCCGACGAAGGAGAGGAGCCCCGCCGCCACGACCCAGAGCGCAGCGCGTCCGTGCCATCCCTCGAGGAGCTCTTGCAGAGCGCCGACCGGCCCTTCCGCACGCCCGCGGGCCAAAAGGGCGACGCGCGCAGCGATCCCGCCGATGAAGAGGTAGACGACGCCGCGCGCGAAGAACCCGAACCGGCCGAGAACTTCGGGGACACCTTGCTCCGATTCGCCGCGCCGCGCTCTCGCCGTCACTCTGCAGGCATTCTAGGTGCGTCCCGGAACGGGTGATCCCGTTGATCGCGCGCGATCCGCCGGGTCGACCTTCCGTGAGGAACAGACCCGTGCTGGACTTCCGGAGCTCAGGAGACGCGGGCGATGACGACAGTAATGTTGTCTTCGCCGCCCCGCTGGTTGGCGAGAGCCACCAGGGCGTCCCCGCAGGCCTTGAGGTCGTTTCCCGTCAAGTGTCCGCTCAGATCCGCGATGCCCACCTTTCCGCTCAGTCCGTCGCTGCAGAGAAGGAGCGTATCCCCCCCGGCGAGGTCGATCCCGTCGAGCGCGATCTCCACCTTCTCCTTCCTGCCGATGGCCTGCAGGAGAACGTGGCGGAATGGCGTCTTTTGCGCCTCCTCTTCCGTCATGGCCCCGGATGCGACGAGCTGCCCGGCGATCGACTGGTCTCTCGTGATCTGCTCGACGCGTCCGTCTCGCGCGAAGTAAGCCCTCGAATCGCCGACGTGCGCGATGAGGACCCGCTCCTGGCAGACGAGCCCGGCGGTGAGCGTGGTCCCCATTCCCGCGAGCTTCGGGTGGAGAGACGCCTCGTTCCAGACCCGCCGGTTCACGACGCCCACCGCCCTCTTGAAGAGTTCGGGACGAGGGCATGCGTCGGAGAGCCGTTGCATCTCCGTCTCGAGGGTTTCGAGCGCCAGAGAGCTGGCGACCTCTCCGGCGTGGTGTCCTCCGATCCCGTCGCAGACGGCGAACAAGACTCCGCGTGGACCGACCGGCTGTTCCACGACGACCGCCGTCTCGTACGTGGTTTCCCGTGTGAGGTCGCGGATGACGAATCCGTCCTCGTTGTTCGTGCGGACAAGACCGATGTCCGTCTTGCCGTACGCGGAGAACTTCACCCCGCGGACTCTACTCCGACCGCCCCGGACCGAGCGGGAACAACTGCTAGCATCTCTTCGTTCCGTGCAATCCGCGAAGCTCGCGGAATGCAGTGAGGGCTGCTCATGAGCGTCAGAGCGACTCCCGACCGGACGGAAGATTTCTCTCTCTTCCTGGGCGGGCCCTTCTACCAGCTACTTCTCCGCGTCGGGCTGGTCAAGCCCCCCCTGGACCGAGTGGGATTGCGGCTGCTCGTCATCGTGCTGTTGGCGTGGGCGCCGCTGCTCGTTCTCACGGTTCTCGACGGGCGTTTCCTCGGCGGCGTGCCGATCCCGTTTCTTCACGACTTCGAGGTCCAGGCCCGGCTCCTGGCGTCTCTCCCCCTGCTGATCGCCGCGGAGGTGACCATCCACACCCGGGTGACGGCCATCGTTCGCCAGTTCCGGGAGCGTCAGCTCGTCTCAGGCCCTCTCGAGGCGCGGTTCGGAGAGATCACGGAGTCCGCAATGCGCCTGAGGAACTCGATGGCCATCGAGGTGGGCCTGGCGGTCGTCGTCGTTCTTCTCGGCAGGCTCTCCTGGCAGCAGCTCGCCGGGCTCCAGTCGGACACCTGGTACGCCACGATCGCCGCGGGCGTGAGAACGAACACTCCGGCCGGCATCTGGTACCAGTTCGTGAGCGTCCCGATCTCCCAGTTCATCTGGCTGCGCTGGATCTTCCGGCTCGTCATCTGGTGGCGCTTCCTTCGGCAGGTCTCGAAGCTGGACCTGAAGCTCGTCCCGATCCATCCCGACCGGTCCTGCGACCTGGGATTCCTCGACGGAGTCGTTTTCGCGATGGCGCCTTTTCTCCTGGCGCACAGCTGCCTGCTCTCCGGTTACCTGGCGAACCGCATCCTCTGGGAAGGAGCCAGGCTCCCGAACTACTACGTCGAGATCGGCACCATGGCGGCGTTCCTGTTCGCGCTCACCCTCGGACCGCTCTGCGTGTTCACCCCGTGTCTGCTCCGGGCGAGACGCGACGGGCTGCTCCGGTACGGAAGGTTCGCCAGCGAGTACGTCATCGCCTTCGACCGGAAGTGGATCGGCGGCCAGCGGCCGCCCGAGGAATCCCTGGTGGGGACGGGGGACATCCAGTCGCTCGCGGACCTATCGAACACTGTCAACATCGTGCGCTCCATCATCCCGTTCCCGTTCGGGAGAAGCTCCCTCGTCGGATTGGTGGTCGTCATCGCCCTGCCGCTTCTGCCGCTGGCTCTGACGATGTTCTCGCTGCAGGAGCTGGCGCTTCGCCTCGTGAAGATCGTTCTCTGACGGCGCCCCCCGTTTCCGGCGCCTCGCGTCACGTCCCGGCTGCTGCAGCACGACTCGCCGACGTCCTCCCGGCAAGAAGTGCCGACCCCCTGTCACCAGCATCAGCCGGGCGCCGCGGGCACGCAGAAATGTCGATTCTCCTCGTCGGGAGGAGAGATTCCGGCGCCCTCGCCGGACCGAGCGGAGGCAGGAGCTCGTACTCGTCTCCTGCCTCCTCTTCGAGATAGCCCCATCCGCCACCGGAAAGAGAGGGGCGCTTCACGATCAGGATCATCACGTCCTCCTTCGGACGAACGGGAACGGACCGTCGAGGCCCGTTCCCTGGCCCGGGTGCCGCATAAGCGGGGTCGTGGCGCGCCTCAGCGCCGGGTGGCGACGACCTCGAGGTATTCGGAATCGACCTTCGTCATCGGTGCCGGTGAGGGGTTGTGCCGCGTCCAGTGGGCCGTCAGGTCGCTCGCCAGCGACGCGCGGCGATCCTCGTCGAGCGCCTCGAAGGTGCGGACGGTCGGTCCGTACGCGGCGCGGAAGAGCTCGGCGGTGCCGGCCGGCGTGTGCGGATAGCGGAACGTCAGCGTCCTCACGGTCGTCGTGACGTGCCAGAGCCGAGCGTCGAAGCGCTGGCGGATCGTCTCCGGGTCCCCCCAGAGGAGCGGGCTGGGGATCTCCGGCGGCGGCGGGACGCGAGCGACGTGCAGGGCCAGCATCTGGCCCACGAATCCGGCGCGCGTCCAGTTCGCGAGGGCGACCTGGCCCCCGGGGCGCGTCACGCGGACGAGCTCGGCGAGCACCCGCTCGGGACGCGCGGCGAACATGAGCCCGAACATCGAGAGGACCACGTCGAACTGCGCGTCGTCGAACGGCAGCTCCTCCACGGTCCCGGCCTGGAGGGTGATCTCGAGGCCCTCGCGCCGGGCCCAGTCAGCGGCCGCCTCGAGCAGCGCCGGGACGAGGTCGAATCCGGTCACTTGCGCGCCGGTGCGCGCGGCGGGGATCGTGAGGTTGCCGGAGCCGCACGCCGCGTCGAGCACCTGCTGCCCGCGGGTCAGCTTCCGGCGCTCGACGAACGCCTCCGCCTCGCTGCGGAAACCCGCCGAGATCCGGTTGTAGTCGCCCGCGCTCCAGACGCGGAGCGCGCGCTCGGTGAGGGCGTCGCCGGCCGGCGCCGTGCGACGGAGAGGCGCGATGTGGGCGACGACGTCTCCGGTCGGCGTCCCGCAGTCGAGCTGTCGTGTCGGGATGGTGCGAAGTCCGTGGCCCATGACGTCCTCCTGTTCCGCTGTGGCAGGTCGTCCTGCTCGGGTGCGCAAGGTAGGGCGGCGCGGGGCGGAAGGGAATGACGCGCCGTCCGCGCTGTATCGCCGGGCGTCCGGATCTCCCCCGGGCCTTGCCCGAGCGGCCGCCTTCCATGGCCCGGCGTCCGGCACCATTGCCGCGGGGCGGCTCCGGTGGAAAATAGCGAGCCTCATGGACCCGCTCTCCGACGTGCTGCGCGCCGTCAGGCTCAACGGCGCCTTCTTCTACCTGGTCGAGGCGGCCGCTCCGTGGTCGGTCTCGGCGGTGGCGGCGCGCGAGCTCGTCCCCCGCGTCCTGCCCGAGGCCGAGCACCTCATCCCGTACCACATCCTGACGTCCGGGAGCTGCTGGGGCGGAGTCGAGGGCGAGCGCCAGGTGCTCATGCGGCCGGGTGACGTCCTCGTCTTTCCGCACGGCGATGCGCACTTCATGTCGAGCGCCGAGGGACGACGCGTCGACCCGGGGAGTTACGGCACGTCTCCGGAGCGCTATCCCGGCACCGTCTACCTCGGGCCGGACTCCGGGCGCGACACCAGCTTCGTCTGCGGTTTCCTCGGCTGCGACGTGCGCCCGTACAACCCGCTCCTCGCGTCGCTTCCGCGGCAGATGCACGTCCCCGGGATCGCCGGCGGGTGGCTTTCGGAGTTCCCGCGTCAGGTCGTCGCCGAGTCGCGGGACGGGCGCGCCGGAAGCGAGACGATGCTCACGCGGATGGCGGAGCTCATGTTCGTCGAGGTCGTGCGCCGCCACATCGAGCAGCTCCCACCGCAGAAGACCGGGTGGCTCGCGGGGCTCAGGGATCCGGTGGTCGGGCCGGCTCTCTCGCAGTTGCACGAGCAGCCCGCCCATCCGTGGACGCTACCCGACCTCGCGCACGCCGTCGGGACTTCGCGCACGGTGCTCTCCGAGCGTTTTTCGGGCCTCGTCGGGATACCGCCGATGCAGTATCTGACGCAGTGGCGCCTCCAGCTGGCGGCCGAAAAGCTGGCGCGCGGCTCGGCCAAAGTGGCGACGGTCGGGGTCCAGGTGGGCTACGAGTCGGAGGCCGCCTTCAGCCGCGCATTCAAACGTGCGACCGGTGAGTCCCCCTCCTCCTGGAGGCGGACCCGGCCGGGGGGCTGACGTCTCCGAACGCCCGGCGCGTCACACACCCCCGCCCAGGACCTTGTAGAGGGTGACGAGGTTCGCCTGCTCCGCAAGGCGGACGATCACCTCCCCCTTCTGGGCGTTGAAGAGAGCCTGCTGGGCCACGAGGACGCCGAGGTAGCTGTCGATCCCCGCTTGGTAGCGGGCGTCGTAGAGCCGCCAGGTCTCCTCGAGCGCGACGACCAGGGCTTCCTGGGCTTCACGCTGGGCGACGAGCGTGGTCCGCAGCGTCAGGGCGTCGCTCACCTCGGCGAAGGCGACCTGGATGGCTTTCTCGTACAGGGCGACGGCGATCTCGCGGTCGACCTTGGAGGCCCTCAGGTTCGCGAGGAGCGAGCCGCTGGCGAAGAGGGGGGCGACGATCTGCGGCACGAAGCTCCAGGTCCTCGTCCCCGCGGTGAAGAGATCGGAGAGCTCCGGGCCCTGGGTGCCGTAGCTCGCCGTGAGGGAGATCCGCGGGAAGAAGGCCGCGCGGGCCGCCCCGATGTTCGCGTTCGCGGCGCGGAGCCGGTGCTCGGCCGCGAGGATGTCGGGACGGCAGAGGAGGACGTCGGACGACAGCCCGGCGGAGACGCCCCTCGGGTCCGTGACGGTGTCGAACCGCTCCGGTAGGAGGTCCGGACCGAGAGGGAGCCCGACGAGGAGCTGGAGCGCGTTCCGGCCGACGGCGACCGCGCCGGTGAACGCCGCGACGTTCACCCGCGCCGCCTCCACCTGGCTCTGCGCCTGGCGAAGGTCGAGGTCGGAGGCGATGCCGGCGTCCCGGGTCGCCCGGATCAGCTCGTAGGACGCCTGCTGCGCCTCGAGGGTCACCTGGGCGAGCCGGAGGCTCTCGCCGTCGGCCGCCAGGCCCAGGTAGGTTCCGGCCACCGCGGCCACGAGCGAGATCTGCGCGGCCCGACGGGCCTCCTCCGTCGCGAGGTACTGCTCGAAGGCGCTGGCGCTCATGCTCCGGAGACGCCCGAAGAAGTCCAGTTCCCAGGAGGCGAGACCGACGACGGCGGAGTAAGCCGAGACCGTCTTCGCCTCGCCTTTGTCCCCCATCTTCTCGGGGATCCGGTATTTCTCGCCCGTGGCCTGGATCCCGACCGTAGGGTTGACCTCGGCACGCTGGATCCGGTAGAGGGCGGCGGCCCTTTCGACGTTGAGGGTGGCGATCCGGAGGTCCCGGTTGTATTCGAGGGCCAGCTCGATGAGCGACCGGAGGCGGACGTCCGTGAAGAAGTCCTGCCAGTGGACCTCCGCTGCCGTGAGGGGAGCTGGAGCCGCCGCCGGTTCGGCCCCGGGGCGGGCGGGCTCGGCCTTCGGCTCAGCGCCGTCCGCCCAGGTGTCGGGAACCGGCGGCGCGGGACGGTTGTATGCCGGGATCATCGTGCAACCCCCCACGAGGACTCCCGCAGGAAGGAGGACGACGAGCAGGGACGAAGCCAGATTGCGGCGCATCACTTTCCCTCCACGGGAAGCGGCG
This sequence comes from uncultured Acidobacteriota bacterium, assembly GCA_963801475.1. Lineage (GTDB taxonomy): Bacteria > Acidobacteriota > Thermoanaerobaculia > UBA5066 > UBA5066 > DAOMFB01. The sequence goes on along the minus strand of CAWDEX010000002.1, from coordinate 927,342 downwards.
ATGGGGCGGCAGGAACCGCTGCGGCTTTCTTTCTCTCGAAGAATCGGACAACGAGGACGTAGAGGAGCGGGATCAGGAGGATGGCCAGGAACGTCCCGCTCAGCATGCCGCCGAGGACGCTCGTGCCGATGGCCATCTGGGCCCCGGCCCCGGCGCCCGAGGCGAGCGCCAGCGGTAGAACGCCGAAGCCGAACGCCAGGGACGTCATGACGATCGGGCGAAGCCTCGTCTTTGCGGCCGCCAGCGTCGCCTCGATGAGACCCATCCCCTTCTCGCGGTTCGCCACGGCGAACTGGACGATGAGGATCCCGTTCTTCGTCGTGAGGCCGAGGACGGTGAGGAGCCCGATCTGGAAGTAGACGTCGTTCGACATCCCCCGGGCCGAGGAGGCGATGACGCCTCCGATGACGCCGAGCGGGAGGGCGAGGACGATCGAGATCGGGACCGTCCAGCTCTCGTAAAGCGCCGCGAGGACGAGGAAGATCACGAGGACCGAGAAGGCGTACAGCAGCCCGGCCTGCGACTCCGACATCCGCTGCTGGTAGGAGATGCCGGTCCACTCGAATCCGACGTCAGACGGGAGCTTCTTGATCAGCTCCTCCATCGCGTTCATCGCCTCGCCGGAGCTCCGGCCCGGCACCGGTTCCCCCTGGATGTTCATCGCGGGGAAGGCGTTGAAGCGCTCGAGGCGCGGCGACCCGTAGACCCACCGTCCCGAGGCGACGGCCGAAAGCGGGACGAGCCGGCCTTGCCTGTTGCGGACGTAGAGCCTGTGGAGGTCCTCCGGGAGCATCCGGAACGGGGCGTCGGCCTGCGCGTAGACCCGCTTGACCCGTCCCCCCTGGACGAAATTGCCGACGTAGGCGCTGCCGAAGGCCGCCGAGACGTAGCTCTGCACCGAGCTGACGGGGACGCCGAGCGTGCCCGCCTTGTCCCAGTCGATGTCGACCTTGTACTGGGGGACGTCCGTCATCCCGTTCAGCCGGACGCGAGCGAGGCGCGGGTCCTTCGCGGCGAGTCCCAGCAGCTGGTCGATCGCCTTCGAGAGCCCTTCGTGGCCGAGGGAGCCGCGGTCCTGCACCATCAGGTCGAACCCGGTCGCGGTGCCGAGCTCGACGACGGCGGGAGGTGGGAAGGCGAAGATGACGGCTCCGCGCTGCGTCCAGAGGGCCCGCATCGCCTTCCCCGCGACGTCTTTCGCGCGGAGGCCGGGGCGGTCGCGCAGCTTCCAGTCCTTCAGCTGGACGAAGACCATCCCCATGTTCTGGCCGCGTCCGCCGAAGCCCAGCCCCGAGATCGCCCCGCACGACTTCACGGCGTCCTTCTGGTCGACGAGAAAGTGACGTTCTACGTCGCGCATGACGACCTCGGTCTGCTCGAGGGTCGAGCCGACCGGGAGCTGGACCATCGCCATGAGGGTCCCCTGGTCCTCGTCCGGAAGGTACCCGGTCGGCATCCGCTGGTAGAGGACCGCCATCACCGCGACGATGACGAGGAAGACGGCGGCGTAGCGGGCGCGCCGGCCGAGAATGCGATCGACCACCGCCATGTACCGGTCGCGGAGGCGGTAGAAGAAACGGTCGAACCAGAGGAAGAACGGCCGAAGGAAGCGGACGCCGGTCTCGGCCGCTTCGTGCCCCTTCGGGACGGCCCTCAGGAGAGAGGCGCAGAGGACCGGCGTGAGGATGAGGGCCACGAGGACCGAGAGGAGCATCGAGGCGATGACCGTGACGGAGAACTGCCGGTAGATGACGCCGGTGGATCCGGGGAAGAAGATCATCGGCCCGAAGACCGCCGAGAGGACGAGGCCGATGCCGACGAGGGCGCTCGTGATCTGGTCCATCGACTTCCGGGTCGCCTCGAAGGGGGGGAGCCCTTCCTCGCTCATGATCCGCTCCACGTTCTCGACCACGACGATGGCGTCGTCGACGAGGAGGCCGATGGCGAGGACCATGCCGAACATCGTCAGCATGTTGATCGAGTAGCCCAGGGCGCCGAGGACACCGAACGTTCCGAGGAGGACGACCGGGACCGCGACCGTCGGAATCAGCGTCGCCCGGAAGTTCCCGAGGAAGAGGTACATGACGAGGAAGACGAGGACGATCGCTTCGAGGAGCGTCTTGAAGACCTCCTCGATGGCGACCTTCACGAAGGGCGTCGTGTCGTACACGAAGATGGGCTTCACGCCGGGAGGGAAGAACTTCGAGAGCTCCATCATCTTCGCCTTGACCCGGTCGGCGGTCTCGAGCGCGTTCGCCCCCGCCTCCTGCCGGACGGCGAAGGCCCCGGCCGGCTTCCCGTTGAACTTGAACCTGAGGTCGGGGATCTCGGTCCCGAGCTCGGTCCGGCCCACGTCCTTCACCTTCACGACCGAGCCGTCCGCGTTCGTCCGCAGCGGGACCGCCGCGAACTCTTCCGGCGTCTTCAGGAGCGACTGGACGAGGATCGAGGCGTTGAGGCGCTGCCCCGGCACCGCGGGGGCGCCACCGAGCTGGCCCGCCGAAACCTCGACGTTGTACGCGCGGAGCGCCAGCACGACGTCGTCCGAGGTCATCCCGAACTTCGTCAGCTTGTCCGGATCGAGCCAGACCCGCATCGAGTAGGCGGTGCCGAAGACCTGGACCTCGCCGACCCCCGGGACCCGCCCGATGACCGACTCGATCTTCGAGACCGTGTAGTCCATGAGGTCGGCGTTGTCGAACTTTCCGTCCTCGGAGACGATGCCCGCGATGAGGAGGTAGTTCCGGGTCGACTTGCTCACCGTGACGCCGGTCTGCTGGACCACGTCGGGGAGGGCGGGCATCGCGAGCTGGAGCTTGTTCTGGACCTTCGCCCAGGCGATGTCGGGGTCGGTCCCGGGCGCGAACGTGAGCGTGATCGCCGCGCTCCCCGCGGAATCGGACGTGGAGTCCATGTAGAGCATCCGGTCGAGGCCCGTCATCTTCTGCTCGATGATCTGAACGACCGAGTCCTCGACGGTCTTGGCGGCGGCGCCGGGATAGACGGCGTTGATCGAGATCGACGGGGGTGCGATCGGCGGGTACTGGGAGATCGGGAGCTTCACGATCGCCAGGGCTCCCGCCAGCATCAACGCGATCGCGATGACCCAGGCGAAGACGGGGCGCGCGAGAAAGAACCGGGACACGGGCGGCCCCTTACTTCGCGGCCGCCGGCGGACTGCCGACCGCGGCTTCGGTCTTCGCAGCCGCCGGTTCGGCCTTCGTCACCGCGAACGGCACGGCTTTCACGTCGGCCCCGGGACGGATCCGCTGCAGCCCCTCGACGATCACGCGGTCGTCCGTGGCGAGCCCCTTCGTGACGAGCCACTCGTCGCCGACGGCCCGGTCGAGAGTCAGCATCCGCTGCTCGACCTTCCCCTCCTTGCCGGCGACGAGGGCGTAGGGGTTCCCCTTCTGGTCGCGAGTGACCCCCTGCTGCGGAACGAGGATCGCCTCTTCGTTCACCCCTTCCTCCACGATCGCCCGGACGAACATCCCGGGGAGAAGGACGTTTTCAGGGTTGGGGAAGACCATCCGCACGGTGACGGAGCCGGTCGTCGGGTCGACCGTGACGTCCCGGAATTTCAGCTTCCCGGTGAGTGGGTAGGGGGTGCCGTCCTCGAGGAGGACCGTCACCCGGCTCCACCCCTCTCCGCTCCTCTTCAGGCGGCCGCTCGCGAGGCTCTGCCTGAGGCGGAGGATCTCCGCGGAGGACTGGGTCACGTCGACGTAGATCGGGTCGAGCTGCTGGATCACCACCAGGGGAACCGGCTGGTAGGCGGTCACCAGCGCCCCGACGGTCACGCTCGACCTGCCGGTCCGGCCCGGGATCGGCGCGCGGATCGGCGTGTAGGAGAGGTTGATCCGGGCGCTCTCCTCCGCCGCCTTCGCAGCCGCCACGCTCGCCTCGGCCTGCTGGAGCGCCGCCAGGGCGTCGTCGTAGTTCTGCCGGCCCGTCGCCCGGATCTCGACGAGTCCCTCGAGGCGCTCGGCGCGCAGGCGGGCGGCCGGAACGTTCGCCTCGGCCATCGCGAGCGCCGCCTTCGCCTGGTCGTATGCGGCCTGGTAGGGCGCCGGGTCGATCCGGTAGAGGAGGTCCCCCGCCTTCACGTCGGACCCTTCCTCGAACGCCCGCTCGCGGATCAGGCCGTTCACCTGCGGCCGGACCTCGGCGACGAAGTAGGGGGACGTCTTCCCGGGCAGCTCGGTCGTCAGGACGATCCTCTCGGGCTTCACCGTCACGACGGCGACCTCGACCGGCCCCCCCGGGGGCGGACCGGACGGTCCCTTTCTGCAGGCGACCGGCAGGGCCACAGTCGCGGCAAGGCAGAACGATAAGACGCAGACGCGACGCCAAGTGGGTTGCATTACTTCTCCATCAGGAACGTCTCGCGGTCGATCCGGCGGGTGGCACCACTAACCTTCCATCATCGGTTCGCGGGCCGCGCTCTCCATGATTCCTTTGAATCAGCGCGAGAAGGGTGCGCGGACACGATGAAACCGGGACGGGGCGACCCGGTAGCGTTCACCGGCGTCGGGTGAGGACACTTTTCGCCGGTGTCGAGCCATGCGCGGCTCCATGCCTCTTCCGGAACGATTCCGCATACCCGGAGAGACGGCATGGTCGGGATGTATTACCCGGGGTTTCGCGCCTCCAGAAACGTCCCTTTCTCCAGCTCGTCGAACGCCTGTCGAAGCTCTTCCTGCGTGTTCATGACGATCGGCCCGCGCCACGCCACCGGCTCTTTGAGCGGCACTCCCGAGGCGAGAAGGAAACGGATGCCCTTGCTGCCGGCTTCCACGACGACCTCGTCGCCGTCCCCGAAGAGAAGGAGCGACCGGTCTTCCGCCTCGACGCCGGGAGCAAACGAGCCCCCGCCGTCGAAGACGTAGGCGAAGGCGTGGCGGCCAGACTCGACGGCGAGCGCCCTGCGTGTCCCGCCCGTCACCGAAATGTCGAGATAGATCGGGGACGCAGCGATTCCTTCCACCGGGCCCTTCCGCCCCCGGAAGCTGCCGCAGACGATCCGGACGCGCGTGCCGTCGTCGTCCACGATCTCCGGAATCTCGGCCGCCTTGACATCCTGATAGCGGGGCGGCGTCATCTTCAGCGCGGCGGGAAGGTTCGCCCAGAGCTGGAAGCCGTACATCCGGCCGTCGGCATCCCCCTTCGGCATTTCCTGGTGGATGATCCCACTCCCCGCCGTCATCCACTGCACGTCACCCGGCCCGAGAGTCCCCCGGTTCCCGAGGCTGTCCCGGTGCTCGACGGTCCCCGCGAGGACGTAAGTGATCGTCTCGATCCCGCGGTGCGGGTGCCACGGGAATCCGGCGAGATAGTCCGCGGGGACGTCGTTCCGAAAGTCGTCGAACAGAAGGAACGGGTCCGTGTCGGCCGTCCCCCCGAAGCCGAACGCTCGGCGCAGGCGGACGCCCGCCCCCTCGAGCGTGGGGAGCGATTTCGAGTGCTTCCTTACCGGTCGTGTCGTCATCGTCAAATCCTCTCACGGCTTCGGGACCGTCCGCCGGCTCCGTCCAGCGACCTGTTAGCAGAGCCCCCGCCGCTCTGCTGGTTCATCCGCATCAGGGGCGCCCGGACGGGCCTCGGATAGGCTTCGGGGCCGGGACAAGGAGACTCCGATGCCGACCAAGCAGACGAAAAAGACGACGAAGGCGCCTTCTCCGAAGAAGGACCGTTTCGTCTACGCGAAGACCTTCCAGAAGGGGAAGGACGAGACGAAGTACCGTCTCGTCTCGGGCCCGAAGGGGCTGGTCCGCAAGGCGAAGTTCGCCGGGAAGCCGGTCCTCGTCGTCGACCCGAAGGCGCTCACGCTCCTCGCGCACGAGGCGACGCGAGACGTGTCGTTCCTTCTCCGCCCGAAGCACCAGCGGCAGGTGGCGGCGATCCTCTCGGACCCCGAGTCCTCGCCGAACGACCGGTTCATGGCCACGACCCTCCTCCGGAACGCCGTCGTCTCCTCGAAGTTCGAGCTTCCCTTCTGCCAGGACACCGGGACCGCCACCGTCGTCGCCTGGAAGGGGCAGCAGGTCTGGACGGGGGGCGACGACGCCGAGCCCATCTCGAAGGGGATCTGGAAGACGTACACGGAGGAGAACCTCCGCTATTCGCAGACGGCCGCCCTCTCGATGTACGAGGAGGCCAACACCGGCAACAATCTCCCGGCGCAGATCGACATCTACGCGTCGAAGGGGATGGAATACCGCTTCCTCTTCGTGGCGAAGGGGGGCGGCTCGGCCAACAAGAGCTACCTCTTCCAGGAGACGAAGGCGCTCCTCAACCCGGCCAGCCTCGAGGCCTTTCTCGTCGAGAAGATGAAGAGCCTCGGCACGGCCGCCTGCCCGCCGTACCACATCGCCATCGTCGTCGGCGGCACCTCGGCCGAGGCCTGCCTGAAGACGGTGAAGCTCGCCTCGACCGGCTATTACGACTCGCTCCCGACGACCGGCGACAGGACCGGCCGCGCCTTCCGCGACCCGGCCCTGGAGGCGAAGATGTTGGCGGCGGCCCAGAAACTGGGGTTCGGCGCCCAGTTCGGCGGCAAGCACTTCGCCCATGACGTCCGCGTCGTCCGCCTGCCGCGCCACGGGGCGTCGTGCCCCGTCGGCCTCGGCGTCTCGTGCTCGGCCGACCGGAACGTCTTCGCGAAGATCGACGCGAAGGGGCTCTGGCTCGAAGAGCTGGAGCGCCACCCCGAGGCGCTCCTCCCCGTCCACACGGGAGCGAAGGAGCACGCAGGAATCGCGAAGATCGATCTCAACAAGCCGATGAAGGAAATTCTCGCCGAGCTATCGAAGTATCCCGTCTCGACGCCGCTCGCCCTGACGGGGCGGCTCGTCGTGGCGCGCGACATCGCCCACGCGAAGCTCAAGGAGCATCTCGACGCCGGCGCCGACCTGCCCCAGTACTTCAAGGACCACCCCGTCTACTACGCGGGCCCCGCGAAGACCCCGAAGGGGAAGCCGTCCGGCTCCTTCGGCCCGACGACGGCGGGCCGGATGGACTCCTACGTCGACCTCTTCCAGTCGAAGGGTGGCTCGATGGTGATGATCGCCAAGGGGAACCGGAGCCCGAAGGTGACCGAGGCCTGCAAGAAGTACGGTGGCTTCTATCTCGGCTCGCCGGGCGGCCCGGCCGCACTTCTCGCCGAGGAGAACATCAAGAAGGTGGCCGTTCTCGAGTTTCCCGAGCTGGGGATGGAGGCGATCTGGGCCATCGACGTCGTCGACTTTCCCGCTTTCATCCTCGTCGACGACAAGGGGAACGACTTCTACCAGCAGCTGAAGTAGTCCGGTCAGCCCGGCGGGAACTTCATCTTCCGGACGAGCTCCTGGAAGCGCGGGTCGGGGCGGAGGCTGTCGAGCGCGGGCTCGACCCGCAGCCGCGGGAGATAGACGTCTCGCAGGTCGCAGGCGCGCTCGAGGACGGCGAGCGCCTCGTCGCGCTCCCCGAATGCCGCGTGCAGCATTGCGAGGGACCAAAGCCCCGCCCCGGCATCCTTCCGGCCCGAGCCCGCCCCCGTGGCGAGGAGTTTCCTCGCCTCGTCCTTTCTCCCCGATTCCGCGAGAGTCAAGGCTCTCGCCTGGACGTACTCGTCGGCCGAGCCCTCGCGAGCGCCTGCGCGGGCGTACGTCTCGAGGGCATCAGGGTAGCGTCCCAGCGCCCGATATGTCTTCCCGAGGAGCGAGTAAAGAACCGGGTAGTCGGGTTCGAGCTTCTCGGCGACCCGGAGCGATTCGAGGGATTGCTCGTACCGGCGGGCGTAATAAAGAACGTATCCCTCCATTACCCTCAGGATCGGGGAGAGGGGATCGGTCTCGCGGGCCTTGCGAATCTCCCGAAGCGCCTCGTCGTGCCGACCCATGGCCGAGAGGTACTCCGCGTACCACTGCCGCGCGATGGCGTAGTCGGGACGGCGCTCGAGAATCCCCTTCAGGCGGGATTCGGCGGACGCCCAGTCCCAGTCGCCGTAGAGAACAATGAAGGCGAGGGCCGTCTCCGCCTCGACTAGCGAGGCGTCGAGCGACAGGGCTTTCTCGACGGCCGCCCGGGCTTGCGGGAAGGCCGCCTTCGGCTCGAGAACGCGGTAGAAGGGATAAAGGGCATAGGTGTCCGCGAGGCCGGCCCACGCGAGGGCGTACGACGGGTCGGCGGCGGTCGCCGCGCGGAAATACTCCGTCGCTTTCAGAAGGTCCTTGGACGTCCGGAGGTTCCAGTGGTGCCGTCCTTTCAGGTTGAGCTCGTGGGCCTCGGGATTCACAGGACGGTCCCTCGCCAGGCGGGCGCGCTCGGAGGGAAGCAGCTCGATGGCGAGGGAGCGGGCCACCCGCTCGGAGACTTCGCTCTGGATCGCGAAGACGTCCGCGAGATCGCGCTCGTAGCTCTCGGCCCAGAGATGGGTCTGGTCGCGAACCTCAATCAACTGAACGGTGATCCGGACCCGTCCCGCCTCCTTCCGGACGCTGCTCTCGAGGACGTAGCCGACCCCCAGCTCGCGGCCGATCTCGTCGATCGGCTTCTGGGTCTTCTTGTAGCGCATCGCCGACGTGCGCGCGATGACGCCGAGACGCGCCGGCTTGAGCCCGCCAAGCTGCGCGATCAGCTCCTCGGTGAGGCCGTCACTGAAGTACTCCTGGTCGGGGTCTTTGCTCAGGTTCTCGACCGGGAGGACCGCCACCATGATCCGCCCCTCGGGCGGCCTCGACGGCGACGCGCGGTGCCTCCACGCCAGATAGCCACCGGCGACGATGCCGACGAGGGCCAGGCCGGCGAGCACCCCGGTCACCAAGGCCCGTCGGGAGGTTCGCCTTCGGGGCGGTGTGCCGACCGTATCCGGCTCTCCGCCGCTACCCAGATCCTCCAGAAGCTTGCGGGCCGAGGCGTAACGGCTCCCGGGCTCCTTTTCGAGGCATTTGAGGATGATCCCTTCGATCCGCGGAGAAAGACCACGGCGAATCCTTCCCGGCGGCAGAGGCTCCCTGTGAATGATCTCGTCGATCAGGGCGGTTGAGAGCCTCTCCTGAAACGGGCGCAGGCCGGTCGCCATTTCGTAGAGAACGACCCCCAGCGCCCAGAGGTCGCTCCGGTCGTCACCTTGCCGCCCCAGGAGCAGCTCGGGAGCCATGTAGGCCAGCGTGCCCGTCACCGTCCCAGCGACCGTCACCGTCGAGGCTTCGGTCAGGTCGCTCGCGGTGAGACGCCTGGCCAGGCCGAAGTCGAGGACCTTCACGCGCCCTTCCGGCGTGATGACGATGTTTGCGCTCTTGAGATCCCGGTGGATGACGCCGTGCTCATGGGCGTGGGCCAAGCCATCGGCCAACTGCTGTCCAATCCGGAGAACCTCATCGGAGGAAAGAACGCCTGCCGAGAGTCGCTCGCTCAGCGTCTCCCCCTCGACGAGCTCCATGGCGATGAAGACCTGGCCGTCCGCTTCGCCGACCTCGTGGATCGTGCAGATGTTCGGGTGGTTCAGCTTCGAGGCAAGTCGGGCCTCCCTAAGCAGCCGCGCCCGGGCCGTCTGGTCAGTCAATGCGGCGGCGGGAAGTACCTTGAGTGCCACCTCGCGATCGAGCCGCGTGTCCCGGGCCCGCCAGACCTCGCCCATTCCCCCCGCGCCGAGCGGGGCCAGGATGTCGTACGGGCCGATCTTTGTGCCGGCGAAGAGGCTCATGGGCACCGTCAGCTCGGCGGAAGGTTCATCTTCCGAAGAAGGGCGGTGAAGCGCGGGTCGCCGCGCACGCTGTCGTAGATCGGAAGTCCGACGTAAGGCAGGCTCTGATCGCGCACCTCGTAGCCCTTCTCAAGCCAGTCGAGAGCCTTTTCCTTTTCACCGGCCTCGAGAAAGAGGCATGCGATGTCCGTGGGGTTGGCATAGCTCTTATGAAAGTGGACGATCAACGCCTCGGCGGCACGTTTCATCGCTCCCCGATAGCCCGCCTCGCTGTAGCCGCGTTCGAGCGCGTCGTCCAGGTCACGGTCGTCGTAGAGCTTCAGGAAGACTTTCGCCGCGGCGAAGGCCTCTTTGTGCATCCCCTTTGCGCTGAAGGCCCACCAGAGAACCCCTTGATTGATCGGGTCGTCCGGCGCCGTCTTCAGCGCGGTGCGGGCCTGCGCGATCGCGTCGTCGTACCTGCGAACGTAGACGAGGTCCACGCCGTAAAGGCCGTGAATGAGCGGGTTGAGCGGGTCCAGCTCGAGGGCTCGCCTTGCGTACGGCAGGGCCTCGTCTGGCCGACCCAGGGTCATCAGGAAATGCGAGTAGTAGGCCGGCGCGTCGGGAAAGCTGGGGTTAAGTTCGATCGCGCGCCTGAACTCCGGCTCCGCGCCCGCCCAATCCCATTCGCTCCAAGTCCGAAAGCCCGCGAGCGTGAAATGGGTCTCTGCGACCGTGTCATCCAGCTCCATGGCCTTCATGAGGGCCGGTTTCCCTTTGAGCGCGGCCTCGCCGGGTGAGATCAACCCCAGTTGCGAGCGGCCGAGCCAGACCAGGGCGATCCCCGTGTAACCGAGGGCGTAATCCGGATCCTTCGCGATCGCCAGCTCGAAGTAACGCTGGGCAGCCTCGAGATCGCCCGGCGTGAGCTTGTGCCATTGGTGCCAACCCTTGAGACACGCTTCGTAGGCTTCCGGATTTACAGGGCGGGCCGTCGCGAGCCGGGCCCGCTCGGCCGGAAGGAGCTTGAGCGCCAGCGCCCGGGCGACCTTCTGGGACACGTCGTTCTGCAACGCCAGGATGCCGGACAGATCCCGCTCAAAGCTGTCGGCCCAGAGCTGTGCCTGATTCCGGACCTGGATCAGCTCGGCCGTGATCCGGACCCGGCCCGCCTCGTGGCGCGCGCTCCCCTCCAGCACGTAGTCGACGCCCAGCTCGCGCCCGATCTGGTCGATCGGCTTGGTCGTCTTCTTGTACTGCATGACCGACGTCCGGGCGATGACGCTGAGGCTCGCCGGGTGCAGCCGCCCGAGCTGCGCGATCATCTCCTGCGTCAACCCGTCGCTCAGGTACTCCTGCCCGGGATCGCCGGAGAGGTTCTCGAAGGGGAGGACGGCCAGACGTTTCAGGCCGCCGGCCGGCCCGCCCCTTGTCCACCACCACCAGCCGGCGGCGACGGCAACCACCGCAAGCAGCGCCACGGCCGCGACGCCCGCGCGGTGCCGGTGAAGGAAGATTCCGGCCGCCGACATCGGGGCGACCGACTGTTCCGCCGTGGCTCCGCGGAGCGTCTCGAGACCGAAGACCACGTCGGACGCCGAATGGAAGCGCCGGTCCGGCTCCTTTTCGAGGCAGTGCCGGACGATCCGCTCCAGCTCCGGCGGGATGTTCCGGTTCGCCTCGGCGAGGTCGGGGGGCTCCTCCCGCAGGATCGCCGTCAAGGTCTCGGGGGCCGTCCCCCGGTGGAAGGGCCTCTTGCCCGAGAGCATCTCGTAGAGGACGACGCCGAGCGAGAAGATGTCGCTCCGCGCGTCGAGCGGCCTCCCCTGCACCTGCTCGGGCGACATGTAACCGACCGTCCCCATGACCGTTCCCGGCTCCGTCATCTCTATCGTGCTGATGTCGGTGCCCACGGCGCCGGAGGACGGCTGCGTCAGCTTCGCGACGCCGAAGTCGAGGATTTTGATCCGCCCGTCCTTCCGGACGAAGACGTTCTCCGGCTTCAGGTCCCGGTGGACGATCCCTTTCTCGTGAGCGGCCGAAAGGCCGTGGGCGACTTGAAGCGCGAAGTCGACGGCTTTTCTCGGCGGGAGCGGAGACCCGAGCAGCTCCCGGAGCGATTCCCCTTCCAGAAGCTCCGAGACGATGTAGGGGCTCCCCTCGTGCGTCCCGACGTCGTGGACGACGAGGATGTTCGGATGATCGAGCCGGGCGGCCGCTTTCGCCTCCTGCTCGAAGCGCGCAAGGCGGTCGGCATCCGTCGCGAGCTGCGGGTGGATCACCTTCAGGGCGACCTCGCGTTCGAGCCGTGAATCCCGCGCCCGCCAGACCTCGCCCATTCCCCCCGCGCCGAGCGGGGCGACGACCTCATAAGGGCCGAGTCGGGTCCCCGGCGCAAGGCTCATTGCGACTGCTGAACAGATTCTATTCTCGGCCGGCTTTCCGCCCGGTCTATCTCTTCACCGGCCCCAGCTACCTGTCGAGCCAGTCGAGGCTCTCGCGGGCGGACTCTTTGCCCGGCGGGTCCTCGGGACGTTCGGCCATCTTCTCCTTTGAGACCGATTCCACGTTTCGGAAGGGACGACAACTTCCGGCGTCTGAAGTAACCTCCCGCGGCGCCGCCATTTGCCCGCGGTGACTCCTCGCCCGGTCCCGGAGACTTCATGCGAAAGCTGATCTCGAACCTCGCCTCCCTCAAGCTGACCGTCGTCCTCGTGCTCCTGCTCGGGGTCGTGCTCTCCGCGGGCACGATCCTCGAGTCCCTGCGCGGCACCGAGGCGGCGCGGGCCGTCTACTACGCAAGCTGGTTCTACGCGCTGCAGGCGCTCTTCGCGGTCAACCTCGTCTGCGCCCTGATCGAGCGCTGGCCGCAAAACCGGTGGCGGATCGGTTTCGCGATCACCCACCTCTCGATGCTCCTGATCCTCCTCGGCTCGCTCATGACCCTCCTCCTCAAGACGGAGGGGCGGATCGGTCTCTGGGAAGGGCAGCAGTCGAACGTCGTCGAGACGCGTCCGGGCTCGGGCGCGCCGTCGCAGTTCCAGCTCCCCTTCGCCATCCGGCTCGACGCCTTCGAGCTGGACACCTACCCCGGCACCCGCCGGCCGGCGATGTTCCGGAGCCGTGTCCAGGTGCTCGATGCGGCGCGCGGCGCCCCGCAGCCCGCGGTCATCGAGATGAACAGACCGCTCGACTACGGCGGCTTCAGCTTCTTCCAGAGCAGCTACCAGATGGAGCAGGGGCAGAAGATGACGATCCTCTCCGTCTCCCGCGATCCCGGCCAACCGGTCGTCTTCGCCGGTTACGTCCTCCTCGTCGCCGGGATGATCGTCGTCTTCGCCACACGGATCGTCCAGTTCCGGCAGGCTGCGGCGAAGCCGCAGGCGCAGTCGCACGCGCAGGCCCCCGCGCCTTTTCCGGCGCCGTCCGGGCCGAGCCTTCCCACGCTGACTCTCCTTCTCGCAATCCTCGCGTCGGCCCTGCCGGCACCGGCCGTGCAGGTCCCCGACGCGCCGACCGTGGAGAAGCTCCGCTCGCTCCCCGTCCAGCACGACGGCCGGACCATGCCTTTTGACACGCAGGCGCGGGAAGCCGTCCGTACGGTGACGGGACGCTCCTCGTGGAGCCAGATGGACGCGGTCGCCATGGTGGCCGGCTGGGGGTTCGACCCGGACGGCTGGCAGCACGCCCCGATCGTGAAGGTGGGCGGGGCCGCGGTCGCCGAGGTCGTCGGCCTGCCGGCGGGAACTCGGTACGCGAGCCTGGCCGAGATCCTCTCGTCCAAGACGCTCTACCCGGCCGTCGAGGCGGCCCACGCACGGGAGCAGCAGGAGGCGAAGCTCTCCCCCGTCGAGAAAGACCTTCTCAAGCTCGAAGAGCGGTTGACCGTCATGTTCGAGTACTTCAAGGGGGTCGCCATCCACCCCCTCCCCGCCGTTGACCCGAAGGGGGCGTGGCAGGCCGTCCCGCGTGTCCCTTCGGCCGCCGACCTCGCAGCCCTCCCCGATCGGATTCGCGACTCCAGCCCTCCGGCCCACTACCCCTCCGCGGCCGCGATGGCGCGCGAGATCACGTACAACAAGGTCCGGCCGACGCGCCTCTCGTGGCTTCTTCTCCTCCCCGCCGCGATCGCCGCCGGTCTGTCCGTGGCGGCGGACCGGTTCCGGCTCCGACTGGCCGGCTCGGTCCTTCTCGTCGCCGGATTCGGCGCCATGACCTGGGGGCTCGCGACGCGCTGGCAGATCGCCGGCCGGATCCCCGCCGCCGACATGTACGAGTCGATGCTCTTCCTCGGCTGGGGGGTAGGTCTCTTCGGCCTCGTCGCCCTCGCGCTGAAGCAGCGGCTCCTCGTCGCCAACGCGGCCGGCCTCGGGGCGGTGGCGATGATGCTCGCCGACCTCCTCCCGATCGACCCCTTCATCCACCCTATCGCGCCCGTCCTCGCGGGGACCCCGTGGCTCGCCATCCACGTGCCGATCGTCGTCGTCAGCTACTCCGTCTACGCGATGGCAACGGGACTCGCCCACCTCGTCATCGGCATCGAGATCTTCGCCCCGGCGCGGCGCGACCTCGCGGCGCGGTGGAGCGAGCTGCTCTACTGGTACCTCCACGTCGGCTCGATCCTGCTCATCGCCGGCATTCTGACCGGCTCCATCTGGGCCGCGTCGTCGTGGGGTCGCTACTGGGGCTGGGACCCGAAGGAGGTCTGGTCGCTCGTCGCCTTCCTCGCGTACATGGCCATCCTGCACGCGCGGATGGACGAGCAGATCCGGAACTTCGGCGTCGCGGCCGCCTCCATCGCCGCCTTCTGGACGATCCTGATGACCTACCTCGGGGTCAACTTCGTCCTCGCCTCCGGTCTTCACTCGTACGGGTTCGGAAGCTCGAACATCGTGACGGTCTTCTCGGCCATCGCCGTCGTCGAGATCGCCTTCCTCGCCGCCGGCTGGGTCGCCCACCGGCGGCGGACGGCCCTCACCCTCCCCGTTTCAGCGACTTGAGGAGGCCGTCGAAGGCGGCGCGCTGCGCGTCGACGGTCGCCTTCGGGCCGGTGAACTTGAAGTACCAGTTCGCGTCCGGCCCCTCCACGACGGCGCCGAGGAGGGCCCAGCCGGGCTTTCTCTCCACCGGCCCCCCCATCAGGCTTCCCGCGAGATAGGTCCCGGCCGTCTCGATGAAGAGGACCTTCATCCCCCCGGCCGTCAGGGTCCGGGTCTTCTTCCCCGCCGCCTTGACGCCATCCGGCTCGAACTGGGCGGCCCACCGCTCGGCGTTGGAGGCCGGATCGCCCCCCTGTCCCGGGCCGAAGTAGAAGACGAGGCACTCGCCGTCGCCGGCCCGCCCCGGCACGCGGTACTGGGCGCGGCGGGTCGGATTGGCCGGAGGCTCCACCTTCCAGCCCGCGGGCACCGTCCAGGCGACCGCATTCGCGCCCTCCCCTCCCGGGGCGACGATCGGCATCCGTATGCCGCCGGCCGCCGGGCCCCCCTCGGAAGCAGTCAGGGGCGGATGGCCGGCGGGCAGCTGCGCGCCGGGCGGAATCGGTGGCGCCGGCCGCTCGCCGGAGGCGACGGCGGGCGGGTGTGAGGCGGCCTCGGGCACCTGAGCCGCCCCGGGCGCGCCCTGCGCGGGCTGGGAGACGACGGTCGGGGTCTTCGCGACCTCGACCTTGAGCTTCGGCTCGGAGTCGCAGCCGGCGCCGAGGATGGCGACAGTCAGGCAGATCAGCAGAATCGGGGGGCGTCCGCGCATGTCGGGTATCTCCTTCGGGGATGCGAGTTGTTCTTGGGCCGGGGCAAGCGGCCCGCCCAATCATCCCCGAACTTTCCGAGAAGATGAAGCCGCCCACTCTGGTCAGCTTCTTCATCTGCTCACTCCGGCGGGACGGCGGACTCTCCTTCAAACGAAAAGGGGGATCAACCGGCCGCCGGAGACGCCCCGGCGAGGTCCGAAAGACCGTTGCCCATGACGGGCGTCATAGGTGGCGACGCGGGAGGTTCCTATCGTCCGCGGCCGGGAGGACGGCCCGAATGTCTTTCGAGACCGACACCATCGGCCAGCTTGCGATCGCGAATCCCGGAGCCATCCCCGTACTCGAAAAGCTGGGGATCGACTTCTGCTGCGGCGGCGAGGCGACAGTCGCCGAGGCCTGCCGCCGCGCGGGGGTCGACCCCGGACAACTCGCCTCGCTCATCGGCACCGGCGGGCGCCCTTCGGACCGCGCGTGGGAGAAAGAGTCGCTCACCGAGCTCCTCCGGTTCATCGTCGAGACGCACCACGTCTTCACGCGCGAGGCCATCTCGTCGCTCCCGGCGCTGGCGACGAAGGTCCGCGGTCGCCACGGTGAGGCGCATCCCGAGACGCGGGACGTCGCCGCCCTGGTGCAAGACCTTTCGGGCGACCTCGCGCCGCACCTGCAGAAGGAGGAGCAGATCCTCTTCCCCTACATCGCCTCCTTCGATGAGGTGGCGAGGCTCGGCACCCAGCCGCCCCCCTCGTGCTTCGGGAGCGTGAGGAACCCGATCCGGATGATGATGGCGGAGCATGATGCCGCCGGGGCGCTTCTCCGGACGCTGCGCGACGTCACGCACGGCTACGAGCTCCCCTCGGACGCGTGCACGTCCTTCCAGGCCCTCTACGCCGGGCTGAAGGGACTCGAGGAGGATCTTCACCGGCACATCCACCTCGAGAACAACATCCTCTTCCCCCGCGCCCTCCGGCTGGAGCAGGCCGCCGGACGAGCGTAACCAGCCGTCCCGCGGACGGTACGCCCGCCCCGCCGTGGGAGCTGCCAGCCCCCGGGGGCGTCCAGGCCCTCAGGTCCATGACGGCCGTCATAGGCGGCGAACGGACGGGGACATTAAGGTGGCGCGCCAGGGGGTCTCGAGATGAAGTCGCACGGAGCAGCCGCCGCGGGGCGTGACTGGGAAATGGAGTCCCTCACGGCGCTCGTCCGGTTCATTCTCGAAACGCACCACGTGTTCACGCTCCGGGCGATCGTGTCGCTGCCCCCGTTGGCCGCGCAGGTGCGCTCCGTCCACGGCCAGGGGCTTCCCGGGACGCGGCGCGTGGAGGCCCTCGTCTACCAGCTCTCGGGCGATCTCGCGCCTCACATGCAAAAGGAGGAGCAGATCCTCTTCCCCTACATCGAGGCGCTGGAGAAAGCGGCAGGCACCGGCGGACGCCCGGCCGAGTCGTGCTTCGGGACGGTGCGGAACCCGATCCGGATGATGATCGCGGAACACGACACGGCCGAGGGGATCCTCGCGGAGCTGCGCGCCGCAGCGAACGGTTACGCGCTTCCCCCCGACGCGTCCTCGCCGCTCAAGGCCCTCTATGCCGGCCTCGTGGCGCTCGAAGAGGACCTTCACCGTCACATCCGCCTCGAGAACGACTTCCTCTTTCCCGGAGCCATCCGGCTGGAAGAGGCGCGACGGAGGACATAATCGGCCGTCCGCCCGGGGAGGATCAGGCTCCCGGTCCCCCCCCTTCGACCAGCTTCTCGAATCTCCGGTTCCCGCGGAGCGGATCGAGTGTCGGGTCGATCCGGAGCCATCCCGGCGAGAGGAAGTACGGCATCGAGAGCAGAGGCTCGAGAAGGTCGAGCGCCTTCTCCGTCTCCCCGAGGAGGATGTGGATCCGCGCAAGCTGGTGCTGCATGTAGGTCCCGGCGTACGCGTCCTTCGACACCGGCAGGAGCGCCACGCCCCGCTCCCCCTCCCGGACGGCTTCCGTCCTCCGCCCCAGATAGGCCAGCGCGACGCCGAGGAGGGTGTGCTGCTGGGCGTTCCCGGGCGCCCCGCGGAGCTGCTCTTCGTAGGCCTTCCGGGCCTCCTCCGCGTAAACGCGCGTCTTCGCCGCATCCCGTCGCAGGGCCGACGCCTGCGCGAGGTGGATTCCCCACGCGCCCCGGTTGCCGTCGAAGGCGGCCGGCGTCAGCCGGAGCAGCAGGTCCTGTTGCTCCGACGTGAGGACCCAGACGAGGTCCTGATACGTTGCGAAGAACGCGACCAGAGCCGTCGGCTCCACTCCCGCGGGCGGCGCTCCCGAGACGCTCCGGGCTTTCGCGAGGTCTCCCTCGGCGAGATACGTCATCGCCTTCCATTCGATCAGGGCGAGGTTGGTGGGAGCCAGCGTGAGGCCGCGGTCGCACGCATCGCGCGCGTCGCCGTACCGCCTCAGGTAGAGCAGCACGAACCCGAGGCGCCGTTTCGTCGCGACGGAGCGGGGATCGAGGCGATCGGCTTCCCGGAGGTGCTCCAGCGCCTCGGCCCACCGACCGAGCCGCATCTCCGTCGAAGCGGCCGCCGAGAGGAGGTCGCCGTCCGCCGGGGCCTTCTTCTGCCCCTCCACGTAGTACGCGAGCGCACGGGGATAGTCGTTCGCGACGGCGTGCTGGTACGAGCCGAGCGCTCCATACCCCTCCGGACGGCCAGGCGCCAGCTTCACAGCCCGCTCAGCCGCCTCGAGGGCTCGCTTCGCCAGCGCGGGGTCGGGCGCGCTGTTGTTGTAGAGAAGGACGCTGGCGCGGGAAAGCCGCGCCCACGCCTGCGCGAAGGACGGGTCGAGCGCGACGGCGTCCTCGTAGAAGGCGATCGCCTTCCGGAGCGACGGCGGGTCGGAAACGCCGAGCGCCCTCGAGGCCCCCTCGCCATGGAGGAACGCCTCGTAGGCGTCGAGGCGGCCCGTCGGCTTCTCGACGAGACGCCTCTCCTCGCCGGCGCCGAGGGCCACGCCGAGGGCGCGGGCGACGCGTGAGGCGATGTCCGACTGGACCTGGAAGACGTCGGTCAGCTCCGCGTCGAACGGCTCCTGCCACCGGACCGCGGGCGCTCCCTTCTCTGCGACCTCGACGAGCTCCGGACTGACCTTCACCCGGTTCCTGCCGGCGCTCTTCTCCCAGCGCACCGTCGCCGTCAGCAGGTACCCGACGCCGAGCTCGCGCGCGATCTCCGCCGGAGCTTTCGTCGTCTTGCGGTAGGGTGCCGAGCTGCCGCGGGCGATCACCTCGAGCCCTTTCAGCGACGTCAGCTTTCCCCGGATCTCGTCGGTGATGCCGTCGGCGAAGTAGTCGTCCGCCGGGGCCCCGAGGTTCTCGAACGGCAGGACTGCAACGCGGCGCGGCCCCCCGGCGCCTCCGGCGCTTCGCCCGGGACGCCGCGAGAGGAGAAGGCCCGCGGCCGCGAGGAGAATCACCGCGCCGATTCCGGCAAGGAGAAGCGCTCCCGGTTTCCTGCTCAGGCCCGCGCCGAACTTCCGCGCGACGTCGTCCGAACCGCTTGCTATCGCCTGAAGCACCGAAACCAGCTCGGCCGCCGACGCGAACCGGTCCTCGCGCTTCTTCCTCAGACAGCGACGGACGATGTCGTCGAGCCCCGGGGAAACCCTCGCGCCCGACGACGACAGCTCCGGCGGCTCCTCCCGGAGGACCGCGATCATCGTTTCCGTGATGGTGCTCCGCCGGAACGCCATCCGCCCGGAGAGCATCTCGTAGAGGATCGCGCCAAAGGCGAAGACGTCCGCCCGCGGGTCGACGGGCCCGGCCTCGACCTGCTCCGGCGACATGTAGGCGAGCGTCCCGACGACGACTCCCGGCGCGGTCACGAGACGCGTCGTCGGCTGGTCGGCCGCACGCGTCTCCCGTGGAGCCACGGTCCGCTTGGCCAGCCCGAAATCGAGAATCTTCAGGAGGCCGTCCTTCGTGAGGAAGAGGTTCTCCGGCTTCAGATCGCGGTGGACGATTCCCTTCCCGTGCGCCGCGGCGAGGCCCCTCGCCAGCTGCAGCGCGCGCTCGACCGCCTCTGCCGGCCCGAGCGGGCCGGCGCGGAGCCGCTCACGAAGCGTCTCCCCTTCGAGCAGTTCCATCACGGCGTACGAGATCCCGTTCTCGGTCCCGACGTCGAAGATCGACAGGATGTTGGGGTGCGAGAGCGCCGCCACGACTTTCGCCTCGTGGCGGAAGCGGTGGAGTGAATCGGGATCCCCGGCGAGGTCGTCGGAGAGGACCTTGATCGCGACCTCCCGGTCGAGCCGCGCGTCCCGCGCCCGGAAGACCGCCCCCATCCCGCCCGCGCCGAGCGGGCCGAGGATCTCGTAAGGACCGAGGCGGGAGCCGGCGGAGAGACTCATCGGCTCGGCGGGCCCGGCGGCGATTTCACCCGTTTGACGAGATCCTGGAATCGCGGGTCCGACCGAAGAGGGGCGTACGCCGGGTTCTGCCCGGCCCACGGCAGGAAGCTGGATCGTTTCCGGTAGCACTCGTCCAGCCAGCGGAACGCATCGTCGTTCTCTCCGAGCGCCGCATACGTCTCCGCCAAGAACCACCCGGCCCAATCACCGGTGGCTTCGGGCTTCTGTCCCAGGAACTTCCCCAGCGCTTTCCGTGCCTCGTCCTTCCGTCCTGCCTGGGCGTACGTCCGGGTCAGGCACCACCGCCAGTCGGGATCGTCCGCGCCGGCCTTCTGATGCTCGGTGATCGCCTCGTCGAACTTCCCCTGCTCCGCCAGGACGTATCCGACGACGGCACGCCCGTAAGCGAACTTCGGATCCAGATCGATGGACTTCCGGGCTTCCGCCAACGCCTCGTCATTCTTTCCGTTCCACCAGAGCTGCCAGCCCCGGTCCGCGAAGAAGAGGGGCGTCAGCGGCTCCAGTTCCTGCGCCCGCTTCATCTCCGCGAGGGCCTCCGCCCGGCGTCCGGTGAGATGGAGGAACCACGAGTAATCCCGATGGGGGTCACCAAGGCTCGGGTTCAACTCCATCGCTCGCCGGAAGTCCTTCGCCGCGCCTTCGTAGTCCCAGTCCGAGTAGAGCTTGGTCATCCCGAGCGCCTGGTACATCTCGGCGAGCGGCTCGCCCCCCAGCTCCTGCGCCTTCGCGGCGGCCTGACGCGCCCGCGTGAAGGCGTCGGGGAACCGTTCGTGTCCCATCCGGGCGTACGCGAGCGCCAGCGCCGCCTGCGGCAGCGGGTTCGTCGGGTCCATCTCCGCAGCCTGGTTCAGGTAGGCAAGGGCCTTCCCGAACCCTTCCGGGGTCATCTTGTTGAGCTGGTACTTCCCCTTGAGGTACGCCTCGTAGGCCTCGGCGGAGACGGGCCGTGCGGCGGCCAGCCGGGTCTGTTCGGCTGGCGTGAGGGCCAGCTTAGCCTTCTGCGCGATCGACCGGACGATCTCGTTCTGAAGGGAGAGGATGTCGCGCGGATCCCGCTCGTAACTCTCCGACCAGACGTGCTCCTCGCTTCCCGCCTTGATCAGGTGCGCCGTGACCTTGAGCTTCGCAGCCGCCCGCATCACCGAGCCCGTCACGAGCGTGTCGACCCCCAGCTCTTTCCCGATCTGGGCGAGCTTCTTCGTCGTCTTCGCATAGGACATCACGGAGGGACGTGCTATGACGCGGGAAAAGCCGCTGAGCCGCGCGAGGTCTGTGATGAGCGACTCGTGGATCCCGTCCGCGAGGTAGGCCTGCTCGGGATCGCCCGTCAGGTTCTCGAAGGGGAGGACGGCCAGCCGCGTGCCGACCGCCCCCGCGCCCCCCCTCGTCTTCCACCAGAGCCCGGCCCCGATCGCAACGGCCACGATCAGCGCCGCGGCCGCTACCGAGGAGCGATTTCTGTGAAGAAAGACGCCGGCGACAGACATCGGGGCGACCGGCTTCGTCCCCAGCTGCTTCGAGGCCTCCTCGAGATCGAAGAGGACGTCCCGGGCCGACTGGAAGCGCTGTCCCGGCTCCTTCTCCAGGCAGTGCCGGACGAGCCGCTTCAGCTCGGGAGAGATGTTCCTGTTCGTCTCGGCGAGATCCGGCGGCTCTTCCCGGAGGATTGCCGTCAGCGTCTCGGGAGCGGTCCCCCGGTGGAAGGGCCTCTTCCCGGAGAACATTTCGTACAGGACGGCGCCGAACGAGAAGAGGTCGCTCCTCGCGTCGACCGGCTTCCCCTGCACCTGTTCCGGCGACATGTAGCCGACCGTCCCCATCACCGTTCCCGGCTCCGTCATCTCGATCGTACTGATGTCGGTGCCCACGGCGCCGGAGGCGGGTTGCGTCAGCTTTGCGACGCCGAAGTCGAGGATCTTCACCCGCGCGTCCTTCGTCACGAAGACGTTTTCGGGCTTCAGGTCCCGGTGGACGATCCCTTTCTCGTGCGCGGCCGAGAGTCCGTGGGCGATCTGGATCGCGATCTCGACGGCCTTCTTCGGCGGAAGGGGCGATCCGAGAAGCTCCCGGAGGGATCGGCCTTCCAGAAGCTCCGAGACGATGTACGGGCTCCCTTCGTGCGTCCCGACGTCGTGGACGACGAGGATGTTCGGGTGGTCGAGCCGGGCCGCCGCCTTCGCTTCCTGCTCGAAACGAGAAATCCGTTCGGCGTCCGTCGCGAGCTGCGCGTGGACCACCTTGAGGGCGACTTCCCGATCCAGCCGCGTGTCCCACGCCCGCCAGACCTCACCCATACCACCGGCGCCGAGGGGCGACAGGATTTCGTAGGGGCCGACGCGCGTACCGGCGGAGAGGGTCATCGCATTACCTCTCCGGGTCGGAGGATCGGGCGCGAACGTCCCCCCGGCGCGTCGCCTCGATCCGGCGGCCCGAAAGATCCTCGTTTCTTGCGGCGATTCTAGTCCGGCCGGCGCACTTCGGCGGCCCTAGAATCCTCGTCAAACCGTGGACGAGCACGATCTCGTCGGATGCCAGTTCGGGCATGTTCGTGTCGTCGGATTCGTCGGGGCCGGCGGCATGGGCTCCGTTTATCTCGGCTTCGACGAGAAGCTGCAGCGGCGCGTGGCGCTCAAGGCCATCCGCGGGGCGCACCTCGACCCGGACCGCAAGGCGCGCTTCCTCCGCGAGGCCCGCGTCCTGTCGCAGCTGAAGCACCCCCACATCTGCCAGATCCACGACTACCTCGAGACGCCGGAGCGCGACTTCCTCGTCCTCGAGCTGATCGACGGCCGGACGCTGGCAGAGGTCATCGGCTCCGGCCCGGACCGCGCCACGAAGATGCGCCTCGCCGAGCAGATCGTCAGCGTCCTCGTGGCGGCTCATGCCAAGGGGATCGTCCACCGCGACCTGAAGCCGTCGAACGTCATGGTCACGGCGGCGGGGGACGTGAAGGTGCTCGACTTCGGCCTCGCCCGGACCCTTCCCGAGTCCCTGACCACGGTCGTCCTCGACGGGAGGCCTGTCCCGGCACTGATCCCGGAGGCTCCAAGGGGCGACACGGACGCGACGACCCCGCTTCCCTTCGCGGACTCCGCCGAAGGGGAGCCGGGATCCGACGCCGTGACACGGCTCGGCTCCCTCGTCGGAACGGTGGGCTACATGAGCCCGGAGCAGGCGCGCGGCCAGCCCGCGACGACGGCCAGCGACATGTACTCCTGCGGCCTCGTCCTCCAGGAGCTCTTTACCGGGAAGCCGCCGTTTCCGCCGGAGCTCGACCCGCTGGCCCGGCTGGCCCGGGCGCAGAGCGCCGAGAGCCTTCCTGTGGCCGGCCTCGACGCCGACCTGACGGCCCTCATCAACCGCCTCAAGGCCCCGGAGCCGGGAGTCCGCCCTTCGGCCATCGACACGGCCGAGCGCCTGTCGTGGATCCGGGAGAAACCGCGTCGGCGGCTGACGCGCGCCGCGGTCGCCGCCGCCGTCGTTCTCCTGACCCTCGTCGCCGCCGGCATGACGTGGCAGGCGCTCCGGATCCGGAAGGAGGAGCGGCGGGCGAACCGCGAAGCCGCGACGTCCCGACGCGTCTCCGGGTTCCTCGTGAACCTCTTCGAGATCTCCGAGCCGGGCGAGAGCCGCGGCAACAGCGTGACGGCGCGCGAGCTGCTCGACAAGGCGAGCCGGGAGATCGAGGCGGGGCTGAAGGAGGAGCCCGAGGTGAAAGGGACCCTCCTCTACACGATGGCGAGCGCCTACGCGGAGCTGGGCCTCTATCCGCAGGCCCTGGACCTGGGGGCGAAGGGCCTCGCGCAGCTCCGCGCCGCGTCGCCTCCCGACCCGGCGGCGATCGGGCAGGCCCTGGCCCAGAACGCCGTCATCTACCGGCGCATGGGGCAGTACGAGAAGGCGGAACCGCTCTACCGCGAGGCGCTCGCCCTGCAGGAGAAGGCGCTCGGCCCCGGCCATGCCGACGTCGGGAAGACCCTGGACAACTTCGGGGTCTTCCAGCAGGACGTGGCGAAGTACGCCGAGGCCGAGGCCCTCCACAAGCGGGCCCTTGGCATCCTCGAGAAGGCGTCGGGCCCGCGAAGCCGCGACGTGGCGACCGCCCTGACCAACCTCGCGAACGTCTACAACCTGGTCGGGAAGTACGCCGAGGCCGAAGCTCTCGAGCGCCGCGCCCTCGAGATCCAGGAGAGCCTTCTCGGCCCCGACCATCCGGACGTCGGCTTCAGCCTGAACAATCTGGCGTCGCTCTACTTCAACCTCGAGAAGTACGACAAGGCCGAGGAGATGTTCCGCCGCGTCATCGCCCTTCTAGAGAAGACGTCGGGGAAGGACCACGCCGACGTCGCGGTCGCCCTGAACAACCTGGCGAACGTCGCGCAGGTCCGGGGCGACTACAGGACGGCCGTGGACTGCTTCGAGAGGTCGCTCGCGATCCTCCGGAAGGCCGTCGGCCCGGACCACGCAAACGTCGCGGTGACCGAGTCGAACCTCTCGACCGTCTACCGCGACCTCGGGCGTTACACCGAGGCCGAGGCGCTCCAGCGGCGTGCGCTCGAGGCCGACCGGAAATCACTCGGGCCGGACCATCCCAGCGTCGCCTTCGACCTGCACCGCCTCTCGACGCTCCTTCGCGACACGGGCCGCGCCGCCGAGGCGGAGCCGCAGCAGCGGCACGCCGTCGGCGTCGTGGAGAAGGCCCTCTCGCCGGAGCACCCGGCGCTCGGGGTCCTCCTGATGGTCCTGGGCGACATCGAGCGCGCTCTGGAGAAGTCCCGCGAGGCGGAGGCGACATACCGCCGGGCTCTCGCCCTCGCCGAGAAGTCGTCCGGCCCCGACGGCTCCGACGCGACGGACCTTCGCCTCCGGCTGGCAGCGCTCTACCTCGCTTCCGGGCGAAGCGGCGACGCCGGTCCGCTCCTCTCCGCCGCGCTCGAAGCCTGCTCGAAGGCGGTCGCCCGAGGCGACAGGACCCCCTACCAGCTGGCCCGTCACGCGACCGCTCTTCTCCTTTCGAGCCGGACCGCCGAAGCCCGCCCGATTGCCGAGCGGGTCTTCGCCACCGGCTACCGGCGGCGGCCGTTTACGGAGCTCTGCGCGAAGCACGGCGTCACGCCGACCTGATGCAAGCACCTCTGGACGGCGTGGCGGGCGGATGCCATGTTCCCGAGAAGGAGGAATCGCCGTGAGAAGAGTCGTCTGTCTTGTTGCTTGTGTCGCTCTCGTGATGGTCTGTGCCGTCGCCGCCGGCGCCGAGGTGAAGAAGGCCGTCGGATCCATCGAGCTGGCCGACCCCGCGGGCGACGTCAACCCGATCGGCACGAGCGACGGCAAGGTCCCCGGCTTCGACGTCGTGAAGCTCTCCATCGCGAGCGACGGAAAGCAGCTCCGGATCGCCGCGACGCTGAAGGACCCGCCCGGCAACTTCGCGAGCGACGTCGTCCGGCTCTACATCGACACAGACAACGACCCGAAGACCGGCGTGGCGGACATTTCGTTCACGAAACGGGGCGGCTTCGAATACAAGGTGCAACTCAGCGCCTGCGCCGACTACGAGAGCGGCGGGAGCGCCTGCAGCGGGGGGATGTCCGGGAAGGTGAAGCTCCACTGGGGGGCGGTAAACCTCGAGCGTTACAAGGGAACGGAGGAGTTCCCCACGGACACGATCGTGGACTCCATGGGCTTCGGGAAGAAAAAGGCGTCGTCGCGGCTTCCCATCCAGGCGAATCGCGTCGAGGCGACGCTCGAATACGCCGACCTCGGTCTCACGCCCGGCCAGACCATCCGCATTCTCGCGCGCGAATCGTGCGCCGATCTCCAGGCGTCCTTCTTCCCCGAGGTCCTGCTGACACTCAAGTAGAGACGGCGCCCCGATCGCGATAATCTCTGCGCATCAGAGCCTGCGCACTTCGCATCAACGCTGATTCCCGCCGGAAGGCGGTCTTCGCGCCGGCATGAGCCGCGCTCTCCGGCGCGATGTGGAGACTCTTCCGCTTTTCGAGGAAGAGCCGTCGTTCCTCCACGGTTTCTTCGAGTCGGCCGTCGCGCGCTTTCCGGACGAGCCCGCCGTGGAGATTCCCCCCGGGACCGGCCGACCCGGGCGTCGCGTCGTCTCCTATGCGTCGCTGAAGCACGAGGCCGACGCGCTCGCCGAGGCGCTCTCTCCCTCCGTCAGGCAGGAGGCTGTCGTCGCCATTCTCCTCCCCCGAACGACCGAGCTTCTCTACGCCGCGCAGCTCGGCGCGATGGGGGCCGGCGCGGCGTACACGTGCATCGACCCGGCCTTTCCGGACGGTCACGTCCGCGACATCCTCGAGGACTCCGGCGCCGTGGCTCTCGTGACCGATGCCGCGGGGCGCGCCCGCGCGGAGGGGGCGGGTTTCAGGGTCGCCCGCGTCCTCGACGCCGCGGAGGAGACCGCCCGGCGCCAAGGCCGTCCCGTCCGCCCGCGGTCGCCGAAGTGGCTCCGGGGGGAGCATCTCGCCTACGTCATTTACACGTCGGGGACGACCGGCAAACCGAAAGGAGTTCTGATCGAGCACCGGAGCATCGCCAACCTCGTCGGCTCCGACATGATCGAGTTCGGGCTCGGGCCCGGCGACCGCGTGGCGCAGGGCTCGTCGGCCTCGTACGACTCGTCGGTCGAGGAGGTCTGGCTCGCCCTGGCCGCGGGAGCGACGGTGGTCGTCATGGACGACGAGGCGGCCCGCCTCGGGCCGGACCTCGTCCCGTGGCTCCGGCGCGAGCGGATCACCGTCTTCTGCCCGCCCCCCACGCTCCTTCGAACGGCGGGGGCCGTGAACCCGCAGGCGGAGCTGCCCGACCTCCGCTTCGTCTATCTCGGCGGCGAGGCCCTACCACCCGACGTGGCCGACCGCTGGTCGGACGGATGGCGTCTGGAGAACGGCTACGGCCCGACGGAGACCACCGTCACCGCGATCCGGACGACCATCCGGAAAGGGGACGAGATCGCCATCGGCCGGCCGATCCGGGGCGCGAGGATGTGGGTGCTCAACGAGGCGCTCGAGGAGGTTCCGGACGGCGAGATGGGAGAGCTCTGCCTCGGCGGCGTCTGCCTCGCCCGCGGCTACCGGAATCGCCCCGAGCTGACGAAGGAGCGCTTTCCCGTCCACCCGAAGCTCGGGAGGATCTACCGGAGCGGGGACCTCGGGCACCGCTCGAAGGACGGACTCTTCTTCTGCCACGGGCGGATCGACCAGCAGGTGAAGCTGCGCGGCTACCGCGTCGAGCTGGAGGCGATCGAGGCCCGCCTCGCGGAATGCGAGGGCGTGCTCGAGGCCGCCTGCAGGGTCCAGGGGGAAGGGGCCCGGCAGATGCTCGTGGCCTTCGTCGTCCCCGCCACGCCCGGGGCGCCCCCCTCGCTGGAGTTCCTCCGCTCATCTCTCACGGACGTCCTTCCGTCGTACATGGTGCCGGCCCGCTTCGGTTTCCTGCCGCAGCTTCCGAAGACGGTCGGCGGGAAGATCAACCGCCAGGCGCTCCCGACCGTCGACAGCGATGTCCGCGCCGGAGAGCATCCCGTGACGCCGCCGCGGAACGAGCTGGAGGCGAAGGTGGCCGCGGTCTTCCGCGAGGTCTTCGAGCGGGAGGAGCCGGTCTCCATCCACGACGACTTCTTCACCGGCCTCGGCGGCGACTCCCTCTCGGCAGCCATCGCCGTCTCGCTCTTCCGCGACGACCCCGCCACGGCCTCGCTCACGGCGCGGGATCTCTACGACGGCCGCACCGTGGCCGAGGTGGCCCGGCGGGCGGGTCCGCCATCGGGCGCCGCCGAGGCCGCGGAGGACGCTCCGGCGAGAGAGTCCGTGGATCCCCGCCCGGCTACTCTCGTCCAGGCGGGCTTTCTCGCGCTCGGCCTCCTCGTCGCCTCGCTTCTCGCCGGAGCCGGCGCGCTCCGTGTCTTCCCCGCGCTCGTTCGTACGATCGGCCTCGTGCCGCTCGTCCTTCTCGGGCCGCTCCTCTTCCTTCTGGCCGCCCACCTCTGGACCCCGATCTCCGTCGCCTTCGCCGTCCTCGTGAAGCGGGCGCTCGTCGGGCGCTACCGCCCCGGCCGGGTTCCCGTCTGGGGAAGCCTCTACGTCCGAAACTGGATGGTCCAGCAGAGCCTGAAGCTCGTCCCGTGGGGCCTCCTCGACGGGACCGAGTTCCGCCTCGCCGCCCTGCGGGCCCTCGGCGCGCGGATCGGCGAGCGGGTCCACATCCACCGGGGCGTGAACCTCTCCGAAGGGGGATGGGACCTTCTCGAGATCGGCGACGACGTGACGATCGGCCAGGACGTCTCTCTCCAGCTCGTGGAGCTGGAAGACGGCCAGACGATCTTCGGAAATATCTCGATCGGCGATGGCGCCACGCTGGAGATCCACTCGAGCGTCGAGGCGAACTCCGTTCTCGAGCCCGGAGCGTTCCTCGCCGCCCGCTCGTCGCTCCCCCGCGGCTCGCGCCTTCCGCGCGGCGAGCGCTGGGACGGCATTCCCGCCCGTACCGCGGGAGCGTCTCCCGCGGCCCCGGCTCTCCCGGCGGAGGAGCGGGTCCTCCCGCCGGTGGCCGCAGGGGCGCTCCTTCTCCTCGCGCGTTTCGCGCTCCTCCTCGTTCGCGCGCTTCCCACCCAGCTTCTCGTTCTCGCCTTCGCCCGGGCGCACGACATCGACACGGCCCGCGTCCTCGCCTGGCTCGCGGCGCCGACCCTCGCTCCGGGCCTTCTCCTGTGGGCGATGGCCACCGCGGTCCTCGCGACACCGCTCACGCTCTTCTTCGAAGCCCTCGTCTGCCGGGCGATGGGGCCGGTCCGCCCCGGGGTCTTCTCCCGGTGGAGCCCTTCGTACGTCCGCGTCTGGCTGAAGACGGGGCTCGTCGACGGCGCGGGGCGCTGGCTCTGGGGAACCCTCCTCTGGCCCGCCTGGCTCCGCCTCGCCGGATCGCGGATCGGGAAGGGGTGCGAGATCAGCGGCCTCATCGACACCGTCCCCGAGCTGGTCGAGATCGGCCCCGGCACCTTCTGCGCCGACGGCATCTACCTCGGCGGGCCCCGGCTTCACCGCGGCACCGTGACCGTGGCCGCCGTTCACCTCGGGAAGAACAGTTTCCTCGGGAACGGCGTCATCGTCTCCGGTGGGGCGCCGCTTCCCGACGACATCCTCCTCGGCGTCTGCACCGTGGCCGACGCGGCGACCATCCAGCCGGGGACGGCCTGGTTCGGCCATCCGTCGTTCGAGCTGCCGCGGCGGCAGATCGTGGAATTCGACCGCCGCCTCACGCTCGACCCCTCGCCAATCCGCTACGCGAACCGTGTCCTCTGGGAGGGATTCCGCTTCACGCTGCCGGCCGTCGCCGTCTTCGTCCTCCCGGCCTGGTACGCGCTCGCGTCAGGAGCCGCGAGGAGCACCTCCCCGGCGGCATTCCATCTCGCCGCGGCCCCGCTCATTCTGCTTCTCGCCTTCTGCTTCCCGGCGCTCCTCGTCATCGCCTCGAAGTGGGCGCTCCTCGGGCGGGTGAAGCCGGGCGTCCATCCCCTCTGGTCCTGCTTCGCGAGCCGCTGGGACTTCATCTGCATGGCGTGGAACATCCATGCGGCCGGCGTCGTCTCGGCCCTCGAGGGGTCGCTCCTCCTCTCCTCGCTCCTCCGCCTCGCAGGCGTGCGGATCGGGAAGCACGTCGTCCTCGGCGGCGGCTTCGCCGAGGATCTTCCCGACCCCGACATGCTGACGTTCGAGGACGGGGCGACCGTGGACTGCATCTTCCAGGCGCACACCTTCGAGGACCGGGTCCTGAAGCTCGACCGGATCGTCATCCGGAAGGACGCCTCGGTCGGCCGGAACGCCGTCCTTCTCTACGGCGCGGAGATCGGGGCGGGGGCGCGCGTCGCCCCGAACAGCGTCGTCATGAAGCACGAGCACCTTCTCTCCGGCCGCTCCTACGCGGGCTTTCCCACCCGGCCGCAGTAACGCACCCCGCCCCGGCCCGGGACGGGAGCCTCCGGGCCTACCGCTTCACCGGTCCCAGGTACTTGTCGAGCCAGTCGAGGCTCTCGCGGATCAATTCCTTGGGGGGCACCGCGTGGCCAGACTCGAAGATGACCTGCCGTTTGTCCTTCTCGGGCGTCCCGAGAAGCCGGAACAGCGGGAGCTGCGACGTCTCCACCGGAAAGAAGAAATCGTACCGGCCGTTCAGCAAGAGCGCGGGAGTCTTCATTCGCGTCACGAAGTTGATCTGATCGACCTCCGGCAGGGTCTTCTGGAACTCCAGGCCGCCCACCCCGAGAATCGCGACCCGAAACCGGTCCTCGACCGCGAGGAGGATCGGCGCGATCGCGCTCCCCCAGCTGAACCCGAAATACCCCAGTCTCGCGGCGTCGACGTCCTTTCGCGTCTGGAGGTAATCGAGGGAGCGGCCCAGGTCCTTCGACCATGCGATCGTGTGATCGCGCCAGAGGGCGGTGGGCTCCGGCGTATCGCCCTTCAGCCCGTCCCTTCGCTCGTAGGTGCCCTTGTAGACGGGGAACATCAACGCCCGGCCGCTCTTGGGAATGAAGTCCCAGATGAAGGCCTGTGCTTCGTCGAACTTGTCCTGGAAGATCACGTTCGAACCCGGAAAGTAGACGACCGTCTGGAAGGGCGGGGACGCGTTCTTCGGCAGATAGAGGTAGGCGAGGACGCGCTCGTCGCCGTACGCCGCGTTGAACGTGACCTTCTCCCGGGTCCAGTCCGCTGCGTTCGACGTCTCCTCGACGCGCGCGTTCAGTTCTCCCTTGTCGTAGGCATAGAGCCCCCTGTAGGCCCGGAAGACCTCGTCGGAGACCGGTTTTTCCTTCTCGTAGTCGCGAAAAGCCGGCTCGAACTTCGCGGCGGCGGCGGGCGGAGGCGGCGAGGAGAGCTTCACGCACCTGAATCCGAAGTTCGGCTTTCGATCCCACGGTGACTGCGCGTCCTGGTCGACGAACATGTACGTCGGTTCGCCGAAGCCCCCGCCGAGGATGAACCGCTTCCCTCCCGTGCTCTCGTTCCAGCACCACTCCTTCACGTTTCCGGCCATGTCCGTCGTGCCGAAGCCGCTCAGAGTGCCGGGCTCTCCGACGGGTCGCGTCCCGCCAGACCGGAAGTTGCTTCCGGGGAGGATGACGATCCCATACCTGGGCTGCGCGGCCAGATTCCAGTGGTAGATGGTGGGGAGGCTTTTGCCCGCAAACGCGGCGTAGGCCGCTGCCTCGTACCAGCTGACGCCCGCGACCGGGTGCCTCTCAAGACCCTTCGGGAAGGCCCCGACCTCCCACGTCGCCGGGCCGGGGCGGCCGGTCGTGTCGCGAAAGGCGGCGATCCCCTGTTCCCACGCGATCATCCGCCCGTCTCTGACGAAGGGCTCCTTCCAGAAGTCCCGGTTCCCGTAGCCGCCCGCGTCGACGAACTTCTTGTACTCCTCGTTCGTCACCTCGTGCCGGTCGATCAGGTAGTCATCGAGCTGGACTCCGGGGGCCTGATCGAGACCGGGCATGTAGGGGACCACCCTCTCCTGACCCGGCACCCGGACCATCTCCGACGGCACGGTCCCGTCCGGGTCGAGGCGGACCTTCCAGTTCAGGCCGAGGAGGGTGATCGCGTGGATCGGGCGAAAGCCCGGTCTCGAGATCTTCCAGACGTAGTAGTCGCGGGGCACGCGGGCCTTACGAACCGGGGTCTGTCCGAGGGTTTCCCAGAGGTCCGGGGCTGCGCGGTACGGCCGGATCGAGACGTCGGCGCCCGGCGGATCGCTCTCGACGGAGCATTCGAAGGTTGCGTCGATCCATAGCTTCTCGAGAGCCGCGTCTCCCGGAAGGACGGCACGGACTTCCCGCAGCTTGGCGGCCGCCTGCGGGAACTCCCCCGCACTCACGAGCCGCGCGATCTCCGGCACCGCCTCGCGCGCCCGCCGCAGGCGCGCCGCGCGCGACCACGCCCAGGCGCCCAGCGCCACGGCGGCCACGGCCGCAGCGGCGACGAGGATCCGGGCGTTCCGCGAGAGCTTCCCCGCCGGCACGGGAGCCAGCGCCGCCTGCTGGCCCTTGAGCGCGCCGGCCACGTCCTCGGCGCTCGGGAAGCGGCGCCCGGGGTCCTTTTCGAGGAGCCGGCGGACGATCCGCTTGAATCCCTCCGGGACCGGCCGCTCGCCGAAGTCCCGCGGCTCGGCGTGGAGGATGGCGTCGGCCACGGCGACGCTCGTGCTCCCCTCGAACGGGAGCCGCCCCGTGACCATCTCGTAGAGGACCACCCCGAACGAGAAGAGATCGCTCCGGTGATCGACCGCGCTGCCGAGGAGCTGCTCGGGCGACATGAAGCTCAATGTGCCGAGGGCGGTTCCTTCGCGCGTCAGGACCTCGGCCGCCGACGAGCCGCTCGCCGGGCCGAGCCGCTTGGCGAGGCCGAAGTCGAGGACCTTCACCTGCCCGCGGGGCGTCAGCATGATGTTTCCGCTCTTGACGTCGCGGTGGAGGATGCCGGCCCGGTGCGCCTCGGCGAGAGCGTCGACGACCTGGATGCCGATCGTCAGCGCGTCGGCGACGGGCAGCGGACCCTTCGCGAGCGCCGCGTGGAGCGTCTGTCCCTCGACCAGCTCCATGACGAGGACGCTCCGGTCGGCCGCCTGGACCAGCTCGTAGACCGTGCAGATGTTCGGGTGGTTCAGCGCTGAGGCGGCCATGGCCTCGCGCCGGAATCTCTCGCGCCGCTCGGCGTCCTGCCCGAAGGCCCCGGGCAGCACCTTCAGCGCCACCATCCGCCCCAGCCGGAGGTCACGGGCGCGGTAGACCTCGCCGAAGCCGCCCTGCCCGAGAAGCTCCAGCACCTCGAAGTGGCCGATGCTCGTGCCGCTGATCGACGTCGGGGGCGCGGACCCGGAAGCGACAGGCCCGCCGCCGGGCGACGGAGCGGCCGTCAGCTCCTCCGTGAACTCCGGGCCGCCGCGGGCCTCGCCTCCCTTGCCCTCCCCGGCGCGGTCGCCGACACGTTCCGCCATCTTTCCCGTCCCTCGAATCCCGGGCCTGTCCCGTTGAGACGGATTCTATGTCCCGGACCGGCGCCGCCGCCCTACGGACTCATCTCGTAGACGTCGGCCAGGGGGAGAACCTCCCCCGCCCAGAGCCGCGCGGCGCGGTCGTCGTCGCGGTTCGGCTTCCGGAGCATTCGCAGGCAGTCCCCGGCCTGCTCCGGCATCGTTCCGGCCCGCCCGTACAGCTCGATGGCGAAGCGGGAGAAGTCGCGGACCATGAAGTCGAAGATCTGGTCCACGGTGTCCGGCGACACCCCGAGGAGCGTCGCGTTCTCGAGGATCAGCTGTCCGTAGACGACGAGGGTGAAGAGCTCCCCAAGCGTCAGGACGAAATCCAGGTCCTTCTGCTGCGCGTCGGTGATGTTCTTCTTCGCGAGGAACGCCGTCAGGGCGGCGATCTGGTCCTCGAAGTGGTTCACGTTCGGCAGGTCCCACGCCTCGTAGGCCTTGTGGAAGTCGTGGAACCGGATCTTCCCGAGTCCCGAGGCGGGCCCCTGGTCGAAGAGGAACAGGTCGTCCGCCGCGTCGGAGCGGGTCGGCACGTCGGGGTATTTCGCCGGGGCGAAGAAGTAGTTCGGCAGGAACTTCAGGATCAGCGCGATGTTGACGTGGACCGTCCCCTCGAGCTTCGGCAGCGCGCGGATGTCGCGCGCGGCCATCTCGAAGATCGTCTCCTTCTCGAATCCCTTCGCCGCGATGACGTCCCAGAGGAGGTCGATGACCGACTCTCCCTGCGTCGTCACCTTCATCTTCACGACCGGGTTGTAGAGAAGGTAGCGGCGGTCCTCCCGCGTGGCCGACCGGAAGTAGTCCGCGGCGCGGAGGGCGAAAAGACGCATCGCGACGAGACGCGCCCAGGCGTCGGTGAACATCCGCCTCACGTGGGGAAAGTCGGTCACGTGCATCCCGTAGAGGCGCCGGCGCGACGCGTGGCGGATGGCCTCGTAGAGGGCGTGCGTGCAGATGCCGATCGAGGCCCACCCGAGGTTGTACTTCCCGACGTTGACGGTGTTCAGCGAGGCGTCCCAGGCGTCCTTCCCCCGGAGGAGGAGCGCATCCTCCGGGACCTCGTAGGCGTGCAGGGCGAACTCGGCCACGTACGACTGGCTGGTGCAGACGTTCTGGAGCAGCTCGTACTTCGGGTGCTTCGGGTCCACGGCGAAGAAGGCCCAGTCGTCCCCTTCCGCCATCTTCCCGAAGACCGAAAGGAGCGCCGCCTCGTTGCCGTTCCCGATGTAGTACTTCCGGCCGCTCGCCGCGTACCCGCCGCCCGGGTTCGGCGCGAGCCGCATCTCCGTCGAGTAGATGTCGGCCCCGTGCTCCTTCTCCGACAGACCGAAGCCGAAGACGCCCCCATCCGCGAGGAGGGCCGCGGCACGCCTCCGCATCGTCTCGTTCCGGCTCATCCAGAACGGGCCGAGGCCGAGGATGCTGACCTGCCACGTGTACCAGTACGGCAGGCCGTAGAAACCGAGGATCTCGTTGAAGGCGCAGTTCCGGTAGGTGTCCCAGCGGCAGTCGGGCTCCCCCAGGGCGGACGGCGTCAAAAGCGTCGAGAAGATCTTCCGGCTCTTCTGGAAGTCGAGGAAGTCCCGGTACCAGACCCGGTCCCGGTCGTCTTCCTTCACGCGCTTCTTCCCCTTGGCTTCGAAGAACGCCACGGTATCGGCCATGATCCCGGCCGAGCGCGGGTCGAGGGTGAACGTGCCGGGGCTCTTGGGGTTCAGGAGGAGCATCGGATCACCTCCACGGGCTCGGCCCGAGCTTATCCTCCGGGACCCTCGCCCGGCGTCCCGTTCCTCCATCCGCATCACATGGTCGGGAGGAGCGAAGGCCGCCTCGCCGTCCTCTTGCCGCTGCACCATTTCGTGCACTCGCGTGACCCGGCGCGGACGGCAGAGGGCCCGGATTCCGCCTTTTTTCCGTCCGCGGGGGCATTCGATGGGATCATTCGGCCCAATCAGCCGCTGGCACCGAACTTGATTCAACTCACGGGGATCCGACCCACGGATCACCGAATTGAACGGAGGAGACAGATGAAGAAGACCACCGCCGCCGTCGTCGTCACGCTTACCGCCCTCGCGCTCGGAAGCTCGGGTCTCGCCACGATGGAGAACCTGAAAGAATACAAGGCGAAGGACCCCGCCGCCAACTGCGCGACCTGCCACAAGGACAAGATGCCGAAGAAGGAAGCCCACGAGCTGAACGACTTCGGGAAGACTGTTCAGGCGGCGAAGGGCAAGGACGGGAAGATCGACTGGACGAAGGTCAAGGCCCCCGCCAAGGGCTGACGTCTCCCCGGTGCGGGCCGGAACGCTCCGGCCTCGGGCGCCCCCGGGACTTCAGGTCCGGGGGCGTTTCCGTTTTCCGGGGTCGAGGTCAGCGAGGCCGTCGAGGCCACCGACTCGCCGGCTCATTCCCGCCCCGGAGATTCCGACCTGAACTGGCGCGCCGTGCGACTCAGTGGGACGGGGCCGGAGGCGCCGGCTCCGGGACCCGGTTGACTATCGGCGGGATCGTCCGCAGATACGCCCAGATCGCGGCGATGTCGGCGTCCGTCAGCGTCCCGACGGCGGGCCAGGGCATCGGGGGAAGGATCCGCCGGCCCCGCCCCCGATGGCGGCCGGAACGGAGGGCCGTCGTGAACTCCTCCTCCGTCCAGGAGCCGAGGCCTGTCTCCTTGTCCGGGGTCAGGTTCGCCGTGTAGCTGACGCCCCATGGGCCCGCCCACGCCGTGTTCGTGGCGCCGACCACGACGAGCCACGGCCCCTTCGGGAGCCGGGGGGCCGGGGGCATCGCCAGGGACTGAGAGTGTCCCGAGAGCATCCGGGTCATGTCCGGCTCCGGGCCGGCGGCTCCCATCCTGAGCGGCGCGTGGCAGTCGTTGCAGGCCATCGCGGTGACGAGGTAGCGCCCGCGCTCGACGAGGCTCTCGAGGTCGACGACTCCCTCGGGGGGCGCCCCGGAATTCGGCGCGAGCGGATCGCGGTCGGAGGAGAGCTGAAGGGCCCGAACCCGAGGACTCTCCCGGGCCTCCCCTCGTGGCAGGAGCGGCAGTCCCACCGGACGGGACGTCGTAGGGGGCGCCGGCCGCGAGCGCGTCGCTAAATGGTTCCTACCGGCATCCTAAGACTTCGCTATGGGAGAGGCGGCGGACGGCGTCAGCCGGCGTCCCGCTCGGCGAGCTCCACGGCGCAGGCCACGTCGAGGGCGAAGCGCCCGCGGCGCACGGGGACGAATCGGATCTCGGGGCAGCGCTCCTCGAGCCTCTTGCGGAGGAGGATGAGCCGGCTCTCGAGGTTGTCCTTGTAGGCAGGCAGGCCGAGCGACGGGTCGAGGCGGAGCTCACGGTTCGTGAACTCCCGCTTCCCCGCCCGATGTTCCTTCAGGAGCTTCCAAAGGATCTTCCCCGGGACGTTCCGGACGAGGTAGTCGCCGTCCACGAAGACGCAGTCGTCGTTCCGGTAGTAGACGAACGAGCGGGGGGCCGCGGCCGGGGCCGGCGCAGGACCGGGGGCCGCGGGCTCGTCTTCCTCATCGGTCGAAGAGGAGAAACGGTCGATCCCGATCGCGATCTGGTTCGCGATGACGGAGAGGAACGCCTCGTGCCATTCGGCGAAGGCCAGCGGGTCGCGGCTCTCGACGGCGAGGACGCCGAGGAGCCGGTCCTCCACGAGGAGCGGCAGCGCGAGCTGCGCCTCGGCGTGCGGGAGGCCCGGAAGCGGGATCTCGGGCCGGACCGGCCCCCCATCCTCCTCCACCCCTTTCCGGACGGCGCGACCGTACCGGAGGAGCGCCTCCACCCCCGAGAGGCGGACCGGGACGCGCTTCTTGGCCACCATCCCGATCAGGCCGGCGCCGACCGGCACCTCGGCCCCCACGCCGCTCTCGCCGTAGCCGTGGCTCGCGATCGCCACGAGCGCCCCGCACCTCTCCTCGAGCAGGAGGACCATCGAGTACCGGAACCGGAAGAGCTCGTCGAGGGCGGCGAGCGCGTCGGCGAGGAGCCCCTCAAGGCAGCTCGCCCGGTTCAGGCGCGAGGAGACGAGCGACAGCGCCCGCAGCTCGCCAAGGGGCCCGTCCGCCACGCACGGCCCGTCGCATCCGGCGTCCGGGGGCGAGTCGTCGAGGAATCCGCCGACCTTCTCGGCCGAGAGGACCTCGCAGACGTCGGCCGAGCGGAGCCGGAAGACCCCCGCCATCCCCGTGTGCGAGGCGATGGCGTCGATCCGGAGCGCCATCGCGTCGAATAGGGGCCCTTCGGTCTCCGACCGGACGTACCGGAGGCGGAGCCGCCAGGCGTCGAACGAGACCGGGTCCCATACCTCCACGATCGCCTGCGGGTTCTCACGGAGGTTCCTCGCCGTCTTGTTGAAGAACTGGCACGAGACGGCGACGTGACGCGAATCGACGTAGTAGACCTGGCTCAGATACGTGACATTCGGCGTCCCGTCCGCGGCCGACGTGACGATCGTCGAGGGGATGATCCCCGCGAAGCAGCGGGCGAGGCCCTCGAGGGGGACGCTCACGCCGCGCCGGCCTCGGAGAGCCGCTCGCCCGCGTGCGGGCCGGGCGACTGCTCGAAGACGTCCGTCACCTCGAGCGTCACCGCCCGGCAGGGCCACCTCCGGAGGCGGCGCGCGTAGGGAATCGGGGCGCCGACCGCGATCACGTCCGCCGCGAACCGGTCCGCCCACCCCTCGACGGCGGCGCGGTCTGCCTTGCCCGCCGGGCGCATCGCGACGCAGCGCCCCTTCACCTGGACGGTGCGATGGGTCATCGGCTTCTCGAAGACGACGGCGACGGCGCCGTTCTCGGCGATGTTCGCGAGCGCCTCGGTTCCC
Source organism: uncultured Acidobacteriota bacterium (assembly GCA_963801475.1). Classification (GTDB taxonomy): domain Bacteria; phylum Acidobacteriota; class Thermoanaerobaculia; order UBA5066; family UBA5066; genus DAOMFB01. The sequence continues at coordinate 889,644 of CAWDEX010000002.1, read as the reverse complement.
GAGGCCTCGGGGACGTAGACCGTCATCCGCCCCGCGGCGCCGAAGGCGATCCCCACGGCGTGGACGCACGAGGGGGCGAGGGCCGCGTCGCGCGTCCCGACCGCGATGACGCTGAGCCCCTCGAGAAGGCCGGGCAGCTCCCCCCGGATCCGGTCCACGGCCCGACTATACGCAGTCTCATTTAGGAAGTTCTTAGGGATCCGTTAGGCACTTCTTAGGTGGCGGGCCCTCCGTCGCGCCCCCATCTTCTGCCGCATGAAGGAGGCCGCCATGAACGACCAGCACACCACGTTCCGCATCGCGGGCGAGATCGACGTCATCTCCCTCGCCCACCCCGTCCCGGGCGCCGGCTATCTTCCGATCCGCTCGTACCTCATCCGGGGACGCCAGCCCGTCCTGATCGACACGGGCGCCGTGGCCGCGGCCCGGGGGTTCCTCGAGGCGCTGGAGGGTCTCATCGACCCGTCCGAGCTCGAGTGGATCGTTCTCTCGCATCCCGACACGGACCACTCGGGCGGCCTCCCCGCCCTTCTCGCGAAGGCCCCGCGGGCGAAGCTCGTCCTGAACTGGGTCTCGACGGGAAAGCTCTCCGCGACGATCGAGCCGCCGATGCCGCGTCTCCGGTGGGTCAACGCCGGCGAGTCGCTCGCCGCCGGAGACCGGGTTCTCCACTTCCTCCGACCGCCGATGTACGACTGCCCGTCGACGGTCGCGATCTACGACTCGAAGAGCCGCGTTCTCTTCTCGTCCGACGCCTTCGGCGCCTTCGTCCCCGAGGCGACGGACACCTTTGCGGAGCTGAAGGCTCCCGAGGCGACCCTGGAGGGAATGTCCTTCTTCTGCCGGGCCAACTCCCCCTGGCTCGCCGACGTCCGTCCCGACCGGTACGAGGCCGCGCTCAAGAGCGTCATCGACCTCGAGCCCGCGTGGCTCCTCGGAGGGCACCTTCCGGCGGTCGAGGCGGCGAACGTCGGGAAGATCGTCACCCGTGCGGCGTCGTTCCCGGCCGAGGGGCGCGTCCCGCTCCCGGGGCAGCAGGCGCTGGACGCCGCCCTCGCGGCCCTGGCGAAGGCCGCGTGACGGGGGGAGACGGGCCTGCCGGTAGACTCTGCGCATGGACGAGGCGCGGCGGAAATTGATTCTCATCGCGGCGCTCGGCGCCGCGTTTTTTTCGGCCGGCGCCCGGGCGGAATCCCCGCTCTCGCGGGACGAGCAGGCGCTTCGCGCCGCGAAAGGCACCTTCCGCGAGTTCGTCGAGCTCCTCGCCCTGCCGAACGTCGAAGAGTCTCCCGAGGACATCCAGAGGAACGCCGCGTGGCTCGAAGCCGCCTTCGCCCGTCGGGGCTTCGTCGCCCGGCAGCTTCCGAACGACGGGCGCCCGATGGTCTTCGCCGACTTCCCGGCCGCCCGGCCCGGCCAGAAGACGGTCCTCTTCTACATCCACTTCGACGGGCAGGCCGTGACCCCCTCCGAGTGGAAGCAGGAGAGCCCCTGGAAGGCGACGCTGAAGAAGCGGACGGCCGCCGGGTGGGAGACGCTTCCCCTCGACCTCCTCTACGGCAAGGACGTCGACCCCGAGTGGCGTCTCTTCGCCCGATCGGCCTCCGACGACAAGGGGCCGATCCTGATGTTCCTGGCCGCGATCGACGCCCTCCGGGCGAGCGGCACCACGCCCGCCGTCCACGTGAAGGTGATCCTCGACTCGCAGGAGGAGAAGGAATCTCCCGCGATCTCGCGCGTCGTTTCGGAGAACCTCGGGCTCCTCGCGGCCGACGCGGTCGTCGTGCTCGACGGCCCGCGTCACGAGACGGACCGCCCCACCCTCGCCTTCGGGAACCGCGGGATCCTGAAGGCGACGCTCCGCGTCTTCGCCGCACGCGGCGAGCTGCACAGCGGGCACTACGGAAACTACGTTCCGAACCCCGCGCAGCGTCTCGCGGCGCTCCTCGCCTCGATGAAGGACGCGGACGGACGCGTCACGATCCCCGGCTTCTACGACGGCGTCGTCCTCGACGACGCGACGAAGAAGCTCCTCGCGGCCGTTCCCGACGACGAGGCGGCCTTGAAGAAGCGGCTCGGCATCGCCGGGACCGACAAGGTGGGGGGGACCTACCAGGAGTCGCTCCAGTATCCGTCGCTCAACGTCCGGGGCCTCCGGTCCGCCGACGTCGGCGCGACGGCGCGCACGGTCGTCCCCGAGTCGGCCGTCGCCGAGATCGACATCCGGACCGTCCCCGAGACGCCTCCCGACCGGCTGCAGGCCCTCCTCGTGAAGTTCGTCGAGTCGAAGGGATGGCACCTCGTGAACGGGACCGCCACCGACGAGGAGCGGGCGAAGTTCCCGAAGCTCGCCTCGCTCACCTTCGGCGACGTCTCCCTCCAGAGCCGCCCCGTCCGGACCGACCCGGACGCTCCCGTGGGCCGCTGGCTGACGGCCGCGCTGACACGGACGTTCGGAACCGACCCGATCCGGATCCGCATGATGGGCGGCACCGTCCCGACGGCCGCCCTCATCGCGCCGCTCGGCGCCCCCTTCGCCAACCTCCCCCTCGTCAACCCCGACAACGCGCAGCACGCCGCGAACGAGAACCTCCGGATCGGGAACTACGTCGACGGCACAAAGACGCTCATCGGCGTCCTGACCCAGCCCTTCTGATTCCTGCACGGGAGAATCGCCAGATGAAGTCACGACGTCCCTTCCGCTTCGCGCAGCTCTTTCTTGCCGGGCTCGTCGTCCTCGCGGCGCCTCTGGCGGCCCAGCCGTTCGACCCGGCGCTCTATTCCGGAATGCGCTGGCGGCTCGTGGGCCCGTTCCGCGGCGGACGGACGGTGACGGCTACCGGCGTCCGCGGCGAGCCGGACCGCTTCTACTTCGGCGCGGTGGGAGGCGGCGTCTGGCGGAGCGACAACGCCGGGCGCACCTGGGAGCCGGTCTTCGACTCGCAGCCCATCGCCTCGATCGGCGCCATCGCCCTCGCTCCCTCCGACCCCGACGTTCTCTACGTCGGCTCGGGCGAAGCCGACATGCGCTCGGACATCTCCTACGGCAACGGCGTCTACCGGTCGGCCGACGGCGGAAAGAGCTGGACGCACGTGGGCCTCGCCGACACCCGCCAGATCGGACAGGTCCTCGTCGACCCGAAGGACCCGAACCTCGTCTTCGTCGCCGCGCTCGGGCACGCCTACGGGCCGAACAGGGAGCGCGGCGTCTTCCGGTCGAAGGACGGCGGGAAGAGCTGGACGAACGTTCTCTTCAAGGACGAGAACACGGGAGCGGTCGATCTCGCCTTCCAGCCGGGCAACAGCCGGACCCTTCTCGCCGCCCTCTGGCAGACGCGGCGCCCGCCCTGGAACGTCTATCCCCCGTCGAACGGTCCCGGCAGCGCCCTTTACCGGTCGGAAGACGGCGGCGACACCTGGAAACAGGTCACGAGAGGCTTCCCCGCCGAGAAACTCGGCCGCGTCCGCGTCGCCTTCGCCCCGTCCGATCCCCGCCGCGTCTATGCCGTCGCCGACGCGAAGGACGGAGGCCTTTACGTCTCCGAGGACGCCGGCGTCAGCTGGAAAAAGGTCAATGGCGACCGGCGCATCTGGGGGCGCGGCTGGTACTTCGCCGGCGTCACCGTCGATCCGAAGGACCCGAACGTCGTCTACGCCTGCAACACGGGGCTCTTCCGCTCCACCGACGGCGGCAAGACGTTCCTTCCCTTCAAGGGGGCGCCGGGGGGTGACGACTATCACCGCCTCTGGATCGACCCGGCCGACTCGCGCCGGATGATCGTGGCGGCCGACCAGGGGGCGGTCGTGACCGTGGACAGCGGAAGGACGTGGAGCAGCTGGTACAACCAGCCGACCGCGCAGTTCTACCACGCGATCACAGACGACAGGTTTCCCTACTGGATCTATGGCGCGCAGCAGGACAGCGGCGCCGCCGCCACCCCCTCGCGCACCGACTATCGCTCCATCACGCAGCGCGACTGGAAGGAGATCGCGGCGGGCGGCGAGAACGGCACCATCGTTCCCGATCCGGCGGATCCGAACGTCGTCTGGGGCGGGGACGTGGGGCGGTTCGACCTGAGGACGCTCCAGGACCAGAACGTCGACCCGACGCTCGCCCATCCCGGCGACTACCGGAGCGAGTGGACGCTTCCCCTCGCGATCTCGCCGCGTGACCCGAAGGCCGTCTTCTTCGCCAACCAGTTCCTCTTCCGGACGACCGACGGCGGGAAGCACTGGGAGAAAGTCAGTCCCGACCTGACGCGCGAGAACCCCGGCGTCCCGGCCACGCTCGACGCCGTCACCGCCGCGACCTCCGACGTCAAGGGGCCGCGCCGCGGCGTCATCTACGCCATCGGAATCTCGCCGGTCGCCGACGGGCGGATCTGGTGCGGCACCGACGACGGCCTGATCTGGCTCTCGCGGGACGACGGGAAGAACTGGGCCGACGTCACGCCGAAGGCCCTCACGGCCTGGTCGAAGGTCGGCATCCTCGAACCCTCTCACTTCGATCCCGAGACCGCTTACGCCGCCGTCGACCGGCACCGCATCGACGACGTCAACCCTTACGTCTACCGGACCCGCGACGGCGGGAGGAGCTGGGCCTCGATCGCGAAGGGGATTCCCCCGGGGAGCTACGTCAACGTCGTCCGCGAAGACCCGACCCGCCGCGGCCTCCTCTACGCGGGCACCGAGACGGGCGTCTTCGTCTCGTTCGACGACGGCGAGAACTGGCAGCCGCTTCAGCTGAACCTTCCCAACTGCTCCATCCGCGACATCGACGTGAGGCACGGCGACCTCGTCGTCGGCACGCACGGCCGCTCGTTCTGGGTGCTGGACGACCTGTCGCCTCTCCGGCAGCTCGACGCGAAGGCGGCGGCCGAGAGCGTCGTCCTCTTCGCCCCCCGCCCGGCCGTCCGGCTCCACCCGGCGCCGTTCCTCGGCACCCCCGAGCCGAAGGACGAGCCGATGGGAGAGAACCCGCCCCGCGGCGCCGTCGTGGACTATGTGCTGAAGAGCGCGGCACCCGGTCCGGTCACGCTCGAGATCCTCGATGCCGCAGGCGCCCTCGTCCGCCGTTATTCCAGCGACGAGAGGCCCCGCCCGCCCGACCTTTCCCGTATCGCCGTCACGCCCGACTGGGTGACGCCCGCCGAGCCTCTCTCCGCCGCGGCGGGAATGCACCGCTTCGTCTGGGACCTTCGCTACGCCCTTCCGAAGGAGCTGGCGGGCGGCGGCGGCTTTCGCGGCGGCTCCGGGCCGTGGGCGCCGCCCGGCAGGTACACCGTCCGGCTGACGGCCGCCGGCAGGACGGTCACGCAGCCCCTCGAGGTCGTGAAGGACCCGCGGCTCGGCTCCTCCTTATCCGACGCCGACCTGATCCGCCAGCACGAGCTGGCCCGCGACATCCAGGCCGAGAGGATTCGCGTGACCGTTGCCCTGCGCGAGGCGAGCACTCTCCGGTCTCAGATGGCCGCCCTTCGCAAGGAAAAGACCCCGGCCCCGCCCGTCGTGAGCGCTCTCGCCACCTTCGCGAAGGCCCTCGACCGTGCCGCCGGCCCACCGGCCCCCGGCTCCGGCGAGGACTTCTGGGACACGGAGGAGATCGACCCGACCTGCCTGCGCCGCCTGTCGACCTCTCTCTCCGGCCTCCAGTACGCCGTCGAGAGCGCCGACGCCGCCCCGACCGCCGACGCCCTCGTCGGCTTCTCCGTCCGGAAGAAGATGGTCGACGAGGGACTTTCCCGGTGGCGCGGCCTCGTCGCCAGGGACCTGCCGGTCGCGAACAAGTCTCTCGAGGCCGCCGGCCTCGCGCCGCTGAAAACGGAGTGACCGCGCCGCTCATGTCCACGAACCGCTGTATCCAGGAGCAGACGATGGCAAAGGCCCCCGAGTCCCGCCGGCCCCGCAATCAGCGCGCGAGCCGCCTTTCGCGCGACCTTCTCGTCAGGATCTCGAACGCCGGCGACGCGCTCGACAAGGCGCAGACCATCGCCCGGAAGCTCCAGAAGGCCGCCCCCGGCGAGCCGACGGCGCGCCTCGCGGGCGAGCTGGCCGCTCACATCGAGACGGCGAAGAAGGTGCTGTCGAAGGCAGCCATGAGGCCGCCCGTCCGCTCCACCCCCCGCAGAGAGGCCCGGCGCCGGCGGCGCTGAGGACGCCTCACGGCGGGAGCGCCGGCCGTCCGGCGCCCCGCCTACTCCGGCTTCACCAGCGGCAGCTCGACGAAGCTGGACTGCTTCGGGGCGTGGTAGAGGCGCTGCGTGGCCTTCCGGTAGTCCTCCGGCTTCGCAAAGAAGATGCTCGGCACGAAGGTCTGCGGGTTCCGGTCGTAGAGCGGGAACCAGCTGCTCTGCACCTGCACCATGATCCGGTGTCCCGGCTTGAAGACGTGGTTCACGTTCGGGAGCGCGAAGCGATAGGCGAGTGCCTTGCCTGACCTGATCGCCCTGGGGGTCTCGAAGCTCTCGCGGTAGCGCCCGCGGAAGATGTCCATGGCGACCGCCAGCTGGTAGCCCCCCATCTCCGGCTGCCCCGGCACTTCGTCCGGATAGACGTCGATCAGCTTCACCACCCAGTCCGAGTCGGTCCCGCTCGTCGAGGCGACCAGGTTCGCGACCGGCTGACCGCTGATCTTCACCGGCTCCTTCAGCACCTCGGTCTCGAAGACCGCGACGTCGGGGCGCCCGGACGCCTCGCGCTGGTCGTCCACCAGCCACTGCGGCCAGGTCAACGGGAGCTCGTACCCGATCGGCTGGATCGGCCGCGCGCGGAACGGCACGGGCCTGGCCGGATCCGAAACCCACTCCGTGTAGGCCGTCTCGCCGCCCTTCGGCGGGTCGAAACCCGCCGTCGACCCGGCCCGGACATAAAGCGGCGTCGGCGTCACCTTGCACCCCTTCGCACACCCTGCCGGCCACGCCGGCAGGCGCCGCCAGACGTTTGTCCCCGTCTCGAAGGCCATCACGGGGGGAAGGTTCGCCTTCGGCGCCCCCTCCTTCAGGTACTGGTCGAGGAACGGAAGCAGGATCTCGCGCCGGAAGGTCAGCGCCGTGTCGCTGCCGAACCGGATCGCCCCGAGCGCGCTCCCCTCCTTGATCTCCTGCCCGTGATTCCACGGCCCCATCACGAGGAAGACCTTGTCGTTCGCGGTGTCCTTCGGCTTGATCGCCTTCCAGACGGCGGGGGCCCCGTAGATGTCCTCCTGGTCCCACAGGCTGTGGACCAGCATCACCGGCACCTTCAGCGGCTGCGCGGCGAGGACCCTGTCCACCGCCTGGTCGCGCCAGAAAGCGTCGTACGTCGGGTGATGGAGGATCTTCCGCCAGAAACCTGACTGCTCGACGCCGCGGCGCTTCGCCAGCTCGCCCGCGGAACCCGCCTCCATGAACATGTCGTAGTCGTCGAAGTGACTCCTCCACCACTTCGCCTCGTTCTTCCGCGTCACGACCTGCTCGTAGATGTACGCGAGGCCCTGCTGGCGGAACGCCCCGTTGTGGAACCAGTCGTCCCCCATCCAGCCGTCCACCATCGGGTTCATCGGCACGGAGACCTTCAGCGCCGGGTGCGGGTTCACGAGGGCCATCAGAGGCAGGAAGCCGTCGTACGAGATGCCGAGGATTCCGACGCGCCCGTTCGATTCCGGCACGTTCTTCACGAGCCACTCGATCGTGTCGTACGTGTCGGTGGCGTGGTCGACCGGCGTCGGGTTCTGCGGGCCGGAAAGGGGCCGGTTCATCACGTAGTCCCCTTCGGACCCGTACTTGCCCCTCACGTCCTGCACGACGCGGATGTACCCTCCCTCGAGGATCGTCTCCACCGCGTTGTCGTACCCGTCCAGGCTCGGTCCGAGGTGCGCGCTGTCGCCGCGCGTCGTCAGCGCCGTCGCGTCGTAGGGGGTCCGGGTCAGGAGCATCGGCGCCCCCTTCGCCCCCTTCGGCACGAGGACCACCGTGTGCAGCTTCACCCCGTCCCGCATCGGGATCATCACGTCCCGCCGCTCGTAGTCGTAGCCGGCGTTCGTCGGCTTGAACTCGGCGGGGGTCTCGCTGGGAAACGCCGGGTACTGCTGAGGCGGCGCCTGCCCCGTGGCGGCTCCGGAGAGCCAGAGCGCGCCCAGAAGCGGCGCCGCGAGAAACGGCATCGGAACGCGGTTCGACGGCTTCATCGCATCCACTCCTCGACCGTCATGACGGGCGTCAGGCTTCGGTGGGCGGCATCATGGCACGCGGGAACCGCCCTCCCGACCGCCTCAGGCGATCTCGAGCCAGTCGAACCAGACCGGGTGGTTCGCGCGGTACCAGGTGAGCACCTTGCGGATGGTCTCCTGCTTCTCGAGCGGGACGACCCTCTCGTCCAGCCGGTCGAAGTGGACGCGCACGATGTCGCCGTCGTGCTCGAGCGCCTGCGACAACATCGTCTGCAGCTCGTTCCGGATCCGCCCCGAGTCGGAGACCTTCACCGGGCGCGTCGTGTAGTCCACCCCCGACATGAAGCGGACGAGGAGCGGGCTGAAGACGTGGCGCGCCACGTCGAGCGGCTCCATCAGCCGGAAGGTGAACGAGATGCGGCTCGCGGCCTGGTGCGTGGCCAGTCTCGAGGTCACGCGGTAGACGCCCTCTTCCAGCTTCGTGACGCCGCAGGCTCCCGTGTACGGGTCGTCGCAGATGTACCCGGTCGAGGCCAGCACGTGCCAGTGCTTCCCGGGAAGGAAGTCGTCGGGCCGAAGAGCCGGCCGCCCGAGGGGAACGTTCGAGGAGGCGGCCTCGCGGATCGCCTCCGCGTACGACCGCACCTTTCCCGCCTCCACCTCGCGCCCGCCCAGCAGCTCCGCCACCTTCCGGGGGAACTCGCGCGAGGCGGGGTCCAGCTGCATCAGCTTTCCTTCCACGTGGCACGGCTGCTCGAAGCTGGGCGAAAACAGGGCCATCGAGCAGTCCACGTCCAGCACCTCGGAAAGGCTGGAGGCTTGCATCGCCTCGGCCGTGGCGGCGTAGCCGTCGCACAGGAAGACGTGCGTCGCCCCCGCTTCGTCCTTCCAGCTCCCCACGAGGAACGTGGGGGCGTACGTCCCCGAGTCGGTGAAGACCGGGACGCCCGACGGCGCCTTCCAGCCGTCGTCGATCAGGTGCACCCCCAGCGCCGCCCACTCCTCCCAAAGCTTCCCGAGCCGCGTCACGCGGCTCTTCCCCCGAAGCGTCCAGACGTGGACGTTCTCACGCCTCACGCCCGGGTAGGCCGCCTCGATCGCCCGGACGACCTCCGCGCGCGGGGTCCGATAGTCGAGAAGCAGCGAGGCGCGGTCGGCCGCCTCGGCCACGCGCCGAGGCACCGTCAGGCACCCCATGTACGACTCGTAAGGGCGCGACAGGATGAGCGGCGAGTCGAAAAGATGGAAGACCGCCATCGGACCCGTCGCCTTCCCCTCGGCAAATCGTGACGTGTTCTCCAGCGTGTCCACGGCCGCGCCCCAGAGCGTGATCCCCCGCTTCTGCAGCCAGCCGTGGAAGTGGTCGAACGTGTGCCCCGGCTCGTTCAGCAGCCGGCGGACGCGGCGGTCCACCGTCCGGGCGACCTCGGGACGGGCGTAGACCCGGCCGAAGCCGAGGAGCGGGTTCGCCCCCATCTCCGGCGTCTCCCCCGCCTTCGGCATCAACCCTTCACCGAGGCAGACCATGATGGCGTGGTTCTCGGGAAGGGTCCGCGTCAGGTGCCAGAGGCCCTCGCTCATCACGTAGGCGCTGATGGCGTCTGCCCCTTTCTTCACCTGGTTGAGCGTGGCTTTGTCCTTCCCCGCCCCGTCGCCGTACCCCCCGAAAAGACGCGTCCCCAGCGCCGTGGCGGCCGAGGTCATCGCCAGGCACCGCGCGATGCCGCGCGGCGCGAACGAGAAGCTCGAGACCGGCCCGGCCTGCGACCGGTCCACTTCCACGTCCTCCAGCCACAGGTGAAAGCGCAGCAGCACCGGCCGCGTGTCGAAGGCCCACTGGGCGATCAGATTGCGCTTCTCGATGTCGGTCATGACTGCCTCTCGAAGCGTCAGCGCTCGATCCCTGCCGCAAGTATCTCAGGGGACAGGGGAATCGGGACCCCCCACCGGGATGCCGCAACCCCGGCGGGGCGGCTTTCAGGCCGGCGCCCGACCCGGCCCCGACCCCGGCCGCCGACCAGGCCGCCTTTCCGCCCGTTCACGTTGAAACCGTGTCTCAATCAACAACGTATTCGGGTCGGGTCCGGCAGGTGCTGTCCGTCCGCCCGGCCATCGGTCCGATGGTCCTTCGGGGGCGGCAGGAGCCACCCGGACCGGGGGGCCGTCGGGCGGACCCGAAAGGAACGTCTTTATGAAGAAGCGGATGGCGCTGATGCTCGCCCTCGTGGCCCTCTTCCTCGCGGCCGTCGGGACGATCAAGGTCCAGCAGGTCAGGGCCGCGATCGCGAAGAACTCCTCCTTCCAGCCGCCGCCAGAGGCGGTGACGACGACGATCGCCCGGGAGACGGAGTGGCCGGCCAACCTGACGTCCATCGGGACGGTCGTCGCCGTCCAGGGCGTGACGGTCAGCGCCGACCTTCCGGGCGTCGTCGACACGATCGCTTTCGAATCGGGACGCCTCGTGAAGCAGGGGACGGTCCTCGCGACGCTAGACACCCGGCAGGAGAGGGCCCAGCTCGAAGCCGCGGAAGCGCAGCTCAACCTGTCGCGCCTCAACCTCGAGCGGGCCCGCGGGCTTCACGAAGGGGGCGTCCTCTCGCAGGCGGACCTCGACACCGCCCTCGCGACCCAGGCGCAGAACGAGGCCCGCGTCGGCGAGATCCAGGCGACCATCCAGCGGAAGACGATCCGGGCCCCCTTCTCGGGGATCCTCGGCATCCGCCACGCGAACCTCGGCCAGTACCTGGCGGCAGGAGACCGGATCGTGTCGCTCCAGTCGCTCGACCCGATCTACGTCAACTTCTCGGTCCCGCAGCAGGAAGTCGGCCGCCTGAAGATCGGCGCGACAGTCCGCGTCAAGGCGCAGGATTCAGCCGGTCCCCCGGCCGAGCTGACCGGCCGCGTCACCGCCCTCGACTCGATCGTCGACGAGGCGACGCGGAACTTTCAGGTGCAGGCGACGCTTCCGAATCCGGGCGGAGCGGTCCGCCCCGGGATGTTCGTGGAGACGGAGCTGATTCTCGGCACGACGACGCCGCTCATCGCGCTCCCGGCCTCGGCCGTCAACTACGCGCCCTACGGCGATTCCGTCTTCGTCGTGGCCGAGATGAAGAACCCGGCCGGCGTCGCTTACCGCGGCGCGCAGCAGCAGTTCGTGAAGCTGGGACGCTCCCGCGGCGACCAGGTTGCCGTCCTGTCCGGGCTGAAGCCGGGGCAGGAGGTCGTCACCTCGGGCGTCTTCAAGCTCCGTCCCGGCGCGGTCGTCGAGGTCAACAACGCCGTGCAGCCGGGCAACGACCCGGCCCCGAAGCCGCAGGACTCCTGATGAAGCTCACCGACCTCTTCATCCGGAGGCCCGTCCTCGCGGTCTGCGTCAGCCTCGTCATCACGATCGCGGGGCTGCAGTCGATCCGCTCGCTGTCCGTCCGGCAGTTTCCGAGAAGCGACATCGCCGTCGTGAAGGTCACGACGGTCTACGTCGGGGCGAACGCCGACCTCGTGCGGGGCTTCATCACGACCCCCCTCGAGCGCGTCATCGCCAGCGCCGACGGCATCGACTACCTCGAGTCGTCGAGCGCGCAGGGCGTCAGCACCATCACCGTCCACCTCAAGCTCAACTACGACACGAACGCGGCGCTCACGCAGGTGCAGGCCAAGGTCGCCCAGGTGCGGAACGACCTCCCGCCCGAGGCGCAGGCCCCCGTCATCGACATCGAGACTGCGGACTCGCAGTTCGCGTCGATGTACATCGGCTTCAGCGCGGCGGACCTCGACCAGAACCAGATCACCGACTACCTGACGCGCGCCGTCCAGCCGAAACTCGCGGCCGTCAGCGGCGTCCAGCGCGCCGACATCCTGGGGAGCCGGACGTTCGCGATGCGGATCTGGCTGAAGCCGGACAAGATGGCCGCCCTGGGCCTCTCGGCCTCGCAGGTGCGCGACGCCCTGGCGAACAACAACTACCTCTCCGCCCTCGGCCGCACGAAGGGCTCGATGGTCTCCGTGAACCTCGTCGCGAACACGAACCTCCAGACGGCCGAGGAGTTCCGCCAGCTCGTCGTCAAGCGGGACGGAGGATCCATCGTCCGGCTCGGCGAGATCGCCGACGTGGTCCTCGGCGCGGAGGACTACGAGTCCGACGTGCGTTTCAACGGGCAGGACGCCACGTTCATGGGGATCTGGGTCCTCCCGAACGCCAACGCGCTCGAGGTCATCAAGCGGGTCCGCGAGGTCATCCCCGAGATCCGGGCGCAGCTCCCGGCCGGCATGAAGGTCGGGATCCCGTACGACTCCACGGCCTACATCCAGGACGCCATCGACGAGGTGCTGAAGACCCTCACCGAAACGCTCCTCATCGTCATCGCCGTCATCTTCCTCTTCCTCGGCTCGTACCGCTCGGTCGTGATCCCGGTCGTCGCCATCCCCGTTTCCCTCGTCGGCGCCGTCTTCCTGATGTTCCTCGCCGGCTTCACGATCAACCTCCTGACGCTCCTCGCCATCGTCCTCTCCGTCGGGCTCGTCGTGGACGACGCCATCGTCATGGTCGAGAACGTCGAGCGGCACCTCCATCTCGGCGAGAAGCCGTTCGACGCCGCCATCCACGCCGCCCGCGAGCTGGTCGGGCCGATCATCGCCATGACCCTCACGCTCGCCGCCGTCTACGCCCCCATCGGCATCCAGGGAGGCCTCACCGGCGCGCTCTTCCGCGAGTTCGCCTTCACGCTCGCGGGCGCCGTCATCGTGTCGGGTGTCGTGGCGCTCACCCTCTCGCCGATGATGGGGTCGAAGATGCTCCGGTCCGGCGACTCCGCGCGCGGCTTTGCCGGCTGGATCAACCGCCGCTTCGACTTCTTCCGCGCCACGTACGCGCGGCAGCTCGCCGCGACCCTGAACTACCGCCCCGTCGTCCTCACTCTCTGGGTCCTCGTCACGCTCCTCATCGTCCCCTTCTACCTCTTCTCCCAAAAGGAGCTGGCGCCGAAGGAGGACCAGAGCGTCGTCTTCGGCGTCATCCAGGCGGCCCCGAACGCCACCCTCGACCAGACGAAGCTCTTCGCCTCGCAGGTGGCCGACGTCTACCGGTCGTTTCCCGAGAGCGAGAGCATCTTCCAGATCACGTCTCCCACCGGCGGCTTCGGCGGCATGGTGACGAAGCCCTGGAGCGCGCGGAAGCGCTCCACCCAGGACCTTCAGATGCTCTCGGCCGCGAAGCTCTCAAAGATCCCCGGCGTCCGCGTCATTTCGCTCACCCCGCCTCCCCTCCCCGGAGGGAGCGGGTTCCCCGTCGACTTCGTCATTGCCTCCACGGCCGAGCCGGAGCGGCTCGCCGGCCTGGCGGGCCAGCTCGTGGGGAAGGCTTTTCAGAGCGGCCTCTTCATGTACGCCGACTCCGACCTCAAGTTCGACCAGCCGCAGACCGAGGTCGTCTTCGACCGCGACAAGGTGCGCGCCCAGGGCGTGAACCTCTCCGACGCGGGGAAGGACCTCTCCACCATGCTCGGCGGGAACTATGTCAACCGCTTCAGCATCCAGGGGCGGAGCTACAAGGTCATTCCGCAGGTAAAGCGCGCCGAGCGCCTCAACGCCGACCAGCTCCGGCAGATCTACGTCACGGGCGCCGACGGGAAGCTCGTGCCGCTTTCCACCTTTGCCTCCCTGAAGACGACGACCGAGCCGCGAGAGCTGAAGCGCTTCCAGCAGCTCAACGCCGTGCGTGTCCAGGGGGTCATCCCGCCGGGCGTCTCGCTCGACAAGGCGCTCGTCTTCCTGGAGACCGAGGCGGCCAAGATCCTCCCGAACGGCTTCACCGTCGACTACGCGGGCGAGTCGCGCCAGCTGCGCACCGAGGGGGGCAAGTTCCTCGCCACGTTCCTCCTCTCGGCCATCCTCATCTACCTCGTCCTCGCGGCCCAGTTCGAGAGCTTCCGCGACCCGTTCATCATCCTGGCCGGCTCGGTGCCGCTGGCGCTCTCGGGGCGCTCCTCTTCTCGTTCCTCGGCCTCACGTCGCTGAACATCTACAGCCAGGTCGGGCTCATCACGCTCGTCGGCCTCATCGCCAAGAACGGCATCCTCATCGTGGAGTTCGCCAACACGCTCCAGGAGAAGGGCCTCGCCAAGGTGCCGGCCGTCGTCGAGGCCGCGAGCACCCGCCTCCGTCCCATCCTGATGACGACGGCGGCCACGGTGATGGGGCACCTGCCGCTCGTCTTCGCCCGCGGGCCGGGCGCCGGCGCGCGGAACTCCATCGGCATCATGCTCGTCACCGGCATGATCGTCGGCACCGCCTTCACGCTCCTCGTCGTGCCGTCGATCTACGTCCTCGTGGCGCGGACTCACCCGGCCACGGCCACCGAGGAGACCGGGGCCAAGGCGGGGCCGGAGGGAGCCGCGCTGGCGCCGGCGGGTTGAAGCGAGGGTCGGGCCACGGCCCGGAGCGGGAGCGTCCCGGCGGTCAGCGCCTGACGGAGACGGCCGCCTTGGCCAGCAGCAACACCCACGGGGCGGCGTGGAGCAGCAGGTCGAACCAGTCGAGGGGCTTCACCAGCGTGCCGCGGAAGAGCATCTGGAGCTTCTCGACGATGTGGGGCGGGCGGAAGGGGGCGAGGCCCAGCGTGAGGGCCAGGACGATGACGACGCCCCATGAGAGCTGGTCGAGGAAGGCGCGCACGAGCTGGATGGTAGCTCCCGTTCGCCCCGGGCCGATTCTCACGGCATAGACTTCCCTTCGAAGGAGACATCCATGGCTCGACAGACGGCCGTCTCGATGGCTCTCGCGCTCCTCGTGGCCCTTTCCGCCCGCGCGCAGCAGACGGCCCCCGCCGCTCCGGCCGGCACCGGCTCCGCCCCCGCGCCCGCGTCCGAGCGCATGGAGAAAGACACGCCGCGCACCACTCCCGCGGGCGCGACGTTCACGGCGCCGGCCGGATGGACGCTCACGACGAAGGGCCCGATGGTCCTCCTGGCCCCGCCCGAGCCCGACACGCGCGTCGCGATCGTTGACGTGACGGCGAAGGACGCCGACGCCGCCGTCGCCGCCGGATGGGCCGCGTTCAAGCCCGGCTTCGCGCGCCCCCTGAAGATCTCGATGCCGCAGACCGCCCGCGAGGGGTGGGAGGAGCGGAAGGTCTATCAGTACGAGACGTCGCCCAACGAGCGGGCCCTCGTGAGCGCCATGGCGTGGCGGGCCGGGGACGCCTGGACGGTGATCCTCCTCGACGGATCCGAGCCGACGTTCGAGAAGCGCGGCGCGCCGACGAACCTCGTGCTCCAGAGCCTCCGGCCGAAGGGGTACAGCCGCGAGTCGTTCGCCGGGAAGAAGGCGAACCCGCTGGACGAAAAGCGCCTCGTCACGCTGAAGGAGTTCGTGGCCGGCGGGATGAAGACGTTCGACGTGCCGGGCGTCGGCCTCGCCTTCCTCGACGGCGGGAAGACGGTGTGGGCCGGGGGCCTCGGCGTGAAGGAGCTGGGAAAGCCCGACCCGGTCGACGCGGACACCCTCTTCATCGCCGCCTCGAACACGAAGGCGCTCACGACGCTCCTGCTCGCCGAGCTGGTGGACGAGGGAAAGATGCGCTGGGACCAGCCGGTGACCGAGCTCTTCCCCGCCTTCAGGCTGGGGAACGAGGAGACGACGAAGCAGGTGCAGGTGAGGCACCTCGTCTGCGCCTGCACCGGGATGCCGCGGCAGGACCTGGAGTGGCTCCTCGAGTACCGGAGCGAGACCCCCGCCTCGGCGATCAGGCTCCTCGGGACGATGCAGCCGACGAGCAAATTCGGCGAGGTCTTCCAGTACAGCAACCTGATGGCGGCCGCCGCCGGCTACATCGGAGGGTCGAAAGCCGTCCCGGGCAGGGAGTGGGGGGCCGCCTACGACGAGGCCATGGCGACGAAGGTCTTCGGGCCCCTGGGGATGACGACGACGACCTTCGACTTCGCCCGGGCGCTGAAGGGCGACGTCGCCCAGCCGCACGGCGACGACGTGGACGGGAAGGTCGTCCGGGGGCGGATGGACCTGAACTACTCCGTCGTCCCGGTCCGGCCGGCCGGGGGCGTCTGGACGAGCGCGCGGGAGCTGGCGAAGTACGTCGAGATGGAACTGGCGAAGGGGATGCTCCCGAACGGAAAGCGCCTGGTCTCCGAGGAGAACCTCCTCGCGAGGCGGAAGCCGCAGATTCTCCTGAGCGAGGACGCCACGTACGGGATGGCCCTGATGGTGGACACGAAGTACCGGGTCCCGGTCGTCCACCACGGCGGAGACCTCGCCGGCTACCACAGCGACATGGCCTGGCTTCCGGAGCAGGGCGTGGGAATGGTCATCCTGACGAACTCCGACTCGGGGGTCTACCTGCGCGCGCCGCTCCTGCGCCGCCTGCTCGAGGTCCTCTTCGACGGGAAGCCCGAGGCCGAGCAGGTGCTGAACGTCACCGCGGGGCAGCGGAAGGCCGCCATCGCGAAGGAGCGCGAGCGGCTCGTCGTCCCGGCGGACCCGGCCGAGGCCGCGAAGCTGGCCCCGCGCTACGTGAGCCAGGCTCTGGGCAAGGTGAAGGTCGTCAGGGAGGGAAGCGCCACGGTCTTCGACGTGGGCGAGTGGAAGAGCACGGTCGCCTCGCGGAAGAACGACGACGGGACGATCTCGTTCATCACGGTCGACCCGACGCTCGGGGGATTCGAATGGGTGGTGGCGGACAAGGACGGCAAGCGCCGGCTCGTCATGCGCGACGCCCAGCACGAGTACGTCTTCGAAGAGGCGGCGAGTCCGGCACCGAAGCCCTGACGGCGATCAGTTCACCGGCAGGTCGTCGTCGGGCGGCGGGCCGCCCTCTGCCAGGGGGGGCAAAGCGGCCTCCTCGGCGGCCTGCCGCTCGGCTTCGGCCGCGCGGTCGCGGCGCCGTTTGACGGCCGCCATGACAGCCAGGACGGTAATGCCGAACCAGAGGACCGCCGTGCTGGTCAGGACGGGGATCCACCGCTTGAGGACTCCCTGCCGGGCCCAGAAGGACTCACCGACGTCGATGAGCGTGGCGCCGGTCGTCCGGCGGAGCGCCTCGTCGAACGAGAGCCCGCTGGCGACGCGCGAAAAGAGGGCGGACGGGAGCCCCGTACCGTACCGGTCGAGGAGGTCCTGAACCAGAGCGCCGGAGAGCGCGTACGCGCGTTCGACCTGCCACCGGTCTCCCTGGAAGAGATCGTCGAGATTCCAGAGCGGGACCTTCTCGCCCGACAGGAGCCCCAGCGCCAGCTGCGTCTGGTCCCGAAGCCGGTACGAGCGCCCGGCCAGCATGGCGACCCCTTCGTTGAACCAGCGCGGGACGTTCCGGCCGGCGCTCGCGCGGTAGATGAGGACGTGGGCGACCTCGTGCGCGAGGACCTCCTCGAGGCCTCCGTCCGGATACGACGGAGTCCGTTCGGGAAGGAGAACGACGACGTTCGACACGCCGTCGGTGTAGCCGGAGACCCAGGAGGGAACCTCGCGGGCCAGCGGCGACGACTCCGGCGCGAGGACGACGCGGATGGGCGGGCCCGGCTCTGCGATACCGACGAGGTCCATCACCCCCGCCACCCAGGCATGCGGCTCGCCGGAGAGCCGCCTCGCGGCCGGCGGAAGGCCCGCCTGGTCTTCCATGACCAGCCGCACCGGCTCGGCCGCCGCCGCGTTCAGCGACAGGAGCGAGACGAGAAGCAGCGCGTGGCGGATCACTGAACGGGATTCTGGACGAACGGCGCCTTTCCGGGGCCTGCTCAGCGCGGGCCGGCGACCTCCTTCAGCAGCCGGTACCAGTGCTCGAGGCCGTCGTAGAAGGCCGCCACCGGGATCCGCTCGTCGAGTCCGTGGGCGAAGACGTCGCTCTCCTTCATGAAGATCTCGCCGACGCCGTAGGACGGAATTCCGACGGCGCGGAAGTGGAGCCCGTCCGTCCCGCCGGACTCCTGGATCGGGGAGACGGGGACGCCCGGGTGCATCGACTGGACCACCTTCGTCACCGCCGCGAGGACGTCGGGACGAAGGGGCGAGGCGTCGCTGGCCTGCGGATGTCCCACCGTCGTGACGGTGACGGCGGCCCCCGCCACGCGCTGCAGCTCGACGCGGACGTCCTCCACCTTCACCCCCGGGAAGATCCGGCAGTTGACGGTGGCCGTGGCCGACTGCGGAAGGGCGTTCTCGGCATGGCCGGCCCGGAGCATCGTGGCGACGCAGGTGGTCCGGGTGGCCCCGACGTCGGGGGGACTGTCGAAGAGAGCGTCCGAAGCCGCCGTGTCACGCGGGTTCGCGGCGAAGCGGCGCATCGCCTCTCCGCGAGAGCCCGGGGTGGTCGCACCCGCGGAACGGAACCAGGCGAGCGTCGTGTCGTTCCACGTCACCGGGAAGCGATAGGCCTTCACCGTCTCGAGCGCGTCCGCGAGGTCGTAGATGGCGTTGTCCTTCCGCGGGAGCGAGCTGTGTCCTCCCGGGTTCTTCGCGGTCAATTCGAACGTCGCGTAGGTCTTCTCGGCGGTCTGAAGGCCGTAGGCGAGCGGCCGGCCGTCCTCCTCGGAGAGCGTGCCGCCCCCCGCGTCGCCGTTCAGCGCGTACTCGGCGTCGACGAGGTCGCGGTGGTTCTTCAGGAGGTCCTGCACGGTCTCCATCCCCGTCTCCTCGTCGCCGGTGAAGACGAGAACCAGGTCGCGGGTCGGCACGAAGCCCTCGGCCCTAAGGCGCAGGACGGCCGACGTGATGGCGACGACGCTCCCCTTGTCGTCGGAGGTGCCGCGCCCGAAAAAGTAACCGCTCTCCTCGATCAGGGTGAACGGGTCGCGTTTCCAGTCCTCGGGTCTGGCCGTGACGACGTCCATGTGGCCGAGGAGGGCGATCGGCTTTCCTTTCGGCGTGCCGGCCGGGGCCTGGCCGCGATAGCGGATCACGAGCGAGGCGGTTTCACCCAGCGGCAGGACGTGGACATCCTCCACCGGGAAGCCCGCGGCGCGGAAGCGGGCGGCGAGGTACTCCGCCACGGCAGGCACCTGCCCGAGGCCGGCGGAGGACTTGATGGCGACGGTGCGGCGAAGCATCTCGCGGGCGTCGGCTTCGTGGGGTTTCAGCGCGGCGGACGCCGCCGGCAGCCGCGCGCCGATGAAGGCAGAGACGTTCGTCGCGGAAGGGGGATCGAGGTTCGCCATCGCGGCGACGACGTAGCCCGAGTCGGGATAGATCCGGAGCTCGGCGTTGATGCCGGGAGCGCCGCCGCCGTGCCCGATGGAGCGGGTGCCCAACTCCATCGAATCGACGAAGCCCCACGCGTACTTCCCCCGCCCCGGCGCCTCGGTCTTCCCCGTCGTGACGAGGGCCGTGTACTCGGCGTTCAGGAGCTTGTGGGACGTGAGAGCCGTCGCGAAGCGAAGGAGATCCGGTGCGGTGGAGTAGCCCCCGCCGGCCGGCGAGCCGCGCATCGGGCGTGAGTCGTAGTTGTCCTGAAGGGCCGGCCCCTCTTCGCTCGTGTAGCCCGCCGCCATGTTCGGGACCTTGTCGGTTTTCAGGTACGAGTCGCTGTTCGTCATGCCGGCCGGCCCGTAGATGCTCTTCCGGACGTAGTCGTAGTAGGACATCCCCGAGACCTTCTCGACGATGGCGCCGAGGAGGACGAAGCCGTAGTTGCTGTACTCGAAGCGGCTCCCCGGCGGGAACGCCGGCGCACGCCGGCCGTAAAGGGCGATGTAGTCCTTGGGGTCCTTCAATTCCGCGATGTGCGCGTCGAACTCCGGCCCGAAGATGTCGCCGGTACCGCCCCGGTGCGTCAGGAGCTGTTCGATGGTGACGTCCCGGACGGAGGCGTTCGGGTAGTCGGGGAGGAACTTCCCGAGCGGGTCGGAGGGGCGGAGCTTCCCCTGCCGGGCCAGCTGGGCGATGGAGACGGCCGTGAACATCTTGTTCATCGAGCCGAGGTTGAACTTCGTGTCGAGGCGGTTGGGGGCGCGGGCATCCCGGTCGGCGAGGCCGACAGCCTCCGAGAAGAGGATCTTCCCGTTCTTCGCGACGAGGACGGTCCCCGAAAACCGTCCCGTCCTGGCGAGGGCGTCCACGCGGGCGCGGGCGGCGGCAAGGGCCTCGGCCTCGGACATCCGCGGTATCGCGAACTCCGGCGGACGGGGAGCGACCAGGAGCGACATCCGGCTGATGAGGTGCGGTGGCGTGGCCTCGACCTCGAGCGCGAGGCGGGCGAACTGGTCGGAGCCGCGCGCCTGGACCAGGGCCGAGAGGCTGGTGGAACTGGACTCCTCCACCTTCCTCAGGTCGAAGCCCCCCGTCTGACGCAGGAACCGCTGCCATTCCTCCACCGTCCGCCCCTCGGGATCCCGGTACTGCTTCAGGAGCTCTTCCAGCTTCGGCCGCTCGCCGCTGTTGAAGGCCGCAAGCCAGGTCTCCAGCTGACGCCCGGCCGACGTGGCGGGGACGTCGACCGCGCGAAGCGTCGGGCCGACAAGGAGAAGGACGGCCGCGAGGATCAGACGGACGGCTTTCATGAACACACCAACCTCCGCGGGTTATACGCGCGGGCAGACCCCGGGTTCAGGAAGCAAGGGACGATGACCGGCCGTCAGCGCTTCGCCGGCTGGCTCTCGGGAGGAAGGGTCTCGCCCTTCTCGTGGAACTTCAGCGAGGCGGAGTTCAGGCAGTAGCGCTCCCCCGTCGGGGGCGGACCGTCGTCGAAGACGTGCCCCAGGTGGGCGCCGCAGCGGGCGCAGTCGATCTCGACGCGGACCATTCCGTAGCTGATGTCCCTCTTGCGGCGAACGTGCTGGGGGTCGAACTCGCGGTAGAAGCTGGGCCAGCCGGTGCCGGAATTGAACTTGTGGGCGCTGGAAAAGAGCGGGAGCCCGCAGACGACGCAGACGTAGACGCCGTCCTTGTGGTTGTCGAGGAGGTTTCCGCAGAAGGCCGGCTCGGTGCCCGATTTCTGGGTGATCCGGTACTCCTCGGGGGTGAGCTTCGCGGCCAGCTCCTTGACCCGCTCGGGAGAGAGCGGCGTGACGTCGTAGCCGGAGGCGGAGATCTTCGGGCTCATGGCGGGGCCTTTCGTGGCGGCCGGGGCGGCGTTCCCGCTCGACTCCATCCGGCCGCAGGCCGGAATGGCGAGGAGGGGAACGAGAAGAAGGGCGAGGGGGCCGCGCATCGCTTCCTGGACAGTACGACGGGGCGGGCCCGCGCGGATGCGCCCCGCCGAGCCCCCGGGCTCCGGACCGGTGTGAATGTCCCATGGAATTCCCCGTCCCGGAAGCGTGGGATGGCGTCGGGCTGGCGCTACGCGAAGGGCGTGGATCCTTCGGGCGCGGCCGAGTCTGAAGGAAAGAACGGAGGCTTCATGGCCGTGAGCGACACGCTCGACAAGAAAGCCGACCTCGCGGGACCGGGAATCGGCAGGTACGAGGACCTGGAGAAGGTCCTCCCGAACGACTACAAGCCCCTCCTCGACAAGAAGGAGACGCAGAAGGCCATCACGGCGGTGAAGCGGTACATCGAGGACGGCCTCTGCCGCGAGTTGAACCTCATCCGCGTGGAGGTGCCCCTCCTCGTCGACGCCGAGAGCGGCGTGAACGACTGGCTGGACCGCGACGGGTCGCGCGGCCCGGTCTGCTTCAAGATCACGAACGACCACGGGAAGAACCCGATCGACGCGCAGGTCGTCCAGGCCGCCACGAAGTGGAAGAGGGTGGCTCTCGCGCAGTTCGGGATGAGCGTGGGCGAGGGGCTCGTGACCGACATGCGGGCCGTCCGGAAGGACTACTTCCTGGACCACGACCACAGCGCTTACGTGGACCAGTGGGACTGGGAGAAGGTCATCACGGCGCAGGAGAGGAACCTGGACTACCTGACGAAGACGGTCGAGGGGATCTGGAAGGTCATCAAGGGGGCCGAGGAGTACGCGCTGGACCTCTTCCCCGATCTGAAGAAGTCGAAGCACCCGCGCCTCCCGAACAGGCTGACCTTCATCCACGCCGAGGAGATCCTGGAGAAGTACCCCGACCTGCCGCGCAAGCAGCGCGAGACGGCCATCCTGCAGGAGTACGCCGCCGTCTTCATCTACGGCATCGGCTGGACGCTGAAGGACGGCTACCCCCACGAGATGCGCGCGGCCGACTACGACGACTGGGTCACCGAGACCCGCTCGAAGGACGGCAAGCCGATGCACGGGCTCAACGGCGACATCCTCGTCTGGAACCCCGTGACGAAGCGGCGCCACGAGCTGTCGTCCATGGGAATCCGCGTCAACGCGGAGACCCTCAAGATGCAGCTGGAAGCCACCAACCAGATGCACTTCCTGAAGTTCCCCTACCACCAGGGGATCGTGAGCGGAACGCTTCCCCTGTCGATCGGCGGCGGCATCGGCCAGTCGCGCACGCTGATGTATCTCCTCCGGACCGCCCATCTCGGCGAGGTCTCGGTCACGGTGTGGCCGAAGATCCTCAAGGAGATGTGCTCCCGGCGCAACATCCACGTCATCGAATAGCGGCCGGAGCCGCCGTTTCCCGGCGGGCCGGGCGGAAACGCCCGGCCCTTTTCCATCTCAGCCGGAGCGAAGCGTGACGCGGAGCATCTCGCTCGGGCGGAAGAGGCGCATCCGCGGGCCCCACGTCCCCGTGCCGCGGCAGACGATGACCGGCATCCCGCCCACCTCGTAACGCCCCTCGAGGAGGGGGTACTGCATCCGTGTGAAGTAGCCGAAGGG
Organism: uncultured Acidobacteriota bacterium; assembly: GCA_963801475.1. Lineage (GTDB taxonomy): Bacteria > Acidobacteriota > Thermoanaerobaculia > UBA5066 > UBA5066 > DAOMFB01. Next base: position 866,797 of record CAWDEX010000002.1, on the reverse strand, counting down.
CCAGATCTGCCCCGCGTGCGTGTGGCCCGAAAGCATCAGGCCCACGTCGTCGCGCGCGGCCACGTCGGCTTTCCAGGGCGAGTGCGAAAGGAAGATCGTGGCTCCCGCCGGCCGCCCCGCGAGAGCCGTCTGGACGGGGGCGCCATCCTTCCCGAACTGGCGGCGGGCGGTCAGGTCGTCCACCCCCGCGAGGACGAAGCCCGGCCGGACCTCGACAGCCTCGTCGCGAAGGACCGTGAATCCCGCTCCCCGCAGAATCCGGACGCTCTCCTCGATCCCGGCGTAGTACTCGTGGTTCCCGGTCACGGCGTACCGGCCGAGCCGCGCCGAGAAACGCGAGAGGAGCGGCCCGAACTCCCCTTCCCGGACGCTGTCCCCCTCCAGGATGTCCCCGCAGAGGACGACGAGATCGGGCCTCAGGGCGTTCACCTGGTCGATCCGCGCGTTCAGCCACCTCTTCCCGAGGAGCGTGCCGAGGTGGAGGTCCGAGAGAAGGACGAGCGTCGTGCCGTCGCGCTCCGGCGGGAGCCCCGCGATCCGGATCTCGTGCTCGAGGACCAGGGGCGGGCGAAGGGCCTGGAGGACGGCGACGACGGACAGGACGCCGGCCGCGACGAGGGCGCCCGTCCGGAGCGCGGGAATCCTCTCGCGGAAGAAGAGGCCGAAGCCGGTGGCGACGTCGACGGCGAGGAGCCCGAAGAAGGCGAGGAAGACGACTCCCATCCAGTTGGCGCCGATCCACTCCAGCGGCGCGACGACGAAGGCGGGCACGAAGCGGTAGAGGATCCGGGCGAGGACGTAGCTCGAGGCGAGGAGGACGGCGAGCGTCACCCAGGCCCACCGCGGAACCCGCAGGGCAGCCGGGACCGACGCCGCCCGCCAGAAAACGTAAGCGTTCACCCCGACCCAGATCGAGAGGAAGACGGCAAAGAACACGGTCATTCTCCAGAGGCCATCACGCGCCATCGGGAGACGACGATAACCGCTATCGGGCGCCGACGCGCCCCGGAATCACTTTGCCTTCGTCGACTTTCCCTCCGCCATCGTCGTCCAGTTCCCCTTGTCGTCCGCCATCTCCCACTTGAAGGTGTACTCGGTCGGCGAGATTTCGGTGCTGGCCCACCGGCTCCTGATGGTCTTCCCCTTCATCTTCATGGAGCTGGTGTAGGTCCAGGCGTTGCCCTTCAGCAGGCCTTCCCCCGCGCCGCCGAAGCCCCTGTTGTCGGCGCCGTAATACGTGTAGACCTTGTTCTCCGCGTCGTAGCCCATCAGGCCAAGACCCTTCACGCTCCCCACGGGGTCCTTCCCCTCGGAGGTGCATTTCAGGAAGAAACCGTCGAGGACCCACTCGCAGGTATCGCTCGTCGAGAACCTGCCGGCCGGACCGAAGGGGTTCTCCTTCTGCTGCCCCTCGGTGGTCCACTTTCCTTCGAAGTACGAGAGCCGCTTGTGCTCCGGACCGGGCTTCGGAAGTCCGGCCGGCGCCTGAGCCAGCGCCGTCGAGGCCGCTGCGAAGAGGGCCACGAGGCCGAGGGGGCCAATCCGCAATCTCATCGGTTTCTCCTTGTCGGTTCGGCGTGAGGAAGAGGGTTCGTCGTATACGGGGTTCTCGTGGCTGGACCGCACGATTCCGCTCGAGTCGGGACCTGCCGGCCCTGCAGGCCTCGCCCATCTCTCCCGAGCCGAACGGCGAGAAAATCGCGTACGAGCCGAGGTTTCGCTGGCGGGCAGGACGCGGTACACCGGGCTGGCGGCAGAGACCGTTGGAACGTGGAAGGAATTCTAGTCCCCGGGGCCGAGAACCTTTCCTGAATCGGGTTCGTAAGGAGCAAAGACGGTAGAGTCCTGCCTGATTAAGGAGGTCCTTTCCATGTATCGACCGACGTTCGGGTCGCGCTTCGTCCGGCCCCTTCTCGTCCTCGTCTTCGCGCTGGCCGCTTCAAGGGCGGCCGTGGCCGAGCTCCCCCCGATCCTCGACCGCGAGCTCTTCTTCGGCAACCCGGAGATCGCCGCCGCGCAGATCTCCCCCGACGGAAAGTACGTCGCCTTCCTCAAGCCGTGGAAGGAGACCCGGAACGTCTGGGTCAAGAAAACGGAGGAGCCGTACGGCGCCGCGCACCTCGTCACCGCCGACCCGAAGCGTCCGATCCCGGGATTTTTCTGGAGCCGCGACAGCCGGATGATCCTCTTCGTCCAGGACAAGGACGGCGACGAGAACTACAACGTCTACGCCGTCGACCCGGCCGCGAAGCCCGAGGCCGGCAAGGACGCTCCCCCGGCCCGGAACCTGACCGACGCCAAGGGAGCCCGCGCGTACATCTACGACGTTCCGAAGAAGTCCCCGGACACGATCCACGTCGGTCTCAACGACCGCGACGCCGCCTGGCACGACGTCTACAAGGTCAGCCTCTCGACCGGGAAGCGCGAGCTGGTCCGGAAGAACACCGACCGGATCGCCGGCTGGCTCTTCGACCTGAACGGCCAGCTCCGGCTCGCCCTTCGGACGACCGACAAGGGGGACACCGAGATCCTGAAGGTCCTTCCCGAGGGCTACAAGACGGTCTATTCCTGCAACGTCTTCGAGACGTGCGAGCCCATCCGCTTCCACAAGGACGGCAAGCGCGTCTACATGCAGACGAACAAGGGGGAGCCCGACCTCGTCCGCCTCGTCCTCTTCGACCCGGAGACGGGGAAGGAGGAGCCGGTCGAGTCCGACCCGAAGGGGCGCGTCGACTTCGGCGACGCGATCTTCTCGGAAGCCACCGACGAGCTGGTCGCGACGTCCTACGAGGACGAGCGGCACCGCCACTACTTCCGCGACAAGGCTGTCGAGGCCGATTACCGGTATCTGCAGACCAGGCTCCCCGACACGGACCTCTCGATCAGCTCCGTCACCGCCGACGACGGGATCTGGATGGTCGTCGCCTGGAGCGACGTCGACCCCGGGACCTGCTACCTCTTCGACCGGAAGAAGAGGTCGCTCGACCTCCAGTACAAGGTGCGCGAGCGGATCCCGCGCGACCAGATGGCCCCGATGAAGGCCGTCACCTTCAAGTCGTCCGACGGACTCGAGATCCCCGCGTACCTGACGCTGCCGAAAGGGGTGCCGGCGAAGAACCTGCCGGTCGTGGTCTTCCCGCACGGCGGCCCGTGGTTCCGCGACAGCTGGCGCTTCAACAACTACGCCCAGTTCCTGGCCAACCGCGGCTACGCCGTCCTCGCGCCGAATTTCCGCGGCTCCACCGGCTACGGGAAGAAGTTCCTGAACGCCGGGAACCTGCAGTGGGGTGACCGGATGCAGGACGACATCACGTGGGGGGTGAAGCACCTCGTCGCGGAGGGGATCGCCGACCCGAAGCGCGTCGGCATCATGGGCGGCTCGTACGGCGGCTACGCCACGCTGGCCGGCGTCGCCTTCACGCCGGACGTCTATGCCGCGGCGGTCTCGATCGTGGGACCGTCCAACCTCCTGACGCTCCTCGAGACGATCCCGCCCTACTGGGAGGCGGGGCGCGTCATCTTCCACGAGCGGATGGGGAACCCGAACACCCCGGAGGGGAAGAAACAGCTGGAGCGCCAGTCGCCCCTCAACTCCGCCTCGAAGATCAAGACGCCGCTCCTCGTGGCGCAGGGCGCCAACGACCCGCGCGTGAAGAAGGCCGAGTCGGAGCAGATCGTCATCGCGCTGCGTGATCGCGGCTTCCCGGTGGAGTACATCCTGGCTCCGGACGAGGGGCACGGCTTTGCCCGCCCCGTCAACAACATGGCGCTCTTCGCGGCCGCCGAGGCCTTCCTCGCAAAGCACCTCGGCGGACGATTCCAGGAAGGCGGGACCCCCGAGGTGATGGCGCGCCTGAAGGAGATCCAGGTCGATCCGAAGACGGTCGTCCTCGCGAAGAAAGTCGACGCCGGCGCGGTCGGGGCGCCCAAGCCGGTCATGGACCTCTCCGCCGGTACGAGCAAATACCAGGGGGCCATCGTGGCGGGCGGGCAGTCGATGCCGGTGGCCATCACCCGCGAGACGAAGGAGGAGGGCGGCACGTGGGTCGTCACCGACACCGCGAAGCTCCCGACGGGCGACGCGGTGGACACGGTGACCCTGGAGAAGGGATCGCTCGTCGTCGTCAAGCGCGCCATCCGGCAGGGGCCCGTGGCGATCGACGTCGCCTTCAAGGACGGCAAGGCCACCGGGACGATGGCGATGGGCGGCGATCCGAAGCCGATCTCGGCCGACCTCGGCGGTCCCGTCTTCGCGGACGGCGCCGGCGCCTGGGAGGTATTGGCCCGTCTTCCGCTCGGCGAGGGGTACTCGGCCACGTTCCGCAACTTCGACGTCCAACGGCAGAAGGGGACCCTGAAACAGATCAAGGTGCTCGGCTCGGAGGACGTCACCGTCGCCGCCGGCACGTTCAAGGCGTGGAAGGCCCAGGTCTCCTCCGCCGAGGGCGGTCCGGGGGTGACCACCGTCTGGATCGCGAAAGACCCCCGCAAGGTCGTGAAGACCAGCGCCACACTCCCCCAGATGGGCGGGGCCACCGTCACGTCCGAGCTTCAGCCCTAGTCGGCTCCGGAGGCGGCGCCGCCCCGCACGGGTGGCGCCGCCCTCAGGGCCTCGACAGCCGGATGCCGCTGCGCGGTCAGCGCGTGTCGAGAAGCCAGATGTCGGACTGATCGAATCGGCGGATGACGTAGAGAGACCCACCGTCGCGCGCGACGGCATGGGAAGCCACCGGGCGGTCGGCTGTCCCCTCGAAGACGAGGCGGGAACGCTTCGTGGCGAGATCGAGGAGAAGAACATTCCCGCGATCGCGATAGAAGAGCCGACGGCCATCGCCGAAGACGATCGGCCACGTTCCGCTCTCCGTGAGGCGGTCGTACGCGCGGGATGAGATGTCGTACGAGAGGATGCCGGTTCTCACGCCCTCGGGTTCCCAGCGGTAGCCGGCGAGCCTCCGGCCGTCGGGGAACCACGAGATGGCCGCGAAAAAGGATCCTCTTTCCGGCGCCGAAAGCGGATCCGGCAGGGGCGTCTCCGGACGGGTGCTGGAGAGGATGATCCGCGGCCCGGTCCGGTAGCTCGTCACGGCGATCTTCGCTCCATCCGGAGAGAAGACCGGGTAGATCAGCGTCGCAGTCCTGTCGGCCGTGAGCTGTGCCAGGCCGCTTCCGTCGACGCCGATCGTCCAGATGTTCCAGAAGCCGTTCCGGTCCGAGTGGAAGACGAGCTGCTTTCCGTCGGGAGAGAAGGACGGTCCGCGATCGCGGGGAAGGTCGTCCGTCACCTTCCGAAGGCCCGTGCCGTCCGGCCGGACGATCCAGAGGTCCTCCTCGAGCCCGATCGAACAGAACGCGACGGCGTCGCCCCGGGGCGAAACGTTAGGAAGAGAAAGTGCCATGTTGGTTTTCAGGATCGCCCGTGGCTCGCCGGTCACTTTCCCTGACGCCGGATCGAGGGGGATCCTCTCGAGGGCAAACTCGTCCCCGACGGTCTGAAAAGCGATCCGCTTCCCGTCTGCCGAGGTGGTAAAGGGGCCGGCGTGCCAGGCCGGCACGGGGACCGGCTCGGGAATGCCGAGGGGCCGGCCGCTTCGCTCGTCGATCGGGATGCGCCAGAGGTTCAGTGTCCCGTCCCGGTCGCTTCCGAAGTAGAGAAACCGGCCGTCGGGAGACCAGAACGGACTCCAGTCGAGGGCGGGGTCGTTCGTGACGGGGACCGGAGCCGCTCCCTCGGCCGGTCCGGCGGCCGGGATGGTGAAGATGTCCCGCGAGCTGCTGCTGCCGAGGCCGACACCCCAGTAAGCGATCCGCAGGCCGTGCGGCGAGACGCCCGGCTGCTCCGCATCGCTCGAAAGGAGTTTCTTCTTCTCCCCCGTGCCGACGTCCACCGTCCAGAGCTCGCTGTTCCCGGAACGGTTGTACGGGCGGATGGACGTGCGACTCGAGAACGCGATCTTCCGGCCGTCGGGGAACCAGGCGGGATGAAAGCCGAAGTCGGTCAGACGGCGGACCGACTCGCCCATCGTGCCCATGACGAAGAGGCCGCCCCCATCGCGGTCAGAGCGGAAGGCGATCCGCGTTCCGTCGGGCGAAAAGGCCGGATGGAGGTCGTTCCCGGAAGAGTCCTTCGTTAGATTGATCGCCGCCTGACCGCCGATCCGCTGGATGAAGATGTCGGCGTTACCGGGCGAGACCGTCTTCACGTACGCCAGCGTCTCCCCGTCGGGCGAGAGCGCGGGCCAGGTCTCGGCCCCCGGGAGGTTCGTCAGCCGCCGGAAATGACGATTTTGAGATGTCGTCTCGACATTGGAGCCACCCGGCCGTCGGACGAGACGTCCGGCCAGAAACGCCAATGCGATGGCCGCGGCGACGGCGAGCCCGAGCGCAGCGCGACGTCTCCGGAAGCTCGTCGCGGGCGCCGGGGCCGCGGGGGACGACACCGCCTCCGAGAGGTGAGCGCGGCAATTGCCGAGGTCGCGCGCCAGATCGCGCGTCGAGGCGTACCGCGCCCCCGGCTCCTTGGCAAGGCATCGTTCGACGATCCACCGGACGGGCGCGGGGACCGACGGGGCCGCCGTCCCGAGCGGCGTCGGCTCCTCGCGGAGGATGGCCGTGAGCGTCTCGGCCGGCGTCGGGCGGACGAAGGGGCGCTCGCCGGCGAGCATCTCGTGGAGAACCGTCCCGAGCGAGAACTGGTCCGACCGGAAATCGACGGCCGCGCCCCGGGCCTGCTCGGGCGACATGTAGGCGACCGTTCCGAAGACGACGCCGGGATCCGTCAGTTTCGCGACGGTCGGAGACTTCGTGTCGTCCGTGCCGAGCCTTGACGCGTCGCGCCGTGCGAGGCCGAAATCGAGGATCTTGACGTTGCCGTCGGCCGTGAGGAAGACGTTCTCCGGCTTCAGGTCGCGGTGGACGACCCCCTTCTCGTGCGCGGCGGAGAGTCCCTCGGCGATCTTCTCCGCGATCTCCAGCGCCCGGCGGACGGCGAGCGCTCCAGCGGCGAGCGCCGCGCGGAGGGTCTCTCCCTCCAGCAGCTCCGAGACGGCGAACGACACCCTGTCGATCCGGCCGAAGTCGTGGATGGCGAGGATGTGGGGGTTCGAGAGCGCCGCGAGGGCCTTCGCCTCGGACTCGAAGCGGGCGAGGGCGACCGGGTCCCCCGCGACCGCTTCGGGCAGGACCTTCAGCGCCACGTCGCGGTCGAGCTTCGTGTCGCGGGCGCGGTAGACCTCCCCCATCCCGCCGGCGCCGATCGGCGCAACGACTTCGTACGACCCGAGGCGGGTGCCGGGGAGCAGGGCCATCCTCCTCCTCGTCTTCCGGCGGCTGTCGCTTGAGCCTGGACGCGATTCTAGAGCCCGAACGGCGCGCGCAAACCGGTACCTCCGCTACTTCTTCGGCAGGCCGACGGTCTGCGCCAGGACGATCCGCTGGTCCGGCCGGAGCCCCAGCGCCTTCGCGAGGGCGGGGCGGTCCACCGAGCCGCGGACGACGGTGGAAAGGCCCGAAGCCGCGGCGTAGAGATAGACGTTCTGGCTGACGAATCCGGCGTCCGCCGCCGCGTAGGCATCCCGATCGGGTCCGGAGGCGCCCGCCATCCGGGAGAGGTCCGCGACGAAGACGAGGTTCAGGGGCGCCTCCTTCACGAAGGCCTGCGTCCCCGTGGCTTCCCGGAAGTCCCCCCGGGCCACTCCGCGGAGTGCGTGAGCTCTCGCGTCGAAGAGATACGCCCCCTCCCGGAGGACGACGTAGACGTCGATCTCCTGCCAGTTCTTCGCCGAGGGCGCCGTCCGCCGACCGTCCTCCCGGTTGACGCCGCACGCCGCCCAGAGCAGGTCCGAAAGGGTCTGAAGCGGCAGCGACGCCGGGGCGAACTCGCGCGACGACTTCCGGGCCTTCAGCGCCTGGACCAGCGTGGCCGACGCGTCGAGCTTCGGCTTCGGCAGGTCGATCGGCGGAGGAAGCTCCGCGGCGCCCGCGGCCGTCGCCCACAGCAGAACCACCACGGCGAGGAGCCGGCCCGATCGGAGGAGACACATGCGTCACTCCCTTCCGGCCGCGCCCCCCGCATCGCAGCTCGCGTTGCGGAACCGAGTCTACGCTCCGCCAACGGCGGCGGCGCGCGCCGGAACGCCCTCCGCGCTACGATCTCCCGAAACGTGACGCGCCCCGACCCGCTGAAGCTCCTCGACTCGGTTCCTCTCTTCGCCGGGCTGACGGCAGAGGACCGGAAGCTCCTCGGTCCGCTCTGCCGCGTCCGCGCCTACGAGAAGGGAGAGAACGTCTTCTCCGAGGGCGAGCCGGCGAAGGAACTCTGCTTCGTCGTCCTCGGGAGGTTGAAGATCGTCAAGTCGACGCCGGGGCGCGACCTGATCCTCGGCCTTTTCGGCCCGGGCGAGGCGGTGGGGATGGTGGCGGTCTTCGAGGGGCGCCCTTACCCCGCCACGGCCGTCGCCCTCGAACCGTCCACCGTCGTCCACGTCCCCGAGCACGAGTTCTTCGCGAAGCTCGGGGACCATGCGGGGCTCGTGAAGCGGCTCTTCCAGGGGTTGATGACGCGCCAGCTTGAGTTGACGAAGCGCCTCGCCGACCTGACGGGTCACGTCGACGCCCGGATCGCGCGTCTCTTCCTGACGCTGGCGGACAAGGCGGGTCGCCCCGAGAAGACGGGCATCTTCATCCGGATCGCCCTGACGCGGCAGGAGATCGCGGACCTGGCCGCCACGACGGTCGAGACGGCCATCCGCGTGATGAGCCGCTGGGGCAAGGACGGAGTCGTCGAGACGCGCGAGGACGGCTTCTTCGTTCCCGACGTCGACGAGCTGAAGAAGCACGCAGCCGCCGGCTGACCGGCCGGATCGCGCGCCCCTCTCGCCCGCGTTACTTCATCTCACACGCGCACCAGGCGTACATCCCTTTCGGGTCGTTGAAGGCGAGGAGTCTCGCCGTATCTCCGAGGCGGTCGAGGACGGCGCGGACGGCGGGCGCCGCCGGAGACGCCTCCGGCTCCCCGACGTCGAATCCGAAAGCGCGGGTGAGGCGCGCGCGGCCGTTCAGGAGCTGCGAAATCAGCTTCTCGCGGAAGGTCATCTCCTTCTCGACGTACCAGACGCGGTACTTCCCCTCCGTCAGATTCGCCTTCTTAGCCGCCGAGGCGATCGCGTCCGGAAGTCCGCCCGCCTTGTCGACCAGCTTCAGGCCGATGGCGTCGGCGCCGCTCCAGACCCTTCCCCGGGCGATCCGGTCGACGTCGTCCCTCGACATCTTCCGCGCTTCCGCCACGCGCGCCAGAAAGTCCTCGTACCCCTTTTCGATCGAGAGCTGGATCATCCGGCCCACCTGGGGGTCGAGCGCGCGATCGGGCCGGACGCCCGAAAGCCACGTCGTCCCGACCCCGTCGACTCGCATCCCGAGGTACTTCGCCATTGGCTTCTCCACGGTCGGGAACATCGCGAGGATGCCGATGGAGCCGGTGATCGTGTCGGGGCTGGCGAAGATCTCGTCGCTCGCCGTGGAGATCCAGTAGCCCCCCGAGGCCGCGACGCTTCCCATCGAGACGACGACCGGCTTCTTGTCGACGATCCGGGCGAGGGCCAACTCCCGCCGGATCGTTTCCGACCCAAGAGCACTTCCGCCGGGGCTGTCGACGCGGAGGACGATGGCCTTCACCTTCTCGTCCTGCCGCGCCTTCCGGACGAGGGCGGCCGTCGACTCGCCGCCGATCGTTCCGGGCGGCTGCTTCCCGTCGTAGATCTCCCCGACCGCGACGACGACCGCCACGGCGTCGCCCCTCCCCTTCTCCCCGGTCCGATCGCCTCCCTTGCTCTCCAGGTAGTCGGCCACGGAGACCTGCTTGAAGGTCTTCCCGTCCTTCTGCTCGCCGACCAGCTCGATCATTCTCCCTCGGACCTCGTCGCGGTAGCCGATCCGGTCGACGAGCTTCGCCTCGAGGGCCATCTTCGCGCCGTCTCCCTTCGCGGCCTCGAGCCGCTCGGGCATACGGTCGATGTACGCGCGGATGTCGTCCGGTGAGATCTTCCGCGCGGCGGCACCGTCCTTCAGCCACGAGCCCCAGAGATCCGTGAGCCATTTCAGGTCGGCCTCTCGCGCCTCGGGTGAGGGTTCGTTCCGTGTGAAGGGCTCGACGTATGACTTGTACTCGCCGACGCGGAAGACGTGCCAGTCGATGCCGAGCCGGTCGATGCCGTCCTTGTAGTAGGTCCGCCAGCGCCCGAACCCTTCGAAGAGCACGCCCCCTTCGGGGTGGATCCAGATCTCGTCGGCCGCAGCGGACACGCTCCAGGGCCCCTGAAAGTAGATGTCTGAATACGCGACCACCTTCTTACCGCTCTTCCTGAAGTCGGCGAGCGCCGCACGCAGCTCCTCGATCTTCGTCAGCCCGCCCCCCGTCATCGCCGTGACGTCGAGGAAAATGGCGCCGATCCGCGTGTCCTCCTTCGCGGCCGAAACCGCGTCGAGCAGGTCCTTCAGAAGCGTCTGCCGCCCCGCGTCTCCGAGAAGGGCGGCTTCGACCACGTTGTCCGGCGAGGGGCGCGAGAGCTGTTCGACGAGCGTTCCCTGAGGCTTGACGACGAGGGCGGCCCCCTTCGGCACCTTCGGGCGGCCGGAGACCCCCGCCCAGACGAGCCCGACGATGAGGGCGAGGAAGAGGACGTTGACGGCGAAGCGGCGGGTCTGGTCGACGGCGGCCCAGAGGACCGAGAGGAATCCGGTTCGTCCGGAGCGCTTCTGCTCTTCCATCGGAAGCTCCTTCGCCGCCGGGCGGCCCGTGTCGCGGCGCCCTCGATTCTACGGACGCGGGCGCCGGGTGTTTTCGCCTAGAAGTCGGTCCGCGAGAGACGACGTGCCGCGAGGAGAGCCGGGACGACGGCCCAGAAAAGGAGCGACAGGCTGATGAGGAGCCCCGCGCCGGCCGGCCCGTGGGTGAACCGGAGGAGCGCGAGGGAGGCCGACCCGAAGGCGGCCGTCCCCTCGAGGGCGAGAAAGGCTCCGGTCCGCATGGCTCCCGACGGGTTGGCCAGGACGGAGACGATGAGAACCCGCGAGGCCGCCCCGGACGGGAGAAGTGACGCGACGCCGAGCGCCACGAGGTCGACGAGGATCGCCGTCACGAACCAGACGACGAGGGCGAGCGAGAGGGCTCGCGTCCGTCGTCGTCCGGCCGAGCCGGCCGCCACGAGGGCCGCGAGGCCGAGGAAGACGGCCGTCAGCGCCGCCGAGCCGGCGACGAGGAGGGCGAAACCCGAAAAACCGGCGTCCCCGGCGTTCGAGTAGACGACGAGTCCCGCGGCACCGAAGCCGATGAGCTGCGCCGCGACGAGCGCGACCCACAGTCCCGTGATGCGTCCGAAGAGGATGGTCCGCCGCGAGACGGGCTGCGAGAAGAGCAGTTCCGCGGCGCCCCGCTCGGGGATGAGGGTCAGAACCCCCATCAGGACGGCAGCGAGCGGAACGAGAAGGAGAACGAGCTGGACCAGCGAGGCGGTGGTGCGAGAGAAATCCTGGACGCCGTGGCCGCCCGAGAGAACGTAGCCCGAGACCGCCACCGCGAGGGACAGCGCCGCGAAGACCGTGGCGAAGACCTGCGTCCAGCGCGACCGGACCGCGAGGAGCAGCTCCTGTCTCGCACACAATACAAACGGGCTCTCGGACAGGTGCCGAGGGGGGTGCGGGGGGTGCGACCCGGGCGTCCGCGTTTGCGCTGACGGACCACGCACCCCCCGAAGATCCTCAAGGCTCATGGAACGCCCCCGGGCCCGAAGACCTCGGCCACGCTCTTCGGCGTTCCCCCCTTCGCCGAGTCGTCGGCGGCCCGCGACGCGGCGTCGGCGTGGGCGACGAGGAAGGAGTTCATCGGCGTCAGGAGTCCGGGCACTTTCGTGTAGGTCGCCGCAGAAGCCCGCACCCATTGTTTCGTCCGGTGGTCGGCCACGTACGCGAGCTGCCCCTTCGCCGGCGCGCCCCCCGCTTTCAGGAACGTCGCGAGACAGCCGACGTCGTCGAAGAAGCGCGGCTCCTCGTTCGGCGCGACGAGCTGCGCGGCGAAGCGGAGATCGGAGACCGCCATCCGGCACCAGCCGCAGGCGTCGTTCTTCGTGTCGGGCTGCGCCGGACCAACGGGCCCGCCGGTGCAGGCGCCGAGGAACAGGGACAGGACGAGGACGAGCCCTTTCAAGAGTGCTCCTGGACCAGTTCGCGATAGAGCTCTTCGAGCCGCCCCTCCTGCGCCGTGAGGCCCGAGATCTCCGCCCCGGCGGCCCGGAGGGCATCGAGCACCGCCGGGCGCTGGCGCGCGGAACCGGGAACGACCAGCTCCTCGCCGCTCCAAGACGCCTCGGGCGCGACAGAACGGACCGTATCGAGCAGCCCCGGCGCACGGACGGGGATCCGGACGCGCATCACCCCCCGCTCGGCCAGACGCGTCGCCAGCTCCCCCGCCGAGAGAAGGGCGACGAGTCTCCCGTCGACGAGAACCGCGATCCGGTCGGCGAGCTGCTCCACGTCGCCGAGCTGGTGCGAGGTGAAGAGGACGGTCTTCCCCGCACGGCGCCTCGTCTCGACGAGGCCGTGGAAGGCGCAGAGGCCGTCGGGGTCGAGGGCGGCCGTCGGCTCGTCGAGGAGGAGGACCGGCGCGTCGGGCAGGACGGCCACGGCGAGGCCGAGCCGCTGGACCATGCCGCCGGAGTAGGTCCCGACGGTCCGGGACGCCGAACCGTTGAGCGACGCGAGGCGGAGCGCATCGTCCACCCGCGCGGCGCGGACACCGCGGAGCTTCCGGAAGAATTCGAGCACCTCGCGCCCCGTCAGGGCGTCGGGGAAAGAGACGCGCTGCGGCAGGTACGAAAGGACCTTCCGCGCCTCCGGCTCGTCGGCCGGGCGAAGCGACCCTTCGGAGGCCCCCACGAGCGCGCGTCCGGTCGTGGGGCGAACGAGCCCGGCGGCCGCTTTCAGGGACGTCGTCTTCCCGGAGCCGTTCGGGCCGAGGAGAGCCACGACCTCTCCCGTCTCGACGGCGAGCGTCAGCTCCTCGACGGCCCGCTGGGCTCCGTAGCTTTTCCCGAACGCCTCGAAGCGAATCACGCGCCCCCCCGGCGCCCGAGGATAACCGCGGCAAGACCCAGACCGAGCGTGGCAACGCTGGCGAGGAGCCCCTTCACGTCGGCGCGCCGCCGCTCCACCCCGGCGCGCGGAACGTCGGGGAGGAACGGGGGACGCGCGAGTGGCCGGCGGTCCGCGGCTTCGATCCGCCGGAGGACGGGAAAAGTCCGTTCCGCGGCGCCGAGAGCCCTCGCGGCGAGGCTGCGCGCCACGAGGTCGGCCGCCGTGAGGTTTCCCCGGAGGTGGTCGAAGACGTTCGTCAGGGTGTACGGGCGATCGGAGCGGCCGTCGCCGTCGAGATCGGGCTCGTCGTTCTCCGACCAGTAGTTCCCGTCGAACGTCGTGTCGGTCCGTCGGCCGATGAGCGTGAGGGGCGTCAGGTTCGCGACGAAGACGTTGTCGCGAAAGACGTTCTCGCCGCAGGAGTCGAACAGGACGATGGCCGTATCGGATTCGGCCACGACGTTCCGCTCGAAGCGGTTCCGGTACGATCCCTCGAGGAAGATGCCGCGCGCGTTGTCGGCGATCAGGTTGTCCTCGGCCACCACGTCGTCGCAGGTCTTGAAGAGGAGGCCTACGCTGGCGAAGCCGCGGTTGTGGAGGAAGCGGTTCCGCCGGAAAGTGATCCGGCGCGAGTACATGAGGGCCGTGCCGGCGGCGCCGTTTTCGAAGACGTTGTCCTCGAAGACGTTGTCGTCCGAGAACATGTAGTGGAGGCCGTAGCGGAGATCGCGCGCGACGTTCTTCGCGATGAAGCCGTGCCCGGCCGACTGGATGTAGATGCCGTCACGGACGTCCTCGATCGTGTTGCCGGTCAGCACGTACCCGTCCGTGTCGTAGACGTGGATCCCGGAGCCCTTCTCGCCGGCGTCGCGCCCCGGGATTCCGCGGATCGAGCAGTCTTCCACGCGGACGCCGTTCGCCTCGCGGAGGTAGATGCCGAAGACGCATCCCCGGATCCGGTTGCCGCGAAGAACGGCGCGTCCGGCCGCCACGTGGATTCCCGCGGAGTCCTTCGCGAGGTCCCCTCCTTCCCGTCCGTCGATGTCGAATCCCTCGACCGTGACGCCCGGCGCCCGGACCCGGACGACGCTGCCCCCTTTCGAGCCGAGGAGTACCGGCCGCCCCCGCCCGACGAGGCGGACGGGCTTGTCGAGGAAGAGGTCGCCCTCGTACGTCCCCGGGCCGACCTCCACCGTGCTTCCCGGCGCGGCGGCGTCGAGGCGCTCCTGCAGGGGGGACGTCTCGGCCGCCGCCGGCCTTCCCTCCAGCGTCCCCGGGGCGATCGGCGCCATCTCCCCCGAGATCTGGAGAAGGAGGACCAGCGGCGCGAGGGTCATGCCGCCGCGCGGAGCGCTGCGGGCGGGGCTGCCCGTCCGCCCCTCCATGCGAAGAAGAGCGCGAGGGCCAGGGCGAGGACGGCAAGGCCGAGGGCGTAGGAGCCGAGGCCGGGATACGAGTAGACGCCGAAGTTGGCGAGCTGCTTGAATCCGAACATCGGCGGCATGAAGGGCGGCACCTTGACCGAAGCCGTCGGGGCGAGATTGTGGCCGTACCACCACATCTTGTAGCCGAACGACCAGAGCGAGAAGGCGCCGAAGTAGAGGTACAGGACGAAACAGTCGACGACGTGCGCCAGCTTCCCGAGAACCGCGGCGCGGAGGATCAGGAGGCCGAGCGCGCCGACGACGAACGGAATCCACTTGAACTCGTTGAAGTCCTGAACCTCGATGTCCTTCATCCCGATGTAGTGGTTGAGGACGTTGATCTCCTTGACGTCCTGTCCCTGGTTCCCCCCCTCGAGCTTCCAGCTGTAGATCCCCATCCGGAGCCCCTCGGGGTACTGGGGAGCGAACATGGTCAGCGTCCAGAGCGGAAAGAGATACGACGGGATCAGGAGGACGAAGGCCAGGACGAGGAGCGCCCGGGGACCGAGGTCCAGGGGCAGGTCGAGGATGCGATTGCTTTTTTCGATGAAGGCTCTCATGGAATACGGCGGGGAGGCCCCGTACGGGGCCTCCCCGCACCCCCTCCCCCCGGTCAGCCTTTCGGCTTGACGATCAGGTAGCCCTGCATCTCCTGGTGGAGCGCCGAGCAGAAGTTCGTGCAGTAGTACGGGAAGACGCCCGGCTTGTCGGCCTTGAACGTGACGACCTTCGTCTCGCCCGGGTCGCAGACGATGTTGATGTTGTAGTCGAGGAGTCCGAAGCCGTGCAGCTCGTCGGTCGTCTGCTCGATGTTGGTCATGGCGACCTTGACGGTGTCGCCCTGGTTCACCTCGATGGCCTGCGGCGTGATCGTGGAGCGGACGAGAACGACCTTGGCGAGGACGTTCGTTCCCTGCCGCGTGACGCCGGCGTCCTTGATGTCCCAGATCGCGAGCGGGTTCTTGTTCTCCTCTTTCGGGTAGACCTCGATCGGCTTGATCTTGTCGGCCTTCACCATCTGGGCGTAGTGCGGCTCGGGCTCGGTGAAGGCGTCGTAGATGAGCTTCATCTTCTCTTCACTGATGTCCACGAGCTGCGACGACTCCGGCTGCGAGGGGCCGACCGACAGGTGACGGCCGTGCGAGAGCTTGTTCAGGCCGACGAGGTACTTGCCGTCGGGGCTGACCGTGTCGCCTTCGGCCGCGCAGAGGTGGCCGATCGAGTAGGACATCGGGACCTTGTCCACGACCTCCCAGGTCCCGAGCTTCCACTTGGCGACGGCGCTGTCGACGAAGAGCGACGTGTAGGCCATGCCGTCCGGCCCGAACTGCGTGTGGAGCGGCCCGAGCCCGACCGGAACCTCGGCGTCCTTGATCGACTCGTACTTCAGGACGGGGATGCCGTCCTCGTCGCCCGTGAAGTCCTTGTTCTTGATCGCCGTCTGGACCTTCTCGAAGTTGAAGGCGGTCGTGACGCCCTGGAGCTTGCCCGACCCGATGATGTACTTGCCGTCGGGCGAGACGTCCACGCCGTGCGGCGACTTGCCGCAGGGCATCAGGTACATGAGGCCCGGCACCTTCTTCGGGTCGATGACCTTGACGCCGCCGATCAGGTCGCCCTTCCCCTCGGCGACGGCCTTCTCGACGGCTTTCCAGTCGACGGCGGCGATGTAGTCCCGGTCCCGTTGGGCGGACGTCACCTCGAGCTTCCCCGTGGCCCGCTCGGAGTTGTAGCAGGTCCAGAACATCCAGCCCTCGGAGGCCTTCTTCCCCGCGTCACCGAGGTCCCAGTCGAAGGGAGGCGTCAGGATCTCCCACGCGAGCGACATCTGGCCGCTCTTCGGGTCGATCTTGATGGCGACGAGGACCCCCTTGTAATCGGTCGCGTATTTCTCGATCGGCGCGTAGGTCCCCTTCGGGATGGGAATCGAGAAGCGGGAGGCCATCAGCGCGTACTCGGTGTTCGGCGTGACGAACGACGAGCCGTGGTTGCCGGAGATGTTCGGCACGGGCCCGAAGATCTGCTTCGTCTTGAAGTCGCGGAGGTCGATCCGCGCGATCCGCCCGTTCATGTCGTTGATGAAGAGCCAGCGGCCGTCGTAGTCGCCGTTCGTCTCGGAGAGCCCGGGGTGGTGGGCGTCGCCCCAGGTCAGGTTTCCGAGCATCGCCTTCGACTCGTCGTCGAAGCCGTAGCCGGTCCCGGAGTAGGGAGAGAAGACCGGGATCGTCGTGATGTGCCGCATCGACGGGACGCCGTAGACGAAGACCTGGCCGGAGTGGCCTCCCGACGAGAACATGTAGTACTCGTCGAGGTCGCCCGGGGCGACGTAGGTCTTCATGGCCGCCACGGCGACGTCCGATTTCGTCTCCGCGCCCCCCTTCTTCGCGGCCTTCGGCCCGCTCGGCGCGCAGCGGCCGACGAGGAGGCCCGCGGCCACGAGGACCACGAGGACCCCCCAGCTGAGGATCGACTTCTTCTTCTCGCTCATGCCTTCTCCTCCGTCTTCTCCTGAGGACGTTTTCGTCCGGACCGAAAGATCAACGTGCTCGGGCCGCCACCGGGGCGGCCTTCGCGGCCTGGGCTCTCTGCTTCTGGTATTCGGCGTACGCCTCGCGAACCTTCTGGATCGCGACGAGCTTCTCTTCGGGCGTGAGGACGATCTGCCGGGACAGGACGACCGACATCGTCCCGGTGGGGCTCTGCAGGAAGTCGTCCAGAGTCCGGCCGAAGCGGCTCTGGACATCCTCGACCGCGTTGGAGAGGTCGGGACCGATCTGCGCCGGGCTCTTCACGCCGAGCGAGGAAATGTTGTGGCAGACGAAGCAGCCGGTCTTGACGAACCAGGCGCCGGGCCCGGTCTTCATCCGCTGCTCCTCGGCGATCTCGTCGGCCGTCTGCGGGTCGGTCCTCGCGACGCCGGGCCGGAACTCAACGGGCACGGGCGCGTGCCGCCACGACATGACGAGCATGGCGAGGGACTGCGCGTCCTTCGTCCCGAAGTTGAAGTTCGGCATGACGGTGTCGGCGACGAGCGCTTTCGGGTCCTTCAGGTGGGCGACGTGCCACGCGAAGGCCGTTCGCTGGCCGGAGAGGCGGCTCATGTCGAACTGCTCGGCCGCCTTGTCGCCGACCCACGTCAGGTCGGGCCCGATCGTGCCGCCCCGCCCGTTGATGACGTGGCAGGCGCGGCACCCCTTGGCGTTGACGAGGTGCTTGGCGTGGTTGACGAAGTCGGCTCCCTTCGTCTCCCGGTCGTACCGGTGGCAGACGTTGCATTTCATCTGCAGGAGGGCTTTCTTGTCGTCGACGATCGAGTAGTCCTCGCCGAGCCGCTGGCCGAGGAGCGGCTCCTCCCAGTGCGGCATCGGGCCGTGCGCGGTGTCCATGTCGATGGAGTAGCCCTGCCCGCCGTGGCACGACGTGCAGCCGTACTTCTCGATCGGATGGGCCCTGAGCGGCTCGGGCGGATGCGTCCGGAAGGGGTGGTCGGCCTTCTCGAAGCCCTTCCAGAGGATTCCCTGGTGGCAGGTGATGCAGCGGTCGGCGTTGCCGAGGTCCTTGATCCAGATCTGCTGCGTGCCGGACGGGAGCGGCTTCGCCTTCTCGGCCCCGAACTTCTCCGTGACCATCTTCCGGAACTCGGCCTGGTACCAGCGCCAGTCGTGGCGGCGGTCGCTCCACGCGAAGAGGATCGTCGAGGCGACGAGGAGAAGGCCGACGACGGCGAGGACCGGGCGGTCGAGCTTCGGGTACGGCGAATCCGTGCGCTTTTCCATCTCAGATCCTCGTAGGAATCTCGGGCCACGCCTGCCACGGCCAGTAGAAATGCCAGTAGGGGCCGCGCATGAATGTGCCGACGACGGTCAGGACGAGGATGAAGAGGCAGATCGCCAGGAAGACGGCGTTCTGCCTCTTCCGGTCGCCGGCGAACCAGACGCCGGCGCCCGAGGCCGCGCTCCGGTCCAGCCAGGGCCAGATCGTCAGGAGGGTGACGAGAATTCCCGGCAGGATGACGCCGCCGAGGAAGGCGCCGTTGATCGTGAACTTCCCGATCTTGACGGTCGTGAGCGTGACGATTTCCTGGAGCCAGAGGAAGTACCAGGGGGCCTTCGCCGGGTTCGGCGTGACGAGTGCGTTGGCCGGCTCCTCGAGCGGGGAGGGGACGAAGACCGCCAGCATCCCCACGATCGCGATCGTGCCGAGCACGACGATGGCGATCCGGCGGACAAGGTCGTTCACCGCGTTGACGGTCAGGTCGGGCGCTTCGAGGGAGGCCGTCCGGATCGTCGGGGCCGTCCCGCGCGCTACGCCGAGAAGGGTGTAGGTCTTCGTCGGGACCGCGCCCGTCTCCTTCGCTTCAGCAAGAAGGGCCTGCCGATCGGCCCTGGCGAGCCCGCCGTCCTTCCGGACGCGCCACATGTGGTACGCGAAGAGGACGCCGACCGCCGCGGGCAGGAAGATGCAGTGGAGGACGTAGAAGCGGAGGAGCGTCGACTGGTCGATCGCCCGGCCGCCGAGGAGAAGCTCCCGGATCTCCGGGCCGGCGAGCGGAATGGAGCTGGCGATGTTCGTGCCGACGGTGACGGCCCAGTAGGCGAGCTGGTCCCACGGGAGAAGGTAACCCGTGAACGAGAGGAAGAGGGTGAGGAGGAGCATGACGACGCCGAGCACCCAGTTCCACTCTCGCTTCTGCCCGCGGCCGCTTCCGTTCTTGTAGGCACCCGTCAGGAAGACACGGACGAGATGGAGGAAGACGACCGCCACCATGAGGTGGGCGCCGATCCGGTGGACCGCTCGGATCCACTTGCCGAAGGTGACGACGTACTCGATGTCCTTCACGGATCCGTAGGCCCGCTCGACCGACGGGACGTAGAGAAGGAGGAGCGGCAGGCCCGAGAGCACGAGGAGCAAGAAGAGCGCCGCCGAGGCCGTGCCGAGCCAGAACGAGTAGCTCCAGTCGAGGGACGGCTTGTAGGTCTTGGCGGGGAACCAGTGGAGCATGAAGTTCGAGACGACGGCGTCGCCCGCCTCGCGGTCGGAGCGCGGCCGGAGGCTCCAGAAGGGCTTCGGATGAACGCCGGGGGCGGAGGGCTCTTCGGAACGGAGTTTCGACAGCAGCTTCATCGCGTCCTCAGGCCAGCGTGAACCGGAAGTCGTGCGGAACTTCCTTCGCGAGGTCGACGACGAGCTGGCCGTCGTCTAGGGCGAGGGACAGGTGGTACCAGGCGAGCGGGCGCGGCGCGGGCCCGCGACTGGTTCGTCCCCTCGCCGTCGTACTTCGAGCCGTGGCACGGGCAGAGGAACCGGTGGGTCAGCCGGAGGGGGACGCCGCTCACCGTCCGCTCCTCCGGGCGCGAGAGCGCCTCGGCCCGGACCGTGCAGCCGAGATGCGTGCAGACGGCCGAGACGGCGTGGAAGGTCTTCCCGTCGCGGAAGACGAAGAGCCGCTCGTCGGGGAGGAACTTCATCCCGTCCGGGAAGTCCTTCGGCGGGCCGAGCTTCACCGTCGTCGGCGCGTCGTAGGAGACGTTCGGGAACGAGCGAGCGGAGCGAGGCCCCCGTCTGCCCGACGAGGGCGACGATGCCCGCGCCGATCCCGAGCTTGTAGAGGAAGTCGCGCCGGCCGCCGGCGTCTTTTTCGTCCGTCATCCCTTCACCTCACCCGCAGGGCTCGCGGCCGCGAACCGCTCCGTGATCGTGAACTTCTCCATGGTCATGGCGTCGGTCGGGCAGCGGATGGCGCAGAGCCCGCACCGGATGCACTTCTCGTCGTCCTTGACCATCGCGGAAAGGGGCAGGCCGATTCCCTCTGCCCGGCGCTCCAGCTCCGCTCGCTGCTCTTCAGGAAGATCGAGTGCCTCGAAGGGGACGATGGCGAGGCAGTACTCGGGGCAGACGTCGACGCAGCGGCTGCAGAGGACGCACTTCTCCGGGTCGTAGATCGTCTGGACGTGGCAGACGAGGCAGCGCCCCCCCTGCGTGCGCGCGTCCGCCTCGTCGTAGCCCGTCTCGACCTCGGCGATGCCGGTCCGGCGGCCCAGGTCGAGCGTGGGGGGCGCCTCGCGGTCCCAGAGCTCGAAGCCCGTGATCATCCGGTAGTCGCGGGTCGGGATCTTCTCGATCTCGACGTGCGCCTCGATCCGCGCCTGGTCCTTCGCGAGGTACTCGTGGATCGAGCGCGCGGCCCGCTTTCCGTTCGCGACCGCTTCGATCAGGTTCCGCGGGCCGAACGCCACGTCGCCCCCGGCGTAGACCCCCGGCGCCGACGTGGCCATCGTCTCGGGGTCGGTCTTCACCGTGCCGCCGGGCGTCAGGACGACGCCGTCCCCGGGGGCGAGGAAGGAGAGGTCCGCCCGCTGGCCGATGGCGAGGACGCACGCCGTCGCCTCGACCGTCGCGACGTCGTCCTCGTCGTACCTCGGCGCGAAGCGGCCGTTCTCGTCAAAGACCGAGAGGACCTTCTTCAGCTCCACGGCCGCGAGCTGGCCGTCCCCGAGAAACTGCTTGGGGCCGCGGCGCGGGAGGAAGCGGATCCCTTCCTTCCGCGCTTCCTCGAACTCCTCGTGCCCTTGCGTCGTCCGGAGGACCGGCATCTCCTCGAAATTCTCGAGAGAGACGATCGTCAGCTCGGCCGCGCCGCCGCGGAGGGCCGCGCGCGCCGAGTCGAGGGCCTCCTTCACGGCGCCCGTCTCGCCCCGCTCGAGGGCGTCGATCTCCTCCTCGCGCGAGAGGCGGAGCGCGGTCCGGGCGGCGTCGAAGGCGACGAACCCGCCTCCGATGATGACGACCTTCCGGCCGAGGTCGAGCCGGTGACCGCGGTTGACGTTCAGGAGGTAGTCCACGGCCTTCACGACGCCGGGAAGCTCGACGCCCGGCAGCTGGAGGTCCCGTCCCTTCGTCACGCCGACGGAGAGAAAGACGGCTTCGTAGCCGTCGGCCCGGAGCGCCGCCAGGCCGAACGCCGGTGTGAGCGGCGTTGAGAGGCGGAGATCGACTCCGAGGGAGGCGATCTTGTTGATCTCCTCGCGGAGAAGCGTCCGCGACAGGCGGTACTCGGGAATGCCGAAGCGCAGGGCGCCCCCCGGCTCCTCGGTCGCCTCGAACAGGGTGACCGCGTAGCCGAGGAGGGCGAGATCGTGCGCGGCCGCGAGCCCGGCAGGGCCCGAGCCGACGACGGCGACTTTCCTCCTCCCCGCCCGGCGGCCGTCGGCGCGGAACACCGGAAGATGTCCGGCGTACCGGTTCCCTTCCGAGACGAGTTCGCTCCGGAGCCGGTCCTGCGTGTCGGGATGGATCGACTCGACGCCGTATTTCTCCGTCACGAAGCGCTTCAGGGCGCGGATGGAGATGGGCGCGTCGATCGAACCGCGGCGACAGGCGTCCTCGCACGGCGCGGCGCAGACGCGGCCGCAGACGGAGGCGAGCGGGTTCGGCGCGCGGGCGACGAGAAACGCCTCTTCGTCGCGCCCTTCGGCGATCAGCTGGACGTACCGCCCCGCGTCCGTCGAGACGGGGCAGCCCGCCTGGCACTTGACCTGGTTCTTCCAGTGGAGGAGGTCGGGAAGCCGGACCGGAATCCGCACCCTCCCGCCGGAAGGGATCTCCATCAAAGCCTCCGACATGGAGCATTTGTCGCGCTACTGCCGGGCGCTATGACGCAAATCATGTAGGACCGGCTTTTCAAGGCCTATGAGGCCTTTGCACCAGACGGCCCCGGAAGCCGGCGGAGGTCCCGGTGGTCGGCCGCGGCGCGACGAAAAGGCGGGTGCGGTGTCGGCCCGAGGTCTTAGGCCGCCCGCGGGCGCCGCTTCCACCAGATGTAGGGGCGAGCGAGGGTCCGGATGGCGGCGAGCTTCGCCTGGTAGAGCGTCGTGGAGAGCGAAGGCGGCGCAAGCTCGGCCGTCTCCTCCGGCTGGACGACGAGGGAGACCTGGATCTCCGGAAAGACGCCGACGGGAAGCCCCGCCTTCCTGACCGCTTCCCAGAGATGGGCGAAGACTTCCTTCATCGCCTCCGGCTCCGGCGGCGGAACGTTCTCCATCTCGCTGCCGACGGTCGGGCGGAAGATGCAGACGGTGGGGAAAGCGCCGGCCGCGACGATCCGGTCGATGCCGCGCTTCGTCGCTTCGACCGGCTCGGGTCCGGCGATGATCTCGCCCGACGTCTTCCCCGCCCCGAGCCGCCTCGAGGTGTACTCCATCGCGTCGAAGAAGGCCTTCTGGCCGAGCGTCTGCGCCTTGCCCGGGCAGATCCTCGCGAAGACCTCCGGGTCCTCGAACTCGTAGCAGAAGGAGAAGTGGTCGACGCCGGCCTCGATGAGGTCGTCGTACTCGTGATACATCTTCTTCGGCACCGGGACGGCCTGGACGCCGATGAAGCCGCCCACGCGCTGGCGGATGGCGCGGACGAACGGCTCGCATTGCCGGAGGCCGTGCAGTGCCTCGAGGCTTTCCTTGTCCTCGAAGTGATAGCCCGTATTGAGGTGCGTGAAGATGGAGCCGGAGTGGTCGCGCGCCGCCAGGGCCGTCTCGACCACGTCCTCGACCTTCTTGCGCGACTCCTCCGCCTCGCCGACGTTCCGCCCCGTGGTGCAGAACCGGCAGGCGGGCTGAGCCGGGATCGACCAGTAGAGGCAGGCGTTCGAGACGTAGATGCCGAGATAGGTCCCCTGCAGGACGCCGACGCGGCTCATCGGCGTGCCGGCCGTCGTGTTCCACGAGTACCAGTCGGGCTCGGGCGGGACCTCCACGGGGTAGTGCGTCCCGTCGCGATCGTCAGCGACGGCCCAGCCGCCGTTCGTCCGGGTCAAAAGAAACGGCGAGGACTCGGCGAAGCTCTCGACGACCGGAACGTTGACCCAGATCTTCTTCTTCGGTGACGGCAGGACGAGCTCGAGGCCCGAGCCTAGGCCGGCGCGGGTCCGGGCGATCCGCCGGGCGGCCTCCTCGACATGCGCGGACGGGTCGACCCGCATGCCGCGGCAGAACAGCTCGATTTCCAGCTCGACCGGTTTCAGCAAGCGTCTCTCCCGACGCGCCGAACGCGCGCCCCGCGCGATCGTACTCCTCGGGCGCGCCGCGTCTTCAGCCGACCGCAGCCGGCTCCCGGTCGGGGACGACCGTCACGTCGGCGGCCAGGAGCTCCCGGAGAAAACGTGCCAGATCCTCGTTCGAGAAGTCGTCCCAGCCGCCGCAGGTGTCGTGCGCCTGGGTCTGCGCGTCGCAGGCCAGCCCGACGTTCTGGAGGATCTGTCGGGCCAGCTGCCACGTGTTCGCCAGGTATTCCTGCTGGGAGCGCGTGAGGCCCTCCCGACGCGACACGAGGCCGTGGAACCGCTCCTGGAACTCCACGTCCGGAAAGCGGCGGAACCCGCCGCAGAAGATCCCGTGCTCACCGGCCACCTGACAGATGGAGTGCTGGTCGTCGGTGAGGCTCATCAGGTGTCGGCGGAGGGTCTCGATGGCCTCGTGGCGGGTCAGCCTCTGCGGAAGCGACGGTCCGAAGGGGAGAGAAACCACACCGGTACGTTACGTCCCCGTTCTTCCCGGAACCGTGATGCAGATGTCTCAACCGTGGGAAAAACCCCACACGGTCAGGGATTTTGCGCGCTTTCCTGCTCCCGAAAGGCACCGGGACAGCCTGATGCGTTGGCATCGGGTTTGCCCCTGCTTCTGCCAAAGGCGAAGGGAGGTCTGACACCAATGATCCCGGAGACCTACGACGTGACCGACCGGCGGGAAGTCCTTCGAGCTCTGGCTGACGGCAACCCGCCCGCATTCGCAACCGATCAGGACGACCGGATCGTCTTCTGGAACCGCGGCGCCGCCCGCCTTCTCAACCGGGAGCCGGACGAGGTTCTCGGGCGCAGGGCGCACCGGGTCTTCCGGGAACGGGACCTGTTCGTCCACGGTCTCCGCGGCATGAACGTCACCCTGTTGATGATCCCGGGACGGCGCAGCCACCTCTATACCGTGGTCCACATCCTTCAGGCCCTCGACGAGCAGACACTGCCATCGGCGGCCCAGCCCGCAAACTCCTCCTCCTTGCGTTCCTTCGCCGCCCCCGTTCCCCTCCGGCTCGCCGTCCCGGATCGTCCTCCCCTGACCTGCCGGGAGCGGCAGATCCTCGAGCTCATCGCCACGGGCCTGCAGAACAAGGAAGTGGCGCGCGAGCTCCACATCAGCTCGGTGACCGTCCGGAACCACGTCCAGAACATCCTGGCGAAGCTGGACGTCCACTCGAAGCTCGAGGCGGTCTCTCTCGCCTACCGGCGCGCCTGGGTCAGCGGCCCCTCTCGTCCCGGGATCCCGGCGGCCGTCGGCACCGGGGCCATGTCACAGGTCGCGATCGCCTAGGGTCCGGCGACCGGCAGTTCGACCACCGCGGCGGTGCCGCCTCCGGCCGGTGACGCGAGCGTCAGGGTCCCGCCATGCGCCTCGACGAGGCGCCGCGCGATCGAGAGCCCGAGTCCCGTTCCCCGGTGCTTCGTCGTGAAGAAGGGCTCGAAGACCTTGTCGGCGATATCGGCCGGGATGCCGGGCCCCGGGTCGCGCACGGTGACGCGGCAGCGCTCGCGTCCCTCCTCGATCGTCACCCGGAGCGGCCCCTTCCCCCCCGCCGCCTGCGCCCCGTTGAGCAGGAGGTTGTGGAAGACGTCGCGGAGGAAGTCCTCGTCTCCGACGAGTGTCACGTCGGGGCCTTCGATCTCCACGAGGAGACCGGAGAAGGCCGGGTCCGCCGCGAGGAGTGCCGCGGTCTCCCGGAGCGTCGTCCCGAGGGCAATCCGCGCGAAGCGCGGCGCGCGGGGCCGGGCGAAATCGAGGAGGTCCTGGACGAGGGCGTTCAGCCCCTTCAGCCGTCCGAGGATCTCCGTGAGGATCTCGCGGTCCGGGGCCTGGGCCGGAAGACGGTCGCGGAGAACCTGGATCGCCCCGCCGATGCCGGCGAGAGGGTTCTTCACCTCGTGCGCGACGACGGCGGCCATCGTGCCGAGACGGGCGAGGGCCTCCTGCCGGACGAGTTTCTCCTCGGCCTCCTTCCGCTCGGTCACGTCGATCGAGACGGCCACGGCGCCCGTCACCTCGCCGCCGGGCCCGTGGAGCGGCACGTAGTGGTTCTCCCACCAGCGCCCTGCGGCCTTCCCCCCCGCCGTGAACCCTTCGCCGAGAAGGACGCGCCGCGTCTGTTCGACGACCCATTCCTCCTGACCGAAGAGGGCGACCACCGGCTTTCCCGCCAGATCGCCCGCGGCCGTCCCCAGCGCCGCGAGCGGCTGCCCCTCGGCAAAGGTGATCCGGCCCTCGGCGTCCAGGCGAAGCAGGAGGACCGGCGCATTCCGGAGGACCAGGGCGAGCCGCTCCTCGGCCGCCTTCCGCCGGGAGATGTCGTGCGCGATCGTGGAGGCGCCCGTGACCCGTCCGTCGTGGTCCCGGACGGGCGAGACCCTGAGTGAAACCCAGATCTCGCTTCCGTCGCGCCGGAGGCGCCGCACCTCGACGTGCTCGAGGGTCTCGCCGTCGCGGATCCGCGCGAGCAGGCTCTCCGCCTCCCGGGCCGCGTGCGGGAGAAGGTCCTCGACCCGCCGCCCGATGACGTCCGCGGCCGGAATGCGGAAGAGGCGCTCGGCCCCCGCGTTGAAGCTGCTCACGACGCCGTCGAGCGTCGTCCCGAGGATGGCGTCGTCGGACGACTCGACGATGGCCGAGAGGTGCTCGATCGCCGCGTCGCGCCGCTTGCGCCAGGCGATGGCGGTCGCGAGACCCCAGAGGATCCCGATGGCGCCGAGACGGTCGACGATGACGACGCCCATCGGCAGGGCGGCGCGTGTGGAGAGCGTCATGTCGATGACGATCAGGATCGTCGCGGCGGACGCCGCCGACAGGGCGTAGCGAGCCCCCGGAACCCAGAGGCCCATCAGAACGGGGATCATGTAGAGGATCCCGTCCAGGTAGCCGAGGGGCGTCACGAGGTCGACCACGAAGACCGCCGCCATCGCGACGACGCCGAGGATGCCGGCGGCCGCCGAGCGGGGCGCGGAGTCGGGGCCGGGCTTCAGGTCGCTCACGGGGGGCGGGGCCATCCTAACCGTCCCGGTACGAAAACTGCACGGGAGCTGCCGGAGAAGGCTTGCCCGATGCCCGGAGACACCCCCCCGTCGAAACCGGCGCTCCTCGTGGTCGAGGACGATCCGCTCCTCCGGTGGTCTCTCCGGGAGAAGTTCACGACCGCGGGGTGGGAGGTCCTGGAGGCCGATTCGGGCTTCGCCGGCCTCTCGGCCGCGGCCGGGCGTGCCGTGAACCTGGCGCTCGTCGCCGTCTCCCTGCCCGACGTCGACGGCGCGGCGCTGGCTGCGAAGCTCTCGGCGGCCCACCCTGAATGTCGTCTCGTTCTGATGGCGTCGGCCGAACGGCCGGAGGCCATCGCCCCGCGCGCCGGCGGGTGGCCGCTCCTCGAAAAGCCGTTCGATCTCGACGAGCTCGTCGGCTGGGCCGGGCGGCCGTCCCCCGGCACGGGATAATGGCCGCGTGGCCCGCTCCCGCATCCTCGTCGTCGACGACGAGAAGCTGATCCGGTGGACCCTCCGCGAGCGGCTCGAGGAGGCGGGCTATGCCGTGGTCGAGGCCGAGACCGGGACCGAGGCGCTTCTCCTCGCCGAGGAGGGGGCCGACCTCGTCCTGCTCGACTTCAAGCTCCCCGACCTCGACGGTCTCGAGGTGCTCCGGCGGCTCCGCGAGCGCCACCCCGACACGCTCGTCATCCTGATCACCGCCCTGGCCACCGTCGAGAACGCCGTGGAAGCGATGAAGCGCGGCGCCTGGCACTACCTGAACAAGCCGATCGACCTCGACGAGCTCCTGCTCCACGTGGGCAAGGCGCTCGAGACGACGCGCCTCCGCCGCGAGGTGAAGAGCCTGAAGGCGAAGGAGTCGGCGGGCTTCTCCTTCGACCGGATCATCGGGGAATCGCCGGCCATGCGCGCGGCCAAGGAGCTCCTCCGGAAGATCGCCGTCTCGCCCGCCTCCACCGTCTTGCTGACCGGAGAGAGCGGGACCGGCAAGGACCTCGCCGCGAAGGTGATTCACTACGAGAGCAACCGGGCCGACGGCGTGTTCCAGAACATCACCTGCTCGGCGCTTCCGGAGTCGCTTCTCGAGAGCGAACTCTTCGGCCACGAGCGCGGCGCCTTCACCGACGCGAAGCACCAGAAGCCGGGTCTCCTCGAGCAGGCGGATGGCGGCACCGTCTTCCTCGACGAGATCGGCGAGATGACGCCCGCCTTGCAGGCCAAGCTCCTCCGCTTTCTCGAGGAAAAAACCTTCCGGCGCGTCGGCGGGACGACGGACCTCCGCGTCGACGTCCGCGTCGTGGCGGCCACGAACCGGAACCTCGAGGAGGCGGTCCAGTCAGGTCGCTTCCGCGAGGACCTTTATTACCGGCTCCGCGTCCTGCCCGTGACGCTCCCGCCGCTCCGCGAGCGGACGGGGGACGTGGCCGTTCTCGCGTCGCACTTCGTCGCGCAGTTCGCCCGTGAGTTCAAGAAGGGGGTCTGGGGCCTGACGGCCGACGCCGTGCGCCGCCTCGAGGCCCACGGCTGGCCCGGCAACGTCCGCGAGCTGAAGAACGCCGTGGAGCGTGCCGTCCTCCTCGCCGAGGGCGAGC
Source organism: uncultured Acidobacteriota bacterium (assembly GCA_963801475.1). Lineage (GTDB taxonomy): Bacteria > Acidobacteriota > Thermoanaerobaculia > UBA5066 > UBA5066 > DAOMFB01. Next base: position 838,592 of record CAWDEX010000002.1, on the reverse strand, counting down.
GGCTCGTTCCCGACGACTTCCCGCTCGGCGGCGTCGCCGGCTCGGGAGCGGACGGCTTCCGCCTTCCGCCCGGAGGCGTCGACCTGGAGCAGGTCGAACGCGATCTGGTCGTGCAGGCCCTCCGGCGGACGGGCGGGAACCAGACGCAGGCGGCACGGCTCCTCCACCTGAATCGCGACCAGATCCGCTACCGGATCGACAAGTTCGGCCTCGAGAAGCCCGAACCGGTCCCCGGCCGCTGACGCGCGGACTTTTCCCCGCCGCGCCCGGCATTTTCCCGATCCCGCCCGTCCCGGAGGCGCACCCTCTCTGGCCCGGATCCTGAATCGGACCGGTTCGATGCCGCCCGTTCCCCTCTCCGAAATGGCCCTCCGCCTCGCCGTCGCGGCCCTCGCGGGACTCGCCGTCGGCGTGGAACGGGAGTGGACCGTCAAGATGCGCGAGCGCCCGCCGCGCCTCGCGGGGGTCCGGACGTTCCTCCTCCTCGGCGTCCTCGGCGCCCTCGCCGCCCAGCTCTCGCAGGCGGGATTCGCCGGCGCGGCCTTCGCGCTCGCGGCCGGGACGGCCGGGCTCGTCGTCGTCGCCTACGCGCACTCGGCGCGGAGCGGGGACGTGGACGCGACGACCGAGGTGGCGGCGCTCGTCGTCGTCGGCGCCGGAGCCTTCGCGGGCTTCGGCTGGCTGGCCCTCGCCTCGGGTCTCTCCGTCGCGACGGCCTTCGTCCTTCTCGAGAAGAGCCGGATCCACGACCTCGTCTACCGGATCCGCTCGGACGAACTGGTGGCGGGGATGCGCTTCGCGGTCCTCGCCCTCGTCATTCTCCCGCTCCTTCCCGAGGGGCCTTTCGGCCCGGATCCCGGCGTGAAGCCGCGCCAGATCTGGTCCCTCGTCCTCGTCTTCTCCGGGCTCTCCTTCGCGAGCTTCATCGCGCTGCGCGTCGCCGGGCCGGCGAAGGGCTACGGCGTCTCCGGCCTCCTCGGCGGCCTCATCTCCTCGACGGCCGTCACATTGAACTTCTCGCGCGAGAGCGTGAAGAGCCCGCCTCTCGGCGGCGTCCTCGCCCTCGGCGTCCTCGCGGCCTGCACCGTCCTCTACCTTCGCCTTCTCGTCCTCTGTACGGCGCTGAACCCCGACGTGGCCACGGCCGCGCTTCGGTTTGTCCTGCCGCCGCTCGTCGTGGGCGTCGTCCTCCTGCTCGTCTTCTTCCGCCGTTTCACGAGCGCTCCGGTCGCGGCCCCCGAGCCCTCGAACCCGCTTCGCTTCGTCTCGGCGGTGACGATGGCCCTCGCGTTCCAGGCCGTTCTCTACCTGATGCACTGGGTCGAGCCGCGGTTCGGCGCGGAGGGCGTCTTCATCTCCGCGGCGCTCGTCGGCCTGACGGACGCCGACGCCCTCACGTTCTCGATGACGGCGCTCGGGCGCGACGCGTCGCTCGTCCCCGTGGCGGCACGCGCCCTCGGCATCGGCGCGCTCTCGAACACGCTCTTCAAGCTCGCCGTGGCGGCCGTCCTCGGACGGGGCTCCTTCCGCCGCGTCGCCCTGGCCGGCCTCGGCATCCTGGCCGCGGCCGGCGCCGCCGCGCTCATGGTCTCTCCGTGACCGGGCGCGACGCCACCTGATCCATAGGTCCCATTCACCTCGCGGAGGGGAAGGCGCATCTTGCCCGTGGAATGCCGGACGCCCGTCTCCGTCCCGGCGATGCGGTCACGCTCGCCGTCCCGGCGCTCGACGATCTCGTCGCGGCCCTGAGACGGCGTGGCTGGACTGTCCTCGGGCCCGCTCTCCGGGACGGGGCCATCGTCCTCGGCGAGCTCGCGACCGCCGCCGATCTACCGCGGGACGTGGTTGACACGCAGGAGCCCGGGCGGTACCGCCTCGTTCCCGCCGGGAAGGACCGGGTCTTCGCCGTCTGCAGCGGCCCCGACTCCTTCAAGCGCGTGCTCCATCTTCCGGCGCTGACGCTCTTCCGGGCCCGGCGCGACGGGCGCTCCTTCACCGGTGACGGGGCCGATTCACCCGCACGGCCCCTGGCCCTGTTCGGCCTCCGCGGCTGCGACCTCGCCGCGCTCCGCGTCCAGGACCGCGTCTTCCTCGGGGGCCCCCACGCGGACCCGGCCTACGCCGCGCGCCGGGACGGCGCTTTCCTCGTGGCCGTGACCTGCACGCGCTCCGGCGGAACGTGCTTCTGCGCGTCGGTCGGAACCGGGCCGCGCCCGGAGGGGGCTTTCGACATCCGCCTGACGGAGCTCGACGGCGGCAGTGCGCTGCGCCTTCTCGCCGAGGCCGGCAGCGCGCGCGGCGCCGAGATCCTCGCCGAGGTGGCGCACGACGCGCCGACCGAGTCCGACCGCGCCGCGGCGGAGCGCGCCGCCGACGGGGCCGTGCGCGGCCAGACGCGCCGGCTCGACGCCGAAGGGCTTCCGGAGCTGCTCCGCCGGAGCTACGAGCATCCCCGCTGGGACGACGTGGCGCGCCGCTGCCTCGCCTGCGGAAACTGCACGATGGTCTGCCCGACCTGCTTCTGCACGACGGTCGAGGACGCCACCGACCTCACGGGGACGGAGGCGGTGCGGACCCGGCGCTGGGACTCGTGCTTCGCCCCGGATTTCTCCTACATCCACGGCGGAAGCGTCCGGCCCTCGATCCGGGCGCGCTACCGCCAGTGGCTCACGCACAAGCTCGCGACCTGGACGGAGCAGTTCGGCGTGTCCGGCTGTGTCGGCTGCGGTCGCTGCATCACGTGGTGTCCGGCAGGCATCGACCTCACCGAAGAGGTGCAGGCGCTCCGACGGTCCGGGCATCCCCAGGAGACACACCGTGACCGAGACGCTTAGGCCGATCCTCGCCACGATCCCGCTCTTCGACGGCTTGAAGCCGGAGCACCTCGAGCTGATCGTCGGGTGCGCCGCCAACGTCCACTTCGCGCCCGGAGAGTTCGCCGCCCGCCAGGGGGAGGCGGCGGACCGGTTCTTCATCGTCCGGAAGGGACGCCTCGCGCTGCAGGTTCACGGCCCCGGGCGGGGCGAGGTGACGCTCCTGACCGTGGGGGACAACGAAGTCCTCGGCTGGTCGTGGCTCGTGCCTCCCTACAAGTGGCACTTCGACGCCCGGGCCCTGACCGACACGCGCGCGCTGGTGCTCGACGGGCGATGCCTCCGCGGGAAGTTCGAGAGCGACCACGAACTCGGCTACGAGATGATGACCCGCTTCGTCCAGCTCATGACCCAGCGGCTCGAGGCCGCGAGCCTGCAGCTCATCGATCTCTACGGGACCAATGCCTGACGCCCTCCGGCACGCCGACGCGGCCCGGGCGGGCGCCCTCACGCCCGTCCCGTTCCGGATCCGGCGCGTCACGCCCGAGACCCGCGACACGTTCACGCTCGTTCTCGCGCTTCCGGCCGGGGCGCCCCCGTTCGCGTTCCGCCCCGGGCAGTTCAACATGCTCTGGGGCTTCGGGGTGGGCGAGGTCCCCATCTCGCTCTCCGGGCCGCCGGGAGAGGTCCGCGAGATCGTCCATACGATCCGGGCCGTCGGGCCCGTCACGCAGGAACTCCACCGCCTGGGCAAGGGGGACACCGTCGGCGTGCGCGGCCCGTTCGGCACCGCGTGGCCCGTCGACGAGGTCGCGGGGGGCGACGTCGTCCTCGTGGCCGGGGGAATCGGCCTGGCGCCGCTCCGCCCGGCGCTCTACGCCCTTCTCTCGGAGCGGGCCCGGTTCGGGCGGATCGTCCTTCTCGTCGGGGCACGGACGCCCGGCGACCTCCTCTTCGTCAACGAGCTCGCCGCGTGGCGCGGGCGGTTCGACGTCGACGTCGAAGTCATCTTCGACCGCGCGGCGCCCGACTGGCACGGCCTCGTCGGCGTCGTGACGTCCCTGATCCCGCAGGCGCCGTTTACGCCGCTCAAGACGGCCGCCTTCATCTGCGGCCCCGAGATCATGATGAATTTCGCCCTTCTCGAGCTGGAGCGCCGGGGCGTTCCCCCTTCGCGCCTCTGGGTCTCGCTCGAGCGGAACATGAAGTGCGGCGTCGGCCTCTGCGGCCACTGCCAGATGGGACCGCTCTTCGTCTGCCGCGACGGCCCGGTCTTCCCGTGGGAGCGGGTCGCGCCGTGGCTCGCCATCCGGGAGGTGTGAGATGGCGCGACGAAGGGGCGCGAAGCCGAAGCTCGCCGTCTGGAAATTCGCCTCGTGTGACGGTTGCCAGCTCTCGATCCTGGATTGCGAGGACGAGCTTCTCGCCGTCGCGGGCGCCGTGGAGATCGCCAACTTCCTCGAGGCCTCGCGGGCCGTCTCGCCGGGGCCCTACGACCTCTCGCTCGTCGAGGGGTCGATCACCACGCCGCACGACGCCGAGCGGATCCACGAGATCCGGCGCAGCTCGAAGCTCCTCGTGTCGATCGGCGCCTGCGCGACCGCGGGCGGCCTCCAGGCTCTCCGCAACTTCGCCGACGTGGCGGCGTGGGTGCCCACGGTCTACGCCACGCCGGACGCCATCCAGACGCTCCGGACGTCGACGCCCATCGCGAACCACGTGCGCGTCGACTTCGAGCTTCCGGGCTGCCCCGTCAGCAAGGAGCAGCTCCTCGGCACCGTGGCGGCGATCCTCCAGGGACGCCGGCCCGTTTTTCCGACGCACAGCGTCTGCCTCGACTGCAAGCGGCGCGGCGTCGTCTGCGTTGCCGTCGCGGCGGGGCTTCCCTGCCTCGGCCCCGTGACGCTGACCGGCTGTGGCGCCCTCTGCCCCGCGTACGGCCGCGGCTGCTTCGGCTGCTTCGGCCCCGTCCGGGCGCCGGCCACGGCCGCCCTCGTCCCCGTCCTTCAGGCGGCCGGCCTTTCCGACCCCGATCTCGTCCGGATCTACCGGACCTTCAACGCGGCCGCCGAGCCGTTCCGGAGAGCGAGCGAGGCCCATGAGCGCCCGTCCGCCTAGGACGATCACCGTCGAGGCCCTCGCCCGCGTGGAGGGCGAAGCGGGGCTCTCCGTGAAGATCCGGAAGGGCCGGGTGACGGCCGCCCTGCTGAACGTCTTCGAGCCGCCCCGTTTCTTCGAGGCCTTCCTGCGCGGCCGCCATTTCACCGAGGCGCCCGACCTGACGGCACGCATCTGCGGCATCTGCCCCGTCGCCTATCAGATGAGCGCCGTCCACGCCATGGAGAGCCTCTGCGGCATCACGGTCGACGGCGCGCTCCGCGACCTGCGCCGGCTCCTTTACTGCGGCGAATGGATCGAGAGTCATGCCCTCCACGTCGCGATGCTGCACGCCCCGGACTTCCTCGGCTACGAGAGCGCCCTGCACATGGCGAAGGACCACCCCGGCGTCGTGACGGACGCCCTCCGGCTGAAGAAGGCGGGGAACGCCCTCGTGGCGCTCGTCGGCGGCCGCGAGATCCACCCCGTCAACGTGAAGGTCGGCGGCTTCTGGCGGCTCCCCTCCCGCGAGGCCCTCGGCGGGCTCGTCCCCGTCCTTACGGAGGCGCGGGAGCTGGCGCTCGCGCTCGTGAGGCTCGTGGCGACCTTCCCCTTCCCCGAGTTCGACCGCGACCTTCCCCTCGTGGCCCTCCGGCATCCCGACGAGTACCCGATGAACGAGGGGCGCATCGTCTCCACCTCCGGGCTCGACATTCCCGCCTCCGCCTACGAGGGCCACTTCTTCGAGGAGCACGTCCCCCATTCGAACGCCCTGCACTCGGCGCTCCGAGGGGAGGGCCACTATCTCGTCGGCCCGCTCGCTCGCTACAGCCTCAACTTCGACCGGCTCTCCCCCCTCGCGCAGAAGGCCGCCCGGGAGGCCGGGCTCGGGACGAGCTGCCGCAACCCCTTCCGAAGCATCGTCGTCCGGGCGGTCGAGACGGTCTACGCCTGCGACGAGGCGCTCCGGCTGATCGCCCGCTACGAGCCTCCGTCCGCCCCGTCCGTTCCCGTCGCGCCGTCCCCCGGAAGCGGCTGCGCCGCCACCGAAGCGCCGCGGGGCCTCCTCTACCACCGCTACCGGCTCGACGGCGAGGGGCTGATCCGGCAGGCCAAGATCGTCCCGCCGACGTCCCAGAACCTGAAAGCGATCGAGGAGGACCTCGCCGGCTTCGCGGCGGCGAACCTCGAGTACGACACGAAGGCGTTGACCCTCCTCTGCGAGCAGGTCGTGCGCAACTACGACCCCTGCATCTCCTGTGCGACCCATTTCCTCACGATCGACCGGGACGACCGCTGAGAGCCGGAGGAGAATCGCCGCATCATGAGCCGAATCGATCCACATTCCTGCGCCGACGACGCGCAGCCGCGCGTCCGCCGCCTCGACCTCGACGTCGACCTCGACTTCGACCGCCGCGTCCTTTCGGGCGAGGCCATACTGACGCTCGCCGGCCCCGGCGTCGGCCCGCTCGACCTCGACACGAAGGGGCTCGCGATCCGCACCGTCGTCACCGAGGGCGGCACGGCCGTTCCCTTCGAGCTCGCCGACGAGGAGCCGATACTCGGCCGGCGCCTCCGGCTCACCCTGCCACCCGGAACCCGGCGGGTCGCGATCCGCTACGAGACGTCGCCGGAGGCCGTCGCCCTCCAGTGGCTCGACCCCGCGCAGACGGCGGGGGACGCGCACCCCTTCCTCTACAGCCAGTGCCAGGCGATCCACGCCCGCACCTTGATCCCCCTGCAGGACACGCCGGCCATCCGCGTGACCTATGGCGCGGCGCTCACCGTTCCGGAGCCTCTCTCGGCCGTCATGTCGGCGGGGCCGGCGGGCGACCGCCCCGGACCGCGCCCGGGGACGCGGACCTTTCTCTTCGAGATGCCGCAGCCGATCCCGTCGTACCTCTTCGCCCTGGCGGCCGGCCGCCTTGCCGCGCGGGACCTGTCGCCCCGCGCCCGGGTGCACGCCGAGCCCGAGATCGTGGAGCGGGCGGCCCGGGAGTTCGCCGGCGTCGAGGAGATGATCCGGACCGCCGAGCGTCTCTTCGGGCCCTATCCGTGGGAGCGGTACGACCTCCTCGTCCTGCCGCCATCGTTCCCCTACGGCGGCATGGAGAACCCGCGGATGACCTTCCTGACGCCGACGGTGATCACCGGCGACCGTGCGCTCGTCGACGTCGTGGCGCACGAGCTGGCGCACTCGTGGACGGGGAACCTCGTCACGAACGCCACGATGGAGCACTTCTGGCTCAACGAAGGGGCGACGACGTGGGCCGAGCGGCGGATTCTCGAGGCGCTCCACGGCGAGGAGGTGGCGGTCCTCTCGTGGGCGATCGGCGAGACGGCCCTGAAGCTCGCCTTCGAGCGCTTCGGCGTCGACTCGCCGCTGACGAAGCTCCGGACGGATCTCAACGGTGTCGATCCCGACGACGCTTTCTCCTCGATCCCGTACGAGAAGGGCTCCCGCTTCTTCGCCCTCCTCGAGCGGGCCGCAGGCCGGGAGCAGTTCGACCGGTTCGTCGCCGAGTACATCGACCGCTTTCGCTTCACGTCGATCACCTCCGAGGCGTTCCTCGCCTTCCTCGACGAGAGGCTGCCGGGACTCTCCGCCTCCGTCCGCGCGGGGGAGTGGCTCTCGGCAACGGGAATGCCGTCGAACGCCCCCGTCTTCCGGTCGACACGCCTCGAGGAACTGACCGGCCTGGCCGCACGCTTCGCCGACGGGACGCGTCCCGATCCCGCGGCCGTCGGCCGCTGGACGCCGTCCGAGACGCTCGTCTACCTCCAGCACGTGCCGCGCCCTCTCCCCGGAGCGGCCTGTGCCGGGCTGGAGTCCCTCTTCGGCTTCCTCGGACAGGGGAACCACGAGCTCCTCGTCGAGGGGCTGACGATCGCGGCCGCCTCGGACTGGGAACCCGCTTTCGGGCGGATCCGCGACGTGCTCGTCTCCGTCGGGCGGATGAAGTACCTCCGCCCCCTCTTCAAGGCGCTGGGGGGCCATCCCCGGACGCGGGCTCTCGCGCGCGAGATCTACGCCGCCGCGCGGCCCCGCTATCACGCCCTCTCCCGGCGCGTCGTCGAGGCGGCGCTCGCTGCTTACCCGACGTGACGCCGTGAGCGACACCCTCGTCGGGCTTCTCGCCGCGTCCCTGAAGGCGAACCGCGCCCGCCCCGCCTTCACCGACGACGGCGGGGGGACGATGACCTACGCCGAGGTGGCGGGTCGCATCGCCCGGCTGCACGCCCTCTTCGAGGCCTGTCACGTCGGCCGCGGGGACAAGGTCGCGCTCTTCGGGCGCAACTCCTCGTCGTGGGCGACGGTCTACCTCGCCACGATCACGTACGGCGCCGTGATCGTCCCGATCCTTCCCGACTTCAAGCGCGACGACGTCCACCACATCGTCCACCACTCCGACGCCGTGATCCTCTTTGTGCAGGACTCGCTTGCAGCCTCCCTCGAGCCGGAGCGGATGTCGGGGCTCTCCGCCGCGTTCGTCCTGGAGGATCTCCGCGTCCTCTTCGCCGACCGCGACCGGACGGCCCGGGCCGCCGAGGCCGCCCTCGCGGCACCGGCCGGCGAGCCGCACGTCGAGGAGGCGCCGGGGACGGCGACGGCGGCCGTCGTCTACACGTCCGGGACGACCGGTTTCTCGAAGGGCGTCGTCCTCCCGCACGAGAGCCTCCTCGTGAACGTCCGCTTCGCACAGCGACACATGCCGCTCGTCCCGGGCGACACGATCGTCTCCTTTCTTCCCCTCGCCCACGCCTTCGGCTGCGCCTTCGAGTTCCTCTTCCCCGTCGCCTCGGGGTGCCACATCACCTTCGTGAACCAGCTCCCGGCTCCGCAGGTCCTCCTCCGGGTCTTCGGTCGCGTGAGGCCCCGGCTCATCCTCTCGGTGCCCCTGGTCCTCGAGAAGATCTACCGGAAACAGATCCGACCCGTCCTCGAGAAGCCGACGACGCGGATTCTCATGCGGTTCCCCGCCCTCAGGCGCCGGATCGGGGCCAAGGTCAAGAGAAAGCTGACGGCGGCCTTCGGGGGCAACTTCCGCGAGATTGTCATCGGCGGCGCGGCGCTCTCCCCGGAGGTCGAGAGCTTCCTCCGGGAGATCGGCTTTCCCGTGACGGTCGGCTACGGCATGACCGAGTGCGGCCCGCTCGTCAGCTACGCCGCGTGGACGGAGCACCGGCGCGGCAGCGTCGGCCGGATCATCGACGCGCTCGAGTCCCGGATCGATTCGCCGGATCCCCGGCGGACGCCGGGCGAACTCCTCGTCCGGGGCCGGAGCGTCATGGCCGGCTACTACAAGAATCCGGAGGCGACCCGCGAGGCGATCGACGCGAACGGCTGGCTCCACACGGGGGATCTCGGCGTGTTCGACGAGGGGGGCTTCCTCACGCTGAAGGGGCGGACGAAGACGGTGCTCCTCGGCCCGTCGGGACAGAACATCTACCCGGAGGAGATCGAGGCGAAGCTGAATGCCCTCCCCTTCGTCGGCGAGTCGCTCGTCCTCGAGAAGGGGGGCCGCCTGGTCGCGCTCGTCTACCCGGACCTCGAACGCGTGGATGCCGAACGGATCGGCGAAGCGGACCTCGTCCGCCGGATGGAGGAGAACCGTCGCCTGCTCTCTGCCATCCTCCCCTCGTACGCGGCCGTTTCGCGGATCGACCTCTGGCCCGAGGAGTTCGAGAAGACGCCGACCCGGAAGATCAAGCGATTCCTCTACTCGCTTCCAACGTGAAGCACCTTGGCGGCTGATCCGGTCTCGCAAGGCAGGCCGGCGGGATGCGGAAATCTCCCGCTCCGATGCGGAAAAGCCCCTTGAACTCCCGGAAAAACACGGCGAATCGCCCGGCGCGCATGTTGCAGGCCCCGGAGACAGGACGAGACCATGTGTGCCGTTGAGACTTTCAGCACTTCTGCCACCGAGGCCCGGCCGCCGGACGTCCTGACGCATGCGGCGCGACGCGCTGATTTCGACGGACGGCCTCTTCCGGAGGAAGCGCTCTCAGCGCTCGAGCGCGCCGCCGCCGGGGCGCCGGTCCCGGTCCGGCTCGTCCGCGACGCGGCCGAGCGGGCGGCGGTCGCCGGACTCGTCGCGGAAGGAGACCGGATCCTCTTCGCCGATCCTGCCTATCGTTTCGAACTCGGCTCCCGGTGGCGCGCCGGCGCCCCGGCAGGCGACGCCGAGGTCGCGGCGCTCCTTCCGGTGCCGGATCTCTTTCCTGGTCTCGGCTCCTTCTACGTGTCGAGGTTCGATCTCGGAGAGCTGCAGGCGAGGCGGGACTTCCGCCTCGCGGCGCAGGCGCCGCTCCTCCTCGTGGTGAGCGACGGGAAGGACCCCGAAGAACTGCCGGCGGTGCTCGAGGCGACGCGACAGCTCGTCATCGCAGCCGAGACGGCGGGACTCGCCGCCTCGTTCTTCAACCAGCCGATCCTCGTTCCGGAGCTTCGCCGACGCCTGGCCGCAAGGCTCGGGCTCGCCGCGCCGCCGCGGGCCGTTCTCGGCGTCGGTACCACCGGGGCATCCGAGCCCGGCTGATACATCGGCATCACGACGCTTCGGCCGCGGAGTGCCATCTTCAAAATGCCGGGCGGGTCCGTCCGCCCCGTCGGAGCGCCCTCCCGGCAAAAGGAGGCCGGCGGTGGGCCTGGTCCCGGAACGCGGATCGAGCCGGAGCTGGGAGATCCGTTCCGGCCGTGCGGTGCTTCCCGCGGATCTGGACATGCCGCCGCATCCGGAAGGGCTCGTCGTCGTAGCGTATCCCGCGGCGACGTGCCGTCTCGACCCGCGCGAGCGCTTCGTCGCCCACGTCCTCCACCAGACCGGGCTCGGCACGCTCGTTCTCGACCTTCTCACGCCCGAGGAGGAGCCGATCGACCAGCGGACCGGAGAGCTCCGGTTCGATCTCGCGTTTCTCACGGACCGGCTGAAGGCCGCGATCGACCGGACGGCGTTCGACGGGGAGACGGAGCACCTTCCCCTCGGACTCTTCGCCACCGGAACGGCCGGCGCCGCGGCCCTTTCGGTCGCGGCCCTGCTCGGCGACGGCGTCCACTCCGTCGTCGTCCGTTCGGGCCGTCCCGACCTCGCGGCGCGTGTCCTGCCGAAGGTCACGGCCGACACCCTCCTGATCGTCGGCGAGCACGATCCGTGGGTTCTCGAGCGGAACCGGGAGGCGCTGGCACGCCTTCACGGGCACCGCTATCTCTACATCGTCGCGGGCGCGTCCCACGCCTTCGAGGAGCCGGGGGCCCTCGATGCGGCGGCGCGCGCGGGGGCCGCCTGGTTCACACGCGCCATCGCCCTCCGCCGGCCCCCTCCGCCCGGCGCGGAGGGCCGCGTGCCCGCGGGAGCGCGCCGATGAGCCGCCGGAAGAGACCGGACTTCCCGATGTCCCCCGTCCTGGCGCGCGACGTGATGACGCAGCCCGTCCTCAGCGTGAGGGAGAACCGGACGGTCCGGGAGGCTGCGGCGTTCCTCGCCGAAAACGACATCTCCGGCGTTCCGGTCCTGAGCGCGGCCGGAAAGCTCGTCGGCGTCGTGACCCTCGCGGACCTCGCCGAGGAGGAGCATGGGCGGCGCGTCCGGGACGTCATGACGCCCGCCGTCTACACGATTCCCGAGGAGACGCCGGTGGATCAGATCGCGCGGACGATGATCGCGGGCCGGATCCATCGCCTCTTCGTGACGCGTGGCGGACACGTCGCCGGCGTCGTCACGACGCTGGATCTCCTGAAGCTCCTGACGGGGAAGAAGCCGATCAAGCCGCTGCCCCGGGGCGCCGGGCGGCGCTTCCCCTCGGTGGACACGGCCCGGATCCGCCGGCCGCGGAGCCGGGGCGGAAGCCCGGCGGGCACCCGGGAAGGATCGAAGGGAGGATCCCCATGAGCCTGACGGAACTTCACCTGCTCGACGGTCAGACGGCCGACGCCAGGGACGTCGACCGCGTCTGGGCCTGGCCAGCGCGGATCCTCCTCCTTCTTCTCCTCGCCCTCACGGCGTTCTTCGGCCTTCGCGCGTTTCTTCTTCCCCTTCCTCTCGGGGCGATCGCCCCGGAGGGCGAGTTCTCGGCGACGCGGGCCCTCCGACACGTCGAGGCGATCGCAAACGTCCCGCCGGGAGGCGTCGAGGCTTACATCGCGGCCCAGGCCGCGGCGCTCGGCCTTTTCTCCGATGCGGCGATCGCGGAGGGCCGGGGCGTCGTGGCCCGGCTCGCCGGCTCGCAACCGACGGGCGCGATCCTCCTCGCGTCGACCTACGACCCGGCCGGCTCGGCACCGGGGGCCGCCGGCGCGGCGACGATGCTCGAGACGATCCGGGCGCTCCGGACCGGGCCGACGCCGAAGAACGACGTCCTCGTCCTCTTCTCGGCCACCCGCCCGCTCGACGAGAGGGCGATCGCCGCGCGAGGCGCGGCGCTCGTTCTCCGGTTCGAACGGCTCGCCGACCGCGGGCCGGTGGCCCTCTTCGGGTCGAGCCGGGAAAACGGCTGGCTCCTTCGCGAGACGCTCCGGCACGTTCCGCACCCGACCGTCTTCCTCGTGCCGAACGACGCCGGCGGTCGGCCCGCGGCCGGGACGCCGACTCTCGTCTTTTCCGCCATCGGCGGCCCGGCTGCCGGCACGTTGCCCGACGCCCGGACGGTGCAGGACGCCGGCGCCACGGCTCTCGCTCTCGCCCGCTCCCTCGGCGACGTCGCCCTTCCGGGGCCCGTACAGCCCGATCTCGTCGCCTTCAACGTCGGATCGGAGCAGGTCGTGACGTTTCCCGCCGCCTGGTCGTGGATCGGAGGGATCGCCGCAGCCGTCGCCGCGGCGATCCTCCTCGGGCTCGGCTTCCTCCGCCGCAAGATCACCCTCGCCGGTCTCGGAACGGGCGTGCTCCTCTTCCCCGTCGCGGTCCTCGTCGCCTCCGCCGTCGCCGCAGCGGCGCTCGCGGTCCTCGTCCGGTGGAATCCGGGCGGCCACGTTCTCCCGTGGGGAACGCCGCACAGCGCGTGGTTCTCCGGAGGGCTCCTCGCGCTCGGCGTTGCGGTCGTGGCTGCGCTCGACATCCTCTTCCGGGTGCGCCGCGCGACGCCGCGTGCCGACCACGGTCTCGCGGCGGCGGGGCTGATCTGGGGCGCGGGCCTCGCCCTCGTCGCCGGCCTCCGGTTCCCTGATGCCGCCTACCTGGCCGTCGTCCCGGCGATCCTCCTCGTCCCGGCGTTCCTCATCCTCTTCCTCACGGACGACGTCTCCCGACACCCGTGGATGCAGGCGACCGCCCTCGCTGTCGCCGCCGTCCCGGCGGTCCTGATCCTGACCCCGGTCTGGCGTCTTCTCGACGTGGTCTCGGGATGGGTCGCCCCGGCACCCAGACTCCTTCCCGCCGCCGTCTCCGCGGGACTCGGCGCACTCGTCGCCGCGCTCCTCCTCCCGCACCTCTCGCTCCCGCGGAGGCGGTGGCTCTTCCCCGCGTTCTGCCTCGTAGCGGCGGCGTCTTTCCTCGTCCTGGGCGCGCGCCTCAGCCCTTGACGCAGGCGATCGGCCGGAGGCGGGCCACGCGCCGCGACAGGCCCGCTTCCTCCGCGACGCGCGCCACCTCCTCCACGTCCTTGTAGGCTCCCGGCGCCTCTTCGGCCGCGCCGGACGCCGAGTGAGCCTTGATGAGGATGCCGCGCGAAGCGAGCTCCTCGATCAGCGCGCCTCCCCGCCACGTCCGTTTCGCCTGCATCCGGCTCATCTGGCGGCCCGCGCCGTGGCACGAGGAGCTGAACGAGCGCGCCGCGCCCTCCGCCGTCCCGGCGAGGACGAAGGAGAACGTTCCCATCGTCCCGCCGACGAGGACCGGCTGCCCGGCCTCGCGGTACGCCTCGGGAAGCTCGGGGTGTCCGGGCCCGAAGGCGCGGGTCGCTCCCTTGCGGTGGACGAAGAGCCGGCGTGGCTTTCCCTCCACGACGTGCATCTCCTCCTTGCAGGTGTTGTGCGACACGTCGTAGAGGAGCGACAGGCGCGCCCCGGGGACCTGCCGGGCGAAGGTCTCCCGTACGAGGGCTCCGACGACCTGACGGTTGGCGAGGGCACAGTTGATCGCGGCGCGCATGGCGCCGAGGTAGTCCTGCCCCTCCGTCGAACGAATCGGCGCACAGGCCAGTTCTCGGTCCGGAAGGGAGATGCCGTGACGCGGCCCGGCCGCTCCGAGCACCTTCAGGTAGTCGGTTCCGATCTGGTGGCCGAGGCCGCGCGAGCCGCAGTGGATCGACACGAGGAGGTCCCCCTCGCCGAGGCCGAAGGCGCGCGCCGCGGGTCCGTCGAAGAGCCGGTCGACGACCTGCAGCTCGAGGTAGTGGTTGCCCGAACCGAGGGTGCCGACCTCGCCGAGCTGCCGCTCCTTCGCGCGGTCGCTCACCTTCGTCGGGTCCGCGCCGGGGACCCGCCCGCCCTCCTCGACGCGGGCGAGCTCTTCCTCCTCGCCGAAGCCGCGCCGGACGGCCCACCGCGCCCCGTGGACGAGAACCTCGTCGAGCTCCCTCTTCGAGAGACGGAGCGCCCCCTCCGAGCCGACGCCCGCCGGAATCGAGCGGTAGAGATCGTGAGCGAGCGGCTCCAGCCGGTCGCCGAGGTCCGTCTCCTGAAGACCCGTCCGGTAGGTCCGGACGCCGCACGAGATGTCGAAGCCGACTCCCCCGGCCGACACGACGCCCCCGTCGTCCGGGTCGAACCCGGCGACACCGCCGATCGGAAAGCCGTAGCCCCAGTGCGCGTCGGGCATCGCGTAGGCCGCGCGGACGATTCCGGGAAGGGAGGCCACCCCCGCGAGCTGCTCGCGCACCTTTCCGTCGAGCCCCTCGACGAGGCGCCGGCTCGCGTAGAGAACGCCCGGAACGCGCATGCGTCCCGTCTTCGGAAGCTCCCAGACGTTTGGCGCCATCTCCCGGAACATCGGACCTCTCTCAGACGTCGACGACGCACTGCGCGACCCAGCCGCCGTCCTCGCGGGCCACAGCGAGGGCCGTGAGGGTGGCGGCCTTCGGTTCCACCGTGCTCTCGTGCCGCGCGGGATCGTAGCGCTCGCCCGATCCCCGGGCGACGAGGCGCGCCGGGCCGCCGGGAGGGACGTCGATCTCGACCTCGAGAGAGGCGAGAAGGACCCGCCTCGTCGCGAAGAGGAAGATCAGCTCGTCGAGAAAGGCCACGAGAAGGTGGTCGAGGTCTTCGGCCTGGCAGACGACCCTCTCCTGCCGCCGAGGGCGGATGGAGGAGGGGTCGGCCGCCCAGAGCGCCCCGAGGGCGGCTGCAGCGCCGGCGAAGGCCTCGGCGGGCGTGGCGCCGCGACCCCTCACGCCGACGTCTGCCCCATGCTCGAAATGCTCCGCGACGGCCGCCACCGCGCCCTCCACAGCCCCCGGCATAGTACGCATGCACCATAGCAACCGGGGGCCGGTTACCTCAGATTTACCTTGGCGCCGGACCCTCTCCCCCCAAATTCCGGTGTCGCCGGGCAACCTCATGGGCGCCTCGGAATGGAGGGTCCGGGCCCTTTTTCTTTTCAGATCGTCCGCACGGTCAGGACGGGACAAGGCGCCGTCCGGACCACGTGGTGCGCCGTCGACCCGAAGAGAAGAAGGTCGGTTGCGCTACGCCCGCGGACGCCGAGGACGACCAGATCCGCCTCGATCTCGTGCGCCAGGTGGAGGATCCGGCGCCACGGCTTCCCCGCGAGAATCCGGATCTCCACCGCCCGGCCCCGGTCCCGGCGCGCCACGAACGCCTTGAGCTGCTCGCGGGCCTCCTTCTCGAGAAGCCGGCGGTATTCCGGGACATTGAAATGGACGAGCTCGGGAGCCTCCGCCACCGGCAGCTCGCGCAGGACGTGAACGGCCGTGACGGCGCCGCCGGAGGCCGCGGCGAGGTCGAGCGACGCCTCGAACGCCTCGTCCGAGGAGGGAGAGAAGTCCACGGCGCAGAGAATCCGGCCGAAGGGCACCGCGACGACCGGGCTCCGTTCCGGCTCGCGCGGCACCGTCAGGACCGGGCAGCCGGCCTTCCGGAGGATCTTCTCCGTGACCGATCCGAGAACGAGGTTCTCGAACCCGCCGCGTCCGTGCGTGCCGAGGACGAGAAGGGTTTCGGGAATACGTCGCGCCTCCTCGAGGATCGCTGCGGGGACTTCTCCTTCCGCGATCTCGCACCGGACGGCGAGCCCGGCCGCTTCAGCCGGCTCCGCGAACCGCCGGAGCCGCTCCCGGAGCCTCTCTCTCGCCGCCGGGTCGGTCCCGACGGGGACCCAGACCGGCGGGCGCTCCTGGACGGGGGCGAAGGGCCCCGCCAGAACGAAGAGACAGGTCAGGTCCGCCCCGAACCACTTGGCGAGGAGGACGGCGTACCTGAGCGAGCGCTCGGAGAACATGGAGAAGTCCGTCGGGCAGAGGACATGTCGAATCGGGGTCATCGCAGCCTCCGGCCGGGCGGCGGCGGCCGTTCTCACGAAGCGGACGCGAGCCCCCCGTTCCTCCCGAAGATCGGACCCGGATTGGCCGGGCTTCCATGATGCAAACGTCTCCCGATGACGCGCGCGCATCATGAAATATCCCGCGGCGGGCCCTACGCTCTGGAAGGTCGAGACGCGTCCACAGGAGGACAGGATGAAAGTCCGGGACATCATGCACGCCATGGTCGAGACGGTCGACCAGGAGGAGCGTGCCGAGGCCGCCTACAACGTGATGCGCGTGAAGCGCATCCACCACCTGATCGTGACGGCCGGCCCGGAGATCGTCGGCGTCCTCTCCGAGCGCGACCTCGGGGGAAAGGACCGCGAGGCGATGCGTCAGACCCACAAGGTCCTGAACTTCATGACCCCCTATGCCGTGAAGGCGAAACCCGACATGACGGTGCGCCAGGCCGCGAACCTGATGCGGGGCTGGAGCATCGGCTGTCTTCCCGTCGTCGATCGCGGCCGGCTGGTCGGGATCCTGACCGTGTCGGATCTCCTCGACCTCGTCGCCAGGGGGAGGGACGCGGTGCCGGCGAAAGCCGCCCGGAAACCGGCACCGCGGAGGTCGATGAAGGGCGGAGGGTGACCGGGGCCACGGGGCCTGGCGCTCCTCCCGGGAGGGACGGCAGGGTCCCGGAGACTAGGAGACCGTCGCGTCCTGCCAGTGCTGGAGGAGATGCATCGAGGCCGCGAAGCTGAACGCGTTCGCGTCCGGCCGCCGCTCCAGGCTCATGCAGCCGCGGACTTCCTCGAGCGACGCGTGCCCGTGCGTCTCCAGCCACCGCGCCACCTCGTCCCGGACCGCCGCGAGGTGTTCGGGTCCCCCCTTCAGGAGCGCCGACACCATCTGGACAGTGTCGGCTCCCGCGAAGACGGCCTTCAGGACGTCGTGCGCCGTGTGGACCCCGCCCGTCGCCGAGAGCGACAACTGCAGCCGCCCCGCCAGCATCGCGATCCAGTGAAGGCGCGGGAGGAGATCGGCCGAGCCGGAGAGCCGGAGCTCGGGACGAACCGTCCGCGTCTCGAGGTCGATCTCGGGCTGGTAGGTCCGGTTGAAGAGGACGAGGCCCGACACCCCCATCTCGTCGAGCTGCCGGGCGAAGCAGACGATCGAGGAGAAGAAGGGGTAGATCTTCACGGCCACCGGGATCGAGAGGGTGAGCTTGACGGCCCGGATCATGTCGAGTGTCTGCGCCTCGATGGCCGAGCCGAGGGTCCAGAGGTTCGAGGAGACGTGGTAGACGTTCAGCTCGAGGGCGTCGGCGCCGGCCTGCTGCATGAGGCGCGCGAAACCGGTCCAGCCGATGTCGGTCGTGCCGTTGAGCGAGGCGATGACCGGAACGGAAACCGCTTCCTTGACCCTCCGGATCCGCTCGAGATACGCGGCCGGTGAATGTTCCGGGTCCACGGGGCCGCCGCGGCGGGACGCTTCGTCCCGGCGCACCTGCTCTTCGAAGAGGGACCTCAGGATGATCGCCGGAGCCCCGGCGTCTTCGAGGCTGCGGACGATGTCGAGGTCCCAGGTCAGCGGCGACGCCCCCGGGATGATCGGATGCGCCAGCTTCAGCCCGAGGTAACTGGTGGAGAGATCCACGATGGCGCACGCTGACGGATCGCGCGCGGGGGCGTCCATGATTCACCTGATTCAAACCGGGCGGACCGGGCTTCCCGTTGATTCAAACGGCTCAGGTCCGTGGCTCCCGCGGGCCCTACCTTGATCATGGTAAGAGTTCGCACGAGCCCGCGGGCCGCTGAAAACGCCTCCCGCCGCTTCACCCTCCCGCCCGACGCGGTCGGAGGCGCCGCCGGACGGCTCGTCCGTAGCGCACGGCGGCCCGCCGCCGTGCGCTACTCTTTTTCGGTGCGCCGCGCCCTCCTGTTCGCCGCGATCGGGCTCGGCATAGCCGCCCGCCTCGCACTTCTCGTCGAAAGACCGCTCTGGGCCGACGAGATCTTCACGCTGACGCTCGCGCGGAAGCCCGTCGCGGCGATCGTAGAGGCCCTCCGCGTCGATTCCGGGCCGCCTCTTCACTACGTCGTCTCGCGACTCGTTCTCCTCCCCTTCGGCCCGGCGCCCGGTCCGCACGACGTCGCGGTCCGTCTGCTCTCTCTCGCGGCCGCGCTCCTGCACCTTCCGCTTCTCGCCGCCGTCGCGCGCCGGCTCGGGCGACCCGAGGCCGGTCTTCCCTCCGCGGCGCTCTACGCCCTCTTTCCGCTGGCCGTCGTCTTCGCGGCCGAGGGGCGCGCCTACCTTCCTGCTTCGCTTCTCGTCCTCGTCGCGTTCGAGCGGGCTCTCGCGCTCCGGGAGACGCCGACGACGGGCCGCGCCGCCGCGCTCGCCCTCGCCGCCGGCGGTGCCGTTCTCTTCCATTACCTCGCCGTCTTTCCGGTCGCCTCTCTTCTCGCGCTTCTTCCCTCGGCGCGCCGCCCGACCCGCGTGAAGCTCGTCCTTGCCCTCGCCGGGGGGGCTCTCCTCTTCCTTCCCTGGCTTCCCGTCGCCCTCCGGCAGCCGTCGGCTTCGATGGCTTGGTCGCGCGGCCCGGAATTCGCCCGGGCGCCCCTCCAGTTTCCGGTGAACCTCGCCCTCGGGGTCTCGCCCGGACGGGGTCTTGCGGTCCTCCTGCCGCTCGCCCTCCTTCTCCTCGGCGCGGGCTTCTTCTTCGCGCGGCGCAGCCCGTTCCGCCCCGCCGCCGCAGTGCTCGGGACAGGGGCCCTCCTGCTCGTCGCGGGCCATCTCCTGGCCGGGCCCTTTCTCCTCCCGGAGCGTTCCGCCGTCCTGTTCCTCCCTCTGACGGCGCTCCTCTTCGCGGGCGCGCCCCGCCCCGTCTCCCTTCTCTCGGCGGGGGCGTCGATCGTCGGGCTCGTCACGCTGCTCCGCGGCGCGAGCACTCCGTCGCCCGGCGAGACGCTCGCCGCGCTCCTCCGGACCGGGATGACGCCCGGGACGAAGGTCTGCGCGGTGGCCCTCTGGGGTCCCGAACTCGACTATCGTCTGGCCCGCGCGGGGTACCCGGACCGGGTCGTCCTTTTCCCGTCGGACGTCGTGCGCCATCCCGGCTGGTTCCGGGAGGAGGAGGTCGACTCCGCAAGGCTCGCGGCCGAGGCGCGGGCGATCGTCACCTCCGCGACGCGGCCTGCGTTCTACGTCCTGCCCAAGGGCTCCCGCGCGGCCGAGGCGCTCCGCGCCGAGCTTTCGGCTCTCGGCCCTCGACGACGGGCCGTCAACGCGTTCGTCGATCTCGTCGAACTCCCGAACGCTCCGCCGGCCGGTCCGTGACTTGCCGTCCCGGGCGATCCGTGAGACTCTGCGCGCTCCCGGCGCCCCGGTAAACCGACGCGGCGCCGGGTCCGACCCTCACGGGACGCCCCGCCCGACGAAACCGCGGCCGCGCGTCCGCTCGATGGCCCTCCGGCGGCTCCATCGTTCCCCACCCTCGCCGGACCCATCGCGGCTTCGCGCCGCAGAGACAAGAGTTCATGGCCTTTTCCTCGTTCGGACTCCACCCCGACCTTCTTCGTGGCGTGAAGGAGCTCGGCTTCACCCGTCCCACGCCCATCCAGCACGACGCCATTCCTCCCGCCATGGACGGGAAGGACGTCCTCGCCTGCGCGATGACCGGGAGCGGAAAGACGGCGGCCTTCCTGCTGCCGATCCTCCACCGCCTCATGGCGAAGCCGCGGCGGACCACGCGCGCGCTCATCCTGACGCCGACGCGCGAGCTGTCGGCCCAGATCGACGAGCACTTCTCGCAGCTGGCCGTCCACACGCCTCTCACGGGAGCGGCGGTCTTCGGCGGCGTCGGCATGGGGCCGCAGGAGCACGCCTTCCGGAGCGGCGTCGACGTGGTCGTCGCGACGCCCGGCCGCCTGCTCGACCACTTCCGCTTCCCCTACGCGAAGCTCGCGGGGCTGGAGATCCTCGTCCTCGATGAGGCCGACCGGATGCTCGACATGGGCTTCCTCCCCGACATCCGGCGGGTCCTGAAGCACCTCCCCGAGCGCCGGCAGACCCTCTTCTTCTCCGCCACGATGCCGCCGCCCATCCTCCAGCTCACGCGGGAGATGCTGAAGAATCCCGTCACGGTCAACCTCGAGCGGAAGGCCGCCCCGGCGACCGGCATCACGCAGGCGGTCTACCCCGTCCCGCAGGACCGGAAGGCCGACCTTCTGCTCGCCCTTCTCGCGAAGGGGGGCGTGAAGAACGTCCTCGTCTTCACCCGGACGAAGCACCGCGCCAACCGTCTCGCCGACAAGCTGACGCGCTCCGGCGTCCCGTGCGAGCGGATCCACGGGAACCGGAGCCAGGCGCAGCGGACCGCGGCCCTCGCCGGCTTCAAGGAAGGAAAGTTCCGCATCCTCGTCGCGACGGACATCGCGGCGCGCGGCATCGACGTGGAGGCCCTCTCGCACGTCATCAACTTCGACGTCCCCAACGTCCCGGAGGACTACATCCACCGCGTCGGCCGAACGGCCCGCGCCGAGCTGACGGGCGACGCCTTCACCTTCGTCTCAGCCGAAGAGGAAGCCGACCTCCGCGCCATCGAGCGCGCCGTGAACGCGCGGCTTCCGAGAATCACCCTGCCCGACTTCGACTACGCGGCGCGGGCCACCGAGCGGCTCGAGATCCCGATTCACGAACGGATCGCCGAGATCCGCGCGCGGAAGGCCGCCGAGCGCCAGCGCGCGAAGGAGAAGGCGGAGCGGCGGGCCGCCCATGCCGGGGCCGGCCCCGCACGCCCGGCGCATCCCCCCGCGAGACAATCGGCGCATGGCGCGCCTCCTCGACCTGTCGCACACGGTCACCGCCGGGATGGTCACGTACCGGGGCCTGCCGGGCCCGGTCATCGGAGACCATCTCACGCGTGAGGCGTCGCGCCCGCTCTACGCGGGCGGGACGACGTTCCAGATCGGGAAGATCGAGATGGTGGCGAACACGGGGACGTACGTCGACGCTCCGTGGCACCGGTGGGACGACGGGGCGGACCTCTCGGAGCTTCCGCTCGACCGCCTCGCGGGGCGAGAGGGGGTCCTCGTCCGGAAGCCTCACGAGGCGGGTCTTGCCGTGGACCCGGCCGCCTTCGACGGCCTCGACCTTCGCGGCAGGGCCGTTCTCGTCGCGACGGGGTGGGACCGCTTCTGGGGAACGCCGCGCTATCACGAGCGGTCGTCCCACCTGACGCGCGACGCGGCCGAGCGGCTCGCCGCGGAGGGCGCCGCGATCGTCGGCATCGACGCGCACAACATCGACGACACGGACGACGGGACCCGTCCCGCCCACTCGATCCTCCTCGGCGCCGGGATTCCGGTCGTGGAGCACCTCTGCAACCTCGAGGCGCTTCCCGCCTCCGGCTTCCGCTTCTTCGCCGTCCCCGTGAAGGTCAAGGGGATGGGGACGTTCCCCGTCCGGGCGTTCGCGGAGATCGCCTAGGCGCCGGCGGCCGAACGCTCCAGGACGAGGACGGTCGCGTCGTCCTCGAGCGGTCCGCTTGCCGCCGCCGTGACGCGGGAGAGGAGGAGCTCCACGGCCTCTTCGGCCGTACGGGCGCCGAAGAGGTCGAGGAGGGATTCAAGGGCGGCGTACCCGATCGGCTCGCCGCCCGCGCCCGGCGCCTCCGGGAGGCCGTCCGACAGGAAGAGGACCCGATCCTCCGGCTCGAGCGTCACGGAGAGGCTCGCGTACGCGACGTCCGCCTTCACGCCGAGCGGAAAGTGTGGACCCTGGGGTGCGAGGGGACGCGGCGGCTCGCCCGGCCGGAGAAGGTACGGGTCCGGGAGGCCGGCGTTCGCGACGGTGAGAACTCCGGTCGCCGTGTCGTAGACGCCATAGGCGAGAGCGACGAATTCGCGGCGCGAGAGCTCCCGCCGGAGTTTCGCATTCAGCGCCGCGAGAGTTTCGGCCGGCCCGCGCCCCACCGCGACCAGCGGGACGACGGCCTTGGCCGTCGCCATGATGAGCGCCGCTCCCATTCCCTTGCCGGCGACGTCGGCCACGGCAAGGCCGATCTTTCCCTCCT
This sequence comes from uncultured Acidobacteriota bacterium, assembly GCA_963801475.1. GTDB lineage: Bacteria > Acidobacteriota > Thermoanaerobaculia > UBA5066 > UBA5066 > DAOMFB01. The sequence goes on along the minus strand of CAWDEX010000002.1, from coordinate 816,191 downwards.
CGAGGCGGAAAATGTCGTAGAAATCGCCCCCCACGTGGCGCGCCGGGACGTTCCGCGCCGCGACGGCGAAGCCCGGCCCCGAGAGCGAGGCGGGAGGGAGGAGGCGCTGCTGGATGGCGCGGGCCAGTTCCAGCTCCTTCTCCGCGTACTCGGCCGCCTTGAGCCGCTCGATCGACTCGGAGAGGCGCGCCTTCATCCCCTCGTAAGCGCGCGCCGGAAGGGCGACGAGGAGTGCGAGCACCGCGCAGATGAGCGGGACGATCGCGAGGCCCGATGCCGAAGGGAGCTCCAGCGGTAAACCCAGGACGAGCGTCCGGCCCAGCACGAGCCCCAGGAGGCTTCCCGCCGTCCCGCCGAGTGCGTAAACGGCGGCGAGCGCTGCCGAGCCGATCCCCTTCGGGAGCCGCCGGCACCACGGCTCGGCCACAAAGCCGAAGCCGTAGGCGAAGAGAAACACGACGGCGCCCACGACCGCTCCCACCCCGATCGACCGGGGCGAGACCTCGCCCCGCGACAGCAGGACGCTGACCAGGATGCCGATGCCGACCGACAGGAGGAAGTAGACAGCCAGGCTCCGCCTCCGCGGCCCGGTTAGACCCCGGCTCAACTCCTTGCCGCTCAGGCCTCAAACCCCATGGTTCGATCCTACGTATCATGACGGTAGACTGTTTCGCCAGGATTGAAGGAGGGGCCATGGGCCTGCTCGACAACATCAAGCAGCAGATCGGCTCGCAGTTCATCGAGATCATCACGTGGCTCGACGACACGAACGACTCGATGGTCTACCGCTTTCCCGTCTACAACCAGGAGATCAAGATGGGGGCGCAGCTGACGGTCCGGGAGAACCAGGCCGCGCTCTTCATCAACGAGGGGAAGGCGGCCGACCTGTTCGGCCCCGGCCGCCACGAGCTGTCGACCCAGAACCTCCCGATCCTGACGACCCTGCGCGGGTGGAAGTACGGTTTCCAGTCCCCCTTCAAGGCCGAGGTCTACTTCTTCAACACCCGCCTCTTCACCGACCTGAAGTGGGGGACGACGAACCCCGTCATGATGCGCGACGCCGAGTTCGGGATGATCCGCCTGCGCGCCTTCGGGACGTACGCGATGAAAATCGCCGACCCGAAGACCTTCTTCGCGACCGTCGTCGGGACGCGCGGCCTGACGACGCAGGAGGAGATCACGGGCCAGCTCCGCTCGACGATCCTCTCCCGCCTCTCGGACGCCATCGCCGAATCGAAGATCGCCGCGCTCGACATCGCCTCGAAGTACGACGAGCTGTCGACCCACGGCCGGCAGATTCTCGGACCCGAGTTCGGCTCCTTCGGGCTGGAGCTCTCCAAGTTCTTCATCGAGAACGTCTCGCTTCCGGAAGAGGTCGAGACCGCGATCGATCAGCGGACGAAGCTCGGCGTCCTCGGCGACCGCCTCGGGCAGTTCACGCAGCTCCAGGCCGCCGAGGCGATCAAGACGGCGGCCGCGAACCCCGGCGGCATCGCCGGAGCGGGAGCCGGCCTCGGCGCCGGCCTCGCCATCGGCGGGGCGATGGGGGGCGCGTTCCAGCAGGTGGCCGGCGCGATGGCCCAGCCGCCGGCGCCGGGCTCCACGGCGCCGCCGCCCCCGCCGGGAGCGGCCCCGGCCGCGCCGCGCTGGTCGGTCACGGTGGACGGCAAGACCTACGGCCCGTACACCGACGACGCGCTGAAGGCGATGGTCGCCGCCGGGCAGGTCGCGCCGACGACGCTGGCCTGGCACCCGGGCGCCTCCGGCTGGGCGCCCCTTTCGAGCTACTCCGGATTCGAGCCGGCCGCCGCCGCGCCGCCGCCTCCCCCGCCCCCGCCGCCCGGACGTTGATCGAAGCTGCAGGCCTCAGGAAGTTTCCCTGCACGGCGTGCGGGGCCGACGTCGTCTGGAATCCCGGCGCCGACGCCCTGCGGTGCCCGTACTGCGGGACCACGCGCCCCGTGCCGAAGTCGTACGGCCAGGTCGTGGAGAGGCCGATCGAGGAGGGACTTCGCGCCCCCCGCGACCTCGGCTGGGGCGTGGCGCGGAAGACGGTCAGCTGCCAGCGGTGCAACGCCGCGCAGTCGATCGAGCCGGGGCTGAAGGCCTCGCGCTGCGTCTTCTGCGGGACGCCGGCCGTCGTCGAAGCGCCGGCGGCCGGAAACATGATCCGGCCGGAGGGAGTCCTCCCCTTCGGAATCGACCGTGAGCGGGCGGCGCAGATGTTCCGCGGCTGGATCTCGCGTCTCTGGTTCCGGCCGAACGACCTCCGGGAGAACGCCGACCTGAACGCCCTCCAGGGGGTCTACATCCCCTTCTGGACCTTCGACGCCGCGACACACTCCGAATGGGAGGCCGAGGCGGGGACCCCGTATCAGGTGACGGTGGACGGACGGACCGAGACGCGGATCCGGTGGGAGGCCGCCTCCGGGTTTCTAGAGAAGTTCTTCGACGACCTCCCGGTCGGCGCATCGAAGGGGTTGCCCCGGCCGCTGCTTCAGGGGCTCGAGCCCTTCCCCACGAAGGACCTCCTCGCCTACGACCCGTCCTTCCTCTCCGGCTTCCTCGCCGAGGAGTACGCCGTCGACCTTCCCGACGCCCTCCGCGAGGCCCGCGCGCGGATGGAGGCCGAGATCCGATCCGCCTGCGCCGCGCAGATTCCCGCCCCGATGCATCGAAACCTCTCGGTGAGGACCGCCTGGTCGGGCCTCGCCTACAAGAACGGACTTTTTCCGATCTGGATCGCCGCTTACGACTACCGCGGTGCCGCCTTTCGCTTCCTCGTCAACGGCGTGACCGGCAAGGTCTCGGGAAAGGCTCCCTGGTCGGCTGTCAAGATTGCTGCCGCGGTGATCGCGGCAATCCTTCTGCTTCTCCTCTATAACGCCCTGACGAACTGAGGGCCCGATGAGAGAGGGCACCGAATCCCCTTCGCGCCTGGCCCGCCCCGACTCCCGGCCGATCCTCGTGACCCTCCTCGTCACCGGGTGGCTGATCCTCTCCGGGTTCGGGGCGCTGCGGGCGCTCGTCGTTCTCGGGAACGCCGTCGCCACGTCCTACTTGGGAGTGACCGACCCGACGGCCCGGACGGCCGCGGCGGCGCCGGACCTCGTCACGGACGAGATGCAGGAGAATCTCGCCCGGCGCGAGCGGCGGCAGTTCCTGGACCGCGCTCTGGCGGGCCCGCTCCTCTTCGTCGCGACCCTCGGTGTCGCAGGCGCCCTCGGGCTTCTGCGGCGCCGGGCCTGGTCCCGCCCGCTGCTCGTGGCCGTCGGCGTGCTGGCCCTCGTCATCTCGGCCTTCCACGCCCACCGGTCGGCCGCCATCGCGGCCTCTTCGGTCGCCGGGCTCGCGGAGAGCGAGCCGGAGGCCCGGAATGCCCTCGCCTTCGTGCGGGCGGCCGCCGGGATCAACCTGGCCCTGCAGTCGATCCCGCTCGTGCTCGTGATGAGCCTGCTCCGACACCCGGTCGTCCGCGACTATCTGGTCGTTGCCACGGACCGCCACCGGCCGCGCGGCGCAGGACGTGTCGCCCTCCTGGTCGCCGGGGGGACCGTGCTCCTCGCTGCCGCCGCCGTCCTTCTCTGGAAGAGCCGGTCCCCCATCCCGTCGCCCGCGAAGTCCGAGGCTGCGGCGCCGCGGGCCGAGCCGCGCGAAACGTTCGACTGGGGAGGCCAGCCGATGGCCTTCTCTCCGCCTCCTCCGGAGAACTGGACGCGAGAGCGCCTTGCGGAGGGGGGGCGCAAGGGTGTGTCGTTCACCCGGTACGCCGTCCCCCCGAGCCGGATCACCGTGGCCGAGGTGTCCCTCGACACCGCGGCGGCGAACGTCGAGGGCGTTCTTCCGCGTCTCCGCCTGACACCGGAGAGCTTTCGGTCCGCCGACTCGGCGCTCGTCGGCGAGCCCCTGCGGGCCGTGGTCGGCGGCCTTCCGGCATTCCAGACGGATTACACGCTGAGAGAACGGTCCATGCAGCACCGGGGGCGCGAGTTCGCCACGGTCGCCGGCGGGCATGTGTTCGTCCTCGGCTTTCTCGGCCGGGAGACGGATCTCCCGGTCTTCGAGAGCCTCGTGGCGTCTGTCCGGTTTCCGGACGCGGGCCGGTCCGATGCCGGCATTTCCGCCGTGGTCGAGGAGTCCACGAGTGAGGAGACCGTCCGCGGCGAGGTCGCGAACCTCCAGATCGGCCGTCACCGCGTTTCGGTCCGGATCCCGCCCGGGTGGGAGCGGATCGACTACGGGCAGCGCCAGGAATTCCGCCGCGGCGAGATGAGGATTGCCCTCGTCGACGGAGGCGAGTTGCCGGCCTCGGAGAGACCCGAGTCGTTCGACGACGAAACCGTCGACCGAGCGCTCCGCCTCTTCGACCATGACCCGCGCCGCTGGGAGATCGCCGGAAAGACGCTTCTCTCCGCCGGCACGCGGAAGGCGCTCGCCGTCGACACCTGGGACCCTCTGAGCCACGCGCTGCACCAGCGCACGGTCCTCCTCGCGAACCGTGGCAGGCTTCTCGTGGCCGGAACGTTCCAGGGAACCTGGGGAACGACGGCGGGGGCCCTCGACGCGCTGGTCGGGTCAGTCCGTCTTCAGGACGAGCCCGGCGATCCGGAGCGGGAGAAGCCCGACTGACGACCGCGCCTCTCGTCGAAGACGGCGGAGCATCTTCTGTGGCTGCGTCCGGACGCGATCGCCCACCGCCCAGCCGGTCTCCGCGTCGATCATCTGAAGAGCGCGCAGCTCCTCCCCTTCGAGTCGCCACTCCTCGGACCAGGTGGCGCCCGCATCGCTGGTGTGCCAGACGATCGACTCCCCCCTGTTCGGGAGGAAGCCCGTGATCCAGCCGTTCTGAGAGTCCACGAACTGGACGGCCGTCAGGAAGGCCTCCCCCGTTCCCATGATCTGCAGCGACCACGAGTTCCCGCCGTCGGTCGTGCGCAGGATCGTCCCGGATTCCCCGACGATCCAGCCCTGCGAGAGGCCCAGCCACGTCATACCGAAGAGATAGGGTGGCGGGGCGGCCGGCTTCGCGGAGAGAGGGACCGGGACCCGAGCCCAGGTCTCGCCGCCGTCGCGGGTTCGCCGGAGGCGCGCGTGCTGGCCCGCAAGCCAGCCGTTCAACGGATCGACGAACCGGATGGCGCGCCCGCCGACGTCGCCGCCCGCGGACGGCTTCTCGCCGAGCCGGCTCCACGTCAGACCGCCGTCGATCGTGTGAAGCACCTCGGCCGGGCCCGTCGCCCAGCCCTCGCGCTCGTCGAGGAAACTGAGACCGAAGAGGCGGCTGCCGACTCCCGCGCCCTCGCGAGGCATCCGCCAGCTCTCGCCACCATCGAACGTCAGGAGGGCACCGCGGTCTCCCACGATGCAGGCCCTCTTCCGGTCGAAGGCATGCACGGCGTTCAACGAGGCGGTCGGGCCCCCCGGGCCGGGGCCGGTGCGATACCTCCACGTCTTCCCCCCGTCTTCGGTCCGGCCGACGATTCCCCCCCGGACGAAAGGGCTCCCCCCCACGATCCACCCGACCTCCGGGTCGACGAAGTGAAGGCCGCTGAACCCGGTATCCGTCCCCAGGTGAACCTCTTCCCAGCCTCCGGAGTCCGGCCGTGCGATCCCGGCCTTTCCCGGGCTTTCGGAATTCTCGGGGCGGCAGCCGGTCGCCATCAGGGCCAGAGAAACTCCGGCCGCCAGGGCCCGGCTCGTGGAACCCGAAGCCTCCGTCCGGACGAGGCGCCTTTCCATCAGGTCCTCATCGGGACTTCCGCCGGGCCGCCTCGCAGCGGGCGATGAACGCGTCGGGAGACGTCGCCGCGATGATCTCGCCGATCACCTCGAGCGGCAGGTCCTCGAGGCGACGGAAGCGGACGCACGATTTCCCCATGTCGAGCTTCTTCCCCGCCTTCGCGAAGCCCTCCTTCAGCCGCTTCGCCTCGCCCGGGTCTCCGTAGACGCTCATCAGGTAGAGGGCGAAGTGGTTCTTCTGCGCCGCGAGCGCGGCGTAGCAGAGGGGCTGCCCATTGTACGTGTCGGGGTAGGTCTCGAGCGGGACCGACCAGCAGGGCATCCCCCAGAGCATGGCCTCGCGGTAGCCGCGGGGGACACTCCTCCGGACCACCTTCAGAACGGCGGAGAGGATCTTCCGCTACTCGTCGGGGAGCTCCGCGAGGTAATCGGCCACCGTGGCCGCCCGGCTCTGGACCATCGCTGCCTCCTCGGGTCATCTTATCGAGACGTCGTCGCAAAACGAAACGGGCCGGCGCGCGAGGCGCCGGCCCGTGGTTGCGAAGGGGGGCGGCCCTTACTTCGCCGGGAAGCCCATCTCGACGAGGAGGTTTGCCGCCTTGTCGACCTCCGTCATGACCCAGAGCATGTTCCGGGTGTCGACGTGGATGGAGCGCGTCTTCTCCTTGTCGAAGAGGTAGTCCGACGCGACCGTGTCGAAGGTCCCGTCGAAGAGGAGTCCGACCAGCTCGCCCTGGCTGTTGAGGCTCGCCGATCCGGAGTTGCCCCCCGTCGTGTCGACGTTCGAGAGGAAGTCGACCGGGACGTCCTTCAGCTTCGGATCGAGGTAGGGCGTCGGCTTGCCGCCGAGGACCGCCTTGATGGCGTCGATCTCCGCCTTCGGCGCGTTGAACTCGCCGGTCCCGGTCGCCTTCTCGAGGATACCCTTCAGCGTCGTCTGGGGCAGGTAGATCATCCCGTCGCGCGGCTCCACGCCCTTCACGGTCCCGTAGGTCACCCGCAGCGTGGAGTTCGCGTCCGGCGAGACGAGGCCCCCGGCCTTCGCGAGGAGGGCTTCGGCGTACGGCGGCCCGAGCCGGTAGTTCGCGCCGGCGCGCTCCTTCCCCTTCTCGCGGTTCGCCTCCTGCATCGGGTAGAGCGCGGCGGCCAGCGTCAGCATCGAGTCCTTCGTGGCGACGATCTCGGCCGTCGTCTTGTCGAAGAGCGAGATCCGGAAGTCCTTGTCGTACATTTTCGTCCCGGCGTAGAGCTTGTCGAGCCACGCGTCGGAGGCCCTGGCGGCGTCCGCCTCGGACATCCCCGGGGTCAGGCCGATCTCCTTGTCGAGGGGGTCGATCCGCTGCCCGGCGGGGAGCTTCGCGACGTCGACGAGGGTGTACTTCATCAGGGCGCGGTCGCCCTTCGGGGAGAGGGTCCGCTGGGCCCGCTCCTGGCTGTCACGCAGGCGCTGCCAGTTCCGCTCCTGGAAGGTCGGATCGCGGTCGGCGTCCTTCTTCGGCTTCTCGACGGAGAAGCGATAGAGCGTCTGCGCGGAGCCGAGAGCCGATCCCATAATCCCGGAGAACTCGGAGAGAAGGGCGTCCCGCTCACGGGTCTTCGTCCGCTCGGCGAGGATTCGGTCGATCTCCGGGAGAACCTGGCCGTATTTCGCCTTCCGGGCGGGCTCGGCGGCGATCCAGGCGGTGAACTCCTTCTCCTGCGCTTCCTTCTCCGCGAGGAGCCCCCCCTTGACCATCCCCAGAAGGACGCCCTTGTTCTTCGTCAGGCTGTTGTTTCGGCCGCGAATCTGCTGTGCGACCTTCAGCGCCGTCTCCTTGTCGTCCTTCCCGAGGGCTTCGAGGATGGCGATCTGGTCGCCGAAGCGCTTGATCGAGCGCGGGAGGCTCCACTCCACGGTCTCCTTGACCTCGGCATAGGGGTTCAGCCGGGCCGTGCGGCCCGGGTACCCGACCACGAAGACCAGCTCACCCGGGGAGGCGCCCTTCGGCGAGACCTTCAGGAAGTGCTTCGGGTGGTAGGGAACGTTGTCCTTCGAGTAGGGGACGGCCTTCCCCTCCTTCGAGACGTAGGCCCGGTAGAAGGAAAAGTCGCCCGTGTGGCGCGGCCACTGCCAGTTGTCGGTCTCGCCGCCGAAGTTGCCGATCCCCTGCGCCGGGGAGTAGACGAGGCGGACGTCCTGGATCTCCATCTGCCCGATCTCGTACCACTTCAGCCCCTCGAAGAAGGGGGCCACGGTGCATCGGAGGCCCCCCTTCTCGCAGGCGGCGGTCTGCGCCTTGACGCGATGCTCCACCACGTCGTAACGCTTCCGGTCGGTGATCTTCGGGTCGATCTTCCCCATGATCTCCTCGGTGACTTCCTTCACCGAGACGGTCACGAAGACGCGGGAGCCGGGCCCGTTCCAGAGCTCCTCCTCCTTCGTCTTCGCGAGGAAGCCGTCCACCATCAGGTTCCGCTCCGGCTTCGAGTTGTACTGGAGCGACCCCTGGACGCAGTGGTTGTTCGTGACCATGAGCCCCTCGGGCGACACGAACGAGGCGCTGCAGCCGCCGAGCGAGACGACGGCCCCCATCGGGAAGCCGGTCAGGTCGGCGAAGGCCCTGGCGTCTCCGGTGAAGCCGAGCGCCTTGAGCCGCTCGGCGAGCGCCGGGATCTGCTGCGGCATCCACATCCCCTCGTCGGCCTGCACCGGCGCGCCGGGAATGAACAAGAGGCAAAGCGCGAACGCGAGTCGTTTCATCTGCTCCTCCACCCCAGATCGGGGCCCGACATTATCGGGCGGGGGCGCGAACCTCTCTATGATGAGAATGAATTGCTCCGCGTCGCCCTCGCCCTCGCCGTCGCCGGCCTCCTCTTCGGCTGGGTCAAGCCGGCCGAAGTTCCCGGCCTCCTCGACCTCGACCTGCTCCTTCTCTTCTTCGTCCTGATCGTGGCCGTCGAGTGCGCCCTGGCTTCGGAGCTCTTCGCGAGGGGCGTCCGTGCCGTTCTGTCACAGTGTCGCTCCGCCCGGAGCCTCGCCACGGCGGCGGTCGTCCTCACCGGGCTCGTCGCCGCCCTCGTGACGAACGACGTGGCCCTTCTCCTCGTCGTCCCCTTCACCGTCGCCTTCGAGGCCGCCTCTCCGGGCTTCGACGCCGCGCCCGTCGTCGTCCTCGAAATCGCCGCCGCGAACCTTCTGGGAGCCCTGACGCCCACCGGCAATCCGCAGAACCTCTTTCTCTTCGTTCGTGGAGGGTTCGTTCCGGCAGCCTTCCTCGCGGCGCAGGGACCCTGGGTCGCCGGGACGGGGATCCTGACCCTCGCCGCAGTGCCTTTCCTCGTCCCGAAAAGGACCCTGCCCTCTCCACCTCCGCGGAAGACCGACGTCGATCCGAAGAAGGCCTCCGCCGCCGTCGCTCTTCTCGCGCTCGAGCTGCTCGCCGTCTTCGGCGCCCTTCCCCGTCTCGTCCCGTTCGCGGCCGCCGTCCTCGGGCTCGGCCTTCTCGGGCGGCGGGCCGTCCGGACCGACTTCGCGCTTCTCGGCGTCTTCGCCGCTCTCTTCGTCGGCGTGGCCGGGCTCTCGCGCTCTCCGCTGGCGCGCCTTCTCGACCCGACGGCGCTCTTCGGCGCCACCGCCGCGGGGCTCGCCGCCTCCGGCGCGCTCCTCTCGCAATTCGTCTCGAACGTGCCGGCGGCGATCCTCCTCGCGCCGCATGCCGCGGCCTCGCCCGATCCCCTCGCCTTCACCGGGCTCCTCTACGGCGTGAACGCCGGAGGCTGCGGCACGCCGATCGCGTCCATCGCGAACCTCATCGGCGCGCGCCTCTTCTTCGCGGGGCACCGCGAGCTCGTGGGCCGGGTCCGCAGGGGCCGTTTCTGGCGGCTCTTCTCCGGCTTCTCCTTCGCCCTTCTCCTCGCGTCCGTCGCCCTGTCGCTCCTCCTGCTGTCCCGGCCCGGCCGCTGACAGGGCCTACAATCGTCCCCCGTGACGACGGCCGCACTGCCGCGCGACCTCTCCGCCGCCCTCGACGACCTCCTGTCGCGGGCCTTCGCCGAGGACGGCGAGGACGTCACCTCCCTCGCGGTTTTCGGCCCGGCGGCGCGCGTTTCGGCGCGGATGGTGTCGCGGGAGCGGGCCGTCGTCTGCGGGACGGCCTTCCTTCCCCGTCTCTTCGCCTTCCTCCACCCGCCTGCCGACGTCGAGGTGCTCGTCCGCGACGGCCGGCTCGTCGCCCCCGGGGCGACGATCGCGCGGGTCGAGGGCCCCGCCATCACGGTCCTCGCGGCGGAGCGGACGGCCCTGAACCTCGTCCAGCGTCTCTCGGGCATCGCGACGAAGACGCGCGAGTACGTGGCCGCGCTGAAAGGGACGAAGACCGTTCTTCTCGACACGCGGAAGACGACGCCGGGCCTCCGGGTTTTCGAGCGGTACGCCGTCCGGTGCGGCGGCGGGACGAACCACCGATACGGCCTTGCCTGGGGCTTCCTCGTGAAGGACAACCACGCCGACGACGCGGGGAGCGTCTGGGAGGCCACACGGCGGGTCGCCGACTTCCGCGCCCTGAACCGGCGGCTCCGGGGCCATCTTCTCGAGGCCGAGGCGCGGACGCTCGACGAGGTGCACCAGGCTCTCGACGCCGGCGCCGAGCGCGTCCTTCTCGACAACATGGCGCTCTCTGCGATGCGCCGCGCCGTACGGGACGTCCGCCTCTTCAGCGAAGCGACCGGAAGGGAGGTCGCCGTGGAGGCCTCCGGCGGGATGACCCCCGCGAAGGCGCGCGCCGCCGCGAAGGCGGGGGCCGATTTCGTGTCGGCCGGCGCCCTCACGCACTCGGCCCGGGCGATCGACATCGCGCTCGAGGTCGGGTCCGAGCCGCGCCGCCGCGGCATCCGGCACCCGTGAAGACCCGGGACGGCTTTCCCGACCGCTTCCACGTCCCGGTCCTCGTGCTGGGCTCGGGTATCGCGGGGCTCGCAACGGCCTTCGCCCTCGCCCGGCGCGGGGTGAAGGTCCTCGTCGCCACGAAGGCCGACGATCCCGCCGACTGCAACACGGCGTGGGCCCAGGGCGGGATCATCTACTTCGGGAAGAACGACTCCCCGGACGCGCTCGTCCGCGACATCCTCCGCGCCGGCGCCGGGCTCTGCAACCCGGAGGCCGTGCGGCACCTCGCCGTGGAAGGGCCTCGCATCGTCAAGCGGATCCTCCTCGACGAGGTCGGGGTCCCCTTCTCCCGGACGCGCCGCGGCGACCTCGACTTCACGCGAGAGGGGGCGCATTCCGTCGCCCGGATCGTCCACGCCGCCGACGCGACGGGCCTCGCCATCGAGACCTCGCTCCTCGCGAGGATCCGGCAGGAGAGGAACATCACCCTCTGGCCGGGCGGGCGGGCGATCGACCTCATCACGGCGCGGCATCACTCCACCGACGTCGGCCAGCGCTACGCCCTCCAGGACCCGTGTCTCGGCGCCTACGTCCTCGACCGGAAGGGGAAGGTCCACACGGTGCTCGCGGACTTCACCGTCCTCGCCACCGGCGGCGTGGGACGGCTCTTCGTCCACACCACGAACACGCGCCACGCCATCGGCGACGGCCTCGCCATGGCCGACCGCGCCGGGGCCGCCTCGCTGAACCTCGAGTACGTGCAGTTTCATCCGACGACGCTCTATCACCCGGATGCCGAACGGTTCCTGATCTCCGAGTCGCTTCGCGGCGAGGGGGCGATCCTCGTGAACCGGGCCGGCGAGACCTTCATGCACCGCTACGACCGCCGGAAGGACCTCGCCCCGCGCGACGTCGTGACCCGGGCGATCGTCGAGGAGATGACGGGCCGCAGCGAGCCCTGCGTCTACCTCGACCTCGCCCACCACTACAGCGGGAAGGGGCGGCTCTCCATCTCCGAGCGCTTTCCGACGATCGCGGCCACCTGCGCGAAGTTCGGGATCGACATCGCGAAGGAGCCGATCCCGGTCGTCCCCGCGGCCCACTACTTCTGCGGCGGCGTTCTGGCGGATCTCGAGGGGCGTACGACCATCCGCCACCTCTACGCCGTCGGCGAGACGAGCTGCACCGGCCTCCACGGCGCGAACCGCCTCGCCTCGACCTCTCTTCTCGAAGGGCTCGTCTGGGGCACCCATGCCGCCGCGTCGATCGCCGCGCGGTTGAAGGCGGGAGGGGCCCCGGCGCCGGCGGTCTTCCGCGCCATTCCCGACTGGATGTCCCCCGGCGACGCGCAGAACGAGGACCCGGCGCTCCTCCAGCAGGACTGGGCCACGATCCGCTCCACGATGTGGAACTACGTCGGCATCGTCCGCACGACCGCCCGCCTCGCCCGCGCCGTGGCCGACCTGCGCGACCTCGAGAAGCGGATCCTCCGTTTCTACCAGGTCACGAAGGTCTCCAAGGAGATCGTCGATCTTTTCCACGGCGTCCGCGCGGCCAGCCTCATCGCGCAGTCGGCCTTCAAGAATCCCGTTTCCCGCGGCTGCCACTACCGGAAGAGCTGAGGAGCGCGGCTACTCCGGAACGACGATCTGCACCCGGCCGAGCATCGGGCCCGCGGCGACAGGCGTCAGGCCGCACCCCTCGCCGTCCACCTGCACCTCGACCTCGTAGCCGGCGAGCGAACGGACGCGGAACTCGCGCGCCGGAAAGCGGACGACGCCGGGAAGGGCGAGCTGCCCCGCCTTCTTCCTCGAAAGGAGCTCGTAGAAACGGAAGAGCGTGAATCGCGAAGCGCCCGTGAAGAGGACGACGTCGAGGAGGTCGTCCTCGGGGTCGGCGAAGGGGGAGAGGATCGGGTTTCCCGCGTAGCGCATCGTGTTGGCCGCCACGAGGAAGGTCGCCTCGCGGCGGAACGGCCGGCCCTCCCCGTCGAGCCCCTCGACCTCGAGGCGCGGGAACTCGTACGTCAGCCATTCCTTCGTCGAGGTCCACGCGTAGCCGACGCGACCGAGGAGCTTCTTCAGGAGCACCGGGAAGTGCGTCATGACCCGGGCGTCGAAACCGGCCCCGACGCCGAGGACGCTCGGGCGCCCCGCCGCCATGAAGACGGTCAGCGGGCGGCGACGGAGGGAAAGGAGATGCCGCTCGGCGACGTCGAGCCCGGGTCCGACGCCGTACTCGCGCGCCACGACGCTCGTCGTCCCGGTGGGAAGAAGGGCCAGCGGGACCTCTGTCCCGACGAGGGCCGCCGCGACCTCCGCCACCGTCGTGTCGCCGCCGGCGACCACGACGAGGTCGGGGCGCTCCGCGAGAGATCGCCGGACGATCTCCGTGGCGCTTCCGGCGCCCGTCGTCGGCGCCTCGCGGAGGATCAGGCCCCGGCCCTTCGCCCGCTCCACGATGGCGCGGAGCTGCGGTGCCCGCTTGCCGCCCCCGGCGACGGGATTGACGATGAGCACCCCTTGAAGCACGGGTCAAGAGTACGCGAGGACGTGGGGGGTCCGGGGGAACGACGGGGATAGGGCCCCGTCGTTCCCAGCCAAGCCCACCGGCGAACTCAGGAGGCCCGTCTTCACGTCTAGCCGAACAGCGAACCGCCCGCGGGAGAGAGGCCGAGGTGCCGGTAGGCGAGCGCCGAAGCGACCCGCCCTTTGGGCGTTCGCTGGATGAAGCCCGCCTGGAGGAGGAAGGGCTCGTAGAGGTCCTCGAGGGTTCCCTTGTCCTCCCCGAGCGAGTGAGCGAGCGCCGACAGGCCGACCGGGCCGCCGCCGAACCGCTCGATCATCGTCGACAGGATCCGCCGGTCCATCTCGTCGAGGCCGTGGTGGTCCACCTCGAGCCGGTCGAGGGCGCCCTGCGCCCCGGCCAGCGTGATCGACGCCTCACCCGCCACCTCGGCGTAGTCACGGACGCGCCGGAGGAGCCGGTTCGCGATGCGCGGCGTGCCGCGGCTGCGCCGCGCGATCTCCGAGGCGGCCCCCGTCTCGACCGGACACCCCAGGATCGAGGCCGAGCGGACGACGATGGCGGCGAGCGCCGTCTCGTCGTAGTAGTCGATCCGGTGGGTGATGCCGAAACGCCCCGTGAGCGGCTGCGACAGAAGCCCGGCGCGCGTCGTCGCGCCGACGAGCGTGAACGGCGGGAGCTTCAGCTCGACCGTCCGGGCGCCGGGGCCGGAGCCGATGACGAGGTCCAGCTTCCCGTCCTCCATGGCCGGGTAGAGGATCTCCTCCACCGCCGGCGGGAGGCGGTGGATCTCGTCGATGAAGAGGACGTCGCCCGGCGCGAGATTCGTCAGGAGGGCGGCCACGTCGCCCGCCTTCTCGAGAACGGGGCCGGAGGTGACGCGGATCTGCGCACCCATCTCCCGCGCGACGATGTGGGCCAGCGTCGTCTTCCCGAGGCCGGGCGGCCCCGAGAGGAGGACGTGGTCCAGCGGTTCGCGCCGGCGCAGGGCCGCCTGGATGAAGACGCCGAGGGTCTCCTTCAGCCGGGGCTGGCCGACGAAGTCGCCGAGGGCCCGGGGGCGCAGCGTGACGTCCGCTTCCTGCTCTTCGGTCTGCAGGATCCCCGACAGTATCCGTTCGTCCATAAACCGACTTTACACGTGCTCAATCGCCGGGGGTCCGGGGGCGCTCGAAGACAAGCCCCCGGCGAGCCGCTCGTCCATCGGCCGCGATTATCGGGCCAGCGACTTCAGCGCGGCCTCGAGGAGGGCGTTGAGGTCCTGGACGGAGACCCTCCGGGCCGCCGCCGTGACGGCCGCCTCGGCCTGTGCGGCCTTGTAGCCGAGGTTCTTCAGCGCGGCGATGGCGTCCTCGGTCATCGAGGTGCGCGACGTCTTCGCCGGCGCCTCGCCGAACCCGAAGCTCGCCATCTTCTCCTTCAGCTCCACGCCGAGCCGCTCGGCCAGCTTCTTCCCGACGCCGGGGATCGAGGAGAGAAGGCCCACGTTCTGCGCGGCGATCGCGCCGACGAGCTCCGGCAGCGGGAGTCCCGAGAGAATCGCGAGGGCCACCTTCGGCCCGATTCCCGAGACGGCCAGGAGCGTCTCGAAGACCAGCTTCTCCTGCTTCGAGATGAAGCCGAAGAGCAGGATCGCGTCCTCGCGAACGTGGGTGTGAACGAAGAGCGTCGCCTTGTGCCCCGCGCGGGGGAGCGCCGTGAAGGTGCCGAGCGGAATGGCCACGTCGTAGCCGACGCCGCCGACGTCGAGGACGACGCGGTCCGGCTGGACCTCGAGGAGCGTGCCGCTCAGTCTCGCAATCATGTCGCTGCCGGAGAGTGTAGCGAGAAGCCGGGGGTCCGGGGGGGCGACGGGGCCGGGGCCCCGTCGTCGGAACCGCGCCCCCCGGAGGGCCGTCCGGGTTTCTTCAGGTCCGGGCGTCGAACCGGCGGAGCACCTCGCGGTTGATCTCGATCTTCCGCTCGGCGCGCTGCTGCTGGAGGAGCGCCTGCATCAGGCGCGAGGCCTTCTGCGTGCGAAGCGACTCGCGGAGCCTCTCCTTCTGCACCTCGAAGGCGGCCTTGTCGAAGGGCGTCTTCTCCACGATCCGGAGTGCGACCGCGCCCCGCTCGCCGAGGCCCACCGGTCCCACCGTCTCCCCCGCGTTTCCGCCGAAGGCCGCGTCGAGGACGGCCTTCTGGGCACCGAGGCCCGGAACCGGACCGGCCTTGCCGAAGGCCTCCGGCTTCTCGACCGTCAGCTTCAGGTCCTTCGCCGTCGCCTCGAGCGACCCGTCCTTCGCGAGCGCCTGCTTCAGCGTCAAGACGGCGGCCTCCTCCTGCTTCTTCTTCGTGAGATCCGCCACGACCCGGGCCTTCACCTCGGCGAAGGGAGGAAGCCCGGGCTTCCTCGTGTCGACGAGCTTCAGGAGGACCTCGCCTCGCGAGGTCGACACGGGGGGAGAGACCTCGCCCGGCTTGAGCGCGAAGAGGACCGACGAAAGCTCGGGATTCGGTCCGATGCCGGCCGCCACGTCGCTCCGGCCCAGGTACTCCGTCTCGTTGAAGGTCACGACGCCGGTCGCCAGCTTCCGGAGGTCGTCGTCGGACGGCCGGGAGATCTTCGCGATCCGGTCGGACAGGTCGCGGGCCACGCGCTTGGCCTCCTCGGCAGCGCGCGACTCCTGGAGCCGGGCGCGGATCGCCGGCGCGACCTCGAAGAGGGGCTGGACCCGGGGCGGGATCTTCTCCTCAACCCGGATGACGTGCCAGCCGAAGGCGGACTTCACCGGGCCGACGATCTGGTTCGGTTCGGCCGCGAAGGCGGCGTCCTCGAACTCCTTCACCATCTGCCCGCGGCCGAAGACCGGCAGCTCCCCGCCGTTCGCCTTCGAGCCCGGGTCGTCCGATTCGGCCTTCGCGAGGGTGGCGAAGTCGGCGCCTGCCTTCAGCTTCTTCACGGCGGCCTCGGCCTTCGCCCGCGCCGCCGCGTCGGTGGCGGCGTCGGACCGGTAGAGGATGTGGCGGGCCTTCACCTGCTCGCCCTTCCGGTACGAGTCGGCGTTGGCGTTGTAGTCCTTCTGGATGTCGGCGTCCGTCACCTGGATGCTGGCACGGATCTTCCCGGTCTCGACGAGGAGGTATTTCGCCTTCCGCTTCTCCCCCTGCAGGTAGCCGGCCGGATTCCCCTTGAAGTACGCCTCGGCCTCGGCGTCGGTCACGCCGCCCGGGAGAGCGGCCGGCGGCGGAAGAAGGACGTATTCGATCCGCGCCTTCACGTTGCGCGAGGCGAAGTCCTCCTCGACCTCGGCGTCCCCGACGAAGACCGATTCCGTATAGAAGCGGTTCAGCTTCTCGAGGAGGACCTGGTCCCGCGTCTCGGCCTCGAACGCCTCGGGGGTCCTCCCGATCGACGCGAGCATCCGCTTGTAGGCCGCTTCGCCGACGAAGATGCCGTCGCGAAGAAAGAGGGGGCGCCCCTGTCCATCCTTGAAGGCGAGGATCTTCGCCGTCAGTTCCGCGTCGGTGACCTGGAGCTTCAGGCGGTCGGCCTCTTCCCGCAGGATGCGCCGGTCGATCAGGCCGTTCAGAACCTGGTCGGGAAGGTTCATCATCTTCAGCAGTTCGGGGCTGAAGTTCTTGCCGTAGAGCTGGCGGTAGCGGTCCTCCGCGTCGCGGTACTCGCGCTGGAACTCCGCGACGGGGATGGTCGTGCTCCCCATGCGGGCGGCCCAGGTCGGATCGCCGCCGCGGCCGGCCGAGCCCATCCCCCAGTCGACGAAGACGAAGAGGACGAAGACGATGATGACCGCCCAGAGGATCCACTTGAGATTGTGAAAGTTCTGACGGAGGGTGGTGAGCATGGTGTCTCCGGGACCGGTGCGGCGTCGAGTGCAGCCGCGGCTGTCCAGCGAAGGCGGGACGATACGCTAGAATGCGATTTCCGCGCAAGCCTCTCTGGCGGCGGGTGTTATGGCGAAGAAGTTCGGCGAAGACCTCGAGTCCCGCCTCGACTGGTATTACATCTCGAGGCGTGGCGTCTACCGCGTGCTGGCGGGCTTTGTCGCCGTGGCTGCTCTGGTCGTCGGAGGGATCTGGTACGCCACCCGCGAGGATTCGGGCCTGGCAACCCGCGCTCGCGAGGAAATTCTCCGGGCCGAGGAGCGCCTCGCCGACGTGCGGGCTCTCCGCGACGCCGACCGCTACGGCGAGGAGATCGCCCGGGTCGAAGGGCTGATCCAGGAGGCCCAGAAGCTCCTCGCCGCCCGCGAGACGGACCGCGCGCGGACACAGGCCGTGGCGGCCCAGCAGCTCGCCCGGAACGTCCTCTCCGGAAAGAGCACCGAGAAAGGGGACGCCAGCGTCATCGAGGTCGCCGGGAAAGCCGAGATTCAGCGCGCGGGCACGACGAAGTGGGAGGCGCTCGGGCGGGGAACGGCGCTCCGGGAGGGCGACTTCGTCAAGACCGGAGTCAGCGGGACCGCCGAGGTCATGGCGGCCAACGGGACGCTCTACCGGATCAAGCCGGAGACACTCTTCGAAGTCCACCGCTCCGGCTCCACGGCCGAGGGGGAGAGGACCTCCGGGGCCAAGGCCGTCGTCGGGAACGTCGAGCTCGACACCGGCGACGGCGGACGGTCGGTCCTGACGACCGACGCCGCCCGGGTCGAGATCCGGAGGAACTCCAACGTCTCCGTCGAGACGGACGCCGTCCGGACCGGCGTGAGCACGTTCCGAGGCGAGGCGAAGCTCTCCACCGCCTCCGGCCGGAGCGTCACCCTGGGCGACCACGAGCGGGCCGAGGCCTCGAAGGAGCGCGGGACGATCAGCGAGAAGCAGCGCCTGCCCGACACGGCGGCGCTCCTCGAGCCCGAGGACAACGCTCTCTTCGAGCTCGGGAGGAAGGAGGTCGTCCTGCGCTGGGGCGCCGTGAAGGACGCCTCCGGGTACCAGCTGCAGATCGCGCGAAGCCGCCTCTTCGTCCCGGACTCGCTCTTCGGGTCCACGACCGAGTTCTCGAAGGCGAAGACCGAGGCCCGGATGCGCGTGAACGAGACGGGGCTCTACTTCTGGCGGGTCCAGACCGTCCGGCGCGACCCGAAGGAGCTCGCGTCGGGCTGGTCGGCGCCCCGCCGCTTCAAGGTCGTCCCCCCCGACACCACCGCGGAGAAGTCCGGCGTTCCTCCCGACCTCGTCGTCTACCGCCCGCAGGTCATCGGCAGCACGGTCATCGTCTCCGGGAAGACCGAGCCCGGCGCGACGGTGACCGTGGCCGGCGAATCCGCGGACGTCGACGCCACGGGCGTCTTCCGCAAGGTCGTCACCGTCGGCGGCAACGGCCTCAAAGTCATCACGATCCGCGCGGTCAACAGCGCCGGCCTCGAGACGCTGAAGAAGGAAAGCGTCCTGGTCCAGGACTGAGCCCCGCGGGAAAGGAACCTCATTGGCTTTCCGTTCGTTCTTCTCGCTCTTCTCCAATGACCTCGCCATCGACCTGGGGACGGCCAACACGCTCGTCTTCGCCGAGGGGCGGGGCATCGTCGTCCGCGAGCCTTCGATCGTGGCCATCAACAAGATCACCAACAAGGTCGAGGCGGTCGGCAGCGCGGCCAAGGAGATGCTGGGCCGGACGCCGGGGAACATCGTCGCCATCCGGCCGATGAAGGACGGCGTGATCGCCGACTTCGAGGTCACCGAGCGGATGCTCGACTACTTCATCAAGAAGGCGCACGGCCGCTCCCTCTTCGTCCGCCCGAAGATCGTCATCTCGGTCCCGTCCGACATCACCCAGGTCGAGAAGCGCGCCGTGAAGGACTCCGCGCTCCAGGCGGGCGCCAGCGAGGTGTTCATCATCGAGCAGGCCATGGCCGCCGCCATCGGCGCCGGCCTGCCGATCACCGAGCCGACCGGGAACATGATCGTGGACATCGGCGGCGGAACGACCGACGTCGCCGTCGTCTCGCTCGCCGGCATCGTCTACTCGAAATCGGTCCGCGTCGCCTCGAACGAGATGGACGAGGCGATCATTCAGTACATCAAGCGCAAGTACAACCTCCTGATCGGCGAGCGGACCGCCGAGCAGATCAAGATCGAGATCGGGTCGGCCTACCCGCTCGACGAGCCCCTCACGATGGAGATCAAGGGGCGCGACCTCGTCGAGGGCGTTCCCAAGACCCTCTCGCTGACCGACGCCGAGGTACGCGAGTCCCTGGCCGAGACGGTCGGGATCATCGTGGATGCCGTCCGCGTCGCCCTCGAGCGGACGCCGCCGGAGCTGTCGGCCGACATCATGGACAAGGGGATCGTCCTGACCGGCGGCGGCGCGATGCTGAAGAACCTCGACAGGCGGCTCCGCGAGGAGACGGGGCTCCCGATCTCTCTCGCCGAGGAGCCGCTCTCCTCCGTCGCTCTCGGAACGGGCGCGATGCTGGCCGACGTCGACCTCCTCCGCAAGATCTCGATCGACTGAAGGCCCGCGCCCCGTGTCCACTCCCCCGCTCACCAGCCGCCGGCCGGAAATCCTCCTGGCGATCCTCCTGTCGGCCTGCCTCGTGGCCCTGTCGCTGCAGGTCCGGCGTCCCACGGGGGAGACGGTCGGCGAGCGGTGGCTGCAGTCACTCCTCGCGCCCTTCGTGGACACCGTCACGGGCGTCCGCGCCGCGCGCAGCGACCTCGGCGAGTGGTCCTCCTCGCGCCGCGCGCTTCTCTCGGAGAACCGCCGGCTCCGTGCGACGGCCGAAGCGCTCGAGGCGGAGCTCCTCCACCTCCGCGACGTCGAGCGGGACCGCGATCGCCTCCTCGCCCTTCTCGGCGCCCACAAGGCGCCGCCGACGGGCACCGTCGCGGCCCGGCTGGTGGCGGTGGAGTCCGCAGGCCCCTTCCGCACCGCCCTTCTCGACCGCGGCGCCGACGACGGCGTCAGGCCCGGCGCGGTCGTCGTCGCGGCGGAGGGGCTCGTCGGGCGCGTCGTGGCCGTCGGGGCCGGTACGGCCCGCGTCCAGCTTCTCTCCGACCGCGTGGCCGCCGCGGGTGTTCTCCTCGCCCGGCAAGGACGGGCTGCCGTCGCCCGCGGCGACGGCAGGGGAGGGGCGACCGTCCTCTACGTTCCGACGATCGAGGCCGTCGAGGTGAACGACCCGATCGTGACGTCCGGGACCGACGGGCTCTACCCGACCGACCTCCCCGTGGGGCGCGTCCTCTCCGTGACCCGCAAGGCCGACTCCCTCTTCTGGGACATCCAGGTGGCGATGTCCGCCGACCCGGCCCGGACGGCGCGGGTCTTCGTTCTCCCTCCCATCCGGACCTCCGACGTGCCCGCCGGCGCCGCGGCCCGGCGCTGACGAGGAAGGTCCGGTGAACTCGCTCCGCCTCGCCGTCGGCCTCGCGCTCTCGACGCTCGGAACGCTCGGTCTCGGCGCGCTCGGCCTGCCGGCCACTCCCGACCTCTTTCTCCTGCCGGTGGGCGACACGGCGCGCCGCGGCGGGGCGCCCCTGGCGATGCTGGCGGGCCTGCTGGCCGGCCTCATCGAAGACCTCGTCTCGGTGCCGGGCCGGCTCCTCGGCCTCCATGCCTTCACGAAGGTCCTCGTCGGCTACGTGCTCGCGACGATCGCCGCGCGCATGGTCGTCGAGAAGCCGGCGGCCGTCGGCGCTCTTCTCGCCGGGGCCGTCGTCGTCGAGAGTCTCGCCCTCGTCCTGCTTCTCTGGGTTCTGCGCGGCGAGCCGCTCCTGCCAGCCCCGCTCCTCGTCCTCGCGCGCGCGGCCGTGACGGGCCTCCTCGCCGGAGCGCTCCAGGCGGCCTCCCGCGTCCCGTGGCGGGAGCGGCGCGCGGCCCGCCGTAGGATGAAGCTCGGATGATGCCCGCCAGCGCCCGCGAAGACCGCCGCCCCCTCCTCGTCCGGATCGACCGGGTCGCGGTCGGAGCCTGGATCGTCCTCGCGGTCGTCGTCGGCGTCTACTGGGTCCACCAGGTCCTGCGCGGCGAGGACTACGCACGTCAGGCCGAGAACAACCGCCTCCGCTCGGTCCCTGTCACGGCGCCCCGCGGCTTCATCCTCGACCGGAACGGAACGGTCCTCGCCGAGAACGAGCCGGCCTTCACGCTCCTCCTCTACCGGAAGGAGACGAAGGACCTCGACCGCTCCATCCGCTTCGTGGCCGACCTGCTCGACCGCCCCTTCGACGAGCTGAAGCGGCGCGCCGAGCGCGACCGCTCCTCGTACGACTTCGTTCCCGTCGTCCTCGAGGACAACCTGACGATGGGCGAGGTGAGCGCCGTCGAGGCGCACGCCCTCGAGCACCCCGAGCTGGTCGTCCAGACGACGGAGCGCCGCGTCTACGGCAGCGGGACCGTGGCCGCGCACCTGCTCGGCCACCTCGGAGAGGCCTCGCCCGAGCAGCTCGTCGCCCGTGCCGGCCGGGTCCGCTCCGGTGAGTCGATCGGCCAGAAGGGGGTCGAGGCCGCCTACCAGGACCTCCTCGCCGGCGTGTCGGGCTCGCGGACGTACATCATCGACTCGTTCGGCCGCGAGGTCGGCGAGTCGGGCCGGATCGACCCCTTCCCCGGCAACACGCTCTGGCTGACGATCGACCTCTCCCTCCAGAAGATCGCGGAGGAGTACTTCGAGGACAAGGTCGGGAGCGCCGTCGCGCTCGACCCGAAGACGGGCGAAATCCTCGCGCTCGTCTCCTCGCCCGCCTTCGACCCGAACCTCTTCACGAAGCGGCTCTCGCGGGCGGAGTGGGATTCGATTCTCGCGGACGAGAACCACCCGCTCAACAACCGCGTCCTCCAGAACCTCTACTCTCCCGGCTCCGTCTGGAAGCCGTTCATGGCCCGCGCCATCCTCGCGAATGGCATCCGTCCCGAGGAGCGGGTCTTCTGCTCGGGGGGCGCGACGTTCTACGGCCGCTTCTTCCGGTGCCACGGCCGCCACGGCTCGGTCGACCTCGTGACGGCGCTCCAGGTCTCCTGCGACACCTACTTCTACACGATGGGGAAGCGGCTCGGCATCGAGGCGATCGCCGAGACCGGGAACGCCTTCGGGTTCGGCCGCCCCACGGGCGTGGACCTCGTGAGCGAGAAGAACGGCGTCCTCCCTTCCCCGGACTGGAGCCTCAAGACCCGCAAGCACCCCTGGTACGCGGGCGAGACGATCTCCGTGGCGATCGGCCAGGGGCCCGTTCTCGTCACGGCCCTCCAGATAGCGCGGGCGTTCGCCGGCATCGCGAACCGGGACGGCGCCCTCCCGACACCGCACCTCTTCCACATCGGCGAGAACATCCGGACGCGCGAGCGGTTCGTCTACCGCCCCCCCTCGAAGGAGTCGGTCTCGTGGCCCCCCGGCGCCCGCGAGCTCGTTGTCGAGGGGCTCTGGCGCGTCGTGAACGCCCCCGGCGGCACGGCCACCCACGTCCGAGTCCCTGGCCTCGACCTGTGCGGGAAGACCGGCACGGTGCAGGTCGTGGCGCAGAAGGAGGCGAAGAAGGCGCACCTCCTCCCGGAGGCCCTGCGCGACCACGGCTGGTTCGCCTCGTTCGCGCCGAAGGACGACCCCAAGATCGTCGTCGTCGTCTTCGTCGAGCACGGTCTCCACGGGAGCACCGCCGCCGCGCCGCTCGCGGCGAAGCTGGCCGCGGCCTGGGTCGGGCGCGCCACCGGGAAACCCGAGTCCGTCACGGCGGATGCCGCGCGCGCCGCGGGGACCCGTTGAGCCGGCACGCACGCGGGGAGGCCTGGCCGTGTCCCGGCTGAGCGAGGCACTCCCGCGCAAGCTCGACCTGAGGCTCGTCGCGATCGCGTTCGCCCTGACGCTGATCGGCGTCGCCATGGTCTACTCCACGACCTCGGGGACGGTGCGCGGCGACCTCGGCGGCAGGCAAGCCCTCTACGCGCTCTTCGCCCTCGCCGTGGCGGCGGCGCTGATCGCCGTCGACTACCGGCTCCTCCTCGAGTACTCGCCGGCCCTCTACGGCCTCACGCTCGTCGTCCTCGCCGCCCTGCCCCTGTTCGGATCGCGAATTGCAGGGTCCCGGTCGTGGATCCGGGTCGGGGGGTTCCAGGTCCAGCCCTCGGAACTGGCCCGCATCTCGATCGCGCTTCTACTGGCCTGGATCCTCGAGCGCGACGACCGGAAGCTCCTCCGGACCCGGACGCTCGTGATCCTCTGCGCCGCCGTCGGGCTGCCGATGCTCCTCGTCCTCCTCCAGCCGGACACCGGCGTCGCCCTGACCTACGTCCCCTTCCTCCTCGCGGCCCTTTTCTTCGGCGGGATGCGGGCGAAATGGTGGGCGACCCTCATCGTGGTCGGCGTCCTCGCCGTCGGCGGCAGCTGGTTCCTCCTGAAGGACTACCAGAAGGACCGGATCCGGACCTTTCTCGACCCGAGCCTCGCCGTCCGCGGCGCCGGCTATCAGGTCCGGCAGGCCCGGATCGCCATCGGCTCCGGCGGCGTCTTCGGGAAGGGGTGGAAGCAGGGGACACAGAGCCGGCTCGGCTTCCTTCCCGTCCGGCACACGGATTTCGTCTTCGCCGCGCTGGCCGAGGAGTGGGGCTTCGCCGGGGTGGCCGTCGTCCTCGGCCTCTTCGGAGCGCTCCTCTCCCGGGCCTTCAAGCTCGCCCGCGACGCCCGCGACCGGGGCGGCGCCATGCTGGTCCTGCTCCTCGCCACGAACATCGCCGCGGAGGCCGTCTGGAACGTCGCCATGAACGTCGGCCTCCTCCCGACGACCGGGATCACGCTTCCGATGGTCTCGTACGGCGGTTCCTCGCTCATCGCGACGTGGGGGATGATCGGGCTGATGCTTTCCGTGGCCTACCGCCGCTTTGTTAACGTGTGAGCCGATGAAGGAGCTGCTCATCTCCGCCGGGGACCGGGAGACGCGGGTCGCCGTCCTCGAGGAGGGGCGGGTGACCGAGGTCCAGATCGAGCGGCGCCGGCAGCGAGGCGTCGTCGGGAACATCTACAAGGGGCGGGTGACGCGCGTCCTGCCGGGGATGCAGTCCGCCTTCGTCGACCTCGGCCTCGAGAAGGACGCCTTCCTCTACGTCGCCGACGTGGGGGACGAGGTGGACGACTTCGACCGCTTCGGCGCCGCCGAAGAGGAGCCGGAGCCGCTCCGGAACGGCGCCGCCGAGGCGGCCCCGAAGAGCGGGCCCGAGGAGATGTCCGAGGGAGACACCGAGGCGGCCACTCCGAAGCCTCCGCTTCCGTCCATCGACGAGCTCCTCCGCGAAGGGCAGGAGGTCGTCGTCCAGGTGACGAAGGACATGATCGCGCACAAGGGCGTGCGGATCACGACGCACATCACCCTGCCGGGACGGACGCTCGTCTACATGCCGACGATCGACCACCTCGGGGTCTCGCGGCGGATCGAGAACGAGGAGGAGCGGAATCGGCTGAAGGAGATCCTGACGGGGCTCCGGAAGGGCCCCGGAGGCTTCATCGTCCGGACGGCCGGCGAGGGGCGGGGCGCCGACGAGTTCTCCTCGGACCGCCGCTACCTCTCGAAGCTCTGGGAGCAGATCCGGAAGAAGGCCGAGCGGACCGGGGCTCCGGCGCTCCTCCACCGCGACCTCGACCTCGCCCTCCGCGCCGCCCGCGACATCTTCGGGCAGGAGTTCGCGACGCTCTGGGTGGACGACGACGAGGAGTACCAGCGGGTCGTGGAGTTCCTCGACCAGGTCCAGCCCGAGCTGATCCAGAAGGTGAAGCTCTACCGGAAGTCGACGCCCCTCTTCGAGGAGTACGGGGTCGAGGCCGAGATCGAGAACGCCCTGAAGCCGAAGGTCTGGCTGAAGTCGGGCGGGCACATCGTGATCAACCAGACCGAGGCGCTCGTCGCCATCGACGTGAATACCGGGAAGTTCGTCGGCAAGAGCCGGCTCGAGGACACGGTCCTCAAGACGAACCTCGAGGCCGTCCAGGAGATCGTCCGGCAGATCCGCCTTCGCGACCTCGGAGGCCTCCTCGTCATCGACTTCATCGACATGGAGGAGGAGCCGCACCGGGCCGAGCTCGTCGCCGTGCTCGAGGCGGAGCTGAAGAAGGACCGCGCCAAGAACCGGATGCTCCCGGTCTCGGATTTCGGCCTCGTCGAGATCACGCGCAAGCGCCAGCGGCAGAGCCTCGAACGGGCGCTCACGATGCCCTGCGCCTACTGCGGCGGGGCCGGACGGATCAAGAACGTCACGACGATCGTCCTCGAGATCCGGCGGGAGATCCTGAAGAAGGTGGACGAGGGCGAGGCCCACTCGCTCCTTCTCCGGGTCCACCCCGAGATCTACCGCGCCCTCATGGGCGAGGAGCGCCGCCTCGTGGAAGAGCTGGAGGAGAGGATCGGCATGCCGATCCACGTCCAGTCCGACGAGCACCTCCACCACGAAGGTTTCGACATCGTACTCGAGGCGTGACACGAGCGACCCGCCGGCCAACGCGTCCCGGAGCCCGCTCTCCGGGGCCCTAAGACGCCTCGCCGCCCTGAACCTGGTCGCCCTCGTCTTCTTCCTTCTCGCCGAGATCGTCGTCTTCTTCGTCGCCACTCCGTCCCCGGGGCTTCTCGCGCTCCTCTTTCCCGTCTGTCATTACGGCATCCTCGGCTCGCTCCTGACGGCTCTCGTCCTCGTCGTCGTTCGCTTCGCCGACGTCAATCGTCGACGCCGGTCGCCGTAGATCTCTTTGCGGTGGGAGACCCTCGGCCCGCCGGCACGAGGCGTTCGGCGCGGAGAAACTCGACCGTCTCCCGGACCCCCTCGGCGAGCGGCGTCGGGCGGAACCCCAGCTCCCGTCGGGCCTTTCCCGTGTCGACGTCGGCCCTCCAGAGAACGATCGAGAGCTGGCCCCGCGTGACGAGCGGCGTGAACGGAATGACGCGGGCGAGAGGCTCCATCACTCCGGCGAGGGCTCGTATGACCCAGACCGGAGCGACGGGCGGAACGCGCGGAAGTCCGCCGGCCGTGCAGATCTCCCGGGCGAACGCACGGGTCGAGACGAACTCGTCGGAGACGAGGTAGCGCTCGCCGGCGTGCCCCTTCTCCGCCGCCGCGACGTGCGCCTCGGCCACACCGTTTACCGAGACGACCGAGATACCCCCGGGCGGCAGGAGCGGCGCCTGCCGGTTCAGCAGCTGGATAAAGAACGAGTTGAGACCGACGTGGACGGGGCTCGGGCCGTAGACGACCGAAGGATGGACCAGCACCACGTCGAGCCCTTCGGAAAGAAACCGCATCGCCTCGCGTTCCGCCGCCTGCTTCGACCTCCCGTAGGCCGTTTCCTTCGGCTGGGTGGCGACCCTCGATTCGACGACAGTTCCCCCGGCGGGCGCATCGAAGACGATCATGGAGGAGGTGTAGACGACCCGCCGGACTCCTTCCTCCCGCGCGGCCGCAAGAACGTTCACGGTCCCCTGTCGGTTCACGCGGTCGTAGACCGATTCGTCTCGAAGCCACTGCTCGGGCGTTCCCGCCGCGTGGAAGACGATCTCGGCGCCGCGCGTCGCCTTCCGGAGCGACGCCGGGTCCGTGATGTCGCCCGGGACGAGCCCGACCTCGACCGGCAGGAGCGGCCGGGCACGGACGACGTCGCGGACGAGGGCCCTGACGACATGGCCTTCCCGCGCGAGACGCTTCGCGAGCGCGTTTCCGATCAGGCCGGTCGCGCCCGTAACGAGCGTTCTCATGCTCCGAGAGCCTGCACGCGTCAGAACCCCACGTCGAGCGTCACGGTGACGCTCCGGGAGGCCTGCGGGTAGTAGTAGGGGATCCCCGAGATGACGAGGCCGCCGGGGCTCTGCGTGGCATAGAGGTACGAATAGCCGCTGGTCCAGAGCCGCGTCTCGTTGAGGAGGTTCTGCCCGAGGACCCGGAGGCGCGGCCGGCCGGGGAGCGCGCCGGCGAGGTCGATCGAAAGCCCGGCCGAGAGGACGAAGAGGTCCGGCGTCACGAGGTCGCTGACGTTCGTGTTGTCGAGGAAGCTCTGCGCCTGGTAGCGCCCGGCCGCCGAGAGAGTGATCCACGGGAGGACGTCCCAATCGGCGAGCAGGTTCGCGACCAGCTCCGGCGTCAGGAGGGGCGCTACGTCGGAGAAGGTCCGGCTCACGCCGCCGGTGGTGTTCCCCACCGTATCGTAGACGTCGTAGAACTGCGTCCAGGAGCTGATCCGGTTCCGGCTCGCGTTCAGCGTCGCTCCGAGACGGAGCGACCTCGACGGCTGCCACTTCACGTCCAACTCGATCCCGCGGCGATAGCTGCGGGCCACGTTCTGCCTCAGGGGAAGTCCGATCTCCGAGAGCTGCCCGGTCAGGGCGATCTCGTCGTGGAACTCCATGTCGTAGAGGTTCGCGTGGAGCGCCACGGTCGGGGTCTTCAGGTCGATCCCGATCTCGTAGTCGGCCAGCTTCTCGGGCTTGACGGAGCCGAAGTCGGGAAGGACGGTCGCGTCGTCCTCGCCCGAGAGGAGGTCGCTCCGGGTCGGCTCGCGCGACGTCATGCCCGCCGACGCGTACACCGAGAGCCGCGCCGACAGGTCGTAGCGGACGCCGAGCTTCGGGTTGAAGAACGTCCAGTCGATCGCCTCCTCCCCCGCCGATCCGGTGTACCGGAACCTCGCCCAGCGGAGCTGCGCGTCGCCGTAGACATGCCACCGACCGGCATCCCATCCCGCCTTCGCGAAGCCGTTCGCCTCGTACTTGTTCCCGTGGTTCCGGTACTCCGGCGGCCCGTCGACGAGCTCGCGCGTGTGCGTGCTCGTAAAGCCGCTCCCCTGCGCCCCCAGCGTCAGGCCGACGCTGCCGAGCCGGGTCTGGACCGTGACCATCCCCCCCGCCTGCCACCAGTCGAGGCCGTACTGGTAGAGAAGCGCCGGGTCCTGACCGTCCCGGATCCGGTACCACCCCCCCGCGTCGCCGAAGTACCCCTGCACGGAGAGGCTCGAGGACGGCCCGAGGAACCGCGTGAAGAGCGCCTGGACCAGCCCCTGCCCGAACGAGTCCTTCTCCTCCGGCGTCAGGGGGTTGTCACGCGGGTTCGTCTCGAGGACGCTCTTCTCCGACGCGAGGAACGCTTCCTGCGTCTTCTCGTGGCCGAGAAGCCCCGTCAGGCGGAAGACCGAGTCCGCCGTTTCCCGCGCCAGGCCGAAGTAGACGCTTCCCTGCTTCACGCCGGAGTTGTCGCGGTAGCCGTCGGTCTCCTGCAGGGCGGCCTTCACCCAGAACTTCAGGCCGGATCCGAGGAGTCCTGACTGGACCGAGGCGTTCGCGCGCCACGTACCGAAGCTCCCGCCCGAGAGCCCGGCGCCGACGCCGAAGCCGTCGGACGGCTCGAGGCTCTGGAAGTTCACCGAGCCGCCGTACGAGGCCGCGCCCCAGGTGGAGGTGCCGACGCCGCGCTGCACCTGGATGCTCCCGAGGGCACCCGCGAAATCGCCGAAGTTGGCGAAGTAGAAGGCCGAGTCCTCCGGATCGTTCAAGGGCATCCCGTCGAACGTCACGTTGAGGCGCGTCATCTGGACGCCGCGGATGGAAAAGTAGGAGTAGCCGTTCGGTCCCCCCGAGTCGGCGTAGAAGGTGACCGACGGCGTGAGCGACAGGAGGGCCGGCATCTCCTGCCCGACGTTCTCCTTCTCGATCGTCGCGAGGGGGACGTCCGTCTTCGTCACCGGCACGACGTCCTCCGCGCGGACGGCGGAGACCGTCAGGCTCTCGCTCCGCCGGATCTCCGGGGTCACCGGCGTGGCCTGCGGCGCCGGGGTCGGCGTGGCCTGGGGCGCCGGCGTCTCGTCGGCGCGCGCCGCCAGACCGAAGACCAGGACCAGGAGCGCCCCGGTGAGCTTTCCCGTTCCATGCCCCTTCGCCATCGCCCGCCTCCCGGCCCCGCGCGTCCGCGCGGAGTCCTCGAAGCGGAACCCTCGGAGGTTGATCGCCTTTCCCTACGCCGGTGTCACCCGGATCAGGTTCAAGGGTGTGATCTCAGGCCCCCTCTCGAGGGCCACCCCTAGGCTCCGACGCCCTTCAATATGGGCCTGACGTCTCTCCGCGTCAACGGCGGGAAGGTCTCACTCCGACCGGAGGGCCCGGCGCGCCGCGGCCAGCTCCCTCTTCTTCGCCTCGTCCACGACCGGGTAGCGGAGGT
Source organism: uncultured Acidobacteriota bacterium (assembly GCA_963801475.1). Taxonomy (GTDB): domain Bacteria; phylum Acidobacteriota; class Thermoanaerobaculia; order UBA5066; family UBA5066; genus DAOMFB01. The sequence goes on along the minus strand of CAWDEX010000002.1, from coordinate 786,957 downwards.
CGAGCTGCTCCATGGCGTGAATGATCGCCCCGGCCACCACGAGGCGCGAGAACCACTTGTTGTCCGCCGGGACGACGTACCAGGGGGCCCAGGGCGTCGCCGTGGCCCGGATCGCCTCCTCGTAGGCGGCCATGTAGTCCTTCCAGAACCCGCGCTCCTTCACGTCGGCTTCGGAGAACTTCCAGTTCTTCTCCGGCAGGTCGAGCCGCTCGAGAAAGCGCTTCTTCTGCTCCTTGCGCGACACGTTCAGGAAGAACTTCAGGATGACCGTTCCGTTACGGGCGAGGTGGCGCTCGAAGTCGGCGATGCTCTCGAACCGCTCCCTCCAGAGCTCCTTCGTCACGAGCTTCGGAGGAAGCTTCTGCCGGCCGAGAATCTCCGGATGGACGCGCACGACGAGGACCTCCTCGTAGTACGACCGGTTGAAGATGCCGATCCGCCCCCGCTCCGGGAAGCACTTGTTCGTCCGCCAGAGGAAGTCGTGGTCGAGATCCTCGGCCGACGGGGTCTTGAACGAATAGACCTCGCACCCTTGCGGGTTCACTCCCGACATGACGTGCTTGATCGTCCCGTCCTTCCCCGCCGCGTCCATCGCCTGGAAGATCAGAAGGACCGACCAGCGATCCTGCGCGTAGAGCTTGTCCTGCAGGTCCGCCAGCAGGTTCACGCCGCCGGTGAGGATCTCCTTCGCACGTTTCTTCTCTTCCTTCAGCCCGGCCGTGTCCTCGGGATCGCAATCCTTGAGGCGGAACTTCTTCCCGTCGGTGACGCGGTACGGGGCGATGAACTTCCGGATTCGCGACATCCCGATTCTCGCCATGACGCCCACGCCCTCCCGGGCAGGAGGATATCCTGCGGCGGCGGAACGGCGGCCCCGGGAGCCGGGGCCCCCGGGAGTCGAAAGAAGGACGGGAACGATGGGCATCTCCCCCCTCGCGGGCAAGCCGGCGCCGAAGGAGATCCTGATCGACCCGGCGCGGCTCGAGCGGGCGTACTACGAGCGCCAGCCGGACGTGGCCGACCCGAACCAGCGGGTCGGCTTCGGAACGAGCGGACATCGTGGTTCGGCGATCAGGGGCTCGTTCAACGAAGCGCACATCCTCGCCACCACGCAGGCCATCTGCGACTACCGGCGCGCCCAGGGGACCGACGGCCCGCTCTACCTCGGCAAGGACACGCACGCGCTCTCACGACCGGCCGAGCGGACGGCGCTCGAGGTCCTGGCGGCGAACGGCGTCGAGACGGTCATCCACCGGAACGACGGCGTGACGCCGACGCCGGTCATCTCCTGGCTCATCCTCGTCCACAACCGGGGGCGAAAGACGCACCTCGCCGACGGGATCGGCGCCACGCCGTCCCACAACCCGCCGGAGGACGGCGGCTTCAAGTACAACCCGACGAACGGCGGGCCCGCGGACACCGACGTCACGCGGTGGATCGAGGACCGGGCCAACGAGCTTCTCCGGGCGAAGAACGCCGACGTCAGACGCGTGCCGTACGCCACGGCCTTAAAGGCAGCGACCACCCGCCAGGAGGACTTCATCCTCCCGTACGTCCGCGACCTCGGGAACGTCGTCGACATGGACGCGATCCGGCGGGCCGGGCTGAAGCTGGCCGTCGATCCGCTCGGCGGGGCCGCCCGCCCCTACTGGGAGCCGATCAACGCCGTCTGGGGGCTCGACATCGCCGTCGTGAACCCCTCCATGGACCCGACCTTCGGGTTCATGACCGTCGACCACGACGGAAGGATCCGGATGGATCCTTCGAGCCCGTACGCGATGGCGAGGCTTATCGGCCTGAAAGACAAGTACCAGGTCGCGTTCGCGAACGACCCCGACGCGGACCGGTACGGGATCGTGACGGCCTCGGCGGGGCTGATGAACCCCAACCACGTTCTCGCCGTCGCAATCCAGTATCTCCTCCAGAACCGCCCGAACTGGCCGCGGACGTCGGCGGTCGGAAAGACACTCGTCTCGAGCGGCATGATCGACCGCGTCGTCGGCAAGCTCGGACGCCCTCTGTGCGAGGTGCCGGTCGGCTTCAAGTGGTTCGCGCCGGGGCTCTTCGACGGGTCGTTCGTCTTCGGGGGCGAGGAGAGCGCCGGGGCGAGCTTCCTCCGGAGGGACGGCACCGTCTGGACCACCGACAAGGACGGACCGATCATGAATCTTCTCGCGGCGGAGATCATGGCCACGACCGGCCGGGACCCCGGAGAGCACTACCGCGATCTGACGAAGGAGTTCGGCGCCCCCTGCTACACGCGGATCGACGCGGCCGCGACACCCGAACAGAAGGCGAGGCTCGGAAAGCTCTCGCCGGAGGCCGTGAGGGAGTCGAACCTCGCCGGCGAGCCGATCACGGCCCGGGTGACGCGCGCCCCGGGGAACGACGCTCCGATCGGCGGGCTGAAGGTCGTCACGAAGAACGGCTGGTTCGCGGCCCGCCCCTCCGGGACGGAGAACATCTACAAGATCTACGCCGAGAGCTTCAAGGGGGAAGCTCACCTGAATGCGATCGTGACGGAGGCACGACGGATCGTCGACGGGGCTCTGGCCGGGTCTGATTCCTGACGACGGCCGCGCCCGTAGACGACGATGACAATCGAACGACCGGGTGCCGTCCCGGTGACGGGATGACGGCATGAGGGAAGGAGGGGGAGCCCCCGCAATGAACGTGCTGGTCGTCGACGTCGGCGGGACGAACGTGAAGATCCTGGCCACCGGCCAGACGGAGCGCCGCCGGTTTCCGTCCGGCCGGGAGCTGACGCCCCGGCGAATGGTCGCCGGCGTCAGGAAGGTCGCGGAGGGGTGGACCTGGGACGTCGTCTCCCTCGGCTACCCCGGATTCGTCCTCCGGGGAAAGCCCGTCGCCGAGCCGCACAACCTCGCCCACGGCTGGGTCGGGTTCGACTTCACGGCCGCTTTCGGGTGCCCCGTCAAGGTTATCAACGATGCGGCGATGCAGGCGCTCGGGAACTACAAGGGGGGGAAGATGCTCTTTCTCGGCTTCGGGACCGGCTTCGGCACATCGCTCATCGTCGACGGCATCGTGGAGCCGATGGAGCTCGGACACCTTCCGTACAGGAGGGCGACGTACGAGGATTACGTCGGCGCCGCGGCCCTCGAGAAGGTCGGAAAGAAGAAATGGCGGAAGAACGTGGAGGATGTGATCGGGAAGCTCGTCGCGGCGCTCGAGCCCGACGACGTCGTCCTCGGGGGAGGAAACGCCAGGAAGCTGAAGGAGCTCCCCGACGGCTGCCGGGTCGGAGACGGCACGGCCGCCTTTCGGGGAGGATTCCGCCTCTGGGAGCGCCCGCTTTGATGCAAGAGGAGACCGAAGCGGGGGGAAGGAGAGCGCGATGCAGCTCGGAATGATCGGGCTCGGAAGAATGGGGGCGAACATGGTGCGCCGGCTCATCGGCGGCGGTCACGACTGCGTCGTCTTCGACATGTCGCCGAAGGCGGTCGCGCAGCTGACGAAGGAGAAAGCGACCGGCGCGTCCTCCCTTTCCGACTTCGCCAGGACGCTCGGGAGGCCCCGGACCGTCTGGCTGATGGTCCCGGCCGCCGTCGTCGACGGGACGATCGCCGACCTCCTCCCCCTCCTCGAGCCGGGGGACGTCCTGATCGACGGCGGGAACTCGTACTACGTCGACGACATCCGCCGGGCGAAGGAGCTGGCCCCGAAAGGAATTCACTTCGTGGACGTCGGGACGAGCGGCGGCGTCTGGGGCCTCGAGCGGGGCTACTGCATGATGATCGGCGGCGAGACGGACGTCGTGAAGCGTCTCGACCCGATCTTCAAGCGGCTGGCTCCCGGCAAGGGGGAGATCCAGAGGACGCCGGGCCGCGGGAAGGCGAAGGGGACGGCGGAGGAGGGCTATCTTCACTGCGGGGCCAGCGGCGCGGGACACTTCGTCAAGATGGTCCACAACGGGATCGAGTACGGCCTCATGGCCGCCTACGCCGAAGGGTTCGGCATCCTCCGCGCCGCGAACGCCGGCAAGCGGGACCACGCGGCCGACGCCGAGACGACGCCCCTCCGCGATCCCGGGCACTACCAGTACGACCTGGACCTCGCGGACATTGCCGAAGTCTGGCGGCGCGGAAGCGTCGTCGCGTCGTGGCTCCTCGACCTGACGGCCTCGGCCCTCGCCGAGGATCCGGTCCTCGCGAAGTTCGCCGGACGGGTCTCCGACTCGGGGGAAGGGCGCTGGACGATCAAGGCCGCCATCGACGAGGCCGTCCCGGCGCCGGTCCTGACGACGGCGCTCTACGGGCGCTTCAGCTCCCGCGGCGAGGCGGATTTCCAGAACAAGCTCCTCTCGGCGATGCGCTTCCGGTTCGGCGGGCATCACGAGAAGCCCGCCGGCTCGTAGCCGGCCGGAAGAGTCGATGAGACTGGAAGTACTCGCCGACGCCGATTCCGTCGCCCGGCAGGGCGCGGCCCACATCGCGGCCGAGGCCCGCGCCGCCGTCCGGGTGCGCGGTCGCTTCGTGCTGGCGGTGAGCGGCGGTCACACCCCGTGGGTCATGCTTCGCGCCCTCGCGGACGAAGACGTCCCCTGGCCCTCCGTCCACGTCCTGCAGATCGACGAGAGGATCGCTCCGGCGGGAGATCCGGACCGGAACCTGACGCACCTCGCCGAGAGCCTCCTCTCCCGGGCGCCCCTCCCTCCGGCCCAGCTGCACGCGATGCCGGTGGAGGCGGCCGATTCCGGCGTCGCCGCACTGAAGTACGCCCGCACGCTCGAGAAGCTCGCCGGGTCGCCTCCGGTCCTCGACCTTGCCCACCTCGGTCTCGGCCCAGACGGCCACACGGCGTCGCTCGTCCCCAACGATCCGGTCCTCGACGTCACCGACCGGAGCGTCGCCGTGACCGGTGTCTACAGGGGGCGGCGGCGGATGACGCTGACCTTCCCCGTCCTGAATCGGGCCCGAAACGTTCTCTGGCTCGTCACCGGCGGGGAGAAAGTCGGGATGCTCAAGCGCCTTCTCGCCCACGACGCGACGATTCCCGCGGGACGCGTCCGTTCGGACAGTGCCTTCGTTCTCGCCGACGAGGCGGCCGCCGGCGAAGGTCCGTGACCATGGCATCCCGCGGCGAGGTCCCCGGAACGGCGGCGCGCCGGGAGGCTCGATGACGCTCTACGAAACTCGCGAGGGCGTTCGCCTCGCAGAGGGCCGCGGGCGGAAGGGGCACTGGAACCGCTGGGGCCCCTACCTCGCCGAGCGGGCGTGGGGGACCGTCCGCGAGGACTACAGCCGGGACGGCGACGCCTGGAGCTTCTTCCCGCACGACCACGCCCGGTCGCGGGCCTACCGGTGGAACGAGGACGGCCTTGGAGGGGTCTGCGATCGCCACCAGTACCTCTGCTTTGCCCTCGCCCTCTGGAACGGCCGCGATCCGTACCTGAAAGAGCGGATGTTCGGCCTGACCGGCTCCGAGGGGAACCACGGCGAGGACGTGAAGGAGTACTACTTCTACCTCGACTCCACGCCGACCCACTCCTACATGAGGTTCCTCTACAAGTACCCGCAGGCCGAATTTCCGTACGCCCGGCTCGTGGAGGAAAACCGGCGGAGAAACCGGGAGCAGAGGGAATTCGAGCTGGTCGACACCGGGATCTTCGACGGGGGGCGTTACTTCGACGTCGGGCTGGAGTACGCCAAGGCGGGGGCGGAGGATCTGCTGATCCGGATCGCCGTCTCCAATCGGGGCCCCGAGCCGGCCGGGATCGACGTCCTGCCGACCCTCTGGTTCCGGAACACCTGGGCGTGGGGCCGCGACCCGCGCCGCCCCTCGATCGCCGCCGGACCGGACCGGGCGGGCGGGACGAAGACCCTTCTGGCGTCCCACCGGACCCTCGGCCGTTACGCCCTCTACGCCGGCGGGGCGGACGAGCTTCTCTTCACGGAGAACGAGACGAACACCCTCCGGCTCTTCGGCGTACCGTCCCCGACGCCTTACGTCAAGGACGCGTTCCACGAAGCCGTCGTGAAAGGGCGGCGCGAAACGGTCAACCCCTCCCGGACCGGTACGAAGGCGGCCGCGCGTTACCGCCGCACGCTTGCCTCCGGCGAGACCGTCACGTTCGACCTTCGTCTCGCGGCTCTCGGCGGAGGTCCGCCGCTCGACGCCCCCTTCGCTGACTTCGGGAAGATAATCGAGGTGCGCCGGGAGGAGACCGACGAGTTCTACGCCGCCGTTCTTCCTCCGACGCTCCCGCCGGACGCGCGGCTCGTGGCCCGCCAGGCCTTCGCCGGCATGCTCTGGTCGAAGCAGTACTACCACTACGTCGTCAGCGACTGGCTGGAGGGAGATCCGGCCCAGCCCCCGCCGCCCCCCGAGCGGCTCGAAGGACGCAACGGCAACTGGACGCACGTGTTCACCCGCGACGTCATCTCGATGCCCGACAAATGGGAGTTTCCCTGGTTCGCCTCGTGGGACCTCGGGTTCCACTGCTCCACCCTGGCTCACGTCGACCCGCAGTTCGCCAAGGAGCAGATCCTCCTGATGCTCCGCGAATGGACGATGCACCCGAACGGCCAGATCCCGGCCTACGAGTGGGATTTCAACGCCGTCAACCCGCCCGTCCTGTCGCTGGCCGCGGCCGCGGTCTTCGAGATCGACCGCCGGCTCACGGGGGTTGCCGACACCGGCTTCCTCGAGCGCGTCTTCCAGAAGATGCTCCTCAACTTCACCTGGTGGGTGAACCGGAAGGACCCGCTGGGAAAGAACATCTTCGAGGGCGGCTTCCTCGGGATGGACAACATCGGCGTCTTCGACCGGGACCGCCTGCCGGCCGGCACCCTGCTCGGACAGGCCGACGGCACCGGCTGGATGGCCGCCTTCGCCAAGAGCCTGCTCACGATCGCTCTGACGCTGGCGGAGAAGGACCCCGTCTACGAGGACATCGCCAGCAAATTCTGGGAGCACTACGTCTACGTCGCCAACGCCTTGAACAGCCTGCACGACCCCGCCAGGTCACTCTGGGACGATGAGGACGGGTTCTTCTACGACCACCTCCTCTGCCCCGGCCACAAGTCGCTTACGATCCGGGCCCGCTCCATGGTCGGGTTCGTGCCCCTCTTCGGCGCCTCGACGGTTCCCGCCGGCACGTTCGACCGCTACCCGGACTTCAAGAGGCGTCGCGACTGGTTCGTCGAGCACCGCCCCGGCCTTCTCGAGAGCGTCGGCCCGATGGTCGTCCCCGGACCTCGGAACACCCTGATCCTGGGCCTCGTCCGGGAGGACCAGCTCCGCCGCATGCTGGCCCGGATGCTCGACGAGGAGGAGTTTCTCTCCCCGTACGGGGTCCGTTCGGTCTCGCGCTATCACCGCGACCATCCCCTCGTCCTCGTCCTCGACGGCGAGGAGCACCGGCTCGACTACGAGCCGGGCGAGTCCCGGACGGGCCTGTTCGGCGGCAACTCGAACTGGCGCGGGCCGATCTGGATGCCGGCCAACTGGCTGATCATCCTGGCGCTCCGCCAGTACCACCTCTACTACGGCGAGACGTTCCGGGTCGAATGCCCGACGGGCTCGGGCCGCCCGATGAACCTGCACGAGGTGGCCGACGAGATCGGGCGGCGCCTCGCGGGGATCTTCCTCCGGGGGGACGACGGGAAGCGCGCGGTCTTCGGCGGCACGCCGCTCTTCAACGACGATCCCCACTGGCGCGACCTGATCCCCTTCCACGAGTACTTCCACGGCGACACGGGCCGGGGGTGCGGCGCGAGCCACCAGACCGGCTGGACGGGGATCGTCGCCCAGATCCTGCTCGGCCCCCACGAAGGCGCAGCCCAGGCGCCCCCGGGCCGCGTCACTTCACCCGGAGACCGAGGCGGAAGCTGAGGATCTCGTTCGTACCGAAGGGGTCCGAGTTCCACGCGATCGTCGGCCCCTCGACGAGAAGGTCGAAGATCCCGAGCCGCAGCGCCAGCCCGAGACGCGAGCCGGCCAGGAGGTAGTACTCGCTTCCCGGCGAGCCCCGGACGCCCACCGAGGTGTCGGTCTCGCCCGCCCCGCGGATCTTCGGCCCCCCTTCGACGCGGACCGCGGTGACGGAGAGGCCGAGGGGCCCGAGGAGGTACCAGCGGATGCCGAGGCCGAGCGTTCCGGTGAAGTAGACCGACTCGCCGGACGTCGCGCGGAACCCGGCCGCGAGCGAGACGACCGGCGTGAACACGAAGCGCCCCCCCCAGCGGTCGCGATCCCAGCTCCCCTCGGCGCCGAGCATCCCGAGGCCGTAGTTCTTTCTCAAGTCAGCCGCGTCGGGGGGAGTCGACACGGAAACCCCCGCGATCGCGTAGACGGTGGTGATCCGACCCTGAAGCCGGCCGTACGGAGCGGGCGGCGGCACCCACTCCGCGTCCTTCCGCTCCACCTTCTCCTCGTGGTGGAGGAGGGTGCTGCCTCCCGCGAGGCGCGGCGAGGAAATGAAGTAGCCGAGCCCGACCGCGAACGACCACTCCGCCCGGGGTTTCCGCCAGTTCACCTCGAGCGGCGCCTCGACGGAGAGCATGAGCTTCTCGCTCACGGCGTACTCGAAGCGAAGAAGGCGCGTCACCAGCTCGCTGCCGTCGCTGGGGCCTCCGAAGACGGCGCGCAGCTCGGCGGGGGTGAAGCCGATGGCGGCCTTGTACCCAACGGGCAGGACGAAGTTGAATCCGAGGCCCAAAAAACCTGCGTTGCCGCCGCCGTTGTAGTGCCGGTACCCGAGGCTCGCGCTCAGTGCGTAGACGAACGGATTGATGTCCTCCGCGTACCGGAGCACCGTGCCGCGCGCCGCGACGTCGAAGAAGCGGCCGGTCGGGTTATACCGAGTGTCGAGGCCGAGGAAGGCGTACTTGCCGGGGGAGACTTCGGAGGGCTGGCGGACGGCGCACTCGGCCCCTTCGCACGGATGGACGGGAGTGAACCACTTCGTTCGGTATCGCTGCCAGACCTCGGACGCCTCGGGGTGCGTGTCGGTTCCGGGGGGCGCCGCGAGCTGCGCGAGGCGGAGGTTCCTCACGAGGACGAGGAGCTCGACGACCGCCTGCCGGGCGCGTTCTCCCTCGCCGGAGAGGCATTCGTACGGGATGTCGTACGGATGGGCCGTGCGGGTCTCGCACGCCTCCTCTCCTCCCTCCTTCACGTACGTCTTGTCCCGATGGTCGTCCCACTTGTGAAAGACGCCGTCGGGGATCTTCTTCGCGCGCTCGGTCGGGAGCCCGGCGATCTTCTCGATCGGCTTCCAGACGCGAAGAAAGGCGACCTGGTCTCCCGCCCGCTCCGTGTGCGAGCCGGAGAAGGAGTCCTCGATCGAGTGCATCATTTCGTAGAGGCCGAAGCCGCTCCGGCGCGTGCCGGGGCCGCCGTCCACGACGATCTGCCGGAGGAGCCCGTCGAGGAGGTCGTTGCAGCGGACGACGGCGCTCGTCGCGAGCGCGCGGGGGACGGAGGTGCCGGGGAACGTCTCCGAGACGCTGTCCGTGAGCGTTCCCATGTAGTGGAAGCACTGCCCGGGGTCGCTGAACTGGCGCCGGAAGAAGGCGTCCGGCCGGTCGGTCTCGGGCTGCGGCCAGCAGAGGAGAGGGTTTTCGGCCGGCGCGTCGCGACAGTCGCCCGGCGGCTTGTCACCCCGTCCGAAGCACCACGGGGCGTCGAGGGCGCCGTCGTTGATCAGGTCGCGAAGGACGTCGGGACGAGGGGGCTGGCCTCCCCGGCCTTCCACGAGCGACCGGTAGGCCGTCGCCTCGATGACGTTGTGCCCCTTGCTGTCGAAGGCGAAGGCCGGCGCCGCGAGAATTGCGAAGACGACGGCTGCCGATACAGCGACGCCGAAGACGGCCGGAGACCGGGGCGCTCGCACGGACTTGAGGGTGCCTCGGAACCTAGGATAACGCCGGAATGATTCCGGACGCGGGGCCGGGAACTCGCCCGGACCGGTGCTCGGGGCGGCTCGCCACACCCTGGCGCGGGGGATCGCCCGACTCGTCGAGCGGAAGGCGGCGGCTCGACGCCAACCTGCTTAGAATCCCGGACTCGGAGGTTCTTGTGAAGAAAGTTCTGACTGCATGCATCGCCCCCCTTGCCGCCGCGCTCCTCCTCTCCGTTTCCGGCGTCGCCACCGCCGCCGAGGCCTGGACGGCGCGCGCCGAGGCGAAGTCGGCCGACGGCAAGATCCTCACCGCGCCCGTCGCCTTCTCGGTCGACCGGATGCTCACGGTCGCCGAGCGCGACGCGGTCATCAGCGCCCTGAAGTCCGGCGGCCACACGGCCGGCAAGGCGGCGCTCTCCGGCCTCAAGGAGATCGGCTGGATCGAAGGCGGGGCCGGGAAGCGGGTGCCGATCAAGTTCGCCTTCGCCCGACCGATGGGAAGCGGCAAGCTCCTCACCCTCGTCAGCGACCAGGCGATCGTCCACATCGGCGGAAACATCCCGAGCGCCAAGCCGAAAGAAGGTTTCGACATGACGTACGCCGTCCTCATCCTCGACGGCGAGGGGAAGGGAAACGGCGAGATCGTCCCCGCCGCGAAGCTGAAGCTCCGGGAGGACGGCGCGCTGACGACCGAGGATTACGGCGGCGGGACCGTCTGGCTGAAGGAGATCGCACCGAAGTAAGGCCGCGGCCGGCTGCGAAGTCCTCCGGCTGCATGCCCAGGGATGGCGCCGGGCGTCTCCCGGTCCGATCTTCATCGCGAGCGGCCTCTCCGGTCGGAACGGAAGCGCCGGAGGCCTGAATAGAATCGCGCTCGATGATTCCGGACCCTGCCGGCCAAAGCTCGCCTCTGGGCGCCAGCGTCCGGCCCGACGGCGTCAACTTCAGCGTCTGGTCGCGAAACGCCCTCGGGATCGACCTCCTCCTCTTCGACCGCGAAGACGACGCCCGGCCGTCCCGCGTAATTCCGATCGACCCGGTGGCGAACCGGACGTATCACTACTGGCATCTCTTCGTGCCGGGGGTCGCCCCCGGGCAGATCTACGGCTACCGCGCCCACGGCCCCTTCGATCCGGCGCGCGGCCTCCGGTTCGATCCCGGGAAGGTCCTACTGGATCCGTACGGCCGGGCCGTCGCCGTCCCGTCCGGCTACAGTCGCGGCGCGGCGCGGGCCGCCGGCGACAACACGGAGGTCGCGATGAAGAGCGTCGTCGTGGACGTCTCCGGCTACGACTGGGAGGGGGACCGGCCGCTCCGGACCCCTTGCTCGCAGTCGATCGTCTACGAGTTGCACGTCCGGGGCTTCACGCGCCACCCGAGCTCCGGGGTACCAGAGGGGGTTCGCGGCACCTATGCCGGCCTCGCCGAGAAGATCCCCTACCTGAAGGGGCTCGGCATCACGGCCGTCGAACTCCTCCCCGTCTTCCACTTCGACCCCTCCGACGCGCCGCCGGGCCGCGTCAACTACTGGGGCTACCAGCCGGTCACCTTCTTCGCGCCCCATTCGACGTACAGCTCACGCCCCGACCCGCACGGGGCCGTGGACGAGTTCCGCGACATGGTGAAGGCGCTCCACCGGGCCGGGATCGAGGTGATCCTCGACGTCGTCTTCAACCACACGGCCGAGGGGGATCACGAGGGACCCACGCTCTCGCTGCGCGGCCTCGACAACCCGACGTACTACCTCCTTACGGCCGACCGGTCCCGTTATGCGAACTACAGCGGGACGGGAAACACCTTGAACGCGAATCACCCTGTCGTCCGCCGGGCGATCCTCGACAGCCTCCATTACTGGGTGGCCGAGATGCACGTGGACGGCTTCCGCTTCGACCTCGCCGCGATCCTCTCGCGCGACGAGGCGGGGAACGTCCTCGCGAACCCTCCAGTCCTGTGGGACATCGAGTCCGACCCGGTCCTCGCCGGGACGAAGCTCATCGCCGAAGCGTGGGACGCGGCCGGTCTCTACCAGGTCGGGAGCTTCGTCGGGGACGCCTGGCGGGAGTGGAACGGCCGCTTCCGGGACGACGTTCGCTCCTTTCTCCGGGGGGACGAGGGTTACGTGCGGCGGCTGGCCGACCGGCTCGCCGGCAGCCCCGAGATCTTCGCCTCGAAGAGCCGCGAGGCCGAGCAGAGCGTCAACTTCGTGACGTGCCACGACGGCTTCACCCTGAACGACCTCGTCTCGTACGACCGGAAGCACAACGAGGAGAACGGCGAGGAGAACCGGGACGGCACCGACGACAACCGGAGCTGGAACTGCGGTGTCGAGGGGCCGACCGAAGACCCCTCCGTGGAGCGGCGGCGCAACCGGCAGGTGAAGAACTTCCTGACGATCACGATGCTCTCGCTCGGGATGCCGATGATCCTGATGGGCGACGAGATGCGGCGGACGCAGCGCGGAAACAACAACGCCTGGTGCCGGGACGACGAGACGAACTGGCTCGACTGGGCACTTCTCGAGAAGCACGCCGACGTCCACCGCTTCGTGACGCTCCTCGCCCGGAGACGCGTCCGGCGGGACGCCGGCCCCGAGCTCGACCGGGTGAGCCTGGCGGACCTCCTCGGCCACGCGAGGTTCGCCTGGAGCGGCGTGAAGGCGGGCGCTCCGGACTGGAGCGACAGCTCGCACAGCCTCGCCCTCACCGCCGAGCTCCGGAAGGAAGGACTCCTTTTCCACCTTCTCCTGAACGCCTGGCGGGAGCCGCTCGACTTCGAGCTGCCTCCCGTTCCGGGGAAGCCGCCTGGTGCTTTCCGCCGGTGGATCGACACCTCATTCGAGTCGCCTGAAGACATCGTTCCGTGGCATGAATCGCCCCCCGTCCCCGGGGCGTCCTACCGCGCCGGAGCGCGCTCGGTCGTCGTCCTCTTTGCGAGGCTCTGAGGGCCGCCCACCGAGACGTGCTCCGAATCAAATCCCGGCAGACGGTCCGGACTCGCGAAGGAGAATCCGCGCGCGACGGTCAAGCAGCGGCGCCGCCCCGGCGATGCGGCCGGCCTCGTCGGGAGACGGGGGCGGCCACTGGCGACATCCCGCCACCGCTGACGAAGTGTCACCAAGGAGGGGGCCTTTCCGGGGGAAACGGGCTCAGGCCAGGACCCCTAAGTCACTCTCCCCGGTCGGTTATCTTACGGTCGAGGGGAAGCGGCCCGCGTGGCACCGTGTTCGCTCCAAGATCAACCGACTACAGGAGGCTCAAGATGCCGAAGCCCGCGGTTCGTCAGGAACACGACCTGCTCGGAAAGCTCGACGTCCCGGCTGACGCCTACTACGGCGTCCAGACTGCCCGGGCGCTCGAGAACTTCCACATCTCCGGGGTTCCGCTCCGGCTCTACCCCGATCTCATCAAGGCCTTCGCCATGGTCAAGCTCGCCGCGGCGCGCGCGAACTTCGACTGCGCCCAGTTCAGAAAGGAGATCCTCAAGGGGATCGAGGGAGCGTGCGCGGAGCTGATCGACGGCAAGCTCCACGACGAGTTCCGCCTCGACGTCTTCCAGGGGGGCGCGGGCACCTCGACCAACATGAACGCCAACGAGGTGATCGCCAACCGGGCCCTGGAGCTGATGGGGCACAAGAAGGGCGAGTACAAGCATTGCAGCCCCCACGACCACGTCAACTGCTCGCAATCGACGAACGACGCCTACCCGACGGCCCTTCACGTCGGCATGGCCCTCGGCAACGTCCGCCTCGTCGCCGCCATGAAGGAGCTGATCGAAGCCTTCCGGAAGAAGGGGAAGGAGTTCGCCCCGATCCTCAAGATGGGTCGGACGCAGCTCCAGGACGCCGTGCCGATGACGCTGGGGCAGGAGTTCAACGCGTTCGCCCAGACGCTGGCCGGAGAGGTCCTCGCCCTCGAGCGGATCCAGAGCGTCCTCTGCGAGATCAACATGGGGGCGACGGCCATCGGCACGGGCCTGAACGCACCGGCCGGATACGCCGAGAAGTGCACCAGGCACCTGGCGAAGATCACGGGCTTCCCGATCTACCTCGCCGAGGACCTGATCGAGGCGACCCAGGACACCCAGGCCTACGTCCTCTACTCGTCGTGCATGAAGAGCCTGGCGATCAAGCTCTCCAAGGTCTGCAACGACCTCCGGCTTCTCTCGTCGGGACCGCGCTGCGGCCTGCGCGAGATCAACCTTCCGCCCAAGCAGCCGGGCTCCTCGATCATGCCCGGCAAGGTGAATCCGGTCATCCCCGAGGTCGTCAACATGGTCTGCTTCCGGGTCATCGGCAGCGACCTCACGGTCTCGATGGCGGCCGAGGGAGGCCAGCTCCAGCTCAACGTCTTCGAGCCGGTCATCGCTGCCTGCATCTTCGAAGCGCAGACGTTGTTCATCAACGCGGCGCGGACGCTCCGCGTCCACTGCGTCGACGGGATCACGGCCAATGCGGACATTGCCCGGCATTACGTCGACTACTCGATCGGAACGGTCACCGCGCTCAACCCGGTCATCGGCTACGACAAGGCCACCGAGCTCGCGGCCGAGGCGCAGAAGACCGGGCGTGGCATCCTGGAGCTGATCCGCGAGAAGAAGATCCTGACGGAAAAGCAGATCGCGAAGGTGCTCGATCCGGCCGCCATGACCGGGCAGGGACGCCCCGCGTGAGACCCATGCCGGCGCTCGGCACGGCGCTGCTCGTCTCCGTCCTCGCGGCGCCGCTTCTTCCGCTCCGGGCCGAGCAGCCCGACGCCGACGGGTGGCGCCCCTTCAAGGCGACGTGGACCTTCTCCGGAGAGAGGCAGCTCCTTCCGACCGAGGGGGACCGCCCGACGTCGATCGTGCACGTCCAGGGCACCATGACGATCACGAGCGGCGAGGGGCTCGGCCGGGGCTTTCTCGGCGAGGCGCTCATCTTCGACGACGGCGGTTCGCTTGTGATCGGCCGCGCGGTCCTCACCGACGGGAAAGGGGACCGGATCTACAGCTCGATGAAAGCCGAACCCGTCGGCACGGGGCGCAAAGCCACGGCGACGATCACCGGCGGGACCGGGCGCTACGCCGGACTCGAAGGAACGTTCACGTTCGCCTGGCAGTACGTCGTCTCGCCGGACTCCGGGGAAATCGACGGGCGGGTCGAGAACATCGAAGGCCGGACGCGGCTCGCGCCGCTTCCGGGCCGCAAGGCGCCGCGATGACGCCGGGCGCGAAGTCGCTCGTCTCGCGACTGTCCGTCCTCGCCCTCGGCGCCGCGATCTGGTTCTGGCCTGTCCCCGGGGGACTGACGGCCCCCGCGTGGCACCTCTTCGCGATCTTCGCGGCGACGATCGCCTCCGTCATCGCCGGCGCCTTCCCGATCCTGACCGCCTCGGTCCTCGCCGTCGCGGTTGCGATCCTCTCGGGCGTCCTCACGCCTGCAAAGGCGTATGCGGGTTTCGCGAACGGAACGATCCTCCTGATCGTCGTGGCGTTCCTCGTGGCTCGGGCCATCGTGAAGTGCGGGCTCGGCCAGCGGCTCGGACATATCGTCGTCGCCCTCTTCGGGAAGTCGACGCTCGGCCTCGGCTACAGCGTCTTCCTCGTGGATGCGGTCATCGCGCCCGCCTTCCCGAGCGACACGGCGCGCTCGGGAGTCCTCTATCCGCTCGTCCTGTCGCTCGCGGAGGGAGGCGGCTCGCGCCCCGACGAGGCGACGCGGAGGCGGATGGGGGCGTACCTGATGTTCTGCGGCATGGCGACGCTGAGCCTCTCCTCGGCGCTCTGGCTCACCGCGATGGCCGGCAACCCTCTCGGAGCCGAGATCGGCAAGTCGCTGGGCTTCAACGTCTCCTTCGGATCGTGGCTCCTCGCCTCCCTCCTGCCGACTCTCCTCTGCCTCGCCGGCCTTCCGTTCCTCCTCTACAAGGTCTTCCCGCCCGAGGTGAAGGCCACGCCCGAGGCGCCCGCCGCGGCGAAAAAGGCGCTTGCGGCCATGGGTCCCCTGAGCCGGGAGGAGAAGATCGTCTCCGTCACGTTCGTCGTGATGGTCCTTCTCTGGGCCTTCGCCGGGACCCTGAAGATCGACCTGACGGCCGTGGCGTTCCTCGGGCTCGGCGTCCTTCTCGCTTCGGGCGTCCTGACCCTGAAGGACATCGGCCAGCAGGGGGACGTCCTTGCGACTTTCATCTGGTTCGCGATCCTCTTCGCCATCAGCGGACAGCTGAACGCGATGGGCTTCATGGGATACCTCGGCCAGCGGCTGGGGGGCGCGCTCGGCGGCCTTCCCTGGCCCGCCGCCTACGCAATCCTCGTCGTCGCCTACGTCGTCCTTCACTACCTCTTCGTGAGCCAGACGGCCCACGTCCTCGCCCTCTTTGGCGTCTTCCTGGGGGTGGGGGCTCAGCTCGGCGTCCCGGTTCCCCTGCTAGGCTTCGCGCTCCTCTTCTCGACGAGCTACTTCTCGACGATGACCCCGCAGGCCTCGAGCGCGAACCTCCTCGTCGTCGGGAGCGGTTACCTCACGCAGGGGGAGCTCTACCGGCTCGGGACGATCACGACGCTCTTCAACGTTCTCGTCCTCCTGCTCGTCGGAACGCCCTGGATCCTCTTCGTGACACGTTGAGGTAGAAGACTTTCCATGTCTTACGTCACCAACGCCCTGAGGGAAAACCCGGAGCTCGCGATCTTCCTCACGCTCGCCATCGGCTTTCTGATCGGGCGGCTGAAGGTCGGTACGTTCAAGCTCGGCAACGTCGTCGGGACTCTTCTTGCCGGCGTCGTCGTCGGGCAGCTGGACATCCGGGTCGACCCGGTGGTCAAGCTCGTGTTCTTCGACCTCTTCCTCTTCGCCACCGGGTACAAGGTGGGGCCGCAGTTCTTCCGGGGTCTGAAGAAGAACGCGTTGACACAGGTCTCGCTGACGCTGGTCCTCTGCGTCACGAGCCTCGTGACGACCGTCGCCGCCGCGAAGGTCTTCAAGTACGACTGCGGCACGGCGGCGGGACTGATGGCCGGAGCCTTCACGGAGTCGACGGTGATCGGGACGGCCGGGGAGACGATCAACCGGCTCCCGATCCCCGAAGCCGAGCGCAAGCGCCTCCTCGACCAGATCCCCGTCGCCTATGCCGTGAGCTATCTCGTCGGCACCGGCTTCGTCGTCTGGTTCCTCTCGGGCCTCGCTCCGCGACTCCTCAAGGTGAACCTGAAGGAGGAGGCGAAGAAACTCGAGGCGACCATGAGCGGTGGCCCGACCCGCGAACCTGGCGTCCAGTCCGCCTACCGCGACTGGGACAGCCGCGCCTACGTCCTCCCGGGGTCCCTCGACGGGCGAAGAGTCTCCGACCTCGAGGCGTCCTTCGCTCCTGATCGGGTCTTCGTCCTGCGGCTCCGGCGCGAGGGCGCGCTCGTCGACGCGGCGCCGGACACGCTGCTCCGGGCGGGGGACGTCGCCGCCGTCGCGGCCCGGCGGCACGTCCATCTCGAGCGGAGCGCCGCTTTCGGAGTCGAGAGACATGACCGGGAGCTTCTCGACTTTCCGATCACGACCGTGGACGCGGTCGTGACGAACCGGGAGGCGGCCGAACGGACGCTGGTGGATCTCGCGGAGGAGCACGGGCGCGGCATCGTCCTCCTCAAGCTCATCCGGGGAACCGAGGAGGTGCCCCTCGCCCCCGCCACCGTCGTGAACCGCGGCGACCTCCTCCAGATCGCGGGGACGCCGACGGACGTCGCGCGCGCCGGAAAGGCCCTCGGTTACGTCGAGAGGCCGTCGAGCGAGACCGACATCGTCTTCGTCGGCCTCGGGATACTCCTCGGCGGATTCGTCGGGCTCCTCTCCGTGACCGTCGGGGGGCTGCCGCTCAGCCTGACGGCCAGCGGCGGCGCCCTGATCATGGGGCTCGTCTTCGGCTGGCTCCGCTCGGTCCGGCCCACCTTCGGCCGGATCCCGGAACCCGCGCTCTGGATCTTCGACACCATCGGCCTGGCGGTCTTCATCGGCGTCGTCGGCCTCTCGGCGGGACCGAGCTTCGTCTCGGGGCTGAAGGAGACGGGGCCGAGCCTCCTCCTCGTCGGCCTCATCGTCGCCGTCACGCCGCACATCGCCGCCCTCTTCTTCGGGAAGTACGTCCTCAAGATGAACCCTGTTCTCCTCTTCGGCGCCTGCGCCGGGGCCGGGACCGTCACGGCCGCGCTCCGGGGAATCCAGGACGAAGCGGGGAGCAAGCTCCCCGTCCTCGGCTACACCGTCCCCTACGCGATCGGGAACATCCTCCTGACCGCGTGGGGGCCCGTGATCGTCATGCTCACGAAATAGGAGGTCTCTCATGACTCGAATCCGCCTCGCCCCTCTCGCCCTGGCGCTGCTTCTCGCGCTCGTCGCCGGGCCGGCCGCTTACGCGCAGGCGCAGGCCGCCGCGCCGGTCGCCAGGCCCGCCCTGCCCCACGTCGTCATCCTCGCTACCGGCGGCACGATCGCCGGCGTCCAGCCGAAGGAAGGCGAGGCCGGGTACAAGTCCGGGAGCCTCTCCGTCGAGGCCCTCATCAAGGGGGCGCCCGGCATCGAGAAGCTCGCGCGCCTCGACGGCGAGCAGATCGCGTCGATCGGCAGCCAGGACATGAACGACGTCGTCTGGGGGAAGCTCGCCAAGCGCGCCAACGAGCTCCTCGCCCAGCCGGACGTCGACGGGATCGTCGTCACGCACGGGACCGACACGATGGAGGAGACCGGGTTCTTCCTCGGGCTCGTCCTCAGGAGCGACAAGCCGGTCGTCCTCGTCGGCTCGATGCGCCCGGCCACCTCGCAGAGCGCCGACGGCCCGCTGAACCTTCTGAACGGCGTCGCCGTGGCCGCCGACCCGGAGTCGAAAGGGCACGGGGTCATGGTCGTCGTGAACGACGAGATCCACACGGGGCGCGACGTCCACAAGACGCACACGACGGCCGTCAATACCTTCGTCTCGGTTACGCGGGGGACGGTCGGGAAGGTCTACTACGGGAAGGTCAAGTACGGTTACATCCCGACCTATCGGCACACCGTCCGGAGCGAGTTCGCGACGGCCCCGCGCTCCATCTACCCGCCGCGCGTCGACATCGTCTTCGCGCACGAGGGGGTCGACGGAACCATGGTGAAGTGCGCGGTGGCTGCGGGCGCGAAGGGGATCGTCCTCGCGGGCGTCGGCGACGGGAACGCCACGACCGACATGATCAACGCCCTCGCCGAGGCGGCGAAGTCCGGCATCGTCGTGGTCAGGGCCTCGCACGTCGGCTTCGGGATGGTCCGGCGGAACGTGGAGCTGGACGACGACAAGCTCGGCTTCGTGGCGGGGATGGACCTGAATCCCCAGAAGGCGCGCGTCCTCCTGCGCGTGGCGCTGACGCAGACGAACGACATCAAGCAGATCCAGAAGTACTTCGAAGAGTACTGAGGCCACCGGCGCCGCCGTGAAGTCCCGCCGTCTCGCGCTCGCCATCGGCGTCCTGACGCTCGCCGTTCTCGCGGTGTCGGTGCCGGGTTCGCTGCGCGAGGCCCGCGCGCACGGCGGCTTCTATCTCTTCTCGATCCGGTTCTTCGAGGACATTCCGAAGCGCCTCGCGGGGCCGGGCCGGCTCCGATTCGTCTTCCAGCCGGCCATGGCGATCTATCTCGGATGGCGGGCCGGCCGCGCGGACGCACGGGCGGGGCGCCCGCCATACCTCTACGGGCTTCTCCTGCACGCGGAGCACCGGGCCGCCCGCTTCCGGGAAATGTGGGAGGGCATCGCAGTCCTCCTCCTCATGGGGATCCTCCTCGATTCTGTCTTCCAGTGGGTACTCCTCGGCGTCTCGTATCCCGGTGCCGCGCTCGTCGTCGGACCGGTCCTCATCACGGTCCCGTACCTCGTGGCACGGAGCGCGACCGGAAGGGTGGGGCGAGTTTGAGAGGGGCGTCTTTCTCCGAGGCAAACGCAACGACACAGGCGGGCCCCGCGCCCGCGGGAGGGATTCGATGAAAGCACGATTCGGAGTGGCCCTGATCGCGGCCTTGGCGCTTGCCGTCGCCGGAACGGCGGGCGCGCAGGAGGTCGTGACCGCCAAGGAACCGGCCAAGCCCGGGCCGCGGATGGAGATCTACGGCTTTGCGCAGGCCGACTTCATCTACGACTTCAAGCAGGTGAACCCCGACTGGTACGACGTGTTGCGGACGACGAAGCTGCCGTCGTACGAGAACGAGTTCGGCGCAGACGGCCACTTCTGGGCGAGCGTCCGGCAGACCCGCTTCGGCGTGAAAGGCTGGGTCCCGACGTCGCTCGGCGAGATCAAGACGATCTTCGAGTTCGAGCTCTTCGGCGTGGGAGTGGACGCCGGCCAGACGACGATCCGCCTCCGCCACGCGTGGGGCGAGCTGGGCGCGTTCGGCGCGGGCCAGACGTGGAGCCCCTTCATGGACCCCGACGTCTTCCCCAACCAGCTCGAGTACTGGGGCCCGACCGGAATGCCGTTCTTCCGGAACGTCCAGGTCCGGTGGATGCCACTTCGCGGCGACGACGAGCTCTACATCGCTCTCGAGCGGCCCGGGGCGAGCGGCGACGGCGGGATCTACGCCGACCGCGTGGCGCTCCAGAACGTCAAGATCCGGACGCCGTGGCCCGACCTGACGGCGCATTACCGCCTGAACCGTGACTGGGGCCACGTCCAGTTCTCCGGCATCCTGCGGTCCATCAAGTGGGACGACAACCAGCCCGACCCGTTCGAACTCGGAGGGAGCGCCACGGGGTGGGGCCTCCACCTCTCGACGAACCTCAAGCCGGGCAAGAACGACGTTATCCGGGCCTCGGTCGTCTACGGGGAAGGCGTCGAGAACTACATGAACGACGCGCCGATCGACATCGGCATCGAGAACAACTTCAGCGACCCGAAGAGGCCCGTCGTCGGCAAGGCGCTGCCGCTCCTCGGCATCGTCGCCTTCCTCGACCACAACTGGAGCCCGAAGTTCTCGACGGCGGTCGGGTACTCGTACCTCCACATCGACAACACGAACGGCCAGAGGCCGAGCGACTTCGAGTGGAGCCACTACGCCCTCGCGAACCTCCTCTACACGCCGCTGTCCGGCGTCATGGCGGGCGCGGAGTTCCAGTGGGGGCAGCGGCACAACTACCGGGACGACTTCGTGGCCGACGACTACCGGATCCAGATGTCCTTCAAGTACAACTTCTCCTTCATGCTGGGTGGAAAGAAGTAATGCGCGCCAGATCGACCCTTCGTCCCCTAGTCCTCGCCGCCGTCGCGGCGGCGATCGTCCTCACCGCCCCCGCCCCGGCCCAGACGCCCGAGGAGATCCAGAAGGCGGTGAACGCGGCCTACGAAAAGTACAGGGACCTCAAGGAAGGGAAGAACGCCGACTACATTCCGGCGCTCGCGAAGGTCGACCCGAAGATCTACGGCATCGCGCTCGTGACCGTTGACGGCAAGGTCTACACGGCCGGAGACGTCAAGGCCGAGGTCTCCATCCAGTCCATCTCGAAGGTCTTCACGATGGCGAAGGTCATCGAGGAGCAGGGACTCGACGCGATCCCGAAGACGATCGGCGTCGACGCGACCGGCATGCGCTTCAACTCCATCGTCGCGGTCGAGTTCGCCCGGAAGATGGCCAGCGGGCCGGAGATCAATCCCCTCGTGAACCCGGGCGCGATCACGGCGACGAGCATGCTCAAGGGAAAGACTCGCAGCGAGATTTGGAACGGCCTCCTCGCGACGTACTCCGACTTCGCGGGGCGCCCGCTCTCCGTGAACCAGGACGTCTTCAAGTCCGAGTCCGACACGAACCAGCGCAACCAGGCCATCGGCTACCTCATGTACGCCTACGAGTTCATCAAGTCCGACCCGATGCGCGCGACCGACATCTATACCGAGCAGTGCTCGGTCAGCGTGAGCGCGAAGGACCTCGCCGTGATGGCGGCGACGCTCGCGAACGGGGGGGGAAATCCTCTGACGGGCAAGCAGGTGATGCAGGTCGGGAACGTTCCAGGCGTCCTCGCGGTGATGGTGACGGCGGGGCTCTACGACGACTCGGGCAAGTGGTTCTACCGGACGGGGCTTCCGGCCAAGAGCGGCGTGGGGGGCGGCATCATCGCCGTTTCGCCCGGCAAGTTCGGGATCGCCGTTATTTCCCCACCCCTCGACGACGCCGGGAACAGCGTTCGCGCACAGAAGGCGATCACGGACATCTCGAACACCCTGAAGGCCAACCCCCTCGCCTCGACACCGCGCTGAAAAGGAGCCTTCCGGGGAAGGATTTCTTCTTGATGCCCTGCTGGGCCGGACTGATTGCGATGATTCTGTCGTGCTCCCTTGGGCCGCCGGCGGCGGCCCAGGAGCCTCCTCCGCCGCCGGCTGAGGCTGCGGACTCGGCGCCCGCGGCCGAAGAAAAGCCAGAGGAGAAGGCGACCCGCTGGGTCTACTCGTGGGACGGGTGGGAGGGTCTCCGCCTCGGACTGATCCAGAAGACGAAGTGGAAGAACCCGTCACAGGTCTACGTGCTCGCTCCGAAAGGGCCCGACGCCCCGCCGCTCCTCGACTTCGAGGAAATGAAGCTGACGTCCCGGATCGGCGTCCGGTTCGCGGGAGACGCCGCGGTATTTCACACGGCCGGGAGCCTGACCGGTTTCGACAACGGCGCGGACCTGCGGCGAGCCCGCCTCTTTCTCACTGGCGAATGGACCCTCGTTCTCCCGCTCGAATACAGCATCGAGCTCGGCTACACCCCCGACAAGTTCGTTCTGAGCGACGCGTGGCTGCTCTTCCCGGAGGTGAAATACATCGGGTCGACCAAGGTCGGCCAGTTTCAGCCGCCGCAGGGTCTCGACGTCATCGGCAGCAGCTGGGCCATCACCTTTATGGAGCCCGCCGCGACGCTCCAGGCTCTCGCGCCGGGGACCGAAGCCGGTATCCAGGTGGGCCGGTCCGTCCTCAACGGCCGTGCGACCTGGGCGTTCGGGCTCTTCGCGAACGGGGCGGGCGACACCGAATACGGGCTCGTCGCGACGAGTTACGGAAGCGTCATCGGCCGGGCAACGTGGCTCCCGATCCGGGCGGGGGGATCGGAGGAATCGCCAGCACCGAAACTTCTTCACCTCGGGCTGAGCGCCAACGTCCTCTTCTCAGGGAGCGACACGTTGCGTTACCAGTCCCGGCCGGAGAGCTACATCGCGCCCGTCGTGATCGACACCGGCGAGATGTCGGCCCACGGGGCCACGACGCTCGGCGCGGAGGTCGCCTTCGTGGATGGCCCGTTCTCGCTGCAGGCCGAGTTCCTCCACTCGTGGGTCGACCGGACGGAGGGCGGCACGCTGAACTTCGGCGGCTACTACTTCTCCGCGAGCTGGTTTCTGACCGGTGAGAGCCGCCCCTACGACCCGTACAACGGGAAATTCACGTTCGTCAGCCCGCGGAAGGATTTCAGCTGGAAGAAGAAAGAGTGGGGCGCCATCGAGCTGGCGTGTCGTTACTCATTCACCAACCTGACCAACCAGTCCGTCCAGGGCGGCCGCCTGAACATGCTCATGGGCGGGCTGAACTGGTACTTGACCCGGCACATCCGTTGGACCGTGAACGCTGGCTGGGGGAGGGTCACCGGAACGGCCCAGGCGGGGAACCTGGTCCTTGGCCAGATGCGCCTTGCCGTCTTCATGTAGCCGCCGGCCTCAGGCCGGCGCCTCGAGCTGCGCGATGGCGTCCGTCAATTCCTCTATGCCGCAGCAGTCTTCCGACCCGCCGGGCGCCGGATCCCGAGCTTCTCCATCCGCGAGCGGAGCGTACTTCGGTTCAGGCCCAGCCGGTCTGCGGCGTTCCCCCGGCCGGCGACCTTCCAGTCGCACTCCAGGAGGATCCGGAGGATGTGCTCGCGCTCGACCGCGTCGAGGCTGTCGGCGTCGCCGCCCCTCGCGGCGCCCCCCGAGCCGACGAGCATCCGCTCGTCGAACACGAGGGTCCCCCCCGGGCTCAGGATGAGCGCCCGCTCGATGGCGTTCTCGAGCTCGCGGACGTTGCCCGGCCAGTCGTACTTCCGGAGGGCAGCCATCGTCCGTTCCGGGATCGCCGTCACCCGGCGCCCGAGGGCGGCGCCCTTTCGCGACACGAAGAACCAGACGAGGAGCGGGATGTCCTCCCGGCGCTCCCGGAGCGGCGGAAGCTCGATCGGGAAGACGTTGAGCCGGAAGTAGAGGTCGCCGTGCCAGCGCCCTTCCCGGACGGCCGACGTGAGGTTCCGGTTGGTCGCCGCGACGACGCGTGTATCCACTTTGACCGTCTGCGACGACCCGAGTCGCTCGAAGGTCCCTTCCTGCAGGACGCGCAGGAGACGCCCCTGGAAGTCGAGCGGGAGGTCCCCGATCTCGTCCAGGAAGATCGTCCCCCCGTGGGCCAGCTCGAAGCGCCCGATCCGGCGGTGGAGGGCGCCCGTGAAGGCGCCGCGTTCGTACCCGAAGAGCTCGCTCTCGATGAGCGTGCCCGGGAGCGCGGCGCAGTTGACGCAGACGAGAGGCTTCTTGGCCCGGCGGCTCCGCGCGTGGATCGCGCGGGCGATCAGCTCCTTCCCGGTCCCCGTCTCTCCCGTCAGGAGGACCGCGGCGTTCGTGGGCGCGACCTGTTCGACCAGGTGGAGGACCTGCCGAAGCGCCGGACTCTGTCCGACGATCTCGTCGAGCCGGTATTCCCCGAGGGCTTCCTCGCGCAGGAGCGTGTTCTCGGCCTCCAGCCGCTCCTTCAGGCGCGAGATCTCGTCGAGGCTGGCGCAGAGAGCCCGCTCCTTCTCGCACCGGACGATGGCGCCCGCGATGATCTCTCCGAAGAGCTGGAACTGGGCGAGGAGCTTCTCGGGCCAGTCGCGCTCTTTCGTGAGGGAGGCGACGCTGATCAGCCCGATCGGGGTCGTCCCGACCCGGAGCGGGAACATCGCGTGCGATCTCATTCCGATCCGCCGGACGTACTGCCGCGCCTTCGGCCAGTCCGGAGGGACGTCCTCGGGACGGTGCATGATGAAGCCGAGTCCGGCGCGCGCCCGATCCAGCCACTCGGGTACGTCGGCGGCGGGATTCGTCGTCGCCGGGACGATTCCCGGTTTCGCGAAAAGGTGGGCCACGCGGACGGGTCCGTCCGGCTCGAACAGGGCGAGGCCTCCGCGGTCGGCACCCAGGAACCGGACGAACTCTTCGATGACCCGGGACATCTCGCTGTCGAATGCGTCCGGTGTCGCGGCGAGGAGGCGGGCCGACATCCCGGAGAGCATCGGCTCGAAGCCCGAGGGCTCGTCCGTCTTCTCTGCGGCCACGGCGGCATTCCACCATAGGTGGCGGAATGCCGCCAGCCGACACACCGGGGCGGCGGATCCGGAGGGTGGCCGGAACCTCCCAAATCAATGAAACACAGCGTGTTACGGATGCCTCCGCGCCGGTGAGCCGTTTGGCATCGGTTTCGCCAACAACTCTTCAGGCGCCTCGTGCTCAGAATCTCCAAGGCTCGTCGGAAGAACGTCACGGTCGTTCACGTCGAAGGCCGTCTGGGCGGTGACGGCGTCGAGGAGCTCGAGAAGGAATGCATCGAGGCGGGCGGCGTCCTCGAACTCGATCTCTCGGCGCTGCTCACCGCGGATGAAGTCGGGCTGGCCCTCCTCCGGTCCCTTCGGGCTTCGGGCGCGGCGCTCACGGGTGCGTCCCGGTTCCTTCAGCTCCTGATGGAGGGGACTCCCGGGACGAGGTCGCGAGGACGGCGTGCGAGCTAGGAGAAACCTCCGGGCGAGATGGCGCCCGGGAATAGTCCGAGACCCGTACGACGTCTTGCGGACGATGACGCTGCCATCGTTCAACGACGAGCTCTACGAGAAGGGGATCGAGAGCTACATGAACGACGCGCCGATTGATTTCGGCGTCCAGAACACCGTCGACGACAAGAACAATCCCGCTTTCGGCACGGCCCTCGGGCCACATCTCGCGCGGCAAGGGCTGTTGCTAGACTCCCTGTCTTCCTGATTCGACCGACTCCCAGCTCTTCGATGGAGGGTTACGCGTGCTCCTGAATCCCGAAAGACGACTCGTTCCGATTTCCCTTCTCGCCGCGGCCCTCCTCGTCTCCGCCTGCGGAAAGAAGGAAGCCGCCGCCCCGCCGCCGCCCGAGGTTTACGTCACCCCGGTCGTCGTGAAGGACGTCCCGGTCTACGCAGAGCTCGTCGGCCAGACGAGAGGCTCGCAGGACGTCGAGATCCGGGCGCGTGTCGAGGGTTACCTCGAGGCGGTGAAGTTCACCGAGGGGAGCTTCGTCACGAAGGGCACCCCGCTCTACCAGATCGACCCCAAGCCGTTCGAGGCGACCCTCGCGGCGGCCAAGGCCGACCTCGCCACCGCCCGGGCACGGCTCCAGAAGAGCAGCAACGACGTGGCTCGGTACGAGCCGCTCGTCGTGCAGAAGGCAATCAGCCAGCAGGAGCTCGACAACGCCCTCTCCGCCCGGGATGCGGCGAAGGCCCAGGTAGACGCCGCGGCCGCGGCCGTGGACAAGGCGACCCTCGACCTCGGCTACACCGCGATCGCGGCGCCCCTCGACGGGATCGTCGGCACCACGAAGGTCAAAGCCGGAAACCTCGTCGGCCGCGGCGAGAGCACGCTGCTGACGACCGTCTCGAAAGTCGACCCGATCCTCTTCCGCGCCGGGCTCAGCGAGGCTGAATACCTCCGTCTCGCGAAGCAGCTCATGGAAACCGGCCAGAAGTCCGGGGGAAAGGATGTCACGCTGATCCTGGCCGACGGCGCCGTTCTTCCCCAGAAGGGGCGTGTCGACGCCATCGAGCGGGAGGTGGACCCGACGACGGGCACCCTCGCGCTCCAGGTCACGTTCCCGAATCCGAACCGCCTCGTGCGCCCCGGCCAGTACGGGCGCGCACGTTTCGTGGTCGAGACGAAGGCGGGGGCGATCCTCGTGCCGCAGCGCGCCGTGCAGGAGCTGCAGAACCTCTACAGCGTGGCCGTCGTCGGCGCCGACAACAAGGTCACCTTCAGGAGCGTCAAGGTCGGCCCCCGCGTGGAGGGTCTCTGGGTGATCGAAGAGGGCCTTAAGGCCGGGGAGACGGTCGTCGTGGAGGGCCTGCAGCGCGTCCGCGAGGGCATGACGGTGACTCCGAAACCCGCCGCCGCGATGCCCGGCAGCCCGGGAGCGGCGGAACCGGCCGCCGAGGCGAAGGCGCAGGCGAAGTAAGCCATGTCCCGTTTTTTCGTCAACCGGCCCATCGTGGCGATGGTCATCTCCATCGTCACGGTCCTCATCGGCCTCGTCGCCATGTCCGGCCTGCCGATCGCCCAGTACCCGGAGGTCGTCCCCCCGATGGTCCAGATCACCACGACGTTCGTGGGCGCGAGCGCCACCGACGTCGAGGCGTCGGTGGCGACGCCGATCGAGCAGAAGGTGAACGGCGTCGAGAAGGGCATCTACATGAAGTCCACCAACGCCAACGACGGGACCCTGACACTCAGGGTCTCGTTCGAGGTGGGCTCGAACCTCGACATGGACAACGTCCTCGCCCAGAACCGCGTCTCCGAGGCGACGCCCATGCTGCCGCAGTCGGTCAAGAACTACGGCGTCGCGGTCAAGAAGGCGCTCCCGTTCCCCCTGCTCATCATCTCGATCAAGTCGCCGAAGGGAACGTACGACAACAACTTCCTTTCCAACTACGCCACGATCAACGTCAACGACGCGATCGCCCGCATCCCGGGCGTCGGCCAGATCAACCTCTTCGGCGGCAGCGATTACGCGATGCGCGTATGGCTCCGCCCCGACCGGATCGCGAAGCTGGGGATCACGGTCCCGGACATCGTGAATGCCATCAGCCAGCAGAACCAGATCTCCCCGGCCGGCCAGATCGGGGGGCCGCCCGCGGTGCCGGGGACCGAGTACACCTATACCGTGAAGACCCAGGGCCGCCTCCTGAACGAGGAGGAGTTCGGGAACATCGTGGTTCGCTCGAACCCCGACGGCTCGCAGGTCTTCCTCAGGGACGTGGCGCGCCTCGAGCTCGGGACGATGCTCTACAACGCGATCGGCCGCCACGACGGCGGGCCCGCCGCCGTCATCGCCGTCTTCCAGATCCCCGGAACGAACGCCCTCGCGGTGGCCGACCAGATCAAGAAGACGATGGAGGAGCTGAAGCAGAGATTCCCCCGCGACATGGAGTACCTGATCTCGCTCGACACGACGCTCCCGGTCAAGGAGGGGATCAACGAGATCGTCCACACCCTCTTCGAGGCCGTGCTGCTCGTCATCCTGGTGGTGTTCGTCTTTCTGCAGAGCTGGCGCGCGACACTGATCCCCCTCGTGACGGTGCCCGTCTCGCTCATCGGCGCCTTCATCTTCTTCCCGCTCCTCGGTTTCTCGATCAACGTCCTCTCGCTCCTCGGCCTCGTACTCGCGATCGGCATCGTCGTTGACGACGCGATCGTCGTCGTCGAGGCGGTCATGCACCACATCGAGCACGGGATGGCGCCGAAGGAGGCGACGCTCAAGGCCATGGAGGAGGTGTCGGGACCGGTGGTGGCCATCGGCCTGATCCTCTCCGCCGTCTTCGTCCCCGTCGGCTTCATGGGGGGCATCACCGGGCGCTTCTACCAGCAGTTCGCGATCACGATCGCGCTCTCGGTGCTCCTCTCGGTGATCAACGCCCTCACCCTCAGCCCCGCCCTCGCGGCGCTGTTGCTCAAGGCGCCGACGGGCAAGAAGACGCTCCTGACCCCCTTCTACAACTGGTTCAACAAGGTCTTCGGCCGCGGGACGGAGTCCTACGTCAGTTTCTCGGGCATCCTGATCCGGAAGACGGCGCGGAGCCTCCTCTTCATCGCGATCCTCGTCGGCGCGATCGTCATCCTGGGGCGGAGGATCCCGGCGGGCTTCATCCCGGAGGAGGACCAGGGCTACCTCCTCGCGCAGGTCAACTTGCCCGACGCCTCCTCGCTCGAGCGCACCGACCTCGTGATGAAGAAGGCCGAGGCCATCATCAAGGCGACCGAGGGCGTCGAGGGCTACAACACGGTCACCGGCTTCAGCCTGGTCACCGGCGCCTACTCCTCGAACCAGGGCTTCTTCTTCATCAAGCTCAAGGAGTGGGCCGATCGCAAGACCGCCGAGACGCATGCGAGCGGCGTCACGGCCGCGCTCAACAAGGCCTTCGCCCGGCAGATCCCCGAAGCCACGGCGGTGGCGTTCGGGCCCCCGGCGATCCCCGGCCTCGGAACCGGGGCGGGCTTCACGATGCAGCTGCAGGACCGCAGCGGCGGCTCTCCCGAGTTCCTGGCCCAGCAGGCTGCGAAGTTCATCGAGGCGGCGCGCAAGCGGCCCGAGATCGGGCGCGTCTCGACCCTTTACCGCGCGAGCGTGCCACAGGTCTACGCGGACATTGACCGGAGCAAGGTGCTCAAGCTGGGCGCGTCCATCTCGGACACGAATACCACGCTGGGCGCGCTCCTGGGCAGCTCCTACGTCAACGACTTCAACCGGTTCGGCCGCGTCTACAAGGTCTACGTGCAGGCCGAGCCGGAGTACCGGAAAGACCCGAAGCAGCTGGGGCTCTTCTTCGTCCGAGGCGCCAAGGGCGAGATGATTCCCCTCGACACGCTGATCTCCACGCGCCCCACGTCCGGCCCGGAGTTCACGAACCGCTTCAACCTCTTCCGCTCCGCCGAGATCGGCGGCGTCCCCGCGCCCGGCTACTCGTCGGCGCAGGCCCTCGAGGCCCTCGAGCAGACCGCGAAGGAGGTCCTGCCGCCGGAGATGGGCTACGAGTGGTCGGACATGTCGTACCAGGAGAAGAAGGCCCCCGGCGTCGTGGTCGTCTTCGCCCTCGCGATCCTGCTGGTGTTCCTGATCCTGGCCGCGCAGTACGAGAGCTGGGGGCTGCCTTTCAGCGTCCTGCTCGGCACGCCGTTCGCGGTGTTCGGCGCCTACTTCGGCCTCTGGCTCGCCCGCAAGTTCTCGGAGAGCTACGTGAACAACGTGTTCGCGCAGATCGCGCTCATCATGCTGATCGGGCTCGCCGCGAAGAACGCGATCCTGATCGTCGAGTTCGCGAAGATGCAGATGGGTCAGGGGATGAGCCTCGTCGAGGCCGCGCTCAGCTCAGCCAAGCTACGCTTCCGGCCCATCCTGATGACGGCCTTCGCCTTCATCCTCGGCGTCGTGCCGCTCCTGACGGCGTCGGGCGCCGGGGCCGAAGCGCGCAAGGTGATCGGCATGGCCGTCTTCACCGGCATGCTGATCGCGACGATCCTCGGCGTCTGCCTGATTCCGGTGCTCTTCGTCGTGGTCGAGAAGGTGACCGGCGGGGGCAAGCACGGAACGCCACCGGGTGAAGGGACCGCGCCTGCCGCCGGCCACGGGGGAGGGCACTGAGATGAAGAAGCTTCTCGTCCCCGGCCTTCTGGGCCTGCTCCTCGCCGGCTGCGCCGTCGGCCCCAACTACAAGCAGCCCGTCGTCGCCGTTCCCGAGCAGTACCGCGAGATCCAGGGGCCGCCCGCCCCGGGCGAGTCGCTCGCCGACCTGGCTTGGTGGGAGACGTTCGGGGACCCGGTGCTGAAGGGCCTGATCGACGAAGCGCTCCGGAACGGCTACGACGCCCGGATCGCCGCCTTCCGCGTCGACGAAGCCCGCGCGCGCGCGGGCATCGCGAAATCCCAGTTCTTCCCGCAGATCGGCTACGGAGGCGACTGGTCGCGCGGGCTGACCTCGACGTTTGTCCAGCCCGGCGCCACGACCGCGAACTCCTGGTCCGCCAACGTGAACTTCGGCTGGGAACTGGACCTCTGGGGACGGATCCGGCGCCTGAACGAATCCGCGAAAGCGCAGTACCTCGCGACGGAGGAAGCGCGGCGCGGCGTCGTCCTGTCGCTCGTCTCCGAAGTCGCCGCGACCTACTTCAATCTCCGCGCGCTCGACGAGCAGCTCGTCATCACGAAGGGGACCGTCGCCTCGTTCGAGGAGCAGTACAAGCTCTACGATCTGAAGCTTCAGGGGGGGGCGGCCTCCTCGGTCCAGACGTCGTACGCCGGCGCCGCCCTCGGCCAGGTGTCCGCACAGCTCCCGGAGATCGAACGGCAGATCGAGGCGACGGAAAACCGGCTCAGCCTGCTTCTCGGCCGGAACCCGGGTCCGATCCCGAGGGGCGAGGCGCTCTCGTCCCGGGCGCTCCCTCCACAGGTCCCGGCAGGCCTCCCGTCGGACCTCCTGAAGCGGCGGCCCGACATCCTGCAGGCCGAGCAGCAGCTCGTCGCGGCGAACGCCGAGATCGGCGTGGCGGTGGCGAACTTCTTCCCGTCCATCAGCCTGACGGGACTTTTCGGGGGTATCAGTCCCGACGTCTCCAGCCTCTTCTCGGCCGGGAAGACCTGGTCGATCGCCGCGGGACTCGTCGGACCGCTCTTCCAGGGGGGACGGCTCCGGAGCGAGTACGAGGTGGCGGTGGCCCGGTGGGAGCAGGCGAAGGCCCAGTACGAGCAGACCGTCACGGGCGCGTTTGCCGAGACGACTACGGTCCTCTACGCGCGGGAGAAGATCGAGGCGTCCATCGTCCAGCTGAGACGGACCGTGAACGAGTACCGGGAGATGGCCCGGCTCGCGAACGTCCGTTACGACGCGGGGGTGTCGGACTACTTCGAGGTTCTCTACGCCATGCAGCTTCTCTACCCGGCCGAGTTGACGCTGGTCAACGCGCAGCTCAACCTCGCGGTCGACTACGTGAACATCTACAAGGCGCTCGGTGGCGGGTGGAACCAGCCCGAGAGGCCCCCGGAGACCGCGGCCCCGGCGTCCACACCGACACGGAAGGCGAACTGAAGAGAGGAATGTGACCACCATGGCCAGGGAAAAGGACGGGAAACAGAAGCTCTCGGCAAAGAAGTACGAAAAGGAGCTCCGCAGGCTGCAGGTCGAGCTCTGCCATCTGCAGGAGTGGGTGAAGAAGAAGGGGCTCCGGGTCATCGTCATCTTCGAGGGGCGTGACGGCGCCGGCAAGGGCGGCACGATCCGCGCCCTCACGGAGCGCGTGAGCCCGCGCGTCTTCCGCGTCGTCGCCCTTCCCGCGCCGTCGGACCGCGAGAAGAGCCAGATGTACATCCAGCGCTACATGCAGCACTTCCCGGCGGCCGGCGAGATCGTCATCTTCGACCGGAGCTGGTACAACCGCCTCGGCGTCGAGCGCGTCATGGGCTTCTGCACCGACACGCAGTACGACCGCTTCCGGACGCTCTGCCCGGTCGTGGAGAAGTACATCGTCGACGGCGGCATCATCCTGCTGAAGTACTGGCTCGAGGTGAGCAACAAGGAGCAGGAGCGCCGCTTCGAGGCCCGGATCACGGATCCCTTGCGCCAGTGGAAGCTGAGCCCGATGGACCTGCCGGGGCGGACCCGCTGGTACGACTACTCCCGGGCGCGGGACCTGATGCTCAAGGCCACCGACACCCGACACGCCCCGTGGTACATCGTCCGCTCGGACGACAAGAAGCGGGCGCGCCTGAACACCCTCGCCCACCTCCTCACCCGGATTCCGTACAAGAAGGTCGCCCGGGAGAAGATCAAGCTCCCGAAGCGCGGAACCAAGGGCGCCTACGACGACCAGGCCTCGATTCGAGGCCGGCGGTTCATTCCGGAAAAGTACTGAGGTCTTCTCCCCCCGGGCCCCGGTAATGCCGCGGCGTCCCGCTCAGGGCGCGTCGCCGGGTCCGGCCTCGTCCCGGCCGCTCCACGCGGTCTCGAGGGAGACGAGCCGGGCCAGAAGGATGGCGGGATAGAGCTGCCCGACGAGGGCTTCCATGCTGGCGAGCGATCGGGCCGCCGGGGAGACGGGCGCGATGTCCCCGTAGCCGGTCGTCGTGAGCGTGACGTAGCTGAAAAAGATGAAGTCCTGCGGCGCCCTCCCCGAGGCGCCCACCCCTGTGAACGCGCCGGGTACGAAGAGCGCGAGGAGCTCGTAGGCGTCCGCCCAGATCAGGCCGAGCAAGAGGTAGACCGCAACGGCGCCTTCGATCCGCTGCCTGTTGATACGGCCGCGCTGGAAAACCCGCCCCAGCACGATCGCGGCGAGGAGGGCTTCGGTGACGAGGGACGAGGCCGTCGTCCAGGCCGTCAGGTCGAGGGACGGCGCGAGTCGGGCCGTCCACCGCACGAGGAGCGCGGCCGCCGCCGAAACGGAGACGACGATCGCCGTCATCCGCCTCCTGGAGACGGCCCAGGCCCCCGTGGCGAGCAACAGGGAGAAGACGACGTCGCCGACTAACCGCAGGCCCGGCCGGTCCCCGACCACGACCGGGACCACGAACGTGCCGACCACGAGCAGGACGAGAAAGATCGTCAGGCCCCGGTCGACCTCCCAGAACCGGGAGAGGTCCTTCCAGATCCGGCGTATCAAGGCGATCCCATCGGGAGGATTCTAGACGGCGCGCGCGGTCGTCGACCCGCGTCGAGGGGAGCGGTACGATGCCGTTTCAACGTTTCCGTCCGGAATCCACGCCGCCCGAGAAAAGGAGATCGATGCCATGAGATCCCCGAATCGGCTCGCCCTCTCGCTGGCTCTCCTCTCGGTCTTTCTCGTTCCGTCGACGGCTCCGGCCCAGTGGGTCTTCGTGGCGCGCAAGGCGCTCGGGAAGATCCAGACGATGAACCAGAAGGAGAAGACCGGGGCACCGGGCTACAGCGTCGCGACGGTCATCCTGACGGGAAAGGTCGACAACGTGTACGCGATCGCGCTCAAGTCCGCGGAGTCGTCTCCGAAGGCCCGGCTCACCCATCAGGACCCCGCCACGCACACCCTCGAGTTTGCCGTCGGCGATCAGATCGCCGGCCTGAGGGTCTCGCAGGTGGACTCGCAGAAGGTCCAGATCCTCATCGCGTCCGCCGCTTCTCCCGGCAGGCCCGACGCGACCCCGGCCGCCGTCGAAGCGACGCTCCGCATCTGCAAGGAGATGGGCGCTACCTGCGAGGAAGTGAAGTAGGGGGCTGCTCCCTCTCGGGGTGATCCGCGGGCAACCCCGGCCCGGACCGAGGCATGGGGTGATGCGGTTGAATCAATCCTGACGAAGAAGCTGCGGCCCGTTCCCTGGCGGCGGTATCGTCCCGGGCGAGCGACGCACCAGACACACCCTCGGTCCGCAGGAGGGGTCTTCATGGCACGTTCGGTCTTTTCGAGAGCGATGCCGGCGGCCACGTGTTCCTCGGCTGTGCTCTCCGTCCTTCTCGTTTCGTCCGGCGGATGCGGGAAGAAGCCCCCGGCTGCGGCGCCGGCCCCGCCGGCCGTCACCGTCGTGACGGTGGTTCCGAAGGATGAACCCGTCGTCGCCGAGTTCGTCGGCCAGACGCAGAGCTCCCACCTCGTCAACATCCAGGCAAGGGTGAGCGGGTTCCTCGACAAGCGGATGTACACGGAAGGGGCGCTCGTGAAGGAGGGGCAGGTCCTCTTCCAGATGGACCCGAAGCCGTTCCAGGCCCAGCTCTCACAGGCCAAGGCCGCCCTCGCCCAGGCCGAGGCGGCCAAGGAGACGGCCCGGCTGAACCTCGAGCGGACCCGGCCGCTCACCGCGTTGAACGCCCTGTCGCAGAAAGACCTCGACGACGCGACCGGCCAATTCCAGTCGGCGGCCGCGGCCGTCGAGCAGGCGAAGGCGGAGGTCGAGACGGCCGAGCTGAACCTCTCCTACACGACGATCACGACCCCCGTCACCGGCGTCAGCAGCTCGGCGCGGCAGACGGACGGCACCTACATCAGCTCACAGAACAGTCTCCTGACGACGGTGGCGGCCATCTCCCCGATGTGGGTCAACTTCAGCCTCTCCGAGAACCAGATGCAGGCCTATCGCGACCAGTCTGCCCGCGGCCTTCTGCGGATGCCGAAGAGCGCCCGCTACACACTCGAGATCGTCCTCGTCGACGGCTCGGTCTACCCTCACACCGCCGAGATCACCTTCACCGAGCCCTCCTTCAACGCCTCGACCGGTACGTTCCTCATCCGCGGCAGCGTGGCGAACCCCGAGGGCATCCTCCACCCGAACCAGTACGTCAGGGTCCGCGTGAAGGGGGCGATCCGGCCGAACGCGCTCCTGGTTCCCCAGCGCGCCGTCCAGCAGGGCTCGCAGGGGCATTTCGTCTGGGTCGTCGGGGCGGACGGAAAGGCCGAGCGCCGCCCCGTCACGGTCGGCGACTGGTACGGGGACGACTGGTTCATCTCCGAGGGGCTCAGGGCCGGCGACCGGGTCGTCGTGGACGGAGGCCTCACGCTCCAGCCGGGCACGGCCGTCACGGTGAAAGACACCCCCTCGCCGGGCACGGGCGCCACGCCGGCCTCCGCGCCCTTAGGAAGGTAACGGGGCCGGGCCGTGTTCTCGAAGTTCTTCATCGAGCGGCCGATCTTCGCGACCGTCATCGCGCTCATCATCTGCATCGCCGGCCTCGTCGCCCTCTTCGCCCTGCCCGTAGAGCAGTACCCGACGATCACCCCCGTGCAGGTGACGGTCAACGCGACCTACCCCGGCGCCGACTCGCAGACGGTGGCCGACTCCGTCGCCGCGCCGATCGAGGCGCAGATCAACGGCGTCGACAACATGATCTACATGTCATCGGCGAGCTCCTCGAACGGGCAGCTCACGCTCACCGTCTACTTCACGTTGAACACCGACCCGGACATCGCCCAGGTGCAGGTCCAGAACCGCGTCAGCCTGGCTCTTCCCCAGCTCCCGACGGCCGTCACGCAGCTCGGCGTCTCCGTCCAGAAGAAGGCCTCCTCGATCATGATGCTGATCGGCGTCTTCGCGAAGGAGGGGGCCTACAGCAGCGACTACGTCGCGAACTACGCGAACGTCTACGTCCTCGACGCGCTCAAGCGGGTGCCGGGCGCCGGGCAGGCGCAGATCCTCGGGGTGCCCGACCAGGCGATGCGGATCTGGATGAACCCGGACCGGATGGCTTCGCTCGGGATCACGACGACGGACATCCAGCAGGCCGTCGCCAAGCAGAACGCCCTCTACGGCGCGGGCCAGATCGGGCAGCAGCCGACGGCAGGCAAAGTGCAGATGACCTTCCCGGTCGTCACCCAGCGCCCGTTCACCCGGCCGGATGAGTACGAGAACATCATCCTCCGCGCGAGCTCCGACCAGAGCGCCATCGTCTACCTCAAGGACGTGGCGCGCGCCGAGGTGGGCCTCCGGCAGTACCTCGTCGAGAGCAAGCTGAACGGCGTCCCGGCCACCCTGATCGCCGTCTACCAGCAGCCCGGCGCGAACGGCATCGCGGTCTCGAACGGGGTCCGCAAGACCCTCGAGGAGATGAAGGCCCGCTTCCCCGCGGGGATCGACTACAGGATCTCCCTCGACACGAACGACTTCGTAAAGATCTCCATCGACGAAGTGAAGAAGACCCTCTTCGAGGCGATCGTCCTCGTCGTCCTCGTCGTCTTCCTCTTCCTCCAGAGCTTCCGGACGACCGTCATCTGCGTCGTGGCGATCGTCGTCGCCCTCGTGAGCACCTTCGCGGGAATGCTCGCCCTCGGCTTCTCGATCAACCTGCTGACCCTCTTCGGGCTCGTCCTGGCCATCGGCATGGTCGTGGACGACGCGATCGTCGTCGTCGAGAACGTGGAAAGGAACATGGCGCGGTTCCACCTTTCCCCGAAGGAGGCCACGATCCGGGCGATGGGAGAGATCGCGAGCTCCCTCGTCGCCGTGGTCCTCGTCATGGCCTCGGTCTTCATCCCGGCCGCCTTCCTCCCCGGAACGACCGGCCAGCTCTACAAGCAGTTCGCCATC
The DNA here is from genome assembly GCA_963801475.1 of uncultured Acidobacteriota bacterium. Lineage (GTDB taxonomy): Bacteria > Acidobacteriota > Thermoanaerobaculia > UBA5066 > UBA5066 > DAOMFB01. The sequence goes on along the minus strand of CAWDEX010000002.1, from coordinate 750,314 downwards.
ACGATCGTCATCTCCGTGGCCGTCTCGGGGTTCGTGGCCTTGACCCTGACGCCCGCGATGTGCGGGGTCCTCCTCCGGCACGGCGAGCCGCCGAAGAAAGGGTTCTTCGCCTGGTTCAACCGGGGCGTGGACGGGATCACCCGGGCCTTCGGGGACGCCGTGATGCTCGTCATCAAGCGGATGGCCGTCGCGTTCGGGATCCTGGCCATCCTCGTCTGGGCGATCGTCCACCTCTTCCGGGTCATCCCGACGAGCTTCGTGCCGACGGAGGACCAAGGCTACGTCATGGCGGCCGCGATCATGCCGGACGCCGCCAGTCTCGACCGGACCGGCGAGGTCATGGACCGCGTCGACGGGATCTTCGCGAAGACCCCTGGCGTCGCCGACCGGTCGGAGATCACGGGGTACAGTCTCCTGGACAACGGGTTCAAGACGAACGCCGGCACCCTCTTCGTGACGCTCAAGCCGTTCGAGGAGCGCTACGCGTCGGCGAAAAAGGCGAGGGCGGAGAACGCCCGGGCCGTCCTCGTGAACGTGGCCCGGGAGTCCCGCGCCATCCGGGAAGGCGCCGTCATGCCGATCCCGCCCCCGGCGATCCCCGGCATCGGGACGACGGGAGGGTTCGAGTTCTGGATCCAGGACACGGCCGCGGGAGAGCCGGCCAGGCTGGAAGAGGTGACGCGGCAGTTCCTCGCGAAGGCCCTCCAGCGCCCCGAGCTGACCTCGCTGAACACCACCTTCCGCGCAACCACGCAGCAGCTCGCGGCTGACGTCGACCGGGACAAGGCGAACCTCATCGGGGTCCCCGTCCAGGACGTCTACAGCGCGATCCAGGCCCAGTTCGGATCGCTGACCGTCAGCCAGTTCAACGAGTACAGCCGGGTCTGGTGGGTCGTCCTCCAGTCCGAGCCGAAGTACCGACAGCACCCCGGGGACCTGACGCGGCTCTACACCCGTTCCTCCTCCGGCGAGATGGTGCCGCTTTCGGCCCTCGTGAAGACCCGCTGGGTGTCCGGGCCCGACCTCCTCCCCCACTTCAACGGCTTCCCCGCCGCGAAGGTGAACGGGAACGCGGCGACGACGTACAGCTCGGGGCAGGCGATCGCGGCGATGGAGGAGGTGGCGCGTGAGGTGCTGCCGCCCGGGTTTACCTTCGCCTGGTCGGGCCTCGCCTTCGAGGAGAAGAAGTCCGGCGGCGCCTCTTCGCTCGCCTTCGTCTTCGGCCTCCTGATCGTCTTCCTCGTCCTGGCCGCGCAGTACGAGTCGTGGACTCTTCCCGGTTCGGTCATGATGGCCGTCCCCTTCGGCGTCCTCGGCGCCCTGACGGCCAACTGGCTCCGGGGGCTCTCGAACGACGTCTACTTCCAGATCGGGCTTCTCGTCCTGATCGGCCTCGGGGCCAAGAACGCCATCCTCCGGGTCTCCTTCGCGCGGGAGCTGCGCCAGGAGGGGAAGTCGATCATCGAGGCGACGATCGAGGCCGGCGAGCAGAGGCTCCGGCCGATCATCATGACGTCGCTGGCTTTCGCCTTCGGCTGCCTGCCGCTCGCCCTCGCGATGGGCGCCGGCGCGAACGCCCGGCACTCGATCGGCACCGGGATCATCGGCGGCATGATCGGTGAGACGACGCTCGCGATGCTCTACGTGCCGCTCCTCTTCTACCTCTTCGAGCGTTTCGGCGAGCGCGGGAAGGAGAAGGCGCCCGCGGGCACGCCGCCGCCTCCGCCCGAAGGCGCTCCTCACGCAGCCGAGGCCGCGAGCGGCGGGACGGAGGGCTGAGATGCGTCGGCGCGCTCTCCTCGCTTCGGCTCTCCTCGTGGCCGGCTGCACGATGGGGCCGAACTACGTGCCGCCTCAGGTGGACGCTCCCCCGGCCTACCAGTACGAGGAGAAGGACGCCCGGGCGACGGCCAACACCGCCTTCTGGAAGCAGTTCGGTGACCCCGTCCTCGACGGCCTGATCGCGGAGGCGATCGCGAACAACAAGCAGGTCCAGATCGCGGCGGCCCGCGTCGAGCAGGCGGCGGCCGTCCTCACGCAGACGAAGGCGCCGCTCTATCCGCAGGTCGGGTACGGAGCTTCGGGAACCCGCGCCTTGGGAAGCGAGATGAACGCCACCCCGATCCCCCCGAGCGTCGCGAATCCCCAGACCTCCCTGCAGACGCTCGCCGGCGCGAGCTGGGAGATCGACCTCTGGGGAAAGATCCGGAGGCTCTCCGAGGCGGCGCGGGCGAACCTCCTTGCCGCCGAGGAAGCCCGGCGGGGGGTCCTGCTCTCCCTCGTCTCGACCGTCGCGAGCAGTTATATCCAGCTCCTCGGCCTGGACGAGCAGCTCGCCGTCTCGAAGCGCTCTCTCGGGACTTACGCCGAGTCGGTGCGCCTCTTCGAGCTGAAGTTCGCGCACGGCCAGGTCTCGCAGATGAACGTCGAGCAGGCGCGGACGCAGTACGAGACGGCGGCAGCCGTCATCCCGCAGATCGCCCTCCAGATCGTCCGGACCGAGAACGCCCTTTCGACGCTCCTCGGACGCAATCCGGGCCCCGTCGCGCGGGGAAAGACGATCGGCACGCTGACCTTCCCCGCCGTTCCCGCCGGGCTCCCGTCGGAGATCCTCGCCAACCGTCCCGACGTCCGGCAGGCCGAGCAGGGGCTCATCGCCGCGAACGCGCAGATCGGGGGGGCAAAGGCGCTCTATTTCCCGAGCATCTCCCTCACGGGAGCCCTCGGCACGGCCAGCGCGGACCTCTCGAACCTGTTCAAGGGACCCGCGCTGTCCTGGAGCTGGACCGCTTCCCTCACCGGGCCCCTTTTCGCGGCCGGGTCGATCAGGGCCCAGGTGAGACAGGCGGAGGCGGGCACGAAGGCCGCCCTCCTCGGCTACCAGGCGTCGATCCAGAGCGCCTTCGCCGACGTCGAGAACGCGCTGGCGGCGCGCCGGATGCTGACCGAGCAGGTCGAAGCCCAGGGGCGGCTCGTGAGGGCGGGCTCCGAGTACGAGCGCCTCGCGCGGCTCCAGTTCGACGGCGGCTACGCGCCGTACTCGACCGTGCTTCAGGCCGAGCAACAGCTCTTCCCGTCGGAGCTGAACTACGCCCAGTACCGCGCCGAGCTCTTCAGCTCGCTGGTCGACATCTACAAGGCCATGGGGGGCGGGTGGGTGGCGGTGGCCGACGAAGCCGTGGAGCAGAAGAGCCTCCCCGGCGGCGATCCGAAGAACGGTTCCCCGAACGACCGCTGACGCGAGACGAGGCGGACCCGCGGAGGTACGTTCCGGAGCAAGGTACGATCTCCGCATGGAGCTTCTCGACCCCCGCCGCAGCGTCCTCGTCCTCATCGACTACCAGGGAAAGCTGATGGACCTGGTGGAGAACCCGGCGCGGATCGTCGCCGCGGCAACGCGCCTTCTGGCGCTCGCCCGAATGTGCGAGGTGCCGGTCCTTCTGACAGAGCAGTACCCGAAGGGGATCGGGCCGACCCATCCCAGGATACGCGCCGCCTTTGACGCCCTGCCGACGCCGAAGCGCACCATGGACAAGATGACCTTCGACTGCGTCGCCGATCCGAAGTTCGGGGCGCTCCTCGACGAGCTTCGGCCGCGGCCGGACGGCGCGCCAAGGCAGATCGTCGTCGCGGGTGTCGAGGCCCACGTCTGCGTCATGCAGACGGTCATCGAGCTTCTCCGGGGCGGGGATCAGGTCCATCTCCCGTGGGACGCCATCAGCGGGCGGGGCGCCGAGTACGTCCGGCACGCGCTGGCGCGGATGGCCCAGGCGGGCGCCATCGTGACCAACCACGAGTCGGTCGGGTTCGAGTGGATGCGCGACAAGCGCCACCCGCACTTCAAGGAGATGAGCGAGCTCTTCAAGCAGGGTCAGCCCGGATGATCCAGCCTTCGGCCAGAACGGCGCAGTCCGCGTGGCACGCAACGTGCGGTAGGAGAGGTGCGCACATACCAGCCTCTCCTCCAAGCCGCCTGCGAGGCGGCTCTTTTTCTCTTTGCCCCTGAATCGTTTACGATCTCCGGTCGTGGCCGAGCCTCCGGTCTATTTCGCCTTCACGGGGGGGCGCCAGATCGGACCTCTACATTTCGCGGAGCTGGCGGATCTCGCCGCCCGCGGCGTCCTCCAGCCCGACGACCTCGCCTGGAAGAGCGGCACGCCCGAGTGGGTTCCCGCGTCGCAGCTCCTCGCCTTCCCGAAGCGTAAGACCGCGTCGGGGATCCGGGAGACGATGGCCCAGTCTTCCGCGGCCGCCGAGCCCGACGAGATCGTCCTCGAGGTCGCGGGAGCTCCCGGCCCGACGCCGACGGCTCCCGTCCGGCCCCCGTCCTCGCACGCTCTCCCGTCGAAGTGGCCCCGGGTCTCCCTGACGAAGGTCTCGGATGATCCGGGCCTCCGGCTCGAGGAGACCGGCGCCGCGAAGACGGAGCGTGCCGGCGTTCCCGACGAGGGCGCCCCGGCCCACGCCGGGAATCTCCGCGGCCTGTCGCGCCTCGGCGACGTCCTTCCCGTCCGGCGCCTGAACGACGCGGCCGTGCTCGGGTCGTCCGTCACGTGGGCTCTCGTCTTCTTCGGACTCGGCCCGCTCTTCGTCTCGGCCGTGGCCGAAGACCCGCTGCTCAGGATCCGGCTCTTCGATTTCGGCTGCGGCGCCCTCTGGATCTCTTTCTTCTACGTGGCGTTCCGGAGCGAGAGCGCGACGAGCCGGACGATCCTCGCGGTCTTCTTCGGCGCCGTCCTCTTCGCCCTTCTCTACTTCGGCGCCCTCGAACACGGGCCGCCCGTTTCGACGCTCGCCCCGCTCGCCGCGCCGGGGCGGAGCCTCGGAGCGCGGCTCGTCGCAGCGCTCGGCGGCGCCGTCCTCGTCCAGGAGATCGGAAAGCTCGCCCTCCTCGTCCTCATCGCGCGTCCGCTCAAGGAGCTGAACGGCGAGGCCGACGGTCTCTTCTACGGCCTGATCTCGGGCGCGGCCTTCGGCCTCTGCGCCTCGGTCGTCCAGACCTGGCCGCTCGGCGTGACGGGCCACGAAGGTGTCTTCCCGATCGCCGGGGGGACCCCCACGGCCCTCTATGCCGCCTTCCTCGGCGCGGCCGCCGGGGCTCTCGCGCAGCCCTTCCTGCATGCCGTCTGGACGGCGATCGCCGGCACGTTCCTGGCGCAGGGTCTCCCGTCGCCGGCGCGGCCCGCCGCGCCCGGACGGATCCTCCTCGGGCTCGGTCTCGCCGTCGTCCTCCATGCGCTCTACGACGCCTTGTCACCGCAGGCGACGGCCTTCTTCTCCGTTCTCGTCGCGGCGGGAGCCCTCCTTCTTCTCCTCGCCCTGAAGCGGGAGGCGGAGGAGCGGCCGATCCTCACGGCCCTGCGCTGATCCGCGCGGCCGGCCGTCCGAAGAGGAAGCCCTGGCCGTAGGGAAGACCGACCTCGGACAGGCTTCGGAGCTCCTCCTCGCTCTCGATCCCCTCGGCTACGAGGGAGGCCCCGATCTGCCGCCCGAGCGACAGGAGGCTTGCGAGAACCTCCCGCTTGATGGCGTCCTGGTGGACGTTGCGGACGATCGAGGTAGCCACCTTGATGTACTCCGGACGGAGCTGGAGGATCGTCTCGAGGCCCGAGTAGCCCGACCCGGCGTCGTCGATGGCGAACCGGAATCCGGCGGCGCGGAGCCGCTCGAGGACTTCGCGGAAGGCGACGTAGTTCCAGACGATCTCCTTCTCGGAGACCTCGATGACGATGTCGCCGTGAGCCCGCCGCATCTCGGTGAGGTTCCGCTCGTCGAGGAAGACCGGGTGCGTCAGAAGGCGCGCCGAGGCATTGACGAAAAGAACGCTGGACCGGACGGCGCGCGGGAGCGACGTGAAGATCGTCTCGAGACAGAGGTTCTCGAGCTCGAGGAGCATGTCCCCCTCGCGGGCGACCGTGAAAAGGGCGTCCGGCATCTCGAGGTCGCTCCCGCCGGGGCCCCGGATGAGCGCCTCGTAGCCGAGGACGCGCCGGTCCTTGAGGCCGAGGACCGCCTGCCAGACCGTCCGGAGCTCCCGCTTCGACAGGATCTCCTTGAGCGACTCGACGCGTCCCTTCCGCGCGTCGGTCTGGAGGGCCTCCGCGGCGCGCATCGCCTCGAGGACGCCCCGCGCGAGGTTCCGCGACGGGCGGACGCGGGGGTCGTCCGCCACGGAGGCGACACCGACGTAGACGCTCATCAGGTCCACGGCGATCCGCCCGAGCGCCTGCCGGAGGCGCCGAAGCACGCCCTGCCGGAACCGGCGCGCCTCCGGCTCGAGGAGGGCCGCGTGACGCTGCGCCGGACGCGCGGAGAGGTCGAACAGGAGGCAGAAGCCGTCGCAGCCGTTGAAGGAGAGCGAGCGGTGCTGCGCCTTCAGGGACGACGCGTCGAGATCCTCCTTGAGGCTCGCGGCGGTCAGGCGGAGGACGCGGTCGTAGAGCTCCCAGCCGTAAAGGCTCTCGACGCCCGCGAAGCGGCCCAGCTGCAGGTAGACGACCCCCAGGCCGGCAATCCGCTCGAACCCGACGCCGGGGTCCGGGTGGAGCGGGAGCCCCGTGACGGCGTCGGTCCCGAGCCGCTCGAGGCGGAGACGCTCCACGTCCGCGACGACCTCCCGCGCCGGGGTCGACACGAGCCGCAGGGGGCGATGTCCTCGCGACTTCATGGCGATCCTCTCCGGGGCGCGCCCCCGGTCAGGGCGCGCACCTTCCCGCGGAGCTCTTCCGCGCGAAACGGTTTCTTGAGGTGGTCCGAGCCGCCCACCTGCAGGGCGGTGATCTGGTCGCGCACGTCGCCCCGTCCCGTCAGGAAGAGGACGGGGACGTCGCGCGTCGTCGTCTGCCGCCGGACGATGTCGCACAGCTCCCAGCCGTTGAGGCCCGGCATGTTGACGTCGAGGACGATGAGATCGGGCGGCTCGGCGAGAACCGCGAGAAGGGCGGAGCGGCTGTCGCTCGCCCCGGAGACGCGGTAGCCGTCGTCCGAGAGGACCGCGGCCACGGCCTCGATGACGCCGGGGTCGTCGTCCACGATGAACACCGACGGGTCCGTCACGTGCCCTCCGGCGTCCGCAGCGGGAAGAGGATCGTCACCTCCAGCCCATGGCCGGGCTCCGAGAGGAGCGAGATCTTCCCCCCCTGCGCCTCAAGAAGCTCCCGGACGAGCGCGAGGCCCAGCCCCCGCCCCTCGGCCCCCGTTGCCCGGGCCGCATCGCCGCGGAAGGCGTACTCGAAGGCCCGCTTCTGCTCGTCCCGCGTCATCCCGATCCCCGTGTCGCTGATGACCACGAAGACGTGCTGCGCCACGACGCTCGCGCGGATCCGGATCTGCCCTCCCGCCGGCGTGTACTTGACGGCGTTATCGAGGATGTTCCGGATGGCCCGCTGGACGGCCACCGGGTCCGCGTCCACAACGATCGACTCCTCCTCCGAGACGAACTCAATGTACAGCTTTTCGCCGTGCGCGTCGTGGTACGACGAGGCGAGCGTCGTGAGGAGCTTCACGAGCTCGGTCCGCGGCTTCGGCGCCGGCCGGGACGGCGGCTCCGGCGACAGGGGCCGGACCACCCCGGCGAGCGCCTCCATCAGCCCGATCTCGTTCGAGAGGTTCGCCAGGTGCTCCGGACGGGGCAGCTCCCCGCGCTGCGCTCCCTCCGCGATGAGGTCCGCGTAGACCCGGACGACGGAAAGGGGCGACTTGAGGTCGTGGAGCAGATCCTGCCTTGCGTCACGGACGGCCGGCGGCCGGACGGGCGCTGCGGAGGGAGCGGGCGCGACCGACGGCCGGCTCGCGGGCCCCGTCGGCGCGGGCGCGGACGCGAGCGCGGGCGCGGGCGCTCTCCGCCGGTCGACCGCTTCGAGGACGGCGAGGAGCACGGCCGGCCAGGCGACGCGCAACCCCGTGCCGAGCGTTGCCGGCGCGCCCCCGGTCACGCCCGGGATCGCAAGCGCCGCGGCGCCGGCCGTCGCCGCCACGGTGAGAAAGCGTCCGGCCGCGGATCCCTCGCCGAGCCGTGACAGGGCGATCTCGAGGAGGAGGAGCGGGTAGAGGTCGCTTGCGAGGCCTCCCGTCAGCGAAAGCGCGAAGAAGACGAGCGCCAGGGACCCGCCGAGGTCGATCGGAACGGCGAAGGGGCCGAAGGCGCGCCCGGCGCCCGGTACGAGGAAGACGGCCCGGAGGACGACCGCCCCGATGGCGACCGCCGCAAGGCGCGGTACGTCCTCGGCGTGCGCGCCGCCGGAGGCGACGACGAGAAGAACGGCGGCGAGAAGGAGTCCCGAGGAGACGAGGCCGCGCGAGACGCCGTTCACGTCGCCGCGCCGCTCTGGAGAGCTCGCGCCTCAGTGGACATACGCGCACCCGACCCGAACGCGGCCGTCGGGGAGCGGAATGGTGCTGACCGCGCGCATCGCCACGCGGTGGATCTCGGAGCTGTGGTGCTGGCGGATCTCTCCCTGGAGGAACGCGGACGGGCGTTTGTCCGTCGAAACGAACGAGAGACCCCCGTAGCCGATGTCCTTGACCTCCGCCGTCTCGCTCCGCCGCGATCGCGAGCCGGGGAGCTTCAGCGTGAGGCCCGGCACGTCGAAGCGCGGGAAGCGGCGGGGATTCGGGAAGTCGCCCGTCGTCTGCTTCTTGGAGCGGTAGAGCCGGACGTCCGACATCTTCAGGAGGAAGTCGAGAAGGCGTCCGTCCGTCGGGAAGGACGCTACGCCATAGGAGAGCCCGACGCGGAGCCCGACCTGCCGGGGAAGGCGGATCGTGGCGACGCGCCGCCTGATCCGCTCGGCGACGGTGAGGCTGTGGAGGATGTCGCTGTTCGGGAGGACGGCCACGAACTCGTCGCCGCCGTAGCGGCACCCCGCGTCGACGGCCCGGAGCGAGGCCCGGATCGCCGCGGCCGTACGCGCGAGGATGCTGTCGCCGACGGGATGGCCGAGCCGGTCGTTGATCCCCTTGAACCCCGTCAGGTCCATCATGAGAACCGACACGACGCCGCCGCTCCTGTCGGCGCGCGCCACCTCGCGATCGAGGTGGTCGAGGAGGAAGCGGCGGTTGTAGAGGCCCGTGAGCGGATCTGTGATGGCGTTGAAGCGGAGGGCCGAGATGTCGCGGTCGGAGAGGATGCGCGGCTCGCCGAGGAGGCCGCGTCGGCTGTGGAACTCGTGGAGAAGCGCGGTCTGGAGGGACACCGGGGTCCCGAGACTGGCGTGGAGCGTTTCGTGGACCCGGAGAACGCGGCGGAACTCACGTTCGGCAACGGCAGGCTCGAGCGTCAACCCCGTCCACTCGATCAGGAGAAGGCGGAGCAGGTCCGCCGTGCCGAGGCCGTCGACGGCGTTCCGGAGCTCCTTTTCAAATTGATCGCGCGAGAAATTTCGTGCCCGCCCCAGCTTGGCGAGCCGGGCGACCCGGACGGCGACGTCCTTTTCCTTCAGCACTTTTCGGACGGGCCGGAGCCCGCCGTGGGCCGGCATCTGCTCCCCATGGATGATAAAAAAGTGTAGCACGCATCACAGGATATTGGTGCGCCTGCATCATGGGCGTCGAGGCCCCATTTCCGGCAACCTCTCGCGCGCAAGGGGGGTTGCCACCATGGCGATGATCATCCTGGACACCTGCATCAACTGCGGTAACTGCGAGCCCGACTGCCCGAACAAGGCGATCAGCCAGGGCGCGAGCATTTACCAGATCGACCCGGCCAAGTGCACGGAGTGCGTCGGCGCCTTCGACGCGCCGAAGTGCGTCGAGGTCTGCCCGGTGGACGGCTGCATCGTGATCGACCCGGCCAACACCGAGAGCCACGAGGCGCTCGAGGCGAAGTACCACAGTCTCCACGGCTGACGCGGACTCGCACCAAGGCGGAACGGTCCCGAGCCGGCGGTAGAGGCCGCCGGCTCGATCTGTCTTCAGATCGGGGCTCGGAAGCTCGTTACTTCGAGTCGGTCTTGGGCTTGTCTGCCGCTTCGAGGATCCCCGGGAGCGCCTTCTCAAAGCTCTTAATCGAGGTGCCTACCGCGCTCGCTATGATATTGATGCCGAAGCCTCCCGCGACCTTGTCGAGCTGATCGTCGGAAAGCTCGTTCGGGCCCGCCCCCTTCGCCTCGTTCGCCCCCGCCGGGGTCTTCTTCGCGTCGTTCGCCATGGTTCTGTGCCTCCTGTCCCCGTGATGCGCGGAAACCGGGGAAATCCCCTCACGGGCTGGCGGCCGGAAGCCTTCCCCGGGGGAAAGGTGATGCACACGTAGCGCTGACGCCCCCCGGTCCCAGGCCCACATTGATCCTCGAGAGATCCGCTGCGGGGGCGTCGCGCCCTGCGGGGGCAGTTTTCCGCCTCGAGGAGGATGTATGAGCTTTTCCGTCAAGGTCGATCCGTCGACCTGGCAGCGCTATATCTCGGTGCCGGTCAAGGGGAAAGCGATCCTGATGGACCCCTTCACGAACAAGGGGACCGCCTTCACGTCCCAGGAGCGGGACGAGCTGGATCTGCACGGACTGCTCCCCCCCGCCATCTGCACGATCGAGCAGCAGCTCGAGCGGGTCTACGAGAACTTTCTCGCCAAGCCGACGCCCCTCGAGAAGTTCGTTTACCTGGCGAGCCTCCACGACCGGAACGAGACCCTCTTCTACCGGCTCGTCCACGAGCGGATCGACGAGATGATGCCGATCGTCTACACGCCGGTCGTCGGCGAGGCGTGCCAGAATTTCTCGCACATCTACCGGCGGGGGCGCGGCCTTTACGTCGGCTACGACCAGCGGAACAACATCGAGAAGGTCCTCTCGAACTTCCACACGACCGATCCGTCCGTGATCGTCGTGACGGACGGGGAGCGGATCCTCGGCCTCGGCGACCAGGGTGCGGGGGGTATGGGAATCCCGATCGGGAAGCTCTGCCTCTACACCCTCTGCGCGGGGGTCTCGCCCTACTCCACGCTCCCCATCACGCTCGACGTCGGGACGGACAACGAGGAGAGGCTGAAGGACCCGCTCTATCTGGGGCTCCGGCACAAGCGGATCCGCGGGACGGAGTATCAGGACTTCATCGACCGGTTCGTGGCGGCCGTCCGAAGGGTCTACCCGCGCGTCCTCCTCCAGTGGGAGGACTTCCTGAAGGGGAACGCGATCAAGCAGCTCGACCGGTTCCGCCACACGCTGCCGACCTTCAACGACGACATCCAGGGGACCGCGGCCGTCGTCCTCGCCGGGATCTACGGCGCCCTGAAGATGACCGGAAAGCCGATGCGCGAGCAGCGTCTCGTCTTCGCCGGGGCTGGCGCCTCGTCGCACGGCATCGCCGCGCTGTTCGTCTCGGCCCTCGTCGAGGACGGGCTCTCGGCCAGAGAAGCGCGCGGGCGCGTCTGGACCTGCGACACGAAGGGGCTCGTCCTCTCGGACCGGCCAGGGCTCGAGGACTTCAAGGCGCTCTACGCCCGGGACCGGGAGGAGACCAACGCGTGGGCCGTCGTCGACCGCGGACGGATCACCCTCGAGGAAACGATCGCGAACGCGCGACCGACGATCCTCATCGGCGTCTCCGCGACACCGGGGAACTTCACGGAGAGCATCGTCCGGCTGATGGCGAAGCTGAACGAGCGGCCGCTCGTCTTTCCGCTCTCGAACCCCACCTCGAAGAGCGAGTGCACCGCCGGCGACGCCATCCGCTGGTCGGACGGGCGGGCCATCGTCGCCACGGGAAGCCCCTTCGCGCCCGTCGCCCACGGCGGGACGAACCACCGGATCGGCCAGTGCAACAACGCGTTCGTCTTCCCGGGCATCGGACTCGGAGCCTGCGTCTCGCGCGCCCGGTACGTCAGCGACGGGATGTTCCTCGACGGGGCCAAGGCCCTGGCCGCGAACGTCACGGCCGAGGATCTCGCCGAGGGCTCCGTCTATCCGCAGCTCGCGAGGATCCGCGACTGCTCCCACGCCGTCGCGTGCGCCGTCATCCGCCGGGCGGTCGCGGAAGGGCACGCCGACGCTGGCGTTCTCGTGAACCTCGAGGAATCCGTCCGCCAGGCGATGTGGTTCCCGGAGTACCTCCCGATCCGTTACGAGCCGTGGGGTGAAACGCACCGCCAGGGGGTGCCTGCCGGACGGGAGGCCGACGTCGTGCACGGGAACATCGAGGAGCCGGTCCTCGTCGGGCGCTGAGACCTGAGAAACGACGCCCGTTGACGGGAGCGGTGGGCGCCGTCACGCTCCTTACGTGCACGACCACGTGAGGCCGACGCGCCGAGAAAGCCGCCGGCGCCTGGGCCTCGTTCTCGCGCTGACGCTGGGGCTCTTCGCGTTCGAGGCGGCTGCGGGCTATCTCACCCACTCCCTCGCCCTCCTCGCCGACGCCGCGCACCTTCTCGGAGACGCCGCCGCGATCGGCCTCGCCTTCGTGGCCCTCACGGTGTCCGGCCGCCCCGCCACGCCGCAGAGGACGTACGGCTTTCACCGCGTCGAGATCCTCGCCGCGCTCGCGAACGGCGTTCTCCTCGTCCTTCTCTCGGGGCTGATCCTCTATGAAGCGTGGAAACGGTTCCAGAGCCCGGCCCCCATCCACCCCGTGCCGATGCTGGCCGCCGCGTTGATCGGCTTCGCCGTGAACGTCGCGAGCCTCAGGCTCCTGAAGCCCGGCGCGGCCTACAGCCTGAACCTCCGGGCCGCCTACCTCGAAGTCCTTTCTGACGCCCTCACGTCGCTCGGCGTCGTCGTCGCGGCGGCCGTCATCCTCGCGACGGGGTGGCTCGGCGCGGACGCCGTCGTCTCGGCCGCCATCGGCCTCTTCCTCCTGCCCCGGACGTACCTGCTCCTCCGCGACTCGGTTGACGTCCTCCTGGAGAGCACGCCCGCCGAGGTCGACCTCTCGCGCCTTCGGGGCGCGCTCGCGGAAATCCCGGGCGTTCTCGACGTCCACGACCTTCACGTCTGGTCCCTGACCTCCGGCCTCCACGCCATGAGCGCCCATATCGTGAGAGTCGAAGGGACGGAGCCTGACGACCTTCTCCGGCGCGTGCGGGAGATCGTTCTGTCGAATTTCGAGATTCACCACGTCACCCTCCAGGTGGAGTCGGCCGGCTGCGAGGACGCGGCCCACGAGTAGTCTCTTCCGCGGAGCCGGCCGGACGTGGCGGTCGGCGGGTCGTCCGGAGGTGTCTGCCGACGGCCATGCCCGAACTCCGTATCCTTGGGGGCTCATGGCTGCCGACCGCTTCTCGTCCGCCTCCCCCGCCGAACTCGCCCCCCAGGACGTCGTCCTCCGTTTCCTGGAGAGCACCGGGCGTCCCTCCGAGGCGCGCCTCTACCTCGGCCTGTTCCGCGCCCGCCCCCGGGAGCAGTTCGCCGCCATCGCCATCGACGCCCACGTCATGGCGGACGCCGCGGACGCCGTCGTCCAGGATCTCCGGTTTCTCGCCGCTCTCGAGCTCTTCCCCACCGTCGTCCTGGGAATCTTCCAGCCTGCCGAGGCCGCCGCACATGCCCGCTCGCTGCGTCGGCACCTCCAGGCCGAGGTACTCCGTGCCAAGAAGCTGTCGGCGACGACGCCCGGCCTGGCCGCTCGCCTGACGGCCTGCGTCCGCGGCGGCAGGGTCCCTCTGGTCGTCTTCAAGCCCGCGGGAAACGAGCAGCCTCGTGACCGGCTCGAACGCCTGGGCGGAGTCCTCCGGGAACTCCAGGTGCGCAAGCTCCTCTTCCTCCATCGGCCCGGCGGGCTGCGTCAGGGGGGCGTCCTCGTCCCGATCGTGAACCTCACGACCGACGTCCCCTCGCTCTTGACGAGCCGGGAGATCTCCCGCAAGGAGGCCCTGATCCTGGAACAGTCGCGCCGGCTCTGCGAGGCGGCCTCACCCCTGGCCTTCACCGTCGCCGTCACCTCCCCGCTGAACCTCCTGCGGGAGCTGTTCACGGTCAAGGGAGCGGGGACCCTGCTCCGCCGCGGGGCACGTATCGCCCGCTTCTCGGGATGGGACGGCGTGGACGTGCCGCGCATCCGGGAACTCCTCACCTCGAGCTTCGGCAGTCCCCCGGCCGAGGCCTTCTTCGGAAGGACACCCAGCCGCGTCTACCTCGAGGAAGGCTATCGCGGCTGCGCGATTCTTCAGGAGGCGCCCTTGGGCCCCTACCTCACGAAGTTCGCGGTCTCGACGGAGGCACAGGGGGAGGGGATCGCACGCGACCTCTGGGAAGCGCTCGTGGCCGAAACCCCCGTGGTCTTTTGGCGGGCCCGGCGGACGAACCCGATCAGCGAGTGGTACGTCAAGCTCTGCGACGGCCTCATGCGCCTGCCGGACTGGACCGTCTACTGGAGAGGCCTCGCCCCCGAAGCGATCCCGGCCGCGATTGACTGGGCGATCGCCCAGCCGGTGGACATCGTCCGGGACGAGAAGTGAGGCGGCGTCACTCGGCGAAGTTCGGCTGCACTGCAGGGTCAGGCCGCTCCCGATTCAAGCGACGACCCGTTGCGCACGAGCACGATCTTGCCTATCACGCCCCCCTTCCCGAGCTTCTCCTGCGCCTGTCGTGCCTCGGCAAGGGGAAATCGGTGCGCGACGAGCGGCCTGATCTTCTGCTGTTGAAGGAGGTCAAACAGGGCGATCAAATCCTGTCGAAACAGCGCCGGCCTCAGCCGTTTGAGCGTCTGGATGCTGTAGGGAACGATCCGCTTCCGGCCCGGGAGAAGCCAGCCGCCAGCGATGTACAGCGCGTAGATGGGGATTCCATGAAGGCGATTTCGACGGCCCGTACGGCCCGAACCCAATCCCTCGCCACGTAGCGCGGTGGTATTGCCATAGCCCACCACCCTCCCGCCCGGACGGAGAGCTCCGCGGGAATGCCAGAGGTGGGCGCCGCCGATGGGGTCGAAGACGGCGTCCACGCCCTCGCTCGTTCGGCGGTGAATCTCTTCCACGAAGTCCTCATGCTGGTAATTGATGGGGACACCGCCCAGGTCGGAAACGGCCGCCGCGTTTCGCGATGAACAGGTGCCGTACATCTCGAGCCCGGCGAGGCGCCCGAGCTGCAGGAGTGCCGTGCCGACCCCGCCCGACGCGCCGTGAAACAACACGCGTTGGCCCGGTCGGGCGTGAGCCGAACGATGCAGCATCTGGTACGCCGTGATGTAGTTCAGGATGAGGCTGACGGCCTCGGCGGCGTCCAACCCGGACGGCACCGGAACGAGTTCACGTTGCGGCAGGCAGACGAACTCCGCGTAAGCACCGTGGATCGGCATCGCGGCGACCGTCTGGCCCGATTCGATTCCGGAGATACCGGCGCCGAGCCGGTCCACCACGCCGACCAGATCCCACCCCGGCGTGAAGGGCACCGGGGGCGTTTCGGGATGAACACCCTCGCGGGCCATGATGTCGGGCAAAGCGACGCCTGCGGCCTGCACTCTCACCCGCACTTCACCATCCTTCGGCTCGGGGCACTCTTCTTCGAGCACCTGAAGTGCGTCGGGCCCGCCGTAGTGAGTAACGATGATCCGAGTGTGTTTCACGGACCGCCTCTTGGCCTGCCGGGCGCTCGACCGCGTGCCGCGTAACGATATCGCGCTCAGCGGCGAGCCGTGCGCGACCGAAGAACGGTCAGTTCGGCCAGTGCAGTCCGAGCGCCTTCGCCAGAAAGACGGCCATCTGCGCGCGGGTCACGTTGGATTCCGGTTCGAACGTCGTGAGCGTCACGCCCACGGTGATCCCCGAAGCTGCCAGCGCCTCGATGTACTGGGAGGCCCAGTAGCTCGTCGGGACGTCGCTCGATCTGAGGAGGACTCCATACTTTGAATGGTCCTGGCTCGGTACAACGGCGATGGTGGCCATGCGTCATCCTGTGCGGCCCTCGGGGCGGGAGTCGGCCCCGGGCCAAACAGCCCTTCGGATGCCCAGCGCGTGAGCGTGAAAGAACCCGAAGCCGGCTTGCTGCGACTGCCGAGGGACGTCGCCCCCGTGCCGCTTACACTCCCGGCGCACGGAAAAGGAAACGGCCATGAAGAAGCTTGTCCTCTCCATCGTATTGCTCCTCCCCTCGACTGTTCGCGCCCAATGTGCGGCCTTCCTGATCCCGCCGAGCGTCCGGGTCACGAGCGACGAGGCTGCGACCGGCGCCTGGCGAGAAGGCCGGAAGGACTACACGGTCGCGTTCGCGGCCGGGAGCGTCTGGGCATCCTCGACCGACATGGCGTTGCTCCGACACTCAGTTCTCGACGTCAAATGGGCTGCCTGCACCCGGAAGAACTTCATGGTCAACAAGAAGACGGGTCTTCTGAAACTCTGGACGAAGGATGGAGACGGATTCAAGGCCCTGTGGGCCAGGAAGGAGGACCTGATCGAGTTCTCCTTTTCTCCCGACGAGACGAGGACCGAATCCGTCAGGGTCGAACGTAACCTCGCTGCCGCGGCCCGCACCGCCGAGCTTGAACTCGAACGGGTCAGGGGCGCGAGCTTCAAGCCCCCCGAGGTCGAGAACCAACGCGTCTTCACGGCCGATTTCGACAAGACGTGGGGGGCCGTGATCGAGACGCTCTCGGACGAGAAGTGGCAGATCGAGAGCACCGACAAAGCCTCGGGACTCGTCACGACGAAGCCCGCCGTCGACTCAAACGCCGCATCAAAGGCCTGCGCCACGAAGTTCGACGAGGCCCACAAGACGTCGCTGAACGTCTTCGTGAAGAAGGTCGAAGCCGGAACACGCGTGAAGGTGAACGTGACGTTCCACGCGCTGCGCGAGGATCAGGCGATCACGTGCTACTCGAACGGCACCCTCGAGAAGGCTCTCTTCGACGCCATGGCGAAGAACCTCGGGAGTCAATGAGTCGATGAACCGCCTCCCCGGCTTCCGCTTCGACGCGAAGGCGAAGCGCGCCCGCCTCGTGGTCCTCGTCCGAGGCATGAAGGGCGGCGTGCGGCACCTGGGGAGTGGCCGCTTCTGCAGGCGGCAACTACCGCCGGCGTTCTGAGGCCGGTCGTTGACGCGCTCCGGGGCGAGGAGCCGGAGGGCGCGAGTCAGGCGCAAGATGCGAAAAACCAAGGCTCCCGTGGACCCCGGATGGGCGGGGAAGGGGGCCTGGTCCCTGAAAAGTGGTGCGCCCGCCGCGATTCGAACGCGGGACCTTCAGATCCGGAGTCCTTTTTCGACGCCAAAGCCAGCCCAGAGAAAACGGAATCTGACTGAAAAGGCGGGGGTTGTGAGCCTCCGCCTTCGGCTCCTTTCACCTCGATTTGGCACCCGTACACGGACAGAAAGCGGACAGAAACTAACGAGAACAGCGGTTCAAGCCCCACCTCCGAAACGGGGGTCCTGGCCGCTAGACTTCTTCTGTGACCGAGGAGCAACTGGCCGAACTGATAGGCGAGATTCGCGGGGGCCGATCCGAGGACGACAGCGTTGACTGGAAAAGAGCCTTCTGGGACCTCACGACACTACCAAGCAGACGCGAGTTCCTGAAGGACGTGACTGCCATGGCGAATTCGCTAAGCAGCGCGCCCGTCCGACAGCTTGTGGTCGGGGTTGCCCCCGGCGGAGTGGTCTACGACTCGCCCTTGCCCGTCGACGAGGCAGAGATCCAGCAGCTCCTCTCCCAGATCACTCCTGTCCCGAATGTCAAGGTCGAGCAGCTCCGCTATGAAGGACACTCGGTGACGGTTCTTGAGATTCGACCACCCTTCGATAGACCATACGATTGCCAGGATCGATTCCGGAAACTCCATCTGGGTCGACAAGGATCCTCGACCGTCACAGCCAATCGATACCACTTTGACGCCTTCAAGGCAAGGGAGCGAAGACCGTCGCTGAACGTTCACTGGCATAGGGGCTTACCTCTCGTCCTGGAAAGACACCCGTACCCTTCCCGACTTACGAAAGGAAGCCACGGACCGACTTCACGAGGGTAGGGCGAAAGCTGCACTGGCGAGTAGCGATCCGGCAATGGCGACACGTCTCTCCTCATTCGAAGAGCTCTGCGGTGCGTATATGGCGGCGCTCGATGATCCGGGCCGACTCTGGCAACTGGTCTTCTGGGAGATTACAGACGGACAGATGACCATTTCGCCGCCGGGAGCGAAGGCTCGCTAGCTGTAAGCAACGATGGGACGAGCCCCGCGACAAAAGTGCGCGTGGAGTTGACGTTGCCGGACTGGATTCACGTTATTGAAGATGCGGGTCTGCCAGAGACCTTCCAGTCCTGCCACACCTTTCGGCACTCGATCAGCCCTCAACCTCCGAAAAGGACGTTCAGATTCGAGGGTGCAGGTGCCATAACCAGCTCCTGGACATGGACGTTGAGCGGATGAAGAGGATCACCAGTGCATTCCAACGGCCGCCCAGCTCATCACTGGGAATCGAGAGGCCGAGGAAGGGCGTCTCTGGATACAAGTGGACCGGCTGAGCCCGAAGGAGTCGATAGGAGGTGGCTTCAGGTTTAGGGCTTACGCTTTGCCTACGATGCCTGAGGGACTAACTACTTTCGAAGTGTCGGCGCGTGCCATTAGCGACGAGACTGGAGTGTGGGGTATCACCGTTCTCCAGGGTGAGATCGAAGAGAGGCAGCCCAAGGAGCTACCTCCTTCGGTGTAACGAGCGCCTTGGATTGCCAATCTAATGTGCCAGCAGAAGTCCTCTTCATTCAAGAGGTTACGCGGGCCTGTCCGTGAAATGGCCGCCCGGTCGAACCTCTTGAAATCCCCGGGCGACGATCGCCGTTTCGAAGTGATCGCCCCGGCCGCGGCCTGATGGCGCGGACGGACGAATGCTGCACCGGACGCCCCATCGATTGGCCCTCCAAAGCCCCCTGGGGGGCAGGTGGAGCGGTGCGTCACGTGCTCCGCTCGCCTCCCCTCGCGCGTTGTTCCGTACCTCTCCACGACTTGTACGTAACTCTTTCCGGTATCCCGGGGCGTCATGGGCATCTCGATGCTGGCACACGACTCGACTGGCGAGAAGGCCACAAAGCTGAGCTCCGCAATCGAAGCCGACGCCAAGAAGCAGAGGAAGCGAATGCCGCGGAAGACGTCCGGCTAATACGAGGCGTAGCCACCTCAGCACATCCTGTAAATCGAATCCGGGGCCCAGCTCAGAAGCATCCCCGAGATCTATTTCAAGCTCTTACCGACGGAAATCACGAGCTTCCAGACGCTTCGTTGCGGCACCCGCCGTCGAGCTTGCCCTTGCAGGGAATGAACCGGGGGAAGATTGACCGGGATCTTGAAGAACCACCAGAAGCCCTCGTCCCGGCCCACTCCTTCTGGTCCTTCGTCAGCTTCACGGAGCCAGCCGCCTTGATGCGGACCGCTGCGCCGCCCCACGATCCCTCCGCACGGGAGATCGTCTCCTGAGCCTGAGGCATCCTGAACGGCCATGCAGTTCGTCGTACTCCTCGATCGACCCACGATCTCGAACTCATTTTCTACGCTCTGCCGTGAGGTTCCTGAAGCGTGAATAAGAACGTAATCCCGGTAGTTCGTCTTCCACGTCCGGTTCTCGATGGTCTTGTAGCCGACTGCTAGAGCCCAGGCATAGTGCGGGTCGACGGAGAGGGCCTTCCACGGTTCCAGGCCTTTCAGAGTGCACCTCTCTGGCCAGTCATCCCCCATCGCTCACCCAGCGGGGCTCCTACCGCCCGCTTCGGAGTCCAGGGAAGAGGCGGTCCTTTGCCAGCGGCAGTTGGTTGTCGGGTAACGGTCCGTTCGTGGCGTCAGCCAGCGTGCTCACGATTCCTTCTTCTTGATCGTCACATTCTCAGCGAGTTTCAGCTCGCGCAACGCCACAGTTGTCTCGTCAGCCGTCACCTTCGATATCCCGTTCGGGACTCGGCGTCGTAGTGACGACGATCTTCATGCTTCCCGCTGGTCGCGAACCGCGAGAGCACCTTGGTGTAAAAGTTCATCCATTTCTGCGCTGGTACTTCGCCCGTCCACGCCGTCCGCCGATCAGCGGGACCGTCTGTTTCCCGCTGCGGGCGCTGTGGCGGTTGCGGATTGCTCCCCGGCGGGGGTTGTTGCGGAGTCGGCGCTGGAGCCTTTCCAGCGAGGACTGTCTCTACGCCCTTTCCTTCGACATGAGGAAGACGTCGTCGGCAATCTCGACCTCGCCGGCCGGAAGAGACTTCTTGAAGACGAACGGGTCATACGAGCCGTCTGCCGCCTTCCCTGACGTAAGCGAAGTGCCCGCCGTCGAGGCCCCGCGAGATCGTGTCCTTCACGGCCTCGGCGTTCAGGAGTCTCGGGAACTTCGGCGAGGCGTAGAACGCGTCGCGGACCGCCTTCGTGCTCCACTCCGGGAGGGCAGGCGGCCAGTAGCGGGTCAGGAACGTCGGCGCGACGTTAGGGACGACGAGATCCTCCTGCTTCAGAGCGGCTGCAGGATCAGCTCAACGAGCGAGGACGCGGCGCTCGAGTGGACGAGGCCGAGGTCGATCCGCCGGAGCTGGTTGTCGTCCCCGAGGAGGAAGACGTTCTTGTACGTCCGCCAGACGGCCTCGCGGAGGTCGCGCTCGGCCCGCTTGACGTTCTCCCCGAGCTGTCGCTGCTGCGCCTCGTCGAGCTTCAGGTCGCGTGTCCTTCTCGATGTCCCGCCACGCGAGGAACTTCCGGGCCTCCTCGAGATCGTGCCTCCATCTTCGGAGACGACCCAGATGAGCGCGCTCTTGAACGTCCGCGCCGACTGCCCCGCTTCGGTCGTCATGGACTCCATCACGTTCCGCGATGCAGGGTCCTCCGCGCTCTCGGGTGACAGAACGACAAGGCTAGCGCGGCACGGTCGGAATCTGGCGCTCTTCTCCGGGAAGCACATCCGCTCGATCCCGCCCCCGCGGCGAAGACCTTCTGGACGTCCCCCCGCACACCTCCTCGACCGTCGCCGTCACGCGGCCCGGCGGTCGGCGAGGAGCTTGTTGAGGTTCGCCTTGAGGCTGAACCGGTACCGGTTCTTGTCGGCCGTGAGGAAGTAGCAGCTCTCGGTCAGCGCCTCGAGGCACTGCTCGACGTTTCCGATGTCGAGACCCGGTTCGGCGACCGCGAGGCGGACCTCCGGCAGCGTGGCGCCGCGCTGCTGCCCGCCGTTCGACTCGAAGAAGATGGCCGTCGCGACCTTCCGGTGAAGCCGCGCCTTCTTTCATCTCGGCCGTCGCCTCAGCGTCTAGTCGAAGCGCGTGAGCGTCGTCCTTTCCGACGATGTCGGTCGTAACCGCGCCTCGAGTCCTGACTCGCCAAGCTGCTCGAAGACGGCCGCGCGGAACAGCGGATCGTCGAGCGGCGCCGTGCCGAGGCCGATCAGCGGGTCCTTCTGCGCGCCGTTGTAGCCCTCGCTGTAGGCGTTCGAGACCCAAAGGGCCAGAGCAAGCGCAATACCCGCGCGTCCGCTGGAAGCGTGGAAGCGCCCGCCACTTACGCTCGAAGACCGAGAGGACGGAGGGATGGAACGGATACGTCGCCTTGAATGCCTCGCGGCCGTGTTCGACGGGGAACCAGTTCGGGAGCGTTGCTTGTTCGCTCGAACCACGTGTCGAACTCGTCGATCGTCTCTAATGCCGCCTCGTCAGGCCGCTCCACTCGAAAAGCCTGCGGCGGATGATCTCGGAGGTCTCGGTCTCGGCTGACATGACCATCGCCTTCCCGAGGCGGTCGAGCAGCTTCTCGAAGCGCTCGAAGTCCGCCTGGTCGTCGGCCGACATCTCGAGCTCCGAGGCCGGAAGCGAGACGGCGAGGACGACGTTGTCGCGCGACCGCGCAACTCCGAGAGGTCATGAAGGAAGTCATAGAGCTGCGTCGCCAGACCACTCTTGCGGTTCCGGCTGACGTAATTCATCAGCTCGTCCATGAGGATCAGGACCGGCTTCCCCTTCGGGAGGATCCGCTCGACGACGTCGCCTCCCGGGCGCGGTCAGCTCCTTCTCGTGTTCCTCGACGAGCTTTGAAGCCATCCTCCCGCCCGAGCTGGAAGGCGATCTCACCCCAAGGCGTGCGGCGGCGGCGTCCCGTCCTCGCCGCCTCGGCCCGTGAGCGAGTCGAACTCCGTCCCGACGAAGATGGCGATCGGCTCGTGGGGACGTCCGGAGACCTGTGCCTCGAGCACCGAGGACTCGCGGCCTGCCAGCCCGTCACCTTCCGCCGGCCCGAGGCCAGGTGGTAAAGCAGCGTCAGGGCGTGGGTTTCCCCACCGAACTGCGTGCACAGGTTGAAGACCGCGGACGTCTCGACCTTGACGCCATTCGGCGACGGAGAACCTGAATCATCGAGGACGACCAGCGTCTTCGTGACGTAGGTGCGCTCGAGAACCGTGCTGGGTCCTGGTAAACGGCGGGTGCGCGGCCGTCCCGAACGTGATTCAAGATAAACAAGAACTCCGAGGCATCCAGTGGACGCCCGTCGCGCAAGTCCTCTCGTGGCGTGACGTACCTTATACCACGGCTTCATCGAACCACCTCTCGTCGTAGCCCTGTTGCTTGCACTCGTCACCCGCCAGATCCAGCAGGCGAACCGTAGACTCGAAGCGGCAGCGGAGGCCAGCAGCTTAACGTTTAACGAAAGCGGCAGCACCGTCTGCCCGCAGTTACTCGCGGATTCACGCCAGGATCTCGACGATTCCCTTGTCCGCATCTGCAACGCGAACATTTATGACGCTTTCTGTCGCCCTGTGGCAGAACCGACCGAAACAGATCAATACGGGGCCAGCACACACCCACATTTGCTTCCCGCTCAAAGACGTACTTTTCCTCAATGTCGTCCCGCCGGCCAGCCAGCAACAGTAATCGGTCGAACTCCTCATTCTGGCTTGTTCGGCGGACTATCTCGAGCCGGAGTTCGTCAAAGATCTCCTGACTAAAATCCCTGTTCTTACTAATCCATTTTGCCTCGAGAATGGAAAGCCACGGCTGCTCTCCACCCGCCCGCCGCACGCAGAAGTCGACAGAACGCGGCCTGCCCCCCTTCCCGCCTGATAGCCCTTGGGGTACGGCACCTCCACTTCGAGCGCCGTTCCTTCGGTCGAAATCAGGAACTCTCCGATCGGGGACCTCAATGACGCCTCGCATAGCAACTTCGCGCGGCCGCAGAGTGCCTCGTATTCCGCCCAGTGAACGACTGCGTTAGCTAGGTCTTGAACGTTCATGCGAAACCGAGCATCTTCTTCCTTGCGAGGACACCGTCCACCCAGCGCTTCTCGTCGCACCCCGACGGGTATAGAGCCCGAGAGCCTGCGCGAGCTTCCAGAAGGAACCTTGACGTCCGCGCCCTCCTCGACGAGGAACCGTTTGAGCGCTTCAGCGCGCCCTGTCCAAACAGAAGCATTGCCTGGTGTACGCCGAGTAAGCGCCGTCTTCCCAGCAGTGGGGCCGCCGGAGGCGTCCCATCCCTGCTCCTCGGCTGCACTCTCGATCTCTTCCTCGAAGAGCTTCAGCTGCTGCTTCTTCGCGGCCTTCTTCACCGCGACAGACACCGGGACACCCGACTTGGCGAAGAGGGTACCCGCCCACTCCCCCAACGGACAGGAGCCGCGCTTTCTCTCCCTTTACCTCAACCACGCTCGGCAGGTTCTCGAGCGTCGCGCCAAGCCCCTGAGCGATCTTCCGTGCGCGTCGAACTCGAGCGCGAAGCCCAGGCCCTTCTCCTTCCTCTTTCGAGGTCCATTCATCGTCATTGTCGCTTTCGTCCTCTGCGTCCACGCCCTCTGCGGAAGCAGCGCCATCCGTGCCGGTTGGCCCCGCGAGCGTCCACAGCCACATGGCCGTCAGCCGAGCGTCCGGTTCCAGTCCGGCTGTCTCTGGATCGCGAAAGATCATGGACAAGGCCTGTTCGAAACTGCTGCCCAGACGTGCTCGAGATACTCCTTCAGCGTCACGACCTCGCCGCTGGTCTTCTCGACCTTCGAATACCCGTGAGAACACCTCGAGCACCAGCAGGGACGGAGAAAATCGCGTCGGCTCCTACTACTCCCTCCTCAGCCAGGCGAGGCATCCACTCGTGAATGCGCCGCGGAAGCTCCCGGAGGACTTCGCGCACCATCCCCAACGTCATCCGTTCGGATAGATCGTCAGGATTCTCGCGAGGGCGACAGACTATGTGAATAGAAGACGCCAAGGACGCCGTGCCCATCGCATTCATCCGCGTTCCCAGTTCGGTATCCAGAGGCCATGATGCGGTCCCTATCCATCCCGCGTCGACTAGGCCGAGAGAATTGCCTCCCACCCTTACTGTCGACTTATGCGCGAAGACAACTATCCCGATACCATCTGGCCTAGTGACTCTTCGCGCCTCAGAGAGGCTTTGTCTCATCTTCTCTTCGAAGAACGCTTTATCCTTGGGAGCGCTCGATGGCCGGTGTATCCGCGATGGATTCCACGATCGCCTCCTCATCCTTCGGCGTCAGCTTCGCGCCGAAAAGCGACGCGAAGCGCGCGCCGAGGAGTCGCCGTTGCCACACATAGAAGAAGTCAGAGAGATCAGCGTACGGAACAGAGTCGTAATACGGCGGATCAGTGAACAAAATATCAACCGCATCATCAGGGAGGAGGGGCTCTCTCCGGCGTCCACCTGAAGCACCTCGCCATCGGCCGCGCAGTACGACGCGTTCTTCAGCGCACTCGCCACGCACTCGATAGCAGACATCCAGCTACCGACTGAACCACCGAATGGATTCGCTTCACAGAAATCCCAGACCACGGGGATAGCCTGCCGCTTAAACATCCCCTGCAACTTGAGGCCCGTCGCGTTCCATGTGCAGCACGAATTCCAGTGATCAGCGCACCTACCAAGAGCTGCCGCTAATCCTAGAAATACCGCATCAACCAGGCGCTCCTCATGCTTTGCGTGTAGCTTTTCCGCGGTACGACGAATGGCTTCAACAAACGTCACGAGGCATACCGATTGGCGTTCATTGAAAAGATCCGAAACTCTTCAACTCCTATGCGCGTGACCGCAGACAGTCCCCTCGGCGTCCAGATCCCTGAAGCGGACTCACCCGTTCGGTCGGGAGGACTTTTATCCTTTGGCGTCCCTGACAGCAAGGCTCGCGCTGCGCCCAGAGCCTTCACGTCGGCATCTGACGGCAACCGAAACCGCCTCCCACGGCCATCTGTGTCTGTAACAACCACAGCTAGAAGCCGCGCGTCAGCTGCGCCGCCCCTCTTCTTGGCTAGCTGTGGGCTCGCTGATGGATTGGCCATGCTGCCTCTCGCAGCTCATCGGACACGTGGCAGCACCTGCCTTCATGATCGGCGCAGGAGTCTTGTCACCTTCCGTGATAGAGAACTCCAGTCCTCGGCTCTTTACTTTGAGTCCGAGATGCACCTTTTTGCTGCTCTTCTTGTCCAGCCACCAGGAGCGTATGAGCGGTAGGTCCATTCCGCATGCAGGGCCCTCGCACCGGATGGTGCGCGCGCCCATAGGTACGCTATCGCGATTTCATTCCGCCCCTCGGGTGCACCGTCCGTAGAACACGCAGCGCTTCCGTCTCGACCTCACTAGCTGTTGTCGAAATCAGGGATGAAAGGCGATCCGCTCCGAATCTCGGAACCGCATCGACGAGAAGGCGATTCAGCATGACCGGCACTGGATTGAGATCGGATGCGATTGCCGCACCCCCAACCTCAGACTCTCGACGGGGATGGCCCCTCCACCTGCGAACGGGTCTGCGAGCACTAATGGAGGAGTGCCCCGTCTCTTTGGCTCCGGCAGCGATTAGCTCTCGCGCCGGCCTGAGGAAGCGGATGTATTCCTCTCAACTCTCCCTTTCGGACAGCACTGCTACTAGCTCAATCAGGCCATGTCTCAGGTCACTATTCACGTCACCAGTGTCTTGAAATAGGCCAAGCTCGCGAAGATGCTGTTTTTTGCAGTTCTCCTAAAGCTCTCGCCACATAGCGGGTCCATGAGGTTCTGGAAGAAGCGCGGAGAGGATCACGCTGCGACATGCTGCTAGCGGTCGCCTGGCCCACCAAAGATGAAGTGTGGAGATCGGACCAGACGAACGCTCAGATCTGGCGTGTTCTGAGATCCTCCGGATCGGGAGATCGACTTCGATAAGCCGCCTCGGGTACCGGCGCGACTCACTCATGCGACGCGTCGAGGATCTGTTTCGGCCCGACCTGGTAGTGCTCGACCGCAACGATCGGCTTCCACCCGAGCACCCCAGGGTTTCGGACGACGTGCAGCTGCGGCGTTTCGGCGCAGTTGAACGCGACGTACAGCCAGTAGTCGTCGCCGAGCCGCTGGGCGGTGCGGTACTCGTTCGAGGTGAGGGCGACTTCCCTACGCCTGCGCGGCCCTTCACTTCGATGAAGCGCACCTCGAGGAACGTCTTCGGGTCATGTGGGTGTGGGCGGCGCGAGATGAGGTCGAACCCTCGGTTTTCAACTTCTACGCTTTCGACGACCCAGCCCCGAGCCTCTTCATTCCGAATGGCGGCTTGGACGGCCAGTTTCTCAATCTCCTCGTCGCGAACCATCGGTGCGATAGCAGGCATCTCGCGTGCAGGGTGCGGCAGGACCCAGGCCCGCCCGAGGTACTGGAGGTCCTCGATCGTGCAGTGGCGCTCCTTCTCGAGCTCCTCAAGTCGCCGCTCCAGGCGAGCGTTCAGCTCCTCCAGGTGGTCGCTCGCCTGCTTGATGTTCCCCGCAAGGCCGGAAGTCTGGTCGCCCGTCTGCTGACGAGATACCAGGTCGGCCACGGTCATGTTCTGGCGGTTGATGAGTTCGCCGAGCGAGATCTCGATGTGCTTCCGGACGGTCGCGTTCTCCTTCTCACGCTCAGCGGCAACCTCGGCCCGGAACGGGGTGAGGGCCTGCTCGTACAGGAACGCCTCGACTTGGTCCCGCTCCGGCAAGCCCTCGGCGGCGGGCGCCTTGGTTCCGCGGCGCCGGCACGAGATCGAGGAAGAGTGTCGGCTGGCGGAGCGAAGCCCGACTCCTGGGTCGGCCCGCGCGACGAAAAGCCTCCGGTGGAGCGTGTGGCCCGGCCGTCCTTGATCGAGGCCGCGAAGACGTCGAGCCGGTAAGGGCTCTTTGCGTGCGAGGTCGTAGAAGACGCTGCCGCGGCGGAGGTCGTCGGCGTCACCCGCGCCTGCACGTCCGCCCGAACGGCCTCGAAGAGCGGATGGCCGGGCGTGACCCATTCGAGCGTCGGGTCGTCCTTGAGGAGCGCCTTGTCG
This sequence comes from uncultured Acidobacteriota bacterium, assembly GCA_963801475.1. Classification (GTDB taxonomy): domain Bacteria; phylum Acidobacteriota; class Thermoanaerobaculia; order UBA5066; family UBA5066; genus DAOMFB01. The sequence continues at coordinate 723,192 of CAWDEX010000002.1, read as the reverse complement.
AAGACGATCCGCTGGTACTCCTGGCCGAGCCGGCCGAAGCGCGGCTCCAAGCGCTCGCCCGATCGTGCATGAGGGTCCTCGGGACGCTGCCGACGCGGTAGACGTGGACTTCGCCTTGCATCGGGCGTGGGGTGGACGCCCGCGATCGGGGCCGCGGCGACGAAGAACTCCTCGATCACCTCGGGGACGAGTCGGCGCTCCTTCGCCTCGACGGACTTGCCGACGATGCGCCGAGGTTCAGTTCCTTCTTCGCCAGTCCCTCGAGCGTCGATTCGGTGATCTCGCGGAAGCGTCTCGGGTCGACGTCCTGGACGATGCGGTCCTCGATGCTCGGTCGCCGTCGATCCGCTGCGCGTACATGTCGCGGAACAGCTTCTCCAGACAGGTTCGCCGGGAAGACCTCGCCGACGACGTCGAAGACCTGGTCGGTGCCCAGTTCCTCCCGGATCTCCGCGAGGCGGTCGAAGAGCTTCTGGAGGACGCGGCCCTCGCGGGTGTTCTGGCGCGACGAAGTTGAAGATCAGGCAGTCCTGCTCCTGGCCGTAGCGGTGGATGCGGCCCATCCGCTGTTCGAGCCGGACGGGGTTCCACGGGATGTCGTAGTTGACCATCAACCAGCAGAACTGGAGGTTGATGCCTTCGCCGGCCGCCTCGGTGGCGACCAGGACCTGGCAGTCCTCGCGGAACTCCCGCTCGGCGTAGATGCGGGTGCCGGGCGTGTCGCGGTCGCCGATCTTCATGCCGCCGTGGATCTGCGTGACGGACAGGCCCCACTCGCGGAGCTTCCCGAGCGGACGGCCGTCCTTGCCGTCGCCGACGAGGAAGTCGAGCGTGTCCTTGTGCTCGGTGAAGATCAGCAGCTTCATCTTCGGGTCGGCGAAGATGCCCTGCTCGGTGAGGACCTCTTGCAGCTTGCTGAGCTTCGACTCGACCTCGCGCTTCTCGAGGCGTCGTGGCCTGGTCGATGAGCTTGTCGAGGCTCGGCGATCTCGTCGCGCAGAGCGGCCGGGATCGACGGACGACGACGACGTCCTCGAGCTCGGCGATGATTTCCTGCTGCTCTTCTTCGGTCAGGTCGTCGAAGTCGTCGGGGAGCCGCTTGCTCGATCTGCTCCTGGCGGTACGCCTCGGGATCGTCCAGGATCTTCTGCCGCTTCTCCCGCATCCGCTCGAGGCTGCGGCGCACGGCGTAGACGCTGGAGGCGATGCGGCGCTGGAGCATCGCCATCGTGAAGCCGACGGCGCGGCCGCGGGCGCGAGTCGTCGGCCGCGGCCTTGATCGACTGGTCCTCGACGTAGCGGGTCAGCTCGTCGTAGAAGTCGAGCTCGTCGCCGTCGAGCTCGAAAGTCGACGGTCTGCGACGTCGCGCTTCGTGAAGAGCTTCTTGACCTCGCCCGGTCTCCGGGTCGGGGAAGCGTGACGAGCGCCTCCTTGGCCGGCGCAGATAGAACGGCGCCTCGTGCCGCCGCATGGCCTCCTCGAGGCTCTTCACGTCGCCGTAGACGTCCCGGTCGAGCAGGGAGAGGAACAGGCAGAAGTTCTCCGGGTCGCCCTTGTGCGGCGTCGCCGTCATCAGCAGGTAGTGGTCGGTCATCTCCGAGAGCGACTCGCCGAGCTGGTAGGCGAGCGTCTTCTTGTCCGCGCTGTAGGCGCTCATCTTGTGGGCCTCGTCGACGATGATGAGATCCCAGTGGCTGCGGAGCAGGCTCTCCCGGGCATCCTCGATGCGCGAGACCCAGGAGATCGGACGTGATGACCTGGTTCTTCTCCTGCCAGGGGTTCTGGCCGTAGTTGGCGCGCAGCACGTCGCTGCGGATGACCTCGAACTTCTCGCGGAACTTGTCCTTCAGCTCGCGCTGCCACTGGAAGGTCAGGTTGGCCGGCGTGACGATCAGCGTTCGCTTGACCAGGCCGCGAATCTTCAGTTCCTTGAGGAGCAGCCCGGCCATGATCGTCTTGCCGGCGCCGGGGTCGTCGGCCAGCAGGAAGCGGATGCGCGGCAGCTTCAGGAAGTAGTCGTAGACGGCCTCGAGCTGGTGCGGCAGCGGGTCGACGCGGGCGATCGAGAGGGAGAAGTACGGGTCGTACTCGTAGGCGAGGCCCAGGCGGATGGCCTCGACGCCGAGGCGGAACCGCTGGGCATCGCCGTCGAAGGGCGGTTCCTTCGGGGTAATCGTAAGCTGCACGATCTGGGACGCGTCGAGAATCGGGTCGCAAAAACGCCCGTTCTGGGCCCCTTCCCCAGCAGCTTCACTGAGGAGCCCATCGGCACGGCCGCGGCCAGCTCGATGGGCTCCGGCGGAAGCGGTCCTTCGACCACCACACCCGGGACAAGGTCAGCGATGGTCGGCGGCATCTGCCCTTTCGCTACCGGCTGTCTAAGGCCTCCGGACTTCTGACGATAGATGGTTTACGGGATCGTACACATGAGGTCCCAGCTCCGGGAGTAGGCTAAATGCATCCCTTGAGGCTGGGCGTCACTTACCGCCCTCCGTGCCCGGACAGGGAGCCCGTTCGGGCTTGTCGAAGAGTTCCGTCCGAGAACCGGCCGGCAGAGCGACACCTCCTAACCCCAAGCCCTGATAGGCAGGATGCATCAGAGCGTCTGCATACTCCAACTGCATAAACTCTGTCGACCAGTCGTAGATGAATAACGTCGCGGGGAGAGAAGGGGGAACCCTCATGAAGGTGAAGGAGCGTAGCTACGGTACTCGCGGAATCCGACTGGACCCTGGCCAGGAAGCCGAAATAGACGCGATCAACGAGGACCTAAGGGGCAGCTTTGGCGGTAAGTTCTCCTTTTCGGCATGCGTGCGTTACCTGATAGATCTCCTGGGGAGTCCGAGCTCACCGCGCAGAGCGGCGGGGTTCCGTAACGTCGTCTGCACCTGGCATCTCCAGCGGCCGCAGCGCAAGCGGTCCCTCTTTCCGCGAGGTTCTTCAGACGACCCTTCCCGTCATGGTCATCACAACAGTCGATGGCAAGGAGGTTCGAAAGTCGACCGGAAAGGTCGTGAGCGTCGATCCTGAACTCGTGAAAGAGGCGATCGACCGCCGGATGGACCTCATCGAGGTTGTCGACAACTCGATGGAACCGACGCTACGCGCCGGGGTCCATGTTCTCGTGGAGCCCGTTCGATCGGTGACAAACAAGGAGATCTACCTCGTCGCGCTAGAGGACGGAGAGACCGCCATTCGGGAGGTTCGATGCGACGTCAACAAGTCCCGTGCGACCCTGATTCCGCACAACTTATCTGACCATGATCCTCTGCAGATGGACTTGAAGGAACTTTGCGTGATCGGGCGGGCGCGCACACTTTCTCCGGGCCACTAATAGCGGCCGAACATGTCAACTGATCTCGAAGTACCGGATTGCCTGTCCGAACCAGACCGAGAGGCTTTCACGGCTAGACTTTCCGCCGAAGGCCGAGACTTCTACGTTGTTTATGGTGCGGGTTGAATCGACGCGATAGCCGCGGTTGCATCCCGTCGCCGAGGCTGGGCACGGCCTGAACGCTGATCTGAGACCCCGAGAAAATGAGTGAAATCGCTATCAGCTCCGGACTGGGCCGATCAGTTCGGTACTAGACTCTGAGCCAGTTTCAAGAGGAGGGTTTAGTTACTCGCCGCCTCAGCGTTACTGCAAGCGCATGCCTTTCTCTCCTCTTCTTTTCACTTGCGGCAAACAGCCTCAGAGGAGAGGCGGCCACTCCACCTCCAGAGGAGGGGAGCGCCGAGGCGTTTCTTAGAAAGAAGGCTGTCTTCTACCGGGAAGAGCTACGAAAGATCAGCGAACAGTCGACTTGGAGCCAGAACGAGTCCGCAATCAAGACGGCGCGGGTCGCGGCCGTGAACTACGTGATCCGTCAGACAGACGACATCCTGAGTCTTGTCCAGCAGTATCAGAAGCGGTCCGGAACGGTAGGCCATATCTCCCTCCTTGGGGGTGACTTCCAGGAGCGGGTCGACAAGCGTGACAAGAAACTGCTCGGTGTGTACGGTGGCATCCTGTTCCCGAGCATGCAGATTGGTGCCATTCGGGATTCCGTGGCTCAGACGGACTCGATCACGCTCGATCTAAAAGCGCTGTTCAAGACCAAGTTCGAAGAGCTCCAGGCCAGAGAAGAGGCGCAGAAGGTAAAGAGACCGACGAGCGGAAAGATCGCCACGGCGACGGCATTCCTTGTAAGTACCGAGGGACACGCGCTTACGAACTATCACGTTGTGAAGGAATGCGGGTCCGTCAAAGCGGCCGGTGCGGTCCTTCAGGTACTGGCCCTGGATAAGGCGAACGACCTCGCGCTTCTGCGGCACCCCACTCCAAGAAAGGCGATCGCGGTGTTTCGCGACGGACGAGGAATCAGGGTAGGCGATTCTGTGATCGCGGTCGGGTTTCCACTTCAAGACCTTCTGAATGCCTCCGAGCCCAATGTGACGACAGGAACGGTGAGTGCGCTTTCGGGAGCGGACGACGACAGGCGTTTCCTTAGGCTTACAGCGCCCGTTCAGCCCGGAAATAGCGGTGGCCCCTTACTTGACCTTTCTGGAAACGTCGTGGGGGTTATCGTGGCGGCCCTCTTTGGAGGAGAGACCCAGAATGTGAATTTCGCTCTCAGCGAAGGTGTCGTCCGGACCTTCCTGGACTCGGAGGCGGTTCCATATCAGACCGCTACCTCAGGAACGGACTTGAAGCCGGCCGACGTTGCGGAGAAAAGCCAGGGCCTTTACCATAGGAATCGAGTGCTGGCGGTAGACCCTGTCTGTTCGTCGAGAGATGGACGAATAAAGGGGGCAGCACACAGGCGTGCTGACTCTTCAGGATCGCGTAAGCAGCAGATCTGGCACTGATCGAGCCGGGCGATCTGTCTTTCAGATCCTCGGAAAGAGTCAGGAACATCGCCCGCTTGCAGAGCTCTCGGCCAGGCTCCAACACGCGTCAGGAGGGTCGATCAAAGATTGACTCATTACGCCAGCGTGCTGGACGCTGTCCGCTTTCGTCTGTAATAGTTGAAGCGATGAAGAATTACCTTCACACGTCTGGGCTAGGCAACGACGCGAGAGGTCGATGGGGGGGTCGATGAGCGCTCCTCCTCGGTTTCTAAGCACAAGCGAAACGGCACGAATCCTCTCGATCTCGCCGAAGACGCTCCGACGCTGGCGGCACCTGGGGCTGCGGGCCGCCGTATCGGAAGCTCGGCGAGTTGCAGTCGAGGGCGGTCTATCTCGACGAAGAACTCGCCGAATGGATGCGCCGAAGTGTCAGGTTCGACGGCACCGTCCATGAGAAGAAGGTGCGGGGACTCAGCGGCGGTTACGCCGGTACCTGAACCTTCGAGAGGCACGTGACTTTGGGAGTGCTCTCCGATTTCTCAGAGCGGACAGGCCGAGCTACTCCCTCGTTCGACAAGGGGATTCATTCCGCACTTTCGCCCAGGCTTCTTTGAGCGGGAAGGAGCGCCAGGTGGGGTCGAATCGTGACGGCTTTCCGAAGACACATGAGCTTGAGAAGTCGGTGAGCCGTGTCCTAAGAAAGGATGGAGATTTCGCGGTCCTTGTCGGGAGTGGCTGCGGTCCCGAGGAGCTCCTACAGAGAATCGCCGCGGTGGTTTCCTTCTCTTCCTTCCCGGACTTCGGGCCGCGTTATAGGACGATTCCAAGGAGGCTATCCGATCGGATGTCGTCGATCGCAACGGAAATCGAGGCACTCCCTCTTTACCAGCAGGCTCTGTTCGCTCAAGCGATTAAGGTGGACTTCCACCCGGCCGTTCTCAACCCGACCGCGATCGTCCCGGTAGCCACAACGATTCTTCGAGCCGTGACCGACTTCGCGCGTCTGCCGCGTCTACTTCGGGAGGGCAGGAAGCTTCTCGAAGACGAGAAGCGGAGAAACAAGAAACGAGGCCTGGGACGGGTGTTTCGGGTGCTCTTCGAAGACTCGGAGGCGGCACTCCTTCGCTGGGTTAGGAACAGGACGGGAAGCTATCACTACGGCGAAGCGGAAAGGGTCCTCGCGGCCGTCATGCAGGAGGTCGGAAACGGGAAATTGGCGGAGTCCCTTTATTCTCCCGGGACTTTGAGGAAGAGGTTTGAGCGCGTTAGGGGTACAGGGAGGCATGGTCGGAGCATGGTCCGATTCGGGACCTAGTTTGACCGGTTCCGTACCAAACTCGTCCTCGACAGCAACAGGTACCCGCACATCTTTCCTGCATGCGCGAGACGGTTCCGACTACGGCTGTCAACGAAAGACTCGTCCTAACGACAGAGGAGGCGGCCGAACTCGTAAACCTCCGACCGCAGACTCTTAGGGCTCTCCGGTGCCGAAGTGGAGGTGGAGGCCCGCCATTCATCAGGATCGGAGCACATCGATTCTCTCGGGTCGGCTACAGGCGGGAGGACATCGAGCGGTGGGTTCTTGATCGGCGGTTCGTGTCGACGATGGAGGAGAGAGCGACCGGTGATCGCCGGGAGAGAAAGCGGTGAGCGGCGTTCCCGCTCAAGAGGCCAGCGAGCCTCTTATGAATCCGGAACCGACGATCCGGCAATCGAAAATGGTACGGGCGGCGCTTCATTACGCGGAGCGCGGATGGCCGGTCCTTCCGCTCGCGCCCTTGGCGAAGACTCCGCTTCGCGGGAGCCGTGGCGTCCTCGACGCGACGACCAACGAGACGGCGATCCGCAATCTGTGGGCGCGTTGCCCCGAGCTGTAACGTCGGGATAGCTACCGGGTCTGGCCTTGTCGTCGTGGACGTAGACGGCGACGAAGGCGACGCGGCGCTCGCGAAACTCGAAGCTCAACACGGACAGCTCCCGCCGACGCTGACCGTCACGACCGGGCGTGGGAAACACCTCTACTTCGAGGGCGATGCGCCCGGCGCGGTCCTCGGCGAGAAACTCGACTTCAAGGGGCATGGCGGGTACGTACTCGGACCGCCTTCGATTCATCCGAGCGGGCGTCGCTACACATTCCTCGATCCGGGCGTAGCCGTCGCGCCCCTTCCGGAGTGGATCGCTGGACTCGTCGGGGCGAAGCCGAAGCCCGGGACGCTCGAACCCCGCGAGGCCGCGCGGCAGCAGGCCGAGGCGGCGCTTCTCGAAGCCGAGGCGGACGATGCGGGCCGCGCCGAAGGGCCGACGGAACATCACGTCTGAACCGGCTGGCGTTCCTTCTCGGGCAGTACGTCACGACGGGCGAGCTCGACGAGGCGAGTATCCGGGAATCTCTCATGCGCGCCGCGCTGGCCGTCGGTCTACCCGCCGGAAGGTCTCGAAGGACGATCAACAGCGGACTCGCGGCGGGCAAGGCGAACCCGCGCGACGCGGAAGCACCGGGCGGAGTACGTCCTCTTCGTCCGGCGCCTTTGGACGGACGACGATGGCTTGCTGTCCGTGAGTCCCGGAGGCGAAGTTCCTGTACCTCGCGCTTGCGACGATGCCCAGTGGAAACTCGTCCGGCGTCTTCGCCGTCGAGCCGTCGGCGATGGAGCGGCAGACGGGGCTATCGGCGGGGCGCGCTTCGCGCCGCCGTGGCCGACCTCGAAAGGGCTGGACTCCTCCGCTACTCGCGGAAGGATGGGGTCGCGTTCCTCCCGCGCCTTCCGCTCGAAGATCCCCCGGCGAGTCCCGACAACGTGAGGCGGTGGGCGAAGCAGCTCGCCCGGGTCCCGGCGTGCGCCGTGAAGTCGGAAGCACAGGCATTTCTCCGGGCCGTCGCCGGTCGGTGGGCCGAGATAATCAGCACGCCCCTCGTACTCGACGCGAAAAGAAGACTCGTCACCGTCCGCACCGTAGGGTGTGGAAGGCCTTCAGAAACGCCAGCAAAAACGCGATTTCTCGAAAAGCCTTTCCACACCCTCGGACCCCGGACCCCGGACCCCGGATCCCTCTCCACCCCGGGGAGTGGCGGCGAACGGCCCGAAGTCGAGCCAGCACATGCCGAACGAGAAGGGGAACCCAATGGGTGAGCGCCCGAGGACCGAGAACGCGGGAGCGTCCGGCAACAGTGCGCCGGTTCTGGCCGGAGGCCGTCTTTCGCACGCTACGGGACGAGTGACCACGAGGGTGCCGAGACAGTAGCCGCCGTCTCGGCGTGACCGCTGAGACGGTGCGAAAGGTCTGGGCGCGGCATCCTGAGCGCTACTCAATCTTCGGTGCGCCGCAGGCGGGCAGGCGATGAGCAGTGCAGGCGAGGCCATTGAAAAGCGCCGCATGAGCGAGCCGCGATGCATCAACCTTGCTGCTGCCTTCCCTGAGTACCGGGTCCGAACGTCCCCTGACCACTCTCCCGGACAACGACGTGATCCGTGGAATCTCGAGCTCTTCGGCCGATGCGGCCACGTCTACCCCTTTGGCGGGGAAGAGTTGTGCGCCTTCACCGACCGGCGGGGGATCAGGCACCGGCTCCTCAGGCTCCCGGGTGTCCGGCCATGGCAAGTCGGGAATGAAGAGGCCATCGTCCGCTTCCACGTCCGGGACGCCGGCGCTGTCTTCCGCGTCCTCAAGCCGTATCGCCGCCGGGTTCTCTCGGAGGAGGGACGCCAGAAGCTCAGGGAGGCTCGCAGGAGAGGGGTCATCTCGCCCCAGAAAGCCCGATCGGTCACGGGTCCTATGGGTTCCCTGCCCTGCCGGGGAGGAAGTCTGTGACGGCGCGTTTGGGCCGGACCCTAGTTTCGGGTGGCCGGCTGGTATTGCGGGCACCGCCAGGCCGGAGGGACCTCAACCCTCCGTCTGGCGACTCGTTCCGGTCGCCATGCTCCAGGCGGCACTCGGAAGCGTCCGCGGTGCGGCGGATTTCGAAAGGCTTGAAGCAATGTGCAAACAAGCTGCTGCAATCGGATCGGCTTCGGAGCGACTGAACGCTCCGAGGTAACTGAGGCTCAACGTGAGGGGAACCAAGGGGCGGATGGGCGACGGAGCAGAAATCTCGCATACGGGCGAACTCGTCTTCGCGTGCGCACGAGGTAACGGGAGCGTGCCCTTGCGCCCTTCTGAGTCCGCGGCATCAGTCCAAGTCACCTCGGAATCGCCACCGAACCGGTCAATCCTGTCGGCAAGGGTGAATAACCGCCCTTACCTGGTTCAAGGAGACGCTAGGATCGGCTCGCGAAGCCGCCAGCCGTCTAAAGCCTGAGGCGCTCATCGAGGCCATGGGGGAGGCCGAGAAGCTAAAGGGCGAGAACATGGCCCTCCTCCTCGGCGCAGCGGCCCCACTGCAAGAACCAGCGGACAGCTCCTCGACGTGGACGAGGCCGCGAAGGATTCTCGACGTGTCGCCAGCACACCCTCTACCGCCGAGCGACGGATGTCCATTCACGGTCCGGATCGGCGGAACGCTCCGCTTCTCGTCCAACGGGATTCAGAAGTTCATCCGGTCGCGGCAGGGCCGCTGATCCCTCCATCCGCCTTCTTTTGACTCTAGATATCCAGGACCTACATTGTCTGCGTGGGCGAAGGATCTTCTTCGGGAAGGGGGTGAGGACGATGAAGACGACCCGTTGAGCCTGCCGGAAGACCTCTGGCGGGCAGCAAAGATCCGAGCGCTGGACGAGGGAAAGAACCTTCAGGAGGTCCTGGCCGATGCGCTCCGGGAGTACCTCAAGACGAAAGGAAAGGAGGGAAGAAGTGAAAGGCGAAGGTCGAATCTTCCAACGTGGCGCGGTCTTCTGGATCGCGTACTACGTTCGGGGAAAGGAGTACCGGGAACCGGGCGGTCCGACCGAGAAGAAGGCCGAGAAGAAGCTCAAGGCCCGACTCGCTGAGAAGCACGGCGACCGCTTCATCGGCCCAGAGCAAGAGCGAGTCACCGTGGGCGAACTTCTCGACTCGTTCACGCTCGACCTCGAAAGGCGCGGAGCGAAGTCGCTTCATTCCGTCCGCTCCAACGTCGCCACGGTTCGCGCCTTCTTCGGTGACAGTCGGGCCGTAGATGTGACGACGAAGAGAATCGAGGCATTCATCGCGGTCGAGCTGGAACCGGAAGGCGAACAGAAGAAAGGGAAAGCCCCCGCCACGGTGAACCGCGACCTCGCGGCCCTCCGTGGAGCGTTCAACCTGGCCCGGAAGCAGAGCCGAATCTCGCGGGTCCCCTACTTCCCGATGCTCCACGAGAACAACGCCCGACAGGGCTTCTTCGAGAAGGACGAATTCGAGGCGGTAGCAGCGGCACTCCCCGCGGCTCTCGCCGACGTGGCGCGGTTCGCGTACCTCTCCGGATGGCGGAAAGGCGAGATCCTGCCGCTGACGTGGGAGAACGTGGACCGTGCGGCTGGCGAGGTCCGGATCGCCACATCGAAGAACGGTCACGGACGCGTCCTTCCGCTCACGGGGGCGCTCAAGGATCTGATCGAGCGTCGCTGGCAGGCCCGGGAGTACCAGACGCCCGAGAAGGTCACGGCGATCTCCCCCTACGTCTTTCACGAGAAGGGCGAGCCTGTCGGCGACTTCCGGAAGGCGTGGGCGACAGCCTGCGAGAAGGCGAAGGTCCCGGGAAAGCTCTTCCACGACCTTCGGAGCACAGCCGTCCGCAACATGATCCGGGCGGGCGTCCCGCAGACCGTGGCCATGAGCATCAGCGGCCACCGCACCGTGAGCGTCTTTAACCGCTACTGCATCGCCTCTGACGCCGACAGGCGCGAGGCCCTCATCCGCACCGAGGCCCACCTCGCCGCCGATTCCTCGGTCCGGAACGTGGCGGCAATCGCCGGACACGGACAAAACACGGACAAACCGGCCCCCGAGACAGGGAGAGGCTGAACCGTGATGGGTTCTAAGTTCTTTTGCGGTTGGGAGTTGATGGTGCGCCCGCCGCGATTCGAACGCGGGACCTTCAGATCCGGAGTCTGACGCTCTATCCGGGCTGAGCTACGGGCGCCGAAGGCTGTCCAAAGAACTGGGGTGAGAGACGGGATTCGAACCCGCGACCATCGGAGCCACAGTCCGATGCTCTACCGACTGAGCTACTCTCACCGCGCTCGATCGGACGGCGGAGGATATCAGAACCGGTCACCCTTGACTTTAGCCGGCTTCGGCACTAGCGTTTGATTCAGGGAATTCGGGGAGAGTCATCGGGATTCTCAGGGGTTCGCGCCGCCTCACGTCAGAAAAGGCAGGTTCCCCATGAAAACGCGTCGCTTCATCCCGGTTTCAGCCTTCGCGCTGGCCCTTCTGTGCGTTCTCTTGGCACCCCGAGTGGACGCAAAGATCGTGGCTCACGGGGCCCCCACCGTCCAGGCGAACGAAGGCGTCCCCGTCCGGACCTTCCTCGCCTACTTCACGACGACCCGGGAGGGCACCCAGCCCGAGGAGATCAACGTCACGATCGACTGGGGTGACGGGACCGTCACCGCGGGCGCCGTCGTGTACGACGGAAACGGGCGCTACTGGGTCTACGGGGATCATCCGTACGCCGCGTCCGGCGTTTACAAGGTGAAGGTCAAGATCTTCGATCCGATCATGGGGTTCGGGACGACGGACATGCGTCCCGGCACCCTGTAACGCCGCGGCGGCCCGTCCTTCGCTTCGGGGTCCTCTCCCTCAGCCCTTGAGGGCGCGGGAGAGGACCCGGCCGAGCCGGCGAATCCCCTCCTCGATCACCTCCGGCGGCGCGTAGGAAAAGTTGAGGCGCATCGACTCGTCGCCTCCTCCCTCCGGGAAGAAGGCGGCGCCGGGGACGAACGCCACCTTCTCGACCAGAGCGTCCTTCAGCAGCTCGGCCGTGTCGATCCCCTTCGGGGCCGAGGCCCAGAGGAAGAGCCCTCCCTTCGGCCGCGTCCAGCGGGTTCCCGGCGGGAAGTTCCGCGCCAGCGCTTCGAGCATGGCATCGCGCCGGACACCGTAAACGGCCCGCAGTCGCTTCACGTGCCGGTCGAGGAAGCCGTCGCGCGCCACCTCGTGGGCCACGTGCTGGCAGAACGTGCTGGTGTGGAGGTCCGCCGCCTGCTTGATCTGGACGAGCTTCTGGACGATGGACCGGGGAGCCACGACCCAGCCGATCCGGAGGCCGGGCGCCAGGGTCTTCGAGAGCGTCGAAAGGTAGATGACGTTTCCGGTAAAGGCGCGTTCGCCGCTGGCACAGCCGTGGAACTCCGCGTCGAGGGTGACGAGCGGCGGGATGTGCTCTCCCTCGTAACGGAGCTGGCCGTACGGGTCGTCCTCCACGATGGGCGTCCCGTAGTGGTTCGCCAGCTCGATGAGGCGGCGCCGCCGCGGCAGCGACAGGGTCGTGCCGCCCGGGTTCTGGAAGTTCGGAAGGACGTAGAGGAACTTCGGGCCGGCGCGAAGCTTCTCCTCGAGAGGCTCGATGCGGAGGCCGTCGTCGTCGGTCGGCACGGGGAGGAAATCGCCCTGCTGCGCGCTGAAGGCCTGGATGGCCCCGAGGTAGGTCGGCTCCTCGGTCAGGATCCGGTCGCCCGGGTTGATGAAGAGGCGCGCGATGAGGTCGAGGGCCTGCTGCGAGCCGGATGTCACGAGGACGTTCTCCGGACCGACGCGGATCCCGTACCGGGCCATGTGCCGGACGAAGAGCTCCCGGAGCGGCAGGTAGCCCTCGGTGACGCCGTACTGGAAGGCCCCCTCGGACGGCGACTCGACGATCCGGCGGACGGCTTCGCCGATCTCGTTCCGGGGGAGGAGAAAGGAGGCCGGGAGGCCGCCGGCGAACGAGATCACGTCGGGGGCCTCGGTCAGCTTGAGGAGCTCCCGGATGATGGAGCTCGTCATCCCGTGAGTCCGCTGCGCGAAGCGCGCCTCCCAGGGGGTCGTCACGTTCAGGCCCGGTGCGGCGCCCGTGGCGGCAGACCCGGCGGGGCCCGGGGCGAGGATCGGGACCATGGGAACCTCCGGGGAGCAGGCGGCCTCCCCACTCTTCGTATCGCACCGGACGGCGCCGGCCGCCATGAGGCAAAGATCTCAGGCGGCCGCTTTGCCGCCGGGACCGGACCCCTCAGAATCGCCCCCGCATGAACGGCGGCGCCCTCGCGGACGGAGTCTTCGTCCTCCCCCATACCGCGCGTATCAGCGACACCGGACTCCGGGGACGGCTGTCGCTCAGGGCCCTCTGCGAGCTCCTCCAGGAAAGCGCAGCTCTTCACGCCACCCTCCTCGGCGTCGGCGCCGACGTCCTCGGTCCCCGGGGGCTCGCATGGGTCCTCGTCCAGTGGTCGGTCGTGATCGAGGCCTGCCCCGCATGGCGCGAGACGGTCATCGTGGAGACCTGGCCGTCGGGGCTCACCGAGCGGACCGCGATCCGTGATTTCCTCCTCAAGAGTGCAAGCGGCACCCTCGTGGCCCGCGCCACAAGCCACTGGGTGATGCTCGACCTCCTCCGGCGGCGGCCCGTCCGGATGCCGGAGACCGTCCGGGAGATCCCTCTCGCGCCCCGGCCCCGCGCCCTCGACGAAGGCCTCCTGAAGATCGCCGCGCCCGAGGTCGCCAACCACGGCGCCGAGTTCGGCGTCCGGTTCGCCGACCTCGACGTCAACGCCCACGTGAACAACCTCGCCTACGTCGAGTGGATCGCCGAATCGGTGCCGCGCGAGATCCTGCGGGACGCCGACCCGCGCCGCTTCGACATCTCCTTCCGCGCCGAAACGCACGACGGCGTCACCGTCCGCGTCGAGTGCGAGCGCGACCGCGAGGGCGCGACAGACGCGGGCGCCGCCTTCCGGCACCGGATCGTGGAGACCGCGAGCGGACGGGAGCTGGCCCTCGCCCGGACCGTGTTCTCCATCGACTGACGGCGTGCCCATCGTCACTTAATCGCTATTTAGTTGTATGTTCCCGTGACGGACGTCACGCCGTCCAGCGTGGGGTGTGGCGCAGCATCACGCACTCCCTGAAGGTCAGAGGAGCAATCCATCGATTAGGAGGAGGGCGTATGGGTCGACGTGTTTTTGGGGGGACCGTTCTCATCGTCGCCATGGTGGCCGCGGTCGGATTCGTCATCGGACCCCTGGGCGCGGCGCCGGGCACCGGCTGGACGGTCGTCGCGTGGAACAACCTCGGGATGCACTGCATGGACGCCGACTTCAGTGTCTTCGCGATCCTTCCGCCGTACAACACCATTCAGGCTCAGGTCATGGACCCGACGGGCGCGCTCGTCACGGGCACTGCGGGTATCAGCGTGACGTACGAGGGGGTCGCCGACCCGACGGGGTCGATCAACACGACGTCCGCCGGAAAGACGAACTTCTGGGACCGCGTCACGGACCTCTTCGGGGTCTCTCTCGGGGTCAACGCCGGCCTGAAGGGTAAGAACATGCCGGGGGCCGGGAACCCGCCCCAGCCGATGACGTTCGACCCGTCGATCAACTGGTTCATCGCCGAGGGCATTCCGATCACGCCGTACGACGACGGCGGCGCGAAGAACACCTACCCGCTCATGAAGGTCACCGCGCGCAACGCCTCGGGGAGCCTTCTCGCGTCGACGAATATCGTCCTTCCGGTCTCGGACGAGATGGACTGCAGCGCCTGCCATGCCTCCGGCTCGGGCGACGCGGCGAAGCCCGCGTCCGGCTGGGTCTTCGACCCGAACCCCCAGCGCGACTACCGGCTCAACATCCTCAAGCTGCATGACGACCGGAACCTGTCCAATCCGGTCTACCTCGCGGCCCTGACGGCCGCGGGATACAACGGCGCCGGGCTGTACCAGACGGTCACGGTGAACAACAAGGCCGTCCTCTGCGCGAACTGTCATCTCTCCGAGGCGCTGGCCGGCTCGGGTCGCCCCGGAATCTCGGCGCTCACGAGCGCGGTGCACGCCCTCCACGCCGGCGTCGTCGATCCGACGAACGGCCTCCCCCTCGACGCGACGGCGAACCGCTCGGCCTGCTACCGCTGCCACCCCGGCTCGGAGACGAAGTGCCTTCGGGGCGTCATGGGCGCCGCGGTGGCTTCCGACGGTTCGCTCGCCATGCAGTGCCAGAGCTGTCACGGTTCGATGTCCGCCGTCGGCGCCGCGACGCGGACCGGCTGGCTCGACGAGCCCTCCTGCGGCAACTGCCACACCGGGACGGCCGTGACGAACAGCGGCCAGATCCGCTACACCTCGGCGCTCACCGCCTCCGGCAGCCGCCGCGTGCCGGCCGACCCGACCTTCACGACGAACCCGGATACGCCGGCCCCCGGTTACTCCCTGTACCGCTTCTCGAAGGGGCACGGCGGCCTCCAGTGCTCCGCCTGTCACGGCTCGACGCACGCCGAGTACCCCGCCGCGCACCCCAACGACAACCTCCAGTCCCTCGCCCTCCAGGGGCACGTCGGGACGATCGGCGAGTGCGCGACGTGCCACAACGCCAGCCCGTCCACGACGAACGGCGGTCCTCACGGGATGCACCCCGTCGGAGCGGCGTGGGTGACCTTCCATCACGACGCCTCCGGCGGCTTCACGGCCTGTCGGGCCTGCCACGGCACGGACTACCGCGGGACCGTCCTTTCGCGCTCTTTCAGCAACCGCACGCTCTCGACGGAATTCGGGACGAAGGTTTTCTGGCGAGGGTTCCAGATCGGCTGCTACACCTGTCACAACGGCCCGTCGAGCAGCGAGCCCAACCCGAACCGCGCGCCCGTCGTCGTGAACCTGTCGGCCTCGACGCCGGCGGGGGCTCCCGTCGCGATCGCCCTGCAAGCGACCGACGCCGACGGCAACGCCCTGACGCTCCGGATCGTCTCGCAGCCCGTGAACGGCACCGTCGGCCTCTCCGGGACGACCGCGACCTACCACCCGTCCGCCGGGTTCTCGGGATCGGATCCCTTCACGTATGCCGCCTGGGACGGAATGACCGACTCCAACCTCGGCACCGTGACCGTCTCCGTCAGCGGGCCTCCCCCGACGCCGACCCCGACACCGACGACGCCTCCCCCGACGGCCACGCCGACTCCCAACCCGACCGTGACGCAGACCCCCGGGCCGACGGCGACGCCGACGCCCGTCCCGACCGTGACGCGGACCCCCAGGCCGACGCGCACCCCCACGCCCACCCCCACGCCGAGGCGGCGCCACGGCGATTGAGATCGTTTCTCCTTTCCTGACCCCCGGGCCCCGCGGTTAATCCTCCGCGGGGCCCGGCCCTGGTTCGTCTCCGAAAAGCCGCTCGCCTCGTCACCGCTCACCGTCGTCGCCGGTTCCGACGACGCCCGAAGATCAAGCGTGCCACCTGACGGCCGTCATGGCCCGAAGCCGCCGGACGGGCTAATAAGCGTCCGGAGGTTCGCGCCATGCCCCGCTTCTCCCTCGTTGCCGCCACGCTTCTCGCTCTCGCCGTTCCATCGCCCGTTCTTCTCGCCCACTGCGACACGATGGACGGACCCGTCGTCGTCGCTGCCCGGCTCGCTCTCGAAAAGGGTGACGTTACGCCGGTCCTGAAGTGGGTCCGGCCCGCCGACGAGAAGGAGATCCGCGACCTCTTCGCGAAGACGCTCGCGGTCCGACAGAAGGGGGCCGATGCACGCAACCTGGCCGACAGCTACTTCTTCGAGACGCTCGTCCGCGTCCACCGTGCCGGCGAGGGGGCGCCGTACACCGGCCTCGTCCCGGCCGGGACGCCCGTGGAGCCCGTCATCGCGCTGACCGACCAGGCGCTCGCGGCGGGAGACGCCGACCGGCTCGCCAAAGCGATGGCCGGTCACGTCGACGAGGGAATCCGTCGGCGCTTCACCCGGGCGGCCGAGGCGAGGAAGCAGGCCGACGAGAGCGTGGCGAAGGGGCGCGAGTTCGTCGCGGCCTATGTGGAGCTCACGCACTACGTGGAGCGGCTGCACCGGGACGCCACGACGGACGCGGCGCACGGCGCCGGGGAGAAGACGCCGGCCGCACATGCTCACTGAGCCGGCCGGGGCTCGTTTCTCTCAGCCGGCGCCGGTTCCGGCCAGAAGCCTTCCGATCTCTTCGTCCTTCGCCTCCCAGATCCTCCGGACGTCGGCCTGGACGCGCTCGCGGAACGCCGCGTCCTCCAGGTAGTCGCCCGTGAACCAGTCGGGCGGGATCGGAAGCTCGCGGGCCGTGACGACGATGAGGGGGATGCCGCGGGAGATCGCGTCCCAGAGCGTCGGCCGGCCGCCGGGATAGACGATCGTCACGTCGAGGAGGGAGCGGAGCGTCGGCCCCATCGCCGTCGCCGTGAAGGCGATCCCTCCCGTCTTCGGCGGAAGGAGGTGGCGGAAGACGTTTCCGGAGCGCGCCCGTTTCTCCGGGGTGAAGCGGGTCCCCTCCGCGAAATTGAGGATCGAGACCGGAAGGTCCCGGAATCGCTCGCACGCCCGGCGCGTCGTCTCGAGGTCCTCCCCGCGCTTCTCCGGGTGCTTTTCGAGGATTTCCTTCGAGTGCCGCTTCATGAACGGGAAGTCGAGCGCCCACCACGCCGCCCCGAGGACCGGCACCCAGATCAGCTGCTGCTTGAGGAAGAAGCGGAGGAACGGGATCCGGCCGAGGAAAATCCGCTGGAGGACCGGGATGTCGACCGCCGACGAATGATTCGAGACGACGAGATAGGACGCGTCGCGCCGGAGCGTCGGGGGGAGTACGACCTGCCACCGCGTCGGCTGCGTGAGCGCAAGTCCCCGGGAGTTCACCGCGATCCAGGCCTCGCCGATGGCCACGAGTCCCTTCGAGCAGAGGCGCCGCCACGCCGGAACCGGGACGACGAGCTTCGCGAGCGTCAGGGCGAAGAGCAAGACGCAACAGAAGACCGTGTTCAGGACGAAGAGCAGGAACGTCAGCGACCCGACGAGGAGGCGGATGGGGCGCGCCGGCGGCGTCGTATCTCCCGGCATGAAATCAGGATCGTAAAGCCGCCGGGCCCCCTCCGCTAGACCTCGCCCCGCGCCTCCGCCCGCGCGACCAGGGTTTCGAGGTAGCGCGACTTCACCTGTTCGTTCGCCAGCGCCCGCTTCACGGGGGGAAGCTTCAGGACCGCTCCGAGGACCGCGGCGAGGAGCCGATGGCTCGCGAGCGTCCGGTCGTCGAAGACGAGGTCGGCAAGCTGTCCTCTTTCGAGCGCCATGACCACCGTCCGGTGGACCGTGTCGAGGGGCGGAATCGTCCGGCGCTCGCGCCGGACGAGGCGGAGAGCTCCCGGGGAGCAGGTCGGGACGCAGACGCCGCAGCCGAGGCACGCGCCTTCTTCGACGCGGGCCGTCCGCATCCTCGGCGCCTTCGGGTCGTTGGCCGAGACGAGGCCCATCGCCTCGACCGGGCAGGCGGCCACGCACTTTCCGCAGCCGTTGCACGCCTCGCGGTCGACCTCCGGAGCGAAACCCGTCGTGTGGACCGGCTTCAGGAAGCCGAAGCGCCGCTGGGCGATGAGCGCCTCGCAGCAGCAGCCGCAGCAGTTGCAGACGAAGGCGGGGCGCTTCCGGACGTTCTCTCCGAACTGGACGAGGCCGCGCCCGCGCGCCTCGTGGAGCAGATCGAGGGTTTCCGCCCTTTCCGCGCGTCGGGCGAAGCCGTGCCGGATGAGCGACGAGGCGGTGGTCCCGAAGGTCATGCAGATCTCCATCGGGGCGTCGCACGCGCGGCCGAGGTGCTGCATCTTGTGCCGGCAGTAGCAGACGCCGATGCCGATGTCCGGCGCGTCGCGGACCACCTCCGAGACCCGTTCCCAGTCGAGCACCTCCAGCCCGTCGTCCTCCTCGAGCGCTTCCTCGTTCACGAACGTCCGCCCGAGCTGCGTGGCGCCGCGGGTGAAAAGCTCCCGGACGAAGT
Source organism: uncultured Acidobacteriota bacterium (assembly GCA_963801475.1). Classification (GTDB taxonomy): domain Bacteria; phylum Acidobacteriota; class Thermoanaerobaculia; order UBA5066; family UBA5066; genus DAOMFB01. The sequence continues at coordinate 704,497 of CAWDEX010000002.1, read as the reverse complement.
CCTCCTCGACGTTCAGGTACTGCCAGAAGAGCTCCGCCAGCATCTTCTGGTCGACGTCGCCGCGGACGCGCATCATCGAGAACTCGAAGAACCCGGCCATCGGCGGCGGGAGGACCCAGCGTGTCTCGCCGTTTCGTGCGCCGTCGACGAGGAGGGCCTTGTCGGCGAGCGCCTCCAGGACCCGGCGGGCCTCGTCCGGCGTCGTCCCCCAGACCCGCGCGGCGGTCGCGGCCGTGAACGGCCGGATCGGAAGACGGGCGACGAGTCCGGCCTCGCGTTCGGTGAAGAGGATCCGGAGGATCCGGTAGAGGAGGTCCGACGGCGGGGCACCCTGGGGAAACCGGTTCAACCGGTCGACGAGGTCGCGGTAACCGGAACGGGCCGTCGCGTGCGCCATACAGCCCTCGACCTCCGCATCGTACCTCCGTCAGGCCTCGATCGCCCCCCCGCAGGAACTCCCCGCTCCCGCCGTGCAGCCGAAGCAGTGCCGGCCGGTCACGATGGCCCGCGCCGCGAGCGTTTCGGTCGAGAGGTCTCTCACGTGAATCGCCGGGCCGTCCGTGGAGCGGGCCGGAAGCTCGAGCATCTGGTTGAAGTCGCAGTCGAAGATCCGCCCGTCCCAGGAGACCGAGAGCGTGTTCCGGCACATGAGGCCCGCGAGCGTCGCCGGGTTGAACGAGTTCACGAGGAGCTCGAGGTACGAGGTGAGGTTCCCGCTCGCCTCCAGCCACTCCAGGAAGCGCGAGATGGGCATGTTGTTGAGAACGAGAAGCCGGTCGAAGACGAGCCCGTGCTCCCGCCCCAGGCCTTCCTTCCACTCTCTTTCCATGGCCGCCTGGTTCCCCGGAAGGAAGGCGCCGACCGGATTCGCCACCAGGGTCAGCCGCCGGCGCGGGTCTCCCCGTCCGTAGCCGGCCCCGTTGAGGCTCCGGAGCGCCTCGAGCGATCTGTCGAACGTGCCATCTCCCCGCTGGGCGTCCGTGCCGAGGCGTCGCCAGTGCGGGAGCGACGCGACAACCTCCACGCCTCGCTTCGCGAGCCACTCCGGGAGGTCGCGGTGGCCGGGCGACAGGAGGACCGTCAGGTTGCACCGGTCGATGACGTGCTTGCCGCGGAGGACGGCCGCGTCGACCACGTAGCGGAAGCCCGGGTTCAGCTCCGGTGCGCCTCCCGTCAGGTCCACCGTATGCGCCGGAATCCGGTCGAGCGCCGCGAGGCACGCGTCGATGGTGGCTCGGTCCATCATCTCGTCGACGCGGTCCGGCCCGGCGTCGACGTGGCAGTGGCGGCACGTCATGTTGCAGAGCTTTCCGAGGTTGATCTGGAGGATGTCGACCGCCCCGGGACGGAGCGGCGCTTCCCCGTGGGCCGCCAGAGCCCGGCCGAAGTCCCCGCCATGGGGCGCCCCCGAGAGGTCCACCGCCGCGATGGCCGCGAGCTGGCGCCCGGCCGACGCCAGCGGCAGGGCGCGGGCCTTCAGCGACCGGAGGGCGTCACGCACGCCGTCGACTCCGGTCCGGGGTCACATCGAGACCTTTTTCACGTGTTCGAGCATCTGCAATCCATGTACGAGCGAGGCGCCCCCGCGGATCGCGACGGCGACGTGGAGGGCCTCGGTCATCTGCGGAAGGTCGGCCCCGTTCTTCAGGCACTCCTGGCTGTAGGCGTCGATGCAGTACGGACACTGGACGGCATGCGCGACGGCGAGCGCCACGAGCGCTTTCTCCCGGGAAGAGAGCGCCCCGTCGGCGAAGACCGCCCCGTACCAGGCGAAGAACTTCTCGGCGAGCGCCGGGTTCCCTTCCGCGATCGAGCCGAAGTGGGCGAGGTGCTCGGGCTTGTAGTAGGTCTCCATGGGACCCCCCTTTCCGCTGGAAGCCATTCTCGCCGTGAAGGGTTTCCGCCGGAAGCCGGGCCCGGAGCGGGTCAGACCGCCTTGACGACGACGAGGGCCACGTCGTCCTCCGGGCGCCGTCCCCCGGAGAAGCGTCCCACCTCGCGGACGATCGCATCGCGGATCTCGCGGGCGGAGAGGGCCTCCGTGTCGAGACGCCGCACGAGGGTCGCCAGCGCCTCGTACCCGTACTGCGCCCCGTGGCGGTCCAGCGCTTCGGGGACGCCGTCGGTGTAGAAGACGACCACGTCGCCCGGCCGGAGCGTCACCGTCCGGCTCCGGTAGGCCGTCGCCGAGAAGGCGCCGAGCGGGAACGACGGAGCGAGAGACTCCAGGAAGCTGACCCCGTCGCCCGACTTCCAGAGCGGCTCGCAGAGGCCCGCGTTGACGAGGTTCATCTCGCGCGTCCGTCCGTCGAGCGACGCGAGGCAGAGCGCCGTGAACATGTGGCGTTCGACCTTTCCGTGGAGGGCGCGGCTCACGGCCGTCATGACGTCGGACAGCGAAACGCGCTCCGCGGCGTGCGCCCGCACCATGCCGCTCGACATCGCAGCGGTCATGGCCGCGCGCATTCCCTTCCCCGAAACGTCGCCCACGGCGATCCAGAGCGTGGAACCGTCGCCGCCGGGCTGCAGGTAGTCGAAGAAGTCGCCGCCGACCTCGTAGGTGGGGAGACACGTCCCCGTCACCTCGAAGCCCGGAAGCTGCGGGTCGCCCTGGGGCAGGAGCGCCATCTGGGCTTCGTGGGCCGCTTTCAGGGCGGCGGCGAAGCGGATGTTCCGAAGCCGTCGGCGGGCGGCGACGACGGCGAGCCCCGAGAGGAAGGCCAGCGACGCGAGGCGGAACCACCACGTCGCCCAGAACGGCGGCGTGATCGTGATTCGAAGGGCGGTCCCTTCCTCGTTCCAGATCCCGTCGGCGTTCGCCGCCTTCACCCGGAGAAGGTAGCGGCCCGGCGGCAGTCCGGTGAAGGTCGCGACCCGCCGGTCGGCGCGGGCCGGAATCCAGTTCCGGCTGAACCCCTCGAGCAGGTAGGCGTACCGGTTCTTCTCCGGTGCGGCGTAATGAAGGGCGGCGAACTCGATGGCGACGACGTCGTCGCGCCACGAGAGCGTCAGGGCATCCGTGTAGGCCAGGGGGCGCTCGAGAATCACCTGCCCGCGCACCGACTCGCCGACGCGGACCGGCCGGTTGAAGAGCATCAGGTCGGTCAGGACGACGGTCGGAGGCTGCCGGTCGAGGACGATCTCGGACGGGAAGAAGGCGTTGAAGCCGTTGATGCCGCCGAAGAACATCTCCCCCCGGGGGCTGCGGAAGACGGAGCCCCCGTTGAACTCGTTGCTCTGGAGGCCGTCGCGGGTGTCGTAGTTGTGGAACGACGACGTCCTCGGGTCGAAGCAGGAGAGCCCGCGCGTCGTACTGATCCAGAGCCGGCCCGTCTCGTCCTCGAGGAGCCCGTAGACCGAGTTGGTCGCGAGCCCGTCCGCCTCCGTGAACCGGGTGAACCGGCCTGTCGCCCGGTCGAGCCGGTTCAGGCCCCCGCCCCACGTCGCGAGCCAGAGCGCTCCGGCGCGCCCCTCGTGAAGGGCGAAGACGAAGTCGTTGCTGAGGCTGCCCGGGTCGTCGATGTTCGCCCTGAGGGCCGTGAACGCGCCCGTGGCCGGATCAAGTCGGTTGAGGCCTCCCCCGTTGGTCCCGATCCAGAGCGTCCCGTCGCTGTCCTCGAGGATCGACCGGACGAAGTCGCTCGAGAGGCTGCGCGGCGTCGCGGGATCGTACCGGTGATGAAGGAAGCGTCCCGTCCGCCGGTCCAGGCGGTCGAGGCCGCCGCCGTAGGTTCCGATCCAGAGGTTTCCCGCCCGGTCCTCGTAGATCGTCCGGATCTCGTCGTGAGCGAGGGAGTTCGCGTCGTCCGGGTCGTGGCGGAAGTGCTGGAACGTCTCCGTGGCGCGGTCGAACCGGTTCAGCCCACCGCCGTTCGTACCGAGCCAGAGGCCTCCGCTCCGGTCCTCGAAGACGACCCGAACGGCGTTGTGCGAGAGGCTTCTGGCGTTCCGCGGGTCGTGGAGGTAGAAGCGGACCTCCCCGCTCTGCCGGTCGAGCCGGTTCAGCCCGCCGGCATCGGTTCCGATCCAGAGGACCTTCTCCTCGTCCTCGTGGATCGCCCAGACGATGTTGTTGTTGATCGAGTTCCGGTTCCCCGGCTCGTTCCGGTAGTGGGCGAACTTCTTCCGCTTCACGGCGAGCTTGTTGAGGCCTCCGCCGTAGGTCCCGATCCAGAGGATTCCGGAGCTGTCCTCGAGCAGGGACCAGACCCGATCCGTGCTGAGGGAGATCGGGCTCAGCGGGTCGTTTCGCCAGCTCTCGACGACGCCGGTCTCGCGGTCGAGCCGGGCCAGCCCGCCGCCGTCCGTGGCCACCCAGAGCGCTCCGGAATCGCCTTCGAAGACGGCCCGCACGAGATCGCTCGGGAGCGTGCGCGAACCGGCTGCGCGGAAGCGCCGGAACCGGCCGGTTTCGCGGTCGAGCGCGCAGACGCCGCCGCCGAACGTGCCGACCCAGAGGTTGCCGCGGCGGTCCTCGAAGAGGGCCGTGACGAGATCGCTGCTGAGGCTTCCCGGATCGGCCGGATTGGCGCGGTAGCGCGTGACGGCTCCCTTCGCGCGGTCGTACCGGGCGAGCCCTCCACCGTAAGTCCCGATCCAGAGAGCCCCGTTCCGATCCTCGAGGATCGCCCGGACGTCGTCGTGCGGAAGGCTCGAGGCGTCCCGGGGATCGAACCGAAGGTGGGCGAATTTCCCCGTCGCCCGGTCCAGCCGGTCGAGCCCGCCCCCCTGCGTCCCGATCCAGAGGTTCCCCGCCCGGTCCTCGAGCACGGCGCGGACCGTGTTGGCCGACAGGCTGTCCGGATCGGACGGGACGTTGCGATAACGGGTGAACGTCTCGGTCGCCGGGTCGAACCGGTTGAGCCCCCCCTCGAACGTCCCCACCCAGAGAAGGCCGGCGCGATCCTCGTGAATCGTCTTGACGTCGTTGTAGCTGAGGCTCCGCGGATTCCCCGCCTGGTACCGGTACACCGTGAAGCCGTAGCCGTCGTAGCGGTTCAGCCCGTCCTCGGTGGCAAACCAGAGGAACCCCTTCCGGTCCTGGACGATCGACTCGATGACGCTCTGGGAGAGCCCCTGCTGGAGCGAGATCCGCTCGAAGTCGGGCGGCGCACCCGAAAGGCACCGGCTCCCGAGAAGGAGAGCGAGGACCCCCGGGGAGAGGCGCCGACCGTTCCCCATGAAAGTTTATACGCACCGGGTGTCGTCCGGTTCTCGCTCCGCCGGGGAGCCGGCCTGCCGGAACCGGCCGCCCCGGGGCCGCCACCTCTGCTATCTTCCCGGTCAGATTTCGAGGGACAGCGCATGATCAGTACCCTGCTCGAGGGAAACCGTCGCTTCGTCAAAGAGACGTTCGAGAAAGAGCGCGACTTCTTCTGCTCGCTGGCCAAGGGCCAGAAGCCGACCGTCCTCTGGATCGGCTGCTCGGACTCGCGTCTCACCGTCAGCGCGATCACGAACACCAGGGCGGGCGAGGTCTTCGTCCACCGGAACGTCGCGAACATCGTCGCGACCAACGACTGGAACCTGAGTGCCGTCCTCGAGTTCACGATCAACCGCCTGCGCATTCCCGACGTCGTCATCTGCGGCCATTACGGCTGCGGCGGCATCGCGGCCCTCGACGCGAACGACGACGACGACCGGTACATCCCGATCTGGCTCATCAACGCCTCCGCCGCCAAGAGACGCGTCGACGAGAAGATCGAGGCCCTCCACACCGAGCTCGAGCCCGGACAGCGGAGCCGCCTGATCGTGGAGGAGAACGTACGGCTCCAGCTGGAGCACCTGAGCGAGTACCCCTTCGTCCGGCGGGCGTGCGAGGAGGGGAAGCTGACGCTCCACGGCTGGGTCTACGACATGGAGACGGGAGAGATCAGGATTCTGGTGTGACCGGACGGCTCGGACGCCGGCCGCCTGCCTATTGACCGGCGGCCCGCGGCGGTTCACCATCCGTGACTGTCGCGTTAACGCTCCATCGGTGATCGCGTTACCGGAGGACCGTGTCGACGGCGGCGGGAGGTTTCATGTCACGCGTCCTTCTCACGAGCGTCTGCCGCCCCCTCGGGGAGCGCTACGGTGACGCCCCGAGCGTCGGCTACGAGCTTCTCTTCGGACAGGTGACGCGAGCGCAGGGGCTCTTCAGCCCGCGCGCGAACCACGTGCAGTTCTCGCTGGAGTACGTCGCGGAGAACCTCGACGCACCGGCGACGGTCCTTCACTACCCGAGCCGGCGGGAGCTCGAGACGGAGCTCGCCCGGGGCTACGACGTCGTCGGGATCTCCTTCGTCCTCTCGACGTTCCACCGGATGAAAGAGGCCGTGGCTCTCGTCCGGGAGCACTCCCCGTCCTCGAAGATCGTCCTCGGCGGCTACGGAACCGTTCTCTCCGACGAGGTCCTCCGGCCGTACGCCGACCACATCTGCCGCGAGGAAGGCGCGGGGTTCATGCGGCGCCTCCTGGGCGAGCCGGCCGCGGAGCCGCCCCTGAAGCACCCGCTCGTCGTCAGCCGCCTCCGGCTCTTCGGCCGCGAGGCGTCGCGCACCGGGATGGTCTTCGCCGGCCTCGGATGTCCCAACGGCTGCGATTTCTGCTGCACCTCCCACTACTTCAGGAGGAAGCACATCCGCCTCCTGCCGACCGGTCGCGACATCTACCGCGTCGTCCAGCGTTACCTCGACATCGAGCCCGGCATGTCGATCGCCATCCTCGACGAGGACTTCCTCCTGAACCGGGCGCGCGCGATGGAGTTTCGCGACTGCGTCCTCGAGGGGGGGCGGCCCCTCTCGATCTTCGCCTTCGCGAGCGTGAAGGCCATCAGCCAGTACTCCGTCACGGAGATCCTCGAGATGGGGATCGACGGGCTCTGGATCGGTTACGAGGGAAGTCGCTCGGGATACGCCAAGCAGTCGGGACGGCCCGTGGAGGAGCTCTTCCGGGAGCTTCGCGACCACGGGATCAGCGTCCTGGCCTCGATGATCGTGGGCCTCCCCTACCAGACGCCGGAGATCGTCGAGCAGGAACTGACCGGCCTCCTCGGCCTCAAGCCGACGCTGGCCCAGTTCCTCATCTACGGCCCGACACCCGGAACGCCGTTCTTCGACCGCGTCGAGAAGGAAGGACTGTTTCACCGCGAGGTCGCGGCCGATCCGGAGGGGTACTACCGCCGCTGCACCGGCTTCTACTCGCTGGTGAAGCATCCCCGGATGAGCGCGGCCGAGATCGAGGGGATCCAGGAGCGCTGCTTCCGGGAGGACCTCCGTCGACTGGGCCCGTCGATCTACCGGTCGCTCGAAACGTGGCTTCTCGGCCACGAGGCGCTCAAAGGCTCCGGCAGCCTGCTGCTCAGGAAAAAGGCCGACCTCTTCGCCCGGGAGATCCGGAAGGCCTACCCGGTCTTCCTCGCCGGGCGGCTCCTGGCCCCGGGGCGGGAGGTCCGGCGCCGGATCGGGGAGCTCGAGGCCCGGATCCATCGAGTCCTGGGGGTCCCGACCTTTTCCGAGCGTCTCCGCTCCGGCCTGGCCTTCGCGCTCGCGGCATGGACGGGTCTGACGCTCCGGTTCGGGCTCCTCCAGCACCCCGCCCTCACGCGACACACGTTCAGGATGCCGGAGGAGTCGCTTCCCAGCCGGGTCTGGCGCCGCCTTCGCGGGCCAGATGCGGCCGGTCACCGGGTGGAGGTCGAGCTGCGGCCGGAAGCGACGGTCTGGGTCAGTGTCGCGGGCCGGCTGTCGCTCTCCGGAGCGGACCGGCTCGCCGCCGGGCTCCGCGAGGGTCTTACGCGCCGGAAGGAGCGGCTCGTACTGGATCTGGCGCGACTGGCGCAGGCGGAGCAGGACGCTCTCGAGAGCCTCGCCGAGCGCCTGCGCGAGTACCGCGGGCGGATCCGGGTCATCGTCCCGCCCACGCGCGAATTCGCCACTCTGGCCGCCTTCTTCGCCCTCTACCACTGACGAAGCGCCCGCCGTCCACGAGGATCGTCACGGCGATTGCGTGCTGCGACTCCGCAAAATGCAGGAAAAATCGAGGGTTTCAGCAAGAGACTTTCGCCGTGCCGGCTCCCATCATTTCGGGAGGAGTCAATCCCCTGCGCGCGAACGGCGGATCAAACGCTGCAGATCGAGGCGTTGATTCTCGTCCGCAAGAAGATTGAAAGGAGACCGGTATGAAAAGGACGGCGCTGACTTGTTCGTTCTTCCTGGTATTGGCGATCGCGACCATGGCGGCCGCCGCGGACCCGGGGACGAGGACTGTTCCCCGACTCATCGGCGGGTCGATGGACGGCAGGTTCTTGTTCACCGGCCCCTGGGAGGGACCCTGGACGACCACCGGCGACGTGACGGGTACGCTGAGGCACCTTGGGTTGGCGAAGATGTACACCACACACACGGCCTCTCCGGACGGGACACTCTCCGGCGGAGTGTTCAAGATCGTGGCCGCCAACGGCGATGAAATCCGGGGCAGTTACACGGCCTCCGGGACCTGGATCTCGGACACTCAGGTCCTAGGGGCGGCGGATTTCTTGATCGAGGAGGGCACGGGCCGGTTTGCCTATGCAAGCGGCACGATCACCGCCGCGTTCCTCGAGACACTCGACGACCCGACCTGGGCTTCAGCCAAAGTCAGCTGGACTCTGAACGGGACGGTCAGCTACTAGAGCATCTCGCGAGGCGCAGGATCAGGGATTCACCGGCGCGCTTCGGATCCCCATAGAATCCCGGCGTGGAACGTTCCCTGGCGGCGTTCCATGCCGCTTTCTGCCTCGGGGACTGGACCGTTCGGCCGGCTGCTTGCTCGATCGAGCGCGCGGGGACCGAACGGCATCTGAGGCCCATGCTCATGGACATGCTGGTCCTCCTTGCCGAGCACGCCGGGGAAGTCGTCTCGAAAGACCAGATCGCCGCGCGCGTCAGGGACAACCGCCTGGTGAGCGAGTCGGCTCTGAGCCGGGACGTCGCCGTCTTGAGGCGAATTCTCGGCGACGACACGCGGCGCCCCCGGTACATCGAGACGATTTCCAAGCGCGGCTTCCGCCTGGTCGCGCGAGTCGCCGCGGTCGAGCCCCTCAGCCCCCCGCGCGTGGCCGTCCTCCCTTTTCAGAGCTTCGGCCGCCCGGGAGACGACGACTACCTCGCGGACGGCTTCGCCGACGCGCTCACGACCGAGCTCGCGCGCCTTCCCTCGCTGCTCGTGATCTCGCGGCAGTCGATGCTCCGGTTCCGGGCGAGCTCCAGGACGACCCCGGAGATCGCGCGAGAGGTGAACGCGGACGCCATCGTGGAGGGTTCTCTCCTCCGCACCGCCGACCGCATCCGGGTGACTGCTCAGCTGATCGAGGCGCGATCTGACCAGCATCTCTGGGCCGATAGTTGTGAAGGGGATGCGGCCGGCACGGTAGCCACCCTCGGGCGGGTGACCTGCGCCTTCGCGGAGTCCATCCGATCGGCGCTCACCGGCGACGCCGCCCCCCGGGGAAGACCCTCTCCGGACGTCGGCGCCGAGGCCCGGCTCGAATACCTCAAGTATCGCCACCACTTCGGCACGTGGAGCCGGGAAGGAGTGCACAAGGCGATCGGTCACCTGCACCGGGCGCTCGAGATCGATCCGACGTATGCATATGCGTACGAAGGACTGGCCTGGAGCCTTGCCGTCCTCGGTTACTGGGGCTTCATGCCGATCCAGGAGGCGTACCCGAAGGCGAAAGCGGCAGCGCTTCGCGCGCTGTCGCTCGATCCCTCCCTGAGCGAGGCGCACACGGCCCTCGCGTTGGTGAAGTGGCTCCACGACTGGGACCTGGTCGGGTTCAAGTCGGAAATCGTGCAGGCCCTCGAGCTGAACCTGAGCAACGAGTTCGCCCACAACCTGCACGGACTCTTCCTGGCGACGATCGAGCGCGACCGCAGGGGAGCGGTGGCCGCGGTGAAGACGCTGCTCGATCTGGACCCGCTCTCCCCCTTTTCCAACTTCTCGGCGGCCTTCGTGCTCGTCTTCGCCGGCGAGTACGAGCAGGCGGCCGAGCGCGCCCGGCGCACACTCGCGCTCTACCCCGATTTGCTGCTCGCCATGTACGCCCTCGGCTGGGCGGAGATCGGGCTGCGGGAAGATGCCGAGGCGCTGGCGGTCTTCGAGCGGGCGGCGGCCCTGTCACCTGATCCCATCACGCTCAGCTACGTGGCGCACGCGCTCGGACGAGTCGGCCGGCGGGAGGCCGCTCTCGCGCTGCTCGAGCGGCTGACGCGAGAGGCGAGCGAGCCGCTGCCCGCGTTCGCGCGCGCCCTGGTCCACATCGGGCTGTCCGACATCGACCGGGCGTTCGACTGCCTCGAGCAGAGTCTCGTCGACCGCGACAGCCGGATCTTCTGGTTTGCGGTGGTTCCGGGGCTCGACGCGTTGCGGGACGACCCGCGCTTCGCCGATCTGTCGCGCCGGATCATGCTGACCCCCCCTGCGCCGAGCCCGGCTTCGCTCCGCGACGGAGCGGAAGGAGCCGCGGAGCCGTCCGCCGATTCTCCGTTCTGAGGTCTCGGCCTCGCCACCCTGGCTGCGGTCTTCGCCCTCAATACCTGACGCATCCTCCATCGTTTCGCTAGCATCCCCGGCGAGGCGGACCGGCTCGTGGTCGGTTCGCTGACGTTCTATGGCGTCCACTCGCTTCCAGAAGGGCTCCACGATCGACGGCTTCCTCGTCGGCGACCTCCTTCACCGGGGAGGCATGGCCACGCTCCGGAAGGTGACGCGGCCCGACATCGATTTCCCGATCCTGATGAAGGTGCCACGGCTCCTCGAGGGGATGGACCCGGCTGCCATCGTCGGCTTCGAGATGGAGCGGATGATCCTGCCGCGGCTCACCGGCGTCCACGTGCCGAGGTTCGTCGCGGCCGGCGATTTCGCCGTCCAGCCCTACCTCGTCATGGAGCAGATTCCCGGCCCCTCGCTCCACTCGCTCCGGGACAGGCTGCCCCTCCCCCCCGAGCGCGTCGCCGAGATCGGCGCCAGGATCGCGTTCGCCCTCCGCGACCTGCACGGCCAGAACGTCGTCCACCTGGACGTGAAACCCTCCAACATCCTGACGCGCCCCGGCGGCGAGGCGGTCCTCGTCGACTTCGGCCTCGCGCGCCACGACCACATGCCCGACCTGATGGAGGCGCAGTTCCGGATCCCTTACGGCACGGGACCCTACATGGCGCCGGAGCAGATCCTCGGAATCCGGCGGGACTCCCGAAGTGACCTCTTCGCGCTCGGCGTCCTTCTCTACTTCTTCTCCACGGGAATCCGGCCGTTCGGGGACCCGAAGGGGAAGCGCCTGCTGCAGAAGCGGCTCTGGCGAGACCCGATCCCGCCCCGGAAGCTCCGTGCCGACTTCCCGCTGTGGCTGCAGGAGGTCATCCTGCGCTGCCTCGAGGTGGATCCCTCGCAGCGGTACCCGACCGCCGCCCGGCTCGCCGTCGACCTCACGAACCCCGATGACGTCGAGCTGACCGCCCGCTCGGACCGGATGAAGCAGGATTCCTGGAGCGACGTGATCCGGCGGCGCCTCCAGCCGCCGGAGTCCCGGCCCGTCCTGAAGCACGCCGTGGCGGCCCGGATCTCGAAAGCGCCGATCCTCGCGGTCGCTCTCGACGTCGCCGAAGGCTCGGAGGAACTCGCCGAGGCCATCCGAGTGACGGTCCGGCGGATCCTGGAGATCGAGCCCGGAGCGCGGCTGGCCTGCCTGAACGTCCTGAAACGGCGCCGGCTCGCCCCCGACCAGAAGCTCGACGAGGAAGGACGGAACCGGCACGTGCAGCGCCTCGTGGAACTGAAGCACTGGGCCGGGCCGCTCGGCGTCGCCGAGGAACGGATCACGTTCCACGTCCTCGAGGCCGTCGATACGCCGGGCGCGATCCTCGAATACGCCCGGACGAACCACGTCGACCACATCGTTCTCGGTGCGCGGACGAATTCGATCCTGCGAAACATCCTGGGTAGCGTCTCGGGCGAAGTCGCCGCGCGGGCGCCCTGCAGTGTCACGGTCGTCCGGCCGCCCCGCCCGGCGTCGCGTCGCGACGTATGATTTCCGGATGAAGAACACTCCGGCCCTTCTCCTCGCCCTGGCGGCGGCGGGCGCGACGGGCGTCGCCTCCGCGCAACAGCAGGCGCCGACGCCCATCCCCCAGCGTGTCACCGTTCCGTCGCTGCCCGACCAGCAGAACAAGGAAGGAGTCGTCAAGCCGAGCGGCGCGCTGGCGACCGACTCCGAAGGCTGGGTCCGGAACAACCCGGCGGCCGTCGACCCGAAAGCCGCTCCCCCGGCCCCGGCGGGCGCTGCCGCGTCTCCCCCGCCCCCGGCCGGCCCGGCCGTCGCCGGTCGCTCCCCCGCGCCCGCGCCGGGTGCGACCGGAAAGCCGGTCGTCAACGCGGCCTATTCCTCCGTCCGCGGCGTCGTGAAGTCCTTCGAGAAGGGGGCCTCGATCACGATCGTCGAGGCCTCGGGCCGCGAGCGGACCGTGCCGCTCGCCGCGAAGGCCGAGATCTACGACGGCCTCAAGGCCGGCGACACCGTCGTCATCCGGGTCCCGCTTCAGAAGCCGGCGGACGGCAAGTCGGCCGACCGCGTCGAGAAGCAAAAGGCGGGGAAGACCCCGCCTCCGTCGAAGTTCTCGAAGGCCCAGACGCCGGCCGGTTGAGAAGGAGCCCGGTCTTCCGGGACCCTTGGCCGCCGCCCTGCGGGCGTTCTGTCGCCCGCGTGATCCGGGACCCGCAGGGCGCGGCCTGCCTCAACCGGACATGCCGTTCGTCGTCCCTATCGGGAGTTCTTGAGGCTGGCAACGACCGTCCGGGTTTCGGGCGTCTTCAGCTCGGCCTTGAACTGGTAGTCGACCGACACGCGCGCCACCGGGAAGACGTAGGCGAGAGACGTGTTCGCGACCTCCCAGCGCTCGACCTGGCCCTGTCCCTTCCCCTGGAGGATCAGGAAGTCTGCGGAATCCTTCCTGTCGGCCGGGAGCGGCTCACGCGTCGAAGCGAGCAGCAGGGCTCGGGACTTCACCTGGCCCATCCCCGTCACGGTGATGAGCATCTGGTTTCCCAGGCCCCGCGTGGCCCGGAACTCGTAAACGCCCGGCTCGAGGATGACGTTTCCCGCGACCATCTGGATCGGTACGTTGAAGATCGCGATGTCGTCCTCCGCCCGCGCCGCGGAACCCACCGCGACGGCGACGAGGACGCCGAAGGCACCGAGAACGAGCCACTTCGCGAGAGTTCTCATGTCGGCATTCTCCTCAGGGGTTGGTCAGGGTTGATCGGCCGGAACCGGTCCGGTCACCGGCGCGCCACGGCAATTCGTGCCGGCGGGCAGCCGCAGAAGGAAACCGCGAGACGGGGGGTGAGGACGAGAGCGGTCCGAGGCGGCTCGGGAGGGAGAAGATGGTCCGTCGTCTCGGCCTCACCCCGGACGCGGTTACGAGATCTCCCCTTTGCCGCCTTTGTGGCATTCGACGCCGTCCTTCCCGAGTCGCCGCCACGGACCGGAGGGGCCCTGCCTCCCTTCGGTTCGAGCGCCTCCAAGTCCGGGGCGCTCGCTCGTATACCGAATCTGGGTCGCGCAGCGGGAGATGCCAGGGAGCTTTCGGTAAGGTTTGTGTAGGAACTGCCCCAGCGGATACGACCAGAACCCACCTCCAGTCCTTCCCGCCCGGTTCTTCGAACCGCTTGAACGGCTGACGCATTCGCCTGGTGCGCGTCAGGGGCTCTCGTCCTCTTCGTCCCCCTCGCGGCATCGGGGATTCCGCCGTAAGCGGAGGACGGCGGAAGCGAGAGAATCGCCCTGGTCGCTACCGAACCAACGAGGAGGATCCAATGAAGCGATCCTGGCGTTTCTGCCAAGTTCTCGCCGCCGGTCTCCTGGCGCTCCCCGCGGTCGCCGCCGCGGCCTGGCGGACCGAGGGTCCTTTCGTGGCCACCATCACGGACGTCGCCGTGGACCCGGCCAAGCCCGAAACGATCTACGCCGCGACCTCGGGGGGCGGCGTCTGGCGGAGCGACGACGGCGGGCAGACCTGGAGCCTGCCCGGGGCCGGCATGGTCAGCCGCAGCGTCGAGTGGATCGAGGTCGATCCCCGGGACCCGGTCACGCTCTGGGCCGGCGTGAAGGGGGACGAGTCGGCCGCATTCTGGCGCTCCCCCGACCGCGGAAAGAGCTGGACGTCCGTGCGCGTCGACAAGACCTCGGGCGCGTTGGGACAGCCGATCGCCTTCGCGGCGTCGAAGCCCGGGACGATCTTCGTCCCGGCCACCAACCTGCACTACCGGAGCGGCGACGGCGGAAAGACCTGGCAGAGCTTCCGCGTCCCCGATCAGGACGTGTACGCCTTCGCCGTCCACCCGCAAGACGCGAACATCGTCTGGGCGGGCGGCCGCGGGTCCGAGCACAACCTGAGCCGCAGCCAGGACGGGGGCAAGACCTGGCGCCCCTTCGGCCAGGGGCTGCGCCAGGACAGCATCAAGCTCCTTCGCGTCTCCGCCGCGAATCCATCCACTCTCTACGCCGTCTCCGGGTTCGGCCACCTCCAGAGGAGCACGGACGGTGGCGCGACGTGGACCGAGCTCGAGCTCGGCCTTCGCGGTACTGACGAGCTCTACAGTCTCGAGATCGACCCGCACGACCCGCAGACGCTCCTCGCGGCGACGCGGAAAGGCCTGCGGGTGAGCGGCGACGCGGGCGAGACCTGGCGCTCGGCCGGAGCGGGCTTCGGGAACTACCTCTGCATGGGGCTCGCATTCCACCCCGCGAAGAAGGGCACGGTCTACGCGGGAGCGGCGGGAGACGGGTTCTACAGGAGCGCCGACGGAGGACAGACCTTCGAGGCCTTCGGCAAGGGCATGGCGGCCGGCTGGGTCGAGCGGCTCTACGCTCCGCCGACCGGCACGGGGCCGGTCTTCGCCCAGCTGGGCGTCGGCCTCTTCCGGATGGACGGACCGGGGGCCTGGACGGAGATCCAGGAGCCGTTCAAGTCCGGAGAGCCGGCGAAGATTGACGGGATCGTCTTCGACCGCGAGTCGCCGAAGAAGGTGTACGCCCACCACGCGTCGAGCTGGTTGCGGTCGGAAGACGGCGGGCGCTCCTTGTCGAAGGTCGAGGTCAAGGGCCCGAGCATGAGCGACATGATGAAAGGGCGCCTCACCGAACCGCAGTTCAGCAGCCTCGTCCAGGATCCCGCCGACTCCGAAGACGTTCTACTCCGGCAGCTGGTCGAACAGCGACCCGGGGACCGCCGTCTTCAAGACGAGCGACGGCGGCAAGAAGTGGCAGCCCGCGGGGACCGGAATCACGAGCTCGAGCGTGGAGCGCCTCCGGTCGGCGGCCCCCGGCACGGTGTTCGCGGCCTGCGGCAAGGAAGGCCTCTTCCGCACGACCGACGGCGGCAAGAGCTGGAGCCTCGTCCGCCCCGGCGAGATGCTGGACCTCGCCGTCGATCCGAGCCAGCCCGGACGGATCTTCGTCGCCACGAAGCAGGGCCTCTTCCGAAGCACCGACGGCGGCGCGACCTGGAGCCGGGCGGCGCAGGGCCTCGAAGGGGACGACGTCGAGGCCGTGGCCGTCGCGAGGGACGGGCAGGCGTTCGTCGGCACGTTCCACGGCGTCTTCCGGAGCACGGACGGAGGCGCGACCTGGAAGGCCCTGAACGACGGTCTCGTGAACACCGACGTCCGCGCGCTCGCGATCGCCGGCGGCAGCCCGGCACGGCTCTACGCTGGGGCTCGCCGGCGGCAGCGTCGTCTCGACCGAGCTGCCGTGAGCGAGCCGTCCGTTCGCCGGCGGCCTAGAACTTCCGGACCTTGTCGACCTTCCCGTTCAGCTTGAACTCGACCATTCCCGCGCCCTTCACGTTGACGATCCAGCCGTGGCTCTTGCAGAAGACGCCGGGGCTCAGCTGGACGACGTCGACGGCACCGGAGGGCGAGCCGAGCAGTCCGGGCGCCTGCTTGACGAGCCCGGGCACGACCGAGAAGTCGACCCCGGCCAGCTGGATCTTCTTGTCGCAGTCGCCGCTCCCGTCGTCCGGGCCGGTCACGGCCCCGCCGGTGTACGTGAACCGGCACCGGCCGCTCGCCGTGTCCCGGCAGGCCGCGGTCGCCATCGCGAACTCGGGGTAGATGACGAGCTCGTAAACTTCCGGAACGCGTCCCGAGCAGGACCGTCTGCAGCCGGGAGAGATCGTCGTACAGAATTCCCTTCTGCACGGGCCGGGACTCGTCGGCGATCGCCGTGATCTCCTGAGCCTTGTCCGGCTCCACGCGGAGGAGCGCATTGCTCGCCGCCCCGCTGATCCAGCCGTCCGGGTCCTTGAGGGCCGCCCGCAGCACGGGGATCGCCTCCTTCGCCGCCGGCCCCATCTCGCCGAGCGCGGTGATCGACGTGCTTGCGCACCTTGGGCCACTTGTCGTCCCGGGCGGCCTTCGCGAGGACGGGTACCGCCGTCGCGGCGCACTTCGGCCCGATCCCGCCGAGGGCCTCGGCCGCCGCAACGCGCGTCTCCTGATCGTCGTCGTGCTGCAGGCGGTCGACGAGTTCGGGCACGGCGGGAAGCGCGGCGACCCCCATTCGCCCGAGCGTGCTCGCGGCCGATCTCCGCGTCGAGGCGTTCCCCGAGACGAGGAGGCCTGCGAGAACGGGAACCGCTTCCTTCACCGGAGGGTCGAGCGAGGCGACGGCCGACATGAGGTCGCTGCCGTCGCGCCCGTCGAGATGCCTCAGCGTCTCGAGAATCCGGGGGACCATGACCCGGTCACGGCGGCCGGCGACTTTCCGGAGGGCCTCCCGGGCGTCGCGCCGCGTGTCGAATTCGGCGTCCGGAGCCTCAGCGCACCGCCACGCAGCGTCGAACAGCTCGGCGGGGGGCGCCTCGTCGGCGAGAGCCTTGAGCCCGATCACGGCGGACTTGCAGTCGGGCTCGGCGAGCAGGCGCCGATAGGCCGGAACCAGCTCTGCCATCGGCACGCCCAGGTTGCGGAGGGCGCCGGCAGCGTTCCCGACCACGGCGCCCGACCGATCCTCGAGCAGTCTCCGCAATGCCGGCATCGCCGGCTTCGAGGCGGCGCCGAGCTTCCAGAGCGAGGCGGCGGCGTTGGCCCGGACCGCGCTCGACGGGTCGTCGAGGGCCTCGACCAGCGCCGGAACAGAGCCGGTCGCCCGCATCTCCCCGAGGTCCCACGCGGCGCGCGCGCGCACGCTCGAGTCCCTGTCCTTGAGCTGCTTCTCCAGCTTCTGGACCTCTTTCGGAGGGCCCTGGGCCTCCGCCACCGGAAGGCAGAACGCGAGACAGGACACCAGTACGAGACGCCGCAGCATGGAAGTCTCCTCCTGTCAAACCGAAGTTCCGGAACTGTCCGGATCCTACTCCGCAGGGGTTCCACGCCGGACTCCGCTCTGCAGCGGCTCTACTCCCGGACCGGCTGCCAGGAGCCGTCCCTCAGGCTTCAGTCGACGAGGAATCTCGGCGGGACCCTCATTCCTCGCGCCGCGAGCATCGAGGTCAGCCTTCCCGGGTCGTCGGTGATGATCCCGTCCACGCCCCACTCGATCATCTTCGCCGTCATCGCGGGATCGAAGGCCGTGCCCAGCCGCTCGGGCCAGCTCCAGACGACGACCTCGAGTCCGAGCCGGTGGGCAAGGTCCAGGTCCTCCTTCGTCAGCTCGGCATCCTCGGGCTCCCAGCTGGTCCCCCCGAGCGCCTTCACCATCCGCGGGATCGAGCCCTGGTAGTCGTTCACGAGCTTCCCGCCGGTCCAGCGGCCCGCGACGGCCGGGTCGGAGTCGAAGAAGTCGTCCACCCCCCCGATCTCGTTGTCGCGCGAGGTGAGATAGCCGGTCCTGATCCTCCGGTCGAGGGCCTGCAGGGCGAAGAGGCAGGTGAAGTCGAAGGCATGGACCTTCACCTTCTCGACGATCTCCTCCTCCCGGAGAATCCGGTAGACCGCCCGGGCGAAGCGTTCCGGGTCGGCGCTGATCGCCGGGCTCGCAGGATCGGTCTTCATCTCGATCTGGAAGCCGACCCTGTTCCGCGCCCTGGCCTGCACCAGCCGGATCACCTCCCGGAGCGTCGGCATCCGCGCCCCGTCGATCGCGAGCTGGTCGGGGAAAAGCTTCCCGTAGGCGGTTTCCCGATCGATCCTCCCGACGTCGAACCGGCGCAGTTCTTCGAGAGTCAGGTTCTTTACCACCGTGGAGCCGGGGGCGACGTATTTCCCCCCGGCATCGCGGACGATGGCCGGATTGAGGACGGGATCGTGGGAGACGAGGACCTCTCCGTCCTTCGTGAGGACGACGTCCATGTCCACCCAGTCCGTTCCGATCCGGAGAGACGCCTCGATTCCGGCCAGCGTGTTCTCCGGGACAAAGGTGCGCGCCCCCCGATGGGAAAAGACCTCGACGTGGCCGGGAAGGGACATCGCGAGGAGGACGGTCGCTATGGCGTTCAGCATGTTCCGTTGCACCTCACCCCGTCGGTAGCTTACCGGCGCCATCCGCGTTCTCCGAGGCACCGGGACGGGATCCTCGCCGACAGCGACCTCGAGGAGTCACCGGGCGACGCGCGTCGTCTGATCGCGCCCCGCCCGGGTAAGAAGATCTGGCCTGCCTTCGTATACATGTGTCGAACTCTGCTGGTAGACCCGCCTGCGGATCTCATTCGGCTGTACGGGAACGTTCGGAAGATCCTGAAGGCGGCCCGACAGAACCCGCAGAGAAGCTTGGCAGCGCTGCCTCCGCCCAACCCGCTCCCGATGCCAGTGCCCCCGTCAGATGGAGCAGAATGACGTGCGGCCTCGCCGCACCGGAGGTTCCCTGATGCGGCCTTCGCGTCCCCTACTTGGCGGCGCGATTCTTCTCTACTTCGTCATCGGGCTGGAGATCCTCATCATGATCAGCCCGTTTGCCGCCTTTTTCTACGCGGCGTTCAACCCGTTCCTTCTCTCCCTCGCCCGGTACGACACGACGCGATGGCTCTCGGCGTTCTTTCTGCCGCACATGGTGAGTCCGCCCGGAATGCTTCTTTCGACGGTGCGCGTGGCCGGGTCGGTGCTGTTTGTCCTCGGGGCCGTCATCTTCTTCGTCTGCGCTCTTCAGGTGTACGGGAACAAGCTGTTCCGGAAAGGTGTCGCCACGCACGGCGTCTACACGTTCATCCGGCATCCCCAGTACCTCGGGCTCGGCCTCACTGGGCTGGGGCTCGCGGTCCTCTGGCCTCGCTTTCTCGTCCTCGTGCTCTGGCTCGTGATGCTCGCCCTTTACCACTTCCTTGCCCGGGACGAGGAGCGCCGAATGCTGGCGCAGTTCGGCGACTCGTACCGCGAGTACATGGACAGAACCGGAATGTTCCTGCCGAAGGTGTTCGAGAACCTCCTCGGACTGGGCCGTGCATCGCGGCGAGAGGGACTACGGAGAGCTCTGGTGTTCACGGTCCTCGCAGGACTGACGGTTGGCGGCGCGTTCGCCCTCAGGGCTTACACGGTCTCGAAGCTTCCCCTCTGGACGAAGGACTCGGTCACGACACTGGCCATCCTGCCCAGTGATCTCCCGATGGTCGAGCACCGGATGGACGCGCTGCTTGATCTGGCCGAGATCCGCTCTCCCATGCAACGGTCCGGCGGACCCTTCCTCGTCTATTTCCTCCCGAAGGACTACATCATGCAGGGGATGATCGCCGACACGGGCGGAGAGTGGCGGCTCTACAAGCAGCACCATGCCGGAGCCATGATCGCCGACTGGATCTTCCATCCCTTCCGGCACCTCGAAGGCGGGCATGGGATGCCGGGCCATGGCATACCACAGGGCGCGACGTCCCATGCCGTAATGAACGCTTCTGTGAGACGGCTGATCTTCTTGAAAGTCGAGACACCGTCTCGCGGCAGCCGGGCTGAGGACCTCTTCGCCATCGATGCCAACCGGACTCCACTCTTCGCAGCGGACGTCGAGGTTCACGAGGCCCGGCTCGAGGGGATTCAGGTTCTCGCCTCGGGAACCGGATGGGGCCGCGTCCCGACCCCCGTCTTCTAGGTCCGGGAACGGAGTCTCCGTCGGCATCCGACCCGACCGCAACGTCTGCAGGGACCTGGTCCCGCAAGATGCTGGCCTGCCCGGCCGGATTCGAACCGGCGACCCTCGGCTTAGAAGGCCGATGCTCTGTCCAACTGAGCTACGGGCAGAGGCCGGAGAGAGTCTAGCGCCCGGCGGTTCTCTTCCGGAGGGCCTCCGCCACGTTCGCGCGGCACGCCTCGGCCTGCGGCGCCTCCGCCAGAGACCGGCAGGGGCGGTTCGCGCAAAGCCAGTCGCGCAGGGCCACGACGTCGCGGAAGCAGGCATCGGCCCCTGCGAGCCCGGCGAGGGCGGCGTCGTTCCGTACGGCGAATCCGCCGACGAGGACCTTCGCGCGAGGCGCGACCTTCCGGATCTCCTCGACGGTCCGGGCGCATTCGGGAACCTGTGCCGCGAGCGACAGCGACAGCCCGACGGCGTCCGGCCGGTGAACGGCGATGTGCCGGATCGCCGCCGGGCGCGGCGTGTTGGCGCCGAGCACCTCCGGCTGCCATCCCGCCGCCCGGGCTACCTCGGAGACGATGAGGATCCCCAGCTCGTGGAACTCGCCCGCGAGACAGGCGAGCAGGAGGCGCGGCGCCCCGAGCGGCGGACACGGCACCGACGCGGCCTGCCGGGAGAAGGCGCGGTAGACGAGCGACGTGGCGAGGTGTTCCTCGGCCACCGAAACCCCTCCTGTGCACCACATCTTCCCCACCTCGTCGAACGCGGGCTCGACGAGGCTGCGGGCGAGGTCCGCGAGATCCGCCCCCCGCGCGACGGCTCGTCCGAACACCTCCTCGACCCCCCGTTCGTCGCCCGAAAGGAGCGCCACGAGAAAGGGCCCGGACAGATCGGCGACCGCCGGGCCGCAGTCCCGGCCGGGAATGTCTGTTTCCGTCACCATGCCTCGATACGAAAACGCGCCTGCCGTGGATTGTTCGCCTCGTGGCCGGGAGGCGTCAAATCCGGCCGCCAGGCCGCGCCTTCAGGCCTTGATGGCCACGTAGGTGCCCCCCCAGACGTCGAGGACCGCGCCCGTGATCGCCGCCGCGGCCGGGGACGCCAGAAACAGCGCCGCGCCGGCCACGTCCTCTGCGTGGAGCTTTTCCTTGAGAGGCGCTTCGTGCGGCCGGGGGGGCTCCTCGCGCCCCTTGTTCTCCGTCGAGCCCGGACAGATCGCGTTGACCGTGATCCCGACGTCGCGCAGCTCGCTGGCCAGGGCTTTTGTCAGCCCGATGAGCCCGAACTTCGCCGCGCAGTGCGCCACCACGTTCGCTTCTCCCACCGTGCCGTGGATGGAGGAGACGTTCAGGATCCGCCCCCGGGAGGCCTTCGTCAGCGCAGGGAGCGCCGCATGAATCAGGAGGTAGGCCGCTTTCAGGTTCGTCCCGAGGATCCGGTCCCATTCGGCCTCCTCGAGGTCCGCCAGGGACTTCCAGACGAAGATGCCGGCGTTGTTCACCAAAATGTCGAGCCGGCCCGTCGCCTCGAGCGCCCGTCCGACGAGCGCGTCGGCATCCGCCCGCCGGGTCACGTCGGCCGCGTGGGCGACGGCGAGGCCGCCTTCCCGGGTGATCTCGTCGAGCGTCCGGTCGAGCTCGTCCCGCGTCCGCGAGGAGAGGACGACCGTCGCGCCCGCGCCGGCGAAGGCCCGTGCAATGGCCCGCCCGATGCCGCGGCCCGCCCCCGTCACGATGGCCGTCTCTCCCGAGAGAGAGCGCGGGGCGCTTCCGGACGACATCGAGCGCAATTTAACAGGCTGACTCCCGGGTGCCTAGAATGGCGGCGTGACGCGGCGCCCCCGGCTTCTCCTCTTCGACGTCGACGGGACGCTCCTCTCGTCCGGCCCCCGCTGGCGTTCCGCGTTCGGGAGCGCCCTCGCGGACGTCTTCGGGACGTGCGGAAACCTCGAGGCCTTCGCCTTCGAGGGGAAGCTCGACCCCCACATCGTGGCCGAGCTGATGCGGGAGGCGGGGGTGGCCGAGGAGATCATCGCCGAGAGGCTTCCCCGGGCCCTCGACCTCTACCTCGACCGGCTCGAGGCCGCGCTCGCGCTTGAGCGCCCGCGCCTGAAGCCGCGCGTCCCGGAGCTCCTCGAGCGCGTCGCGAAGAGCCCGTCGGCCGTCACGGCGCTCCTGACGGGCAACGTGGAGCGTGGCGCCCGGATCAAGCTCTCCGCCGCCGGGCTCTGGCATCGTTTCCGCTTCGGTGTCTTCGGCGACGAGGCCTCCCGCCGCGAGGAGCTGGGACCGGTGGCCCTCTCCCGGGCCCGGGCGACGACCGGGATCGACTTTGCGGGCAGCGACTGCGTGGTCATCGGCGACTCGCGGCAGGACGTGGCGTGCGGCCACGCCATCGGCGCCCGCGTCGTCGCCGTGGCGACCGGAAGGACCTCCGTCGAGGCGCTCGCGGCCGCCGGGGCCGACGTCGTCCTTCCCGATTTCGGGGACCTCGACGCCGCCGAGGGGGCGCTCCTTGGCTAGCCATGTCCCGGCGCTCCTCCTGCTGGCGCTCGCCACCGGCAGCGCGGCGGCCGCGCAGGCCCCCGCACCGGCGGCGGGGCCGCCGTTCGACACGACGGCCAGGACGCCCCACCAGATTACGGTCTCGATCGACACGGAGCCGGCGCGCGACATCCTGACGCTCCTCTCCGGCGGCGACGGCGCCCCGGCCGCTCTCCGCCGGCTGAAGGCGTCGGCCTCGGCGCGCGTCGCGCTCTCGGCCGAGGAGACGAAACCCGACGACTTCTTCGGTCGGCTCGTCACCGCCGCCACCGGGACGCCCGACGGCCTCCTCGCCGCCTATCAGGCCGAGGTGCCTGCCTTTCGGGCCGTCCTCGACGCGACGGAGCGCGACGCGCCCGAGGCGGCGCCGCTCCTCGCCGCTCGCGTGGCGTCCCTCCTTCCCGAGGACCCGGCCGTGACGGCGCGCCTCGTCGTCGTGCCGTTCGTCGGAAGCGGCGGGTTCCGCGAGATCGCGACGGTCCGCGAGGCAGAGGCCGTCTTCTTCGTCGTCGACCTGCCCCGTCTCCTCGGCGGCGCGAGCGGCCGGCTCCAGCCGCGGGAAGCGTTCCTGAAGATGCTGCGCGAGTCGGGGTCCAACGCCTGGAGGACCCTCTTTTCGACCTATTTCCGAAAGGCCCCGGCGTGGCCGTCCCCGGGCGGCGCCGACTTCGCCTCGCTCCTTTCGCGGAGCGTCGCGGAGGGCCCTCCGGCGCTCTTCCTGATCCCCGACGAGTTCTTCCCGCTCGACCCGTTCTTCGCCGAGCCGGTCCAGCGGGCCTTTCTCCGCTGGAACAACGCAGCCGACCAGCTGTTCGACCCGGCGACGAAGGACTTCGCCCGGCGTCAACTCCTCGAGGACGCCTCGCGCGGCGACTTCTGGGCCCAGTATCCCGCCATCGTGGGAGCCCAGATGGCCGACCTGCTCCTCCGGCAGAAGGGGCGGGCCGCTTACGTGCGGGCCCTCGCCGCCGGCCCGAGGGCCGTGGCGCTCCTCTACGCCGACGTGGTCAAGGGGACGAAGCGCCCCGACTTCAGCAAAAACGTCCGCAAGGCGCTCGAAGAGAAGAAGCCCTGACTCAGCGGACGGGAAGGAGGGGAAGCGGGCTGACGGGTGGCAGCCCGGGCGGGTTCTCCCCCCACTCGCGGAGCTTCTCGAAGGTGTAGAGGCCGTCGGAGTGACCGTCGGCCCAGAAGATCTGGACCGCGTAGCCACCCACCGGTTTCGTGCCGAGGACCTGGAACGACGACGCCACGAGCGGACGGTCCGGTCCCTTCATCAGCCGCCCCAGGAGATCGCGCTCCCCGGCACACCCGGCGCAGGGGCAGAGGCGCCGGAGCGTCGCGAGCGGGAGGTAGGTCTCCCGGCCGTCGCTCCAGGCGATCGCCAGCTCGTCCCCGAGCACGTTGACGGTCTTCAGACGGAGGGCCACGGAGCGATGGTAGCCGAAGGGCTCACTCGTACCGGAGCGCCTCGATCGGATCGAGCTTGGCCGCCTTCACCGCCGGGTAGAGGCCGAAGAAGAGGCCGATCGAGATCGAGACGCCGAGCCCGAGGAAGATGCTCCAGAGCGGCGTCGCCGTGGCGAGCGGGGAGACGTTCCGGACGACGACGGCCGTCAGGAGCCCGAGGATCACGCCGAGGGCGCCCCCGAGCGCCGTGAGCGTCATCGCCTCCGTCAGGAACTGGAGAGAGATGTCGCGCCGGAGGGCGCCCACGGCCTTCCGGAGGCCGATCTCCTTCGTCCGCTCCGTCACCGAGACGAGCATGATGTTCATGACGCCGACCCCGCCCACGACGAGCGCGATCGCCGCGATGAGGACCATGACCCCCGAGATCGCGTTCGTCACGGCCGTCATCTGCTGGATCATCTTCTCCGCCGTGAAGATGGCGAAGTCGTTCGGCTTGTTGAACGGCACCTTCCGGCGGGCGCGGAGAATCGCGGTCCCCTCCTCGACGGCCTGGTTCACGAGCTCGGACGAACGCGGAATCGTGGCGATGTGGAGCGTGTCGCCGCGGGAGTTCTTGACCTGGGGAAAGTACTTGTCGAAGGTGGTGATCGGGATCATCAACTCGTTGTCCGGCTGCCCGCCGAAGGCCCCCGATCCTTTCTTCTCCCAGACCCCGATCACCTGCATCCGCCTTCCGGCGACGGTGATGAACTGACCCAGCGGGTTCTTCCCCTTGAAGAGAGCGTCGCGCACGTCGGTCCCGATGATGGCCACATCGCGGGCGTGGAGGACGTCGATCTCGGAGATGTTCAGGCCGTCCCCGATCGTCCAGTTGTTGCAGATCGCGTAGTTCTGTGTCACCCCTCCGAAGCGGACCCCGTCGGCCTCGTTCCCGTTCCCCTTCGCCTGAGCCCCGCCCCGGTAGTAGCGCTCGGGGGAGACGGCAAGGATCGACGGGGCGAGGCGGGCGATCGCCTCGGCGTCCTCGATCGTCAGGTCCTTCCGGTTCCGCTCCTCCTCGGGGATCGGCCCGCCCCCGAAGCGCTGCTCGAACTTCTGGAACTGGACGAGCATCGTCCCGAAGCTCGAAAACGCGTCTTCGGCATTCCGGTTGAAGCCGGTCACGAGGGCGACCATCGCGATCACCGTCCAGACCCCGATGACGATGCCGACGATCGTCAGTCCCGCCCGGAGCTTGTGGGCGCGAAGCGCCGTGAGTGCGAACCGGAGGTTCTCCACCAGCATCCGCCGGAGCGCGTCGAGGATTCCGGCTCTACTCATGTCGCAAGGCTTCGATGGGAGGAAGCTGCGAAGCCTTCACGGCGGGGAACACGCCCGCGACGAGGCCGGTGAGGGTGGCCAGGGACAGGCCCGAGGCGATGAGTCCGGGCGAGACCCGGGCCGGAAGGGGGGAGAAGGCGTCGACGCAGAGGGCGATGACCCAGCCGAAGAAGACGCCGAGCGCGCCCCCGCCGAAGGAAAGGAGGATCGCCTCGAGGAGGAACTGCCACCGGATGTCGGCCTTCCGGGCCCCGACGGCGAGTCGAAGACCGATCTCCTTCGTCCGCTCGACGACGGAGACCAGCATGATGTTCGCGATGACGATCGCCCCGACGACGAGGGAGATCCCGCTGATGAAGACGAGAAGCGAGAAGGCTCCCGCCGAGATCGTCGCCCAGACGGCCATGATGGCGTCCGAGGTAATGAAGGCGACGGGGTCGGGCTCGCCCGGCTTCAGCTTCCGCATCGCCCGGAAGATCGTCCGCCATTCGTCCATCGAGGCCGGAACCCCCGGGACGCCCCCCTTGGCCCGGACGTAGATCGAGACGTTCCGGTTCGCGCCCCACGCCTTGCAGAGGGTCTCGCGCGGAATGTAGACGACGTTGTCCTGGCTCTGGCCGAGGACAGAACCCTGCTTGACGAGAAGGCCGATCACGCGGAACGGCATCCCGCCGATCAGGATCGTCTTCTCGATCGGGTCGAGGCGGGGGAAGAGCTCCTCCCGCACCTCCGAGCCGATGACGGCGACGAAGGCGCGCCGCTCGTACTCGTTCTCCGTGAAGAAGCGCCCCGCCTCGATGTCGAGGTTCCGGAGGTCGGCGACGTTCGGCGTCACGCCGTTGATCGAGACGTCGGCGATCCGCTTGCCCTCGCGCTTCACCGGGCGCTGGACGCCGGAGATCAGCCCGACCGCGTCGGCCGTCCTCGAGAGCCGCTCGGCCTGCTCGGCCTCGTGCTTCTCGATCCTCTTCCGCTTGAGGGCCTGGACGAACTGTTCGTGGGACGTGATGATCCCCCAGCGCGTCACCGCGTAGACGTCCGGCGAGACGGTGAAGAGCTTCGTCGCCACGTAGTTGTTCATCCCGGAGATGACGGCCACGACGGCGACGACCGTCATGACGCCGATGATGACGCCGAGAAGCGTCAGGGCCGAGCGGAGCTTGTGCGCCGCGACGGCCCGCCACGCGACCCGGAGAAGCTCGCCGACCAGCACGGGAGCCCTACGACTTGCCCGCCTCGGGCGCGGGCGCGGCGTTGTCGACCTTGACCCGGTCGCCGATCTTCAGGGAGCGGAGGGCCTTGAAGGGGCCCGTGACGACCTCGTCTCCCTCGGCGAGCCCCTCGAGGACCTCGACCTTCAGCTCGGCCGTGAGCCCCGTCTTGATCTTCCGGAAGTCGACGGTCCCGTCCTTCTTCGTGACGAAGACCCCTTCGACCTCCTTCTTCTTCCGGTCCGCGAGCGGGTCGGACTTCTCGTCCTTCGCCACCGGGGTCGGCGTCGGGGCCTTCCCCTTCTCGGGGCGCCGGAGGGTCGCCTCGTCCGCGAGGACGAGCGCCGGGATCGGGATCGCGAGGGCGCCGGGGCGCCGGTCGGTCTCGATCAGCCCCGAGACGGAGAAGCCGGGGCGGATGTTCGCCGGCGGCGCCAGGACGTGGATCTTGACCTTGAAGTTGACGGCCGAGGAGTCGGTCCCGAGGGCCGACTTCGTGATCGGGCTCCCGCCGATCTCCGTCACGGTGCCGTCGTATTTCTTCTCCGGGTAGGCATCGAAGGAGAGCTTCGCCTTCTGTCCCAGCTTCACGTGCGGGATGTCGGTCTCGTCCACCTCCATCTCCGCCTCGACGATCGACATGTCGGAGACGGTCAGCAGGACCGTGCCCGGGTTGTTCATCGTCCCGATGATCGCGTTCTCCCCCTGCTCGACGGGGCGCGCCGTCACGACGCCGTCGATCGGGGTCACGAGCGTCGTCTTCTTGAGCGAGTCCTTGTTCGCGAGGAGGGTCTGCCGGGCCTGCTCGATCCGGCGGTCGTCCGCCTTCTCGTTCGCGACCGCCGAGTCGAGCGCCAGCTTGGCCTTCTGGAGGTTCTGCTCGTTCTCGATCTTCGCCTCGAAGTTCTTCTTCGTCCGCTCATAGTCGCGCTCGGCCTGCTCCCGCGTGAACCGGTCCGCCTCGCGCTGGGCGAAAAGAGCGTCGAGGGCCGCCTGCTGCGCCTGGGCGTTCGCGTCGTACTGCGCCTTGTCGATCTGGATGAGGAGGTCGCCCTTCTTGACGACGTCCCCCTCGCGAACGGCGAGCGTCACGATCTGCCCCATCACCTGCGAGGAGATGTCCACCTTCACGCGGGCGCGGATCCGGCCGTTGCACGAGACCGTGGAGACCAGCTCTTCCTTGGCGGCCTTGGCCGTCGTCACCTTCTCGACGTTCTTGTTGCGGGCCTTGATGGAGGCGACGACCACGATTCCGAGGACGGCGACGACGCCGACCCCGATGGCCCATTTGACCTTGCGGCTCATGCGTGCTCACTCCGGAGGGGGGGCCCCTGTCCGGGCCCATCCCGTTCCCATCTACGGCTAAATGCTTTTCCGGGTTTCACTTCGGCGGGCTCTTTCCTGGCGGAGGAGGAGGGATTCGAACCCCCGGAACCTTGCGGTTCAACGGTTTTCAAGACCGCCGCCTTAAACCACTCGGCCACTCCTCCGGTGGGGGATCTTTACGATAACTCCACCGCGGGGGGTCCGGGGGGCGCCCGAGGGGTAAGCCCCCCGGCGACCGGTGGCGGACAGGGGGGGATTCGAACCCCCGGTAAGGCTTTAAGACCCTACAACGGTTTAGCAAACCGCCGCCTTCAGCCACTCGGCCACCTGTCCGCGAAGCGACGGATCGCGGAGTCTAGCAGGGCCGGACAGGTCCCCGGGTCAGCCTTTGCGGGACTTTACGGGCGGCGGGGCCGGCGGGAGGTGCCACTTCTCCTTCGGGACGACGACGGGATGATCCGGGTCGCCGAGGTAATGCGGCGACATGATCTGGACGCCGGACTCGTTGAAGGCATCCTGAATGTTCCCGTGGAGAGCCGCCAGCACCCGCAACCGGCCGGCGGCGTCGTCGGTGTAGGCGTAGAGCCGGTACTCGACGTAGAAGTCCGAGAGGGCCCTCTGGAAGACGGCGGGCTTCGGCTCCCTCCGGAGGGCCTCCGTCCGCTCCGCCGCGAGGAGGAGCAGAGCCTCGACTTGCCGCCACGGCTCGGAGTAGCCGATCGTGACACCGGTTTCGACGAGGATGCCGTTCGAGCCGCCGAGACGCGAGTAATTGACCGTCGTCATTCCAACGACGACCGAGTTCGGGAGAACGATCTCTTCGCCGAAGCCGGTCTGGAGGCGCGTCGCGAACATTCCGACCGTCTCCACTCGTCCCTCGTGCTCGCCGATCCTCACCCACTCGCCGGCTCGGAGCGTCCGCGAGTAGAGGAGCATCATCCCGCTCGCCGCCTGGCCGACGGCCCCCGTCGCGCCGAGGGAGACCATCAGGCCGACGAGAACGCTGATCCCCTTGAACGCCTCGCTCTTGCTCCCGGGGATGTAGGGGTACGCCATGACGAGGGCGAAGACCCAGAGTGCGGCAATGACGATGCGGCGGGTCGGCGGTGCGATGTCCGCCTCGAGCCACGGCACTTCGATGGCGCCCGTCTCGATCCGACGGAAGAAGGCCGTGAAGGTGCGTGCCACGAGCCGCGTGAGGAGCACGATCGCGACGACGACGAGGAGGTCGGGGATCGAGGCGAGGAGGCCCTCTCCGACGATCGATAGCGCGTCGACGAGGAATTGTGTCAGTCGCTCACCGACGGGGCGCGTCACCGGAAACTGCGTCAGGACCAAGTCGAACCAGGCGAGTATCAGAGCGACGTACAGGACGAAGAAGAGAAGGCGGAACCCGAACCGGAGCGCGACGAGAAGCGGTTCGCTCGTGAGGTGCTCCGCCCCCCCGAGCTTCACGGCCCTGAGGCGCTCGGCGACGTCCCGGTCGAGGCGCTGCCGGATCCACCGCCTGGCCCGGCCGAGGGCGAAGACGAGCCCCCACGCCAGAAGCGTGGCCCCGGCGGTCACCGCGGCGGCCACGAGAAGGCGCCTCCCGTCGTGGCGCTCATGGTCCTCGGCCACGACGACGGTGAGCCGATGCTTCGCCCGGGCGCCGATCCCCTCGAGGGTCTCGCCCGCGAGCGTGTCGACGTCGCCGGGGGTGAGGAGGAGAACACCGCGACCGTCGATCTGAAGCAGCTTCCCTTCGGCGGCGTCTTGCATGGAAACGGCACCGGCGCCGCCGGCCGAGAGCGCTTCCTTGACGCGAAACGCCGACGCGGCGGCTCGCTCCCGCGGGCTGTACCCGAGAACGCGCGCCCGGAGGACGGTCACTTCGCGGCCGCCGACGACCAGGGTGGCGGGCTCCTCCGCGGCCGGCGTCTGGGCCGAGGCGCGGAAAGCAAGGACGGCGAGAAGAACGAGAACGAAGGAGGGGAGAAGTTTCAGCCGCACGGCTCCTCCTGGCAGGGGCTCACGCGGGACGGATCTCCTCGAGGCCCCCGCAGTAGGGACGGAGGGCCTTCGGAACGCCGACGGTGCCGTCGGCCCGCTGGTAGTTCTCGAGGACCGCGATGAGGGTCCGCCCCACGGCGAGGCCGGAGCCGTTGAGGGTGTGGACCAGCTCGTTCCGGGCCTTCCCGTCCCGCTCGACCTTCGTCCGGATCGCGGCCCGCCGCGCCTGGAAATCGCCGAAGTTCGAGCAGGAGGAAATCTCCCGGTAGAGCCCCTGCCCGGGAAGCCAGACCTCGAGGTCGTACGTCTTTCTCGACGCGAAGCCCATGTCGCCGCGACAGAGGAGGACGCGCCGGTACGGCAGCTCGAGCCGCTCGAGAACGGCCTCCGCGTCGCAGGTCAGCTTTTCGTGCGCCTCCTCCGACTGTCCGGGAAGGGTGAACTTCACCAGCTCCACCTTGTCGAACTGGTGCTGCCGGATCATCCCCCGCGTGTCCTTTCCCGCCGAGCCCGCCTCGGCCCGGAAGCAGGGGGTGTAGGCGCAGTACGAGAGCGGCAGCGTCGCCGCCGGGAGGATCTCGTCGCGGTGGAGGTTCGTCACGGGGACCTCGGCCGTCGGCGCGAGATACCAGTCGGTCCCCTGCAGCCGGAAGAGGTCCTCCTCGAACTTCGGGAGCTGGCCCGTTCCGTGGAGCGAGGCGGCGTTCACGATGAACGGCGGCAGGACCTCTATGTAGCCGTGTTCGCGCGTGTGGAGATCCAGCATGAACTGGATCAGGGCGCGGTTCAGGAGCGAGGCGGCCCCCTTCAGGACGGTGAAGCGCGCGCCGGTGATCTTGGCCGCCCGCTCGAAATCGAGGATTCCCAGCTCGGGCCCGAGATCCCAGTGCGCCTTCGGGGCGAAGTCGAAAGCCGGGGGCGTTCCCCAGCTCTTCACGACGACGTTTCCCGCCTCTCCGTCTCCCTCCGGGACGCTCCCGTCGGGGACGTTCGGAAGGCGGAGTTCGAGCGCGTCGAACGAGCCTTCGATTTCGCGCAGCCGCTCGTCGGCGCGGGCGATCTCTTCGCCGAGGGATTTCGAGCGCGCCTGCTCGCCGGCGGCGTCCTCCCCGGCCTTCTTCTTCTTCCCGACCTCGGCCGAAAGGCGGTTGCGGTCGGCCTTCTTCGCCTCCACGTCGGTCAGGAGCCGCCGGCGCTCCGCATCGAGCTGCCCCCAGGCCTCGAGGGCACCCGTGTCATAGGCCCGTCCCCGGAGGAGCCGCGGCAGATCGGCGAAGTTCTTCCGGAGGAAATCGCGCGAAAGCATGGAGCGGCCATTCTCGTCGGGGGGGGCCGGGGATTCAAGCAGCCGATAATCGCCCCGTGCCGGCCCTCCCCGTCTCGGCCGTCGTCGTGAATCTCGACGGTGGCGACCTCCTCTTCGACGCCCTCGACGCCCTCGACCGCGAGGCCGTGGAAGAGATCGTCGTGGTCGACAACGGCTCGCGCCCGGAAGAGGTCGCACGGCTCGGCGCGCGCCCCGGCATCGCCCTCCACCGCCTCCCGGAGAACCGGGGCTTCGCCGATCCCGCGAACCTCGGGGCGCGCGCGGCCCGCGCGCCGTACCTCGCCTTCGTCAACAACGACTGCGTCCTCGAAGCCGGCTACCTGGCCGCCTGTCTCGCGGCCCTCGAGGGAGACCCGGGCCTCGCGGCCGTGCAGGGCGTCGTCCTCGACGGCGCGGGACGCGCCGTGGACGGATGGGGCTTCGGCTGGACGGCCGGGGCCGAGGCGGTGCAACTGGGCCACGGCGGCGCGCCGCCCGCCCCGGAGACAGCCCCGTTCGCCATCCCCGGGGTCTCGGCCACCGCTGCCGTCTTCCGGCGCGACGCGTTTCTCGACGCCGGCGGCTTCGCGGAGTCGTTCTTCGCCTGGTACGAGGACGTCGACCTCGTCCTCCGCCTTCGCCGCGCCGGAGCGCGTTTCGCCTGCGCCCCCGCGGCGCACGCCCGGCACGAGGGGACCGCCACCGGACGGCGGGATCCCGAGGCGCGCTGGCGGCGCCTCTTCGCCAACCGGCTCCGGACCCTTCGCCGCAACTTCGATGCGGCTTCGCTTCCGGCCCTCCGGTCGCTCCGCCCGGCCGCCGGTGCGACGCTCGGCCCGGCCGTACGCGACCTGGGCTGGCGCGGCGCCCTTCGCGCCGCGCTCGCCGCGTCGCCGGCGGTCCGGCCGTTCGAGGAGGAGGATCGCGCAGTCCTCGCCTCGAGGCCTCCCCTCCGCGAGCTGCCGACGTGACGATCCCGCGTGTCGCCGTCGTCCTCGTGACGTGGAACTCCGCGGCCCACGTGGACGACGCGGTCCGCTCGGTTCCGGACGGGATCCCCGTCGTCGTCATCGACAACGCGTCGGGCGACGGCTCGGCGGACGTTGCCCGGCGGGCGGGCGCGCGCGTGATCGAGGCCGGGGCGAACCTCGGGTTCGGCCCCGCCTGCAATCTCGGAGCCGAGGCGTCCGCCCCGTCCGAGACCGTCCTGTTCCTGAATCCCGACGCCGCCCTCGTCGATGGCGCGGCCTGTCTCGCGGACCTTCTCGCCGAGCTCGACCGGGACCCTTCCGTTGCCGCCGTGGCGCCCGCCCTCTCCGGCGACGGCCAGGAGCGCTTCCAGCTTCGGAAGCTTCCGACGCTCGGCTCCCTCGCCGGCGAGGCGTTTCTCGTCAACCGGCTCTTCCCGGAGAACGGCCGCTTCCGCGCCGAGAGGTACCTCGACCGGGCGCGCGACGTCCCCTTCGACGTGGAGCAGCCGGCCGGAGCGGCGCTCCTGATCCGCCGGGAGGTCTTCGAGGCGCTCCGCGGCTTCGACCCGGACTTCGCTCCCGCCTGGTTCGAGGACGTGGATCTCTGCGCGCGGATCCTGGAATCCGGCCGGCGCCTCCGGTACGTTCCCTCCGCCCGCGTCACGCACGTAGGCGGCACGACGATGAATGCCCTTTCGTACCGGGACTTTCTCCCCCTCTACACCCGGAACCTTCTCCGATACGTCAGCAAGCATGCCGACGCCCCGACACGGCTCGGTGCGCGGACTGTTCTCCTCCTCGGCACGCTCCTCCGCCTCCTCCTCCTGCCCGTCGTCCGGGGCGATCACGCCCGGCCCGACGCCGCCGCGGCGTACGTCCGGGTCCTTCGGGGACTGCTGGGCCTCGGCTGGAGGTCCGCTCTCCTGCCGACCCGGACGGGGGCCTGATGCCGCGCGTCGTCATCTCCCTCGTCACGCACAACGAGTCGCGCGACGTCGAACGGCTCCTGCCGACGGTCTTCGCGCAGACCCTTCGCGACCTCGCGGTCGTCGCTGTGGACAACGCGTCGGAGGACGGAACCCGCGCCGCCCTCGCGGCGTTCGAGAAGGTCACCCCCGTTCCGATGACGGTGATCCCCTCGCGCGAGAACCTCGGCTACACGGGCGGCCACAACCTCGGCATCGAGCGCGCCCTCGCGCTCGGCGCCGACTGGGTCCTCGTCCTGAACGCCGACGTCGTCCTCGACCCCGAGTTCCTGGGGCGCCTTCTCGACGAAGCCGTGGGCCCGGCCCACCGCGAGGTGGCGGCGTTCACCGGGAAGATCCTCCGGGCCGACGGGGCGGAGTTGACGCCGACGCGGGTCCTCGACACCGTCGGGATCCGGATGACGCGGAGCGGCCGGCACTTCGACGTCGGCGGGGGGCTCGTCGACGACGGGCGCTACGACCGGCCGGCGGAGATCTTCGGCGTCTCCGGGTGCGTCGCCCTCTACCGGGCGGTCGCGCTCGCCGACGTCCGGATCTCCACCGGCTTCTTCGACGACGACTTCTTCGTCTACCGCGAGGATGTCGACCTCGCGTGGCGGCTCCGGGGGCGCGGCTGGCGCGCCCGCTGCGTCCCGGCCGCCGTCGCGTGGCACCGGCGGCGGAACCTGCCGGAGCGCCGGCGCGAGATGTCCGCGCTCGCGAACCTCCACTCCGTCAAGAACCGATTTCTCCTCCGCGTGAACAACGCGGGGACCGACCACCTTCGCGCCACCTTCGCCCGGACGTTCCCGCGCGACCTTCTCGTCGTGGGGGGCTGCCTCACCGTCGAGCGGACGTCATTGCCCGCCCTGAAATGGCTCGCGGAGAACCGGGTGCATCTTCTCTCGAAACGGGCCGAGATCCAGAAGGGGCGCCGCGTTCCCGACCGCGAACTTCTCCGGTGGTTCGTGGAGGATCCCGACGGGGCGAGGATTCCTGCTTGAAGATCGCGGTGCTCGGCACCCGAGGGATCCCGGCTGCGTACGGCGGCTTCGAGACGCTGGCGGAGGAACTTTCCGCCCGCCTTGCCGGACGCGGGCACGAGGTGACCGTCTACACCCGGGGCGGCGTCGTCGGACCGGAGGTGGCGACGCACCGGGGCGTGCGGATCGTCCGGCTGCCGACCGCCCGTCACAAGTACTTCGACACCGTCGTCCACGGCCTCCTCTCCGCCCTGCACGCCGCCGGCGAGGGGTACGACGCGGTCCTCTTCTGCAACGCCGTCAACGCGCTCGCCTGCCGACTGCCCCGCCTTCTCGGCGCGTCCACGCGGGTCGTCCTGAACGTGGACGGGCTCGAGCGCCACCGCCGGAAGTGGAACGTCCTCGGCCGGGCGGCCTACGCCCTCTCCGAGAGGCTCTCGTGCGTCCTCCCCGACGCCGTCGTCAGCGACGCCCGGGTGATCCGCGACTACTACCGCCGCCGTTACGGGACCGAGACGACCTTCATCCCCTACGGCGCGGACCTTCCGCGCCCCGACGGGACGGCGACGCTGGGCCGCCTGGGCCTTTCGCCCGGGGGCTATGTCCTGTATGTGTCCCGCTTCGAGCCGGAGAACAACCCGGACGCCGTGGTCCGCGGCTTTTCCCGGTTCGCGGGGGAGCTGAAGCTGGCGCTCGTCGGCTCCGCCCCGTATGCAGCCGGGTTCATCGAGACGGTCCGTGCCGAGGCGGCCCGGGACCCGCGGGTCGTTGTCCCGGGGGCCATCTACGGCGAGGGGTACCGGGAGCTCCTCGCGAACGCCGCCGCGTACGTCCACGCGACCGAGGTCGGCGGCACCCACCCGGCACTGATCGAAGCGATGGGGTTCGGCCGGCCGCTTCTCGTCCACGACACGCCGGAGAACCGCGAGGTGGCGGGCGGGACGGCTCTCTACTGGGACGTCCGGCGGCCGGAGACGCTGGCCGACGGGCTCCGGGTCCTCCTCGCCTCGCGGGAGGAACGGGAGCGCCGCGGCGAGGCCGCCCGGGCCCGCGCCCTCGCGGCCTACCGCTGGTCCGACGTCACCGACGCCTACGAACGACTCCTTTCGGGGGCATGAGAGTCCACGGTCCGGGGCATCCGCTTTGCTAGGATGAACGACGGGACCGTTCAGGGTCCGAGTCGCCGATGCTGAAACAGCAGGCGCGCGCCATCGCCGCCCTTTCCTACGTAACCGACCTCGGCGTCACCCTCGCCGCGGTCCCGGTCGCCTACTGGCTCCGAAACGACCTCTTCCCGCGCCTCTTCCCGCGCCTCTACCCCGCCGGCCTCCTCGACTTCTCTCTCTACCTCGTCGTCGTCGGCCCGATCGTCGTCCTCTGGTCGCTCCTCCTCTTCCTCTCGAACGCCTACCGGAGCCGCCGGACGCTGGGCCTGGCGGACGAGGTCTCGATGGTGGCCCGCGTCTCCTTCTTCGGGACGCTCCTCCTGACCCTGGTCGTCTTCGCCGCCCGCTGGAACTTCCTCTCCCGGTCGTTCCTCTTCGTCTTCTTCTTCGTCAACCTCTTCTTCCTCGTCTCCGCGCGGGTCACCGTCCGGCTCCTCGCCCGGAGGGTCCGGATGCTCGGGTTCAACTACCGGACCGTCGTCCTCGTCGGCGACACGCCGCGGGCCCGCTCCATGGCGCGCCTCATCCACGAGCACCCCTGGTGGGGGATGAAGCTCCTCGGCCTCATCCGGGAGCGTCCCGCCGACCCCGGGAACGCCGGCTCCACGAGCGGCATTCTGGTCCTGGGGACGCTGGCCGATTTCGAGGGGATCGTGCGCGACATCCACGTCGACGAGGTGATCCTCGCCGTCGACCGGGGCGACCTGCCAAAGCTCGAGGACCTCTTCCTCCTCTGCGAGGAGATGGGGATCCGGACGCGGCTCGTCCTCGACTTCTTCCCGCACGTCCTGGCCCGCGTCGAGCTGGACGAGTTCCAGGGGACGCCGCTCCTGACCTTCTCCACGACCCCCGACGACCCGACGGCCCTCGTCCTGAAGCGCGCCGCCGACGTCTTCCTCGCCATGGTCCTCCTCCTGGCCTCGGTGATTCCGCTCGCGGTCGCGGCGCTCTTCATCAAGCTGACCTCGCGCGGCCCGGTCCTCTTCCGGCAAACCCGCTGCGGACTGAACGGCCGCCCCTTCACCCTGCTCAAGCTCCGGACGATGGTGGAGGGGGCCGAAGAGCTGCTCGACGAGGTCGCCCACCTGAACGAACACGAGGGGCCCGTCTTCAAGGCCTCGAACGACCCGCGCCTGACGGGTGTCGGCCGTCTCATCCGCCGCTTCTCCTTCGACGAGTTTCCCCAGCTCTGGAACGTCCTGAGAGGCGAGATGTCGCTCGTCGGCCCGCGTCCCCCCCTCCCGAACGAGGTGGCGCGTTACGAGCGGTGGCAGCGGCGCCGGCTCTCGATGAAGCCGGGGGTCACCGGTCTCTGGCAGGTTTCGGGGCGGAGCGACATCCGGAATTTCGAGGAGTGGATCAACCTCGACCTCGCCTACATCGACAACTGGAGCCTCTCCCTCGACGCCAAGATCCTCCTCCGGACCATTCCCACCGTCCTGACCGGACGCGGCGCCCGGTAGGGCGCGGACTTCCTTTCGCGATCTGCCGACCGGCTCGAGTCGCCCGGCGGCCGGGCCGGAGAGGCTCCGACCCACGCTCTCCCGCGGGCCCTCCTGCGCCGGCTGCTGTTCGCGATATCGTCAGGGGCATCCGGGTGCATCGGGGGGAGACGGGAGGGACCTGATCATGTTCGAAGGCCAGAACGCGGCCCTCGCCCGGCGCTTCATCGACGAAGTCTGGAACCAGGGGCGCTCCGAGGCGGTCCGCGAGCTCGTGCATCCGATGGCGGTCGGACACCTCGAGGGGTTCGAGGTGCGCG
This sequence comes from uncultured Acidobacteriota bacterium, assembly GCA_963801475.1. Taxonomy (GTDB): domain Bacteria; phylum Acidobacteriota; class Thermoanaerobaculia; order UBA5066; family UBA5066; genus DAOMFB01. Next base: position 667,528 of record CAWDEX010000002.1, on the reverse strand, counting down.
GCCCGGAAGGCTTCCTCCCCGCCTGGGCCAGCCTGCTCGGCGCCTTTCCCGACCTGAGGATCATCGTCCAGGACCTCGTGGCGCAGGAGGACACCGTCGTCGTCAGGTGGACGGCGTCCGGCACGCACACGGGAAAGCACCTCGGGCTGCTACCGACCGGAAAGCTCGTCGGGTTTCGCGGCATCTCGTGGATGCGTTTTTCGGAAGGGCGGATCATCGAGTCGTGGGATTCGTGGAACCAGGGGCGTCTCTTCAACGAGCTGCAGGGCGTCCGAAAGGGATGACGTCCCTCCGCGGGTCCGCCCCGCGCGCGTGGGCCGAGGCGTGGGCGGATCGTGGTTTCCGCGCCCGTCTCCTCCTCACCCTGTCGGCCCTCGTCGCCGCCCTGGCCGTTCTCGCCCGTTTTCTCGACTTCGTGGAAGCGCGGCCGGGCACCGTCCTTGCCGATCCGGTCCTCGCGCTTTTTCCGCCTCGGGACGTCACCTGGCTGACCTTCGGCCTGATCTACGTCGGCCTCGTCTTCGGCGTGGCGCGGCTCCTGACGGAGCCCGGCCGCCTCCTCGTGGCGCTTCAGGCGTACGCCGTGATGGTGGCGCTCCGGATCGCCGCCATGGGAGTCACCCCGCTCGAGGCCCCGCCCGGGATGATCCCGCTGCACGATCCCCTCGTTCGTTTCTTCGGACCGGGGAAGCTACTGACGAAGGACCTCTTCTTCTCCGGCCACACCGCTACGCTCTTCCTCCTGGCCCTCGCCGTGCCCGGACGGCGCTCGAAGGCCTTCTTCCTCGCCGGCACCGCCGCCGTGGCGGCCTGCGTCCTCTGGCAGCATGTCCACTGGACGATCGACGTCCTCGCGGCCCCGTTCTTCGCGTATGCGAGCTACCGCCTCGCCGTCAGCGCGCAGCGAGGACGCGCCGGATCTGGTTCAGGTGCTTCGACTCGTGCCCCGCGATGAATCGGAGCCAGTCGAGGCCGTGGAAGCGGCCGAGGACGAAGTGCGGGAGGAGGATCTTCCGGAACTTCGCCTCTCCGACCCGGTCGACGAAGGCGAGAAGGGCCGCTCGCGACTCCTTCAGCTTCCCGATCACTTCCGTAGGGATGACTTCCGCCCGCGGCCGCGGCCGGACCGGTTTCGGCGCCCGGAATCGGATCGACGAGAAGACCACGGTCATCGGCAGCCGGTACCAGTAGGCCCGGCGCGGGATCTTCAGCGGCTCGCCCCTGAGCTGCGCCTCGAAGCCCCGCACGAGCCCTCCTTCCGCCCGCCGAAGATGATCGAGCACCTCGGCGGCGGACCAGCCGCCGTCCGGCGGCGGGGCGAGGAGTTCGTCGTCGCTCTTCCCCGCGACCGCGTGATAGATCTCGTCGCGGGCGGCGTTCATCCGCTCCCGGGCTTCCTGAAGATCGTTCCCGCTCATAATCGCGATCATCTCAGAGCCACCGGAGGTCTCCCGATGAGACGGTTCCCGCGCGTCCTCGCCCCTTTCCTCCTCGCCGCGTCCCTTCCCCTTGCCGCCGAGCCGCTCGCCGTGAAGTGCGGGAAGCTCCTCGACCCCGCGGCGAAGAGCGTCAGGACGAACGTCACCGTCGCGATCGACGGGCGAGGCGTCATCGCCGCAGCCCCGAAGGACGCGAAGGTTCTCGACCTCTCGGCCTTCACCTGCCTCCCCGGCCTCATCGACGCGCACACGCACCTTCTCCTGCAAGGGGACGCGACCGCGGCCGAGTACGACGAGCAGGTCCTGAAGGAATCGACTCCCTACCGCGCCCTCCGGGCCGCCGCCGCCGGAAAGACCGCCCTCGAGCACGGCTTCACGACGGTGCGGGACATGGGCACCGAAGGGGCCGGGTTCACCGACGTCGACCTGAAGAAGGCCTTCGCGCTCGGGATCCTCCCGGGGCCGCGCGTCGTGACGTCGGGCCCCGCCATGGGGACGACGGGGAGCTATCCGCTCCTCGGCTTCTCGTGGGAGCGGAAGATGCCTGACGGGGTCCTGAAGTGCGACGGCGCCGACGATTGCCGGCGGGCGGTCCGGTACCAGGTCCAGTTCGGTGTCGACTGGATCAAGCTCTACGCCGACCGGTCGTACTACCGGTCGCCGGACGGCGGCTGGGCCTCGATCGCGAACTACACGCCCGAGGAGATCGGCGCCATCGTCGACGAGGCGCATCGGCTCCGGAAGAAGGTCGCCTCCCACTCGATGACCCCCACGGGGCACAAGGCCTCGCTCGCGGCGGGGGTCGACTCGATCGAGCACGGCGACGTCCTCGACGAGGAGACCGTCAGGGCGATGGTGGCAAGGAAGGTCCCCTACTGCCCGACGATCACGGTCCTCGACTTCGTCCGCGGCCCCCGGTCCAAGGCGAACCCGGTCTGGGACCAGCTCTGGAAGGCCTCGGAGGAGTCGTTCCGACGGGCTCACAAGGCCGGCGTCCCGATCGCTTTCGGCACCGACGCGGGGGGCTTCGACTGGGACAAGCGAAACCAGGCCGAGGAGTTCTCGTTCATGGTCGCGAACGGCATGACCCCGTGGGAGGCGATCCGCTCCGCGACGACCGTCGCGGCGGACCTCCTCGGCCCGTCTCCGGACGGGAAGCTCGGCTGCCTCGACCCGGGCTGCGCGGCCGACCTCGTCGCCGTCTCCGGCGACCCGCTCGCGAGCGTGAAGGTCCTCGAGGACGTGAGGGCCGTCGTGGCCGCGGGGAAGGTCGTCAAGGCGCCGCGCTGAGCGGCCCGAAACGAAAGGGGCCGCCCGGAGGCGGCCCCGCGAGATCCCGGAGCGAACAGGGAGCTACTTCTTCGCCTTCTTCCCGGACTTCGGCTCCGGCCTGGCGTAGTACCCCTTCGGGCCGACCTTGCCGATCGCCGCCACCGCCTCGAAGTACTTCGCGAACGAGATCATCCCGCCTTCGGCCTGCTCCCAGTCGTAGTTCTCGTTCGGCGCGTGGTAGCCGTGCTCCGGCAGCGAGAGGCCGAGGAAGAGGACCGGCGCCTTGAAGACCTGCTCCATCGTCAGGACGGCGCCGATCGAGCCCCCCTCGCGGACGAAGACCGGCTCGCGTCCGAAGGCGAACTTCACCGAGCTTCGGACGGCGTCCGCCAGCGGGCCCGTCGTGATCCCCTGGTACGGGTCGAGCCGGTTCTCGAGCGTCACCTTCACGTCCGGGTTCTTCGACTTGACGAACTTCGTGACGAGTTTCGCGATCTTGGCGCCGTTCTGTTTGGGCACGAGGCGGCACGAGACCTTGATCTCGGCGCGCGGCGGGATGATGGTCTTGATCCCGGGGCCCGTGTAGCCGCCGACGAGCCCGTGCAGCTCGAAGGTCGGCATCGCCCAGATCCTCTTCATCACGTCGAGGGCGTTCTTCGTCCGGATCTTCTTGAACAGGTGGTCCTTCATGAAGCCGGCCACGGTGAAGCCCGACCGTGCGAAGTCCTCGAGCTCCGCCCTCGTCGGCGGGATCACGTCGTCGTAGAAGCCCGGGATCTTCACCCGGCCCGTCGTGGCGTCGAAGCACTCCGAGACGAGTTTTGTCAGTTCGGAGATCGGATTGCGCGCCGCGCCCCCCGTCACGCCCGAATGCTGGTCCGTCGTCCCGGTCTCGAGGGAGAAGGTGAAGCCCTGCAGGCCGCGGAGCCCCGCCGGGGCGGCCGGCTTGCCGCGGGCGATCCAGATCGTGTCCGAGACGATCACGGAGTCGGTGGCGAGCTGCGCCGCGGCCGCGGAGATTCCCTTGTGGAAGCTCGGCGACCCGATCTCCTCCTCGAACTCCCAGAGGACCCGGAGGTTTACGGGAAGCTTCGCCGCCGTCACCGCCTTGATGCCGAAGAGGGCCGTCAGGGCGGGCCCCTTGTCGTCCGTGGCGCCGCGGCCGAAGTAGCGGTCTCCCTGCTTCGTGAAGACGAAGGGCTCCGTCTCCCACGGCTCCGTTTCCTTCGACGCCGGCTGGACGTCGAGGTGGTTGTAGACCGTGACGGTCGGCCAGGCGGCGTTGTTTCCCCACGCCCCGTGGACGATCGGGTTTCCGTCGGTCTCGAGGATCGAGGCCGTGCCGCCGAACTTCCGGATCGTCTCCGCGGCGAGCTTGGCCCCCTCGTGGATCGCCGTCTTCTTCGTCGGGTCGGAGGAGACCGTCGGAACCTCGACAAACTCCTTCAGGAGGTTCTCGAACGGCTCTCGGTTCTTCAGGGCGAAGGAAAGAAGTTTCTCTTTTTCGAAATGACTCATGCGGAAGAGTCTACCCCCCGGTCCTCACTCCGTGGAGGGGGTCTCCGGCTCGGCCGGAGGCCGGCTGCGGCGCTCCAGACGCTCGCGCCGTCTGAGCTGCCGCTCCTCCTCCTGCTTGTAGAGGTACTTGATGGCGTGCTTCGGAATGAGGAGGTTCGGCGCTCCCTCGCGGTTCACCTTCAGGACGTCCTTGTCGTACCACTCGATCCAGCCCCGGATCTCCTCGCCGTCCAGGAGCTTCACGACGATCGGGGTCCGCGCCTGCATCTGCTTGAGGTAGTAGAAGGCCTCGGCGTTCGTCTGCTCGGGCGGGGCCATCTTCCGGGACGACGGGACGCGCAGCCCCTGGTCCCGCCGGATCTCGGCAAGGGACGGACGGATCAGCTTGCGCGGACCCAGCTCGGCAACGGGTTCCGAACCGGGGCCCGGCACGGGGGGCTCGCCGCCGGCCGGCGGCTTTCGGGGCGTGGCCATCACCTCATCTCCTACGGATGACTCGGCAGGATGTTTGTTCTCCGGAGTCTATTCCGATCGGCCCGCCCGTGCGAGTGCGTCTCAGGACGCCGCGGGAGCGGCCGGCGGGGCCGGGGCGGGCGCGGGCGGGGTCGCCGGTGCCGGCGCCCCCTTTTCGCCGCCGTGCCCCATCCGACGGGCGGCGTCGATCCCCCCCTCCAGCTCGTACGCCACACAGCACTTCAACCGGCCGCAGTGCCCGGTCAGCTTCGCCGGATTCGGGGTGATCCCCTGCATCTTGGCCATCTTGATGGCGACCGGATGGAAGCCGCGGAGCCAGGTCGAGCAGCAGAGGGTCAGCCCGCACGACCCGATTCCGCCGAGAAGCTTCGTCTCGTCCCTCACGCCCATCATCCGGACGTCCGTCCGCATCTCGAACTTCTCCGACAGGGCCCGGGCCAGGTCGCGGGTCTCGACCTTCTTGTCGGCCGTAAAGAGGAGGACGATCTTCCGGCGGTCGAAGCCGACCACCGCCTTGACGACGTTCAGATCGAGGCGCCGCTCCGCGGCGACGGCGTCGGCGAAAGCCTTCGCCTCCCGCTGCAGGTCGAGCCGCTCCGCATAGTCGGCGTACTCCGAGTCGGAGGCGAGGCGCAGGAAACGCTTCGCCTTCTTCGACGAGCAGGCCTTCGCGAGAAGGGGCGTCGTCGTCGTCACCTCGGCGAACTCGGGCCCGCCGTCGGTCTCCACGATGACCCTCTCCCCGGCCTTCACCTGCACCTCGCCCGTGAAGACGAGCGTCGTCTTCCCGTCCTCGGCGTCGGCCAGCCGGACCCCGACGTAGTTCCCGCCGGGGTTGGTCAGCGTCCCGAGCGAACAGCTCGTGCAGCCCCCCACGGACCCGATTGTGCCAAACCCCGCCGGCGCCCGCCCGGGGGATGCTTAAATAGGGAGTTTCCAGGAGGTTCGCGTGTCCGGTTCCCCGTGGCTCCGCTACCGCGCCCTGTCCCTCCACCTCCCGGCCCTCGGCGTCGCCGTCGACCTGTCGAAGGCCTCGCTGCCGGAGGACGCGCTCGCGCGCGATCCCCTGATCGCCCGGGGCTTCCCCGAAGCCTTCGCCGCCATGGAGGCCCTCGAGCGCGGGGCCGTCGCCAACCCCGACGAGAACCGGCGCGTGGGGCACTACTGGCTCCGCGCCCCCGGGCGGGCGCCCGACCCCGCCATCCGCGCCGTGATCGAGGCGACCGTCGCGCAGGTGAAGGCCTTCGCGGCCGACGTTTCGTCCGGACATATCGCGCCGCCAAAGAGGCCGCGCTTCCGCAACCTCCTCGTGGTCGGGATCGGCGGATCGGCCCTCGGGCCGCAGTTCCTCGCCGACGCCCTCGCCGCGCCCACCGACCGCCTCCGCCCCTTCTTCTTCGACAACACGGACCCGGATGGCATGGCGCGGGAGCTTTCCCGGATCGCCACCTCCGGCGGCCTCGCCGTGACGCTCACCGTGGTCATCTCCAAGTCGGGCGGCACGAAGGAGACACGAAACGGAATGCTCGTGGCCGAGGAGGCCTACCGCCGGACCGGCCTCGACTTCGGGCGCCATGCCGTGGCGGTCACCGGCGGACGGAGCGAGCTCGACGGGGTGGCGGTGCGCGAGAAGTGGCTCGCGCGCTTCCCGATGTGGGACTGGGTCGGCGGGCGGACGTCGGTCACGTCCGCCGTCGGCCTCCTGCCGGCCGCCCTGCAGGGGATCGACGTGACCGCGCTCCTCGAGGGCGCGGCCGCTATGGACGAGGCGACACGGGTCCCGGACGTGTCGAAGAACCCCGCGGCGCTCCTCGCCCTCGCCTGGTACCGCGAGACGGAAGGACGGGGGCGGAAGGACATGGTCGTCCTCCCTTACAAGGACCGGCTCCTCCTCTTCTCGCGCTATCTCCAGCAGCTCGTCATGGAGTCGCTCGGGAAGGAGAAGGACCTCGCCGGACGGACCGTCGAGCAGGGGCTTTCGGTCTTCGGAAACAAGGGTTCGACCGACCAGCACGCCTACGTCCAGCAGCTCCGCGACGGGATCGCGAACTTCTTCGTGACGTTCCTCGAGGTGACGAAGGACCGCGGGGACGGGGCGCCCTCGCTCCCCGTCGAGCCGGACGTGACCGCGGGCGACTATCTCCTCGGGTTCCTCCTCGGGACGCGCCGGGCGCTGGCCGAGAAGGGGCGGCCCTCGATTACGCTGACGCTGCCCGACGTCTCGGCCCGTTCCGTCGGGATGCTGATCGCCCTCTATGAGCGGACGGTCGGTCTCTACGCCTCGCTCGTCGGGATCAACGCGTACCACCAGCCCGGCGTCGAGGCCGGAAAGAAGGCCGCGGCCGCCGTCCTCGATCTGCACCGGAAAGTCCTTGCCGATCTCCGCGCGCACCCCCGCCACTTTCGGACGGCCGAGGAGATCGCCCGGGCGATCGATGCGGAAGCCGAAACGGAGACGGTCTTCAAGCTCCTGTCGCACCTGGCGGCGAACCCGGAGCATGGCGTTTCGCGCCGCGACGGCCCGACGGCGTTCGACGCGCTCTTCGGCCTTCCCTGAGACGGCCGGGGGTTCTATGGAGCTTTCTTCAGGCTCTTCACGAGCGCCTCGAAACCGGGCTTCGCCTTCGCGACACTCCTCTTCGGGCCGGTCAGCTTGAAGAAGACGGCGCCTCCCGACCCCTCGGCGATGGCGCCCTCGAGAGCGAAGCCCTTCTTCGGCGCGCTGGAGGCCCCGCTCATTCCCATGGCGCCCGTGTAGGTCCCTTCGGTCATGCAGAGCGTGACCGGGATGTCCCCTACCTTCATCTGCGAGCGCGAGGGCTTCTTCGCCCCCGCCTCCGGTGTCATCTGCGCGAACCAGCGCTCGACGTTGGCGTCGATGCCGCCCCCCTGCCCCGGACCGAAGTAGAAGACGGCCACCTCGCCTCCCTCCGGGTCGCCCGGCGCTGCGGGCGTCCGGTACGTCGCCACCCGCATGGAGGAGGCGGGAGCGCCGGTCCAGCCCTTCGGAAGGGTCCAGGTGAGGCCGCCGGCCATCGTGGGGCTGTCGCCGGCCGCTGCCGGAGCGCCGGCGTGGGAAGGCGCGAGCTGGGCGAGGACGAGGAGGGTGGTGAGAATCATGGCGCGAATTCTTCCATACTCGCAGTGTGGCGACCCTCTCCGACCTTTCCCTCCGGAACCGCCTCTTCATGGCGACGTACCGGTACCGGGTGCTCGACCCGGTTCCGTTCGCCGTCCCCGCAAGGCCGCTCCCCGAGGCGCGGGTCGCGCTCGTGACGACAGGCGCCGTCTACGCTCCGGGCCAGCCTCCGTTCGACGAGTCGGCCCGGGGAGGCGACGTCTCCTTTCGCGAGATCTCGGCCGACGTCGACGTCGCCACGCTCGGCATCGCACACAAGTCCGACGCGTTCGACCAGAGCGGGTTCCTCGCGGACCGGAACCTCGGCTTCCCGCTCGACCGGCTCCGCGAGATGGCGGCACAGGGCGAGATCGGAGAGCTGAATCAACGGCACCTCTCGTTCATGGGGTCGATCACGGCCCCCGGACGCCTTCTCGACCAGACGGCCCCGGCGGCGGCCGACCTCCTCGTCGCCGACCGGGTGGACGTCGCCCTCCTCGTCCCGCTCTGACCGATGTGTCACCAGACCGTCGGTCTGGTCGCGGGAGAGCTCGAGAGGGGCGGGATCGCCACGACCTCCGTCTCGGTCCTCCGGGAGATCACGGGGAGGGTCCGGACGCCGCGGGCCCTCTTCGCCGACTTCCCGCTCGGCGCTCCCCTCGGACGGCCGCACGACGCGGAGCTCCAGAAGCGGATTCTCCGGGCCGCCTTCGCGCTTCTGTCGCACTCCGGCCCGCCGCCGGTCCTCGTCGACTTCGCTCCCGGGCTCCCGCAGCCGGGAAGCCAGGGAACGTACTAAGCTCGTTCCAATGGAGCAGGCTCTCCGCCGCTTCGAAGCGGCCGTGCGGGACCGCCCGGGCGGGAGCCGGACGCCCGCCTCGCTTCCGCCCCTGCCACCGGACCGGTTCGGAGATCCGCTCCTTCTCGCTCGCCTTCACGATGCGGCGCTCTTCCTCCGCGCCTTCCCGCGGAGGCGAAGGGACGTTCGCGACGCCGAGAAGGTGCTCCGGGAAATTCCCGGCCGGATGAAGGCGATTTCCCGGCGGGGAACCGACCTCTCCGCCCTCGACGACTTTCATGGCGTGGGCATCGCAAGCACCTCGCTCACGATGGACTTCTCGTGGGGGATGGCTCGATGGCTGGCCCGGCGGCACGGCAGCGCCGTCTCGATCGCCTGGGATGAGACGGAGGCGCCCGACCGGCTCGCTCCGGCGCTCTCGCGTATCCTTCCGTTCCTTCCCGAGCGCTCGCTCGCCGACGCGGGCGTCGACTCCTTCGCATGGTTCCGGGCGGCGCTGCCACGAGGAACGCGCGACGGAGGGCTCCGCTTTCTCGTGGAGCGGATCGAGACCGCCGACCCGGACGACGACGCGCGGGAAGAGCGGTGGGGCGCCCTCGCCCTGACGATCCGGTGGCGGCTCGGAACGTCCCGCGCTTCGCGGACGTTCGCCCGGCTCCCCGCCCGGCTCTTCGTCCAGGCCTCGCCCCTCCTGTCGCGGCGCGACGTCTCGATCGATCGCGAGGTGGAGGGGCCGGCCCCGCCGATCCGCCGGCTCGAAGCGGCCGCGGGGGCACGCTTTCTCGACGCCGCTCGCGCCGCCGTCGCCGTGAGGTACCGCGAGCTCTATGCCTTCACGCGGGGAAACCCGGACGACGTCGTCCGGTGCGACGCGGGGCGGGGCCTCTTGATCTGGTGCTGCGGCCTTCTCCCGGACCACCGGCTCCCGCTGCGCGCCGGCTACGGCTTCCTCCTCGTCCGGAACGGGATCGCGATCGGCTACGGCGACGCCTACGCGCTCGGCGATCGTCTCGACCTGTCGTTCAACGTCTTCTACGCCTTCCGCGACGGCGAATCGGCCTTCGCCTACGCGCGGACGGTCGCCTTCTTCAGGTCATTCCTCGGCGTGCGTACCGTCGGTATCGACCCGTACCAGATCGGCCGGGAGAACGAGGAGGCGATCGAGTCGGGCGCGTTCTGGTTCTACCGGAAGCTCGGTTTCCGGTCGGCCGACCCGGCGATCGAGACGCTCGTCCGAAGGGAGGAGGAGCAGAGCGCGCAGAAACCCGGCCGGCGAACGCCGCCCGGCACCCTCCGCCGGATCGCCGGGGCGTCCCTCCTCCTCGACCTCCCCGGCCGGACGAAGAGCGCGTGGGCGCCGGTCTCGCTCGACGACGTCGGCCTCCGGATCCAGCACCGGATGGCCGCCTCCGGGCTCTCCCCCGACCTGTTTCGCCGGGACTGCCGGCGGCGCGTCACCCGGGCCGTCGGCCTGGCGGACAGCTCCCCGCGCGAGGCCCTCGCGCTTCGGGGTCTCGCCCCCGTTCTGGACCTCGTTCCGGGGCTCTCCCGCCTTCCGGCCCGGGACCGCGCCGCGCTTCACGCCCTCGTCCGCGCGAAGGCGGCACGGAGCGAAGCCGGTTTCGTCCGGGCGCTCGCGCGCGCTCGCTTTCTCGCCGAGGCCATCGACCACGGAACGCCGGGACCCCCCGGAGCGCGCTGATCAGCGGAGGAAGGCGCCGGAGCGCTCGCGGAGGATCTCGAGAGGGCCCTTCCCGATGTCGCGGCGAAAGTGCTTCCCCTCGAACCGGACGCCCTCGGCCGCCTCGCGCGACTTCTTCAGCGCCGTCGAAAGCGACCGGCCGCGGGCGCAGACCGAGAGAACGCGCCCGCCGGCCGTGACGAGCTTCCCGTCCCGGTCGCGGCTCGTTCCGGAATGGAACACGACGACTTCCGGGTCCTCCATGACCTTTTCGATCCCCTCGATGACCTTCCCGCGCTCGTACGGGCCGGGGTATCCCTCCGCTGTCAGGACGACGCAGGCCGTCGCCTCCCGACGCCAGGCGATCTTCCCCGCGTCTTCCAGCCGGCCCCGGGCCGCGGCCACGAGGAACGGGACGAGATCGCTCTCCAGGCGAAGGAGGATCGACTGCGTCTCCGGGTCGCCGAACCGGACGTTGTACTCGAGGACGTACGGCGTCAGCCCGTTCTCGAGCATGAGGCCCGCGTAGAGGACCCCGCGGAACGGGCGCCCCTCGGCCGCCATTCCCTTCAGCGTCGGGTGGACGATGTAGGTCAGAACGTCGGCGGCGGTGGCGGCGTCGAGGACGACCGACGGGGAATGCGACCCCATGCCGCCGGTGTTCGGACCGCGGTCGCCGTCGAAGACCTTTTTGTAGTCCTTCGTCGTCGCGAGCGGGACGGCCAGCGTCCCGTCGCAGAGGCAGAGGAAGCTGACCTCCTCGCCGGCGACGAACCGCTCGACGAGGAGCCGGTCGCCCGCCGACCCGAAGACCCTCTCCTCGAAGAAGAGGCGGAGCGTCTTGTCGGTCTCCTCGCGCGTCGTGACGACGACGACGCCCTTTCCCGCCGCGAGTCCGTCCGCCTTGAAGACGCACGGCAGGCCCACCCTCTTCACGGCGGCCTCGGCCTCGGCCCGCGTGACGCAGACCTCGGCCACCGGCGTCGGGATGCCGTACTTCTGCATGAAGGACTTCGAGAAGACCTTGGAGCCCTCCAGCTCGGCGGCGAGCCGGTTCGGGCCGAAGGCAAGCCGTCCTCGGGCGGTCAGCTCGTCGACGAGGCCGAGGGTCAGGGGAAGCTCCGGGCCGACGACCGTCAGGTCGATCGACATCGATTCGGCGAAATCGGCGAGCTCCATGACGTCCTCGATGCCGATCGGGACGCAGGTGGCCTTCCCGGCGATACCGGGGTTCCCGGGCGCGCAGAAGATCTCCGTCACCTCGGGGGACTGGGAGAGCTTCCAGACGAGCGCATGCTCACGCCCCCCGGAGCCGACCACGAGGATCCGCATGGTCCCCTGATCATAAGTCAGGCGAGTGATTCCCCTTGAAATGCCCCGCCGGTGGTTTTAGGCTAAGCTCCGGCACTACAGGTCGAGATGTCTTTGCGCGTCTTCGCTCCGCCTGCGACCCGCCGGGAGGGGTCCCCGTGAGCCTCGCCCGGACGCCGGGTCCCGAAGCGGCCCGCCGGGCTGCGGAGGAGGCGCGTGGGCGCGGCGCCGCCCTCATCGCCGAAGGCCAGGTCCGGGAAGCGCTGACCCACCTCGATCAGGCCCTCCTGCACGCCCGCGAAACGGGCGACGAGATCTTCGTCGACTGGGTCTTCGTCTCCCGCGCCGCCGCCGCCGTGGACCTCGGGGCGTCGGACGCCGATCTCCTCGAGCTGAAGGAGATTCTCCTCCGGCGCACCGACCCGCCGACGGCCTTCCGTGCCGCCTATGCGCTGGCCATCGCCTTCGACCTGCGGCGCGACACCCGGAAGGCGCTCTTCTACGCGCGGATCGCGCAGCGGCACGCCGAGGAGCTCGGCGAGCCCGCCTACCTTGCCTCCACGGCGAACCACCTCGGGGCCGTGCTTCTGGCCTCGAGCCGGTTCGCGGAGGCCGAAGTGGCGCTCCGGCAGGCCCTCGAGTGGAACTCGAAGGAGTCGGTCGACGCGGAGGTCTGGCGGGCCCAGACCACCGACAACCTCGGCTACTGTCTCATCGCCCTCGACCGCGTGGACGAGGGAATGTCCCTCGTCCACCAGGCGCTCGAGACGCTCCGGAAGAGGAAGGCCACGGCGCACCTCGTCTACCCGCTCATGGACCTCTGCTTCGCCTACCTGAAGACCGACCGGTTCGCCGAAGCCCGGTTTTTCGGCGAGGCGGCGCTCGAGAAGCTGGAGTCGACGGGGCCGACCGGAGACGTCTCGGTCGAGAAGAACCTCCTATATCTCCTCGGCGAGGCGTGCCACCTCGCGGGCGACGAGGATGACGCCGAGGGCTATTTCAGCCGCCTCGCCCTCCACTATCCCGAATTCAAGAACCTCCGGACGTATCTCGAGGTCTTCGACCTCCGGAACGTCATCAACCTCAGGACCTGACCGTGAGAAACATCCCGGCCCGCCTTCTCCGTCTCGCCTGCGCCCCGGCGCTGGCGGCGGTGCTTCTCCTGGCCGCCCCGGAGGCCACGGCGGCGTCGGTCGTCCTGTCGAAGGCGGGCACCCTCTACGAGGTCTACCCGGCGACCTACGGCCAGGTCGTGGGAGAGGCCGCGGGTCCGGACGCCGGCGTTCCGGTGCTCGCCCTCCGGACGACGCCCTCCGGCGGGACGCCGGTCGTCCAGGTCGTCGACGGGACGTTCGACAGCGACGTGGAGGGCTCCGAGTCGATCGAGTTCGAGGAGGAGAGCCAGACGGTCTTCCTCGTCTTCACGAAGGAGCAGAGCCTCTTCCGGGGCGTCAACGTCGCTCTCCTTCGCGACGGACTGTGGTCCGCGCCGCTCCTGCTTCCGACGACGGGGTTCACCCTCGCGATGAACCCGAAGATGGCCCTGACCCGTCAGAAGTACCTCGACACGGCACCCTCCGACCCGGAGGAGTGGACCGAGAAATGGCGGTCGATCGTCTCGGTCGTCTGGTGGGAAGAAGGGGCGCTCTCCCAGGCGAAGTACTCGGCCCTCTTCGTCGAAGACGGCGTCCTGAATCGCGATGTCATCCAGAGCTACAGCCTGAACGACCTCGTCGGGGTGTCGGGACCGACCAGCACGGCCGGAAGGATCCCGGTGAGCTACAGCTTCCCGGCCATCCAGCGGGGCTACGTGGGGGACGGAGGGTTCCTCGTCTCCTTCGCCAACCTCGCCGCAGAGAAGCAGACGGTCGCTTCGATCACGTTCGCCAGCGCTCCGGTCGCCGGTCCCGGCGTCGCCGGACCCGCCTTTTCCCGGCACCGCCCCATCGCGCGGACCCTCGGGGGCGGCCAGATGCCGGGCGGCTACATGGCTCTGGCCAGGTTCCTCGGCACCGTCATCTCCCCGGTCGGCACGTCGACCTTCTGGTGGCTCGAGGGCTCGACGATGAAGGTTCTCCCGGCGACGGCGCCGGGCGACGCGGCGCCGCTCTCGATCCCCCTCCGGCCGGACTTCCCTCTCGACAAGGCGCTCGCCGTCGTCCGCGAGATGGCGGAGAAGGAGTAGCGCTCTCCTTCGGACGCGGCCGGAGGACGGAATCTTCGGGACCGGACCTGGGATCCACCGCGCCCCTTCGGCCTCGAAGGGGCGTTTTCATCTGACGGCGACGACATGACGAAGGGGATCCTCGACAGGCTGAAGGACGGCGTTCTCCTCGCCGACGGGGCGGTCGGGACGCTCCTCGTCTCGCGCGGCGCGCCGACCGAGGGGCCGCGCTCGCCCCTCTGCGTCTCGGCTCCCGACCTCGTCCGCGAGATTCACGACGACTACGTCGCCGCCGGCGCCCAGATCCTCACGACGAACACCTGGGACGCGAACCGCGCCAAGCTGACGAAGTTCGACTGGGCCGACTCGCTCGAGAAGATCAACCGCGAGGGGGTCCGCCTGGCCCGGGCCGCCGCCGAGGGAGAGTACGTCTACGTCTCCGGGCAGATGGGGCCGCTCGGCCAGCTCGTGAAGCCCTACGGCCCCCTCACGAAGGCGCAGGTCCGGGAGATCTTCACCGAACAGGCGCGGATCCTCCTCGAGGAGAACGTCGACCTGATCGGCCTGGAGACCTTCTCCTCGGAGCTGGAGATCGCCGAAGCCGTCCGCGCCGTCCGCGCCCTCTCGGCGGACGTCCCGATCCTCGCCTCCCTGACCGTCCTCGCCGACGGGAAGACGAGCTTCGGCGACGAGGCCCTCAACGCCCTCCACGCCGTGGCCGGGGCCGGGGCCGACATCGTCGGCATCAACTGCACGATCGGCCCGCAGGAGGCGTTCGACGTGTTCGTCCGGGTCGTCGGGACGCTGGGGGTGCCGGTCTCCGTCATGCCGAATGCCGGCTACCCCTGGACCGTCTCGGGGCGGACGGTCTACCCGGCCACGCCCGACTACTTCCGGGAGATCGCCCGGGACTTCGTCAAGACGGGGGCGGCGATCCTCGGCGGCTGCTGTGGAACGGGGCCCGAGCACGTCGCCGCCATGGCCCGCGAGGTCGTCGGCAAGAAACGGTTCGTCGCCGCTCCGCCGCGGGCGGTCGTCGAGGTGGAGCGGCCGCCCCGCCCGGCCGAGCCCGCCCTCGAGACCTCGGCCCTGAAGCGGAAGCTCGCGGACCGGACCGCCTTCGTCGTCACGGCCGAGGTGGAGCCTCCCAAGGGGACCGACGCCTCCACCGCCGTGGACGGCGCGCGGCGCCTGAAGGCCCTCGGCGTCGACGGCGTCAACGTCACCGACAACCCGATGGCGCGCCTCCGGATGTCCTCCATCGCCGTCGCGCACCTCGTGAAGACGGAGACGGGGGCCGAGACGATCTTCCACGTCTCGCCGCGCGACCGGAACGTGCTCGGCATCCAGTCCGACCTGCTCGGGGCGGCCGGTCTCGGCATCAAGGCGCTCCTTGTCGTCGGGGGCGACCCGCTCAAGATCGGCGACTACCCGCAGGCCAAACCCGTCGGCGAGGTCGACACGAACGGCCTTCTCCGCATCGTCAAGGGGCTGAACGCCGGCGTCGACCTTGCCGGAGGCCCCATCGGGACGAGCACGTCCTTCGCGATCGCCTGTGCGTCGAACCCTGCGGCGCCGAACCTGGACCAGGAGGCCGCCAAGCTCGCCGCGAAGATCGAGGCGGGGGCCACCTTCGCCCAGACGCAGCCGGTCTACGACCTCGACGCCCTCGACCGGTTCTTCGCCCGCGAGGAGTCGCGCGCCATCCCGATCCTGATCGGCCTCATCCCGCCACGAAGCCTCAAGCAGGCCCTTTACTTCGCCAACGAGGTCCCCGGGATCGTCGTCCCGCAGGCCCTCCTCGACCGGATGCGGCGGGCGGCCGAAAAGGGGCCGGACTTCGAGGCCGAGGAGGGGCTCGCCGTCGCCGTCGAGCTGGCCCGCGGCATCCGCGAGCGGGCGCGCGGCGTCCACATCATGCCGATGGCACGGTACGAGGCCGTCGCGAGGATCCTCGACGCCCTCGGCCTCGGGAACGGGAAGAGGGGGCCGTGAGCGCCGCGGCGCGCCTCCGCGCGCTGCTCGGGCGGCGGATCCTCGTCCTCGACGGGGCGATGGGGACGATGGTCCAGGCGCGCCGCCTCACCGAGGCGGACTTCCGCGGCGCGCGCTTCGCCGACCACCCGAAGGACCTGAAGGGGGCGAACGACCTCCTCGTCCTGACGAAGCCCGACGTCATCGAAGGGATCCACCGGCAGTACCTCGAGGCGGGAGCCGACCTCGTCGAGACGGACACGTTCAACGCCAACGGGATCTCGATGGCCGACTACGGCCTGGTCCCGCTCGTCTACGAGATGAACGTCGCGGCGGCCCGGGTCGCCCGGCGCGCCGTGGAGGCGTTTGTGCGGGAGAACCCGTCGCGCGAGGCGTTCGTCGCCGGGTCGATCGGGCCGACGAACCGGACGGCCTCGCTCGCGATCGACGTGAACGATCCCCGGCGCCGCGACACCCGTTTCGGCGACTTCGTCGCCGCCTACCGGGAGCAGGTCCGCGGCCTCCTCGACGGCGGCGTCGACGTCCTTCTCGTCGAGACGGTGTTCGACACGCTCGTTGCCAAGGCGGCGCTCTGGGCCGTCGAGGAGCTCTTCGCGGAGCGTGGCGGGCGCGTGCCGGTCATGGTCTCCGTCACGATCACCGACCGGAGCGGCCGGACCCTTTCGGGGCAGATGGTCGAGGCGTTCTGGAACTCGGTGGCGCACGTTCCGATGCTCTCCGTCGGGATCAACTGCGCCCTCGGGGCGAAGGAGATGCGCCCCTACGTCGAGGAGCTCTCCTCGATCGCCCCGGTCTTCCTCAGCGCGTACCCGAACGCCGGCCTGCCGAACGCCTTCGGCGGCTTCGACGAGACGCCGGAGGCGATGGCGGCCGACCTCTCTGGCTTCGCGGAGCGCGGCTGGGTCAACGTCGTGGGCGGCTGCTGCGGGACGTCTCCCGCCCACATCCGCGCCATCGCCGAGGCGGTGCGGGGGCTCCCGCCGCGTCGCGTCCCGGAGATTCCGCGGACCCTCCGCCTCTCGGGCCTCGAGCCCTTCTCGATCCGCTCCGACTCGAACTTCACCGTGGTGGGCGAGCGGACGAACGTCACCGGCTCGCCCCGTTTCGCGAAGCTGATCTCCGCCGGCGACTACGACGGGGCGCTCGCCGTCGCGCGCCAGCAGGTGGAGGGGGGCGCGAACCTCCTCGACGTCAACATGGACGAGGGGCTCCTCGACGCGCCGGCCGCCATGACCGAGTTCCTGAGCCTCGTCTCGTCGGAGCCCGACATCGCCAAGCTGCCGATCATGATCGACAGCTCGCGGTGGGAGGTCCTGGAGGCGGGGCTCCGCTGCCTTCAGGGGAAGGGCGTCGTCAACTCGATCTCCCTCAAGGAGGGGGACGCCGCCTTCCTCGACACGGCACGGAAGATCCGCCGCTACGGCGCGGCCGTCGTCGTCATGGCCTTCGACGAGGAGGGGCAGGCCACGACCGTGGAGCGGAAGGTCGCCGTCGCCCGCCGGGCCTACCGTCTCCTCACCGGAGAGGCCGGTTTCCCGCCGGAGGACCTGATCTTCGATCCGGCGGTCCTGACGGTCGGCACCGGGATCGAGGAGCACGCCGGCTACGGGCTCGCCTTCCTGGAGGCCGTCCGCCGGATCAAGGCGGAGCTGCCGCACGCCCGGACGAGCGGCGGCATCTCGAACGTCTCCTTCGCCTTCCGCGGCAACGACGCCGTCCGCGAGGCGATGCACGCGGCCTTTCTCTACCACGCCATTCGCGCCGGCCTCGACATGGGAATCGTCAACGCGGGACAGCTCGCCGTCTACGAGGAGGTTCCGAAGGACCTCCTCGAGCGCGTGGAGGACGTCCTTTTCGACAGGCGCCCCGACGCCACGGAGCGGCTCGTCGCCTTCGCAGCGACCGTGACCCGCGGCGGGAAGGCCGAGGCGAAGAGCGACGCCTGGCGCTCCCTTCCGGTCGAGGAGCGTCTCGCCCACGCGCTCGTCCAGGGGGTCGTGGACCACGTGGAGGCCGACACGGCGGAGGCCCTGCGGAAATACGGCGAGCCGCTCGCCGTCATCGAGGGACCGCTCATGGCCGGGATGAACGTCGTGGGCGACCTCTTCGGCTCAGGCAAGATGTTTCTCCCCCAGGTCGTCAAGAGCGCCCGCGTCATGAAGCGGGCCGTGGCGTACCTGGAGCCGTTCCTGTCGGCCACGACGGCCGCCGGCGGCGTCCGGAAGAAGGGTCGGGTCCTCCTGGCGACGGTGAAGGGGGACGTCCACGACATCGGGAAGAACATCGTCGGCGTCGTCCTGGCCTGTAACAACTACGATGTCGTCGACCTCGGCGTCATGGTCCCCGCGGACCGGATCCTCCGGGCGGCGCGGGAGCGCGACGTCGACGTCGTCGGCCTCTCAGGCCTCATCACGCCGTCGCTCGACGAGATGATTCACGTCGCCCGGGAGCTCTCGCGGGAGCGGTTCCACGTTCCCCTCCTGATCGGCGGGGCGACGACGAGCCCGCTCCACACGGCCGTGAAGATCGCCCCGGCCTACGGCGCTCCCGTGGTCCACGTCCTCGACGCCTCGCGGGCCGCCGGGGTCGTCTCGAGCCTCCTCTCGCCGGAGCAGAGCGGGACGTTCGCCGCCGAGACCCGTGAGCGGCAGGAGACCCTCCGGCGCGGCCACGAGGCGAAGGAGGCCCGGCCGCTTCTCCCGCTGGCCGAGGCGCGAGCGAAAAGACCGCGGTTCGACTGGGCGACGGCCGACATTCCCGTTCCCGCCTTCACGGGCGTCCGGACGGTCGAGGACGAGCCGCTCGCCGGCCTCCTCCCCTTCATCGACTGGTCCCCCTTCTTCCACGCGTGGGAGCTTCGGGGCCGGTACCCGGAAATCCTCAAGGACCCGGACGTGGGCCCGAGGGCGACGGAGCTCTTCGACGACGCGCGGCGCCTCCTCGACGACATCGTCGGGAAGAGGCTCCTGTGCGCGCGCGGCGTCTGGGGCTTCTTCCCCGCCAACTCGGTCGCGGACGACCTCGAGCTCTTTGCCGACGCGGCGCGGTCCCATCTCGTCGCGACCCTCCCGATGCTCCGGCAGCAGGCCCGGCGGACCGACGGCCTCCCGCAGCTCTCGCTCGCCGACTTCGTGGCACCGCGGGCAAGCGGCCGCGCCGACCATCTCGGCGCCTTCGCCGTGACGGCCGGCCACGGGGCCGACGAGCTGGCCGCCCGCTACGCCTCGGTTCACGACGACTACAACGCCATCATGGTCAAGGCGCTCGCCGACCGTCTCGCGGAAGCCTTCGCCGAGAAGCTCCACGAGGGAGCGCGCGCCGCCTGGGGCTGGGGAAAGGGCGAATCGCTCTCGAAGGAGGACCTCCTCCGCGAGCGGTACCGGGGCATCCGCCCGGCGGCGGGCTACCCCGCCTGCCCCGACCACAGCGAGAAGCGGACGCTCTTCTCGATACTCACCGCGACCGAGCGGGCCGGGATCACGCTGACGGAGAGCTTCGCGATGCACCCCGCGGCCTCGGTCAGCGGGCTCTATTTCGCCCACCCGGAGGCGAAGTACTTCGCCGTCGGCCGGATCGGAAAGGACCAGGTGGAGGACTACGCGCGGCGGAAAGGGATCTCCCTCTCCGAGGCCGAGCGCTGGCTCGCGCCGAATCTCGGGTACGAGCCGGCCGCCGCGGCCGGTGCTCCGGTCACGGCACGCTGACGATCACCTTGCCCGTCGTCTCCCGCGAGGCGAGGGCCCGGTGGGCGTCTGGAAGCTTCTCGAACGGAAAGCGCGGGCCCAGGACGGGTCTCAGCCGTCCCGCCGCCACCTCCGCGAAGATCCCGGCGGCTGCCGCGCGGAGTGCGCCCGTCTTCTGCGGAAGGAGCGACAGGTTGAAGCCGATGAGCGTCCGGCACGTCTCGACGGTCCGGAACGGGACGACGAGCCCCATCCCCAGGGCCTCGCGGAGGGCGGCGAGCGGCGCCACGCCCCGTCCTCCGGCCGCCGAGGCAAAGCCGTAGAGGACGTACCGCCCCCCGCTGTCGAGCCGCTTCCAGAGCGTCCGGTAGAGCCGTCCGCCGACGGCGTCGACGACGACGTCGGCCGAGCCGCCGAAGTACTCCCCGAGCAGCCGCTCCGCTTCGCCGTAGGTCCCCGCCGCCTCGGCCCCCAGCTCGCGGCAGAGACCGGCCTTCGCCTCGGAGCCGACGAGAGCGAGTGAGCGCGCCTTGCGGTGCGCGAGGAGCTGGAGGAGCGCCG
The DNA here is from genome assembly GCA_963801475.1 of uncultured Acidobacteriota bacterium. Lineage (GTDB taxonomy): Bacteria > Acidobacteriota > Thermoanaerobaculia > UBA5066 > UBA5066 > DAOMFB01. Next base: position 647,513 of record CAWDEX010000002.1, on the reverse strand, counting down.
TGCCGACGCCCCCCGCCGCCGCCGTCACGACGACACGCTCCCCCGCCTCGACGAGCGCCCTCTCGAGAGCCCAGTGCGCCGTCAGGAAGACGACGGGGAGCGCCGCGGCGGACGCGAGGTCGATTCCGTCGGGGACGCCGAAGACATGCGTTTCGGGGACGACGATCCTTTCCGCATGGCCGCCGAAGATCGGAACGGCCGCGACGCGATCCCCCTCGCGGACTGCCGTCACGGCGGGCCCGACCCGCTCGGCCACGCCCGAGATCTCCATCCCCGGGACGAATGGGGCTTTAGGCGTCCGGGGGTAGACGCCGGCGCGGACGAAGAGGTCGGCAAAGTTGAGGCCGAACGCCGCCGTTCGGATCAGAACCTCCGCCGGTCCGGGAACCGGGTCGTCCCGCTCGCGGAGGACGAGCCGCTCGGGACCGCCGTACCGTTCCACGAACCAGGCGCGTGAGGCCATGGCGGGATTATGGCGGCGGAGCGGTAGGCTCTTTCCGTGAAGAAGCTCCTGCTCGGCTTCCTCCTCGCGGCCGGCCTCCTCCTGGGCGTTCTCGCCGCCACGGTCCGGATCCGGTACGGCGGGCCGGTCGTCTCTTTCCCGCCGCGGACGACGCTCCCCCTCCTGCCGGCCTCCGCCGTCGAGAAGGTGGCCGTCCTTCCCGAGGCGCCCGGAAACATCGCCGTTTCGGCCGAAGGGCGCGTCTTCTTCAACTTCCACCCGGAAGGGCGCCCCGCGCTCCCGGTCGTGGAGTGGGTCGACGGGAAGGCGGACCCCTTCCCCGACGCGGCCTTCGACCTCTACGACAACGTCTTCTCGGTCCGGATCGACCGCCAGGGACGCCTCTGGACGCTCGGCACCGGGTTCCACGGCCTGAGACCGCCCCGCCTCCTGGCATTCGACCTCGCCACGAGGAAGGTCGTCCACCGCTGGGACGTTCCACGCGACGTGGCGGGCCTCGGCTCGTATGTCCAGGACTTCCAGGTCAGCCCCGACGGAAAGCACGTCTACCTCGCCGACATCGGCGTCCTCTCGAAGAAGCCGGCTCTCCTCGTCCACGACGTCGACGCGATGACCGGGCGGCGCCTTCTCGAGGGGGACCCTTCCGTCACGGACCGGCCGTACCTCATCGACGCGAAGGGGACGGAGATGCTCCTTCTCGGAGGCCTCTACCCGATGCACCCGGCGCTCGACTCCATCGGGCTCGACGCCGGCGGGGAGTGGCTCTATTTCGGGCCGATGTCGCACGAGACGCTCTTCCGCGTCAGGACGCGCGACCTCCTCGACGCCTCGCTCTCACGCCCGGAGCTGTCGAAACGGGTCGAGGAGTACGGGACGAAGCCGCAGAGCGACGGGATCTCCCTCGACACGGCGGGCAACGTCTACCTGACCGACGTCGAGCACGGGGCGCTCTCGATCCTGAGCCCCGACCGCACGCTCCGGACGCTCGTGAAGGACCCGCGCTGGCGCTGGCCCGACGGCCTCTCCTTCGGGCCCGGGGACTGGCTCTACGTGACTGACAGCGACCTCCCCGACATCATGCTGAAGAGCCGCTCCCACATGACGCGATCCGCCCCCTATTTCATCTGGCGCTTCCGGACCGGAATCCCCGGGACGCCCGGGCACTGAGACTCAGGGCGTCTCCGCCAGAAGCCGCTCCACGAGGCGCTCGAGCCGCTCCTCGTGCTCCTCCAGCGATCTCACGAGGGCGAACTGCGCCCGGGCCCGGTCGAGGTTGTGGCCCTCCCGGTGGATCCGGAAGTAGACGTCTCCCTCGAGGTGGTCCGTCAGGAACCGCATCCCGACTTCGTAGGTCAGGAGCTTTCCGGACAGCACCAGCCGCTCCAGCTCGGCGGGCAGAAGAGCGCCTCCCATCGCCTCGAGATATCCCGTTGCGAGGGCCTCGAACATCGGGACGCTCGCGACGACTTTCGAGAGGTCCCGTTCGTCCTCCGCCACGGGATTCGCCGCCGTCCGGACCATGTCGCCGAAGTCGTGGAGGAGGAGCCCCGGCATCACGGTGTCGAGGTCGATGACGCAGAGCCCTTCCCCGGTCGCGTCGTCGAGAAGGACGTTGTTCAGCTTCGTGTCGTTGTGGGTCACGCGCTCGGCGAGGACGCCCGACGCGAGAAGCGACGCGAGGCTTCCGGCGAGCTGCTCCCGAGAGAGGACGAAGGCGATTTCGTCGGCCGCCTCGCGCGCCCGGTTCCGGGGGTCGGCGGCGACGACCTCCCGGAATCTCGACAGGCGGCGCGGCGTGTCGTGGAAGTGCGGGATGGTCTCGACGAGCCGCGGCGGCGGAAGGTCCATCAGGAGGCGCTGGAAGCCCCCGAACGCCTTCGCCGCCTCGTACGCCTGCCGCGGCGAGGTCAGGACGTCCCAGCTCCTCGCCCCGTCGATGAAGTCGTAGGCCCGGAAGACGCGGCCCGCCGCGTCGCGGTGAAACGCTGCTCCGCCGGCCGTCGGAATCAGCGCCAGGGTCCGCCGCGCCGCATCGGGCCGGCCGGCGAACTTTCCGGCGAGGTGACGCGTCACCCGTGCGATGTTGGCCATCAGCCCTTCCGGGTCGCGGAAGACCGAGGTGTTGATCCGCTGCAGGAGGACCCGCTGCGCGGTGCCCCCGCGGAGCGTCACCGCCCACGTGTCGTTGATGTGTCCGCTGCCGTACGGTTCGAAGGAGGCGGCCCTGCCCGGCAGGGCGAAGGCCCGGGCCACGGCGGCGAGGTCCGGCGCGCCTTTCACGTCAGCCCCAGAGCGGCCGCGGGTAGAGGCCCGCGGCCACGCGCGCGGCGACGGCGGCGCGGACCCGCGGGAGGTCCTCGCGGTACGTCACGCCGAACCACTCCTCCTCTGTCGGGAGGAGGGAGACCTCCGCACGCCGGGCCCGGAGCGCCGAATCCACGGCGGCCGGGAGGTAGAACTCGGCCTCCGGGTCGCCCCCCCGCTCCGCGAGGAAGCGCTCGATACCCCGCTCCAGCTCGGGAAAGAGCGACGGCGTGAATCCCCAGAGGTTCAGCGAGACCGGCTCGTCGCCGGTGAACGTGCACAGATCGCCGGCCGGGCTCTTCCCGAGAATCCGCCGCGTCTCGGCCCGGACGTCCGTGTGCTCGGCGACGCCGAGGAGCTTCCCGTCCCCGGACGTCGTGCAGATTCCCCGCGAGACGGTCCCGTGTCCCGAGAGGGTGTTCCGGAGCCGGAAGACGACGAGCGCCCAGCGCCCCGGCCTTCCCTCTCCGGCAGAGAGAAACGCCGCGACCTTCGCGAAGCCGTCGGCGCCGTACCAGTCGTCCGCGTTGATGACGACGAAGGGGCGCGAGACGACCCGACGCGCCGCCCGGACGGCGTGCCCCGTCCCCCACGGCTTCGACCGGAAAGAGGAGACGACCGCACCGGCGGGGACGTCCTGGGCCACCTGATGGGTGTAGACGACCTCGAGGCGCGAGGCGTACCTCCGTCCCAGCGTCTCGTGGAACTCCCGCTCCATCTCCGGACGGACGACGAAGACGGCCCGCCGGATCCCGGACCGCCACGCGTCGTAGACCGCGTAGTCGGTCAGCGTCTCGCCGCACGGCCCGACCGGGACGAGCTGCTTCAGCCCCCCGAAGCGCGAGCCCGTGCCCGCGGCCATCACGACGAGGTCGACGTTCATCGGCGTGTCCCGCCGGACTGTAGCTGATCGGACATCGTCCGGGCACACGGGCGGCCCGCCCTCGCCGTATCCTCGGACGACCCCGCGAAGGAGGCCCCATGCCGAGCCGCCGTCCGTCCGCCGTCCTCGCCCTCGCGACGCTCCTCCTCGCCGCGCCGCTCTTCGGGCAGGTGCCGACGGCGGCTCCCGCCGATCCGCTCGCGGGGTGGGACGCGTTCGTGAACAAGGCCCTCGCCGACTGGAAGGTCCCCGGCGTCGCGATCACGGTCGTCCGCGGCGACGAGGTGCTCCTTCTGAAAGGGTACGGAGTCCGCGACGCGGAAAAGATGCTCCCCGTCACCCCGAGGACGCTCTTCGCCATCGGCTCGGCCACGAAGGCCTTCACGACCTTCCTCCTGGCGACGCTCGCGGACGAGGGGAAGCTCGACTGGAACGCCCCGGTCTCCCAGTACGTCCCGGGCTTCAGGCTGATGGACCCGGTCGCCTCCGAGCGGATGAACGCCGTCGACCTCGTGACGCACCGGTCGGGCCTCCCGCGCCACGACGCCCTCTGGTACAACGCGACGCTCTCCCGGAAGGAGATGGCCGAGCGGCTCCGCTGGCTCGAGCCGAGCAAGGACTTCCGGACCGACTTCCAGTACAACAACCTGATGTTCCTGACCGCCGGCTATCTCGCCGAGCGGATCACGGGGCAGTCGTGGGAGGAGGCGGTCCGGGCGCGGATCTTCACCCCTCTCGGAATGAAAGGGGCCAACTTCTCCGTCGCCGAGTCGCAGAAGACGTCCGACTTCGCCCTCCCGTACGAGGAGCGCGACGACAGGGTCCTCCGGATGGAGTTCCGCGACGTCACGAACGTCGGGCCGGCCGGGTCGATCAACGCCTCGGCCGAGGACCTCGTCCCGTGGCTCAAGGTCCATCTGAACGGCGGGACGCTGGACGAAAAGTCCGTCCTCGGCCCCGCGACGATGGCCTTCCTCCACATGCCCCGGATGGAGACCGGCGTGAAGCAGACCGAGCCGGAGCTCGTCCCCGGCGGCTACGCCCTCGGCTGGTTCACGGACACCTATCGCGGGATTCAGCGCATTCACCACAGCGGGGGGATCGACGGCTTCTCGGCGTTCGTCCTCCTCGTCCCGTCGGAGAAGATCGGGATCGCCGTCCTCGGGAACAAGAACGGCTCGCCGCTTCCCGAGACGCTCGCCCGGCACGCGATCGACCGGCTGCTCGGCCTTTCGCCAAGGGACTGGACCGGGGAGCGGCTCGCCCGGCGGGCGAAGACACGCGACCTCGAGAAGGAAGGAGAGGCGAAGAAGACGACGTTCCGGAGGACGGGAACGAGCCCGGCCCATCCGATCGCGGACTACGCCGGAGAGTACGAGCATCCGGCCTACGGGATCCTGGCGATCGCTCAGAAGGGCGCCGGCCTCGAGATGACGTACAACCGGATCGCCACGCCGCTGGAGCACTGGCATTACGAGGTCTGGAGCGGGCTGAAGAAGGAAGGCGAGAAGGCCGACAACACCTTCGAGAACTTCCGGATCCAGTTCCTGACCGACTTCGACGGCGAGGTCTCGGCCGTCGCCGCGCCGATGGAGCCGAAGGTGAAGGACATCGTCTTCGCCCGCCGCCCCGATGCCTCGCTCTCCGACCCGGCCTTCCTCCTGCGCCTCGCGGGAACGTACGAACTCGGGCCGCAGAAGGCGGTCTTCACGATCCAGGGGAACTCCCTCGTCCTCGAGATCGACGGCCGGCGGCAGCCCGACCTCGTCCCCTACCGCAACGGCCGGTTCACGTTCAAGGGGGCCTCCGGGTACGGCGTCCGCTTCACCCTCGCCGCGAAGGGCCCGGCCTCCGAGGCGGTCTTCATCCAGCCCGACGGGGTCTACACGGCGAAGCGGAAGGAGTAGCCGCCTCTTTCACCCGTCGATTCGCCGGCGCGGGGTGTCGGTTCGCCGAAAAGGGCGGGATAAACGGCGCGCCCGGCCGTACCTTGGGAACGGGAGAACGGACATGAACGAACTCGCCCCGCCCCGCCCCCCCGCCTCGATCGGAAAGCTCGTCTTCGGCGTGGTCGTCGCGATCCTCGGCGCCCTCTTCACGCTGGAGAATTTCGGCCTCGTCGACGTCGGCTCCTTCTGGAAGTTCTGGCCGCTGGCCCTCGTCGCGATCGGCGGCGCGCACCTCTCGCAGAGCTGGAGAACGCGCCCGTTCGGCGGCCTGCTTCTCGTCGGCTTCGGGGTCTTCTTCCTCCTCCGGAACCTGCACGTCATCCACTTCTCCCTCGCCAAGCTGATCCCGCTCGTCCTCGTCATCGTCGGCCTCCGGATCGTCTTCGGCGCCCTCGGAGGGCGTGACGCCCGGTGGGACCGCACCGGACAAACGGGAGCCTCCGACGCCTGGCTGCGCGGCTTCGTCGCCTTCGGTGGGCTCGAGCGTCGAATCACCTCCCCGCAGTTCCAGGGGGGCGACGTCGGCGCCTTCTGCGGCGGCTGGGAAATCGACCTCACGAACGCGAAGCTCGCCGGCAAGGAGGCCCGCCTCGACGTCTTCGCCTGGTGGGGGGGCGGCGAGATCCGCGTGCCGGAGGACTGGAACGTCAGCGTCCAGGTCCTTCCGATTCTCGGAGGCACCGGCGACAAGACCCGGCACCCCGCGCCCGGGAGCGAGTCAGGGACCCTCGTCGTGACGGGGACCGTCGTCATGGGCGGCGTCGAGATCAAGAACTGAGAGGCGGGCCGTGAACCCGATCCTCGCCACGAGCGGCCGCCTGAGGCCCTACCTCCTCGCCTGGATCCCGCTGACCGCGATCACCGGCACCCTCCTCGTCCTGGCGGCCCGCCTGACGCTCCTCGAGGCCGCCCTCGTGACTCCGCCGCTGACCGCCGTCTACGCCTTCCTCTGTCTCTCGTCGTGGTACCTCTGCAAGGCGGTCCCCGTCGGCGCGGCGACCCTGGCGCGGATCGCGGGCACCCTTCTCGCGGCCGCCGCCCTCGCCGGCGCGCTCTGGGCGGCCTGGGGAGCGACGATCGTCTGGATGCTGGCGACGCTCCCCGGCTTCTCGGCTCTCCCCGACAGCCTCCCGGCTCTCACGCCGGTCGTCGTGATCCTCGGCTTCCTCCTCTACCTCCTCGCGGCAGCCGTCCACTACGTCCTGCTCGCCGTGGACCGCGCACGCGCCGATGAGGCTCGGGGCGAGGAGCTCTCGCGCCTCGCCCGCGAGGCGGAGCTCCGGGCCCTGAAGGAGCAGCTCAACCCGCACTTTCTCTTCAACAGCCTCAACTCCATCAGCGCGCTGACGACCTCGAGCCCGGAGAGGGCACGGGAGATGTGCGTCCTTCTGGCCGGCTTTCTCCGCGCCACGCTCGGTCTCTCGGGCAGGACGACGATCCCGCTCGGGGAGGAGCTCTCGCTCGTGAGGAACTATCTCGAGATCGAGAAGGTCCGGTTCGGCGACCGCCTCCGCGTCGAAGCGAACGTGGACGCCGACGCCGCGCGGTGCGGCATCCCGCCCCTCCTCCTCCAGCCGCTCGTCGAGAACGCGGTCAAGCACGGCGTCGGGCCCCGGATCGAGGGGGGAGCCGTGACGCTGACGGCCCGGCGCGCCGACGGAACGATCCGCATCGAACTCGTCAACCCGTTCGACGCGGGGGCGGAAGCCGTGCCGGGCGCCGGCGTCGGCCTCGCGAACGTCCGGAAGCGGCTCGCGGCGCGATGGGGCGACCGTGCGGCGCTCGAGACCGTGAGGACTGAAGGGCTCTTCCGGATCGAGCTGACGATCCCCGCCGACGCCGCGGCCTGAACGGCCCTTCCACCGGGGCGCGTTCCCGGCGACACTCTTTCCGTGGCCTCGCCCGACGGCGTTCTCTCCGCTCTCGTCGTGGACGACGAGCCCCTGGCCCGCGAGCTTCTCCGCGAGCTCCTGGGCCGGCTGTCCGACGTCACCGTCGTCGGCGAGTGCTCGAACGGCTTCGAAGCGGTCAAGGCGATCGCAGAAGAGCCCCCCGATGTCGTCTTCCTCGACATCCAGATGCCGAAGCTCGACGGGTTCGAGGTGCTGAGCCTCCTTCCGAGGCGGGACGACGGGCGCCCCGCCGTCGTCTTCGTGACTGCGTACGACCAGTACGCGGTGAAGGCGTTCGAGGCGAACGCCGTCGACTACCTCCTGAAACCGTTCGACCGGGCCCGCCTCGGCGCGGCGATCGAGCGGGTCCGCTCGCGGCTCGCCGCCGGGCGCGCGGCCCCGCCCCCGGGCCTGGCCGCCGAGGCGCGCGATCCGGCGCGACCCGTTTCGCGCGTCGTCGTCCGGGACGGGGCCAACATCACCGTCCTTCCGGTCGCCACGATCGACTGGGTGAAGGCCGAGGACGACTACGTCCTTCTCCGCGCCGGCGGACGGGACCACCTGAAGGCCGAGACGCTCGGGAGCCTCGAGGCGCAGCTTCCGAAAGACCGCTTCGTCCGCATTCACCGCTCGTATCTCGTGAACCTCGACCGGCTCGTCCGCCTCGCGGGCGGGCCGACAGGCGTGCCGTCCGCCATCCTCCGCGACGGGACCTCGCTTCCCGTGAGCCGGACCGGGGCCCGGCGTCTCCGTGAGCGGATCGGCGCGTAGACTCGATCGATGGGGACGCCGCGCCTCGTGGAGATCGGCTCCGGCCGCCCCCCGCTCTCGCTGGCGGGGCGCGAGGCGGCGCTCCTCGTCCTGACGGGCGCTCTCGGCGACGCCGCCTCCCGGCTCGGGCCGGGAGACGCCGTCGTGGGGCCGCCCGCCGACCTCATCCCCCTCGCGAAAGGCGGAACGGCGCGTCTCCTCGTCGAGGAGCGTCCGGAGGGCGGCGGCGCAGAGAGGCGCCGGATCGGACGGGGAGACCTCGCCGGCGCGGGCCTTCCGGGCATCACCGGGGTGCGGCTCCTCCACCGGACGGCGGGAGGTTCGCTCCTCCGGCTCGGGCCGCCGCCCGGCGCCCGCTGGCTCGTCACCGGACTCCGAGCCGTGGCCGTCTTCACCGGCCGCCTCCTCCTTTACGAGGAGGCCGTGCCGCGCGAGATCCCGGCCGGCGGATGGCTCGTCGCGACCGATCCGTCGCGGACCCTCCCTCTCCAGGCCGGGAACGACTCGGCCCTCGCCCTCGTCTTCGCCGCGCCCGACATCCGCGTCGTCCTCGGCTGACAGGCCGCGTTTACGCCCGACCGGAACGAAAGAGAGGAGAATAAGCGCCCCGTTGGAGACAGCCATGACCGAATCGAACCCGCTCGAAGCCGTTCTGCCGGGCGCAGAGGAGATCTCGCCGACCCCCAACCCGAAGGGGGAGATGATGTGGCAGAGCTCTCCCTCGCGCTACATCGCCAAGATCAGCCTCGTCACCGGCAAGGAGATCCCGCGCCCGATCGACCCCGATGATCTCCTCGTCCACGCGCACCGGGACAAGAACCCGATCGAGGTCACCGCCGCGTTTCTCGCGAGCCGGCTCGTTTCCATCACCGGGAACGAGGAGCACGTCCAGGCGAGCCTCCGCAAGCTGAACGCCCTCGGGGAGAAGATCGCCGGGGCGCTCGGCGCCGCGCTCGGAAGCCGGCTCGTCGAGAAGCGGGCCAAGCAGGCCCTCGGCGTGGCCGAGCGGGACGTCTACTACAAGTTCCGCGAGCCGTCGCATCTCTCCGAGCGCGAGGTGACGGCCCGCGTCGAGAAGCTCCGGCGCGACGCGCGGTCCCTCCTCCGCGCCCGGGGCCGCAGCCCGCGCCTTGAGGTCCTCCTGACGGGGGCCACGGGCTTCCTCGGGAAGGAGATCCTCGTCCAGGCCGCTTCCGACCGGCGGATCGCGCGGGTCTGGTGCGTCGTCCGCCCCGAGACGATCCGCGACCCGAAAACGAAGGAGGTCCTGAAGGTCCTCTCCCCCGCCCAGCGGGGCGCGGTGCTCCTGAAACGGCTCCAGATCACCGGGCCGGGGCGCCGGAAATTCGTCTTCCTCGACGGAGACATCGAGAAGCCGGGCCTCGGCATCGCCGGGCGGGACGTCGCGCGCCTCTCGAAGGTCGTCACGCACGCCATCCACTGTGCGGCGAGCGTCTCCTTCGACGACACCTACGAGAACTCCTTCCGCGCGAACGTCCTCGGGGCGCGCAACGCCATGGAGTTCGCCCTGACCCTCCAGCGGGCCCGGGGGTCGCGGTTCATCCACCACATCGCCATCGAGACGTCGTACATCCACGGGCGGAAGAAACGGACGATCGCGCAGGAGGGCGGACTCGTCTTCCCGCGCGCCTTCTACAACAACTTCTACGAGCTGACGAAGGCCATGGCGTCGCTCGAGACGGACCGCGCCCTCATCGAGAAGGGGCTCCGGGTCGCGCAGCTCCTTCCGGCGATCGTCATCGGGCATTCGCGGACGGGAAACAACTACGGCGACACGAAGGTCGTCAACGCGCCGATCAACGCGTTCGGCCGCTCGAAGGAGGCGATGGACGCCATGCAAGGCGACGCCGTGGGGCGCGGCAAGGCCTGGCTGATCGGCTCGATCGCCTCGGCCTTCCCGTCCGACCGCTCCGCCGAGATGAACCTCGTCCCGGTCGACCGTGTCGTGGAGGGGATCCTCGCGGCCCTCACGGTGCCCGAGGCGATCGGCGAGCGCGTCCACCTCGCGACCGACAACCGGATCCGCGCCGAGGACATCGCCCGGATCACGCACGAGGAGCTCGGCCTCGACGTGCGCCTCGCCGACCCGACCCTCTTCCGCAACGTGACGCTCCCCCTCGTGAAAGCGGCCCTCGAGAAGGGGGGAGAGGCGAAGCTGGCCAATGCGCTCGAGAAGCTGGGGACGATCTTCGGCGGCTACAGCGAGTGGGGACAGCCGCTTCACGAGGTCGGGAACGACGTCCGGATCCTCGGCCTTCCGATCCGACGCCCGAACACGCTCGACGCCTTCCGGATGCTCTGCCGCCACAACAAGTACGTGCAGGAGTTCGGCAGGGTGCGCGACGCCGACGAAATCGCGCGCCGGGAGCACCTCTGGGCGACGGTCATCGACCGGATCGAGTTCGAGACCGGACGGCAGGCGGCCTCGATCGGGCCCGCCGAGTTCCGGAAGCTCCTCGGCCAGAAGCTCGACCTGAAGGCGTTCCGGCCGAAAGGACCCCCGCCCCGCTGAGGTCCCGCCCCGTCAGCCCGCTCCCCGGCCGGGAACCAGATAGATCACGGCGGCGCAGACGAGCGCCCAGGCGAGGATCGTCAGAATAAGGCCCGGGTCGGTCAGGAGGTCGGACGTCGTGTCCTCCCCTTTTCCGCGCGCCTCGAGAAGCCGCCACCGGAACATACCGAAGACGACGATCGGGACGGTGACGAGCAGCCGGTCCGTGCCGAACCAGGCGACGGTCTCCGGCGAGACGGTGTAGAGGGCGTAGCAGACGATCGTCGTCCCGAGCGTGACGTTCTCGAGCGATTCCACGAGAGTGACCGGCACCTCCCGGAGCGAGGCACGCCCGGCGGGGCCGTGGTTCGCCAGCTCGCCGCGCCGCTTCGAGAGGGCGAGGAAGAGGGCGAGGAAGAAGGTGCAGAGGAGAAGCCAGTGCGACGCCGCCACGCCGGCCGCCGCCGAGCCGGCCAGGACGCGGAGGACGAAGCCGGCTGCGACGACGAAGACGTCGAAGAGCGAGACGCTCTTCAGACCGAAGCAGTAGAGCGCCGTCAGGGCGGCGTAGAGCCCGACCCACGGCAGGGCTGCCGGCGACGCGAGGGCGAGAAGAACCGCCGAAACGGCGAGAAGAACGGCCGACGCGAGGAGGGCGGAGCGGGTCGAGAGCTCCCCCGAGGCCACGGGGCGCAGCCGCTTGACGGGGTGGGCGCGGTCGGCCTCCCGGTCGCGGACGTCGTTGAGGAGGTAGAGGGCCGAGGCCACGCCGCAGAAGGCGACCCCCGCCGAGAGGGTCCGGACCGCCGGGCCTGCCTCCGTCACGGCCTTTCCGAACAGGAGCGGCGCGACGACGAAGAGATTCTTCGTCCACTGTGCGGGACGGATCGCGCGCAGGAGAAGCGCCGGCAGCCGGGGGCTCAGGTCCGGGAGCGGGGAGGAGACGTCGTGCGGCCGCGGACTTTCGATGGAGGAAGGCTACCGGACGGCGGCCGGCCGCCGCAACCCGTCGTGGCGTTCTTCGCTCCGCGGATCAAGGCACCGGCGGGCGCGCGGCGGGCGGCTCCGGACCGGACTGCGGAGGCGGCAGGCTCCCCGACGGCACGAGGTAGGTGGTGAAGAGGTGGAGCCCGCCGTCGCTCCGATGCTCGCGGACGGCTCCGCCCCTCCAAAGGCCTTCGAGGCGCGCCAGCGTCTCACGATCCCCGGGGTCGAGGACGAACGCGACGGGGGGCGCCGGGCACTCGCCGAACGCGGCTGTCCCGGGCTCGCCCGGCGTCACGACACGGCGCGGGAAGGCGAGGAACGTGACGTCGGCCCCGCGCATCTCGAGATGCGAGAGGTTGCAGGCGGCCGTGTTCCCGGGGAGGTGGTAGAGAAACCGCCCGATCTTCCCCTCCAGGTGGGCGTTCGACGCCACCGTCCCGGCCCACGTGGTCCATTCCTTCCAGCCCGCCGCGCCGAGCGCGAGAAGCGCGATCGCCGTGAACACCGCCCCCGCGGGGCGTCCCTCGGGGGCGCCCACGGCATCGCCGAGACGATCCAGGGCGAGGGCGACGAGGCCCGCCGCGGCCGAGAGGACGCCGACGACGCGCGGGTAGAAGGGCGCGTCGATCGTCAGGACCGTTCCGAGGGTGACGACGAGGAGGGTCCACGACAGGAGCCACCAGGAGCCCGCGGATCTCGGGCGACGGAGGGCCGCCGCGACGCCGAGGACCATCAGCGGCGCCACGGCCGAGCTGAACATCGGCTGGAAGTAGCCGAACTGCGTGCTCGTGTCGTTGAAGCAGCTGAACAGGAGGAACGAGCGCCGGACGTGCTCGAGCAGGACCTCCCCGGCCGTGGCCACGCCGAACTTCGACATCGAGTGGACGAGGGCGTGCGGGCTGAAGAGAAAGACCTCCTGGCCGCGCGTGGCGAAGACGTAGGGGTGGCTCGCGAAGAAGACGACGTTCGGACCCAGCGTCAGGACGAAGGCCGCCGCCATCGCGAGGAGCCCCTCACGGTTCTCCGTGAGCCACCGCCGCCGGAAGAGAGCCGCGTGGAGGAAGGCGGCCCCGAACAGGACGACCAGGATCCGGCCCGAGTAGTACATCTGGCAGGCGAGGCCGGCGAGGACGCCGGCGGCGGCGAGCGAGAGGCCGCGACGCCCCTTCAGGCCGTCGGCGAGGAAGAAGAGCGCCGGAACGCCGAAGAGCCACGGGTCGAGGTTGGCGGGGTTCCGGGAAAAGTGGACGTGCGTGGCGTTCGCTGCGAGGACCGCGACCGAGAGCGCCGCCGGGCGGTGGCGGTCGAAGAGCCTCCAGACCATCAGGTACGTGAACGCGAGGATGACGACACCGCTGACGACCGCCGTCATCCGGAGGCCGTAAAGGTCGTCCCCGAAAACCGCCATCGAAAGCACCGTCGGCAGGAAGGCGAGGCGCGGGAAGGCCGAGTCGCCGACGCCGACGAGCGCCCTTTCCTCCCCGAGAACGTAGGGGCGCGCCTCGTTCCCCCAGTAGGCCATGTCGCCATGGAGGTCTTCCGGGAGCGTCTCGACCCGCACCCACCTCAGGGCAAACCCGGCCAGAAGGAGAGCCAGGAGGAGAGCGACGTGTACCGCGCGGAACGGCGGGGAGGCCTCGCCTCCCGTCCGGAGGCCTTCCGGAAGCCGGCTCGCGACCACGAGGACGACGGAGACCGCCCAGAGGACGTCTGAGGCGACCGACTCGCCCCTCGCCGCGAAGAGCGCCGCCCCCACGAGACCCACGAAGACGCCCGCGGCCAGGAGGATTCTGCCCGCTCCGGCGCCCCGGGGCGCCGGCGGCGGAGGGGCGGAGGCCGCCGGAGCGGATCCGAGGTCGTCGGTCTCCGCGCGGCCACGGTCGCCGAGGAGCCAGAGGAAGACGGCGAGGAGCGAAAGGCCGGCCCCGAGGAGGATCCGCGTGTCGCGCGGCCAGCCCGCGAGCTCCGGTTCCAGGACGCGGAACCACCCGCCGACCGTCCCGACGTCGAAGGCGCACTGCCCGAGACCTGCGACCGCGAGAGCAGCGAGGAGGGATCCCGCGTAGAGGACGCGCCGGATGCGTCCCCGGGGGCCTTGCGCTCTCCGCAGCCGCTCGATCACCGCATCGACCCCGCCCGCGTCGCCCGCAGGCCGGCGGCCGGGCGCCCTACCGGGGCCGGTCCTTGACGATCTTGAGGGTGGCGGTGCCGAGGCCCATGTTCTGCCGGTTCAGCGTCTCGCTCGAGATGTAGATCTGGAAGACGTAGTCGCCCGTCGGCCAGCCTTTCGTGTCGGCCTTCGCGGAGTAGGCCGCGCGAGCCGGCATCTCCTCCTCGGCGAGGTTCCGGCCGTCCGGCTGGGGCTTCCAGAGAATCCGGATCTTCGCGTCGGGCGGCGTGTTCGCGATCTCGAAGGAGGCGTAGGCGGTCTCGCCCGCCGCAAAGACGCTTCCGTCCTGCGTGACGACGCCGTCCGGCCCCGCCGAGGACCCGAGGCGGAACTTCGTCACGTAGGGCCCCTTCGGAGCGTCGGCAGACTTTGCGGCTTCGGGGGGCTTGGGGACCTCGGCGGCCGTTTTCGCGCTCCCTCCGGTCCCGGCCGGTGCTTCGGTCTTTCCACCGCAGCTGGTGGCCGTGAGGATCAGGGCCGCTACCGCACCACAAAGAAACTTCCTCATCGTGCCCACCTTCTGTGCGTCGACTTCTTCACCCCGGCCTCACCATCGCGGCCCGCCGGGCGCGGGTTTTCCTGCTACGGCCGAAGAGGATAACTCACGGCCGCCGGGGCCTACCAGCGGAGGACGACCGGCTTCTCGCGCGGCTGGAGCGGGCCGGGCCCGATCACGGCGATCGGCTCGGGAGGGCCGACGCCCGCGCCCGGCGGCGGGGCGAGGACGGACGGCGGCACGATGGAGTCGATGCCCGACGGCGGGCGCCAGCGCCATTCGAGGAAGCCCGGGAGGCTCCGGGCGTCGTACCGGATCTCCAGCTCGTGCGTTCCCCCGGTGAGCGCCACGTCGCCCGACGCCCGGCCCCCTTCGTTCGTCTCCTTCCGGAAGACGACCCGTCCGTCGAGCGCCAGCTCGATTTCGCCCTGGGCTTCGAAGATCATCCGGTAGGTTCCGGTCTCCGGGACGCGGAGCTGCCCGCTCCAGAGCGCGCGGAAGGGGGCGCTCCACGGAATCTCCTCACCGATCCCTCCCGTCGCGATCGTCCGGTCGCGCCGGCGGATCTCCGGGCGTCCCTCGTGGAGGAGCCGGACGAAGAGACCTCCCGGAGGCGAGGCTTCCGGGACGAGCCTCGGCGTGGGGATCGCCTCCCAGGCCGGGGCGTCTCCCAGAGCGCCCGATTCGTCCGCCATCGCCCAGCGCACGGCCGGCCCGGCGCCCCTCCGGTCCACCTCTCCGTCGAGGACGAGATGGTGTTCTCCCTGGGCGAGGTGGACCGCCACGGCGACTTCCCCCCGTCCGCGCGGCAGGTCCAGGATCGGCCGGCCGTCGATCGAGAGACGGGCGGGGCCCGGCCCGACCCGGAAGCCGTAGTTCCAGAAGCGCGGGACCCGGAGCGTGGCGGCCCAGCGCATCGGGCCCGGGACGGCGCCCGGGGGCGGCGCGCCGAGCGCCGGGACGCGAACGGGCGCGCTCCCGGGGCGCTCCGCGAGAGCGCCCTGCCGGCCAGCCCACGTCGCCCGCGGAACGCGGTAGACGTCGTAGACGTGGACGTCCGGCGGATGGGTGACGCGGATCGTCTCCCCGCCCGGGTAGATCTCCTTCAGGAGCGGGAGGTAGAACGGCTGGCGCGCGTAGACGACGAAACCGAGGTCGCGGTTCGCGGGAAGCGGGATCGGGAGGTAGCTTCCCGGCGCGAGGACGCCTCCCCGGAGGACGTCGGGCGCATAGAGGTAGATCCAGCCCGAGTTCGCCATGTGGAACTCGCGGCCGAGGCTGAGCGCCCAAGCTCCCGGCCCCATCGCCGCCACTCCCTGTCCCTCGGCGCGGGGAGACGGCCAGGCGTCGGTCTTCGCGTAATGGCGGAAATAGAAGTCGAGCTCCCTCCCGGCCAGCGCCAGAACGACGAGGCCGGCCACGGCCCCGATCCCGCCGGTAATCGCCGCCGCGACCCGCGGCGCGCGCCCCGCCGCCAGAGCGGAGAGGCGCCGCGCCGTGTCGTCGAGGACGAGCGCGGCGAAGAGCGCGAGAACGGGAACCGCCGTGGACATCCGGTGGAGGTTCGGGGTCTCCACGGTCACGACGACGCCGACGAACCCGAGCCAGAACCAGGCCGACAGGAGAAGAAACCGGACGTCGCGAACCTTCAGGAGGCTCGCGCCAAGGCCGAGGAGGGTAAGGGCCGCGAGCGCCGGAGGGAGGATCGGCTTGCCGGTCGGCCAGAAGTAGTTCCCGTCCGGGTAGCGATCGAGGATGCCGACAGCATGCTCGAGCTGCACGGCCACCAGCTTCGCCGTCGACCACGACGGGTCGTAGTAGCCGAGGCGCCGGGGATTCTCCGACACGAAGATGCTCGTCTCGCGGGCGCGGACGACGAAAAGGCCCGGGTTCCGGGCGATCATCTGGAGAAACGGCGTCATGACGACGAAAGCGGCCGTCGCCGCGAGAGCCGTCCCCGCGACCAGCCGCCCACGGGTCCCCCGCGGGCCGCGGGCGATCAGGCCGAGGGTGAAGAGGGCCGCCAGGACGCCCCAGAGCCGTCCCGTCGGATAGAAGTAGATCGACGCTCCGCCCGAAAGGCCGGCCAGCGCCCAGGCCCATGCGCGCCCCGTCCGCGCCGCCTCGAGAAAGAACGCGGCGCTCGCCGTCCAGAGCGTGATCGTCGGGCCGGCGCACGTCGTCTCGCGGGAGAACTGGAGCGCGGGCCCGATCGTCGCGGCGAGCGTCCCCGCGAGCAGCCCGGCCCGCCGCCCGAAGTTCCGGACCCCGAGGACGAGGACGATTCCGGCGGTGGCGATGCCGCAGAGGGCGCCGAAGACGCGGGCTCCGCCGATCGAGATGCCGGAGAACCGCATCACCGCCGCGAGGGAATGGAAGTACATCATCCCGATGTGGTACCAGCCGACGCCGAACAGGCTGTCGTCGCGGGTCCCCCGGAGGAGCTGGATCGCCACCATCGCCTGGTCGCCCTCGTCGGCGTTGATGCCGTACGGGATCCGGTCGAGCGCCGGCAGGCGCGTGACGGCGGCGAGGACGAGAATGGCCACGACCGCCGCGGCGAACGCCGTCTTCCGGAACCGGCCCGCCAGCGGCGTAAGACTCCATTGGGGTGCGAACGCCGTCACGGAGCCCGAAAAGGCGGCGGCGAGAAGCAGGAGAAGAATCGCCGCGGCCCAGGGTGCCTCGGCTCCCATCAGGTCGTCCCGAAGAAGGAGCCTCAGCTCCAGAGCCGTCAGGGCCGCCACGCCGAGAAGCCCGCCGAGGAGAAAGGCAAGGCGGAGTCCGGGCCGGGCCGCTGCAGGCGGCGCCGCCCCGGGAGCGGCGGGAGGCGGCCAGGCCTTCCAGGCGAACAGGGCGATTGCCGCGAGGTAGAGCGCGAGGCCGATTCCCGAGGAGTTCCCCGAGCGGATCACGTACTCGCCCCCGCCCGCGAGGAGAAGCGCGAGGAGCGCGAGCGCGACCGGAAGCGCACGCCGGATCCCGGAGCGGCGTGGCGCCGGCAGAACGAGCTCGCTCATGGGGGCGGGATCAGCTTCTCCGCGTCGAGCCACGCCACGGTCTTCTGCGCCAGCAGCTTGTAACCGGCCGCCGTGTAGTGGCAGTGGTCGTAGAGGAGCTTCCGGTGGTGCTCGGCCTCGTCGGCGCGAAGGGCCGGGAGCGGATCGAAGAACGGAACGCCGAGACGGGCGCACATCGCCCGGGCGCTCTCCTGCGGCCGGGTGTCGTCGACCGAGCCGAGGATCTGGATGTGGACCGGGAAGAGCCCGGCCGCCAGCTTCGCCCCTTCGCCGCGGACGGCGGCAGCGAGGGACTCGAGAATCCGCTCGATCTCGAGCCACGCTTTCGGGTTCCAGCCGAGTCCGAAGTCCATGTACGCGTTGTAGATCTCGAAGTCGAAGCCGTCGCGCGTGTGGAGCATGTCGCCGGTCCGGAGCTTCCGGCCGGCCGCGAACTCCTCGCGCCACGCCGGGTCTATCGCGCCCGGCAGCGAGTTCCGGAACCATCCTTTCTCGAGAAGCTGCAGCCGCGCCGCCACCCAAGTCAGAAAGCGGCTCCGTCCCCACGGGGGGCCGAGCGTCTTCAGGTAGAACTGGCTCGCGTTCTGCGCGTCGTTCAGGTACATGCCGACGAGGACGAGGTCGGGCCTAACGACGTCCTTGACCTCCTGGAAGAGCCAGAACTCCTCCAGCGTCCCCGCGCCGGGAAGGCCGGCATTGACGAAGCGGATCGCCTTCGGCCGTCCCTTCGTCAGCGCCTCCATCCGCCGCGTCCAGGTCTCCGCTTCGGGAAGGAAGTCGCCGAAGGTGATCGAATCCCCGAGGACGAGGACCCGGAACTCGTCCGGCGCCTTCGGCCCCAGCTCGTCGTACCGGAGCCCCACCGAGTTGACGCGGATGACGACGTCGAGGCCGGAGAGCGCGTGGCGCCGGATCGTCCCGACCGTGTTGGGCCGGAGCCGCACGCCGTGGGGACCGCCGAAGAGGACGACGGAGTCGATCGACTTCTCCTCGGTCGTCTCCTTCAGCGTGAACTTCGCCCAGTCGGGCCTTTCGACCGTCTCGAGCTTCACGCGCTGTGGAGCCGGCAGGAGGATCCGCGCCGCGATCTCGCAGACGGCGAGGCCAGCCACCAGCGATCCCGCCGCGAGCGCGGCGTTCACGGCCCAGGCCGGGCGGCGGGATCCGGGAGGCATCCGTCTATCTTAAGAGACGCTTCAGCGCCGCTCCGGGCGTGCGACGCTCCAGAGCGCCGCGTCGGTCCGGTCGACCACGTAGAGGCTCTCCGGCGTTCCGACGAAGCGGTACGGGGAGCCGAACCCCTTTGCCGAGACGTCGCCCTCCGGCGTGGCCGAAAGGAGGCGCCGCCCCTCGAGATCGAGGAGGAGGGGCGGCCGCTCCGGGTTGTAGGGAAGGATAAGGCGGTCGGGCCCGTCGAACGCGATGCCGCGGAGATCGTTCGCGAACGGCACCGCGCCCGGTTCGGGGCGAAGCGTCCGGAGATAAACGGGCGAAAAGCCGTCCGGGGAAAGGCGGAACAGCTCCACGTCGCCCGTCTCCTCGGCGACGGCGAGTAGCCCCGAAGGGCTGAGCGCGACGCCGACGGGCGCGGCGAACCGCCCCGCGCCTCCGTCCCACGAGACGAACGATTCCAGAAGCCGGCCGTCCTGCGTGTAGAGGTCGAGACGGTGCTGGTTCGTGACGACGACGAGGCGCCCGTCCGGAAGGAAGAGCGCATCGGACGCGACGACGCCGGGAGGAAGCTCCCAGCGAGCCGTCCGACGGAGCGCCGCGTCGTAGAACTCCACGGCGTTGAGCGAAAGGACGGCCGCCCCGCCCTCCGGGGAGAGGGCGAGCGTCCCGGTGCTGGGATCGCGCGGGAGATCGGGGCGGGCCTTTCCGACCTCGCGTCCTCCGACCTCGACGGCGACGAGCTGCCAGGCGAGTTCGTTCATGCCGAGCGCCCAGAGTCGTCCCGTCCGGTCCCGGCCCACGTCGGACGGGAGAAACGGGAATCGGAAGACTGCCGTGGCCGCTCCGTATCCCGAGATCGCCACCGCTCCGGGGGCGCGCGCCTCAGGAAGCGCCGCCACCCGCGGCGCCACGAGAACCGGCTCCAGCCGCCCCCCGTCTCTGGCGTCGCGGAGGACGAGCCGGGCCGGCCCGCCGCAGGAGACAGGACGTACGAGGCGGAACGTCTGGATTCCCGCGAGGAGAGGCCGCTCTCCCCGGCCGTCCCACCCCTCCGCGCCGATCGCCAGGCGGGCGCCGGCACAGGCGGGCTCGATGGCCACTTCCCACCAGCCGTCCCGCGGCAGCAGGAAGCCTCCGGAGGTCACGCCGTCTTTCACGTCCGGCTGCCGCGCCTCCTCGAGCTCGGCCCGGCCGGTCTCGATGGCGAACAGCGTCTCGGAGGCGGCCGGGAAGTGCTCCTCCCTCACCCGTGCCGAGGGGTGAACGGCCCGGAGGAGTTCCAGAAGACGCCGGCCCCACGGCTGGCCCGTGACGAGGTAGGAGATCCGCTGTGGCGCGGCGGCTGCCCTCCGGGCGGCGATCACCCGAGGCGGGAGCGTCAGCTGGAAGACCTCCTCGTGGAAATCGCAGGTCGGAGCGAAGACCGCCTGCAGCAGATCGTCCCGCTCGATGAACTGATAGCAGGGGCCCGAGGCCGGAAGGAGGCGGTCGAGCTGGCCGAACGCGATCGTCTTACCCTCCCGGTAGAAGAGTCCGTGAAGGACGGTGCTCCCGTTTGAGAAGAGCGGGGCCGCGAAGCGGATCTGCTGGTCCGCGGCGAGGGGGGCGACGGGGAGAAGGAGATGCGAGGCGAGACCGGCCGCCGCGACGCCCAGGAGGGAGGCGCCCCCGAGACCCGCCGCCCAGATGGCTCCCGCGCGCCCGGCGCGCTCGCGGGCGAGGCGGACGAGAGCCACGACGAAGATCCCGGCCGAGAGGATGAGCGGCGCGAACATCACCGAGTTCCGGCGCGCGTCAGGCTCCTCCGAGAGACACCCCGGTAGAAGTCCGAGGGCGAGCCAGAGGAGGAGGAGCGCCGAGGGCCGCTCCCGGGGCTGCCCGAGGAGCCAGCCGAGCCCCGCGGCCGCGAGAATCGCGAGGCCCATCCCGATCGTCGTGTTGTGGGGGGGCGAGAGGACCGCGCGCTGCGTCCAGTGCGTCGAGAACCTCTCGTGATACGTCAGCCCCGCCGCGACGCTCTGCAGGTTTCCGAGCAGCCGACGGCCTTGAGCCGTCGCGACCTCGACCACCCCGGCCTCGGCCGGCAGCCTGGCACGCCACACGGCCTCGCCGCGGACGCGCGCGGGGTGAACGAACGTGAAGTGCCCCGAGACGACCGCCTGCGCCGCCGAGACGCTGGCGATCCAGAGGCCGATCCCCAGCGCGAGAACGGGAAAGGCCGCGAGGGCGCGGCGCGCCGCGCCCCGGACGGCGAGAGCGCCGTGCCCTGCCAGGAGGAGCGGGTAGATCACCAGGACGTGCGCGGCCGTGTAGAAGAAGCGGGAGACGGGGGTCAGGAGCGCGGCCACGAGAACCGGGCCCGCACCGAAGCGTCGCGTCATCGAGAGCCCCGCGTGGGCGAACAGGAGCCCGATCACCGCCATCGGCGCGAAGATGGAGACCTCGCTGCGCGACCAGAAGAGCTGCTCCGGGGCCGTGACGAAGAGGAGGGTGACTCCCGCCGGTCCCCCGATCCCGCCGAGGAGCCGCCGCGCCAGCGCCCAGAAGAGCCCGACGGCGAGGAGCCCCCAGAGGAGGGCCGTCACGCGCATCGACGTGATCGAGGTGCCGAGCGCGGCGTAGACGGCCCGGTTCGTCAACGGGGTGACGATGCCGTTGCTCGTCCCGACGAACTCGGATCTCACGAACTGCGAGAGCCCGAAGGCCGTCCGGCTCTGGGTCTGCGCGGAGATCATCTCGGCGTCGAAGGAGGCCGGCAGCTCGTTGAGCGCCCACGCCCGGGTGAGGAGGGCCAGGAGCAGAAGGGAGAGGAGGACGGCGCACTCCCCCCACCCCGGAGACGTCGCCGCCCGCTCCTTCGGGCCGGACGGGTCGCCCGGACGCGGGAGCGCCGGCACGGCGGGCAGGCTGGCGAGCGGCGCCAGGGCACCGGCCGCCGCAGCCGCCACGACGCCCATTCCGTAGAGAAGCCACCCGACCGTGAACCGCCCCGTCACGAGAAGAAGCTGGCCTCCGGTCGCCAGGGCGGCCGCCGCCGCCCCGAGCGCCAGCGGCGCGCCGCTCCGGACGCCCTTCCGCAGCGCGAGAAGGGCGAGGACCGCGCACGCGGCGATGGCGACGGCCCCGAGCCCCGTGCGACGCTCCCAAGCAAACTCCAGAAGAGGGAGCGCGCGCCGGCGGAACCCGAGGAACATCGGGTCGAGCCCCGCGAGGACCCGCTCCCCGCGCGCGGCTGCACGGCTTCCCGACGCGAGGACCACCGCCGTGGCCACCGATGCAGCCCCCACGGCCGCGACAAGGGGGAGCCACGCCGCGGCGCGGCTCACGCGGCCGGTCGAGGCGGCGGCGGGCGTCTCCGACGTCAAGAGGATCCCATTCTAGAAGCCCCGACGCGCCCTGCCGCTCCGCCGCGATGTATCTTTGTCGGACGATGCGGCGCCGCGCGCTCCTCGCGATCTTCGCCCTGGCGATCGCCGTGCGCGTTTTCGGCATCGATTTCGACGAGCGACACTACTTCCACCCGGACGAGCGGGCCATCGCGAACGCGGTCCTTCGCCTCTCGTTCCACCCGCCCAAGCTCAATCCCGAGTTCTTCGCGTACGGGTCGTTCCCCTTCTACGTCACGAAAGCGGCCACGGCGCCGCTGGCCCTCCTGAACC
Organism: uncultured Acidobacteriota bacterium; assembly: GCA_963801475.1. Taxonomy (GTDB): domain Bacteria; phylum Acidobacteriota; class Thermoanaerobaculia; order UBA5066; family UBA5066; genus DAOMFB01. The sequence goes on along the minus strand of CAWDEX010000002.1, from coordinate 625,234 downwards.
CGTGGTTCGCCTCCTACGACGGCGCCATCTTCACGGGGCGCGCGCTCTCGGCGCTCTGGGGCGGGGCGACCGTTCTGCTCCTCGTCCTGGCCGCGCGGCGTCGGTACGGCGAAAGCGTCGGGCTCCTCTCGGGGCTTCTTCTGGCGCTCTCCGTCCTGCACCTCCAGAACGCACACTTCGCGACGAATGACATTCCCCTGACCTTCCTCGTCCTCCTCACTCTCGTCCTCGTCGGCCGCTACGCCGAAGAGGGCCGCCCCAGGCATCTCCTCCTCGGCAGCGTCGCGGCGGGCCTCGCCCTGGCCACGAAGGTGAGCGCCGCGCCTCTTCTCCTCCCCGTCGCCGTGGCGGTCTGGCTCCGTTTCCGCGCCGAGCGGGAGCCGTACAAGGCGGCCGTCCTCCTCGCGACCGCCGCCGGGACGGGGCTCGCCGCCTTCGCTCTCGCGCAGCCCTATGCGTTCCTCGACTTCGCCCGCTTCTCGCACGACGTCCTCGAGCAGAGCCGGATGGTCCGCTCGGCGGGAGCCCTTCCCTACACGAACCAGTACATCGGCACGGCGAAGGGCTTCTACGAGCTGAAAGAGATCGTCCTCTGGGGCCTCGGCCCCTTCCTCGGCCTCGCGGCGCTCTGGGGAGCCTTCCGGCTCGCCCGCCGCTTCCGGCAGTGGACCCCGTTCGAGACCGTCGCCCTCGCGTGGGCCGTCCCTTACTTCCTCGTCACGGCCTCGTTCGACGTGAAGTTCCCGCGCTATCTCCTGCCCCTCTACCCGTTCTTCGCGCTCTGGGCGGCGACGGCGCTCACGGATCTGGCCGGGCAAAGCCGGCGCGGGCGGATCGTGCGCGGCGCCGTCGTGGCGGGAACGGCCCTCTGGGCCCTCGCCTTTCTCTCGATCTACGCGCGTCCCTTCACGCCCGTGGCGGCCTCTCGCTGGTTCTACGAGCACGTCGCGCCGGGGAAGAAGGTCGTCGCGCAGCACTGGGACGAGGGCTTTCCGCTCCCTCTTCCCGGGCTTTCGCCGGACCGCTACCGGATCGTCGACTTCGGCTACTACGAGGAGGATTCCCCCGCCAAGATCACCCGGCTCGCGCGCGAGCTGGCCACGGCCGACGTCGTGGTCTTCCAGACCAAGCGGATCTATGGCGCGGTCACCCGCGCGCCGAAGAAATTTCCGCTGACGAACAACTACCTCCAGCTCCTCTTCTCCGGCGATCTCGGCTTCGTCCTCGTGAAGGACGTCGCGTCGCGCCCGTCCCTCGCCGGGATCTCGATCCCCGACGAGCTGGCCGACGAGTCGTTCTCCATCTACGACCACCCGAAAGTCCTCTTCTTCGAGAACCGCGGCCGGCTCTCCGCGGAGGCGATCGAGGGGAAGATCCTGACCGCGCTGCCGTCGCGCTCCTTCTCGCGAAGCCAGCTGCTCCTCGCGCGGGCCGACGCCCCCGCCTCCGCGGCGCCCGGGCGGGGCCTCGGCGCCGTCCGGAGCGGGGTCCTCGCGACGCTTCTCGTCCTGCTCCTCGCCGAAGGGCTCGGCCTTGCCACCTGGGCGCTCCTGGCCGCGGCGCTGGGGCCGCGCCCCGGTCTCTACGCCCTTTCCAAGGTGGTCGGCGTCCTTCTCTTCGCCTTCGTCCCGTGGCTTCTCGTGTCGCTGGGCGCCGCGCGGTTCGAACGGCCGGTTCTCCTCGGCAGCGCGCTCGCTCTCGGGGCCGCGGGGGCGTTCGTCTGGAGGCGCCGCGCGCTCGGCCGACCCGGGGATCTCCGGCGGACCGATCTCGTGTTCGGCGCCGCGTTCTTCTTCTTCCTCGTCCTGCGCGCCCTGAACCCCGAGATCTACTGGGGCGAGAAGCCGATGGACTTCTCGTTCCTGAACGCCCTGTACCGGACGGCGTACCTCCCGCCCCCCGAGCCGTGGCTCTCCGGCGCGCCCCTCTCCTACACCTACTTCGGCCACTACGTCGTCGCCGCCGTCGGCAAGGCGCTCGACATCGCGCCCGCCGTGATGTTCAACGCCGGCCTCGCCCTCGTCGCGGGCCTCGCGGCCGCCGCGCTCTACGCGGCGGGAACCTTCCTCTCCGGGGGGCGGGGCGGCCTCTGGACCGTCGCACTCGGGATTCTTGCCGGGAACCTCTCGGGGCTCTTCCTCCTCGCGCACCGCCGCGCCGGGCTCTGGGAGGTCTTCTGGGACAGCTCGCGGGTCATTCCGAACACGATCAACGAGTACCCGCTCTGGACCTTCCTCTTCTCCGACCTGCACGCCCACGCACTCGTCATGCCCTTCACGGCGGGGTTCGTCGCGCTCCTCCTGCTCGGCCTGACGCGCGGCGCCGAGCTTCCGTCGCGCGCCGGGCGCGCCACGCTTTTCCTGCTCGGAGGGCTCCTGCTCGGCGCGATCCAGGTGACGAACGGCTGGAGCATCCCGACCTACGTCGGCATCCTCCTCTTCCTCCTCGGCCTCTCGTGGTGGTGGTCGGAGCGTGACGCCGGCCTCGGACGACGGCTCGCCCGCCTCGTGACCCGCGTCGTCTTTCCGGCGGCCGCGGTCCTCGGCGCCGCCTGGCTCCTCTACCGGCCGTTCTGGGCCCACTTCACGCCCCCCCCGCGCAACTGGGGGCTCGAAGTCGGGCCGTACGCGCGGCCCCTCGCCTTCCTCGAGGTCTGGGGGCTCTTTCTCGCCGTCACCGTGCCGTTCCTCTTCGGGGCGCTCCGCTCCTCGATCCTCGCCCGTTCCGGAGAGACGCGGCTGACGCGCGGGCAGCGGCAGCTCTTCGGGCTCCTCTTCCTCTTCGTCGTCTTCGCCCTCGCCTGGCGCGCCGGCTCGCCGACGGCGGCGCCGGTCCGGACGTTCGCGCTCGCCCTCTTCGTCTTCGGGCTCGTTCTCGTCCTTCGCCGGGGAACGCTCGCGGAAGACCGCCTGCCGCTCGCTATCGCCGCCTTCTCCTTCGCGGTCTGGGCCGGCTGCGAAACGGTCTTCGTCTGGGACCGGATGAACACGCTCTTCAAGTTCTATCTGGAGACGTGGTTCCTCCTGTCGATCGCCGGGGGCGCCATCCTGGCCCGGCTCTTCTCGGCCGACGCGGGTCCCGGGCGCCTCGTCCGGCGCGCCGTCTTCGTCGCCGTCGCCTTCCTCGCCGCGATCACGTCGCTCGCCGCGACCGTCGGTGCCGTCTCGGTCAACCGGGTGAACGGCCCGCGAGGGACGCTCGACGGGACCGCGTACCTCGACCGCTTCGACCCCGCGGAGAAAGCCGCGTACGACTGGCTCAACCGGGCCGTCCCGGGCATTCCCGTCCTGTGCGAAGCCTGGGGGCCCTCGTACGGCGAGTTCGGCCGCGTCTCGATGAACACGGGCCTCCCGATCGTCATCGGCTGGGACTATCACGTCCAGCAGCGGAGCCATTCGCGCGCCGAGGTCGAGCGACGGAAGGCCGACGTCGAGACGGTCTACCGCGCCGCCGACCGCACGAGGGTCGAGGAGATCCTGAAACGCTATCGCGTCGCGCTCCTCTACGTCGGGCCGCTCGAGCGGAGAGCCCCCGGCGGCGGGAACCTCGCCCGCTTCCGGGAGTGGAGCGACCTCCTATTCCCCGTCTACGAGAACCCCGCCGTCACGATCTTCGCGGTGAAGGGGATCTTCGCCGGGTCCACGCCGGTCCTGACGATCGAGCGCCTCGCCGAGGCCCCGACCGAAACCCCCCGCGCGGCGGCCGACGAGGGTCCGCGTCCCCCGGCGGACGCGCCGGGTCGGTTCGGCCAGCCTCGCGGCCTCGCTCGCGACGCGGCGGGCAACATCTACGTCGCCGACTTCGTCAACAACCGGATCCAGAAGCTCGGTCCGTCCCTCTCGCCCCTGCTCGCGTGGGGACGTCGCGGCAGCGCCCCGGGCGAGTTCAAGGACCCCTGCGACGTGGCGGTCGACAGGGCGGGCCGCGTCTACGTCGCCGACACCTGGAACTCACGCGTCCAGGTCTTCGACGGGGCCGGAAAGTACCTCCGCGAGTGGAATCACGGGTTCTTCGGGCCGCGCGGCGTGGCGGTCGACTCGAGAGGCTCCGTCTTCGTCGTCGACACGGGGAACGGCCGCGTCGTCCGCTCGGACGCCGACGGGAACAAGGAAGCCGAGTGGGGCGGCCGCGGCAGCGCGCCGGGACAGCTCCAGGACCCGCAGGGAATCGCCGTCGACGGCGCGGGCGTCGTCTGGGTCTGCGACAACGGCAACGCGCGGCTCTGCGGATTCGACCGGGACGGAAAGCTCCTGAAGACGATCCCCGTTCCCGGCTGGAAGCGAACGGTCTTCTCCGAACCCTACGTGGCCGTGGAGCCGGGCGGGACCCTCTGGGTGACCGTTCCGCTCGAGCACGAGGTCCGGGCCTTCACGCCCGACGGCGCGCTCAAGACGTCGATCAAGGCGGGCCCCGGCGGGCCGTCCTTCGACAAGCCGGTGGGCCTCGTCCTCCTCCCGGAGAAGAAGCTGCTCGTCTCGGACATCGAGAACCGGCTCGAGATCGTCGAGCGCCCGTGAGTGCCGGCGGACCGGAGCCTTTCCGACCGGCCTGGTGGCTCCCGGGGCCGCATCCGCAGTCGATGTGGGGCCGGCTCGCCCGGCCGCGGCGGCTCGTCCCGCTCCGGCGCGAGATCGTCCCGACGCCCGACGGCGACGAGCTGGTCCTCGACCACGTCGACGCCGACGACGCGCCGCGCATTCTCCTCCTCCACGGCCTCGAAGGGAGTTCCTTCTCCGTCTACATCCAGGGGATCGCCGCCCTCGCGCGGCGCGCGGGCTTCGCCGTCACGATCCTCAACTTCCGCTCCTGCGCGCGCCCCCCCGACGACCTCGGGGCGATGCTCCCGAACGGACGACCGCGCTTCTACCATTCCGGCGAGACGGGAGACGCCGACCTCGTCCTGAAGCTCCTCCACCGCCGGGCGCCCCGGACGCCCCTCGTCGCCGCCGGGGCGTCGCTCGGCGGAAACGTCCTCCTGAAGTGGCTCGGTGAGCACCCCGGCCAGACGCTTCTCTCCGCCGCCGCGACGATCTCCGTCCCGTACGACCTCGCCGCGGGAGCCCGCTTCCTGGAAAGTGGCGCCGGCCCCTTCTACGTCGCCGTCTTCCTCCGGACGCTGAAGGCCAAGGTGAAGGACCTCGCCGACCGTTTTCCGGAGGCCAAGGAGCGGATCGACCTCCCGCGGATGCTCGCCGCGACGACGTTCCGGGAGTTCGACGACGCAGCGACCGGACCGCTCCATGGCTTCGCCGGCGCCGACGACTACTACGCGAGGTCGAGCTCGCTTTCCTTCGTCGGGAAGATCTCGACTCCGGCCCTCCTGATCAGCGCGGAAGACGACCCGTTCGTCCCGGCGGAGGTCCTTTCGAGGGTCCGCGCCGCCGCGTCACCCGCGGTCACATCTCTCTTCGCGAAGGCCGGGGGGCACGTCGGTTTCGTCTCGGGCCCCTCGCCGGGACGCGCCGTCTACTGGGCCGAGGAGACGATCGTTCGGTGGCTCTCCGCCCGCCTTCCGGGCCTTCCGGACGCCGTGCCCCGGAGACGCGGTTGATTTCCCTTCGGAATTTCTTCTAGCATTCTGTCGTCGTCGTCTGCCCGGGAGACCGAGGAGGCCCGCATGTTGCCAGGGTCGAGGAAAGGGTTCTCTGCCCCACTCCGTGCAGCGGCGGGCGGCGCGACGCGGCCGAATCCCCTCTTTCTTCATCTTCTCGACGACGAAGGCGTCCTCTTCTTCCTCCGCTTCGGCATCCGCGTCGGAGCCGGTTCGCTCGGGATCCCGGAGCGCACGCTCCGTCGCCGCTTCGAGGAACGGGGCCTCCGCCTGGCCGACCTCCTCGAGGCGCGCCGCCGCGACGAGGCCCTCCGGCTCCTGTCGGGCGGCCTGCCGGTGGCTTCGATCGCCCTTCGGCTCGGCTTCTCGTCCGCCCAGACGTTCGCCCGCTACATGCGGCGGGAGTTCCGCAGCACGGCGAGCGGGCTCCGGAAGAGGCTGCGCGCCGGGGAAACGGGGCCTTTTGGCCGCTACGGCCACCTTTGGCCGCCCCCGACCCCTTGACCTTCCCGGCCGTACCCCCCACTTTGTAGAGAAGCGTTCTCAACTTCCGGCGGCCCGCCCCGCCGGTCGGACGTGTCTCTATCGACGTCAGGAGGATTCCATGCCGGCCAAACCCATCCACATCTGTTTCGACCGGATCATCCCGCTCCATCGGAAGGTCCGGGCGGCCGCCCTCTCCATCTCGGAGAACCCCGCCAACCGCCCCGACATCTCGCGTCTCCCGGGCGTCTCGGCGCATCCGCTGAAGATGGCGATCCAGACGGGAAAGACGTGGCCCAACGGCCGGAAGCTCGGCGTGAGGTTCCTCGACGGGAGCGTCCTCCAGAAGAAGAAGGTCCAGCGCTTCGCGGAGATGTGGTGCGCTTACGCGAACATCTCCTTCAATTTCTCCGCGGGGTCGAAGGCGGAGGTCCGGATCTCCTTCAAGGCCGACGACGGCTCCTGGTCGGCCGTCGGGACGGACTCCCTCGTCACCGAGGAGTTCCCGGTGAACGAGCCGACGATGAACTTCGGCTGGCTGGAAGACGACACCGACGACGTCGAGTACCGGCGCGTCGTGGTCCACGAGTTCGGGCACGCGCTGTCGGCCATCCACGAGCACCAGAACCCGAAGGGCGGCATCAAGTGGAACCTGCCGGCCGTCTACAAGTACTTCAGCGGGCCCCCGAACAACTGGTCGAAGGAGGAGATCGACGCGAACGTCGTGGAGAAGTACTCCATGGACCAGCTCAACGCGACGAAATTCGACCCGAAGTCGATCATGCTCTATTCGTTCCCGACGGAGCTGACGCTCGACCATCTCGTGCTGCCGGAGAACACCGACCTCTCGCCGGGCGACAAGAAGTTCATCGCGAAGATCTACCCGAAGAAGAAAAAGAAGTAGCCGGAGCGGGTCGTGAGCCGGCGCGACGACTTCCCCTCGGGGACGCTCGGGAGCCTTCCCGCCATTCCGAACGAGCTGGAGGCCCTCGAGGCCGGGCTCGTCGCGCGCCGCCGTGCCGCGGCCGGGATCCCCGACGAGCGTGGCCCGAAGGCCGGACTCGCTCTCTCCGGCGGTGGCATCCGGAGCGCGACCTTCTCCCTCGGCGTCCTGCAGGCCTTCGCGCGGTACGGCCTCCTCCGGCGGTTCGACTTCCTCTCGACGGTCTCCGGCGGCGGGTACGTCGGCTCCTTCCTCGGCCGGCTCTACACCCGGCCGAAGGAGGAACTACGCGCCGCCCTGCCCCGGATCGTCCGGCCGTCCCCGGACACGAAGCTCAGGACGACCGACCTCGTCGAGCGGATCCTGAGCGAGCCGCGGTCGAAGCCCCTTTCCTTCCTTCGGGAGAACGGCCGGTACCTTTCGCCGAACGGTGCCGGAGACCTCCTCCTCGCCGGAGCCGTCGTCCTCCGGAACACCGTCTCGATCCATGTCGTCCTCGCGACGCTCGTCCTGACGCTTTTCCTCGCCGCCCACGGCGTGCGTGTTCTTCTCCGCCGCGCCGGCGCATTTCCGTTCTCGCCGGCGGCCGCGGGTGTCCTCTGGAGCGACTGGCTCGCCCTTCCGGCCCTCGTCTTTCTCTTTCTGTCCATCCCGATCGGCTGGGCCTACTGGCTCGGACAGCAGGGAGCGTCCGGCGCACCGTGGTACAGGCGCCCGGTTGTCGGGGGCTGGTTCGTCCTCGCCGCGACGTCCGCCCTTGTTCTGGTCTCGTGGACGAACCCCGGGCTCGTCCCCGCGACGGACGTTTCATTCCTCGCATCCGTCGCTGTCATTGCCGCGGTGGCGGTTCTCTTCTCCAGGACAGGGGATCCCCCCGACGACCTCGCCCGGAACAACCGGCTCTCGCGCCAGCTCAAAGGGACACTGATCGCGGCACTCGGCACCCTTGCCTTCGCCCTCCTCGATACCTTCGGCGCCACGCTCTATGCCTCTCTCGCGAGGAACCGCTTCGACGTCGTCGCGACCTTCGGCGCCTGGAAGAGCGCCCTCTCCGCCTCGGGCCTCGGCGCTCTCGCCCTTTTCGGCCGGAAGCTGGCAACGTATCTTTCCGAGCACGCCGCCGGGAAGCGGCTTTCTCTTCCGGCCTCGGCGATGGCGTGGATCGCTTCCCTCGCTCTCGTCGTGGCCCTTCTCACCGGCTTCTCGGCTCTCTCGTACGGCGTCGCCTCCGGCTTCGGAACCCTCTCGCCGTCGCCCGGCGCCGGAGCTGTCTACGCCTGGGTCTTCCCTCTCGGCATCGCTCTGACGCTTCTCTTCGGGCGGACCCTCCCCTTCCTGAACCAGTCGTCGCTCCAGGCGCTCTATGGCGCGCGCCTCGCGCGCGCCTACCTCGGCGCGTCGAATCCGGAGAGGTGGAAGGGGCGAGGCGAGAACGTCACCGAGCCGCTCTCGGCGGACGGCCTCAGCCTCGACGAGTACCGCCCCGACCTGGCGGGCGGGCCGCTTCATCTCGTCAACGTGACGCTCAACGAGACGGTCTCGGGAAAAAGCCAGGTGGAACAGCGGGACCGAAAAGGTCTGGCGATGGCCGTCGGACCGCTCGCCCTCTCCGCCGGAAAGCGGTCGCACGCGCTCCGCGTCCCCGATACGTGGAGGCGGTTCTGTCTCAGGCCGCTCGAGGCGTCCCGGAGCGAATATGCCATCTTCACCCCGCCGGCCGGAGACCTCCTCTTCGCCGAGTCGCTCCCGATCGAGACGTGGATCTCCCTCTCCGGGGCCGCCTTCTCGACCGGACTCGGCTCGCGAACGAACTTCGGTCTCAGCCTCCTCTGCGGCGTCTTCAACGTCCGCCTCGGCTACTGGTGGGACTCGGGAATCGACCCGGCCGCCCGGGCCGGGCGGTCGGCACCGACGTGGTCCGGGCAGGCGCACCTCCTCCTCGCGCGTCTCCTCCCGGTCCAGATGCACCTCCTCGACGAGTTCCTCGCCCGCTTCCCGGGCCCGAACTCGCGCCGCTGGTACATCTCGGACGGCGGCCACTTCGAGAACACCGCCTGTTACGAGCTGATCCGCCGCCGGGTGCCGCTCATCGTCCTCTGCGACGACGGCGCCGACCCCGACGAGCAGTTCGGCGACCTGGCCAACCTCGTCCGGAAGGCGCGGCTCGACTTCCAGACGGAGATCTCCCTCCTGTCGGGCGAGGACCTCACCGACGACCCGGCGGGGCGCTTCTTCGGCCCGCTGCCGGATCTGCGCCGGGACCCGGCGAACGGCTTCGCCCGGAAGCACGCCGCCCTCGCCCGGATCAGCTACCCGGACGGGAGCCGCGGGGTCCTCGTCGTGCTGAAGCCGACGCTGATCGGTGACGAGCCGCTCGACCTTCTCGAGTACCGTGCCGGGCACGAGAAGTTCCCGCAGGAACCGACGAGCGACCAGTTCTTCGACGAGGCGCAGTGGGAAAGCTACCGGAAGCTGGGCGAGGTTGTCGGCTCGACCTTCTGTGAATCGCTCGGCGGCCGTCCCCTTTCCCCCGAAACCCTCCTCGGGCCGGCGCCGTCCGCTGGGAAGACCGCGTGACGGACCGGAACAACAGCCTTCTGGCCGTCCTCTTCCTGGCGATCGCCAGCATCTTCGCGGTCCCCATTGCGGGAGGCCGAAAGGCCCCGAAGGCGAGCGAGGCCGCCGCAGTCCCAACGCCCACGCCGGCGCCGTCCCCGACCGTCGTACCTTCGGAGAGCGTCCCGGAGATCGCGGCGCCCCTTCTGACCTGGTTTCTTCCTCCCGCGGAGAGAGCCGACTCCCGGTCCCTGAAGGGCGTCCTCCTCCGGCTCGATGAAGCGGCCATCCCCGTCTCGGCCCTCGTCGTCACGGTTCCCGATCCCGTCGACTCGATCCTCGACTACGCCTTCGACCGGACGCTTGACGCCCTGCAGCGGGCCGTCCGCGTGAACGACTACCTCCTCGACCGCTACACGCTGCCCTGGACGGACCGCGCTCCGCGGGGAGGCAGTGCGGTCGCCGCGCGGCGTCCGGGGCGCGAACGCCTCCCGGGCGTCCTGATCTTCCGGCGGGTCCGTCCCCCCGCCCGCCCCGGCGACGATCCGGACGTCCGCCTCCTCGTCGTCTACCTCGTCAGCGAGACGCCGATCTCCGGCGTCAAGCGAGCCTCGCTGACGCTCGCCCTCGACGAGGCCCGGATCATCGCCGAGCACGCCGCCGGCGGGGATTCCGATCCGCCGAAGATCTCCCTTCTCGGCCCCTTCTTCTCGGGCTCGGCCTACTCCCTCCGCCTCACGCTCCAGAGCTGGGCCCGCTCCGCGGGCCCGGCCACCGTGACGATCGTCTCCGGGAGCGCTACCCGTGCCGCGAACAAAAGGGTCCTCGATTTTGCCGACGCGACGACGGGGCTTCGCGCGACCTTCAACGCCACGGTGATTCCGGACCACGTCTCGACGGAGCGCTTCTACCGCTATCTCGCGGATCTCGGCGTCGACTTCAACTTCGTGGCCCTGCTGACCGAGTCGAACACCGCGTACGGCCAGAAGACGGAGAGGGACGCCCCGGAGGCGTCTCCGTCGGCGCCTCTCCGTGAGCCGCGCACCTCGATCGTCTTTCCGATGCACATCTCGCAGCTCCGCGCCGCCTACGAGCGCGACAAGCTCCTCCAGCCCTTCGGCGACGGCACGGGAGCCCTTGCAGGCCCGCGCACCACGCTCGATCTCTCGCTCGAGGACGCGGGGCGGCGCCGCGACGCCGTCCCCTCCGTGTCGGACCTCACGAACGCCTCGGACGAGCTGTCGCTCGCCGCCATCTTCGCGACGCTCTCCCGGCTCCGGATCCAGTACGTCGGGATCGTCGCCAGCGATGTGAGGGACAAGCTCTTCCTCGCGCGCCAGCTCGCGCTGAACTGCCCGGGGGTGACGCTCTTCACGACCGAGAGCGACCTCCTCCTGTCCCACCCGAAGTACGTCCCCTTCCTGCGGGGAATGCTCGTCGCCTCGACCTACCCCCTCTACAACCGGAACCAGACCTGGACGCCCGACGCCACGCCGACCGAGTTCTTCCAGTTCCCCAGCGGAGCGGCCGAAGGCCTCTTCAACGCCGCCCTCGTCCTCGTCGGACGAGACGACGCGCTCGTGGAGTACGGCCCGCCCTTTCCGCAGCTCTTCAGCCCGCGCGCGGAAGACGTCGTCCGGAACCGTCCGCCGCTCTGGCTCTCGGTCGTCGGGAACGCCTCGGTCTGGCCGCTCGCCGCCCTCTCGGACTATTCGGACGAGGAGGCCTACCTCTACGTACGCTCGCGCGGGCCGGCCGCCGAACCGTTCGGGAAGGTCCTCGACCGGCACGACCAGCGTCTTTCGACGTCCCGGCTCTCGCACTTCTTTCTCGGGCTCCTCTCCCTCCTCTCGCTCGGGCTCTCCACGGCCTTCGCGGTGGCGAACCACCGGGAGGACCCGGTGCCACTCGACTCCGCGCCACTCCGGCCCGACCTCCTCCGCAAGGAGATGCGCCTCCCCGACAACCCCGTTCTCGCACAGCTGAGGCTTGACGACGAGAAGCGGGCCCGTTTCCGGAAGGACCTCTACCTGCTCCTCCTCTTCGTCCCGCTCCTCCTCGTCCAGATCCTGGCCACGAGCGCATTCTTCGTGCCGTTCCGTCTCGCGCTCCGGGATGGCGCGACCGCACTCTACGGCCTGTCGGGAGGCGCTCTCTTCTACCTGGCCGGCGTCCTTCTCTCCCTTGTGGCTCTCGCCGCCACGACCGTCCGCGTCTTTCTTCTCGCGCTCGGACGCGAGGGACGGCTCCTGTTCCGCGTCGCCGAACGATTCCGCCACCATCCGGTCCGGCGCGCGGAGCTCTCCGCCGTCTTCGGGCGGGGAGGCAACCCCTTTCTCGTGGGACGGATCCGGTCGACCTTCGAGTCGATCTCCGGGGCGGCGCTCATCCTCCTGATCGCCTTCGCGCTCGGGGTGACCGTCTGGTACGCCTGGCCGCGCGACCTTCTGGCCGGGCTTCTCCTCTTCGAGCGGCTGACGAATCCCGCGAGCGGGCTCTCGATCCTCGTGCCGGTCGTTCTTCTTCTCGCCGCCTGCGCCCTGCTCGCCTTCTGCCATCTCCGCCGGCTGACGTTCGACGAGTGGGGGGGCTTCGGGCCCGCCCTCGTCGGCCGGAAGACGTCGGACCTCGGCGGCGCCGAGGCCCTGGAGCGGCACATTCTCCGGACGCTCCGTCAGATCTGGGTCAGCCCGGTCCTGTCGGCGCTCGTCACCGTCGTCTTCGGCCTGCTCGTCGTCTGGCTCCTGACGCGCCTGAGCTACGCCTCCGAGACCGAGCCGTACCAGAGCCTCTTCCGCCTCACCTTCCTCTTCGCCTGCCTCGGCACGCTCTTCACGGCCGCGCGCTACGTCGTCCTCTGGCGGCGCCTTCAGACGTTTCTCCGGTTCCTCGCCGCGCACCCGATGGTCGACGCCTTCGACCGGGTCCCGCGCCGGCTCGCCGAAGCCGTCGGGCCCAGGGCCTTCGGCCGGTTCATCTCGCTTCCCGACTTCGGCCGCCTGCTCCACCTCTGGCGACTTCTCGAGGCCGGGTTCCCCGCGGCCCGGCCGGGGCTCGCGCGGGACTTCGGGCTCCGGGATACCGAGGCCACGCGGGTGATTCAGGCGCTCGGAAACCTCCACACCCTCCGGATCTACTTCTCGGGGCGGATGCGGCGGTTCAGCAACCGGCTCCTCTCGACCTGGAAGGCGCGCGCGCAGACCGCCGGCTGGGTCGGCTACCTCTCGCGGATGCTCCAGCCGATCCTCGACCCCTACTGGCGGACGAAGCCGCTCCCGTGGGACCCGCCTCTCCCGGGGAAGGGAAGCGGCCCGGCGCCGGCCGAGAGCTCGACCGAGAAGCGAGCCCTCGACCAACCGGCGGCTGCGTGGCTTCGCGAGGCCGAGGAGTTCCTCGCGAGCCACCTCGTCATCTACGTCGCCTACATCTTCCTCCACCTCCGGAATCTCCTCTCGACCTTCGTGGTCTCGGGGCTCCTCCTCTTCGTCGCCGTCACGGCCTACCCGTTCCAGCCGGCCCGCTTCCTCGTCGGCTTCCTCATCTGCTTCATCGTCCTCCTGGCGTTCCTGACCGTCGGATCGTTCTTCCAGATGGACCGAGACGAGATCCTGAGCCGCGTCGCGCGGACGCAGGCGGGGAAGATCAACTGGGATCTGTCGTTCGTCCTCCGGATCGTTCTCTTCGGACTCCTTCCGATCCTCTCGGTCGTCGCCACGCGAATCCCCGAGGTCCAGACCGGCTTCTCGTCCCTGATCGACGGCCTCTCCCGGGTGGTCAAGTGAGCGCCCGCCCCTTCCCCGGCCGGATCGTGAAGGCCGGCGAGAGGAACGCCACGCTCGTCCGCGAGATCCAGCGGCGACTGAACGAGGCCGGCTGCGGGCCGATACCCGTGAGCGGCGCCTTCGAGACCCGGACCGCGGCCGCCGTGAGGCTCTTCCAGGCCCGCTTTCCCGACGCGAACGGGACGCCACTGAAAGTGGACGGCGTCGTCGGCCCCATCACCTGGGCCGCGCTCTTTCCCGACGCTCCGCCGCAGCCGCCGCGTCCCGTTCCGCCGCTCCTCGCGGCGACGCTCGCGGCAGCCGGCGGCGAGGTCGGCGTCATGGAAACCCCCCCGGGATCGAACCGCGGAGAGCGCGTCGACGAGTACCTCCGCGCCGTCGGCCTCGACCCCGCCGGCGGCGTTTACGCCTGGTGCGCCGCGTTCGTCTACTGGTGCTTCGGGAAGGGCGCGGCGGCCACCGGAAGAGCCAATCCCCTTCCGAGGACTGCCGGGGCCCTCGCCCTCTGGCGCGGCGCGGGCGCCGCCGGAGCCCGGCAGATCAGCGCCCTCGAGGCGAAAGCGACGCCCTCGCTCGTTGGCCCCGGGCAGGTTTTCGTCCTCGCGACCGGCGGCGGCTTCGGCCACGTCGGCCTCGTCGAGTCGGTCGCCTCCGGCGTCCTGACGACGATCGAAGGGAACACGAATGACGGCGGCTCGCGCGAAGGGGTCGGCGTCTTCCGCCGCACCGGGCCGAACGGCCGAAAGGTCGCCTCGATCAACAAGGGGTTCCTGGATGCCGCGGCGCTTAGGTGAGCTTGCGAGGTCCCGGCCGCGGCGGCCGGATCTCGCCGCCGGCGTCCTCGCCCTGTGCGCGGCGGTCGCGGACGGCCCGGCCTCGGCGGATCCCGGCGGCTGCCGCGCCCTTTCGATCGGGGGGGTCACGCCTCCTCCCGCGACGCTGACCTGGAGACCTTTCCTCTCGAAGAAGCGAACCCTCGCCCCGTCGGACCTACTTTCCCCGCCGTTTCCGACCCTGACGGCCGCGCTCGGGGCGATCGGGAAGGAGCGGGACGAGAGGGGCCGTCGCCCGTCCGCCTTTTTCGTGAGGCCGTTTCTCGGGGGTTTCATCGTCTACGACTACCCCTTGCCGGACGGCTCGGGCTTCTCCCTAAGCCAGGTGGTCGTCCCGGGCTTTCCGTTCGGCGGCTCGGCGGAACGACCGGAAGCGTGGCTCGTCGACGCCGAGGGGCGAACCGGATCGCTGCTTCGGGAGGCCGGGAGATTCCGTCTCGTCGAGCTCGGACGGGACGCGAGCGACAAGCTCGTCCCGGCGCCCGCCTCGACAAGAAGCTTCCGGCTCGGGAGGGACCCTTTTCTCGTCGACGAGCCGCCGGCCGAGGACACCGGCCTTCCCTGGGTCGTCGCCCAGGGCCTCGAGAACGTGGCCGGCGACGACTGGACCCCTCACTGGGCCTTCCGGCCGGGCCTCGACGAGGCGGAGGTCGGGCGGCTCCTGACGTGGCTGAACCAGCAGCCGGAAGCACTGAAGGTCAAGGCCGGAGGATCGCGGCACTCCTGGTCGGAGGTGGCAGCGAGCGACGGCGCGTACATCCATCCGGAAGGAATGCGCTGCCTCGAGCCGGCCGCCGAGGACGGGACGCTCCGGGCGGACCTTTCCGAGGCGTTCAGGAACGACCTCTTCCGGATCGGCTCGGGAACGGTCATCCGCGAGATCAACGACACCCTCTGGGAACGATACGGAAAGGCCTTCGGTGCGCTGGGCGGCTACGACGGCCAGACGCTGGGAGGAGTCCTTCCCACCGGGACGCACGGCTCGATCCTCGCGCACGGCCCCCTCGCAGAGATGGTCCGGAGCCTCGACCTCGTCACGGGCACGGGCGAAGTGCTTCGCGTGGAGCCGCGAGACGGCCCCACCGACCTCGCGGCGTTCGCCCTGTCGCACCCGAACGCGCGCCTCATCCAGGAGGACGACGTCTTCGAGGCGGTTCTCATCCACATCGGGACGATGGGGGTCGTCCGCTCGCTCGTGGTCGAGGCGCGTGACTGTTTCTACCTCAAGGAAGTGAGGACCTCCGAGCCGATCGACACCGTCCTCGCGACCCTTCATGGCGGCGGCATCTATTACCTGTTCGATGGCGTGACGGTGCCCCCCTGGGCGTCTCCCTGGTCCGGCCTCGGGTTCTCCGGACACCCCTTTCCGGCCTATCACCTGGAGCTCCTGATGAATCCCCTCGGCGAGAAGATCATCGTGACTTCCCGCCAGCCCACCCCCCTCGTGATCGAGGAGCCCTCCGTCCTCCGCGAGCGGCCCGAGCGGAATCTCTTCCGCCTCCATGGGACCCCGCGCCCGTACCGCCGGGAGATCGGCGTGGTCTGGTTCAGCGAGAACTTCCACGAAGGGATCGGCTGGGTCGCGCAAAGTCTCATGGAGAACATTCCGGAGCTGACGCCCGGCCTCGTCAACAGCGCGATGAACGGCCTGAAGAACCCCGGTTACCTCCATCGGAGCTATCGGGTCTTCAACATCGGGGACGGCCAGAACGCCATCCCCAGCCTCTCGGGGACGATCTTCGTCCCGCTCCGGGACGATCTTTACATCCGGGCGATCGAGATCATCCGGCGCGTGGCGCGGGAGATGGCGCCCAAGGGGATCTACCAGACCGGGCCGATCTCGCTGCGGTTCGTCCACGGCTCGCGGGCGATGCTCGGAAACCCCGAAGACGTCTGCGCCTTCGAACTGATCTTCGCCGGAAAGACCAGATGGACCCGCGAACTGATCCGGGCCTACGACGCGGCCCTCCGGGAGGAGCTGGGGACGGAGAACGTCCGGTTCCACTGGGGCCAGCTGATGCCGGGCGTGGAGAAGGGCCGCGTCCTCGCCAACTACAAACGGTACGAAGAGTGGCGCCGGATCCGCGACCGGTTCGATCCGGCCGGGCGATTCATCAACGCGTGGCAGGAAACGATCCTTCCCTGACATTCGAGACGGGCGGGTGAGTCCATGAGTTCGAGAACAGAGATCCTCGGCGCCTTCATCGAGCTTCAGCTCTCCTGTCTTTCGCCCGCGGGCGCGCCCGTCATCGACGACTCCGAAGTCGTCGCTTCCGAAGTGTTCGCTTACCTCGGGAGCGTGCCCGGCGTCCTGACGGACGCGGTCGGGGTCATCCTCGACCAGATCGACGCAACCTCCCGCGTGGTGGCCGGCGGCCCCTTCGCGACCCGGCCGCTCGACCGCCGCGAGGCCGTCCTGAACCGGCTCTGGGACGACAAGCTCTGGCACGACCTCGTCTCGCTCGTCGCACGGGTCTCCTGGCTCGTCATCTACTCTCGTGATCCGGCCCGCAGTCAGGTGGGGTTCTCGCTCCCCCCGAATCTGCCGGCGATGGTGGATCTCCCCCCTCCGCCCCCGGCTTCTCTCGACGTAGGCTACGACGTCTGCGTCATCGGCTCCGGGGCCGGCGGGGCGCTCGTGGCGTCCCGGCTCGCCGAGGCCGGCCGAAACGTCCTCCTCGTCGAGGAGGGGCCCTGGGTCAGCCCGAAGGACCATCCGGTCCGGGACGACCGGGCGCTGGCTCTCCTCTACCGGAACTCGGGCCTGCAGCCGGCCTGGCCGGAGCTCGGCCGCGTCTTCATGAAACATGGTGTCTCGTTCATCACGGTCCTTCAGGGGCGCGTCGTCGGGGGCGGGCCGACCGTGAACAACGCGATCCACCTTCCGATCGAGAAGGGCCGCTGGACGACCTGGAAGAACGATTTCGACTTCCCGGTGGACTGGCCGGACCTGGAGAACGGACTCCAGACGGTGGCGACCGAGCTGGGCGTCAGCACGATCGAGATGAGAAACGCCATGGGCGAGCGATCGAAGAAGTTCGAGGCCGGGGCCCGGGCTCTCCACCTGCCTGTCGCGGACCTGCCCCTCTCCGTCCGTTCGTGCGTAGGATGCGGCGGCTGCAACGTCGGCTGCCGATTCGGCCTGAAGACCGGCGGACTCCACGGCCCTCGCCCGGCGGGTGCGGTCCGGAGCTACCTCGAGAGGGCCCTCGCGGCCGGGGTCCATCTCAGATCCAACCTCCGCGCCGTCCGTTTCGACCCGAAGTTCCTGACGCGGCGGGTCGCGGCGGTCGTCTGCCGCGACGGGACCGTCGGAAACCGTGAGGTGGCGGTCAAGGCCCGGTCGTTCGTCCTGGCCGCCGGGCCGATCGCGAGCAGCAAGATCCTCCGGAAGAGCGCGTTCCAGATCCTGAGCCCCGTCGGGAAGGGCCTCTCGGCCAACGTCGTGACGCCGGTCTTCGCCCTTCTCGACCACGAGATCCCGCCCGGCGAGAAGAATCCGGGCATCCAGATGTGCGTCTACGTCGACCAGGGAGGCCGGCTTCTCGAGAGCTGGTTCCACTATCCCGGCTCTCTCGCGGCGGCCCTCCCCGGATGGCTGAGCGACCACGCCAGCGTCATGAAGTCCTTCCGGCGTCTCGCCGTCTGCGCCGCCGTCGTCCCCACGGGCAATCACGGCGAGATCGGCCTCGGCGGGGACCTCGTCCTCTCCCTTTCGGACGCCGAACTCGCCCAGATGAAGGAGGGAGTCCTCAGCGTCGCCGACGCCTTCTTTGCGTCCGGCGCCGAGGCGGTCTTCCCGGGCACGATGCGCCCCTTCACGATCCGGTCCCATCGCCAGGACGAGGACAGGGCCGCCTTCCTGAAGCTGGTGGCGGGGCCGGCCGACCTCGTGCAGAGCACGGCGCATCCGCAAGGTGGCAATTCCCTCGGGCGGAGCGCGGCCCGAAGCGTCGTCTCGCCGGACTTCCATCTTTTCGACTTCGACAATCTCTTCGTGGCAGACACCAGCCTCTTCCCGGCGGGCTGCTACCGGAATCCGCAAATGACGACGATGGCGCTCGCACACCTCGTCGCCACCCACATCTGATCCCTCACAGGAGAAAGCAATGCCAGCCATCGGCGAGGCGGCCATCCTGATCCCCGGCTTCATGGGCACCCGGCTGAAGCGGCGGGTCGACGACCAGGTCGTCTGGCTCGACCCGGAGTGGAATCTCCTTCACCTCGCCGAGGCCGTCGACCATCTCACGCTCTCGGGCCCCGATGACGCACGGCTCTTTTCCGACGACATTCTCGAACGGGTCCCTCTCGGGGCCTTCAGCCCGCTCGTCTACACGCCCCTGCTCGACTTCCTGACGGATCCGGCGCTCGGTCCCGGCTACCGGCCCGAGAACGTCTTCCGATTCCCCTACGACTGGCGGCTGTCGGTCGAAGAGGCCGCCTACGCGCTCGACTCGAAGATCGGAAAGTGGTCGAGCGCCTTCTCGTCCAGCCGCCCCTTCGTGCTTCTCGCCCATTCTTACGGAGGTCTCGTCGCCGCTCACGCCCTCCTGACCGGCAACCACGCCCCTGCGCGCACGGCGCTCCTCGTCACCTTCGGCGTCCCCTTCGGCGGCCTCGTCAAGACGCTGGCCGCCATCAAGAGCACCGGCGAAATCGACGACTTTCCTTTTCCTCCCCTTCACCTCGGGCGGATGATCGGAAACTGGCCGGGCTCCTACGATCTGATGCCGTATCGCCCCTGGAACGGCATGGTCCTCGACGCCCGGGGCGAACCCGGGGACGCGGCGAGCGTCGGTATTTCGATCCCGAACTTCGACCTCGACCTGGCCCGGGCCTCACGGGGCCGGCTGTCCGCCCATCTCTCCGCCCCTCCCGACGCGCCCGGGCCGAGGCCCTTCCCCGTTCCGGTGCGGTCCATCTACGGAGCCGGGATCGCCACGCCGGCCCAGGTCCAGGTCGACGGGAAGGGTCGCTTCTCGGTCGGCAGCAGCGACGAGGGAGACGGGACGTGTCCGGTCGTGAGCGCCCTCGACTTCGGCAGCGAGGTGCCGAGCGGCCGGCGGATCTATCCGGTTCCGTACGGCCATCACGTGAGCCTCGTCCGGCATCCGCAGTCACTCCATTACCTTCGAACGGAGCTCAAGTACGGAGCCGCCGAGCGGTTCGTCGTCATCGCGACGCCGAGAGCGAATCTCCTTCCGGCAGGCACCCCGAACGAGATCATGGTCGAGGTCCGCGACGCCGACGGCAACGGCCTCCTGAATCACTGCACGAGGCAGATCACCACCGATCCGAAGCTCGCCCTGATGCGACGGAAAAGTGCCGTCGAACCGGCCGCCCGCGAACGGTACCTGTTCAAGATGCCGCGCCGGCCCACCCTCGTGACGATCCGGATCCCGGACCTTCCCTCGAACGTCCAGCCGGCCCCCCTCCGCCTCTTCTCTGCCGTCTAGTCGAGAACCGTCATGGCAACCACGCACAGCGAAATCCTCGAAGCGCTCTCCCGCCGGCTCGGGCATCCTCTCGTCCTCGTCTCCCGGCTCGAGGAGGCACGTCTCCGGATCCCCGCCGACTTTGCCGCGGCGTTCCTCCCCGACCTTCACCTGACGTCGGATGCCGCGGCCGAAGCCTTCGCCGGATATCACTTCCGGCGAGAGCTCCGGCAGACGCTCGGCGCCGCCCTCGACGTCCTCAACGCCTTCCCCCGCCTGAACAGAATCCAGCTCGGCGACCGCTACGACCTCTGGCGGGAGGACGTTCTGGGCAAAAGGCCGATCGCCGACCAGATCGCGGAGATTCGACGGGACCATGGACCGTCCGTCGACGGCCTGATCGCGGAGAGGGGGTGGCGATTCCTCGCCGGCAATCACGACGCGAGTCTCTCCGTCGCACGCGGAAGCGAACCCTACAACGACGCCGAGGAGAGGATCTGGTGCGGGGAGGCGACCCCGGGCGGAGCGGACGCCCCGATTCTCGTGCTCCACGGCGACTACTTCGACCCGGTCGAGGTCCTGCCCAACTCCTGGAAGGAGTTCGGCCTCCTCCGCGTCGGCCGCCAGACGCCGGAGACGATCCAGGATCTCTGCCAGCGGCCGCCCGCGTTTCGCATCGCCCCGAAGGACCGGGCCACCCCGGCGGATCTCCGCCACTTCGTCAATTACGTGCATCCCCCCATGCCCAAGAACCTCGTCGCGGGGAGCGATGACGTCGCCTTCGGCCCGACTCTCCAGCCGAACAGCGCCTTCAACGTCCTCTGGTATCCCTCGGCGCGCAACTGGGTCATCGGACCGGCCGACCCGGGAACGAAGCTCTTCGAGGCCGCTCGCGACCGGACCGAGCGGATCGCCCGGAGAGAAGGGCGGCCGAAGCCGAAGCTCTGCGTCATCGGCCACACGCACGCCCCGCGGATCGTCCGGGGCGACCGTTCCGACGGTCGGACGCCGTTCGTCCTGATGGACTGCGGCGCGTGGGTCGAACAAAGCCGCGTGCCGCTCGTCCGAAACGGCGTCCGCCGGACCGAGACGTCTCTGTCCGCGCACTTCGGGGTCGTCGTCGGGTGCGATATCCGGATCTACCAGCTCGTCGCGACCCCGGGAGCCTGATGATGTTCGGGTCCAGCATTCTCGACGTCGCCATCGGCCTCACGCTCGTCTTCCTCCTGACCGGCGTTCTCTGCACCGCCGTCATGGAGGTGGTCTCGAGCGTTCTGGCCCTCCGGGCCAGAACGCTCGAGGAGGGCCTTCGGCATCTCCTCGACGACCCTGCGGGGACGGGCCTCGCCGCCGAGCTCTACAAACACGTCCAGATCTCGGGTCTCTCGGGGGCCGGGAAGCCGGCGTACATTCCGGCCGAGAACTTCGCCCGCGCGCTTCTCGACACCCTCTTCCCGCGCGCCGCCGGCGACCCTCTCCCCACCCTCGACGAGGCCCGGAAGATCGCGCAGCACATGCCCAAGGGGCGCGTGCAGGACGTCGTCCTGACGCTCATCGGGGAAGCCGGAAACGACGCCGGAAGGGTCCGCCACGAGATCGAGACCTGGTTCAACGCCGGGATGGACCGGGTCGGAGGGCTCTACAAGCGGAAGACGCAGTGGATCATCCTCGTCGTCGCACTGCTCACCTGCCTCGTCTCCAACATCGACGCCGTCCAGCTCGGCAACCGCCTCAACTCGAACTCCGTCCTGCGGAGCCGGCTCGTCGGCATGGCGGAGAAGACCGTGGCGACGCCGTCCGGCGAGACGACGAATCCGGCCGGCGTCGCGGCCTCCGCGGCCGACCTGAAGGCGCTCGACCTGAACCTCGGCTGGTCCGGTGAAAACCCGGGGACGGATCCGATCCTCTGGAGCTTCCGGAAGGCGCTCGGCATCCTGATCGCGGCCCTCGCCGCGTCGCTCGGAGCTCCCTTCTGGTTCGATGTCCTGTCGAAGTTCGTCAACCTCCGTGCCGCCGGAGTCAAGCCCGTGCGCCGGCCGGCGGACGGCTGAGAAGGGGGAAGCCGATGGCCCAGATCCTGAACTCATTCGACGAGATCGCGAACGCATTGAAGAGCGTGGCATCCGCTGGCGACGAGCTCGGGGCGCCCGCCGTTCCCGTGAACCTCGCGACCTTCTCCATCGCGAAGAGCCCGGGCCTGACGCTCGGGGAGAGCCAGTTCTCGTTCTCCGCCGGCCTTTCCGCGGACGTCGAGGAATTCAACAGCGAAGACGACCGCGACGCGGACGGATTCCTTCTTCCCGACGCCGCCAGCTCCCCCGCCATCCTCCTGACGAAGAAGAACGCCTGGCTCAAGTACCGCCTCGGCGGGACCCTTCGCCTGAAGGGGGGTGCCGAGATCTCGAGCGTCGGGTTCACCCTCGACGCGAAGAGCGGCCTCGACCTCTTCGACTACCGCGTCCACGACCGCTCCGAGAAGGTGATGGCGGCTGTCGCCGCCGACGTCACCTCGCCCCGCTCCATCTTCGACGTCGGGCAGGTCCTGGCCCTGAAGCCGGACGAGGCGCTCGCCCTCCGCGCCGGCGGGAGCCTGTCGCTGGGGGTGACGGTCCGCTGGTCGGACGTCGTCACGTCGGGCCTCCGGTCGGTCACGTCGCTCCTCCAGGCAGCCACCCCGATCAACATCTCGATCTCGACAGGCCTGACGGCCGCCCTCGACGTCACCCTGGCCGGCGAGTTCCTCCTCGTCTTCTCCGGGGGGAACGACAAGACGCTTCGGCTGAGCCTCCGGAAGGCGAGCACGATCGGGGCGACGGGGACCGTCACGGCCGGCCTCAGTGCGAAGGCGGGGAACCTCGACAAGGCGCTTCTGGCCGTCCTCGACTCGCTCGTCGGTGGAAAATACGATGCTCTTCTCCAGGCCCTCGACAAGGCCACTCCCGGAAACCTCACGGCCGCCGAGCAGAAACTCTTCGACGGCCTCGTGGCGCGCTTCGAGCTCGAGAGCGTCGTCAAGAAGGTCCCCGACCTGAAGAAGTGGCTGGCCGACCTTCGGACGAAGGTCCAGGGCGCGCTCAAGAAAGCCGCCGAGAGCCGGATCGAGCTCGGCTTCTCGTACGAATACGGCCGCACGGAGACGAACGAGCTGCTCCTCGACCTCCTCCTCCTGAAGCCGGCCTCGTTCAAGCCGATTCACGCCGATCTCGTGAAGGGAAACGTCGTGCCGCTCCTCGAGGATCTGAAGGAGAACGCCGGGCGCTACGACCTGAAACGGTTCCTCCGGCGCGACACGCTTTCGATCGACGAAAGCTGGGGGTTCAGCCTTTCCGTCGGCGACTTCCTGAAGCTGAAGGGGCTCGACACCGAAAAGGTGAAGAAGGTGACGGAGAAGGACGC
This sequence comes from uncultured Acidobacteriota bacterium, assembly GCA_963801475.1. Classification (GTDB taxonomy): domain Bacteria; phylum Acidobacteriota; class Thermoanaerobaculia; order UBA5066; family UBA5066; genus DAOMFB01. The sequence goes on along the minus strand of CAWDEX010000002.1, from coordinate 602,255 downwards.
CCTCGAGAGGACGCGGATCACGTACGACGCCCTCCGGGGCTACAGCGCCTCCTTCTTCGGAGACGAATACTCCTGGACGACCAACTTCAGCGCGCGGATGGCCGCTTTCGTCCCCGATCCGAAGGCCGCCGACTTCGACTACGGTCTTCACCTGTCGTTTCAACCCTCCTCGAAGCTCTCGTCCTCCGACGCCGACCGGCTTCTCGACCTGGCGAATCTCTGGCGCGTGGGCGGTCCGGACCCCGTCTCTCCGGCCGACCTCGCCGCCGCGCTGAAAAAAGCGCCGACGCGCTTCGCCGTCGAGCTGGCCGTCCCCGAAGTCGCCCTGGCCGAGGCGGCCGGGCGGGCCGTCGATCGCTCACTCCCCGATCTGCTCCCCGAAGCGCTCGCCGGGGCGCTCCCCTTCCAGGCCGGGTCGCCCGCGAGGCAGCGGGTCGGCCTCCGGACCGCCGTCTACGCCCCGCTCTGGCGCGTCGTCCTCTCGAGCCCCGATCTCCGCCTCCGCGGCCCCTCCTCGGCGCGGCGCTGGGCGCAGAGCGCGCTTCGCGGCACCGACGCGGCGCTCTCCTTCCGCGAGGCCCAGCTGCTCCCCGGGACCCTCGTCGACGTCCTCGAGAAGCAGAGCTACTTCTTCAACCCCCCGAACTCGTTCCTCGGCCACGTCGCCAGCTTCCGGAGCGGCGTTGCCAGCCTGGCGCACCTCCTCGGCTCGCAGGCCGGCTCCGTCAGCCCCGACGAGATCCCCTTCGCCTACCAGCAGCTCCTGCCGTTCCTCTCCCAGTCCTTCTTCGTCAACGCCTTCGCCCGCTACCTCCTTCTCCTCGCCGACGAGGTCGGCGTCACCGGCCTGATCAACGGCTCCGCCCGCCTCGACTACAACGGAGGTGCCGATGCGCTCGTCTTCTGACCGGGTCCCCGCGGAGGTTCCGGCCCGGACCCGACGGCCCCGCCGTTCCTCGAGCCCGGCGGGGTCCACGGGCCGCTGAGGCCGGGGGCGGACGAAGATGGCCAAACACGATCCGGGCTTCCAGACGGCCGGGGCACGCCCTTCCGCGGGGGAGTACCTCCCGCAGACGCCGGACGCCGATTTCGCCCGATTCAACCTGATCGGCAACTCGCCGCTCTTCCTCCGGACGCTCGTCCTCATCCGCCGCATCGCGGTGTCCGACGCCACCGTGCTGATCCTGGGCGAGACCGGTACCGGCAAGGAGCTGGCGGCGCGGGCGATCCACTATCTGGGCGCGCGGCGCGACGCCCCCTTCATTCCGATCAACTGCGGAGCCATCCCCGAGAATCTCGTCGAGAGCGAACTGTTCGGGCACGCCCGCGGCGCCTTCACCGACGCGCGCGAGAGCCAGCCCGGCGTCATCGCGCAGGCCGAGGGGGGCACGCTCTTCCTCGACGAGATCGAGTCGACGAGCGCCCGCACGCAGGTGGCCCTTCTGCGCTTCCTCCAGGACCACGAGTACCGCCCCGTCGGCGGCTCGGCACGCGGCGCCGACGTGCGGATCATCGCCGCGAGCAACGCGGATCTCGAGACGCTGGCCGCGCACGGCGCGTTTCGGCCCGACTTCCTCTTTCGCCTCAACCTCCTCTCGCTCGAGATTCCGCCGCTTCGCGTTCGCGGGGACGACGTCATGCTCCTGGCCGAGACGTTCCTGCTCCGCTACGCCGCGCAGTACCAGAAGCCGGCGAGAGAGCTCGATACCGCCGCCGTCCAGTTTCTGAGGACCCACACCTGGCCGGGAAACGTCCGCGAGCTGGAGAACTTCATCCACCGCAAGATCCTCCTCGAGTCCGGAACCCTCGCCCGCGCGGGGGAACCCCGGTCCGCAACCGCCGGGGCTGCCCTCTCCGCCGGACCCCCGGCGCGGACCGGGAAACGCTTCCGGGAGGCGCGGGCTGAGGCCATTGCCGACTTCGAGCGCGCCTACCTTTCCGAGCTCCTCCTCCGGGCTTCCGGAAACGTCAGCCTCGCCGCGCGCCTCTGCGGAACGGAGCGGCGCCGTCTGGGCAAGCTGATGAAGAAGTACGGCCTCACGCGGCCCCTCGTCCGCGCCCGTCGGCGAGACGACGGCTGACGCCGCGGTTCCCCGATCCGGCGGTGGGTCGTTTTCGACCCGGCGATTCCGCGGGGCCCCCGCCGCGGCCCCGGATCCGGGTCCTTCCCGACCCGGGTCATGGTCCCGGGCGCCGGGCCGGCACGGTCTTTCAGTCGCTTGCGCCGCGCGCCGGAGATGGCGCAGAGATTGCGTCGCAAGATCATCGCAGGGCCGCCGGCCAGGAATGAAATCACGTGTCGAACGCCGTCGAAGACGCCGTGACCGCCATCGCGGATGAGCTCCGTCGTTATCTCCTCGCGCATCCCGGAGCGGCCGACACGGCGGCCGGGATCCGGAAGTGGTGGCTGCCGGAGCGATTCGCCGAGGCGCCGCCGCAGCGGATCCAGGAGGCGCTCGGCCGGCTCGTCTCGGGAGGCGACCTCGTTCGCGTTGCCCTGCCCGACGGCCGGACGCTCTTCGCCGCGCCCGACCGGGGCACCGGGGACGATCCCGATGCCGCCTGACACGCCTGTCGGCCGCACGCGCCGGCCGACCGTCCCGACGCCCGCGCGTCACCCGCTCCGGCCGACGCCGGAGGGGACTCCTTCCACCGACCAACGAGAGGAGATTCGCCGATGCCCGTACCGCTGACGTATCCCGGTGTCTACATCGAAGAGCTGCCGAGCACGGTCCACACGATCACCGGCGTTCCCACCTCGATCACCGCCTTCGTGGGCCGCGCGTGGAAGGGACCCGTCGACGAGCCGGTCCAGATCAACAGCTACGCCGACTTCGAGCGCGGCTTCGGGGGCCTGTGGCGGCTCAGCTCCGTCGGCCACGCCGTGCAGCAGTTCTTCGCCAACGGCGGGAGCCAGGCGCTGGTCGTGCGGGTCGCGACGCGCAGCGGAGGCTCCGCGGCGGCCGCCGCAACGATCGATCTCGGCGGCGGCAACACCCTCCGGGCGGCGAACGTCGGCACGTGGGGGCGGAACCTCGTCGCCACGGTCGATTACCACACGAAGGACGAGACCGACGCGTCGCCCGACGCGAACCTGTTCAACCTGACCGTGCTCGACGACCCCGACAAGAAGGTCGACTCCGACAAGCGCGGCGGCAGCGGCGCGCGGGAGACGTTTCTCAACGTGTCGCGGGACGCGGCAAGCCCGCGATTCGTGACGAAGGTCCTCGAGCAGCAGTCGAACCTCGTTCGCGCCACCGCCGTCGGAGCGGCACGGCCCGCGGTGGCCTCGGTCGCGGCGGCGCCGGGCTCGGGCCACGACGGCACGGACCTCGTGGCGACGGACGTCGTCGGCGCGACCAACGACGCCAACAAGACGGGGATGTACGCCCTCCGGAAGGCGGACATCTTCAACCTCCTCTGCATTCCGCCCCTCACCCCTTCCACCACGGACAACGGCATCAGCCCGGTCTGGAGCGACGCGGCGAAGTTCTGCAAGGACCGGCGCGCCTTCCTCGTCGCGGACGCGCCCGCGACGTGGACCGTCGCGACGGCCGCGGCGGGCATTTCGGCCTTCAGCGCCGTCGAGCGATCGTATGCCGCCCTCTACTTTCCCCGCATCCGGATCCCCGATCCGCTCAAGGACAACAACCTCGAGGACTTCGCGCCCGGCGGCACCATCGCCGGGATCATGAGCCGGACCGACGCGGAGCGCGGCGTCTGGAAGGCGCCCGCCGGGATCGACGCCGGCCTCCGGGGCGTGCTGGGCCAGTCGATCAACGCGACACCCGGGTCGCTCACCGACGCCGAGAACGGGACCCTCAACCCGCTCGGCGTCAACTGCCTGCGAAACCTCCCCTCCATCGGTCACGTGGTCTGGGGCGCCCGGACGCTCGAGGGCGCCGACGCGCTCGCCTCCCAGTGGAAGTACGTCCCCGTCCGGCGGCTCGCGCTCTACATCGAGGAGAGCCTGTTCCGCGGAACGCAGTGGGTCGTCTTCGAACCGAACGACGAGCCGCTCTGGGCGCAGATCCGGCTGAACGTCGGCGCGTTCATGCACGGCCTGTTCCGCCAGGGCGCGTTCCAGGGCACGACGCCGCGCGACGCGTACCTCGTGAAGTGCGACAAGGAGACGACGACGCAGGACGACATCAACCGGGGCGTCGTGAACATCCTGGTCGGCTTCGCCCCGCTCAAGCCCGCCGAGTTCGTCGTGATCAAGATCCAGCAGCTCGCGGGTCAGATCCAGGCCTAGCCGCCGCAGGCCGCCTGCCCTTCCGCGATTCCAGGAGGACGACATGGCCCAGTTCAGCGTCAACACGCAGCGCTTCGACCCGTACAAGAACTTCAAGTTCCGGGTGAAGTGGGACGGCCGCTACGTCGCGGGCGTCAGCAAGGTGTCGAGCCTGAAGCGCACGACCGAGGTGGTCAAGCACCGCGAGGGCGGCGATCCCTCCTCGACCCGCAAGTCGCCGGGCCGGACCGAGTACGAGGCGGTCACCCTCGAGCGCGGCGTCACCCACGACACCGAGTTCGAGAAGTGGGCGAACAAGGTCTGGAACTTCGGCTCCGGGCTCGGGGCGGAGGTCTCCCTCAAGGACTTCCGGAAGGACCTGATCATCGAGGTCTACAACGAGGCCGGCCAGCTGGCGATCGCCTACAAGGTGTACCGCTGCTGGGTGTCGGAATTCCAGGCGCTGCCCGACCTCGACGCCAACGCCAACGCCGTCGCCATCCAGCACCTCAAGCTCGAGAACGAGGGTTGGGAGCGCGACTACGCCGTCTCCGAGCCGACGGAGCCCTCGTTCGTCGAGCCCCCGGCCTGAGGTCCACGGACGACGCGAGGCGCCGCATGTCACCGGACGACGCGATCCCTCTCGACGACGCGGCGCTCCTTGCCGCGTGGGAGCGGACGCTCGCCGTCGTGCGGCCGTGGCGTGAGATCGCCCTGCTCGCGGCGGCGAGCGGCGAGCCGGCCGACGGGCTCGCCCGGCTGCCGGTCGGAGAGCGGGACCGGCGACTGCTCGCCGTGCGCGAACAGGCGTTCGGAAGCCGGCTTTCCTGCGAGACGGCGTGCCCCGCCTGCGGCGCACGTCTCGAGCTCGAACTCGAGGCGGCCGAGATCCGGCTCCCCTCGCGCGACATCGAGGCGTCCGACCTCCGGATGGCCGAGGGCGGTACGGTCGTGACGTTCCGGCTGCCTGACAGCGTCGACCTGGCCGCATGCGTCGACCGGGCGTCGGATCCCGAGAACGTCCTGCTCTCGCGCTGCGTGGTGACCGCAACGCATCACGGCGCGCCGGTCGACGGCGCCGCCCTGCCGCCGGCCGTGCGTGAGCGGCTCGACGAGCGGATGGCCGAGCTCGACCCCCAGGCCGACCTGCTGCTGAACCTGACGTGTCCCGATTGCGCGCGCACCTGGCAGGCCGCGTTCGATCCGGCCGGCTTTCTGCTCGAGGAGATCGACGCCTGGGCTTCGCGGGTCCTCGGCGAAGTCGACCGGCTGGCGCGCGCCTACGGCTGGAGCGAGGCGGAGATCCTCGCCTTGTCGCCCCTTCGGCGTCGTCGCTACCTGGAGCTGGCAGGGGCATGAGCGGATTCCTCCGGCGGCTCGTGGAGCGTCACGCGACGGAGCCGGTGACCCGGCCCCGGGCCCTTTCGCGCTTCGAGGCGGGCGCCCCTCCGGTCGGGGGACCGCCGCGGGAGCTCTCCGTCCCGGCCTCTCTGCCGGAGGATCCGCCCCCGGCGCCGGTCCGCGGAACCGCAGGCCCCCCGGCCGACCCTCCCCCGGCGCCGACGGTGCTGCGAGGCCGTCCAGCGGAAGCCCGCCCCGCGGCTCCCGCGCCAACGGGGCTGACCCCGCCGGAAGCGGCCTTCGCCCCTTCAAGGACGGGGCTCGAACCGACGAACGCCGGCCGTCCGGTCGCGCCGCGCGAGCCTCTTGCGGACCCGGCACGGGACGCCGAGCCCTCCGCAGACCCGGCAGCTACCCTCCGCCCGGCGCACGGGGTCGGGCCGATCGTCCCGCGGAAGGCTCTCGTCCCCGCCAGAGCGGACGCACGGGCAACCGGCCGGGTTCGCGACGCCGCCGACCACGCCGGGCACGAGCCGGACGTCGTGCGCGTCCACATCGGCCGAGTCGAGGTCCGGGCCGTCCTGCCTCCCGCCGAACGGCCGACGCGGGGACCGCGCGGGACCACGGGCCCGCTCTCCCTCGACCGCTATCTCGCGCGGAGAGAGCGCCCGTGAGCAACGCGCTCGCCATCGCGTCGGTCACGGCCGTCCTGAAGGACCTCCTCAACGACGGCGTGATCAACCATCAGCTCTCCGGCGTCGTCGGCGAGGTCACGGTTTCCGCGCTGCCGCCCGACCGCGTTCTCGTCAACGGGCAACCGGAGACGAGCCGCATCAACCTCTTCCTCTACCAGGTGACGCCGAACGCGGGGTGGCGCAACGCCGCGCTTCCCTCGCGCGACGCCGACGGAGGCCGCGTCAGCAACCCGCCGCTCGGTCTCGACCTGCACTACCTCGTCACGACGTACGGCGCCAGCGAGTTCCACGCGGAAATCCTCCTCGGCTACGCGCTCCAGCTCCTGCACGAGACGCCGGTCCTCACACGCGACGCGATCCACAGGACGCTGGCGCCCGCTTCGCCCGTCACGGGCTCGATCCTGCCGCCGCCGCTCGACACGCTCGCCGCGTCGGAGCTCGGAGACCAGGTCGAGCAGATCCGGCTCACGCCGCAGACGATGAGCGTGGAGGAGATCTCCAGGCTCTGGTCCGCGATCCAGTCGCACTACCGCCCGACCGCGGCCTATCAGGCCTCGGTCGTCCTCATCGAGTCGCGGCGGCCGACGCGCACCGCGCTGCCGGTCGCCGACGACAGGCGCCGCATCTACGTCGTGCCCTCCCGCTTCCCCGCGATCGAGGAGGTCGCCAGCTCGGCCGGTTTGCGGGCGCCGATCGCCGTCGGAACCACGCTCGAGATCCGCGGCCGCGATCTCATGGGCGACGTCACGCTCGTCGACCTCGACGGGTTCGAGATCGCGCCGCCCGCCGCAGCCGTCACGCCCGGCCGGATCAGCCTGCCGCTCACGTCGCCCCTGCCCGCAGGGCTCCACGCCGGCGTGAAAGGCGTGCGGGTCCTCCAGAGGATCCGGATGGGCGATCCGGAGGCGGACCACCGCGGCGTCGAGTCGAACGTGGCGGCGTTCGTCCTCAGGCCCACCATCACGAACGGCCCGGTGATCCCGCCCGCCGACGTCCTCGGCCTCGTCGCGACGACTGAGACGGTGAGCGGCGTTCCGACGCCGATGCGCGCGGGCACGTTGCGGCTCACCTTCGACCCGCCGGTCGGGCGCGACCAGCGCGTGACGCTGCTCCTGAACGAGTTCAACGCCGCCCCCGGTTCGCCACCGCACGCCTACACCTTCGCGGCGCCCGCCGGCAACGGCTTGCCCGACGGCATCCCCGACACGGCGACGGTGGATGTGGTGTTCGCCCACGTGGTGGCCGGAACCTACCTCGTCCGGGTCCAGGTGGACGGTGCCGAGAGCGTTCTGGCACAGGACGGCAGCGGGCTCTTCGCGACGCCGCGGGTGGCGCTCACGTGAGCGACGCCGCCCGGTGGGCCCTGGAGAATCAGCGGGACCTGGTCGTGTGGCTGGATCGTGTCCGGCACCTCCTCGTCCGGCACGCGGAGCGCGACCCGGCCGCCCCCCCCGCGTCCCTCGCCCCCGAGACGGCCCCCGCGCCGCGCGAACCCTTCGCGGTCGCCGCGATCTGCCGTCTTTTCAGCCTCTCGGCCTTCGAGCGCGACGTCGTCCTGCTCTGCGCCGGGGTGGAGATGGACGCGAGGTTCCCGGCGCTCGTCGCGGCGGCCCAGGGCGACCCGTCCCGGCGCGCTCCGACCTTCGGGCTCGCCCTCGCGGCCTTTCCCGACGCGCACTGGAGCGCGCTCACACCCGACGCGCCGCTGCGCGCGTTTCGCATCGTCGAGCTCATCGGCGGGGGCGTCACGTCGGCCGCGCTCCGACTCGACGAGCGGATCCTCCACTACCTCGCCGGCATCGACCGGCTCGACGAGCGGCTTCTCGGGCTCGTCGAGCCGCTCACGGCGCCCGCCACGCTCGGAGCCGGCCCGGCCGCCGTCGCGGCGCGCCTCGCGGAGCACCTCGCTTCGGGCGACGGCGCACGTGTCTTCCAGCTGACCGGCTCCGACCCCGAGACGCGCACTGCCGTCGCCGCGCGGGCGGCCCTCGCGGTCGAGGCGGGGACGCTCCGCATCCGCGGCGGCGACCTTCCGGTTTCGGCGCCAGAGCGGTTCGCCCTCGCGCGGCTCCTCGGACGGGAGACGCTCCTCAGCCGGGCCGTGGCCGTCCTCGAGGCCACGACGGATGCCGACGGCCCGCGGATCGCGGCCTTCGCCGGGTCGCTCGGGGCACCGCTCGTCGTCTGCACCCCGGACCCGCTTGGGGCGCTCGCGGGCGAAGGGCCCTCCTTCGAGCTCGCGCCCGCCACGCGGGACGAGCGGCTCGGTTTCTGGCGCGACACGCTAGGCGACGCGGCGGAGTCGCTCGACGGAGCCCTCGAGGCCGTCTGCGTGCAGTTCGACCTCGGCGCCTCCGCGATCCGCGTGGCGGCGGCACGCCTCGCCGCTTCCGCCCCGAACGGGACGCCGGCCGCGATGCGGACGGCTCTCTGGAGCGCCTGCCGCGCGGCCGCGCGGCCGCGAATGGAAGGCCTCGCGCAGCGAATCAACGCCACCGCCAGCTGGAACGACCTCGTCCTCCCCGAGCCGCAGCGGCGCCTTCTGCGCGACATCGCGTCGCACGTGCGCCAGCGGCACCATGTCTACGAGGAGTGGGGCTTCGCAGCGAAGGGGGCACGCGGGCTCGGCATCAGCGCCCTCTTCGCCGGGGCGTCGGGGACCGGCAAGACGATGGCGGCCGAGGTCATCGCCCGGGAACTGCGGCTCGACCTCTACCGGATCGACCTCGCCGGCGTCGTGAACAAGTACATCGGAGAGACCGAGAAGAACCTCAAGCGACTCTTCGACGCGGCCGAGGGGAGCGGGGCGATCCTCCTCTTCGACGAAGCCGACGCCCTGTTCGGAAAACGCTCGGAGGTCAAGGACAGCCACGACCGGTACGCCAACATCGAGATCAGCTACCTGCTGCAGCGGATGGAGGATTACCGGGGCCTCGCGATCCTGACGACCAACCTGAAGAGCGCGCTCGACCCCGCGTTCCTGCGCCGGATCCGCTTCATCGTCCAGTTCCCCTTTCCCGACGCCCAGCAGCGGGCCGCCATCTGGCGCGGCATCTTCCCGGCGCAGACGCCGACCAAGGGGATCGACTGCGGACGCCTCGCGCAGCTCAGCGTCGCGGGGGGACACATCCGCAACATCGCGCTCGCCGGAGCGTTCCTCGCGGCCGACCGCGGCGAGAGCGTCGGGATGGGGCACCTCGCGGAGGCGGCCCGGGCCGAGTACGCGAAGCTCGAGCGGGCGCTCTCCGACGCGGAGACGCGGGGATGGGTGTGATGCGGATCGAGTTCGTCATCGACGAGCTGGTGCTCACGGGTTTCGACCCGCGCGAACGGCACCGGATCGGCGACGCGATCCAGAGCCGGCTCGCGGCGCTCGTCACGCCCGCTGACGTCGCGCCCCTCGTGGCGCAAGGTGCCGGCATCCCCGAGCTGCGCGCCCGGGACTTCACCCTTCCGGCGCGCGCGTCGGGAATGTCTCCCGCGTCGGTCGCCGACGGCGCGAGCCGCGCGATCGTGGCCGCCCTCCGGATCGACGCCGCGCCGATCGCCGGGGGGCCCGCCGTGAAAGGAGTCCCTTCATGAGCCTCTCGACGCGCGAACGGGCGCCCGACCGGGAGACGGCCGCGAGTCGAGGAGGCCCTTCCGCGGCGACCCGGCTGATCCAGCGCCGCTGCGCTTGCGGGGGGGGCGCCTCCGGAGGGACGTGCGCGGAATGCCGGAAACGCCCTCTCCAGCGGCACGCCGTGGCGGCCGGCCCGGCACCGGACGCCGCGCCTCTCGTCGACGAGGTGATCGGCGCCGCCGGGAAACCGCTCGACGGGGCGGCACGCTCTTTCTTCGAGCGGGGCTTCGGACACGACTTCGCCGCGGTCCGGATCCACGACGACGAGCGCGCGGCGCGCTCGGTCCGAAAGGCCGGCGCGATCGCGTACACCGTGGGCCGACACGTGGCGTTCGACCGCGGCCGCTTCGCGCCGGAGACCCCATCCGGCCGCCATCTCCTCGCTCACGAGCTGGCGCACGTGGTCCAGCAGTCCCGAGGCGCCGCGGGGGCCTCGCCGGACGAGGCGCGGCTCGAGCGCGACGCCGACGCCGCCGCCGACTCCCTCGCCGGCAGCGGGCGCGCCGTCGTCGCCGGCGCCGCCGCAGCCGGCGTCCAGCACAAGGGGAAGGACGACGCGAAGAAGGCGCCGCCCGAGCCCAAGTCGCCGACGAGGGATCAGCAGGACGTCATCGACAACGCCCGCCGGGCCGCCGCAATCCGCTGTCAGGTCGCGATGCACCGCGTCCGCGGCGTGGTGCCGCCCGGCCCGGCCGGGCGCATCGACCCGGCCCAGTCGATGCAGCGCCGCGCCCGGAATCTCGCGCGCCTGATGTTCGACTGGGAAAACCCCAACATGGAGCAGGTCGGGGACGTCCTCGGTTCGATGGTCACCCATCTGACCTCGGGTGTCGCCGTGCTCGTCGGCGCCAAGGACGACCCGGAGTGCGGCACCCGGGCCGCGTACGTGCGCGGCCTCAGGCCGCCGATCATTCTCTGTCCCGCCTTCTTCAAGGACTCGCCGGAGCAACAGGTCCGGACGATGATCCACGAGTCCGCCCACCTCGCACGGATCGGCAGCCCGGCCCTCGGCGAGGGGTACTGCATCACCTTCGACTGCGCGGCGGGGTGTCCCGGCGGTTTCGACTCGGCCGATTCGTGGGCGCATTTCGTGCACTGCCTCTCGGACCAGACGCCCGACAGGCCCGACGTCATCGAAGGCACGGGGGCGACCGCGGGTCCGTCCGGAAGCCGCCCGACGCCGGGCCGCCCGGGAGGCGCCCGGTGACCACGCCCCTCTCCCCCCGGCTCGTCCGCGGCGGCCTCGTGCTCGTCGACCCGAACTCGGGCCAGGTCCTCCGCGTCATCGCGCTGCAGTACAACCCCGACACCCTCACGCGGACGCTGCAGCCCCAGGCGGTCTCGGGCGACGGACAGGACCGTTCGCAGGCGCTCCGGCTGAAGGGCCCGCCCGTCGAGACGATCAAGCTCGACGCCGAGATCGACGGGACTGACGCCCTCGCGTCTCCGGACCAGAACCCCGACGCCGTGACCCTCGGCATCGCGCCGCAGATCGCGGCCCTCGAGACGCTCCTCTACCCGGCGAGCGGGCAGCTGATCGCCAACGACGCGCTGCAGTCCGCGGGGACGCTCGAGATCGCGCCGGCGGAGACGCCTCTCGCGCTCTTCGTCTGGAGCCGCCAGCGCGTCGTGCCGGTCCGGATCACCGACTGCAGCGTCACCGAGGAGGCGTTCGACGCCCAGCTCAACCCGCTTCGGGCGAAGGTCAGCCTCTCCCTGCGTGTCCTGTCGGTGGACGACCTCGGCTTCGGCCACAAGGGGGGCGCTCTCTACATGATCTACCAGCAGACGAAGGAGCGACTCGCGCAGAGCGCGAGCGGTGGGGCGCTGCCGGCGCTCGGATTGACGGGGATCCCATGACGAACGACAAGTTTCCCGACAATAGCCGCTACCGCGACGTCGACGTCGCGACCCTGAGCACCGCGGAGGGCCGGACGATCGCCTACCTCCGGCGCCGCTTCGTGCCCCCGTCCGAGAGCTTCTCCCTGCTGCGGGAGCACGTCGTGAGGGCAGGGGAGCGGCTCGACCAGGTGGTGTCCACGGAGATCGGCGACCCCGAGCAGTTCTGGCGCGTCGCCGACGCCAACGGGGCCATGGCCCCCGAGGAGCTGACCGACGCCCCCGGACGCCGTCTCCGGATCACGCTCCCGGCCGGCATTCCCGGCGGCGAGGAAGGCTGAGCACACCCCGATGGCGATCCAGCGCATCCAGATCACCCTGCTCGCCGGTCCGACCGTGCCGCTGCCCGTACCCCGGCCGGTCCTGGACGCGCTCCAGAGCCTGCAGGTGACGACGAGCGCCGGCTCGCGATCGGGCTTCCAGCTCACGTTCTCGGTGTCGAACCGGTCGCCGCTCCACACGGCCCTGCTGCTCGCCTCGAACCAGTCGCCGCTCGCCCTGCGCGTCGTTCTCGTCGCCACCGTAAACGGCGTGCCCGACGTCCTCGCCGACGGCGTCATCACCCGGCAGGAGATCTCGCCCGCGTCCCCGGGCGGCACCTCCACGCTCACCGTCACGGGAGAGGACCTGACGACGGTAATGGACCGGCAGGAGTTCAACGGCATCCCGTACCCCGCGATGCCGCCCGAAGCCCGCGTCGCCCTGGTCGTCGCGAAGTACGCGATGTACGGGATCATCCCGCTCGTCGTTCCGTCGGTGTTCCAGGACATCCCGATTCCCGTCGAGCGGATCCCGTCGCACGAGGGGACCGACCTCGCCTACGTCAATCGCCTCGCGGCCGACGTCGGCCACACGTTCTACATCGACCCGGGTCCGCTGCCGGGGATGAACACCGCCTACTGGGGTCCCGAAATCAAGGTCGGCGTGCCGCAGCCGGCGCTCAACACCGACATGGACCAGTTCACGAACGTCGAGTCGCTCAGCTTCAACATCCGGCACGACGAGAAGGCGATGCCGGTCGTCTTCATCCAGGACCGGACGACGAAGGCGTCGATCCCCCTCCCCATCCCCGACGTCAACCCGCTGCAGCCGCCGCTCGGCCTCGCACCGCCGATCCCGACGAAGCTCGACCTGATGAAGGAGACGGCGAAGCTCTCGCCGATCGCGGCGCTCGGGAAGGGTGTGGCGCGTGCCGCGGGGTCCGCCGACGCGGTCGAGGGAAGCGGCTCGCTCGACGTGCTGCGGTACGGCCGGCTGCTGAAGGCGCGCAAGCTGGTCGGCGTCCGGGGCGCGGGCGCCGCGTTCGACGGCCTCTACTACGTCAAGAGCGTAACGAGCACGCTGAAGAAGGGCGAGTTCAAGCAGAGCTTCTCGCTGACGCGCAACGCGCTCGTCTCCCTCACGCCGGCGGTGCCCGCATGAGCGGTGGGGCACGCTTCTACGGGAAGCACCGCGGCATGGTCGTCAACAACGTCGACCCGATGCAGATCGGGCGTCTCCAGGTCCAGGTGCCCGACGTGCTCGGCCCGCTCCTCTCGAGCTGGGCGATGCCCTGCTTCCCGGTCACCGGCAAGCAGATGGGCTTCTGGTCGATTCCGCAGATCGGCACGGGAGTCTGGGTCGAGTTCGAGCAGGGCGAACCCGACTACCCGATCTGGTCGGGCTGCTGGTACGGCTCGGCCGCCGACGTGCCGGCCCTCGCCCTGGCGACGACGCCGCCGCTCTCGTCCGTCTTCATGCAGACGGCCGCGCAGACGACGTTCCAGATCTCCGACCTGCCCGGTCCGACGGGCGGCATCCTGCTGAAGACCGCGACGGGCGCCATGATCATGGTGAACGAGACCGGCATCACGATCTCGAACGGGCAGGGGGCGACGATCGTGATGACCGGCCCTTCGGTCACCATCAACGCCGGCGCGCTGGTGATCACGTGACGCGGGGGGACGTCTGATGCCCGGCCCCGTCGTTCCCCTGGGGTCCGTGGTGATCTGCGCGCACGGCGGGCAGGCGACGCCGGCCGCGCCCTTTCCGCGCGTCGTGGCGGGCGGCCAGCCGGTCACGACGCTGACGAGCCCGTATCTCGTCGCCGGCTGCCCGTTTCCCCCCGTCTCCGGAGGACCCTGCGTCACCGCGCAGTGGGTCGTCGGCTCGACGCGCGTCGTGGCGGGCGGCGCCCCCCTCGTGATCCAGACCGGGAGCGCCGTCTGCGCGCCGACCGGTGTCCCGCTGATCGTGCTCGTCGCGCAGCCCCGCGTGGTCGCGACGTGAGGAGGAGGGCGCGATGAATCTCGACATCCCCCTTCACTTCGACGGCCGCGGCCGGACGGCCGAGACCGACGACGACGCCCACATCCGGCAGATGATCGAACAGGTCCTGTTCACGGCGCCGGGCGAGCGCGTGAACCGGCCGACCTTCGGCAGCGGCGTCCTCGCGCTCGTCTTCGCCGGCAACAGCGACGCGCTCGCCGCGGCGACGCGCCTCTCCGTCCAGGCCGCGCTGCAGGAGTGGCTCGGCGACGTCGTCGAGGTCACCGACGTGGCCGTCGAGGCGGACGACGCGACGCTCCGGCTCGACGTCCGCTACGTCGTCCGTCGGACCGGCGAGAGCCGCGTCGCGACGTTCTCGAGGTGAGCATGCCCGGAACGCCCTTCCTCTGCTGCAGCGACCACCGCCGCGCCGCGCTCGAAGAAAAGCCGGCCCTGAACGGCATCGACTTCCTGGAGGTCGCGGACCTCGCCCCGGCAGAGCTCGACGCCGACGAGGCGGCGCTCTACGCGGCGCTCCCGGCCGCGGAGCGCGACCGCCTGCTCTGGCAGCGCCGGCTCACCCTCACGTTCGTCAACCCGTTGCTTCCGGCGCACCTCGCCGTTCTCACGCCGGATCACCTGCGTCTCGAGGGGGGCGAGCGGAAGGAGAGCCGCCACCTCGGCGTGGCGGTGCTCTCGACAACGGCGCGGACGATCGTCCTGCGCACGACCGCGCGCGGTGACTTCTCCATCTACCGGCTGCGGATCGTCACGTCGGACGACGATTCCGAGCCGCCCTCCGTCATCGACCCGATGCTCGCGGCGGTCGACTTCTCCTTCAAGGTGGAATGCCCGAGCGACTTCGACTGCGAAGCGCAACGGGTCTGCCCGCCGGCTCCGAAGCCAGCCATCGACATCGACTACCTCGCCCGCGACTACGCGAGCTTCCGGAAGCTCCTCCTGGACCGGATCTCGGCGCTCAGTCCCGCGTGGCGCGAGCGGCACGCCGCCGACCTCGGCGTCACGCTCGTCGAGCTCCTGGCGTACGTCGGCGATTACCTGGCCTACCGTCAGGACGCGGTCGCGACCGAGGCCTATCTCGGCACGGCCCGCCGACGCGTCTCGGTCCGGCGTCACGCGCGCCTTGTTGACTACCCCATGCACGACGGCTGCAACGCCCGCGCGTGGGTCCAGGTCGTCCTCCGGGACGACGCGCCCCCGGCCGGCGTCTTCCTGCCGCGCGTCGACCCCGCGACCGGGGTCACGACGATGTTCCTGACGCGGGTCGCGGCCGGCCCGGTGCTCGGCCCCGCCGAGGGCGCGGAGGCCCTTGCCCGCCAGCGCCCCGAGACGTTCGAGCCGCTCGTCGACGCCACGCTCTACCCCCAGCACAACGAGATCGGCTTCTACACGTGGGGCGCGTCGGACTGCTGCCTGCCGAAGGGCGCGACACGGGCCACGCTCGCCGGACGGTTCGACCGCCTCGCCGCGGGCGACCTCGTGATCCTCGAGGAGGTCCGCGGACCGCGAACGGGGGTGCCCGGAGACGCCGACCCCGCTCGCCGCCACGCCGTCCGGCTGACCCGCGTGACGCTCGCCGAAGACCCGCTCGGCGGCCTCTTCCGGACGCCGCCGACCCCCGATCCGTCCGAGGTGACCGAGATCGAATGGAGCGCGGCCGACGCGCTCCCGTTCCCGCTCTGCATCTCGGCCACGGTGGAGGAAGACGGGAAGGAGGTGCCGGTCGCCGTCAGCGTCGCCCACGGCAACATCGTCCCGGCCGACCATGGACTGAGCGTCCTCGAGCCCCTGCCGGACGCCGTGCCGGCGCCGACGATGCTGCGGCCCCCGGCGGGCTCAGACCCCTGCGGCCCGCACGACCGCGAGCCGGTCCCCGCCCGGTTCACGCCGGCGCTCGCGCAGCGGCCGGTGACGAACGCCGCCCCCTATGACCCGTCGGGCTCCGCCGCTTCGGTCATGCGGTGGGAGATCGCGGGCGTCCTGCCCCGGATCCACCTGGAGAGCGGCGCGGCGAAGGACCGTTGGAGCGTTCGGCGCGACCTGCTCGATTCGAGCGAGACGGCGCGGGACTTCGTCGTCGAGGTCGAGACCGACGGCAGCGCGAGCCTCCGGTTCGGCGACGGCCGCCACGCCGCCCGGCCCGTCGCGGGGACGACCTTCACGTCGTTCTACCGCGTGGGCAACGGCCTCCGCGGCAACGTCGGCGCCGAGGCGATCGCGCACGTGGTGACGAACGCGGCCGGCATCGCCCACGTGCGCAACCCGATGCCCGCGGCGGGCGGCGTGGACCCCGAGCCCGTCGAAGACGTCCGCCGCTTCGCCCCCGAGGCCTTCCGGACCCAGGAACGCGCCGTCACGGCCGACGACTACGCGCGGCGAGCCGAGCGCCACCCGCAGGTCCAGAAGGCCGCCGGCGAGGTTCCGGTGGACGGGGAGCTGGCGCACGGTCTTCGTCACGGCCGATCCGCTGGGGACCGGGAACGAGGACGCGCTCTTCGACCCGGCGCTGCCGGCGTATCTCGGGCCCTACCGGATGGCAGGACACGACCTCGACGTGGACGCGCCGCGCTACGTCCCGCTCGAGATCGACATGCAGGTCTGCGCCCGGCGGGAGTACTTCCGCGCCGACGTCAAACGGGCGCTCCTCGACGTCTTCTCGAGCCGCACGCTCGCCGACGGGACGAGGGGCGTCTTCCACCCGGACCACTTCACGTTCGGGCAGCCGCTCTACCTGTCGCGTCTCTACGCGGCGGCGTACGCGGTCGACGGGGTGGAGTCGGCGAAGATCTCGCTCTTCCAGCGACTCGGGACGCCCGACGCGAAACCGCTCGCGGACGGGCGGCTCGACTTTGCCCGGCTCGAGATCGCGCGCCTCGACAACGACCCGAGCCTTCCGGAGCGCGGCGTCTTCCGCCTGAACGATGGGAGGTGGCAAGTGAGCTCCGCGCTCGACGACTCCGTCCGCGGCCTTTCCGACTGCGGCTGCTGCTCGGGCCTCGGCCCGAGCACCCCCGGTGTCGTCTTCAACCGCCCGGGGCTCTCGGCCATCGCTTACCGGAGCGCGACCTGGCACGAGTTCAAGGCCTCCCTGACGGCCGCTCTCTCGTCCGGCGCCCACCCGGAGCTGGCCGGCCTCACGACGCGCGACGGCGACGACTTCTCGATCGCGCTTCTAGACGCCGTCGCCGTCCTCGGTGACGTCCTGACCTTCTACCAGGAGCGCATCGCGAACGAGTCCTACCTGCGCACGGCCACCGAACGCCGGTCGCTCCTCGAGCTGGCGCGCCTCATCGGCTACGAGCTGAAGGGAGGCGCCGCCGCGGAGACATGGCTCGCGTTCACCGTCGAGGATTCCCCGGGGGCTCCGCGCGTCGCGACGGTGGACGTCGGCGTCAAGGTGCAGAGCGTTCCCGGCCGGGACGAGAAACCGCAGACCTTCGAGACGGTCGAGAAGATCGAGGCGCGCGCCGAGTGGAACGCGATGCGGCCAAAGCTCACGGCACCGCAGACGCTCGGAACCGGCGCGACCGATCTCTGGCTCGACGGGACGGCCACCGACCTGAAGTCCGGCGACGCCGTGCTGCTCGTCGGGCCCGAGCGCGAGGGATCGGTCGCAGACGAGCACTGGGATGCGCGTCGCATCCTCTCCGTGAAGCCCGACTTCGACGCCAAAAGGACGCGCGTCGTCTTCGGACCGGCCCTCGGGTCGACCCATCCCGCGAGCGCCCCCTCCTCGGCGCCCCGGGTCTACGCGATGCGGACGCGGGCCGGGGTCTTCGGACAGAACGCGGCGAACTGGCGTGCGATGTCCGAGCCGTTCCGGACGAACTACGGCGGCACCCCGACGACGCTGCCCGACGGCTCGACGGAGTGGCCCGAGTTCACCCTCTGGTCGCCGGGCGGCACGCCGGCCGGCAACTCGGCCACGCTCGACCTTGACCAGGTCTACCCGGCCGTGCTGCCCGACAGCTGGCTCCTGCTCGCCACCCCGGACTACGTCGAGCTCTTCAAGGTGACCCGCGCCGTGTCGGCCTCACGCGCCCAGTTCGGTCTCGCCGGGAAGACGACCCGCGTCACGATCGAAGGCGAGAACTTCGGTCAATTCACGACGCTCGTCCGGTCGACGGTCGTCTACGCCGCAGAGCGTGGAGCTCCCGCGCGCCGAACGCGCCGATCGACCCGCCCGTCACCGGCCACGTCGCGGCTCTCACCCTCGACACCGACGTCGGCCTCCTGCCGGAGGGACGGACGCTGCTCCTCGTCGGAAAGGACGCGGCGACCGGAACAAACGTCTCGGAAAAAGTAGTCCTCTCCCGCGTCGAGGCGGCCGGGAGCGTGAGCCGCCTCGTCTTCACGACGGCTCTCGTCCACAGCTACCGGCTCGACGGCCTGACGATCCATGGCAATGTCGCCGCCGCCACCCAGGGCGAATCGGTCTCCGAGGTGCTTGGCTCCGGCGACGCGGGGCGGCGCTACCAGCGGTTCGAGCTCCGCCAGCCGCCGCTGACCCTCGTGCGGGATCCGGACGCAGCGAGCGGCACGGTCTCCACGCTGGAGCTGCGGGTCAACGACCTCCGCTGGGACGAGGTGCCGACGTTCTACGGACGCGGACCGGGTGATCGCGTCTACGTCACGCGCCGCGACGACGAGGGGCGGACGACCGTCTCCTTCGGCGACGGGGTACACGGCGCGCGTCTCCCGAGCGGCCCGGAGAACCTCCGCGCGACGTACCGCAAGGGGGTCGGCGTCGCCGGAAACGTCCGCGCTGGCCAGCTCACGACCCTGCTCACAAGGCCTTTGGGCCTGAAGGGTGCGGTCAACCCGCAAGCCGCCGAGGGGGGCGACGACCCCGAGCCTTCAGGTTCGGCGCGCGAGAACGCGCCTCTAACGGTCCTGACGCTCGACCGCGTCGTGTCGCTCTCCGACTACGAAGACTTCGCCCGCGCCTACGCAGGCATCAAGAAGGCCCTCGCCACCTGGAGCTGGGACGGCGAGCGGCGCGGCGTCTTCGTCACGGTGGCCGGCCCCGGCGGAGCCCCCGTCGCCGACGGAGTCGTCGAGCTTCTGCTCGGCGCGATCCGGAAGGCGGGCGACCCCTGGGTGCCGCTCCGGGTCGCGAGCTTCCGGCCCGCACGGTTCAGGACGGGCTTCAAGCTGAAGGTCGATCCCGCCCGGTCGAAGGAGAAGGTGACCGCCGCGGTCGTCGCCGCCCTGCGGACCGGTTTCGGGTTTGAGGCCCGCGACTTCGGCCAGCAGGTCGCACTCTCCGACGTCATCGCGACGATCCAGAACGTCGTCGGCGTCACCGCCGTGGACGTCGACACGCTGGCCCGGACCGACGGCGTCGGCGGCAGCGGGCTGGCCGCGCCCCTGCCCTGCGCCGTTCCGCAGGCCACTTCGCTGTCGGGCACGCAGGCGGCGGAACTGCTCACGCTCGACGGCGGCCCGATCGAGCCGGGGGAGATGTCATGAGCTTCGACGCCCAGCGCCTCTGGGAGCTGCTGCCGACGATCGTCCGCCTGCGCGACGGCGAAGGCGCCGGCGGATCGAAGGACGTCCTGCGCGCCCTCGTCGACGTCGTCGCCGAGCAGGTCGCCGTGCTCGAGGAGGATATCGCCCGGCTCTACGACGACCAGTTCATCGAGACCTGCGACGACTGGGTCGCCCCCTACATCGGCGACCTCGTCGGCTACCGGACCCTCTACGGGCTGACGGACAAGATCGGCAGCCCGCGCGCCGAGGTCGCGAACACGATCGCCTACCGCCGCCGCAAGGGAACGGCCTCGATGCTCGAGCAGCTCGCGCGCGACGTCACCGGATGGGACGCGCGCGTGGTCGAGTACTTCCAGCTTCTCGCGACGACCCAGTACATGAACCACGTCCGCAAGGGCAACGTCGCGTGGGTGAGCCTGCGCTCGAGCCCCGTCCTCGCGCGCATCGGATCGCCCTTCGAGGCCGCTTCCCACAACGCCGACGTCCGGCGGATCGTCCGGCGGCGCGGCCGGTTCAACATCCCCGACGTCGGGCTCCACGTCTTCCGGATCCGCGACTACCCGCTCCCCGGCTCGCCCGCGGCGAAGCTCGTTCCCGGCAGCCCGGCCGACCGCCGCTACCTCTTCAGTCCCCTCGGCAACGACGCGCCGCTTTTCAGCCACGCCGAGGCCGAGGACCGCATCACCCACCTCGCCGAGCGGGCGAACGTCCCCCAGCCGATCTCGCGTCGCGAACTGTGGGACGACCTCACTGCGTTCTACCCGGACAGCATCGCCGTGAGCTTCGGGGGCGTCGAGCTCCCGGCGAGCGCCGTCGCCGCCTGCGACCTGTCGGACTCCGGCGCCGGATGGGCCTACGCCGCGGTCGATCGCGTCCTGGTCGATCCCGTCCTCGGACGGCTCTCGCTGCCGCCGGCGCTCGTCGTGAACGGCAACCCCGTGCCGATGGAGAACCCGGTCGTCGGCTTCCACTACGGCTTCTCGGCTGACCTGGGCGGCGGGACCTACCCGCGCCTCGCGACGCTCTCGGACGACGTCTCGCCCGTCCTCGGGGTGACGGCCCCTGCCACGATCGGAGCAGCGCTTGCCGCGCTCGTCGGGTCGGGTGTCGTGGAGGTGCACGGCAACGGGCGTTTCGAAGAGACGCTGGCGCTCACCGCGCCGGCAGGGGCCCGGATCGAGCTCCGCGCCGCCGACGGCTCGCGGCCCCTGGTCGCGCTCGGCGGCGAGATGGTCGTCGACCTGGCCGACGACGCCACGGTGACGTTGAACGGCCTGCTCCTCGCCGGCGCGCGGCTCCGCGTCCCCGCGAGCGCCGGCCGTGGCACCCTCCGCCTCACGCACTGCACGCTCGTCCCGGGAATCGCGCTGAACGGGAACGGGACGCCCCGCCAGGGAAACGCTCCGAGCCTCGTCGTCGAGTCGGACAAGGTGACCGTCGAGATCGACCACTCGATCGTCGGGGGCCTCCTCGTGGACCCGGACGCGGCGGTGCGCGTCACCTCGAGCCTCGTCGACGCGACCGACCAGACCGGCGTCGCCTACGCGGCGCCCGACGGCGCGGGCGCGGGCGGCGAGCTGACGGTCGTGGCGAGCACCGTGGTCGGCAAGGTCCGTGCGCGCGTTCTCCGGCTCGTCTCGAACTCGATCCTCGCGGCGCGCCTCGCGGAGGGCGACCCATGGACGCGTCCGATCGAGGCCGAACGCCGCCAGGACGGCTGTGTCCGGTTCTCCTACGTGCCGCCCGGCTCGCGGACGCCGCGGCGGTACCGCTGCGTGCCGGCCGCCCCGGCCGACGCGCTCCGGGTCCAGCCGCAGTTCACCTCCGAGCGCTACGGCGCCCCGGGGTACGGCCAACTGAGCGACCGCTGCGCGGTCGAGATCCGGACGGGGGCCGACGACGAGTCCGAGATGGGCGTCTTCCACGACCTCTTCAACCCCCAACGCGAGACCAACCTGAACGTCAGGCTGGAGGAGTACCTGCGCTTCGGCCTCGAAGCCGGGGTCTTCCATGCCAGCTAGGAGCACACAGCGATGAAGGGCGACTTCAGCCGACGGACCTTCAACCCGCGCCGGCACTACGCCGGGGTCCTCATGCAGCAGGGCCGGGTGCAGACCGACGCCGACTGGAACGAGCAGGGAGACATCGAGCGCCGCCGCGTCCGGAACGAGGCGCGCGACGTCATCGGTCCCTGCGGCGGGCCGGAGGACGACGCCGGCTTCGCGATCACGGTGGCCGGCAAGTCGATGACGATCGGGGGCGGACGCTACTACGTGGACGGACTCCTCTGCGTCAACGAGACCGACGGGCTCGCCTACGAGGCGCAGCCCGACCTGCCCGGCGCCCCGGACTGGATCGACGCCCTTGCCAAGGCGAAGACGACGCTCGGGATCGTCTACCTCGACGTCTGGGAGCGCCACGTCACGTCGCTCGACGACCCGCTCCTGCGTGAGGTCGCGCTCGGCGGCCCCGACACGGCCACGCGGATCAAGACGGTGTGGCAGGTCCGGGTCCTGCCCGTCGCCGCGCCCGGCGACGCGGCCAAGCTGAAGGAGCTCCAGGCCCGTCGGGTGCAGTTCAGGAAGAAGCTCGACGAGGCGGTCGCTGCCGGAGCAAAGCCTCAGGCCGTCGCAGAGCTCCAGGCCGAGATCGACAAGCTCGATGTGGCGATCGGGAAGATCACGGCGGTCTCGGCGCCGTCCTGCGACGACCGCTTCGGGGAGTGGGAGACCCTGGTGGCCGAGCCGGGCGGGACGCTGAACGCGCGCACCACCCCGCCCGCGCCCGCGGCCGGGCCGTGCGTCGTGCCGCCCACGGCGGGCTACCGCCGGCTCGAGAACCAGCTCTACCGCGTCGAAGTGCACAGGCCGGGGCCGCCCGGCACCGCCACCTTCAAGTGGTCGCGCGACAACGGCAGCGTCGTCACGACGATCGAGAAGATCAGCGGCAAGGACGTGACGGTCCACGACCTCGGGCCCGACGAGGTCCTCGGCTTCGCCAGCGGCCAGTGGGTCGAGGTCGGGGACGACCGCTCCGAGCTGGACGGCCAGCGGGGCCAGCTCGTCCAGATCGACGCCGTCAACTCGTCGCTCCGCCGGATCACGCTGAAGACGGCGCCCGCCCCTCTCGCCGGTGGCCCGGACGGCGTCGACAAGGCGCTCCATCCCAAGCTTCGCCGATGGGACCAGGTCGGGGCCGCAGCCGAGGGGGTGACGACCGCCGCCACCTGGCTGCCGCTCGAGGACGGCGTCGAGGTGCAGTTCGGCGGCGGAAGCTTCGCGACCGGCGACTACTGGCTGATCCCCGCGCGGACCGCCACCGGCGAAATCGAGTGGCCGCCGTTCGCGGTCCCGAACACCAGCCCCGAAGCGCAACCCCGTCGCGGCATCCATCACCACTACTGCCGACTGGCGCTGCTGGCCTTCGATGCCAAGAAGAGGGCGTGGGGCGTCGTGGACGACTGCCGGCGGCTCTTTCCGCCACTGACCGAGCCGTGCTGCGACGCAAGGTCGATGAAGGTCGTCGGTACGAACTGGAAGAACGACGACGCGTTTCCACTCGCGAACGTCACCAGGGAAGGCCTCCGGATCCAGCTCGACACCGCCGCCGATCCCGCTAGCCTCACGAACGACACCGTCGAGGTCGTGATCGAACGCCCCGTCGCCGACGGCCAGACCCCTTCCCCGAACCTGTCCCAGCGCCAGATCCTGCACGGCGACGTGGCACGCGACGCGGCGGACGACCACGTCATCGTCTGGCGGCCCCGGACGGAGACGAACAAACCCGACAGACTCGCTGCAACGCCCCGGACGGCGGCCGAGAAGGCCCGCCGCGGACGGCGCGCCGCCCCCCTCGCAGCCGCTCCGGCCAAGCATGCGGCGGACGCGCTCCGCTTCTCGCTGGTCGGCATCCAGGCCATCCAGGTTCATGTCCGGCTCAAGGGGCACCTCATCTGGAACGACGCGAGGGGCGCAAGCGGGAAGCCCCGGTTCCTCGACGGACAGGCGTTCGGACAGCCGGGTCTCCGCGCGGACGGGAAGACGCCGCGGATCGACCTCGTCTTCCCGTCCGGGCACGGCGCCGCGGCGAGCGACTTCGAGAGCTGGCTTTTCGTCGGCGGCAGGGCGCAGGCCGCGCCGCTTCAGATCACGAACGTCCGGTTCCTCAACCCCAACAACGTGTCGAGCAGCGCGGGCGACGTGAAACCGCCGCTCCCCGCGGGGCAGAAAGTCGTCTTCAAGGGAGGAGAGAAGATCCGGTCGGTCGAGATCACCTTCAACCGCGCGTTCGACGCCGCCACGGTCGGCGCGGGGGGGACGGCGAGCGTCTTCCTGGAGCAGGTGGCCGCGACAGCCCGGCGGAAGCTCGCCGTCGACCTTCAGCCGACGGAGAACGTCCTCACCGTCGTCCTGAAGGATCCACCGATCTTCGAACAGGGAGATTTCTCCCTGACCTGTCTCGGAACGGCCGTTCCGGGCGCCGCCGGATTCGTGCCGCTCGCCGCGGCGGACGATCACACCGCGCTCGACGGCGACTTCGACGGCACCGCCGGCGGCAACTTCGTCCTTCCGTTCACGGCTGTTTGATGAGACGGGCCTTTCAAGGAGTCAACGACCGTCAACCGTCTCGGGGTTCCGTTCAGGCAAGGAGACTCGTCATGCGCATCGGTTCATTCCGTCGTCCGTCCCTGCTGGCGGTCCTGTCGTTCGCGATCCTCTCGATCGCTCCAACCGGGGCCGCGCAGACCGGGGAACCCCCGTCGAAATCGAAAGAGCGGGGCGAAGGGCCTGACTATGCCTTCCTTCGCGCGCAGGCCTTCCATGACATGTACGCCGACGAGACGGCCCGGAAGGAGCAGGCCGTCCGGATGAGAGCCTTCCGCGCGAGCGGCCCGGCAGGCACGCGACTCGCCCGTCCCCTGCCGATCAACTACGGCCGCCTCGACCCGTCCGCCCGCCTGCGCTCCGCCTGGCGGACGAAGCTCGACGCGATGCACTTCCCCAAGGGGGCCTTCTCGCTCGACGCGGCCCTGGCGCTCCCCGTGAGCGGATCGACCTGGCAGAACCTCGGCCCGACGAACTTTGCCGGGCGCGTCTCCGCGCTGGCCGTGGATCCGACGAAGCCCAACGTCATCTACCGCGGGACGGCGGGAGGCGGCGTCTGGAAGACGACCGACGGCGGCACGACGTGGAAACCCCTCACAGACGACCTCGGGAACCTCTCCATCGGCGCGATCGCCGTCGCCCCGTCGAAGCCGCAGACGGTCTACGTCGGCACCGGCGAAGGAGCGCTCGGGATCGACGGCATCGACGGGATCGGCTTCATCAAATCGACCGACGGCGGGGCCACCTGGACGCTCCCCGTTTCGGTTTCCGCCGGAAAGTTCTTCGCGATCAACGTCCATCCGACGAAGCCGAACGAGCTCCTCGCGGCCACGTCGGCCGGGATCCAGAAGTCGACCGACGGCGGCGTCACCTGGAAGACCGTCTTCTCGAAGTACGCCGGGACCGAGATCGCCCGCGTGCCCGGCTCCCCGGCGAAGCTCCTCGCTACGGTCTGGGACTTCGCCTCGGCCCAGCCGACCTGGAACGGATTCGTCTACCGCTCGACGGACGGAGGCAACACCTGGACGAAGGTGGGCGGGGCCGGCACGGCCCCCTTCGATCCGGACACCGGGCGCCTTTCCCTGTCGATCGCACCGAGCGCTCCCTCGACCGTCTACGTCCTTGCCGCCACCGCCTCGGGCGACTCGAAGGGCTGCGGAGGGGACCCCGTCGACCAGCTCGGCATCTACCGCTCCACCGACGGCGGGACGAGCTGGCAGTTCCGCGCCAACCCGGTGACCGGAACCTGTGCGTCCGGCTTCGACTCGATCCTCGCCGGGCAGGGCTGGTACGCGAACACGATCCGGACGGCGCCCGCCACCGCCACGACCGTCTACGCGGGCGGCCTCGACCTCTGGAAGTCGACCGACGGCGGGGCCACCTGGACGAAGAAGTCGCGCTGGGATCTCGACCCGGGAAGCAGCAAGTACGTCCACGCCGACCTCCACGCGCTCGTCTACGCGGGGACGAAGCTCCTGATCGGCGACGACGGCGGGGTCCACCGGACGGCCGACAACGGCGCGACCTTCTCCGGCCTGAACACCGGCATCGTGACGCGCCAGTACTACTCGATCGGCGTCTCGAAGACCGACCGGAATCTCGTCATCGGCGGCGCGCAGGACAACGGCACGAATGTCCGCATCGGCGCCACGACGCAGTACCGCGAGGTGATCGGGGGCGACGGATTCGGAGTGGCCGTCCATCCGGCGAACCCCACCGTGTTGTACGGGACCATCTACTCCTCGCGCGTCTTCCGCTCGACCGACGGCGGGGCGAACTTCGACGAGATCACCCCCGACTTCGGCGCCGACGAGAACCGCCCTTTCATCACGCCCCTCACGATCGACCCGGCGAACGGCTCCGTCCTCTACACCGGGTCGAACTTCCTCTGGAAGACGACCGACGGCGGGACGACGTGGGCGAAGACCTCGGCCACCGACCTCGGCGACGGGAGCGGCCGCGGCTACCTGACGAAGATCGCGGTCGCGCCGTCGGACACGAAGCAGATCCTGACGGCGACCGGAGCCGGCATCGTGAAGCTCTCCACGGACGGCGGCGTCACCTGGCGGACGATCGCCGGCCTCCCCGCAAGGTACGCCTCGCACGTGGAGTTCGACCCGAAGAGTCCCGCCACCTTCTACGTGTCGTTCATGGCGATGGGGACCGCGCCGCGCCTCCTGAAGACGACCGACGCGGGAGCCAGCTTCTCGCGGATCGACGCGGGTCTTCCGTCGTTTCCGGTTCACGTCGTCCGCGTCGATCCCGGGGATTCGAGCACCCTCTACGCGGGGACCGACGTCGGCCTCTTCCGCTCGGCCGACGGCGGTGCCTCATGGGGCCGCTTCGGCACGGGCCTCCCCGCCGTCAGCATCTGGGACGTGGCCATCCTCGCCGACGGCTCCATGCTCCGGGTGGCCACGCACGGGCGCGGCTTCTACGAGCTGAACGTCTCTTCGACTCCGCCGACGCCCTCCGCAACGCCACACCGGTGAGGAAGGATCACTTCGGCAGCGGCCAGCATTCGAGGAGCGTCCAGCTCTGGACCTTCGGCAGCGGCCGTTCCTCCCGCTCGTACTGCGGCGCGCGGGCGACGCCCCGCGGGCAAGGATTCGCCCGGACGAGCGCCCGAAACTCTCCCTTCACTTCCGAAAGGACGAGCCGCCACTCTCGGTCCTCGCCGTCCCGGTAGATCACCTCGCTCGGCGTCAGCTCTCTCTCGAAGACGAGCGGGGCCGGCGGAAGGAACATCTGCAGGGTCGAAAGCTCCGGGTATCCCGCCGCCCGCCAAGCTTCCACGTCGGCCAGCGCGGCCACGGCCCCCGCGTCCCGCGTCCCGAAGGCCACCTCCACCCGATTCAGGAACGCCTCCTTCCGGGACGCGGTTTCCGCCCGCGGGACCGGCGTCACGGTCGCGGGCGGTTCCGCCGTTGCAACGGGCCCGAAAACGACCAACCAGGCTCCGAGGAGAAGAGTGCGACACATCGTCGCCTTAATCATGCACCCGCGCCTTCCCCTTCGCCCGGCCGGGGTCCTTGCCGGTCCGGTGGCGGCTTCAGGCATGAGAGCCCATCGACTACCATGGGGGCAGAAGACCGGACCGGAAGTCGACGCGCCGTGCCGAGGAGGGTGACGTGGCGAAGCTGATCCAGAGCCTTAGCGATGCCCCGGTCATGAACCTCTTCGTCCTCGTCGGGTTCCTGCTCGTCGTCCTCGCCGCGATCGGAAAGGCCGGTAGGAAGAGGGTCGACACGGGCGGACGGCTTCTTTCCGGAACCTGCGGCGTGGGGCTGCTCGCGGCCGCTACCGTGATGTTTCTGGGCCTCGAGAAGGCGCGCGCCACGCCTCCCGAAAACCGGACGCCGCCCGGCGCCGACGAGCTTCGGATGCCGACGCCCGTGGAAGCGCCGACTGTCGTCTTCGATCTCAAACCCAAGCCCGGACCGGCGCCGGTCCCGCCCGGAGCGGCCCCGCCGGCCGGGACGGCTCCCTCGACGCGGCGGCTCCTGTCCGACCCGGTCTCCGTCCAGTGGAGCTGCGCAGAGACAGTCACCGGGAAGGCGTCCCTCGTCCTGCCGTCCGGCGTTCGCCTCGTCTCGGCCGAGGTCCTCGTCGATCGCGTCGAGCAGGCCAAGTCCTACGCGCGGGGGAAGCCCACCTGGGACAAGGGAAGCCGCGTCTGCACCGGCGAGGCGACGTTCCAGGGGCTCGACCGTGTCTTCCTCAACTGTCCCGGCGGTGGCCGCGCCACGATGCGCATCGCGGCCGTCGTCACGGGGCCGTAGCTCGCGTCGCCGCCGCGGCGAGTCGAGTGAGGGTCTGGCCGGCAGACTCTTTGCGAATCAGTCTCAACCACCTAGAATTCGGCCGGTAAGCCGGCTACCGGACGAAAGGTCACCGAATGAAGCGTTCCCCTGATCGTCTTCTTCGTGCAGCACTCCTTCTCGGCATCGCATCGGCTTTTCCGGGATGCACCAGCACCTCGGCGGGCCCCGTCAGCCCCGCCGTGGAGCGGGTCTTCGCCGCGGGCCAACCGCCCCGGCACGTCCCCCGCACGATGTCGAACGAATACCCGGCGCTGCCAAGCCCCAGCGTCCGCATTCGGATGGCGAGCGCCTATCCCGGCGGATCAGGCAGCATGAGGATCACGCTCGATGGCACGGACGCGTCCTTCGTCGACCTGACGAACGTCGCCCGGATGCAGGACTGTGCCACGCAAGGCATTCCCTGCTACGGGCTCGACGTGAGGGCCACGAGCTACGACATCGTCGTCCTCCTGCCGCCGTCGAAGCGGGCCGGGCCGAAGTCGACCGTCACGATCCGGGGCCTCGCCGGCCAGCAGGAGAGCGCTCCCGTCGCGGTCGTCGCCGTCACGCCGGCGGGCAAGATCTTCCCCGAGGCGAGCGACGTCTTCGTCAGCGGCGGGTCCGACGCCCCTGAGCTGAACTGCAAGCCGATCGAGGGGGTCTATTTCCGCGACTTCGTCATCGCCGGCTGGCTCCTCGACCCCCCCTCGTTCAACGAGAAGATCGGGTCGTCGCCGAACGAGCTCGGCGACGGCGAGGACTTCCACTGGGTCATCAGCCCGGATATCGACTTCTTCGAGGCAGCGTACGGGACCGGAGGCTACGACCAGCGCCTCGTCGGGACGACCCTGCCCGGCGCACGCATCCCGAACCGCGTCGGCGTCCCGGCCGAGGTTTCCGGAATGATCAGCCTGAACTCCATTCTCCTTCCCCTGAACTGGTCGCAGCATTCCGTCGTCGCCCCGGAGGGTCAGAACATCGCGGCCCTCTCCCTGGAGCTGAACGGCTGGCACGTGCATGACCACCACCAGGTCTCGCGTGAAATTCGCGGGCTCCGGCCGACCCACTGGATCGGCCGGGGGACGCCTCCCTGGACCGGCGCCGTCCAGCAGGGAACCCTGGACTGCTACTGGCCATGGGAGCCCGCGTCCCCCGCAGGCGTCGTGGACGGAAGCGGCCACCCACGCACCCTGGCCCGGGGGGATTACGTCATCTTCAAGGGGACGCTCTTCGAGGACTTCGCCCATGGCGACGCAGACGGCGGAGCCGGCGAGTGGGACCTGCCGGGCATGGTCGGCCACGGCGGCTGGATGGAAGTGCACCCGGTCGACTGGCTCGACGTGCAGCAGCTCCCCAAGCCCGCCAGACGCGTCGTGGGCCTCGTCAGCGTTCTCGACCCTGCCGCGAGCAGCGTCGACACCACCGCCACCGTCAAATGGCCGAGCTTTGGTCAGCCTCCGGCTCCCGGCCAGCATCTCCATTACCGGGAGGAGGTCGACCCACGGTTCACCGCCGGCAACCCGACCAGCGTCGTCACCGTCGACGAGACGATACCGGGCATCAACGTCCACGTGACCATGCAGGACTCCTCTGGCGTCAAGGCGCACTTCAAGGCCATGTACGTCCTCTGGTGGGAGTAGGCCGGTTCAGCGGGCGGATCTTCGAAATCCTGTTCGCCGGTCTCGGCGGGTTCGAGGGCTTCGTCATTCTTCCGCCACCCGGTCCGTCTTGCGCTGGAACACCGTCCGATGTCTGGCAAGCAGGCGGTTCACGTCGCAGTGAAACCCCGGCACCCGTCCGTTGTTCAGGGCGACCGAAATCGGACAGACGAAACATGTGGATCGTAGCGCGCAGCGCCTGCAGGGCCCCTTCGGTCCGAACCGTTTGTTCGCGCCAGCCAGGAACGACAGGCGCCTCGCCCGACGCTCACGCCGTCCGAGAGCAGCGGAGAGATCCCGATCCGTTACGTGAAGGCCCCCAAGGGCCTCCACGACGAGACGAATCGTTCTTGAAGCTGACCCGAGCGTCGAACGCGCCAGGGCAGCGCATGGTGCCAGCGTGCCGTCGACATCCACGAAGAGAAGGTCCCGGCTCCCGCATCCGCAGGGCGGGCTGTCGTCCCCTGACGTTCTTGTCACCATCTTCCGAAAGTGCCGGAAGGGGACGGCACCGGAGCGGTGAAATTCCGCGACGGACTGCTTCACAACGTCGGCAATCTGGCGGTCCAGTTCGCGGACTGATTGTTCGTTCCAGGGCGCATCCACCCGGAACACCGGCACGACATCCACATCTCGGACACCGCGTGAGAGAAAGTAGCGGACCGAGGCGGCCAGGTACGGGACGTTTCGCGCCGTCAGGGTCGCTTTGATGCCGAACCGTCGGCGAAAGTGGGACCGATGGTCCCGCCTGAGCCGCCCGAGGAGCTCATCGAGGATCTGGAAGTTCCCCGGACCACGGTGGTCCTGGGCCGGACGGACGCCATCGAACGAAAGCGTAATGAAGACGCCCCGGCTCACGAGGAGTTGCGTCATCTTCTCGTTCAGCCGGGAGCCGTTGGTGACGATCTGGACCCTCGGCCGTATTCGGGGAGATGTCCCCTCGCGAACGCGATCCAAGGCTCGCCGGACGAGATGCGCCGCAAGAAGGGGCTCCCCTCCGTAAAGCGTCAACTCCGGGCGGCTGAAGCGGGACGCGAAGAGCCGGCCTATCGCCGCATCGAGTATGTCCGGCGCCATCGTGCAGGGTGTTCGCGGCCGCTGGTAGCAATACGCGCACCGCAGATTGCACGCGGTCGTGATCATCAGGCTGACCGACCGGGCGCCGAGATCGAGCAGTTCCTCCACAGGCCCTGCCGTGTTCTTCGGCCTCGTCAAACGGGCCGGGGCCTCGACCGCTCGCGTCATGGCGGCGAGCCTATCTACCGCGCCTGGTCTTTCCTGTGGCTCCGGACCTCTTCCGGCCCTTGTGCTTCATCGCCTTGACGATGGCAAAGAAGAACTCCGCATCGGCGCGATCGCCCGTCGGAATCGCGGCGCAGCCCGCCCTTCCCCCGTGAGTCGGCCTGCCGGGTGACGAGGGGCCCCCGGCCGAGTCCGGCCACTCGATCGTGACCTCCCCTCTTCGCTGACTGACCCATTCGATGCCGGAGGCAAGCCTCTTCATCAAATGACCGAGAACATAGGTGACGGTCTCTTGTTTGAGATGGAGTGACGCCATAGGAGTCTCCTCGTGACCGGTTGCGTGGGCAGGGGGTTCGGAGGCGGCCCGTTACCGCCCATCACGGGCCACCGCGGTGATCCACAGGTTTCCTTTCAATTGGGTGATTTCGGTGGCAAGGAAGCGGCCATCCCGGCTCAGGCTGAGATAACCGAGAGAATCGCGATTGCCCTGCACCAACTCCGGAGTCACCGGAACCGAGGTTCCGGAGGCGATGTCGACGTGTCGAAGGTGCCGGAAGGGTGTTCCGAACATGCCGCTGACGAGCACTGCCTTTCCGCCGGGCTCCCATGCGAGATGGTGGGTATCAGTGCCCGTCGTGACTTGCCGGGCCACAGCGCCAGGCCGCGCCTCGACAATCCAGATGTCTTCGTTCCGGCGAAACGCGATTCGCCGCCCTTCCGGAGACCAGACCGGATACCGATCCGTGACGTCGCCCTCCGTGAGGCGCCACGGTTCTCCGGCTTGTCGTCCGTTTCGTATCGGAAGGACCCAGAGATGATCGTGGCCCGCTCGGTTCGAGACGAAGGCCAATTGCGTTCCGTCGGGAGAGTAGGAGGGGTGGATCTTGTCTCCGGTTCCCTCGACGAGGGGTGCCGGAGCTCCTCCACCCAAGGGGAGGACCCAGAGGTCGCGGTGCCCCTGGAATGGCCGGAAGAAGGCGATGCACCGTCCGTCCGGGGAAAATGCCGGCGTGTTGGGTCCGGGGTTCAAGTTCGTCAGCCGGAGAGGAGGCTTCTTCGCGGAGCAGCCTGCCTCGAGGTTCTCGAGCCAGAGGTCGTAGGTCCCGAGCCTGTCCGAGCAATAGGCGACGGCGCTACCGTCCGGGGCGATCGCCGGCGTGTCGTCGTTCCGACTGCTGGCGATGCGGCAGATGGCCCCCGTCTTCCGGTCGGCTACGACCACGTCACGGTCTTCCGCCAGAGTCGAGAACACGAGCCGGTGATCGTCGCGTGAAAGCGACGGGTGGTTCTGCGTCCCCGTCCCGGGCAAGATTCGTGCGGGCGTACCACCGCTCGTGGATACTCGCCATATCGACTGGGGGTTGACCCGGAGGGAGCTGAAGAACACGTACGCGCCATCAGGAGAGAAGACCGGCTCCCTGTCACCTTTTCCGTCGGGAGTCAGGATCCACGGCTTGCCCCCCGAGGCGGGAACCATCCAGAGATCCCGAAATGACGCGTAACAGATCAGCTTGCCGTCCGGAGACCATGCGGGATCGTTGTGCCCCCACTCTCCGTCCTCGTCTCCCGTCAGGCGATCGGCCGAAGACGGAGACTCAAGCGACACGACCCAGATTCGAGACTGTCCGCCCGGGCCGCGACGCGAAAAAGCGACGCGCGTACCGTCGGGCGAAACGGCCGGCGAGTCGGCGTCCTCGAGGATCAGGGTCGGGCTCCCACCCAGGCGCGAGATCTTCCAGACGGAAGAGCCGCCGTCTCGCCCGGACGCGAAGGTGATTGCACGGCCGTCCGGAAACCACGCCGGCTTCCGATTCTCGCCGGGACCGCCCGTCAGCCGAAGAGCCTCGCCTCCGCCGGAATCGACGATCCAGATCTCGGCTTTTCCAGAAGCATTGGAACTGAATGCCACGAGGGTCCCGTCAGGCGATATTGCCGGCTCTGCCTCCCACCCGGGCGCGCTCGTTATCTGTCGGGGAGGTCCCCAGATCTGTCTTCCGGAAGTGTCCGGGCGGATGGTCCGCGGCCATTTCACGAAAGCCCCCACGACCGCGACCGCAGCCGTAGCGACTGCCGCGGCCAGAAGCCACGGCCGGCGCCGGCGCCGGGCCTTCGGCAGCCGTCGCGTCGCAGGTCCCATCTCCGAGGAGATGCTCCGGAGCGACAGTGCGAGGTCGTGCGCCGTGTCGTACCGGTCCTCGGGGCGCTTTTCGAGGCACCGGGAGACGATCCGCTCGAGCGCCGGGGGGAGCTCCGGCACGGTGCCTTCCAAGGAGGAGGGTTCGCCGTGAAGGATCGCCGACATCGTGTCGGCCGGCGTTGCACCGACAAAGGGCCTCTTTCCGGAAAGCATCTCGAAGAGGACGCAGCCCAGCGCGAAGAGGTCGGTGCGGCCGTCTACCCTGAGCCCGCGCAGCTGCTCGGGCGCCATATACGAAAGAGTCCCGACGACCTCCTCTTCCGTCGAGACGGCGCCCCCCGGCGGCAAGGTGAGGGTGATGGCGTCCGCGGAGACTGCCTCGGTCGCTTTCGCGAGGCCGAAGTCGAGGATCTTCAGACGTCCGTCGGAGGTCAGGAAGACGTTCTCGGGCTTCAGGTCGCGGTGGACGATGCCTGCCGCGTGGGCGGAGGCGAGTCCATCGGCGATCGCAGCCGCCAGTTCGGCGGCCTTGCGCCACGGGATCGGCTCTCCGGACATCCGGTCCCGCAGCGTCTCCCCGTCCAGAAGCTCGGTGACCGCGTAGAGGCGGCCATCGCCGTGGCCGAAATCGTGGATGGCGAGGATGTTCGGATGAGAGACCGCCGCGAGGGCCCGCGCCTCTGTCTCGAACCGCGACATGCGCCGGGGGTCCTGCGCAACCGCGTCAGGAAGGATCTTGACGGCCACCTGCCGTCCCAGCCGCGTGTCACGCGCCCGGAAGACCTCGCCCATCCCTCCCGCGCCGAGCGGGGCGAGGATCTCGTATGGGCCGAGCTTCGCGCCGACGGCCAGAGTCACAATCCACGCTCACAGGGGGTCCGGGGGACGCCCCAAGGGAAGTCCCCCGGGAAGCGGCCGAGGCGCGCTCCCGCGGAGAGGCTCATCGCCCTTGCCTCCCCGGGTCGGAGGAAGGTAGCGGGTCGCGCCCCCCGCGCGGCGACGCCTCTTTCCGACGGCCCGTCAGAACCGTGTTACTGCGCAGATTCTATGCCCGTTGGCGCAAGAGGGGCGAAGGCCGGCCCGGCGCAGGGTCTCACGGCCCCGGCACGGATCCTCCTATGATCGGCCATGCGTGAAAGGTGCCGGGCAGAGAGGACTCGCGCGGGCGCCGCGGTGCGACGGTAACGCGGGAGTGACCTCGGGACGCGACGAGGGAGACAGCCCATTCGACCCGTGACGAGCGGCGTTTCCACGAACCCGCGTGCCGTGTTCCGGCCCCGCTACCGCTTCGGTGAGTTCGTCGTGTCGCCGGGGCGCCGGCTTCTGCTGCGCGGCGGGATCGAGGTGCCGGTCATCCCGCGCTACTTCGACGTGCTCGTGCTCCTCATCGAGTGCAGGCACGAAGCGGTCCATCGGAGCGAGATCATCGACCGGGTCTGGACCGACGTCGTCGTCAGCGACGGCGCGTTGAGTCAGGCCGTGCGCACCCTCCGCCGCGCGCTCGGCGAAGACCCGCGCGCACCGCGGTTCATCCGGACGGTGGCGCGCTACGGCTACCAGTTCGTCTTTGCCGACGTCGTCGAGGAGGACGACGGCGCCGGTCCGAGTGATGGCCCGACCGTGCCCGGCCCGCCCGCGATCCCCGGGAAGCCGGGCTCGCCGGCAAACGCACCGGAATCCGGCTCCCCCGCAACGGATCCCTTCGAAGCGCTCCTGCAAGTTCTCCTTGAGGGGAGCGGAACCCGGGGCGCCACCGACGAGGAGCGACGCGACGCCGCCACCCAGCTGCACGCACTCGGAACGGCCGAAGCTCTGCGGCACCTCGACAGACGAGCCGGCCACGAGAAGGCCCGTGCCTTTCTGCGTGAGACCCGTTGGGACGTGGCCGGCGCGGGAGAGGTTCCGCTTCTTGGTTCTGAAGGAAGCCTCTCGTCGATCCTAGCCGTCGTACGGCTTCGGCTGCGGGAAGCCGCGCGACTGGTGGCGGGCCGATGGGCGGGTGCGACCCTCGGTGGAGCCGGGGCGGGCGCGCTGGCCGGGCTGGCCGGGGGCCTTTCTCTCCTCCTCCCCGAGTCCGGCGCGACGGCGAGCCTTCCCCTGGCTCTGGCTCTCGTCGGAGCGACGGCCGGAGGGATCGGGGCCTGCGGCATCGGGGCGGGCCTGGCGGCCACGGAAGCGCTTGCACGGTCGGCCCGGACCCTGGCCCTGCTTCCCGCTGGTGCTGTCGCCGGCGCCGCGACGGGAGCGATCGCGCACGCCGCCGGCCGGGCGCTCCTCAGCGCGGTCTTCGGACGTGGTCTCGCGGACGTGGGTGGATGGGCCGAGGGTTTGTCGATCGGGGCGGCCGCGGGGGCAGGCTACGCCCTCGCCACCCAAGGGCTCCGGGGCGGGGGGCTGGCCACGCCAAAGGGGACCGCCCGAGTCCGCGCGGCGCTCCTCGCCGGGGCGTGCTGCGCCGCCGGCGGACTCGCCGTGGCGCTCGCCGGCGGACGCCTCGTCGGCGCGAGCCTCGACGCCGTGGCCGCGGGCTTCGACGGGTCGCAGGTCGGTCTCGGGCCGATCGCGCGATGGCTCGGCGAGCAGGAGTTCCGGCCCGTCACGCGCGCCGCGGTCTCGGCGTTCGAGGGGCTGATGTTTGGCACGGGCCTGGTGGCCGGCCTGACCCACCGGCCCCGGCCCCGGAATTAGCCCTGAAAGAGGCCGGAAGAGCAGATCTCAGGCAAATCTCAGGGTTCCCTCACGAACCGCTCATGTCGTCGGGCGGCATGACGCCGATCTTGGGCAGAGACAGGAGGGACCCGCCATGACCGTCGGACGCCTCGCGGCCATCTTCGTGATCTACCTTGGGGCCGCCGTTGCCTGGTTCGTTCTCGGCACCTCGGTCGTTGCCCGCTCGGGGGCGTTCGACGGCCGCCTCGGGAAGGAGGTCGCCCGGCTCTGGGGAGGACGGCACGTCCAGGCCGCGCCCACCGTCCGGGTCGAGCGCCCGGGTCCAACCCAGGACACCGTCAAGTCCCAGAAAGAAGAGGAGGGTGCCATACGGCCGGCCCCGAAGACTGCGGTCTGGTGCGCCCCGTTGGTCCTCGACTCGAGCCGCGTGGAGGTCGACCTGGCACACGAGCCGCGCCAGAAGGGCCTGCTCTGGTACGACACCTACGGCGTCCGCGTCCGCGCGACCTACCGGGTGCGCAACCCGGACGACGTGGAGAGGACGCTCGTCACGCACTTCACTTTCCCCTCGGCCGACGCGGTGTACGACGGGTTCGTGTTCGCGGTGAATGGCGTACAGGGCGAGCCGTCGGGTGAGCTGTCTCGGGGAGTGACCGTGCGGACCGACGTCGCGCCCCGCGGCGAAGCGGTGGTCACCCTGGCCTACGCCTCGCGGGGGCTGGGCGACTGGCTGTACGCCTTCGCGAAGGAAGACGGGGCCCAGGTGAAGGATTTCACGCTCGTCATGCGCACCGACTTTGCCGCCATCGACTTCCCGGCCGGAACCCTCCCGCCGACCGGCCGAAAGCCCCGGCCAGACGGCTGGGAGCTGACGTGGTGCTTCGCGAGCCTGGTCACCGGCCAGCGCATCGGGATGGACCTGCCCGCCCCGATCAACCCCGGTCCGTTGGTGGCACGCATCACCTACTTCGCCCCGGTCTCGCTCCTCTTCTTCCTCGCAGTGATGGTGATCCGGGGCGCGCGGCGCGATCACAGCCTTCACCCCGTTCACTACGGGTTCCTGTCGGCGGCCTTCTTCTCGTTTCACCTGCTTCTCGCCTACCTGGCCGATCACGTGTCGATACACCTGGCGTTCGTCCTCGCGGCGCTGGTGAGCGTGGGCCTCGTGACCTCGTACCTCCGGATCGTGGCGGAGACTCGGTTCGCTTTCCTCCAGGCGGGTCTCGCTCAACTCGTCTTCCTGGTGCTCTTCAGCTACGCGTTCTTCTTCGAGGGCTTTGCCGGGCTCACGGTGACCCTCGGCGCCGTCGCGACGCTCTTCGTCCTGATGCAGACCACGGCGCGGGTGGACTGGGGCGGGGTGTTCACCCGGCCCGCGGAGGCCACCCGATGAGCGGCGCCGTCCCTCCCGTCGGCCCGCCCGCGCCGGGTCTTCACGTGGCCGTCATCATGGACGGGAACGGGCGCTGGGCCGAGGCCCGGGGGCTCCCGCGCACCGAGGGGCACCGCCGGGGGGTGCGCACCGTGAGGGACATCGCCACCGCCGCGCCCCGTCTGGGAATCGGGATTCTCACCCTGTACGCCTTCTCGGCGGACAACTGGAGGCGCCCGGCTGGCGAGGTCGCCGCTCTCATGCATCTGCTCGAGGAGTACCTCCGGCTCGAGGCGCCCCGGTGCGCCCGGGACGGCGTGCGCCTGACGCTGATCGGCCGGCGAGACCGTCTGGCGCCGCGGCTCCGGGCGCGGATCGAGGCGGTCGAGCAACGGACGCTCTTGGGGTCGCGCCTCCACCTGCGGCTGGCGATCGACTACTCGGCCCGCGACGCGATCTGGGCAGCCGTCGAGCGTGCCGTGACAATGCGCACCTGCTCCCGCGAGGAGTTCTCCCACCGGCTCCGGTCGGGGCGGGGCGAACCGGCCGCGGTTCCCGACGTGGACCTCGTTGTCCGCACCGGAGGCGAGATGCGGTTGAGCGACTACCTGCTGTGGGAGAGCGCCTACGCGGAGCTCTGGTTCACGAGCGTTCGATGGCCCGATTTCTCGCCGGCCGATCTGGCCGAGGCGATCGCCGCGTACCGGGCGCGCACACGCCGGTTCGGGGGCTTGGTCGCCGCGAAGGAGCCGCCGGTCACAAGCCACGTCGTCGCCCGGTAGCGGTCGTGTCCAACGAGCCCCCGACGCCGATCAGCCGTCCTATGATTCGCCATGCTCTCAAGTCGCCAGGCCAGAGACGTCGACGCGGACGACGTGGTGCTGGGCACCGACGCCGCGGCGATCCGGAAGTCGTTCATCGAGAAGCTCTTCTTCGAGGTCGCCAAGTTCCCGGGCATCGCGACCCGGAACGACCACTACCTCGCGCTCGCCCGCGCCGTGCGCGACCGGATCTTTCACCGGTGGATCCGTTCGGCGCGCACCTACCTCGAGGAGGGGCACCGGACCGTCATCTACCTCTCGGCCGAGTACCTGATGGGGCCTCAGCTCGCAAACAACCTCTTCAACCTCGGGATCGAGGGTGCGGCTCGGAAGGCCATGGAGTCGCTCGGCCTCTCCCTCGACGAGCTGACCGAGCACGAGGAGGAGCCCGGCCTCGGCAACGGCGGCCTGGGGCGTCTCGCCGCCTGTTTCATGGACTCGCTGGCAACGCTGGACGTCCCGGCCATCGGCCACGGCATCCGCTACGAGTTCGGCATCTTCGACCAGGAGATCGTCGGGGGCTGGCAGGCCGAGCGAACCGACCGGTGGCTCCGCTTCGGCAACCCGTGGGAGGTCCGCCGGTTCGAGGTCGAGCACACGGTCGGTTTCGGCGGACGGACCGAGACCGTGGTGGAGTCGGCCGGCCGCCGCCACGTGAAGTGGACGCCCGAACGCGTCGTGCGCGGCGTCCCCTACGACACCCCCGTCGTGGGCTACGGCACGGTGACGACGAACTTCCTCCGCCTCTGGGCGGCCGTCGCGCCGGAGGAGTTCGACCTCGATGCGTTCCAGGTCGGCGAGTACTGGCGCGCGGTGGACGA
This sequence comes from uncultured Acidobacteriota bacterium, assembly GCA_963801475.1. Taxonomy (GTDB): domain Bacteria; phylum Acidobacteriota; class Thermoanaerobaculia; order UBA5066; family UBA5066; genus DAOMFB01. The sequence goes on along the minus strand of CAWDEX010000002.1, from coordinate 563,575 downwards.
GAAGATCCGAAGCGAGAACATCACCAAGGTCCTCTACCCGAACGACGCCTCCACCGCGGGCAAGGAGCTGCGCCTTTCGCAGGAGTACTTCTTCGTCTCCTGCGCCCTTCAGGACTGCATCCGCATCCTGCTCCAGAAGGGAACCATCGACCGGTTCGCCGACAAGTTCGCGATCCAGCTGAACGACACGCACCCGGCGCTCGCGGTGCCCGAGCTGATGCGGCTCCTGATGGACGAGCACGGCCTCGGATGGGACGACGCGTGGCGCATCACGTCGCGTTCGTTCAACTACACGAACCACACGCTGCTGCCCGAGGCGCTCGAGACGTGGCCCCTGCCGCTCTTCGGCCGCCTCCTCCCCCGGCACCTCGAGATCGTCTACGAGATCAACCGCCGTTTCCTGGACGAGGCGCGGAAGCGCTTCCCCGGCGACGACGGGCGGCTCTCGCGCCTGAGCCTCATCGACGAGGCGGGCGAGAAGAGCGTCCGGATGGCGAACCTGGCCACCGTGGCCAGCCAGAAGGTGAACGGCGTCGCGGCGCTGCACTCGCGGCTCCTCTCCGAGACCGTCCTTTCGGACTTCGCCGAGCTGTGGCCCGAGCGTTTCACGAACGTCACGAACGGCGTGACGCCGCGGCGGTTCATCGGCCAGTCGAACCCGCGCCTCTCGTCGCTGATCACCGGGGCGGTCGGCGACGGCTGGCTCACCGACCTCGACCGCCTGGCCGGGCTCGAGAGGTTCGTCGCCGACGCGGGATTCCGGGAGCGCTGGCGCGCCGTGAAGCAGGCCAACAAGGAGCGGCTCGCGGAGTGGATCCGCGACACGATGGGGCGCCGCGTGGATCCGCAGACGCTCTTCGACGCGCAGTGCAAGCGGATCCACGAGTACAAGCGGCAGCAGTTGAATCTGCTGCACGTCGTCTGGCTCTACCAGCGCGTCCTCCGCGGGAAGATGATCGGCATTACGCCGCGGACGGTCCTCTTCGCGGGGAAGGCAGCGCCCGCCTACCGGGCGGCGAAGCTGATCATCCGCCTCGCCACGGCCGTCGGCGAGACCGTCGAGCGACATCCGGTCGCCCGGGAGCTTCTCGCCGTCGTCTTCGTCCCCGACTTCAACGTGAAGAACGCCCAGCGGATCTACCCGGCGGTGGACCTGTCGGAGCAGATCTCCACCGCGGGGAAAGAGGCCTCCGGCACGGGGAACATGAAGTTCGCCATGAACGGCGCCCTCACGATCGGGACGCTCGACGGCGCGAACGTGGAGATACGCGAGGCGGTCGGCGAGGAGAACTTCTTCCTGTTCGGGCTGACTGCGGCCGGGGTGGAGGACCTGGTGCGCCGCGGCTATCACCCGCGCAGCTTCGTGGAGTCGGACCGGGAGCTGGCCGACGTCCTCTGGCTCATCGAGTCCGGCCACTTCACGCCGTCAGAGCCGGACCTGTTCCGCCCCTTCGTCCGTTCGCTGCTGGAGCAGGATCCCTTCCTCGTCCTGGCCGATTTTCGCGCCTACGTGGAGTGCCAGGAACGCGCCTCGCAGGCCTTTCGCGATGTCGACCGCTGGACGAGCTCCTCCATCCTGAACGTCGCCCGGATGGGGCGCTTCAGCTCGGACCGGTCGATCCGCGACTACGTCCGCGAGGTCTGGCACACGACGCCGGTGAAGCTCGCGCCGATGACGTGAGCGGGATGTCCCCTTTGGCGGGCTCGCCTGATTCCCGTCACGGGCTTTACGGCCTCGTCGCGGTCGTCTTCATCTACCTGGGCCTCGGCATTCTCTGGACGGCGCTGATCCCCGTCTTCGAGAAGCCCGACGAGATCCACCATTTCGCCTACGTGCAGTTCATGTCGGAAGAGTGGAGGATTCCGACGCAGGGAAAGGAGACGTTTCCTTTCCTCGAGCCGGAAACCCAGCAGCCCCCGCTGTACTACGCGTTCGGAGCCCTGCTCTATCGCGCGTCGCTGCTTTCGGGTGTGCCGGAAACCGACCTGCACGTCTGGGAGAAGAGGGTCATACCGCCGCCAAAGCCCGGACGGGAGTTCTTTCTTCATCCCGAGCGGTTTCTCGACTCGCCGGGCCTGTTTTCGTACGACGTGCTCCTCGTCCGGCTCTTTTCGCTCAGCCTGGGCGCCCTCGCCCTCGTTTGCATCTACAAGACAGCCGCACGGGTGCTTCAGCCGTCCGTCTGGCTGCCGGTTCTCACGGGCGCTCTCGTCGCGACCCTGCCGCAGTTCACCTTCATCACCACCAGCGTTTCCAACGACGTGATGGGCTTTGCTCTCGGGTCCCTGTTCATCTACCGGCTGGTGACCGTTGATTCCGCGCATCTCTCCCGGGACTATCTGGTCCTGGGAGTCCTGATGGGACTGGCCGTCCTCGTCAAGGCCACCGTTCTTCCCCTGTTGCCGCTCGTGCTTCTGCCCGTGCTGCGGCGCGACGTGACCCCAAAGGAGCGGGTTTCCGCGCTTGGCGTCTTCGCGGCCGCATTCGCCGCCCTCGGCGGCTGGTGGTATCTGCGCAATGTCCTGCTCTACGGCGACCTCCTGGGCCGCCAGGAGGTCATCAACCCGCAGAACTACGCGTGGAACATCGACCGAAAGTCGCTGTCTTCTCCCTATTTCCGGGATTTCTTCTGGCGGCGGCTCGGACAGTCCTTCGTGGGCCGATTCGGCTTCATGAACATCGGAATGCCGCGCCTCTTCTATCAGGTTTCGTGCGTTCTTCTCGTCGTCAGCATCGCCGGTCTTCTCACGGGAGGCCTCCGGAGCGTCTCTCGCCATCGGCACCGGTTGCGCGAATGGGCCTCGGCGCAGCCCGTGCTCCTTTCGGGGAGCGTCCTGCTGGGCCTCGCGGCGCTGGTTCAATACAACCTGACGGTGTCTCAGCCTCAGGGCAGGTATTTGTTTCACGTCCTGGCGGCGATCGTCTGTCTCTTCATGATGGGCTTTCTCGAACTGGCCAGGCCGTTGAAGAACCACCTGCCCGCCTTCCTCGTGACGCCATGGGCACGTGGGGCGGCCGCGACGACCGTCGTCGGCGCTCTCGTCGGCCTGAATCTGTACGCGTTGTTTCGCGTGGTCCTGACGAATTACTGAGGGATGAGGCGCCAACGGAGGGTGGGAAAGCCGTTCGCGTTGGCGTTGCAGCCGTTCCTCTTCTGTCGCCTCGATGTAAGTCGTTGATGTGCAACGGCTTCGCTGGGCAATCTTCTTGTCGGGTCTATTTTCCGGACTTCTCCGGAGTTTTTCCTTCGAAAGTGGGAACTCAAACCCGGGAGTTCCCGGCTTCCGCCCGATGGTTCGCTCGCCGCCCAAGGCCTACCTTACACACGTGAGCGAAAACAGGAGGCAGAACATGAGACAGCACGAAGGCGGAGACAAGGTTCCGGGCGGCTTCTACTGGAAGCAGAACAACTGGGAGATCGAGGTCGTCAAGGGGGACACGGGGACGCTTCCGGGCGACGCCGACACCACCTACGTGCGGATCCCGACCCTGGCGATGCTCCTCGGCGCCCCGGTGATGGGCGGGCTCTTCGTGGTCTTCCTCCCCTTCCTCGGCTTCGCGATGCTCGCCAACCACCTCGGCAAGAAGGCCGTATCGGGCCTCAAGCAGGCGGCCGACGAGGTCGGAGCCGCGGTCGGCCCGGCCTGGCAGCCCGGCGAGGCCCGCTTCGCCGGAAAGAAGAAGGCGAAAAAGGGCAAGAAGGCCGCCGCGGCCAAGGAAGAGAAGTCCGAAGAGAGCGCCGACGTGAAGAAGTGAGCCTCCCCGCACCCCCGAAGGTGCGGCGCCGCCCCGCTCACCCGGGGCGGCTTCGTTCTCGGGCCTTCGCGATCTGCTGGAGGCTCGCGGCGCCCCCGAGAGTCACGAGCGGGCCGCGATGATCTCCGCGGCCTGTCGTCCGATCCGGACGGCGTAGTTCTGTCCCCGGTCCTCGGGGTAGATCTGGGCCATGCAGGCGGAATAGAGGCCCGGGACAGGCGTCTCGATCGGCGGAAGGATGCGCGAATAGCCCGCCGGGATGATCGGCTGCGCGTACTCGGCCCGCTCGATCGTCTTCTTCAGGATCCAGTCGGCCTCGAATCGCGGGTTGAGCCGCACCAGTGCCGGCAGGTAGAGCCCCCAGAGCTGCTCGTCGCGCATCGTCCACTTCGGGTCGTCCGGCAGGACGTAGTCCGAGATGTAGAGGATGTGCCGGCCGCCGTAGTTCTCCTTCGGGATGTAGTTGGTGTGCTCGATGACGCCGCCGAAGGGCATCGTGACGTCGGCAATGTTGGTCCAGTAGTACCGGTGGAACGAGCGGTCCAGCTCGAGGACGGGACAGAGGGCATGCGTGTACCGGACCTCGCTCCAGAGCTTCCGCGTCTCCTCGGGAAGGTCGGGGGCGATCCTGAGCAGCTCCGGGATGGCGACGGTGGAGAGGACGAGGTCGAAGCGCTCCGTCCCGCCGGGAATGTCGACGTCGAACGTTCCATCGCCCGTTCGCTTGACGATCTTCACCGGGCGCGCGGTCCGCACCTCGCCCCCGCGCTCCGTCACGCGCGAGAGGACGGCCGCGACGGCCCGGCCGAAGGAGCCCCGCATGTAGCCGAGCCGCTCGCCGAGGCCCGACTTGTCGCGCGAGCGGGTGCGCAGGAAGATCTTTCCCCAGAGCCAGACGAGGCCGATCTCCTCGGCGTGCCGCCCGTACTTCTGCTGAAGGAGCGGCCCCCAGACGACGTCGTAGACCCGACCGTAGCCGTTCTTCTTCAGCCACCCGGCGGCCGTCTCCCCTTCCAGCGCCCTCCAGTCGGGGTCGTGGCGGAGACGCAGGGTCGACAGGACGAGCTGGAGACGTCCCGCGATCCCGAGGGGGGAGAACTTCAGGAGCGAGGCCGGCGTCCCGAAGTCCCAGAGGCGCCCCCCGGTGTAGAAGCCCATCTTCGACGGAAGCCAGTCGATCTCCTTCTCGAGCCCGAGCTCCCGCGCGAAGTCGAGGTAGTCGACGTCGGTCGTGAAGAGGTGGTGGTAGAAGCGCTCGAGAGGCGTTCCGCCGACCGTCAGCGTCCCGACGAGCCCCCCCGCCTCGGGCCACTTCTCGAAGACGGTCACGGGAAAGCCGCTCCCGAGGAGACGGTCGGCCGCCACGAGGCCGGCCAGGCCCCCTCCGATGACCGCGATGCGGGGGCGCGTCACGGAGGCAGTTTAACCGGCGGGGTGTGCTACCTTGATCTTCCGCCGTGACCCTCGTGTCGACCGTCCTCTTCGCGCTGGCGCTCCTCTTCGCCGGCCTCGGCGGCGCGGCGGCCGTGGCGCGTGTCTTCCGCGGCGAGACGGACGAACAACTCCGCACCGACGTGATCGCGGGGCTCGCCCTGCCGGTCGGCCTCGTCCTCGCCGCCCTGCCGGGCTGGCTCCTCTCGGCCGTCAGCGGCGTCCGGTTCGGCGCGCGCGAGATCGTCCCTATCTCGATCGACCGGGTGATCCTCCCCTTCGCGGCGATCGCGCTCCTCCTCGCCCTCGCGATGTGGGGAAAGGAGCTGCTCGCCGCCTTCCCGCGGCCCCGGACGCTCCTCGTGCCGGGCGCGCTGTTCTTCGGCGTCTTCCTCGCCTACCTGGTTCTCCGCGGCCCCTTCGGCGACATCCGGCAGACCGAGAAGCCGATGGACTTCGCCGTCCTGTCGGGGCTCATGACGACCCCCTCGATCCCGTTCACCGACCCGTGGATGTCCGGCGAGAGATTTCCCTACTACTACTTCGGGACGTTTCTCCTCGCCCTCCCGGCGCGCGCCTCCCGGATCGCCCCGGAGTTCGCGTTCAACCTGATCGCCGCCCTTCTCCCCGCCATCTTCGCCCTCGCCGGCTTCGCCGCGGTCCGGTCGCGGCGGGGAGGGCGCCGCCTGGCCCTCTTCGGCGCGCTCCTCGCCGTCTTCGGCGGAACGCCCGACGGGTTCCGGCAATGGCTCTCCGGCAAGCCGCTTTCCGACCTCGACTTCTGGGTCTCCTCGCGCCGCGTCCAGAACGCCATCACCGAATGGCCTCTTTTCACCTTCCGGCTCGCCGACCTCCACCCGCACGCCATGGCGCTGCCGTTCCTCGTCGCCTTCGCGGCGGCGGCGGGACGCGTGGCGAGCGTGCCGGGGGCCGTGCTCGACGCCGTGATGATGGGCGCGGTCCTCTCGGCCAACCCGTGGGACCTTCCCGCCGTCCTCCTGATCCTCGCGGCCGGAAACCTGATGGAGCGCGATCTCAAGGCGGCGGCGGTCCGGAGCGCCGCCACCGCCCTCGGCTCGATCGTCGTCCTCCTGCCGTTTCTCCGCTCCCCGCGCCCGCGATTCCACGGCATCACTTTCTGGCCGACCGGGACGACCGCCGTCGAGGCCTTCCTCCATTTCGGCGCTCTCCTGCTCGTTCCGGCCTTCGCGCTCGGCATCGCCGTCCTCCGGTCGAAGGCGCGCGCCGACGAGGCCTTCCTCTGGGCCGGCGTCTTCCCGGCGGTCGGCATCCTCACCGCCATCGTGACGAAGAAGCCGGCGTTCTCTCTGGCGGCCGGCTTCCTTTGCGGGCTTCTCTGGCTGCTCTTCCGGAGGTCGGATGACGGCGCGGACGTTGCCGCGCCTCCCGGCGGCGCATTGAAAGCGGGGTTCCTCTACGCGGCCTGCGGCGTGGCGCTCGCGGTGGTGGCCGACGTACTCGTGGTGGCCGACACCTACGGCGAGGAGCTCCGGCGGATGAACACTATCTTCAAGACGTGGTCGGACGCCTGGCCCCTTCTCTGTCTCGGCACGGCGCTTCTCCTGCCGCTCGTCCTCGCGACGCGACGCGCGCGGGGAACGATCCGGACCTTTCTCGCCCTCGCGCTCCTCGCCACGCTCGCTCACCCGCTCGCCGCCGTCTCCCTCCGGCTGAAGCTCGGCAGCGGCTCGCTGGACGGCCTCGCGTGGATGGAGCGGGAGACGCCGGGGGACCGCCTGGCCGTGACCTGGATCCGCCGCCACATGAAGAGAGACGCCGTGATCGCCGAGGCGACGGGAAACCCGTATTCCGACTACGGGCGCATCGGCGTGGCGACGGGCCGCCCGACCGTTCTCGGCTGGGCGAACCACGAAGGGCTCTGGCGGGCCGAGTCGGGCGACGCCGAGATCCGGGGCCGGCAGAGCGACCTGACGATGATCTACCAGTCGATGGACATCCCGACCGTCCTCGACGTCGTGAAACGGCGGAAGATCGACCTTCTCGTCCTCGGGCCGCTCGAGCTGAAGCAGTACGGGCCGAACGCCTTTCCGACGCGCGGGGCCTTCCGGAAGGTCTTCGACGAGCGGGGCACGGCGCTCTACGAGCCGACCCAATGACGACGCGCCGGTTCTTCGCCTCCGAGACGGAAAAGCGGGCGTGGCTCGCCCTTCTCCTGCTCGCGGCTCTCCTGCGGGTCGTCGGCCTCGGCGCCCGCCCGTTCCACCACGACGAATCGATCCACGCCTGGACGGCGAACCGGCTCGTCTCCGAGGGGGTCTACAAGTACGACCCCGTCTACCACGGCCCCGTCCAGTACTACATGGTCGGGCTGGCGCTCCGGATCCACGACCTCTTTGCGAACCCGCGGGCGATGACGCCGGGCGAGGCGGACGCCGCCGTGCGCCTTCCGGCCGCCCTCGGCGGCGTCGCGCTCGTCGCGCTGGCGCTCCTCCTCCGCCCGCGCTTCGGCTCCCGGGCGGCGCTCGTGGCCGGCGCGCTCCTCGCCCTCTCGCCGAATTTCCTCTACTACAGCCGCTTCTGCCGGGAGGACGTCTGGAGCCTTCTCGGAACGGCGGGAGCCTTCCTCTTCCTCGACGCCTGGATCCGGAACGACCGGCTTCGCGACCTCGCCCTCGCGAGCCTCTGCCTCTCCGTCGCCTTCGCGTCGAAGGAGAACATCTACGTCCTCGGCGCCCTGATGGTCCCGGCGGTCCTCGCTTCGTGGGCCGAGCCGGGGCGCGGCCTCGACGTCTGGAACCGCCTTCGCCGGCTCATCGATTTCCTGGAGAAGCACGGCGTCGCCGTCGCGGCCGCGATGCTCCTCTTCTTCAACGTCTCGATCCTCCTCTACACGGTCTTCCTTCACCATCCCGAGTCGGGAAACCCCGTCTTCGAGGCGATCGGCTACTGGTGGGGACAGCACAAGGTCGAACGCGTCAGCGGACCGAAGACGTACTACCTCCCGCGGCTCCTCCAGTACGAGTTCGCGATCCTCATCCCGGCCCTGATCCGGATCTTCGGCCGCTGGCGGTCGCTCACGGCCGTCGAGCGGTTCCTCGCCGGGTGGGGCATCTCCTCGCTCCTCATGTACGCGTACCTCGGCGAGAAGACCCCGTGGCTCATCGTGCACCAGGTTCTCCCCTTCGTCCCGCTCGCGGCGACGGCCTGGGTCGAGGGGTGGGAGTCGAGCCGTCGCTGGCGGATCGCAGGGGCCGCCGCGGGGGCGGTGACCGTCTGGTTCTCGCTCCAGCTCTCCTTCGTCTACCCCGCGCTCACCCCCGCCGTTCCGAAGGCCGAGTCGGTCATCTACGTCCAGACGACGCCCGAGCTGCTGGAGATCCGCGACCAGATCCTCGCCTACGGACGGGTTGGCGAGGTGCCGGCCGCGATCGTCTCCGGGGAGGCGGGCTGGCCGATGAGCTGGTATCTCCGGCGCGCGCCGGTGAACTGGGAGGCGCCGCGGGGCGACTTTCGCCCGCCGATCGTCGTCTGCGATCTCGGGCAGGCCGACAAGGCCGCCGCGGTCCTCGGGCCGGGCTATGTCCGTGAGAAGGATGTCCCGTTCCGGGCCTGGTGGATCCCGGAGGGGTCCTTCCGGCCGCTCGTCCCGTCCGTCTCCGATCTCGCGAAGTACTTCTTCACGCGCGAGGTCTGGCGGGGAAGCCTCCCGCCCGCCTCGAACCCGATCGGCGCCGTGTACATCGCCGTCTTCCGCCGCGTCGGCCCCGCCGCCCTTCCGGCGCCGGCGTCCCCTCCCGCCGCGCCGCCCGCCGGCGCCGAGGCGCCGAAATGAGACGTGCCCCCGATCTCTCCGTCGTCCTCCCCGTTTTCAACGAGATCGAGAACCTCGACGAGCTCCGGGCCCGTCTGACGAAGGTCCTCGACGGCTGCGGGCGGAGATGGGAAATCGTATTCGTGGACGACGGCAGCCGGGACGGCTCCTTCGCGAGGATGGCCGCCTTCGCGCACGAGGACGCCCGGATCCGCGTCGTCCGTTTCGCGCGGAACTTCGGCCACCAGATGGCGCTGACCGCCGGCGTCGACCACGCCCGGGGCCGGCTCGTCGCCGTCATGGACGCCGACCTGCAGGACCCCCCCGAGCTCCTCTTCGAGATGCTGAAGAAGGCCGACGAAGGATTCGAGGTCGTCTACGCGCAGCGGACGGCGCGCGAGGGGGAAACGGCCTTCAAGAAGGCCACCGCCGCGGCCTTCTACCGCCTGATGCGCCGCTGGACGAACGTGGAGATCCCGGTCGACACGGGCGACTTCCGGCTCCTGGGACCGAAGGCCGCGGAGGCGTTCCGCGGCCTCCGCGAGCGGCACCGCTTCATCCGGGGGCTGACGGCCTGGGTCGGCTTCGCCCAGACCGCCGTTCCCTACGTCCGCCCCCCGCGGACCCGCGGCGAGACGAAATGGCCGCTCCGGAAGATGCTCCGCTTCGCCGTCGACGCGCTGACCTCCTTCAGCCACGTCCCTCTCCAGCTGGCGACGTGGCTCGGTTTTCTCGTCTCCGCCTTCTCGTTCCTATACATCGTCGTCGTCCTCGTCCTGAAGATCCGCGGCGTCAACGTGACGGGGTGGACGACGCTGATGTTCTTCATTCTCTTCCTCGGCGGCGTGCAGCTGATCGTGGTGGGCGTCCTCGGCGAGTACATCGGGCGGATCTACGAGGAGGTCAAACGCCGGCCGCTCTACCTCGTCTCGGAGATCGTCGGGGGCGAGGGCCCCGGCGGACCGCTCCCGCCGGCCGAAACGCCCCCGGCCGCCGAGGCTCCTCCACCGGACGACGCGCCGAAGCAGTTCCACACGACCTGAGGTCCCGCTCCGGGCCGCCGGGGCCCTCGCCCGCGCGGCACTGAAACCGGTTCTCAGCCGGAGGAGGTACTCTTTTCCCCATGAAGGGGGGGTTCTACTGGCGCTCCATCGGCGACCTGAAGGGACGCCTCGTGGCCGCCGTGCCGCACGACGTCCTCCGGGAGCTTCACCGGAAGTCGCCCGGGAGGCACTTCGCGGTAACTGCGCGCCAGATCGTTCTCTTCGCGGCAGCTTTCGTTCTCGGCTGGCAGGCCGAGGCGCTCTGGGTCCGGATCCCGTGCGCCGTCGTGCTCGGTTTCATCGTCTTCGACGGGACGGTCCTCCTGCACGAGGTGGTCCACAAGGCGGTCTTCGACGGCGACCGGCCGGGCGCCTACCGCCTCCTCGGCCTTTTCTACGCCCTCCCCTCCGGCATCTCACCGACGCAGTTCACCCGCTGGCATCTCGACCACCACAACGAGCTCGGATCGCCGGCGGACGACCCCAAGCGCGCCCACCTCTCGCCGAAGAGGAACGCCCGGTGGCTGAAGCTCCTCTACGCCACACCGGCTCTCTTCCCGATCTACTTCCGCGCGGCCCGGAAGGAGACCGCGACCTACCCGGCCGACGTTCAGGCGGTGATCCGCCGGGAGCGCCTGGCGGCGATCGCATTGCATCTCGGCGTCGGCGCAGGGATCTGGGCCCTCGGCGGCTTCGCGCGCTTCGTCTGGCTCTACGCGGTCCCCGTCTTCGTCGTCTTTCCTCCCGCCTTCACGCTGAACCGGCTCGGCCAGCACTACGACATCGTCCCGGATGAGCCGGCGAAGTGGTCCACCCGGATGGCCCGCTCCCGCTTCTGGGAGACCGTCTACCTCTGGTCGAACTACCACCTTGAGCACCACTACTTCCCGGCCGTCCCCTTCTACCGGCTGCCGGAGCTGAACGCCGTTCTGGCCCCGTTCTTTGCCGCCGAGGGGATCCGGCCCCACACCTACCGCGAACTCCTCTGGAACTGGTTCGTCCGGAACCGCCCGCCGCACGCGGACTGGCGGGACGGCGCCGCCTGACCGGCTGATGAAACACGGTCGCAGGGCGGCCGTACCACGGAGAGCCCGGACCGGGATCCGCCCCGTGTGACGGCTCGACACACGGCGGGAAGCTCCGGGGCCGGCTGGAGGTGATCGATGAAGTTTCGCGTCCACACCGCCTTCGCCCTGGCGCTGCCCGCTCTTCTCGCGGCCGGCCCGGCCCTTGCCCAGGGGCTGGTTCTCTCGCCCTCGGGCGACAACCAGCGCGCCAGCGTCACGCAGCAGATCGGCCCGGTGAAGGCCACGATCGACTACTCCAGCCCGCGGGTGGTCCTCCGCGGGCAGGACCGGAAGGGGAAGATCTGGGGGCAGCTCGTCCCGTACGGTCTCTCCGACCTCGGCTACAACGACTGCCCGAAGTGTCCGTGGCGCGCCGGGGCGAACATGAACACGACCTTCGCGGTCACCCACGACGTCCAGGTCGAGGGGAAGCCGCTGCCCGCCGGGACGTACGGCCTTCACATGATCCCGGGCGAGGCGGAGTGGACCGTCATCTTCTCGAAGGACAGCCACTCCTGGGGAAGCTACTGGTACGACCCGAAGGAGGACGCCCTCCGCGTGACGGTCAAGCCGGCCCCATCCGAGTATCACGAATGGCTGACGTACGAGTTCACGGAGCGGGAGCCCGAGAAGGCAACCGTGGCCCTGAAGTGGGAGGGGCTCCAGGTCCCCATTCGCATCGCCGTCCCGAACGCCAAGGAGCTCTGGGTCGCCTCGCTCCGGAGCCAGCTCCGCGCCGGCCTCGGCTTCGACGGACGCTACCTCCAGGAAGCGGCCGACTGGTGCCTTCGGAACAAGGTGAACCTTCCCGAGGCGCTGGCCTGGGCCGAGAAAGCGATGACCCCCGCCGTCGGCGGGTCCGAGACCTTCTCGACGCTGACCACCCTCTGGCGGGCCCAGCTGGCCAACGGCAGGGACGCCGACGCCGCGAAGACCCTCGAGAAGGCTCTCGCGAACCCGACCGCCACGCCGATCTCGATCCACTATCTCGGCCGGCAGCTCCAGGCCGAGGGAAAAAAGGACGAGGCGATCCGGATCTACCAGCTGAACGCGAAGCGATTCCCGAAGCAGTGGCCGGTGAACGTCGGTCTCATGCGCGCTTACGCGGCAACGGGCGAGAAGAAGAAGGCCCTCGACTACGCGAGGCTCGCCGCCGCAGAGGCCCCCGACCCCGTCAACAAGAAGAACCTCGCGAACATGGTGAAGCTCCTCGAGGAAGGGAAGGACATCCCGCAGTGATCGGCCGGGGGAACCCGGCTCCGGGTTCCCCCGCTCGTCCCCGCGCGGAATCGGCCCCCTTCGGCTAATCTCCGCCGTCTATGGCCACTGAAGCCGCGCCCGAGACGGCGGAGAAGCATTTCGGGCTCTCGAAGGACGACCTCGTCCGGGCCTTCCGGATCGCCTACACGTCGCGGCGGATCGACGACAAGGAGATCCAGCTCAAGAGGCAGAACCGGATCTTCTTCCAGATCTCCGGCGCGGGGCACGAGGCCGCGGGAGCCGCGATTGCCTTCCACATGCGGCCGGGCGTCGACTGGCTCTTCGGCTACTACCGCGACCGCGCCCTCTGCCTGGGGCTCGGCGTGACGCCGTACGAGATGTTCCTCCAGTCCGTCGGCGCCGCCGAGGACTCGGCCTCCGGCGGACGCCAGATGCCGTCGCACTGGGCCTCGCGGAAGCTGAACATCTTCACGATGTCCTCGCCGACGGCGACGGAGTGCCTTCCGGGCGTCGGCGCCGCCGAGGCCGGACGGTTCCTGGAAGGCCCCGGCGGCCGGAACCTCCTCGACACGACGTCCGGCTTCTCGAAAGACGAAGTCGTCGTCGTCACGATCGGCGACGGCGCCACCTCGGAAGGGGAGTTCTGGGAGGCGCTGAGTACCGCCTGCACGCTGAAGCTCCCGGTCGTCTTCGTCGTCGAGGACAACGGTTACGCCATCTCGGTCCCCGTCGAAGTGAATACGCCGGGCGGGTCGATCTCGAAGCTCGTCCGGGGCTTTCCCGGCCTCTTCGTCGTGGAGACGGACGGATGCGACTTCCTCGAGTCGTACGACGCCTTCCGCTGGGCCTTCGCCTACGCCCGGGAGCGGAAGGGGCCCGTCCTCGTCCACGCGCACGTCATTCGCCCCTACTCGCACTCCCTCTCGGACGACGAGAAGCTCTACAAGCCGGCGGCCGAGCGGAAGAGGGAGTCCGAGCGCGACCCGGTCGAGGCGCTGGCGCGGGTCCTCGTCGCCGACGGCCTTCTCGCGGAGGACGAGCTGGCTTCCGTGAAGGCGGCCTGCGATGGCGAGGTGAACGACGCCGCCGACCGCGCCGCGTCCCTCCCCCAGCCCGGCCCCGAGCGCGTCCTCGAGAACGTCACCTCCCCGTCGGTCGACCCGGCATCGCCGGCCTTCGACACCGAGGACCGTCCGGAGTTCTCGGGGGGCTCAACGACGATGGTCGACCTGATCAACGCCTGCCTCCGCGACGAGATGGCCCGCGACGGCCGGATCGTCGTCTGGGGCGAGGACGTGGCGGACGCCTCGCGCGAAGAGATCCTCTCCGAGTGCAAGGGGAAGGGGGGCGTATTCAAGGTCACCGCCTCTCTCCAGAAGCTCTACGGCAAGGACCGCGTATTCAACTCCCCGCTCGCCGAGGCGAACATCGTCGGCCGGGCCATCGGCTGGGCGGCGCGGGGGCTGAAGCCCGTGGTCGAGATCCAGTTCTTCGACTACATCTGGCCGGCGATGCTCCAGCTCCGCGACGAGCTCGCCACGATTCGCTGGCGCTCGGGCGGCCTCTTCTCGGCCCCCGTCGTCATCCGCTGCGCGATCGGCGGGTACCTGACGGGGGGTGGGCCCTACCACTCGCAGTCGGGCGAGGTGACTTTCGCCCACATCCCCGGCCTCCGCGTCGTCATGCCCTCCGGCGCTCTCGACGCGAATGGCCTCCTCCGGACGGCCATCCGGTGCGACGACCCGGTCCTCTTCCTCGAGCACAAGCACCTCTACCGGCAGACGCACAACAAGGGGGCCCATCCCGGCCGGGAGTTCATGATTCCCTTCGGAAAGGCGAAGACGGTTCGCGCGGGGACCGCCGCGACGGTCGTGACCTATGGCGCGACGGTCTTCCGGAGCGTCACGGCGGCGAACCGGCTCGCCGACGAGACGGGACGGGAGGTCGAAGTGATCGATCTCCGCTCGCTCGCGCCCTGGGACTGGCCTGCCGTCGCGGCGTCGGTGAAGCGGACGAACCGGCTTCTCGTCGTCCACGAGGACTGGCTGACGCACGGCTTCGGGGCCGAGATCGCCGCCCGTGCCGGCGACGAGCTCTTCCCGTTCCTGGACGCGCCGGTCCGCCGCCTCGCGGCGAAGGACGTCTTCTGCGGCTACGCTCCGCGCCTCGAGGACGCGACCCTCCCGCAGGCGGGAGACATCCACGACGCGCTCGCGGCGCTCCTCGCGTACTAAGCTCCCTTCGTGACCCGCCGCGCGATCGGAACCGCCCTTCTCGTCCTCGTCGCCCTTCTCGGCGCCCTCCTCGGCGCCTTCGCGGCCGACCCGCTCGGCACCCTCCGGCTCCTCGGCGAAGCGTCGATGCGCGCCGACGGGGCGCACGCCGAGTTCTTCGGCGCCCCTGACGGCACGACGCTCCGCGCGCTCGTCGCCGGCCCGCTCTCGGCCGAGCGTCCCGTCGTCCTCCTCCACGGCCTCGGCGCCGACGCGACCTACTGGGCCGTCACCGTTCACGCGCTCCGGAAGGCCGGGCGGACGGTGATCGTCCCCGACGCGCCCGGCTCCGGCGGGAGCGACACCCCCGCCACGGACGACGGGTTCTCGCTGCCGGCCCGCGTGGCCGCCGTCGAGGCCCTCGGGGCGGCCCTTCGCCTCGACCGGTTCGATCTCGTCGGGCACTCCCTCGGCGGCGCCACGGCCGGTCTCTTCGCCCTCGCGCATCCGGAGCGGATCGGGACGCTCGTCCTCGTCGATGCCGCGGGCTTCTCGCGGGCCGCGCCGGAGCAGATCGAGAACTTCGCGAAGCTCACGAGGCCGAGAACCCGCGACGAGGGGCGGCGGCTGATGGGCCTTCTCTTCTTCCGGACGCCCCTGCCCCCCGTTGGCGTCGTCGTGGACGGGCTCTCCCGCCGCTTCCGCGAGCCGAACGTCCGGACCACGATCGAGGAGGCCCCGCGGCCCAGCGTCCTCCGGGGCCGCGAGGCGGACCTTCCGCGCGGAACGGTCGTGATCTGGGGCGGGAAGGAGTCGCTCTTTCCGGTCGCGGACGCGAAGGCGGCCGTCGCGAAGATCCCCGGCGGGACGCTCCACGTCGTGGAGGGCTCCGGGCACGACGTTCCGCTCGAGGCGCCGGAGGCCTTCCTGAAGGTCCTTCTCCCGGCCCTCGGCGCCCGCTGACGCTACGGCGCCTCAAGAGGAACCACGAACCCGTCGGGGCCCCTGAGCGTCAGGCTCCCTTGCGGATCGATCCGGCTCCAGCGAAGCTCGTGCGCGCCTTTCGCGAGGCGGACGACGACCGCGCCCGGCCCGTCGGGCGACAGCGGGAAGAGCGCCCTCCCGTCGAGCGAGGCCCGGATCCCTCCCCCGGTCGCGAACTCGTGGAGCCCTTCCCCGTCGACGTTCAGGTTTCCGGAAGCCCGGGCCGGAAGGAGCGGATACCCGGAGAGCGCGACCTGGGCGGCACGGCGCGCCCTCTCCGCCGGAATCCGGTAGAGCGCCCACTCGGGACCGGGTACGCTTCCCGCGGCCGGATAGCGGCCGGTCGCCAGGAGACGCCCTCCGAGCACCGCCACGGCGCGGCCCGCCGCCTCGTCCGGGGCGGCGGCGTAGAGGACGTCTCCCGCGGGAACGTACGCCCACGGCAGGGGCCCCTCGAGCGCGGACGTCCTGACCGCGTGCCGGGCGCCGTCGCCGGGATGGCCGAGGAGAACGTCGACGAGATAGACGTTCCGGGCCCCGGTCACCGGGTGGAGGACGAGATCCGCCGGGCCGTTCCGGTCCCTCTCGGCCGACACCGCGTCGGCGAGATCGCGCTCGGGCACTCCGAACGGACCCCAGTTCCAGGGGGACGAGGCCCAGCGGACGAACGCGCCCACGTCGAGCGCAGCGGAAGCGAGGACGACCGCCCACAGGGCCGCGAGGCCAGCCTTCTTCCAGCGGCCGAGGTAACCGACCAGTTCCGCACCTCCGAGCGCGGCCAGCGTCAGGACAAAAGGGGCCGCGAGCGAGAGCCGGGATGCGTTCGCGCTCTCGGTGTCGCGGGCCAGGAGCGCTCCGGAGAGAAAGAGCCCGAACATCAGAGCGAGGAGTCTCTCCGCGCCGTTTCGCCGGACCGCGAGCGCGAGGCCGACGGCGAAGAACGCGGCGATGCCGGGCAGGAGAATCGGGCGCGACGGTTCCCCGTGGCGCGGATTGAGGTCTCCGCGATGCGTGAAGAGGGCGGCATAGTCCTCCACGTTCGCGCCGAACGCCGCGAGCGCGCGAGCCGGCGTCCGGGCGAAGATCGAGATGTCCTCGATGTGGGCCGTGGCGCGGTCCGGGCTTCCGAGGAGGTGGAGAAAGAGCGGCGCGGCCACCAGGGCGGCCGCGAGCGCCACGGTCGCCGCGAGCCGGAGCAGCGTCCGCTCCCGGCGGAAGGCGGCCCAGGCGGCCACCGCCAGCGGAGCCAGGAAGGCGAGCCTCGACTGGACGTACCCGTACTGCGACAGCCCGAGGAGGACGCCCGAGAGAGCGGCCACGGTCAAGGAGCCCGTCCGCGCCGCCGTGAGCGCCGTCCCCGCCGACCACGTCACGAGCGCCGACGTGAAGACGACGTCGCAGGCCCACCGCCCCTGCGTCAGAAACCAGACGGAGGTGGCGGTGAGAGCGGCCGCGGGAAGGAAGGCCGCCGGCCGGTGCCGCGTCGCCTCCCACGCCACGAGCAGGCTCCCGAGGAAGAGGAGGAGCGCGGGGGTGATCGACATCGCCCGGAGCGCGGGAAGGCCCCCGCCGGCGATCCGGTCGGCCGTCGCCACGACGCGCAGATAGACGTTCGACGGGTAGAGGTTGCCGTGCCCGGCGAAGTCGGGGGGCAGAAGCGGCGTCGAGCCGAAGAGTGGCGCCTCCGGGCGGGCCTCCACGAGCCGCGCGGCGCGCAGGAAGTAGACCTCGTCGATCCACGGCCCACCCGGCCATTCCCGCCACTTCACGACGCGGAGAGCGACCCCGGCCGACACGACGGCCAGAACCGAAAGGAGAAGCCCGGCCTTCCTCACTGCGGGCCGTCCGGCTCGAACGTCGTCACGATCGGGATGCTCGTCCGCCCCGAGAAGCGCTCGTCGAAGGCCTCCGCGAGGACGCGGCCGTCGATGTCGCGGGCGATCGGCTCGCCGGAGAGGACGAGCAGGGTCGGGACGAGGTCGAGCATGTGCGCCGAGGTGAGCCGCACCCCCTCCCGGATTCCCGCCCCGTGAAGGAGAAGGAACCCGTCGGCCCCGGCCTCGGGCCCGGTCTCGGGCGGCTCGGCCCGCAGAAACGCCGCGACGGCGTCGAGCGGCGGCGGGGGACCGAAGCTGACGGGGGCGAAGACGCAGATCGTGCGGTCCCGTCCCTCACGCTCCACGAGATCGCGCAGGAGGTCGTCGAGAAAGCGGTAGTACGCCTTCAGGGCGCGTGCCCGGGCCTCGGCGTCCGGCACCGGGATCCCCCAGTAATTCGGGTCGCCGGCCGCCCCGAAGGGGCGTGCCGCCTTCTCCGCGCCGGAGAGGACGAGGACGAGGACGTTGCTGGGTCCCTGTGGCACGGTGCCGAGGGCCGCGCCCACGACGGAAAGGTCCAGGGCCGCGCCGGCGAGCGTCGTCCGGATCGCGAGTTCCGGGGAGAGCCCGTCCGGGGAGAGCGACCGGGCGAGGAGCCGGTCCAGCCGGGCCGGCTCCACCCGGAACGTCTCCAGCCGCTCGTCGATCCCTGCTCGCGCGGCGGCCGGCCAGCCGAGAACCGCCGTCTCGTGCCCGCGCCGGCCGAGAATCTCCCAGAACGCGAGGCTCCGGCTCTCGAGGACCGCGTGCCGAAGCGGAACGAACGGCAGGCCGATCCGGAACGCGCTTCCCGGAACGAAGGGTCGCAGGAGGAGGGCTCCCGCGATCGTCCTCTGCTCCTCGCTGGAGACGACGCCGTGCTTGAGGGGGCGCTTTCCGGTGGCCGCGGTCGTCCAGAGCGCCGAACGATCGAAGGCTCCGAGGCTCTCGAGCGGACCGGCGGCGCCCCGCTTCAGGAGTTCCGCGAACGTCGGGAGCGCCCCCTCCGAGGCCCCCGCCGTCACCAGCTCCCAGGAAACGCCCTCCAGGCCGACGACGAGCAGGCTTCGCGTCGCCGCGGCCGGGAGCGAGGGGGGCGTGGCCAGCGCGGCCGCAGGCCGGCTGCGTCCGCCGAGAACCGGCACGAAGAGGAAGAGGCCGAGAAACAGGGCCGGGACCGGTGCCGCGGCCGCCCGGCGCGCTCGCGGCCGAAAGGCGCTCGCGAACGCCGCCGCCGCCCAGAGTCCGGCGACGACCGCCGTGGCGCCGAGGACGCGCCGGGCGTCTCCGTTCACGAAGGCCAGGTAGATCAGGCGCTGCGCTTCGGCGAAGAGGGCGAAGAGCGTCGCCGCGAGGCCGAAGAAGAGGGCTCCGGCGCGTCCCCGTCCCGGATCGCCCCGGCCCATGAGCCCCCACGGCGAGGCGACGGCGGCACACGTAACGGCGCAGACGGCGAGCAGCGTCAGTCCACGGACCGGCGTCAGGAGGTGCGGGTTGAGACCGAGAAGGAGGTCGGCCCACGCTGCCCCGACGGCCGCTCCGGCGAGAAGGGGGTGGAACGGCCGGAGGCGCTCGCTCATAATCCGCGCCCGGCGAGTCTCGCCCTCCATCCGATGGCCGTCAACGAATCGCTGCGCGTCCTCCGGACCGTCCACTACGACGCGACGCACTACTCCCTGTATCTGCAGGCCGGAAGCATCGGCCCGCAGACGCGGCCGGGGCAGTTCGCGATGCTCCAGGCCGGCGACGGCCTCCGGCCCTACCTGCGCCGCGCGTTCTCCGTCGCCGACGTGACGAAAGTGGCCGGCGTCCCGGCGATGGAGTTCGTCATCAAGGCGATCGGGGTCGGGACCACGATGCTCGGACGCTTTTCGGAGGGAACGCCGATCCCGGTCCTCGGCCCGCTCGGCGTGCCGTTTCCCCTCGACGACCTCGCGACGTCGGACCGGGTGGCGCTCGTGGCGGGAGGCATCGGACTGGCGCCGCTCGTCCTCCTCGCCCGGGAGCTCGCCGCCCGCAAGATCTCCGCGGACCTGTACTACGGCGGCCGGAACGAGATGGACGTCCTGAAGCGCGGCGACTTCGAGCGTTTCCTCGGTCCCCACCGGTGCCGCTACGCCACGGACGACGGCTCGCTTGGCCGGAAGGGGCTCGTGACGGACCTCGTGACGCAGGCCCTCGACGCGGGCGCGGCGTACCGGCGGCTCTTCGCCTGCGGCCCTCTTCCGATGTTCCGGGCCCTCGCCCGCGTCGTGGAAGCCGCGAAGCTCGACGCCTCCTTCGCCCTCGAATCGGAGATGGCGTGCGGCTTCGGCGTCTGTCTCGGCTGCGTGGCGCCGACGACGGACGGCCGGTTCGCCACCGTCTGCAAGGAGGGGCCGTGCCTCCCGCCGTCGGCCATCGACTGGAGCCGGGTCTGAGATGACCACCGATCTCTCCGTCCGTCTCGGGCGCCTCGTCCTGAAGAACCCGATCGCCACGGCGTCCGGGACCTTCGGCTACGGCCTCGAGTTCGTCGAGTTCCTTTCCCTGGGGAAGATCGGCGCCATCTCGGTGAAGGGGCTCTCCGCGCGCCCGTGCCACGGCAATCCGCCCCCGAGAATCTGCGAGACCGACGCCGGGATGCTGAACGCCATCGGCCTGCAGAACGTCGGCGTCGAGGAGTTCCTGTCGGAGAAGCTGCCCGAGCTCCACCGGCTCGGCGCGACGGTCATCGCCAACGTCTGGGGCGACACGGAAGAGGACTACGTTGCCGTCGTCGAGCGGATCGGCGGCGACCGGCGCGTCGCCGCCATCGAGCTGAACGTCTCCTGCCCGAACGTCGTCAAGGGGGGGCTCATCTTCGGGAACAACCCGCAGGCGCTCGGGGCGCTCGTCGGGCGCGTCCGGGCCGCGACGGCCCTCCCGCTGATCGTGAAGCTCTCCCCGAACGTCACGGACATCACGGTGACGGCCAGGGCCGCCGTCGACAACGGAGCCGACATCCTCTCCCTGATCAACACGCTCGTCGGCCTCTCGATCGACATCGAAACGCGCCAGCCGAAGATCGGCTTCACGACAGGGGGGCTCTCCGGTCCGGCCATCCGGCCCGTCGCCGTCCGGATGGTCTGGGAGGTGCGGAAGGCGCTGCCCAGGGTGCCGATCTTCGGGATCGGCGGGATCGAGACGGTGGAGCACGTCGTCGAGTTCCTGATCGCGGGCGCCGACGCCGTCCAGGTCGGAACGGCCAATTTCCGGGACCCCTCCCTTTCCGGACGGCTCGTGGGCGAGCTGGCCGCCTGGTGCGAGCGGCATGGCATCCGTCGCGTCGCGGAGCTGACCGGAACCCTCAAGACGCGCCCCCGCCCGGAGCACAAGTTCGGATGAGCGACGCCGCGCGCTCGC
Source organism: uncultured Acidobacteriota bacterium (assembly GCA_963801475.1). Lineage (GTDB taxonomy): Bacteria > Acidobacteriota > Thermoanaerobaculia > UBA5066 > UBA5066 > DAOMFB01. Next base: position 542,826 of record CAWDEX010000002.1, on the reverse strand, counting down.
GTCTGGCCGTCGCCCTCGACCTCGCGACCCGCGAGGCGATTCTCGAGGTGGCCCGGAGGCTCGCTCCCGAGACCGGAGTCCTCAAGCTCGGTCTCGAAGCGTTCGTCTCGCAGGGGCCGGACCTCGTCCGGGAGATCGCGGCGGCGGGAGCGCGCGTCTTCCTCGACCTGAAACTCCACGACATTCCGAACACCGTCGGTCGCGCGGCGGCCGCGGCCGTCTCGACCGGAGCGTCGATCCTGAACTGCCACGCGGCGGGAGGCCCCGCCATGATGGCCGCCTTCGGCGACGAGGCGCGCACGGCGGCGGCGAAGGCCGGCCTCCCGCGCCCCTCGCTCATCGCCGTGACGGTCCTGACGTCGCTCGACGCCGCCGCCCTCGCGCGGATCGGCCTGGCCGGTTCGCCAGGAGAAGCGGCCGTCCGGCTGGCCGTCCTCGCGAAGGAATCGGGGCTCGACGGGGTGGTCTGCTCGCCGGAGGAGATCGCGGCGATCCGGTCGGCCTGCGGGAGGGACTTCCTTCTCGTCGTCCCGGGAGTCCGCCCGGCCGGCGCCGAGACGGGCGACCAGAAGCGGGTCGCCACCCCGGGCGAGGCGATCCGCGCCGGCGCGGACCTCCTCGTCGTCGGCCGGCCGATCCTCGCCGCGAAGGACCCCGTGGCCGCCGCACGGGCCATCGTGGCCGAGATCGCCGCCGCGATCGCGAAGTCCGACTTTGCGTGAGTGACTCATCCGGCCTTCCTCAGCACCCACGTCGTCATGCAGCGCCGACCCTGAACGATGGTCGTCTTCAGGGGATCGATCAGCTCGCCTCCCAGCGTCCACGTGAGTTCCAGGAGAAACGCCTCGTCGACCAGAAACCGCTCCGAGCCGTCGAGGAGGCGAAAGCGCCGGCCGGCGAGGGGCGTGAAACGGCCCTCCATGCCGATGGACGAGGCGAGGCGGCAGAAGAGGAGACCCTTGGGCCGGACCAGGCGCCAGCTGCCTCGTAGCATCGCCCGGAACTGAACCTCGTCGCAGGCGAAGTGCAGGACCGCGCTCGAGATCACGACGTCCGCTGCATGGTCTGGAAAGCTGTTCGACTCGACCGGCTCGGCCCTGAAGTTCGTCTCGGGAAGTCCGGGTGCGAGCCGGTGCGCGAGGGCCCGGACGTCGCGGATGGCTTCCGGATCCGGATCGACCCCGGAGACGTCGTACCCCTCCCGCAGGAAGAAGACGAGGTTACGTCCCCGGCCGCAGCCCGCCTCGAACACCGTCATCCCCGGAGCGATGCGGCCCCGGAGAAGCTGGTCGAACAGGTAGATGTCGATCTGCCCCAGCAGGGACCCGAGATCGGTCATCGCGCGATTCCGGGCCGGCGCCGGGACGGCGGCAGCGACTTGCGCCGGGAGCCGAGCGGTCGTTCGAGACCTGACCCCATTCGCGATGGCTCCATCCGCTACCGACGGATTCTCAGGGCCTTCGAGATGCCGGTGACGGAACGACGGAACGTGATGCCGCCGGTCCAGCCGGACGTCGCCTTGTATTGCCAGTGGGCCGCCTCGCCTTCGTCCGCCTGCTCGTGCATCGCGAGGGTCCGGATCTGGCACTCGAAGACGAAACCGTCCGGGGACTTGACGCAGGTGTGGAGGCTCCGGTACCCGTTCTCCTTCGGCTGGGCAATGTAGTCCTTGAAGCGCAGGAGCAACGGCTCGAACCGTTCGTGGATCGCCCTCAGGGCCAGGTAGCAGTCCTGCTCGTCCCTCACGATGATCCGGAACGCGATGATGTCGTGGACCTGGTCGAGGGCGAGGCCCTTCGAGAGCATCTTTCGCCAGATCACCGCCGGGTGTTTGACACGGTACTGCAGGGCTTTGTGGCGCACGCCCGCCCCGGCGAGGGCCTTCCGGATCTCCGACTCCCGTTTTCGCAGCCAGGCCTTGTTCGTCGCGGGCAGCTTTCCGAGCCGCTCCTTGATTTCCTCGAACGCCTCGGGCTCGAGGATCTGGAACGCGGCGTCCTCCAGACGCGACTTCAGGGCCCTTTCGCCCAGCCGCTCGGCCTCGAGGACATCGCGCTCCCAGGTTTCCCTCGCGGCCGCGCGGGCCCCGGAGTCCTTGGGGCCCCGGGCTTCAAGGTAGCGGCAGCGCGAAAGGAGGTAACGGCGAAGCAGCTTCCTTTGGAAGGCGGCCTCCTCGCCGGAAACCGGCGGCGCGCCGCTTTCCCCCGGCTCAAATCGCCTCCCGTCCGCGGCCAGGAGTGACTCTTGCCTCACTCCGAACAGGGCACGACGCTCGGCTTCGACCAGCCGCCTCACCGTCTCCTCGAGCTGTGTTCCCAGGTTACGGAACCGGAGCGCGAGCCAGCGCATCTCCCAGGCGCCGCGCGGGATCTCGAGCCCGCTCCAGTAGCCCTTCTCCATCTGGTTCACGCCGTGCAGCAACAGGCGCAGAGGCCGGTCGATGAGGAGCTGGTAGGCAACGTAGAGCGAGAGGAGGATGGATGCGATAGCCGCCGCGATGCTCAGGACCCAGAACCTCCAGCGCCGATTCACCATGGCCTGGAACTCGGCGCCGTCCTGCCAGACCTCGAGCGTGCCGCGGCCGCCGGGGAGCCACTCCGAGACGACCGGGACCCCGGCACGCAGCGAACCCGAAGGCGGCTCCCGCCGCGGGCCCGGCAGAAGCGAATCGACCGGGCGACCGGCCGCGTCCCGGAGGAGGGCGTGCAGGTGCCGGTACCCGCGCTTCGTGTGCGCCTCCTCGAAGGCCCGAAGCCGCGCCCGGATCCCCTCGACGCCCGGCGACGCCTCGATGTCCGAGGCGAGCGGCGCGGCGGCCTGTCCCATGAGTTCCTCGCGGTCCTCTCGGGATCGCCTGACCTCGTTCTTCTGGAAGAAGAAGGTCAACGAACCGAGGACCAGCGTCACGATCACCGACGTCGTCAGGCCGAGCCGCCACCGGAGAGGCACGCCTCGCGGCCCGGCGTCTTTCTGGCTCATCGATGGACCCTCTCGCTCGTCGATCGTGCCGGGAGGCCCTGCGCCGGGATCCACTCCTTCGTGGTTCGCGCCGTTCCCGACATCGGTCCTGTCTCCGCGACTCGGGGTTCCCCGACGTCCGCCACGCCACGTCGATTCTCTCGCACCGGGGCACGGCGCTTTCGCTTCCCGCCGTGGCCCGATCGGGGAGGGAGCTGGCGAAGTTCCCGGGGAGATCGGCGGCGGGTTTCGGGAGGCGGTTCCCGCCGCCGGAGCGGCGGACACGATGGTTCGCAGCGGCGTCGGCCGACCTGCCGGATCAGCACTCGTCCGCCGGGACCAGCAGGCCGAGCTGAAGGAGGTGCCGGACCGCACGCGGCGCGTCCCCGAGGAAGAGCTCCGGAGGAACACCATGGCGGTCGGCGAAGTCCGACACCGCCTCTCGCACGGTGCGCCGGCCGTCGAGCAGGCCGACCAGCGCGGCGGCGACCGGATCGACACGAGCCGAGAAGCAGAGCCCGCGGGTCAGCCGCAACTCGAGCTCGATGCGGTCCCAGCCGTCGCCCGTGGGGTGCTCTCGGGCGAGCTGTTCGAGATCGGGCGAGGGACGCAGGCGGGCTTCGAGCATCTCCTTCGCGGAGGGGAGGCGTGCCGCGAGGTCCCGCGCTGCCAGCATTCGCGCGATGGAGTCCCCCGCCCCGGTAGTCGTGATCGGCGGAGCGTCGCGGATCTCCAGCCACGGACCGCGTCCCCGGGCGGGACGCATCACGACGAGGCCGGCACCGACGGACTCGATGTCGAGCGACTCGAGATGGGCCATCCACCGGGCAAATTCCTCCGCCGGGATCTGCCCGTCGCTGAACTCCTGGGCCAGCCACATCGCGGCGTAGTCCGGCGCCGCGAGGGACTGATGACGAAGGACCCAGGCGTCGCAACCAGACCCTTCGAACCAGCGGGCGACTCCGGCGCGCCACTCCTTTCCCGCTTCCTCGGGCCAGTTGCAGAGCATCTCGAGGCAGCCGTCGTCGGTCAGGTAGGCCGGCGCTTCGCGCGCGATCCTCTCGCAGACCTGGCTGCCGCCGTCCCGGTACAGGAACGTGGAAGCCGGGGAGATGACGAAGGGAGGATTGCAGACGATCAGATCGAAGCGGCGACCCCCGACAGGCTCGAACAGGTCGCCCACGGCCGTCTCGGTGACGTCGAGTCCGTTCAGAGCCGCGTTGAACCGGGTGAAGGAGACCGCGCGAGGACTCACGTCCACGGCCGCCACTCGTTCGCTGTGTCCAGCCGCGAGCAGGCCCAGAACGCCGGAGCCGCAGCAGAGGTCGAGAGTGCTCTGGACCGGCCGGCGAATCGTCAGGTCGGCGAGCAGGCGAGAGACCGGTCCCGGTCCGAGGACGAAGTCGGCCGCCTTTTCCGCGTGGCGGTCGCGGCGGTCGCTGGCGATCACCAGGGACTGGATCGGGCTCAGCTGGACCGTCGATCGGAGCCCGGCAGCCGCCGGCTCGATCAGGCGGGACTCTTCCAACGCGTCGACGGCTGCGGTTCCAAGAGCCGCGACAAGCTCGTGCCGAGCCAGCTCGAACCCGACAAGAAAGAGCCGGATCAAGACCTCCAGCCGGGAGGCGCCAGCGGCCCGCCGCTCCAGGACGAGCGGAACCCAGCGAAGCGCCTCTGCCAGGGACGCCGCGCCGAGCAGGCGGCAGATGCGATCCTCCCGGTATCCGGCGTCGTCGAGCAGCTGACGCACCACGCTCCGCGCCCCGGGCGAAGCAAGGTGCGGAACGGCTCTGCTCATCGGACGTGATTCCGAGTTCTCATACGGAACATCGTCCGGGTGCAGCCGGACGGCCGTGGGCGGCCGTCAGATCTTTCCGCTGAAGGGGGACAGGTTGATCAGTATTTTCTGGTTCAGCCCTGCCCCCTCGAACTTGGGCATGACCTTGGCGAACTGGTAAGCGCCGCCGCTCACGGCGTCCAGCTGCCGGTCGCTCAGCCTGCCCGAGATCTCCTCGACGGTGAACTTGTAGCCCTTTCCGGCGGCAAACTCGGCCAGCTCCTGCACCGGGATCCCCGCCGCCGGGTCTCCGAACCGGTCACGCAGCTCTTTCTGAAGGCCGGCGTCCTGCTGGATCTTCTTCAGGAATTCCTGGAACGAATCCTCGCTCATGTGACCTCCCGTTGAAATCCGCGGTTGTTCTGTCGGCTTCGAAAAATAGAGCATCCCACCGGCCGAACGCAGTCGTCAACAAGGGACCGGGGGCTCTGGGCCTCAGCGAGAACCCCGTCCCCGACAGGGAACGTTTGCGCAAAGCTCTGCCGAGAGCCGCTCCCACTGCAGGAGGAGCTCCGGCAAAGGCGTTTCGCCCGTCGCCGGCAGGCCGTCGCGGAACGAACGGACCCTCCGCTCGTAACCCTCCAGAAACGTGAGGCAGGACCGCGCCTCCCCGAGGGCCGGATTGAACGAGAGGGCCGCGGCCGACGCCGGGATGAGCGCCGAGAGGAGCCCCGCCCAGCCGTCTCCTCCGAACGACGTCGGCGGCGAGACGGCGTCCTGGACCGTCCGCTGAACGAGGTCGGCTGACTGGGGGCCGGCGGCCCCTCCCGTCACGGAGTTCCATCGCGCTCCCGACTCGCGCAACTGCGCGCCCGAGACGGCGCGCTTCACGTCTTCCACCAGAAAGCGGTCGACGCTCTCTCGAAGGCCCCCGAGAGACGTCGGCGGTCCGGGGAGCGGCGCGGTCGCGTCGGCAACCTCGGCGGACGGAAGGGCCACCGCAAGCGAGACGAGGTCCACGGACCCCATCCCGAACGGACGTGCCGGCGTCACGGGTGGCGCGGCGGGTGCCGGCACGGCCCCCCGGAAGGACAGGGCGAGGAGGAACGGAGCCAGAACGATCGGACCGGGCATGGATCACCTCCCGGGACGAACCGTGCCCCCGACGGAGACTCTCGCTCCGTCTCCCGTCTTGGTCAAGAAGGCGGCGCTCCGGGGCTATTCCACCTTGATCTTCTCGTACCGGGGCGTGGCGCCCTCGCCCCTCCCGGTGGCCCGCTCGGCGAGGGCGATCTCCTCGTCGAGAAAGTCGCGGAGCGCCTTGAGGAGTTCCACCCCGGACCCGGCGGCGCGCCCGAGCGCCGCGCGCCCGGCGAGGGAGAGGGCGAACCTTCCGGCGAGATCGGCAGCGGGCCGGAGGAAGCAGTTTTCTCCGCCGCAGGCGAGGCCGGGAATCGGCCCGGAGGAGGACGACGCGGACGGGACCGGCTCCGCCGGCGGTGGTTCGTCGGCGAGCCCCGGCCCGAAGTCGCGCTCCACGGCGTCGGGTGTTCTCTTCCCGGGGCGGCGGGGCCGCCTCTTCGCCTTCGGATTTCGGCTCTCTTTCGCGTCGCTCATCGGGCTCTCTCTCTTCTCCCGCCCTCGCGCGGAGGGGCGCCCGCTCTCGCCGTTCCGAAGCGGACGGTCAGCTTCCCGTTCTCCACGCGTGCCGCCGACGGCGGGGCGCCGGACAGGGTCCGCGGGATCGGAATGTGATGGCGGACGTTGCCGATCCGGACGATGAGATCGCCCGAGGCCACCGCGAGATCCACCTCGTCCTTCTCGACGAAGGGCAGCTCCAGCGTCAGGACGTACGCGCCTCCGCTCTTCGCATACCGGTAGGGCGGCGTGACGCGGTAGGAGGCGGCCGGGTCGCGGTCCCCGTACAGGTCCCGTCCGAGGCGACGGAGCGCCTCCGGCCCCACCACCTGGTCGTCGCGGAGCGGGAGCGTCCAGATCGGAACCGGGTCGAAGTAGCGCCGGGCCTCCTCGAGAAACTGCTCCTGCGTCCGCCGCCATTTCGCGAAGAAGGGGTCCGTGACGTCCTCGGGCAGGAGCCGGTTGACGAGGACGGCGTCGACGGTGAAGCCATAGAGGCCGAAGTACATGAAGGCGCGCTGTGTCTCCCGGATGACGATCTTCTCCGCGTTCGTGACGAGCCGGACCGTCGTTCTTTTCGGGTCCTTGAGGAGGGCGTCGACGCCGTCCAGCTTCTCGGCCAGCGTCTGGACGTTGTCGAAGTAGCGCTCGGGAGGGAGGGGCACGTCCATCACGCCCTTGGCGACGGGGCGCGCCACCTTCAGGAGCGACCGCTGGATCCGGAAGAGCTTCTTCATGTACCAGTCGAGCGTCGGGGGGAGCGAGACGAACCGGAGCGACTCGCCCGTGGGAGCGCAGTCGAGGATCAGGACGTCGTAGGCCTTCTCCCGCGCATAGCGGTTGACGTAGAGGAGCGCCGAGACCTCCTCCATGCCCGGGAAGATGGCGAGCTCCTCGGCGAGGACCTCCTCCACCCCCGTCACGGCGAGCAGCGTCGTGATGTACCCGGCGATGTCCTTCCAGTGTCGCCCGATCTCCTCGGTGACGTCCACCTCCTGGATCCAGAGGTTCTCGGCCACCGGGACCGGCTCGCCGCGGTTGTGGTCCGAGAGTCCGACGGGAAGGTCGAAAGCATCCGCGAGGGAATGGGCCGCGTCCACCGACATGACGAGGGTCCGCTTCCCACGCGCCGCCAGGTTCAGCCCGGTGGCCGCAGCCACCGTCGTCTTCCCGACGCCCCCCTTTCCGGTGTAGAGAAGAACGCGCATCAGCTCGCCGCCATGTTACGACCGATGACGATCCTCCTCGGGCTGGCCCTCCCGAGCAGATACGGCGCCGGGCCGGTGGTCGGCGACCCCGGCCGCTAGCGGAGAGCCCCGCCGGCTCCCATCCACTCGCCGAGGCGCCAGCAGACGAAGGCGAGGAGGAGCCCGACGTAGCCGTCCACGGCGTAGTGCCACCCCGTGACCAGCGAGCCGTAGAACGTCAGCACGGTGGCCGCCGCGAAGAAGAGACCGATCGGGCGGCATCGCTTCCAGGCGAAGAACGCGAGAAAGGCGTGGGCCGCCACGTGGAGGCTAGGCATCGCACCGATGCCGAGGAGGGGGACGACGCGCATCGTCTCGTGCCGTGCGGCGGCCGACAGGAGCGCGCGGTAGTGCCCCATCAGGAGGTTCTGCATCGCTCCCTGCAGCGGAAAGCTCCGGCCGGCCTCGGCCCAGTCCGCCGGGAAGACGTAGCAGGGACCGAGCGACGGGCACGCGACGTAGAGCCAGGCGCCGCCGATCCAGAGGAGGGCGAAGCCGGACGCGAACCGGGCGCGCTCGGGGAAGGACGGCGTCGTGAGGAACCAGGCGAGGCCCGCCACCGTGAGCGGGACGAACGCGGCGTAGTAGACGTCCACGGCCCGCCAGAGCGGAGGCCACGGAAAGAGGGCGAGGGCGAACGGACCCGGATTCAGCCCGAAGTGGAGCACGGCATCCAGCCGGGCGAGAGCCGGGTCGAGGAGCTGCGGGTTCAGGAACGGCACCAGGATCTTCAGCCAGACGTGGCCGAAGTAGGCGAGGCAGGCCACGACGAGGAGGCGGACCAGGTCGAGGATCGACGCGGGTCGAAGGGTCGCGGCGAGGAAGCGGCGGCCCCGGCCGCCCCCCTCCCGGGCCGCGACCGCCAGGGCGCGCCACGCGATCGCCGCGGCGACGTAGGCCGCGAGCGGCACGAGGAAGAGGCGGACCCCCCCGAGGAGCCTCCACGGGATCGCGGGTTGGCCCCCGACCGCCCGGAGCGCCCCGAGGACCGCGAGGACGTTCGCGAGGACGAGGAGTTCGTAGAGGCGCGGCCGCAGCCGGTGATGTCGCATCCCCGCGGTCCCTAGCGCCGTCCCGACGTTCCCCGGTCGGCGAACCGGGCGCAGAGCCACGCCAGGAGAAGGCCGGCGTAGCCATCCACGGCGTAGTGCCACCCGGTGACGAGCGATCCGTAGAACGTGAGCGCGGTCGCCCCGGTGAAGAAGATGAAGAGCGGCCGGCTCCGCCGGCGGGCGAAGAGGGCGAAGAACGCCTGGCCGGCCACGTGGAGGCTCGGCATGGCGGCGACGCCGAGGACGGGACTGATGACCATCCCCTCCGCTCCCCGCTCCCGCAGGCTCCGGACGCTCCCGTAGTGGCGCAGGAGCGTCTCCTGGGTGGCGGTCTGGACCGGAAGGGACGTCCGGACGGTCTCGTAGTCCGCCGGAAACGCGTAACAGGGCCCCAGGCTCGGAACGGCGAGATAGAGCCACGAACCCGCGATCCAGAGGAGGGCGAAACCGGCGGCGAAGCGCGCCCGTTCCTTCAGCGAGAGGGCGGAGGCGAACCAGCCGAGGCCGCCGAGGATCGTCGCGAGGAAGAGCATGTAGTAGCCGTCGATCAGCCGCCAGAGCCCCGGAAACGGGAGGAGCTCGATAACGAAGCGGTTCACGTTCAGCCCGAAGTGGAGAGCGGCGTCCATCCGTGCCAGTCCCGCGTCGTGGAGCGCGGGATTCAGGAGCGGAAGGAAGATCTTCAGCCACGTGTAGCCGTGCGCCGCCAGCATCGTGAAGACGACGAACCGCGCCGTGTCGACGAGGACCGTGGGCCGGGTTCCGGCCTGGAGAAGAAGGCCGGCCCGCGCCCGCCCGTCGCGCCGGAGGACGAGAAGCGTCCGCAGGAGAAACCCCGCCGCGGTGAGGCACGCGATCGTGAGGAGGAACGGAAGCTGGTCCAGAAGCGTCCGGACGAGGGAGACGTCGAAGTACGCCACCCAGCGGATCAGCAGGAAGACCGCGGCGACGTGGAGCGCCGCCAGGACCTCGTAAGCCCGGAGCGGGGGGACGAAGAGCGGGCGCGCCCGGCGGCGCGTCACCACCCCCGAAGCCTCTCCCGTTCCCGGCGGTCGCGCTTTGAGGGGCGTCCCTCCCGATCCGCGCCGCGCGGAGCCAGGAGCCGTTCCAGACGCCGCGCTTCGAGAACCTCAGGCGAGGGCGGCGGGGTCGTCTCCTCCCGGAGCGTCCGGGCGACGGCCTTCGGCACGTGCCGCTCCGCGAGCGCGCGGATCACGAACGTCCGCCGGCCCGACGGCATCGTGATGGCGAGGGTGTCGCCCGTCCGAACGAGTCGATGCGGCGGTGCGGCGTGGCCGTTCACGTCGACCTTCCCTCCCTTGCACGCGGCCGCCGCCTGGGAGCGCGTGGGGAAGAGGCACGCCACGTCGAGGAAGACGTCCAACCGGACGGTGTCTGCGGCGGGGTCCGCGTCGGTCCGGGAGGAACGACTCATCGCAGACGCCGCCATCCGCGGAGGGGGTCCGGGGGAACCCGGGAATCGGGTTCAGCCCGGTTCATCAGAAGACCAGCTTCTCGACCTTCTTGTCGAAGTTGTAGGCGTACTTGTAGCCGAAGATGTCGGTCGTCTCCTGGTACTTCACCTGGATGACGATGTAGGGCCCGTTCCGCTGGACGTTGATGTTCTGGAGCTTCATCGGGACCCGGGCGTCCTCCGCCCGCGAGAGGATGTCCTGCTGGAGCTTCTCGGGGGGCTTCAGGCCTCCGAAGTTCGCCGCCTCGTTCATCGCGTCGAGGATCTCGGCGCCATGGATGTGCAGGGGAACGATCTTGAACCCGGCCGTCACCGCGACGAAGAGAACGGCGAGTCCGATGAGCAGGCCGAACATCCCTTCGCCCCGCTGGCGCCGCCGCGTCGGTTTCCTCATGAAATCCCCTCCCCGGACCCGCCGCCGGGCCGGGAGCTACCGGACCGGCCGGCCCGTCCGCGCCCAGCGGGTCCGCTCGAAAAAGTGTAGCGCGTTGTCGAGGAACCGGCGCAGCCCCGCGCCCCGGCCCCGGAACTCCCCGGCGGCACCGGCGTCGAAGGACCAGTAGACGATCACCGCGCGTCCCCTCAGGTGGCTCCGCGGTACCGGCCCGAAGACGCGCGAATCCTGCGAATCGTCGCGGTTGTCGCCGAGGGCGAGGTACTCCCCGGCTCCCAGGCGGACCGGTCCGAAATGGTCCCGCGTGGCGAGCGCTTTCGGAACGTCGGGACTGCGGGGAAGGACGTCCGGGTCCCGGTGGACGACGTAGGCCTCCTCGCGCGGGGCCCCGTTCACCACGAGGCGCTTGGCCGAGATCTCGACGGTCTCCCCCGGCAGGCCGACGAACCGCTTCACGAGGTCGCGCGCCGGTTCGGCGGGCGACCGGAAGACGATCACGTCCCCGCGCGCCGGCGCGCGCCGCGGGAACAGCCGCCCCCAGGGTCCCGCGGAGCCCCCGTAGAGGAACTTGTCCACGACGATGTGGTCGCCCGGAAGAAGGCCCGGCTCCATCGAGCCGGTCGGGATGTTGAAAGCCTCGACCACCCAGGTCCGGAAGAAGAGGGCCACGAGGACCGCGGCGAGCATCGCCTCGGCGTAAGCGCCTGCCTCGGCGGCGAACGACGGTCGCCGCGCGCCGGGCCCGGCCATCAGTCCACCTTCAGGACGGCGAGAAAGGCCTCCTGCGGCAGGTCGACGCGGCCGACCTTCTTCATCCGCTTCTTGCCTTCCTTCTGCTTCTCGAGGAGCTTCCGCTTCCGGGTGATGTCGCCGCCGTAGCACTTGGCGAGGACGTTCTTCCGGAGCGCCCGGACGGTCTGGCGCGCGATGATCTTCGAGCCGATGGCCGCCTGGATGACGACCTCGAACATCTGCTGCGGGATCATCTCCTTCATCTTCTCGCAGAGCGACCGCCCCTTCGCGGCCGCCTTGTCGCGGTGGACGATGAACGCGAGGGCGTCGACGGCCTCGCCGTTCAGGAGGATGTCGAGCTTGACGAGGTCTCCCGGCCGGTAGTCGATGAGCTGGTAGTCGAAGGAGGCGTACCCCCGGGAGATCGACTTCAGCTTGTCGTAGAAGTCGAGGACGACCTCGTTCAGCGGAAACTCGTACTTCAGGACCGCCCGGTCGGTCCCGGCGTACTCCAGCGAGACCTGCTTTCCCCGCCGCTCCTCGGCGAGCGCGAGGAGGCCGCCGAGGAACTCGTCCTTCGTGATGATCGTCGCGAGGATGTAGGGCTCGCGGATCTCGTCGACGACCTGCGGCTCCGGGAGCTTGACGGGATTCGACACCTCGACCGTCTCGCCGCGCGTCGTGAGGACGGAATAAGGCACCGACGGCGCGGTCGTCACGAGCGAGAGGTTGAACTCCCGCTCGAGCCGCTCCTGGACGATCTCCATGTGGAGCAGTCCGAGGTAGCCGCAGCGGAAGCCGAAGCCGAGCGCCGTGGAGGACTCCGGTTCGAAGGTGAACGACGCGTCGTTCAGGCGGAGCTTCTCCATCGCGTCCCGGAGGTTCTCGTAGTCGTCCGATTCGATCGGGAAGATCGACGCGAAGACCATCGGCTTGACGTCCAAAAAGCCCGGAAGGGCCTCGGCCGTGGAGCGCTCCGCCTCCGTCATCGTGTCGCCGATCTTCGTCGCGTGGAGGTCCTTGATGCCGGCGATGACGTACCCGACCTCTCCGACGGAGAGCTCCGGGACGACCTGCGCCTTCGGCGTGAAGATCCCGACCTCCTGCACCTCGAACGAGAGCCCCGCCCCCATCATCCGGATCCGCATCCCCGGCCGGATCGTCCCCTCGTGGACCCGGACGAGGCACGTGACGCCCCGGTAGACGTCGAACCAGGAGTCGAAGAGGAGGGCCTTCAGCGGTGCGTCCGGATCCCCCTTCGGTGGCGGCACGAGGTGGACGATCTCCTCGAGGAGGTCCCTCACGCCCGTCCCGACCTTCCCCGACGTCAGGACGGCGTGCCGGGCGGGGATCCCGAGAACCTCCTCGATCTGCTCGCGCGCCATTTCGGGGACCGCGGAGGGGAGGTCGACCTTGTTGATGCAGGGGACGATCGTCAGGTCGTTGTGGATCGCGAGGTAGGCGTTCGCGAGCGTCTGGGCCTCGACTCCCTGGGTGGCGTCGACGACGAGGACCGCCCCCTCGCAGGCCGCGAGCGAGCGCGAGACCTCGTACGTGAAGTCGACGTGCCCGGGCGTGTCGATCAGGTTCAGGACGTAGTCGTCGCCGTCCACCGAGCGGTATTTCAGGGTGACGGACCGGGCCTTGATCGTGATCCCCCGCTCCTTCTCGATCGGATTGTCGTCCAGCACCTGCTCATGCATCTCGCGGGCCGAGAGCGCCCCGGTGATCTCGAGGATCCGGTCGGAGAGCGTCGTCTTCCCGTGGTCGATGTGGGCGACGATCGAGAAGTTGCGGATGTGCGCGGGGTCGGTCATCGGGTGCCGCGCGCCGCCCGGGGGCCCGGGCCGCGCGGGGGCGTCATTCTAGCGACTCGAGCGGCCAGCGCGAGCGGGCGACGGCCGAGATCCCCTCGCCGACCCTCCCCGCCCTGAACCGGACGAGGCCGGCGAAGGCGATCATGGCCGCGTTGTCGCCCGTCAGCGAGAGGTGCGGCAGGAGCACCTCGACGCCCCGGGGGCGCCCCCACGCGGCGAGCCGTTCCCGGAGAAGCGAGTTGGCGGCCACGCCGCCCGAGACCGTCAGGATGCCGAACGGGTCATCGAGAAGGACGCGAGAGAGTCTGTCCTCGATCTGGGATACCACGGCCTCCTGGAAGTCCGCGAGGAGGTTCCGGAGGGCGGGGGGCGCGGCCCCCTCCTCGAGGGTCCGGACCGCGTCCGGAAGACCCGTCTGGGGCCGGAGCCCGAGCGCCAGAAGCCGGTCCCGGGCGGCCGTCTTCAGGCCCGAGAAGCTGAAATCGAGCGACCCGTCGGAGAAGCGCGGGATGGCGAACGCCTGCGCCGCCCGCCCGCTGCGGGCGAGGCGGTCCACGACCGGCCCGCCGGGATAGCCGAGTCCCGCCATCTTCGCCACCTTGTCGTACGCCTCCCCCGCCGCGTCGTCTCGCGTGCGGGCCCGGAGGAGGATCCGCCCCCCGCCAAAGCGGTAGAGGTGCGTGTGCCCTCCCGACACGACGAGGGCCGTGAAGTCGTCCGGCACCGGGCGCGCCACGCCGCCTTCGGGCTCGAGAAACGGCGAGAGACAGTGCGCCTCGATGTGGTGCACCGGGACGAAAGGGACGCCGAGCCCGAACGCGATCCCCTTGGCCTCCGAGAGGCCGACGAGGAGCGCTCCGACGAGCCCGGGTCCGGCCGTCGCCGCCACGAGCGTCACGTCGCGGAGGGACGCGCCCCCCCGGGCGAGCGTCCGGTCGAGGAGGGGCGGCAGGTTCATCAGGTGAGCCCGGGCGGCGATTTCCGGGACGACGCCGCCGAACCGGCGGTGCGCCTCCACCTGAGAGGCGACGACGGAGGAGACGACGCGCCCGTCGCCGGCGACGAGGGCCAGTGACGTCTCGTCGCACGACGTCTCGACGCCGAGGACGAGGGTCACGTCGCGAGGGCCTTCAGCCCCGCCGCGTGAGGCGGCTCGCTCACGCCGCGCTCCGTCACGATCGCATCCACGAGGGCGGCCGGGGTGACGTCGAAGGCCGGGTAGAGGGCCGGAACCCCCTCGGGCGCGAGCCGGATCGTCTCGCCCGCTCTCGTCGGGAAGAAGAGAACCTCCTTGCCGTCGCGGATTTCGATCGGGATCGAGCGGCCGTCCGGACAGGTCCGGTCGAGGGTCGTCGTCGGCGCGGCGATGACGAACGGGACGGCGTGCGCCCGGCAGGCAAGGGCGAGGCCGTAGGTCCCGACCTTGTTGGCCACGTCTCCGTTGGCGGCGATCCGGTCGGCGCCCACGACGACCGCGGCGACCTTCCCCGAGGCGATCATCGCGGCCGCCGCGGCGTCGGGCAGAAGGGTCACGGGAATCCCGTCCCGCTTCAGCTCCCAGGCCGTCAGGCGCGCCCCCTGGAGAAACGGCCGCGTCTCGTCGGCCAGGACGGCGACGGGCCCGTCTCTGGCGAGCGTCCGGACGATGCCCAGGGCCGTCCCGATGCCTGCGGTCGCGAGCGCTCCCGCGTTGCAGTGGGTCAGGAGCGTCAGGGGGGCAGGCCGCCTGCCCCACCGCCGGCGGAGCCACTCGGCACCGAGGCGGGAGAGCCGGAGGCAGGCGTCGGAATCCTCGGTGGCGATCGCCCCGGCCTCGCGCTCGAGCGCCGCCACGCGGCCGGCCGCGGGCCAGCCCACGGTCGCCTCGACGACGCGGCGCATCCGCGCGACGGCCGCGGAAAGGTTCACGGCCGTCGGGCGGGCCGCGACGAGACGCTCCGCCGCGAGGAAGAGGGCCGCGTCGAGATCCTCGGAGGCCCGGTCCGCCACCCGGCGCGCCTCCACGGCGAGCCCGAATGCCGCGGCGACCCCGATCAGCGGGGCGCCCCGGACGGCCAGGGACCGGATCGCTTCGGCCGTCTGCACGGCGCTCTCGCACTCGAGGAGCGTCTCCTCGTGCGGAAGGAGCCGCTGGTCCAGAAGGAGAAGGCGGCCTCCGGCATACGACCAGGGGACGACGCGGGTCGAGACGGGGCTCTCCGGCACATCCGGACTATAGAATCCTTTCCGGGGCCGACGGCCCTGCCCGCCACCGCGGGACCTCTCCTCCCCAGAAGGAGCGTCCATGCCCGCCCTCCCGACCTCCATCCGCGACCTCTCCCTCTCCGGGAAGACCCTCTTCCTCCGCGTCGACTTCAACGTCCCGATCAAGGACGGCGTCGTCCGGGACGACACTCGCGTCGTGGAAGCCCTTCCGACGATCCGCCTCGCGCTGGAGAAGGGGGCGAAGGTCCTCCTCGCCTCCCACCTCGGCAAGGCGAAGGGAGCTCCGGACCCGAAGTACTCGCTCGCGCCGGTGGCGAAGACCCTGGCGAAGCGCCTCGGCGCTCCCGTCGCCTTCGCCCCGGACTGCGTGGGGGAGGCCGCTTCGTCGGCCGTCAAGGCGCTTCCTTCGGGGGGGGTCCTCCTCCTCGAGAACACCCGTTTCCATGCCGGCGAGGAGAAGAACGACCCGGAGTTCGCCCGGCAGCTCGCGTCGCTCGCCACGGTCTACGTGAACGACGCCTTCGGGACGGCTCACCGCGCCCACGCTTCCACGGCCGGGATGGCCGCTCACTTCCCGAAGGGCGCCCGCGGCGTCGGTCTCCTCATGGAGAAGGAGCTGAAGGCCCTGTCGCGCGTCGTGGACTCCATCGACCGCCCCTTCGCCGCCATCCTCGGCGGGGCCAAGATCCTCGGGAAGATCGCCGCGCTCGAGGCGCTCGTCGAGCGGGCCGATCTCGTCCTGATCGGCGGCGGCATGGCGAATCACTTCGTCAGGGCGCTCGGCCTCGAGATCGGGACCTCGCTCCTCGAGCCCGACGGCGTCCCGATCGCCCGGAAGGTGATCGACCGCTGCCGGGAGCGGGGGGTGTCGCTCGTCCTGCCCTCCGACTTCGTCGTCGCCCCGTCGCTCGAGAAGGCCGGCGAGGCCCGGACGGTCGCGATGAACGCCATCCCGGCGGGCCTCTCGGCCCTCGACGTCGGCCCGAAGACGCTCGAGATGTTCCGGCGGGTGACGAAGGAGGCCCGGACGATCTTCTGGAACGGGCCGATGGGCGTCTTCGAGACGAAGTCGTTCGACGCCGGCACCATGGGCGTGGCGCGGATGCTCTCGGAGTCGACCGGCTTCACCGTCGTCGGCGGCGGCGAGAGCGTGGAGGCGGTCCACGCGGCCGGCGTCGCGGATAAGATCTCGCACGTGTCGACCGGAGGCGGCGCTTCGCTCGACCTCGTCAGCGGCGCGAAGCTCCCCGGGATCGAGGCGCTACGATGACCCGGGCGGAACCGACACGATGTCGGTTCCCCGACGGACGCTTCGCGCCCGTCCCCTCCGTTCAGAAAGGCACGACATGACCTCTCGCTCGAGACTCGTGATCGGCAACTGGAAGATGAACCTCGCGGCTTCCGCGGCGGATCGTTTCATGGCGGTGTTCAGGGAAGAGCTGGCCTCGCTTCCCGCCGCCGTCGGCGTCGGCCTCGCTCCGGCATTCCCCGCTCTCGAGCGCGTGGGGCGGGGCCTCTCCGGGACGCCCGTCCTCCTCGGCGCGCAGGACGTCCACGGCGAGAAGGAAGGGGCCTTCACCGGCGAGGTCTCGGCGGGAATGCTCCGCGATCTCGGCGTCGTCTTCTGTCTCGTGGGCCACAGCGAGCGCCGTCGGTACCGGCGCGAAACGGAGCCCGACTTCGTGAAGAAGATGGAGCGGCTCGTCGAAGCCGGGATCTCGCCCGTCTACTGCGCCGGCGAGACGCTGGAGGAGCGGGAGGCCGGAAAGACCGAGGAGGTCCTCGCCCGCCAACTGACCGCCTTCGACGGCGTGGCGGCTCCCCTTCCGGGGCTCGTCCTCGCCTACGAGCCGGTCTGGGCGATCGGGACCGGCCGTGCCGCGACGCCGAAGATGGCCGCCGACGCCCACCGGACCCTTCGTTCCGGGCTCGCCGCCCGCTGGGGCGACGGGGCGGCTCGGGGTCTCCGGATCCTCTACGGCGGGTCGGTGACTGCCGGAAACGCCTCGTCGCTCTTCGCCGAGGGGGAAATCGACGGCGGTCTCGTCGGGGGGGCCTCGCTCGACCCGAAGGGGATGGCGGCCATCGTCCGGGCCGCCGGTTGAGGCCGAAACTCGCCAAGAACGGGCTTTTCGTCTATTCTCGGCGACCCCGCCGGGCCGGTCCGGCTCCTTGAGGCGGGACCGACCGGAGGACCCGAACCGATGCTTTACGTCCTGATTCCGATCTACGTCCTCGTCTGCATCTTCCTGATCCTCGTCGTCCTCCTCCAGCAGGGGAAGGGGGCCGACGTGGCGAGCGCCTTCGGCGCCTCCTCGTCCCAGACGACGTTCGGCGCACGCGGCGCCACGACGCTCCTCGAGAAGATTACGACCTGGTCCTTCGTCGCCTTCTCGGTCCTCGCCGTGACCATCTCGCTCATGCAGGCGCGGCCGAAGTCCACGGTCATCCAGTCGCAGAAGGGGGCGAAGGCGGCCCCCGCCGCCCCGGCCACGGGCCTCCCCGCGCCCGCCCCGGCTCCCGCCCAGCAGGCGGCTCCGGCCGTCCCGGCAGCGCCCGCGCCCGCGACGAAGTAGCGTCTCTTGATTCCGGGCGGGGGAGAGTTATCATCCCCCTCCCTCGCGTTTGCCCTGGTGGCGGAATTGGTAGACGCGCACGTTTGAGGGGCGTGTGGAGCAATCCGTGCCAGTTCGAGTCTGGCCCAGGGCACCAACTGGTCTCGACAGAAGGGGGGGCTGACGCCCCCCCTTTCGACTTTCCCCGGCCTCCGGGCGCTAGAACTTGTCGGCGAACTCCGAAATCCCCGGGATGAGAAATCTCTGCCCGTTCACGGCTTTCGTGATGCAGAGGATCGCGATGACGAGCCACGCGAGCCACGAAAGCATGTGGAGCAGGTAGAAGAACGGCATCATGTACCCGAGGATGGAGATCGCGAACCAGACCACGAAGAACAGGGCCGTGATGACGAGGCCGTGCTTGGCGTGCCACTGGACCTCCTTGTCGTTCTTCTCGACGAGGAGCGGGATAAGGGCCAGCAGCCCGATATAGGAGAGGACCAGCATCCCCGTGTTTCTCTGCCCCGAAGGGGGCAGCGGCGGGGGAGGCGCGGGGGGAGCCGGGGGCGGCGGGACGCTCTCGTTCGACATCGCAGACTCCTTCCTTTTCTCCGGAGTCTACGACGATGTCGGCCGTCGCCGCTCCGCCGTCAGCGGCGCGCGGCGGCTTCCGCCACCTGCAGGCGGACCTCCCCGTTGACCGTCTCGATGGAGAGCGCCTCGCGGCCGCCGTTCACCTCGCCGCGGGCCTCCTTCGGGCCCCATTTCCCCTCGACGTTCAGCTCCGCGAACTCCGAGCGGATGCGGCCGTTGACCGTCTGCAGGTTGTAACGGATCGAGGAGTCGCGCGCGGCCGTCAGCGTGACGGAGCCGTTCACGGTCTCGAGATCGGACTTGTGCGCCAGGCCGTTGAAGGAGATCTCCACCGACCCGTTCACCGTGTTCGCCCGGACCGGTCCCTCCTGGCCCGAGACGCGGATCGAGCCATTGACCGTGTTCAGAACGAGCGGCCCGGCCCGGCGCTCCGCCTGGATGCGGCCGTTCACCGTCTCGACGTGGACCGTCATCGCGGACGGGAGCTTCAGCTCGTAGCTGACGTCGGCTGCGCGCCGGCCCCACCAGGAGAAGAGGTTCCAGCCCGAGTTCTTGGGAAGGACCGTCTCGATCTCCACCGCGGTCGCGCTCTGGCGGATCCGGATCTCTGTCTCCTTGAGCGCCTCGGCCGCGCCCGACCCCTTGGCCTTCTTGAGGGCCACGATGGAGAGGGTCGGGTTCTCCCACGTCTCGACGTGGACCGCGCCGTTCACGTTCTGCACCCGGACCTTCTGGACGCCGGCGAGCTCCAGCGTCTTCTCGAACCGCTCCTCCAGGTCGTCGGCAGCCCGGGCCCCCGGCGCCGCCCAGACGAGAAGCGCGGCGACGGCGGCGGCGATGGAGGTAAGGCCTCGTTTTGCGTATCGGTGGCTCTTCATGGCTCTGGCTCCCGCTTTCCAGAACGAGAATCGCCCCGGAAAAGTTTCCGCCTCACGACTCCACGAGGGTCGTCCCTGCCAGCCGGTCGCCTCCCCTTCGCCCGTCCGCGCGGCGGATAACTGAAAGCAGCTCAATGAGATTCCAGCCGGGAACCAGCATCGGCACGTTCCGGACGAAGGAGGCAAAGACCCCGACCGGCCACCCCTTTTCCCGGACGAGCCTCAGGCCGAAAAGGCGCTTTCCGGGGCTGGCGCCTCCCGTGTCCCGGAGCAGAAAGAGAAGCGCGAAGAGGCCCTGGGCCGCGAAGAAGCCGAGCCCCACCGTCGGGGGTGGGTCCTCCGAATAGAGAAGAATGACGACGATGACGAGCGTCGAAAGAAGCAGCGGCCCCCCCGCGAGAAGGAGGAGGTCGACCCCGAACGCGGCCGCCCGGATCCAGAGCCGCTCCCTCGGCAGGACGCCCGGCGGGAGTCCGCCGTACGATGACGCATCGTGCCGCGCCCGAGCGCCCTCCGGCGCTTCCTCTCCCGCTACCGGACCGCTTCCAAGGTCGAGCTCCACCTTCACCTCGAAGGCTGCGTCGCGCCGGCCACCCTCGTCCGGCTCTCCACGCGCAGGCCGCGCCCCATTTTCCCCGACATCGCGTCCGTCCGCGCACGGCAGGACGCCCGCGGGGACTTCCGCCGCTTCCTCGCCTTCTACCGCGACGTCTGCCGCTGCCTGGCCGGCCCGCCCGACTACGCCGCCCTCGCCCGGGATCTCGTTCGCCGCCTCCGCCGCGAGCGGATCCGCCGCGCCGAGGTCTACGTCTCCCCCGCCGTCGTCGAGAAGATCGGCCTCCCCTGGGACGCCGTGCGCGATGCGCTCGAGGCGGTCTTCGCCGACCACGAGCGCCGCGGAGGCGGCCGCCTCCGCGTCCTCTACGACTCCGTCCGGCAGTGGGGGCCCGCCGCCGCGCATCGCGTCCTCGATCTCGAGGAGCGCCGGCCCTGGCCGCGCGCCGCCGGCTTCGGTCTCGGCGGCGACGAGTCCGCGGTTCCCGCCCGCGAGTACGCCCGTGTTTACGCCCGCGTCCGCGCGCTGGGCCTCGCGCCGCTCGTCCATGCGGGGGAATGGAGCGGCCCGGACTCCGTGGCCGACGCCCTGCGCTGGCTCCGGCCGGTCCGCATCGGCCACGGGATTCGCGCGTCGGAAGACGCCGCGCTCATGCGAGTCCTGGCCCGCCGGGGCGTCGTCCTCGACGTCTGCCCGTCCTCCAACGTCGCCACGGGCGCGCTCTCCTCGATCGGAGACGTGGCCGGGCGCGTCCGTGCTCTTCTCGGCGCCGGCGTACCCGTGACGATCTCGACCGACGATCCCGGGCTCTTCGGCACCACGCTGCACGGGGAGTACCGGAAGCTGGCCGCGGCGGGCCTCACGGGCGCCGAGCTGGCGCGTCTTTCGGCATTCTCGAAGACCGCCACGCTCAGGGCGACAGGACGCGCTCGTAGACGCTGAGGTAACGACGGACCATCGACTCGGCGTCGAAAAGGCCGACGGCGCGCGCCCGCGAGGCCCGGGACATTTCCGCGAAGCGCGATCCGTCTGTCAGGAGAGCGACCGCCTCGGCCGCGAGACCGTCGACGTCGCCCACCGGGCGGAGGAAGCCCGTGACCCCGCTCTCGACGACCTCCGGCAGGCCGCCGACCGAGTAGCCGAGGACCGGCACGCCGCAGGCCTGCGCTTCGAGGGCCGAGAGACCAAACGACTCCGAGTTCGACGGCAGGAGATAGAGGTCCGCCGTCGGCACGATCGCCTCGAGGAAGGGCATGTTGCCGAGGAACGTCACGGAGGAGGCCAGGCCCTTCTCGCGGCAGAGCTCCTCGGCCGCCCGCCGGTCCGGGCCGTCGCCCACCATCACGAGCCACGACGGCAGCCGGCGGTTCACACGGTCGAAGATCTCGACGACGTCGAGGACGCGCTTGACGGGCCGGAAGTTCGAAACATGGAGCAGCACCTTCCGCCCTTCCGGCGCCACGCGGCAGACCGATCCGTCGGCGGGCGGCTTCCACCGCTCCGGGTCGATGAAGTTGGGAATGACCTCGATCTCCTTCTCCGGCGTGAAGACCTCGCGGGTCACGTTCCGGAGGTAGACGGAAACGGCCGTCACGGCGTCGGAGCGTTCGATGCCGAAGCGGGTGATCGGGAGGTACGACCGGTCCTGACCCACGATCGTGATGTCGGTGCCGTGGAGCGTCGTGACGACGGCGAGCCGGCGCGGCGCGAGCATCTCGCGCGCGAGGTGCGCCGAGATGGCGTGCGGCAGGGCGTAGTGCGCGTGGAGGAGGTCGAGCCCTTCGTGCTCCGCCACGTCGACGATGCGCGTCGCGAGGGCCAGGTCGTACGGCGCGTACTGGAAGAGGGGATAGGACGGGACGGTCACCTCGTGGTAGCTCATCCGGTCCGTGAAGGACGTCAGGCGCGAGGGCGGCGCGTACGTGATGAAATGGACGTGGTGCCCGCGCCGCGCCAGCTCCCGCCCGAGCTCCGTCGCGACGACCCCGGATCCCCCGAAGGTCGGGTAACAAGCGATGCCGATCTTCATGAGGCACTCCGCCGGGGGGTCCGGGGGGCGTGCGCAGCCAAGCCCCCCGGCGAGCCGATGCCGATCTTCATCTCGGGAACCCCGGCTCGTACCCTTCGAACGCCGTGACCGGATCGTCGACCCGGGGCGGGACGTGCGCCAGAAACGCTTCGGCGTACGCGACACTCGCCATCTGGCCCAGCGCCTGTGCGCGGGCCCGGATCCCGTCCCTGAATCCTCTCGTCGAGATGTAGGTCTCCGGCTCCGCGGAAGCCGGGTCGTGGAACTGGCTCCGGTAGGCCTCGATCGCCCGGATCTTCGTCTCGAAGACCGCCGTCACGTCGACGAGGAAGGACGCTTGGGCGATCGGGGAGGACGCGTAGTAGAGAACCTGCTGCGGGCGCCAGGCGGGCATGCCGGTGTCGAGGCTTCGGAGGCCCGAGTACCACGCCGCCTCGGCCACGAGCTTCGAGCCGCGGGCGTGGTCCGGGTGCCGGGCTGTCACCCAGGGCGCAAGAACGATCCGCGGGCGTGCGGCCCGGACGACGGCGATCACCTCGAGCTCGGCGGCACGATCCGTCCGGAGGTTCCCGTCACCGAGGTCGAGCGTCACCCGGAAGGCGGCGCCGAGAATCTCCGCGGCGAGCCGCGCCTCGGCGGCCCGCGTCTCGGAAGTTCCGCGCGTACCGGACTCCCCGCGCGTCAGGTCGCAGATTCCGAACCGGTAGCCCCGCGTCGCCTGGGCTGCGAGGGTCCCTCCGCACCCGAGTTCCACGTCGTCGGGGTGGGCCCCGAAGGCGAGCACGTCGACCGGCACGATCGTCTTCACAGCTCGATCACCTGCAGTCCCGGCACGTTCCAGCGGAGACCTCGTTTCAGCGGCCCGACCAGGCCTTGGCGTCCCTCGCGGAGGAGCCAGGGGACGGCCGTGTAAACGCGCTCCGCGAGGCGTCCGCCCGGCGCGATCTCGTGGGCCGCGCGGCGGACGTACGCCTCGACGGTCTCGTCGGAGCGGCCCGCCGCCTGCGACGCCTTCTCTTCGAGCTTCTCGAGGGCGAAAGCGACGTTCTTCCGCGTCGCCGCGAGCGGCCGGGAGAGCCCGGCGTCGATCGCGAGAAGATCCGGCGCGAGGGCGTCGACCGCCGCGAGCGCCCCCTCGCGCGTCCGGCGAAGGCGCTCGAGCGCCGCGCCGGCCCGGCCGGCCCCCGCCCGGAGGAGGAGCGCCCCCTCGCCCGCGAGGGCGTCCGCGACGCCGAGCCCGAGCCGGGTCAGCGCGCGACGCGCCGGCGGCGAGACCGGAGCCACCATGGCCCGCGGCACGAGGACCGGGGGGACGATGCCGGCCCACGCGAAGAGAGGATAGCTCTGCGCCCAGTAGGCGATCTCGGCCGGCCCCAGGATCGTGGCCGCGACGGGGTAGAGGACCGAGGCGGCCAGCGGCCGGGTCAATGCCGAGAACGACGGGAGAAAGACCCCGCTCTCGAACCGGGCCACGACCTCCTCCGGCTCGAGGCCGCGCTCGTCCGCCGCCCCCTTCAGGTGCAACTTGCCACGCTCCTCCCGGAGGACGAACCGCTCCCCGTCGGTGATCACGAAGAGCGGCAGGACGTCCGCGTCGTTCGTCACCTGAAGCGGGTGGCCCGCCGCTTCGAGCGCCGCGTTCCGCCCGGCGAGGAGCCGGCGCACCGTGTCCCGCTCGCGGACGATCCGCGCGGCGAGCGGTACGAGGTCGGGCTTGTCGGCGGTGCGCGCCGCATCGGCGAAGCGGAGGTCCGGCTCCCCCGCCAGCCAGCCGAGCGTCGCGACGAAGGCCTCGCGGTAGCTTCGTCCGACGTGGAAAGCCAGGAGACGCTCCCGCGCCTCGGCATCGGGGGCGGGGAGGCCCGCTGCGGCGCGGTCGAGGAGCGCGGCGACGTCGACCTCGATCGGAAGGCTCCCCACCGGCCGCCGGTTCCGCTGGAGGGGGCCCGCGTCGGGTCCGGCGTCGGCCGGTCCCTCCTCGCCGGGGAGGACGAAGCGCGTCACCTCCACGAGGTCGTGGTCCTCCGTCGCGCACCAGAAGACGGGCGCGAGCGGAGCCGCCGCGTTCCCCGCGTCGCGGGCGAGCTGCGTCGCGGCGAGCGCCTTCACCAGCGTCAGGAGGGGGCCGCCGAAGAGGCCCGCCTGCTGCCCCGCAAGGACGCCCGCCACGCGGCCGGCGGCGAGATCGGCAAGCGCCGGGTCGGCGCGCGATGCCTCGCGCGGGCGGAACCGCGAGAGCACGTCCCGGCCGCGGGACTCGATCGTCGCCACGTCCCAGCGGTCCGGCAGGAAGGCGGAGACGTCCGGCGTCCCCGTCGCGAGGCCCAGGGCGAGGGCCGGGATCCCGGGCAGCCTCTCGATCGGGACGGGCGCTGGAGAGTCAGGCGTCGTCACGAGAGGTCATCATAGGGGGAAAAAGGAAGCGGGCCCCGCACGCGCGGGGCCCTTTCCCGGTAGGAGAAGAGGAGGAGGTCCGGGGAGCGTCCGGTCCTGGCGTCACCGCGGCGCCCCCCACCTGATTAGAGCAAGCGGCGTGCCGCGCCGCTTCAGTTCCCGGCGGCGACTCGAAGACGCGCCTCGGCGTAGGCGGCGTCGGCATTCGCCTCGTCCAGCTCCGCGTCGCCGGCGACGGTCGCCCGCCGGGCTTCCGCCGCCTCTTTGTCGCGCGCCGCCGCGGCTGTGTCGATCGTATCTTTCGTCGCGGCCGCGTCGGCCAGGATCCGGATCAC
Source organism: uncultured Acidobacteriota bacterium (assembly GCA_963801475.1). GTDB lineage: Bacteria > Acidobacteriota > Thermoanaerobaculia > UBA5066 > UBA5066 > DAOMFB01. Next base: position 518,191 of record CAWDEX010000002.1, on the reverse strand, counting down.
GTCGCCGGCGATCTCGGCGAAGCCGCCGCGAACGGCGATCGTCCCCCGGGAGGAGATCCCTTTCCACGTCACCGTCCCGATGCCGAGGAGGGTGATGAGCGGCGTGTGAGCCGGCAGGATGCCGAGCTCGCCGCGATCTCCCGGCAGCGTCACCTCGTCACACCGCACCTTGTCGAGCACCGCGCGCTCGGGGGTGACGAGCGTGAGGGTCAGCCGGTCTTCGGTCACCTCAGACCTCGCCTGCCTTCTTCATCGCCTCGAACTTCTCGAGGACCTCGTCGATCGGGCCGACCATGAAGAATGCCTGCTCCGGCACCTCGTCGTACTTGCCCGCCACGATCTCCTTGAAGGACCGGATCGTGTCGGCGATCTTCACGTACTTGCCCGGGACGCCCGTGAACTGCTCGCCCACGTGGAACGGCTGCGACAGGAACTTCTGGATCTTCCGGGCCCGCGCCACGACCAGCTTGTCGTCCTCGGAGAGCTCGTCGATGCCCAGGATGGCGATGATGTCCTGGAGGTCCTTGTATTTCTGGAGGACCTGCTGGACGGAGCGGGCCACGTTGTAATGGTCGGCCCCGACGATCATCGGCGAGAGGATCTTGGAGGTGGAGGCGAGCGGGTCGACGGCCGGATAGATGCCGAGCTCGACGATCTGGCGCGAGAGGACCGTCGTCGCGTCGAGGTGGGCGAAGGCGGTGGCCGGAGCCGGGTCCGTCAGGTCGTCGGCGGGGACGTAGATGGCCTGCACCGACGTGATGGAGCCCTTCTTCGTCGAGGTGATCCGCTCCTGCAGCTCGCCCATCTCGGTGGCGAGGTTCGGCTGGTAGCCGACGGCGGAGGGCATCCGGCCAAGGAGCGCCGAGACTTCCGACCCGGCCTGCGTGAAACGGAAGATGTTGTCGATGAAGAGGAGGACGTCCTTCCCCTCCATGTCCCGGAAGTACTCGGCGACGGTCAGGCCCGTCAGGCCGACCCGGAGGCGCGCCCCCGGCGGCTCGGTCATCTGGCCGTAGATCAGGGAGGCCTTCGACTTCCTCCAGTCCTTCGGGTCGATGACGCCCGATTCGGTCATCTCGAGCCAGAGGTCGTTCCCCTCGCGGGTCCGCTCGCCCACGCCCGCGAAGACCGAGTAGCCGCCCGCGGCCTTCGCGACGTTGTTGATCAACTCCATGATGAGGACGGTCTTCCCGACTCCGGCGCCGCCGAAGAGGCCCGTCTTGCCGCCGCGCGTGTACGGCTCGAGGAGGTCGATGACCTTGATCCCCGTCTCGAACATCTCGACGGACGTCGACTGCTCCTCGTACGGGGGGGGCTCGCGGTGGATCGACCAACGCTCCTTCGTCTCGACCGGGCCGAGCCCGTCCACCGGGTCGCCGATGACGTTCAGGATCCGGCCGAGCGTCTCCGGCCCCACCGGGACCGAGATCGGAGCGCCGAGGTCGATCGCCTTCATCCCCCGGACGAGGCCGTCGGCGGGCTTCATCGAGATGCAACGGACCCGGTTCTCGCCGAGGTGCTGGGCGACCTCGGTGACGATGTCGATCTTCTCGGTCGAGAGCCCTTCCGTGTCGACGACGCGGACCGCGTTCAAGATCGTCGGGAGATGCCCCGCGGGGAACTCGACGTCCACCACGGGACCGATGACCTGGACCACCCTGCCTTCAACTGCCATGAAAAACCCCTATTTCGCCGCCGCGGCGCCCGAGACGACTTCGATCAGTTCCTTGGTAATGCGCGCCTGCCGGGCGCGGTTGTACGTCAGCGTGAGGGAGTCGATGATCTCGCCGGCGTTCTTCGAGGCCGCGTCCATCGCCGTCATCCGTGCGGCGTTCTCCGCGGCGTTCGACTCGAGGAGGACCCGGTAGGCCTGGAACTCCAGGTGTCTCGGGACGAGCCGCCCGAGGATCGCCTCCGGGGACGGCTCGTAGAGGTAGTCCGTCTCGGGAGCGGAAGTCCTCTCCGGGAGAGCGACCGGGAGGAGCCGCTTCGTCCGGATCACCTGCGCGATGACGCTCCGGAACTCGTTGAAGATGACATAGACCGCGTCGACGCCCCCCGAGACGAAGAGCTCGGCCGCCTTCCGCGCGATCCCGGCGGCCGTGTCGTAACCGAACCGCGCGAAGATGCCTGGGCGCGCGTCGAGAACCTCGAAGCTCCGCCGCTTCCAGAAGTCGACGGCCTTCCGCCCGAGGGTGACGAGTCTGACCTCCTCGACGCCCCGTTCCTTCGCCTCCCGGAGAAACGCCCCGACGGCCCGGTTGACGTTGGCGTTGAAGCCGCCGCAGAGCCCCTTGTCGCCCGACACGACGATGAGGACGATCCGTTTCTCCTCGCGCTGCGCGAGGAGGGGGTGGAGCGGCGAGCCGTCCTCCTTCGGGGGGACGCGCGAGGCGACCGAGGCGAGCGTCGCCTCGAGGGCGGCGGCGTACGGCCGGGCGGCGAGGACGCGCTCCTGCGATCTGCGAAGGCGCGAGGCCGCCACCATCTTCATCGCCTTGGTGATCTGCTGCGTGCTCTTGACGCTGCGGATCCGGCGGCGGAGGTCGAGGAGGTTCGCCATGCCGCCCTTACGTGAGCTTCGCCTCGGGTTTCTCGGCGAGGAAGAGTTTCTTCGCGTCGCCGACGGCGGCGCGGAGTGCTTTGTCGATCTCGTCGGTCATCTTCCCGGCCTTCCGCACCTCTTCGAGGAGCGCCGCCTTCTGGGAGGTCAGGTACTTGTGCAAGGTCGTCTCGAACGGCAGCACCGCCTCCACCCGCAGGTCGTCGAGGAAGCCCTTCACCCCCGCGAAGACCGAGGCGATCTGCAGGGCCACGTCCATCGGGACGTACTGGCCCTGCTTGAGGATCTCGACGAGGCGCTGGCCGCGGGCCAGCTGCGCCTGGGTCGCCTTGTCGAGGTCGGAGCCGAACTGGGAGAAGGCCGCGAGCTCGCGGTATTGCGCGAGGTCGAGGCGCATCGTCCCGGCGATCGCCCGCATGACGCGGATCTGAGCCGAGCCGCCGACACGCGAGACGGAGATGCCGACGTTGATGGCCGGACGGACGCCCGAGTAGAAGAGGTCCGACTCGAGGAAGATCTGGCCGTCCGTGATGGAGATGACGTTCGTCGGGATGTAGGCCGAGACGTCCCCGGCCTGCGTCTCGATGATCGGGAGCGCCGTGAGCGACCCGCCCCCCTTCTCGTCGTTCAGCTTGGAGGCGCGCTCGAGGAGGCGGCTGTGGAGGTAGAAGACGTCGCCGGGGTACGCCTCGCGGCCGGGGGGCCGCCGGAGGAGAAGCGAGATCTCGCGGTAGGCGGCCGCCTGCTTCGAGAGGTCGTCGTAGATGCAGAGGGCGTGGCCGCCGTTGTAAAGGAAGTACTCGCCCATGGCGCAGCCGGCGTACGGGGCGATGTACTGGAGCGGGGCGGGGTCCGACGCCGAGGCGACGACGACGATCGTGTGCTCCATCGCGCCGTTCTGCTCGAGCGTCTGGACGACCTGCGCCACCGTCGAGTTCTTCTGTCCGATCGCGACGTAGACGCAGATGACGCCATTCCCCTTCTGGTTGATGATGGCGTCGAGGGCGATCGCGGTCTTCCCCGTCTGGCGGTCCCCGATGATCAGCTCGCGCTGGCCGCGCCCGATCGGGATCATCGCGTCGATCGACTTGATCCCCGTCTGCATCGGCTCCTTGACCGGGCGGCGGTCGACGACGCCCGGCGCGGTCCGCTCCGTCGGGTAGAACGTCTTCGTGTCGATCGGCCCCTTGCCGTCGATCGGCTGGCCGAGCGGGTTGACGACGCGGCCGACGAGCGCCTCACCGACGGGCACCGCCATGATCCGCTTCGTCCGGCGGACGGTGTCTCCCTCGCGGACCTTCGACGTCTCGCCCATGAGGACGCACCCGACGTCGTCCTCCTCGAGGTTCAGGGCGAGGCCGTAGACCCCGTTCGGGAACTCGAGCAGCTCGCCCGACATGACCTTCTCGAGGCCGTAGACGCGGGCGATGCCGTCGCCGACCGAGACGACGGTTCCGACCTCGGCGGTCTCGAGACCCTGGGTGAGACCCGAGAGCTGCGCCTTGATGATCGCGGTGATTTCGTGGGCGGTGATGTCAGCCATAGCTCGTTTCTCACGCGCGCGCCGGCGAGGCCGGCCGCGTCCTATGCATTCATACCTTCGTGCAGGGCCGCCCGCACGCGCGCAAGGCGCGTGGAGAGCGACGCGTCGTAGACCTCGCTGGCGATCCGGATGACGAAGCCGCCGAGGAGGGCCGGCTCGGTCTCGGTGAGGAGCCGGACCGTCCGGCGCGTCCGCCCTTCGAGCGCCTCGCGGAGCGCCGCGGCTTCCGTCGCCTCGAGCGGGCGGGCCGAGCGGACCTTCGCCTCGACGACATGCTGGTCCCGGTCGAGGCGCTCCCGGAACGCCGCGATCACCTCGCCGAGGTGCGTCAGCCGCCGGTTCTGGAGAAGGACCGAGAGGAGCCGCGCGGCGAGCGGGCCCGTCCCGAGCTTCGCCGTGACAGCGCCGAGGAGCTGGCTCTTCGTCGCCCGGTCCAGCGCGGGGTTCCGGAGCACCTCGCGGAGATCCGCGGAGGCGCCGAGGACGCGCGCGAAGCCGTCGAGATCCGGCAGGAGCGCCTCGACGGCCTGAGCCGAGCCCGCGACCGAAAAGAGTGCGTCCACGTAGGGTTTCGTGTAGCCGGCCGCCATGTCGCCTTCCCCTAGACCTTCGCCTTCGAGAGCGCGGCGACGCCCTCGGCGACGAGACGCTTCTGGTCCTCGGGCGTGACCTGCCGGGCGAGGAGATCGCGCGCCAACTCGAGCGCGAGGTCCCCGGCGTAGCCCGTCAACTCGGTGCGGGCATGCCGCACCCGGCTCTCGATCTCCCCTTTCGTGCGGGAGACGATCCGCGCCGACTCCTCTTCGGCCTGGGTCAGCAGCTTCGCGTGCTCGGCCTCGGCGTCGCGCCGGGCGACCGTCTTGAGGTTTGCGAGCTCCGTTTCGATCTGCGCGAGACGGGCGTTCAGCTCGGCCGCCATCGCTTCGGCGCGCCGGCGGTCCTCCTCGGCTTTCGCGAGCGCCTTGGTCACCTCCGCCCGGCGCTCGCCGAAGAAGCCCGCCAGCGGCTTCTTCAGGAGCCACCACATCAGGCCGAAGAAGAGAAGAAGGTTGGCGGTCTTCCAGACGACGGTCGGCAGGCCGAGAAACGTCTCGGCCCCCTCGGCCGAGAGAAGGAAGGCCACCGGGGCCGGAATCGGGATCATGCGACGCTCCGTCCGAGAGTCCGGGACGCGATCTCGGCCGCCATGGCGTGGGCCTCGGCGCGCAGCTGCCCGCGCGCCGCCGCGACCTCGGCGTCGAGGGCCCGCTGCGCTTCGGCGGCCGACGCCCGCGCCTTCTCCCGCGCCGCGTCCAGGATCTCCTGCCGCCGCGCACCCGCCGCCGTCCGCACGGCGTCCTTCTCGACTATCGCCTCGCGGCGTGCGGCCGTCAGCCGGCGGTCGATCTCCGCCAGGCTTTCCTTCTCGTGCTCGAGCGCCTTCGCGAGCGATTCGGTGGCCGTTGCGGCCTTCTGCTCGCGCTCCTCGAGGATGCCGCCGAGCGGACGGAAGACCGATTGCCGAAGGACCCAGTACGTCGCCCAGAAGAGAGCGGCGACGACCAGAAGCGAGAGGTCCGGCAGTTGAATCATTCTGGGGCCCGACGCGCCCGGTCGGCTCCGAAGGGACCCCGTTTCGAGAAGGGAGGGACGGGCTCTTCTGGACCCGGACGAGCCGCCGGTTTATGCCACAGAGGCCCCGCCCGGTCAATCGTTTCGCTCGTCCGGGCGGACATGGTGAGCACCCCGCCGGCCGAGGGGCGATCATGGGTCCCGGTGGCTCGCCGTCTTCCTCCGCGCCTTTCGCGCCGCCTGGCCCGGGCCTGGTCCGAGGTCGATCGTGGCGTCTCCGTCCGGATCGCGGGGCTCTCTCCCGGCGAGTTTTCCTGCCGGACCGGCTGTTTCGGCTGCTGTATCGGCCTCTTCGCGCTGCCGCTGACCGAGGCGCTCGCCGCCCGGGCGGCCTGGCGGCGACTCCCCGCCACTGTTCGCAGCGCCTCGCTCGACCGGGCCGGGCGCGCCGTCCTCCGGAGCGCCCCACTCTTTCCCGGCGACCCGGCGTCGGGCCTTCTCGATCCGGAGCGGACCGATGCAGCGGACGTACGCTACTTCGAGAGTGTCGCCTCCGTGGCCTGCGGGTTCCTGGACCTGCCGTCCGGAGCCTGCCGGGTCTACCGGGCCCGCCCCGTCACCTGCCGGACCTACGGCCTGGCGCTCCGGGACGGCGCGGAGCTCGTGGAGCCCGCGTGTCCTCTGAATTTCTCCGGCGCCGCACCGGAGCGCGTCCATTGCACCGCGTTCGACGCGGCGGAGATCCTCGCCCTCGATCAGGCCGTGGCCGAGGCGGCGGCCGCGGACGGAGTGCCGGCCGGCGCCGAGACGACGCTGGCCCACGTCCTCGTCGGAACGCTCGGGGCCTGGGACTGATCCGCTCTCAGGTCGCCGGCTCGGGCGGCTCCGAGGCGGCTTCGGGGGTCTTCGACCCCGCCTCGACCGGCCCCTGGAGGACCGCGCCCTCCTCCACGACGAGAGCCGGCGTGTGGATCTCGGCATAGATCCGCGCTCCGGCGTGCACCTCCACCCGTTCGCGTGCGTGGATCACGCCGCGGATTGTCCCCGAGACGGCAAGCCGGCCGACGCGGATCTCTCCCTCGATGACCGCCCGGTCCCCCACCACGAGCTCGCTCTCCGAGACCACCACGCCCCGGAAATGTCCGTCGATCCGGAAGACGTCGTCGAACGACAGGGTTCCTTCGAACCGCGCGCCGCTGTCGAGAAAGCCGTTCAGGGCTCCTGCTTTGGCCTTTCCGGTCACGCGCCGTCCTCCATGAGCCGCTCGAAGAGGCCGATCAGTTCCTCTTCGGAGTAGAAGAAGAGGCGGAGGTCGCCGCCGCGCCGCCGCCGGTGGATCTCCACTTTCGTCCCGAGCGCGCGGGAGAGGCGTCGCTCGGCGTCGTGGGTGTCGGCGTCCACGCGACGGTCCTTCCGACGCTTCTTCGACTCTCCCTTGACGAGCGACGCGATCCGCGCTTCGGCGCCGCGGACGGAGAGGCCGCGTCGGACGAATTCGCGTGCCAGCTTCTCCTGGTCCGCCGCCGACGGGAGGGCGAGGAGGGCGCGGGCGTGTCCGGCCGTCAGCGTCCCGTCTTCGAGCGCCTTCCGCACCTCGGCGGGGAGCTTCAGCAGACGGAGGGCGTTGGCCACCGTCGCGCGGTCCTTGCCGACGCGTTCCGCGATCTCCTCCTGTGTCAGCCCGAACTCCTCGCGGAGGTGCTTGTAGGCTTCGGCTTCTTCGAGGGCCGTCAGGTCGCGCCGCTGCAGGTTCTCGATGAGAGCGAGGAGGAGCTGGTCGCGATCGGTGAGCCCCTCGCGGACGATGACCGGGATCTCCTTAAGTCCGGCGACCCGGGCGGCCCGCACGCGGCGCTCGCCCGCGAGGATCCGGAAGCGGTCGCCGCTCCTCGTCACGAGGACCGGCTGAAGAACCCCGGTCTTCCGGATCGACTGCGAGAGCTCTTCCAGGCCGTCCTCGTCGAAGTGCCGGCGCGGCTGCCGGGGGTTCGCGTCCAGACGGTCCAACGGCACGGTGAGAAGGCCGGGGCGCGGCTCTCCCTCGCGCGCCGTCGGAATCAGTGCAGAGAGTCCGCGACCAAGCGCTGGCTTCCTTGTCATGGCACTATCTTATGTGTTTTCAATGGTTTGCGTGCCTTCCGTTCTTGCCAGGAGCTCCCGGGCGACCCCCAGGTAGGCTTCCGCTCCCTTGGAGCGGACATCGTAGAGCATGATCGGCTTCCCGAAAGAGGGAGCCTCGGCGAGACGGACGTTTCGCGGGACGACGGTCCGGAAGACCTTTTCTCCAAAGTACCGGCGAATCTCCTCCAGCACTTGCCGGGAGAGGTTCGTCCGCTCGTCCCACATCGTCGGAAGGATCCCGGCGATCTGAAGCCGCGGGTTGAGGCTCTCTCGGACTCGCTCTACCGTCGAGAGGAGCTCGCTGACCCCCTCCAGCGCGAGGTACTCGCACTGGACCGGCACGAGAACGCCGTCGGCCGCCACCAGCGCGTTGACGGTCAGGAGGCCGAGCGAGGGGGGACAGTCGACCAGGACATAGTCGAACTCGCCGCGGAGGGGGCCCAGCCTTTCGGCCAGCCGGAACTCCCGACGGTCGGCCGAAACGAGCTCCACCTCGGCGCCCACGAGTTCCCGGTTCGACGGGAGAAGGGAGAGAAAGGCCAGGTCCGTCGTCCGGACGGTCTCACCGAAGCCGGCGTTCCCCAGAAGCCAGCCGTAGACCGTTGCCGACAGGGTGCTCTTGTCGACGCCCAGGCCTCCCGTCGTGTTTCCCTGCGGGTCGAAATCGACGAGCAGGACGCGCCGCTCGAGCGCGGCGAGGGCCGCCGCGACGCTGATGGCCGTGGTCGTCTTCCCGACACCCCCCTTCTGGTTGGCGATCGCGAAGACCACTGCCGACGCCGGCCCCGCGCCCCCCGGTCTGTCCTGTTTCACGTGAAACACTCAAGGAGGGCGATTCCGCGGCTGTCCGTCCCCGGAGCCCGAATGAAGGAGCTGACGCCGCAGCGGCTCTCGCGGACCAGCGCCGGGAAGAGCGGCTCCGTGGTCCAGAGGAGGGCCCTTGCGCCCGGGCGGAGGAGTGGCCTCGCGGCCCGGACGAGGCGCCCCGCTTCCGCGACGGCGCGGCTCGTCAGAAGGTCGAAGCGGGCGGGAGGCATCATCGGGAAGGAGTCAGGGAATCTAGCGTTCGCCACCTCGGCGGTCAATGAAAGCTCCCGGAGGGCCTCCGAAAGGAACCGGCCTTTCTTCCGCGTCGACTCCACGAGCGTCCCGCGAAGGTCGCCCCGGACGATCAGGAGCGGAAGGGCGGGAAACCCCCCGCCGGTGCCGATGTCCAGGAGGGAGAGGCCCCCGCGCCGCGGCCCGGGGAGGAGAGGGAGCCCCCGGAGCGCATCGAGGAGGTGCCGGCCGACGAGTTCGTCGGGCCGCACCGCCGCCGCCGAGACGAGGTTCACCTTCTCGTTGGCCGTCCGAAGGAGCTCCAGAAACTGCGCGAGGCGGAAAACCTCCCTCTCCACGGCGGCGGCGGACTCCCCCGGAAGCTCCCGGGAGATCTCCCGGATACGCCGCTCGAACTCCCCCGCCGTCACGCCGCGCTCCGCTTCCGGTCGGCCGTAAGCCGGGCGAGGATCAGGGTCACTGCGGCCAACGTGACGCCCGGGATCCGGCCCGCCTGCCCCACGGTGCGCGGGCGGTGCCTTTCGAGCTTCTCCGCCGCCTCGAGCGAGAGGCCTGGAAGCCCGCGGTAGGCGAACTCGTGCGGGATGGCGATCTCGGAGGACTTCCTCAGGCGGCGCACCGTTTCCTCCTCGCGGACGAGGAATCCGGCGTAGCGGACCTCCGTGGAGACCCGGTCGAACGCCTCCTCGTCGTGCACGTCTGCCCCCCCGGCTCCCGCCGCGCCGCCGAGCCTCGCCGCGGCAAACCGCCGAAGCCGCTCGGGCACCACCTCGGGGCGCCGCAGCAGCCCCGCGAGCGTCGTCTCCTCGACGAGAGGGATCTCCAGCTCGGCCAGCTCCGCCACCGTCCTCCGGTCCGGCGTCACCGGGGTCTCCTCCAGGACGCCCCGGAGTCTCCGGATCCGCTCCTCGTGCCCGAGGATCCCGTCCGCGGCCTCACGGTCGACGAGGCCGAGTTCGACCGCCTTCGGGGTGAGGCGGGCGTAGGCCGTCTCCGCGCCCAGAAGGAGGCGGTGCTCGGCGCGGGAGGTCAGAAGCCGGTACGGCTCGTCCGTTCCGAGGGTCACGAGGTCGTCGATCATCACCCCGATGTAGGCCTCGTGCCGTCCCAGGACGAGCGGCTCCTTCTCTCCCGGGCGCGCGGCGAAGGCCGCGTTCACGCCCGCGACGAGTCCCTGTCCGGCGGCCTCCTCGTAGCCGGACGTCCCGTTGATCTGGCCGGCCAGAAAGAGCCCCGGCAGGGCGCGGAGTTCGAGGGTGTCGTCGAGTTGCTCCGGGAAGACGACGTCGTACTCGACGGCGTACGCCGGTCGGAGGATTTCCGCGCGCTCGAGGCCCGGGATGGCTCGGACGATCTCTTCCTGCGTCTCGGTCGGAAGCGACATCGAGAGCCCGTTCAGGTACATCCAGTCCGTCGAAAGCCCCTCGGGCTCCACGAAGATCTGGTGGCGCGGCCGGTCGGCGAAGCGGACGACCTTGTCCTCGATCGACGGGCAGTAGCGGGGGCCGCGGCCCGTTATCTGCCCGGAATAGAGCGGCGAGCGGCCGAGGTTCCTCCGGATCGTGTCGTGGACCCGCTCGTTCGTGTGGGTCAGCCAGCAGTCGGCCTGCGGCAGCCGAGGGAAGGTCTCCCGGCGCGAGGTGAACGAGAACGGCGTCGGGCGCGTGTCGCCCCGCGAAATCTCCATCCGGGAGACGTCGAGGCTTCCGGCCGCGACCCGCGGCGGCGTGCCGGTCTTCATCCGGCCGAGGCGGAGGCCGAGCCCGCGGAGGGCCTCCGCGAGGGCGTGCGCCGGCGGCTCTCCCCACCGTCCCTCCTCGCGGCGCAGCTCGCCCACGTGGATCCGTCCGCGGAGAAAGGTCCCGGTCGTCACGACCGCCGCGCGGCACCGGACCTCGACCCCGTCCTCGAGGCGGAGCGCCGCGAGGCGTCCGGCCGCAACGCGAAGGCCCGCCACCCGGCCCTCGGCGAGCGTCAGCCCGGGCGCGCCGCGGACCCGGCCCGTCAACTCTGTGCTATAAAGTACTTTGTCCGACTGCACCCGGGGGCCGCGGACGGCCGGGCCGCGCGAGGCGTTCAGGACCTTGAACTGGAGGCCCGTCCGGTCGGCCGCCAGCGCCATCGCCCCGCCGAGCGCGTCGATCTCCCGGACGACCTGGCCCTTCGCGAGTCCGCCGATCGCCGGGTTGCAGCTCATCCGGGCGAGCGCCGAGGCGTCGGCCGTCAGCAGCAGCGTGTCGCGCCCGAGGCGCGCGGCCGCCAGGGCGGCCTCGCATCCCGCGTGGCCTCCCCCGACGACGACGACCTCGTATCGATCCCGCATCCGTTCGCCCGGCCGGACCGGCCGGAGAGTCATTTTCCGATACAGAACGCCGAAAAGATCCGTTCGAGGAGTTCCTCGGTTGCCGTCTCCCCGGTGATCTCGCCCAGGGACGAGAGCGCCTCGCGCAGGAGGGACGCCGCGATCTCCTCTCCCGGCGCCGTCCCGGCGCTTTCGAGGAGGGACGCCGTCCGGGCGAGCGCGTCGCGATGCCGGTCGAGGACGAGGAACCCGCCCTCGCTCTCGGCCCCGCCAAGCCGGTCGAGAAGGAGGGTCCGCAGGGCCTCCAGCCCGGCGCCGGTCCGCGCGGAGACGACGGCGTCGGCCGCGAGCCCCCACGGCGCGAGGAAGGCGAGGTCCGCTTTCGTCCGGACGAGGATCGCGCGGCGGCCGAGTGTCGCCGCGGTCGACCGGTCCTCAGGCGACGGCGGCGCCGAGCCGTCGACGACCAGGAGCACGACGTCGGCGAGATCGGCCGTTCGCCGCGCCACGTCCACCCCGATCCGCTCCACCTCGTCGCCGGACTCCCGGAGCCCCGCCGTGTCGACGAGGCGCACGCGCGCCCCGGCGAGGTCGACCGACTCCGCGACGGCGTCCCGCGTCGTCCCGGGGTGCGGCGTGACGATGGCGCGGTCGGCTCCCACGAGCGCGTTGAAGAGCGTCGACTTCCCGGCATTGGGACGGCCCGCGATGACCACCGTCGGAATCCGCTCTCTCCCCGCGCTCGCGCCCGCCGCCGCGAGGAGCGCCCGCAGCTCGCGGGCGGGCCGGTCGAGGGCGTCGCGGAGGACGCCGGCCTCCGTCGCCCCCACGTCGTCGGGGAAGTCGAGCCCCGCCTCGAGCTCCGCGAGGAGATCGAGGAGCTCCTCCCGCACCGCGCGGACACGGCGGGAAAGATCTCCGTCGTGAAGGCCCAGAGCCCGCCGGGCCGCTCCGCGGCTTTCCGCGGCGACGAGGCGAGAGATCCCCTCCGCTTCCGCGAGGTCGACCTTGCCGTTGGCCAGGGCGCGGCGCGTGAACTCTCCCGGGCGCGCGGGCCGCGCGCCCGCGACGCAGGCCGCTTCGAGCAGCGCCGTCACGATGGCCGGCGCGCCGTGACAGAAGAGCTCGACGACCTCCTCGCCCGTCGCGGAATGGGGCGCCGCCCAGGGGAGGACGACCCCCTCGTCGAGCGGGCGGCCCGCCGCGTCGAGAAACCGGGCGACGAGCGCCCGGCGCGGCTCGGGGCGCTCCGGCAGCGACGGAACCAGCCGCCGGGCCACGGCACATGCGGCCCCCGGGGGGCCGCTCAGCCGGACGATCGCGAGGGCCGACGCGCCCGGGGGGGTCGCGGGCGCGACGATGACGTCGGCCGTCCTCTCGCGGTCGGCCACGAGCGGGCTCACGCCGCGGTCAGCCCGGCTTGACGGTCCCCCTCTTCATCGAGGTGGGGCCGAGGTCCGTGTAGCGGTCGAGGAGGATCTGCTGGGCGATCGTCAGCACGTTCTGCATCAGCCAGTAGAGGACGAGGCCCGACGGCATGTCCTTGAAGAAGAAACCCATCGCGAACGGCATGATGTTCATGACCCGCCGCATCGCCGGGTCGCCCGTGGCCGGCGTCATCTGCTGCTGGATCCACATGGTCAGCGTCATGAGAATCGGCGTGATGTAGTAGGGGTCCTTCGCCGACAGGTCGACGATCCAGAGCATGAACGGCGCGTGCCGCAGCTCGATCGCGTGCGCGAGCAGGTTGTAAAAGGCGATCAGGATCGGCATCTGCAGGAGGAGGGGGAGGCACCCGCCGGCGGGATTGACCCCTTCCTGCTTGTAGAGCGCCATCGTCTCCTCGTTCATCTTGAGCCGCGCGTTCGGGTCGCTCTTGATCTTCGTGGCGTACTTCGCGCGGATCGCCTCCATCTTCGGCTGGAGGACCGCCATCTTCTTCATCGAGACGAGCTGCTTGTGGGTCAGCGGGTAGAGGAGGAGCTTGATCAGGACCGTGATGACGAGGATCGCGACCCCCCAGTTCCTCACGACGCTCTGGATCTCCTTCAGGGTCCAGAGGAGCGGCTTGACGAGGATCGCGAACCAGCCGTAGTCGATGAGACGGTCCATCCCCGGCCGGATCTTCTCCAGGACCCCGATGTCCTTCGGGCCGAAGTAGAGGTCCGTCGAGACGGCCCCGGCGCCCGAGAGGACGACCGTGTTCTCGGAGAGGGGGGCTGCGGCCTTGCCCTCCGGCGCCGCCGCGCCGGTCACCGTCTGCGGTCGGAACGTGGCCGCCAGAGCGGCGTCGGGGAGAAATGCGGTCAGAAAGTAGTTGTCCTCGAGACCGACGGCCGTCAGGCCCGGTCCGACGGGCATCGCTTCCTTCAGGTCGCCGTTCGCCTTTCGAGTGACCGAGCCGGTCGTGGCGAGCGCCACGGCAGACCCGGGACGGGTGTACTGGCTCTTCAACTCCTCGGCCGAGGGGTTGCCGATCCCCGGCCCGACCACCACGCCCACCGGCTGCCCGGGCGCCCCCTCGCGCTCCAGCGTCATGGTGGCGACGTAGCCGCTCCGGAAGACGTACGTGCGGACCAGGCCGGTCCCGTCCTCCTCCCGGTAGCGGAACCGGAGCGTGACGGTGCCGTCCTTCTCGACCTTCTCGACGGCGAAGAGCGCCTGGCCGGCCCGGGCAAGAAAGGGATCCGACGGGTCGAGAGCCAGGGTGAAGCCGGGAAATCCATCGCCGTGGCGAACGAGATCGAGCGGCTTGCCCGCGGCGTCCCGGAATCTCTTCAGCGTGAACGACTGGAGCGTGCCGCCTCGGTTCGAGAGTCGCGCACGATAGAGCCCCGCGTCGACGTCGACCGTCTCCTCGGCCGCGGCCGCCACCGGCGGGACCGCGATCGGCGGGGGAGCGGGCGCTGCCGGACTCGCCGGAAGGGCCGTCGGGGCCGTCGCCGCGCTGGTCGGGGACTTCGTCGCTGCCGGAGTGGGACTCGGCGGAACGGGCTTGGGGGGCGGCGGCGGGAACAGAACCGTCCAGAGAATCAGGACGGCCGCCGAGAGGGCGAGGGCTAGGATGAGACGCTTCGTATCCAAGGGATCTCCTCAGAAAGGGACGCGCGAGCTTAAGGCACCGGATCGATGCCCCCCTCGTGAAAGGGGTGGCAGCGGCCGAGGCGGCGCAGGGCGAGCCCCGTACCGCGGGCGAAGCCGTGGCGAAGGATGGCCTCCCGGGCATACTCGGAACAGGTGGGGTGAAAGCGGCAGGCCCGGGGAAGAAGCGGCGACACGAACCGCTTGTAGAACGAAAGAAGACCCGCGGCCACGCGGGCCGCCGCGGACGGCCCCCCGGCGCCGGGTTCCCGGACCGCGGTGCGCGCGCCGGAGTTCATGCCGCAGGCCCGAGAACGCGCGCGAAGATCCGATCGAGTTCCTCGCGCAGTTCGGCGAACGAAGCCCCGGCCGCGCGGGGCGACACGTTGACGACGAGGCGCCCGGGTGCCGCCGTCCTCATCGCCGGCGAGCGGCGGAAGATCTCCCGGATCTGGCGGCGGAGCCGGTTCCGGACGACGGCACCTCCGACCTTCTTCGTCACGGTGATGCCGAGTCGCGGACCCTCGCCTTCCCCGGGGGCGACGAAGACCACCACCAGCCGGCCATGGCTCCGCCGCCCGCCGTCGTAGGTCTCCCGGAACTCCCCCCGGCGGCGCACGCGCCTCCCCGGCGGGAAGCTCTCGGTCCCGCGTCCCGTCGTCTCGTCGCGCTTTCCGGAGACCATCGGCGGCACGGCTTGCGGCCGGCCGGCGGTCCGTCCGCCCTTCAGACGGACAGCCGCTTGCGGCCCTTGGCCCGCCGGCGCGCGAGGACGGCGCGCCCGCTCTTGGTTCTCATCCGGACGAGGAAACCGTGTGTTCTGTTCCGGTGGCGCTTGTTCGGCTGGAAGGTTCTCTTCATGGCTTGGTTCCCCGGACGGGGAGCGGGCGATTCTCCGGGAGGGCCACGCTGCTGTCAACCTCGACGCTTCCCGGGGGGCCTTTCCGGAGGCCGGTTGCGCTGATAGCATCCGCGGCCCGCTCCGGGGGGACGATTTACACAGCGCTGAAGATCCTGTGGAAAAGATGACGGCCTGGACCAAGATTCTCGAACATCTCAAGAGCCGCGTCGACGAGCGCGACTTCGAGACCTGGTTCCGCGATTCCCGCCAGCGGTCAGAGTCGGCCGCGGCCATCGTGGTCCACGTCCGGGCCCCGCTCTACGTAAACTACATCCCGGAGGCGTTCAGCGCACAGATCGCCGAGGCGGCACAGCGCGCCGGCTTCGGCAACCGGGAGATCCGATTCGTGGCCGACGGCGACTACGCGTCGGCGGCGGAGCCGCTCCGGGTGCCGGCGGAACCGCGGCGCCGGTCGGGCGGGCTGAACCCCGTCTACACGTTCGAGAACTTCGTGACAGGCGAATCGAACCGGCTCGCGCACGCGGCGGCTCTCCGCGTCGCCGACCAGACGTCACGGCAGTACAACCCCCTTTTCGTCTGCGGCGGGACCGGCCTCGGAAAAACGCACCTGATGCAGGCGATCGGACACCGTCGTCTCTCCCGGCGGCCGGGGGAGCGCGTCATCTACCTGACGTCCGAGAGCTTCGTGAACGAGGTCGTCCAGGGCGTCCGCTTCAACCGGATGGAGAGCCTGCGACAGCGCCTCCGGGCCGCCGATCTCCTGCTCCTCGACGACGTCCAGTTCGTCGTCGGCAAGGAAGCCTCCGAGAACGAGCTCTTCCATACTTTCAACGCCCTCTACGACGAGGGCAACCAGATCGTCTTCTCGTCGGACGTCCCGCCGCGCGAGATCCCGGGCCTCACCGACCGGCTGAAGAGCCGGTTCGAGGGGGGGCTCATCGTGGACATCCAGGCGCCGGACTTCGAAACGAAGGTGGCCATCCTCCGTCAGAAGGCCGACGCGCACCAGATCAAGCTCGAGGACGACGTCGCCTTCTTTCTCGCGGGGAAGATCAAGTCGTCGATCCGCGAACTCGAGGGATACTTCAACCGGGTCGTCGCGTTCTCGTCTCTGAAGGGCGAGCCGGTGTCGCTCGAGGTGGCACGGGAGGCGCTGCGGGACGTCTTCCGGGTCGATGAGCGCAGCGTGTCGCCGGCGGAGATCATCCGCGCCGTCGCCACCCACTACGGCCTCAAGCCCGGAGACCTTCGGGCGCGGACGAAGCGGGGTCCGATCGTCTTTCCCCGACAGGTGGCCATGCACATCCTCAAGGAGACGACGGACCTCTCCCTGCCGGAGATCGGCCGCCTCTTCAGCGACAAGCACCACACGACGGCACTTCACGCGATCCGGAAGATCGCCGCTCTGCGGGAAGAAGACCCCGATCTCGACCGGCTCGTCGCGGGCTTCGTGGCGCAGTTTCGCTGAGATTTTCACCGCCTTTTCCATCGTCTGTCCCGATCCGCTGGACTGCCTCGCCCCGGTCCGGGACGCCCGCGTCTTTTTCACAGAAGCCCCTCGGGCGGTCCACCGGCCGCTGAAGCAGTCAAGTTTCTTGTTTTGAATGGTTTATATCGATATTCGCCTTCTTCACCGTCTTACGACTACTACTTCGGATCTAACGTCTTCCAATGCTAAGATTTGAAGGGTAAAGGAGCCGTTGTGGAGCTCAATCTTCGGGCTGCCGTTTTCGCACGTGAACTTGGACTCCTTCAGGGAGTCGTCGAGCGACGCACGACCCACCAGATCCTCGGCAACGTCCTGCTCGAAGTTCGAGACTCGCGGCTGACGCTGACGGCCACGGACCTCGATACGACGTTCGTCTCGGAGATCCCGGCTTCCAGCGTCAGGAGCGAGGGCGCCGTGACGGTCCCGGCCCGTCGGCTCTACGACGTCCTGCGTGATCTGCCGTCGGAGGCGGAGATCAGCCTGAAGGTGCTTGAAAACCACCATGTGTCCCTTTCCTGCAAGGAACCGAAGATCCGGATCCGTCTGAACGGCCTGCCGGCCAGTGACTACCCGACCCGTCCGGAAGCCGGCCTGGGACCGACGCTCACGCTCAGTTTCGGTGCTCTCCGCCGGATGGTGGACAAGGTCCGGTTCGCCGTCTCGACGGAGGAGATGCGCCTTCAACTCCAGGGGGCTCTCCTGAAGACGAAGAGCGGCGGCACGGCGGAAATGGTCGCGACGGATGGCCACCGGCTTGCTCTGGTGGAGGTCGAGGGCGTGAAAGCCGACACCGGGTTCGAGCCGGTCCTCGTCTCGAAGAAGATCCTGGACGAGCTCGGAAAGCTGGACGCCGGCGACGAGACGGAGGTCTTGATCATCCGCGGGACGAACCACATCGGCTTTGCCGTCGGATCTCGCCGGCTCTACGCGAAGCTGGACGAGCGGCGCTTCCCGGACTACGAGAAGGTGATCAGCAAGGAAAACGACAAGAGAGCGACGGTGGGACGCGAGGATCTCCTCGGGGCCGTCCGTCGGATCGCGCTCCTCTCCGGTGACCGGACGAAGGCGGTCAGCCTCGGGTTCAGCCCCGGACAGCTCGTGGTCTCCTCCGAGAGCCAGGACGTCGGCGACGGCAGCCAGGAGCTCGCCGTGACGTTCGACCAGGGGAGCCTGACGCTGCGGCTCAACGCCCGGTACCTGGAGCAGTTCCTCGAAGCTGCCGAGACGAAAGATGTCCATCTCTTCGTCAAGGACGAACAGGCACAGTGCCAGGGGCGTCCCGGTGAACCGCTGGCCGGCATCCGGAACTACCTCTACGTCGTGATGCCGATGAGGATGTAACAGCCGTTCGTGGAGATCACAGCGCTCACCCCCGAAGGCTTCCGGAATCTCGCCGGCGGCCGGATCGAGTTTCACCCGCGCCTCAACCTGATCGTCGGCGACAACGGGCAGGGAAAGACGAACCTGCTCGAAGCCTTGGCGGTCGTCACGGGCCGGCCCTCTTTCCGGACGGCCGACCTCTCCGAAACGCTCCGCGCGGGTGAACCACGGGTCCTTCTGGCGGCCAAGATTCACCGGCCGGAGGCGGCCCCGGCCGATCGGGACGGACACCTCGGCGCCCGCCTCTCGGTCGGCGCCCGCGAGCAGTTCTGGAACGGCGAGAGAGTCTCGCGCCTCCGCGCCAGCCGGCTCGCGCCGGTCGTCTTTCTGACGGCACGCGACCTCACGCGATATACCGGGCCTCCGGCGGAGCGCCGGCGCGCCCTCGACCGCGCGACGCAGGCTCTCGACCCGGAGTACGGCCGGGACCTCGCGGCCTACGAGAAGGCGCGCGTCTCCAAGACGCGTCTTCTTGCGGGCCGGAGCCGGTTCGACGCCGATGAGCTCGCCGTCTACGAGGAGGCCATGGCGACCGCCGGTGGGCGGGTGGCCGCGGCGCGGCGGGGGGCCGTACGGATCCTGGAGAGGCTTCTCTCCGGGAGCGCCGCGCGCCTCCGGTCGCCCTTCGAAGACCTTCGGCTGGAGATCGCGAGCGATCTGCCGGCCGAAGGGCCCGTCGGGCTTCTGGCTGACGCCCTCCGGGCCCGGATGACGGAGCGGGCGGCCGAGGAGCGCCGGGCGGGGCGCTGCCTCGCCGGCCCCCACCGCGACGACGTCGTCCTGACGAGCGCCGCGTCGCCGGTGACGACCCGCGTCTCGTCCGGTGAGAACCGGACGCTCGTCCTCGCGTGGACGCTCGCGGAAACGGCGCTCGTGGGCGACGCGGTCGGCACGGCGCCGGCGCTCGCGTTCGACGATTTCGACTCCGAGTGGGACCCGGGCGTCCTCGCGGCCTTCGCCGAGGCGCTGCCCGAGGACGCGCAGATCTTCCTGACGTCGGCCCGGCCCGAGGCCGTTCGCGGGCTGCCGCTCCCGGCGGGCGTCCTCCTCCGGATGACGCGGGGCCGCCTCTCGCGCGAAGGGATCCTCGGCGCGGGGCGGGGCGGCGCGACGGCCCGGGCCCGGGCGGGGGAGCGATGAAGGACGTCACGGGAACGGGGTCCACCCCGGCCGGGGAGAACGGCGCGAACGGCCAGCCGTCGGGGGCGGACAGCTACGGCACCGACTCCATCAAGCTCCTGAAGGGGCTGGAGGCCGTCCGGAAGCGGCCGGGGATGTACATCGGGAACACCGACGACATCACCGGCCTGCACCACATGGTGACGGAGCTCGTCGACAACGCGATCGACGAGGCCCAGGCCGGCTACTGCGACCACGTGGTCGTGACGGTCCACGCCGACAACGCCGTCACGGTCGAGGACAACGGGCGGGGCATCCCGGTCGGACCGCACCCCGTTCACCAGCGGGAGACGCTCGAGATCATCCTGACCGACCTCCACTCGGGCGGGAAGTTCGACGACAACGCCTACAAGGTCTCGGGCGGCCTCCACGGCGTCGGCCTCTCGGTCGTCAACGCGCTCGCCGAGACCCTCCTCGTGGAGGTGAAGCGCGAAGGGAAGGTCTGGCAGCAGAAGTACGCGCGCGGGGTTCCCGAGGTGCCGATCCGCGAGGTCGGGAAGACGGCGAAGACGGGGACGCGCATCACCTTCCACGCCGACCCCGAGATCTTCAGCGTCACGGCGTACAACTTCGACGCCCTCTCGCAGCGTCTCCGGGAGCTGGCCTTCCTGAACCCCGGCGTGACGATCGACGTCGTCGACGAGAGGGACGAGAAGGGCCCGAAGCGCCACACCTTCCGGTACGACGGGGGCATCCGCTCCTTCGTGGAGCACCTGAACAAGAACAAGGAGCCGGTCCACGACACGGTCATCACCTTCTCGGACGTGAGGGACGCGACCGGCGATCCCGTCGCCGACGCGAAGAACGAGCGCCTCGACGTGGCGCTCCAGTGGAACGACGGCTATCTCGAGCAGATCTTCTGCTTCACGAACACGGTCTCGAACAAGGACGGCGGAACGCACCTTGAGGGATTGAAGGCGGCGCTCACGCGCGCCATCCAGCGCTACGCGGAAGCGAACCAGCTGACGAAGAACCTGAAGGACACGGCCCTCGCGGGAGACGACTGCCGCGAGGGGCTGACGGCGGTCGTCTCCCTCAAGATCCGCGACCCCAAGTTCTCCTCGCAGACGAAGGAGAAGCTCGTCTCGCAGGAGGCGAAAACCTGGGTTCAGACGGTGACCTACGAGAAGCTCTCGAGCTACTTCGAGGAGAACCCGAAGGTCGCCCGGCGGATCATCGACAAGATCGTCGAGGCGGCCCGGGCACGCGAGGCGGCGCGGAAGGCGCGCGAGCTCGTCCGGCGGAAGGGCGCCCTCGACGGGGCCGGGCTCCCCGGCAAGCTCGCCGACTGCCAGGAAGCGGATCCCGCGCTCTCGGAGATCTACATCGTCGAGGGGGACTCGGCCGGCGGCTCGGCCAAACAGGGACGCGACCGGAGGACGCAGGCGATTCTCCCGCTCAAGGGAAAGATCCTGAACGTCGAGAAGGCGCGCTTCGACAAGATGCTCGCCTTCGCCGAGATCCGGTCGCTCATCCTGGCTCTGGGCGCCGGCATCGGCGAGGAATTCGACCCGGACAAGCTCCGCTATCACCACATCATCCTGATGACCGACGCCGACGTCGACGGCTCGCACATCCGGACGCTGCTCCTGACCTTCTTCTTCCGGCAGATGCGGGCCGCCATCGAGCGCGGCTACCTCTACATCGCGCAGCCCCCGCTCTACAAGGTGCTGGACGGGAAGAAGGAGACGTTTCTCAAGGACGACAAGGAGTACGCGCGGTTCCTCCTCGCCCGGATCGGCGACGACCGGACCCTGATCTCCGACACGTCCGATAGGAGCGCCCGCGGCGAGCGGCTCGTCTCCCTCGTGGCCGGGATGCAGGACTGGCGGCAGCTCACGGCGCGCCTTGCGGCCCGCGGCTTTCCCGAGGCACTCGTGAGGACCCTCGTCCGCGAGAAGCTGACGGACCCCGCCGCGCTCCGGGACCGCGCCCGTCTCGAGCGCGCCGAGCAGCACCTGACGGCGGTCGTCGAGTCGTTCGCGATCCTGCCGGACGAGGAGCACGACGGCTTCGCCGTCCACGTCTCCCAGGAGGTGAACGGCGTGGCCAAGAAGGGCGTCGTCGACGCGGTCTTCCTCGCCGGGTGGGAGATGAAGCGTGCCGCGGAGCTGGCGGCCGGTCTCGAGGGCTTTCTCGACGGGCCCTACCGGCTGAAGGTCAACGGCGACGAGCGGGCGGCCGCCACCGTCGGGGACGCCGTGGACGCCGTCCTGGAGAGCGCGAAGAAGGGGCTGACGATCAGCCGGTACAAGGGCCTCGGCGAGATGAACCCGGAGACGCTCTGGGAGACGACGATGAACCCCGCCACGCGACGTCTTCTCCAGGTGCGGGTCGAGGATTTCCCCCAGGCGGACGAGATCTTCGCGATCCTGATGGGCGACGCCGTCGAGCCGAGACGCCTCTTCATCGAGGCGAACGCCCTGAACGTCTCCAACCTGGACGTGTGACGTGAGCGACGAACCCACAAAGCCTCCGGTGGTCGACGCGGGCGAGAAGATCCCGATCTCCATCGAGGAGGAGATCCGGCGGAGCTACCTCGACTACGCGATGTCGGTCATCGTGGGCCGGGCGCTTCCCGACGTCCGCGACGGCCTGAAGCCGGTCCACCGGCGCGTCCTCTTCGGGATGTGGGAGCAGGGGAACCGGGCCGGCCGCCCCTACAAGAAGTCGGCCCGCATCGTCGGCGACGTGATGGGCAAATACCACCCGCACGGCGACGCGGCGATCTACGACACGATCGTCCGGATGGCGCAGGACTTCTCCATGCGGGAGGTCCTCGTCGACGGGCAGGGGAACTTCGGCTCCGTGGACGGCGACGCCGCCGCCGCGATGCGGTATACGGAGATCCGACTGACGCGTCTCGCCGAGGAGATGCTCGGTGACGACGTCGACAAGGAGACCGTCGACTGGACGCTCAACTACGACGCGTCCCTTTCGGAGCCCGTCGTCCTGCCGTCGAGGTTCCCGAACCTGCTCGTCAACGGCGCCGAAGGGATCGCGGTCGGCATGGCCACGAAAATCCCCCCGCACAACCTGGTCGAGGCGTGCGCGGCGGCGATCCTCCTCCTCGAGAACCCGAGCACCACGCTGGCCGGGCTGCTCGGCGTGCTGCCGGGCCCCGACTTTCCCACGGGCGGGATCATCCTCGGCCGGCAGGGGATCGCCGACGCCTACCGGACGGGACGCGGCATCCTCCAGGTGCGGGGCCGGGCCGCCATCGAGAAGGCGCGAAAGGGCGACAAGGAGTCGATCGTCGTCACGGAGATCCCCTTCCAGGTGAACAAGGCGCGTCTCATCGAGCAGATCGCCGAGCTCGTGAACGACAAGAGGATCGAGGGAATCTCCGCCATCCGCGACGAGTCGGACCGGGAGGGGATGCGGATCGTCGTCGACCTGAAGCGCGACGTCGTGGCGCAGGTCGTCCTGAACCAGCTCTTCGCCCTGACGCCGCTCCAGTCCTCTTTCGGCGTGATCTTCCTCGCCATCGTCGACGGACAGCCGCGCGTCCTGCCGCTCACCGAGCTCCTCCGGCACTTCCTCGACCACCGCCGGCAGGTCGTCGTCCGGCGGACGAAGTTCGACCTGAAGAAGGCGGAGGAGCGCGCGCACCTCCTCCTCGGGCTCGCCCTCGCCCTGGCCGACATCGACCGCGTCATCGCAATCATCCGCGGCTCGAAGGACCCCGCGGAGGCGAAGGAGCGGCTCACGTCGGAGATCGCCTTCGAGAAGGGGGCCCTCGAGCGGTTCCTCGGCGTCGACGCCCTCGACCTGACCGGCGCCGCGCGCCTCGAGAACGGGGTGCTGAAGCTCGACGGGGTGCAGGCCCAGGCGATCCTCGAGATGCGGCTCCAGCGGTTGACGGGCCTCGAGCGGGAGAAGATCGTGGCCGAGTACCGGCAGGTTCTCGCGACGATCGCCGACCTCCGGGACGTCCTCGCCCGCCCGGAGCGGGTGACGGCCATTCTCCGGGCGGAGCTCGAAGAGGTCTCGTCGCGGTTCGGAAGCCCCCGCCGGACCGAGATCGCCGCCGAGGCGGGCGAGCTGAACATGGAGGACCTCATCGCCGAAGAGGAGGTCGTCCTCACGGTGACGCGGGGCGGCTACGCCAAGCGGACCCCCCTGTCGCTCTACCGCGCGCAGCGGCGCGGCGGCAAGGGGCGGACGGGGGCGGCCACGAAGGAAGAGGACGTCGTCGAGCAGCTGTTCGTCGCGTCGACGCACGACTACCTGCTCGTCTTCACGAACCGGGGGCGCGTCCACTGGGTGAAGGCGTACGACCTCCCCTCGCTCGGTCCCGCGGCGCGAGGCAAGGCGCTCGTGAACCTCATCCAGCTCGGCGACGGGGAGCGCGTCGCCGCCCTGGCCACGACCCGGGCGTTCCCCGACGACCGCTTCGTCCTCTTCGCGACCCGGAACGGGCTCGTGAAGAAGACGGTCCTGTCCGCCTACGGAAATCCCCGCGCGTCGGGGATCATCGCCATCAACCTCGAGGAGGGAGACGAGCTCCTCTCGGCGGGAATCACCGACGGGAACCGGCTCGTCTTCCTCGGGACGCGCGACGGCATGGGGATCAAGTTCTCCGAGACCGACGTGAGGCCCATGGGGCGCGACACGACGGGCGTCAAGGGGATCGAGCTGCGCGAGGGAGACGTCGTCGTGGAGATGGACCTCGTCGAGGAGTCTTCGACGCTCCTCGCGGTCACCGCACGGGGCTACGGGAAGCGGACCGACGTCGCCGAGTACCGGCACCAGGGACGCGGCGGCACCGGCGTCATCAACGTCAAGGTGACGGAGAAGAACGGCGCCGTCGTCGGGATCAAGTCGGTCACGGAGGCCGACCACCTTCTCCTGATCACCGAGCAGGGGATCCTGATCCGGTTCGCCACGAGCGACGTGCGGGAGACGGGGCGCGCGGCGCAGGGGGTCCGGCTGATCGACCTCGCGGAAGGGGACCGCGTCGTGGCCGTCGCGAAGCTCGCGGAGCGGGACGAGGAGAACGGCGCTGACGCGGCGCCGGTCGGAGAAAACGGGTAGAGTCCGCGCCCCGGAGGGACGATGCGCTTCTTCCTCGACACCGACGACCCCGGCGAAGCCCGTCGCGTCCGCGAGTGGGGCCTGCTCGACGGCGCCCTCGTCCGCCCCGACGCCGCCCTCGCAGCCGGGAAGGAATACCGGCGGCTCCTCGCCGACGTCGCGCAGGTCTCCGACGGGCCCGTCCTCGCCACCGTCGCGGCCGGCGACGCCAAGGCGATGTACAAGGAGGGCCGCGAGCTCCACAAGCTCGGCAAGGCGATCGTGATCCGCGTCCCGATGACGCGCGAGGGGCTCCGCGTCGTCCGCCTCCTGAACGACGAGCAGATCGCCACGGACGTCGGGCTCGTCTTCACGGCGGGCCAGGCCCTTCTCGCGGCGCGCGCCGGCAGCGCCTACGTCTCCCCCTCGGTGGCCGATCTCGACGACGCGGGTCAGATCGGCATGGACATCGTCGAGTCGATCGTCCGCGTCTACGACAACTACGGGCTGCAGACGCAGATCGCCGTGCAGGGGATCCAGAGCCCGCTCCACGTCCTCGACGCGGCGATGATGGGCGCCGACGTGGCGACCCTTCCCTTCGCGGTGCTCGACAAGCTGTTCGACCACCCGCTGACGCAGAAAGGCCTGGCCAGCCTCCGGACCCCGCAGGCCGACGGCCCCCGGAGGATCCACTGATGGCTCTCTCCCGCGAGCGCGCCGTCGACCTGTCGCATCGGATGGTCGAACGGCTGGCCGGCACGGCCGCCGTCGAACTCTCCCGGGAACGGGAGTTCGTCCGGAACCACATCCTCCAGGCGCTCCTCGAGTGGGACCGCGAAACCGGGCGGCTCGAGGCCGAGGTCCGCTCGAAGATCCTCGCGCGGCCCCGGAAGCCCGTGGAAGGGTCGCGCGAGTGGGATCTTCTCTTCGCGGAGGAGATGGAGCGGGCGTACGCGTCGCTCGCGGCCCGCGGCGGCTGACCCCCCCGGCCGGACGGCGACCTCTCTTGGTTGGGCCACCCTGTTCAGTCCGTTGATCTTGGTCTAGGCCAAGGGCTATCTTCGCGGCGATGGCGACGACCGCGACCCCTTCCGGCCGGACGGCGCCACCGGCGGCGGCCGGTGGACACGTGCCGCTCTACCGGACGATCGCGGACGCGGTCATTCGGGACATCCGGAAGAGCCGGTACGTGGAAGGGGAACGGCTTCCCGCGTCCCGGGACCTCGCGCGCACCTTCGAGGTGAACCGGGCGACGGTCCACCAGGCCCTTCAGGTCCTCAAGCGGGAAGGGTGGATCGAGACGAACCGGGGGGGCGGGACGCGGGTCGCCGCGCGCTCGGCGGCGTCGCCGCGGCTCGCGCCGGCGCCCGGCTGGGACCGGATCGCCTCGTCGCTCCTGGCCCGGATCCTCGTGGAGCCGCCGCCCGCCGAGGCGAGCCCGAAAGGGGCCCTCGACCTCTCGCGGCTCGCGCCCGACGAGCGCGATTTTCCGGCCGACGCGTTCGCGGCGCTCCTCGCCGAGGTGGCGCACGACGGCGCCCTCCTCGCGTACGGCTCGCCGTTCGGCTACCGGCCTCTCCGCGAGTCGCTCGCCGAGCGGCTCCGACGGCGCGGCATCCCCGCCGACGCAGACAGCATCCTGATCGTCAACGGGGCCCAGCAGGGGCTCGATCTGATCACCCGCGCCCTCGTCGATCCGGGCGACCCGGTGGCCGTCGAGGTGCCGAGCTACTCTCTGGCGCTTTCCCTCCTCCGCGCGCACCGGGCGCGGCTTCTCGGCGTGCCGCTCGACGGCGAAGGGCCCGAGCCCGGCGCCCTCGCACAGGCTCTGGCCGAGCGGCCGAAGTTCCTCTACACCATCCCCGACTTCCACAACCCGACCGGGCTTCTTTCGTCGCCGCGGCGGCGCGTGGACCTCGTGGAGAAGGCGGCGGCGGCGGCCGTGCTTGTCGTGGAAGACGCGTTCGACGCCGATCTCCTCGTGGAAGGGGAGTTGCCGCCGCCCCTCGCGGCCCTCGCCCCGGCACACGTCGTCCACCTCGGGACGCTTTCCAAGGCGCTCTTCCCCGGCGTCCGGGTCGGCTGGATTTCCGCACCGCGCGAGTTCGTCCATCGCCTGGCCGCCTTGAAACGCGTCGGCGAGCTGACGTCGCCGCTCGTTCTCCAGGCCGCCGTGAACCTCTTCCTCGCCCGCGGCGAGTACGACCGGCATCTCGCGCGGACGCGCACGCGCCTGAAGGGGCGCCTCGCCTTGGCTCACCGGGTCATCCGCGAGCGCTTCCCCGTCGGGACGCGGTGCGAGCGCCCGTCGGGGGGCTGGGTCCTCTGGATCGAGCTTCCGCCGGGCGTTCCGGGGCGGGCCCTCGCGGCGGCGGCGCGGGACAAGGGGGTCCTCGTCTCGGCCGGCGCGGAATTCCGTCCCGACCAGGCCGACATTCCGGCCCTCCGGGTGACCGTGGCGCGCGGAACCCCGGGGGACCTCGAGCGGGCCCTGACCCTCGTGGGCGGCTGCGCCCGCGCCCTCGCGCAGAAGGCGTCGCGTCGGGGCCCCGCCCGCGCCCGCGAGGACGAGGAAGCCGCGCTCATCCGGATCTGAGCAATCGACGTCGAAAGGGAAAGGAAACGACCCATGGCCTCAATCATCGACCTCCACTCCCCGTTCTCCTCCGACGCCTTCCGCGTCAAGGTGGGTCTGGCCGAGATGCTCAAGGGGGGCGTCATCATGGACGTCGTCAACGCGGAGCAGGCGAAGGTGGCCGAGGACGCCGGCGCCGCGGCCGTGATGGCCCTCGAGCGGGTGCCGGCGGACATCCGGCGCGACGGCGGCGTGGCGCGGATGTCCCCGGTCGGGAAGATCCGGGAGATCGAGGAGTCCGTCTCCGTCCCCGTGATGGCCAAGTGTCGGATCGGCCACATCGCGGAGGCACGCGTCCTCGAAGCCCTCGAGGTCGACTTCATCGACGAATCGGAGGTCCTCACGCCGGCCGACGAGGAGAACCACGTGTACAAGCACGACTTCAAGGTTCCTTTCGTCTGCGGCTGCCGGAACCTGGGCGAGGCGCTGCGCCGCATCGGGGAGGGCGCCGCGATGATCCGGACGAAGGGCGAGGCGGGGACCGGCGACATCGTCCACGCCGTGAAGCATCTCCGCGAGGTCACCCGCCAGATGAAGGCGCTGACCCTTCTCTCGAAGGACGAGTGGATGGCGGCCGCCAAGAACCTCCAGGCGCCCTTCGAGCTCGTCGTCTTCGTGGCGGAGCACGGCCGGCTCCCGGTCCCGAACTTCGCGGCGGGCGGCATCGCGACGCCGGCCGACGCGGCCCTCTGCCGCCTCCTCGGGGCCGAGGCGGTCTTCGTCGGCTCCGGCATCTTCAAGTCCGACGACCCGGCCCGGCGGGCCCGCGCCATCGTCGAGGCGACGACGCACTTCCAGGACTGGGACCGCGTCGTGAGGGCCTCGGAGGCGCTCGGCGAGGGGATGAAGGGGATCGAGGCGGCGAAGCTGGCGGAGGCCGACCAGCTGCAGACGCGCGGCTGGTGACGTGTCGGTCGCGATCCTCGCCCTGCAGGGCGACTTTTCGGCGCACGCTCGGGCGCTTCGCGCCGCCGGTGCCGCGTGTCACGAAGCCCGGACGGCGGAGGACGTCCTCCGCGCCTCGGCGCTCGTCGTGCCGGGCGGGGAATCGACGACCTTCCGGAAGCTAATGGAAGGGACCGGGCTCGCGGAGGCGATCGGCGCGGTCGCGCGCCGGGGGGACCCGGTCTTCGGCACGTGCGCCGGGGCCATCCTTCTCGCGGGGACGATTCTCCATCCGTCCGGCGAAGGGCTGGGGCTCCTCGACGCGACGGTCATCCGGAACGCCTACGGCCGGCAGCTCGCCTCCGCCGTTGTCCGGCTCACCGACCTCGACCGCGGCGTCCTCGGCGACGGGCCGCTCGAGGCCGTCTTCATCCGGGCGCCCCGGTTCGCCTCCGTCGGCCCGGGGGTCTCCGTCCTCGCCCGGCGCGACGGGGACCCCGTTCTCGTCCGGCAGGGGAACCTCCTCGCCGCGACGTTTCACCCCGAGCTCTCGGACGACCCCCGGGTTCCCGAGCTCTTCCTGACGCTCGCCGGCACGGCGAAGGAGGCGCGATGAGCGAGACCCTCCGGATCGAAAACCGCGGGCCGGTCCGCGTCCTCGTTCTCTCCCGCGGCCGCGCGAACGCCCTGACGGCCGACTTCTGCGAGGAGATCCACGGGGCGGCCCGCGCCGCCGAGGAGGACCCGGCCGTCCGCGGCGTCGTCCTGACGTCGGCCTCGCCGTCGATCTTCTGCGGGGGGTTCGACCTCGGCGTTCTCGCGCACGCCGACCCGGAAACCTTCGGGCATTTCCTCCGGATCTTCGACACCCTCTTCTTCGACCTCTTCCTCCTCGGCAAGCCGCTCGTGGCGGCCCTGACGGGGCACGCCGTCGCGGGAGGCGCCCTCCTCGCCGCCACCGCGGACTTCCGGCTCGCGGCCGAAGGGCCCGGCACGATCGGGCTTCCCGAGGTGACTCTCGGCGTCCACGTCCCGCGGCACTGCGTCGAGGCGATGCGGGTGACGGTCGGCGAGACGGCTCTCCGGCACTGGGCGCTCCTCGGCGAGACGATGCCCTTCGCCGAGGCGCACGCCCTCGGGGCGATCGACCGGATCGTCCCCGCGGCGGCCCTCGTGGACGAAGCGGTCGCCTTCGCCGGGCGGCTGGCCGGCGCCTCGAGCGAGGTCTACACCGCGATCAAGCGCGACCTCCGCGGGGCCGCCGTCGAGAAGGCGCGCGACGTCCAGCCGGACGGACGGAAGGCCTTCGTCGACTCCTGGTACTCCGAGACCGGGCAGGCCGGAATGGCGCGCGCCCTCTCGAAGATGCATAAGGCCTGACAGCTCCGGCCGGCGGTCCCTGAGACGTCGGCCTCATCCGGTTTCCGCCCCGCCCCGCGTAGGATGGCTGAAGGAGGATCCCATGCTCTTCGTCGTCGGGTTCGCCGGGGCCGTCCTCGCTCTTCTCGTCCTTTCGGCCCTCCGCCGCCGCGCGCGCGCGACGCCCGGTTTCCCGGCCGGCCCCGCATCGTTTCTCCTGGCCCTCCTCGCGGTCCTCTTCGCCGCCATCGCGCTCCTCCAGGCCGTCACCATCGTCCCCGCCGGGAACGTCGGCGTCGTCGACTTCTTCGGAACCGTCTCGCCGGTGACGCTCAAAGCGGGAATCAACCTCGTCAACCCCCTCGCCCGGGTCGTCAAGTTCACCGTCAAGACGCAGGAGCTCAGGGAGGTCATGGACGTTCCTTCGAAGGAGGGGCTGACGGTTCAGCTCGAGCTCTCGGCGCTCTTCCACCTGAATCCCGAGAAGACGGCCGAGGTCTACAAGACGATCGGGCCCGACTACGTTCACGTCGTTCTCGTCCCGCAGTTCCGGTCGGTCGCGCGGGGGGTGACGGCCTCGTACGACGCCCGCGCGCTCTACACCTCGGAGCGCGAGCAGCTCGCCCAGACGATCCTGAAGGACCTCCAGTCGATCGTGGAGCCGCGCGGGATCACGGTCGAGTCGACGCCGCTCCGAAAGGTGGGCCTCCCGGCCGGGCTGACCTCCTCCATCGAGCAGAAGCTCCAGGCCGAGCAGGAAAGCCAGCGGATGCAGTTCGTCCTCCAGAAGGAGCGGCAGGAGGCCGAGCGGAAGCGGATCGAGGCGCAGGGGATCGCCGACTTCCAGGCGATCGTGACGAAGGGGATCAGCGAGCAGCTCCTCCGCTGGAAGGGGATCGAAGCCACCGAGAAGATCGCCGCGTCGTCGAACACGAAGGTCGTCATCATCGGGTCCGGGAAAGACGGGCTCCCCCTGATCCTCGACACGAAGTGACGGGCCGACCGCTCTCTAGAGGAGAAATTCGTCCCCGTCCGCGAGAATCCTGAATCGCGGCTCGTTCAGGGCGGCCACCTCGTCCGCGACGGCCTCGAGGGTCGGCGGCTTCATGTGGTAGAGGAAGACCGGGACGGCCGGGGGCATCTTCCGGAGCTCGGACCTCAGCGTGGCCGGCGTGAGGTGCCGCGAGATCTCCGCGATCTCGCGCATTCCGTCGGGAAACGAGCACTCGGCGAAGACGGCCCGGAGGTCCGGCACGCGCCGCGCGGCCTCCCAGATCGCTTCCGTCGGCCCCGTATCGCCGGAGAAGACGACGGTGCCGCCGCCGTCCGACACGAGGTAGCCGCACGTCGGGACGACGTGCGAGACCGGGATGGCCGTGACCGTGAGGCCGTCCACCCGCTCCGGCGCGTTCCAGGCGAGAGCGCGGAAGGAGACGGTCGGCAGGCGCTGGTCGGGCAGGCGGGAGAAATCGGGCCAGACGTCGTCGTTGAAGAGATGGCGCCGGAGGGAACCGATGACCTCCTCGGGTGCGGCGACCTCGACGGGGTCGCGGGTCCGTCCGAAGAGGTTCTCGACGAGGAACGGGAGATCGGCGACGTGGTCGAGGTGCGAGTGCGTGATGAGCACGGCGCGGACGCGGGCCTGCTCGTCGAGGGAGAGGGCCTGCGTCACGGCCCCGGCGTCGAGACAGACGACCTCGTTCAGGAGGAACGA
The DNA here is from genome assembly GCA_963801475.1 of uncultured Acidobacteriota bacterium. GTDB lineage: Bacteria > Acidobacteriota > Thermoanaerobaculia > UBA5066 > UBA5066 > DAOMFB01. Next base: position 487,452 of record CAWDEX010000002.1, on the reverse strand, counting down.
CGTCTGGCGGTGGCGGGGCGTGGAGCCGCCGTGGGCGCCGAGGACGCGGATGCGCACGAGCCGCGATTATGCCGCGGGCGGGCGGGACGGGGGCGCTTCGGGCGTGAGCGCCGTCACGGGGCAGGTGTCAGAAGGTCGGGAATCCGATCGAGAAGATCGTCTGCATCCCCTTCTTGCAATACCCCCTCCTGCACCAAGGGTTCTCGTCGGAGTTCCATTCCCAGACAAAGTCGAAGTTGAACGGGATGCCGAAGAAGAAGAAGCTGAACCCGCCGCCATACTCGGCCAGCGCGTCCTGCAGATCGTTCCTAGCCGAGCTCCAGAGCTGGAAGGGCTCGCCCTTGTACCAGGCGCCCCCCACGTCGAAGAAGGCCCGCCCCCGGATGCCGCCAAACTGCATGAAGGGGAGGACGAGCGCGTCAATGAGCGGGAAGCGGAGCTCGACGTTCGCGACCCAGGCGTTGTTCCCGGCGATGGCTCCGTAGGAGTAGGCGCGGAGGCGGTCGTAACCGCTCGCGGAGTAATAGTTGGGGAGGTTCCCGCTGGAGAAGACCCCGAGTCCACGAATGGCGAAGAGGATGCGGCGCGAGATCGGGATGTACTGGCGGAGCTGCACCAGGTTGGTGAAGGCGAGAGTGCCGCCGTCCTTCAGGTCGGGGATGTACTGCGTCTGGAGGTCGACCCCCGTCCCGGCCCACGGGCCGAATGCCTTGAACTGGACCGTGTCGCGGGAGAAACCGAATCCGACCATCGGGCCGTTGTCGGTCCGGTCGGCGTAGTAAGGGACGTTCTCGAAACAGGTCCCGTCCTCGAGGCAGAACTGGCCGTAAGCCACGACCGGAATCTTCCGGGACAGGAAGCCCACCTGTCCCTCGACGCGCGTGTAACGGTCTAACGGGTAGGTGGCCTGCAGCGTGGCCCCCGTCTCCCGGGTGACCTGCTGGCTGTTCGTGTTCCCCGTGGTGGGGTCGACGGTCACGAAATACGACCGGTAGTCGTAGGCGACCACGCCCCACTGCAGACGCTTCCGGAGATTGAAGTACCCGAGCTGGAAGTTGGAGTAGGTGTAGATGGAGTTGAAGACGAAGGTGACGCGTTCGTCACCGAGGTAGTCGGAGAAGTCGACGCGGACGTCGGAGTAGAACGTGCCGTCCGAGTTGATGCCGAGGTAGCCGCCGACGTCGGAGACGAAGAGCTTGAATTTCTTCGGCCGCGTCACCTTCTCCGGGTCGACGGAGACCTCGAGGGCCGGCGTGAACTCGCCGCCCGGCGACGGCTTGAGCGCGGCGGCGGCCGGCGCCTTCTCGTCGAGCTTCCGGAACGGCTTCTTCGCATCGGCCATGTAGAGCTGCGAGCGCTGGGCCTGATAGCCGGCGAAGACGATCTTCTCCTGCCCGTCCGGCCCGACGAACGCTGCCGGCGAGAGGGCCGAGCCGATGACGTCGGTGTATTGCAGGGTCTCTCCGGTGGCGAGGTCCTGCCCGTAGATGTTGTAGATCCCGCCGCCGCGCGAGGAGGTGAAGTAGAGGCGCTTGCCGTCGGGAGAGAGGGCCGGGTCCTCGTCGTGCCCGTCGCCCCAGGTCACCTGCTCCACTTTCGCGGGATCGTCCACGGGGAATCGGACGATCTTGGCGAACCCGCCGACCCACTTCACGTGGTAGATGTACTTCCCGTCCGGAGAGAAGACCGGGGCCTCGTCCCAGCCCGCATCGTCCGACAGGTTCCGAACGGCCTTCGTCGCGAGGTCGAGGGCGAAGATGTCGCGCCGGCCGTTCAGGGTTCCGGCGAAGGCGACGTCCTTCCCGTCGGGCGAGAAGGCGGGGGAGAGCGGCTGGTCGGCGGCCACCGGGATCCGTGCGAGGAGGCCTCCTTTCCGGACGGAAAAGAGAAGGAGCTCGCGGCCCCGCTCGTAGCGGCCGAAGACCGCGATCCGGTCCCCGTCCGGCGCGTACGCCAGGTCGGTCCCCGACTCCGGGCCGGTCGTGAGGTACTGCCCGACGATGTACTCGTACTTCGTCGTCCGCCCCGAGGAGAGGTTCTTGTAGAGAGTCCGGTCCCGGACCGAGAGGAGGGCGATGTCGACCTGGCCCTTGTACGTCGTCAGGGTCGCGACGAAATCCCCCGACGGCGAGGCGGCCGTACCGACTTCGTACGACGGGTTGTCCTCCTTCACGCGGAAGCGCTGTCCGTACTCGGACGCCTCGCCCTTCTGGGCCAGGAGGGGAAGGTACTTCCGGCGGAGATACCGCCGGAACTTCAGGTTGAAGTCGTCGGGGGTCACGTCGAAGGTCCGGCGGAGGGCCTGGGCCACGTCGCGGCCGAGGAAGGAGCGGTACTCGTACACGAAGTCGCGCGGCGCGTCCTTCCCCCACTCCGCCTCGAGGAAGTCCCAGAAGGCGTGACCGAAGCGATAGGCGGGATAGCCCTCGATCTGGACGCGCGTGATCGGCGGGATCAGGTCCGAGTTGACGGCATCCCGGACGAAGACCCTGTCCTTCTCGTCCTCGTCGTTGCCGAAGTAGGAGGCCATCCCTTCGATGAGCCACGTCGGGACGTTCGTCGTCATGATCCGGCCCAGCCGGCCGCCGTAAAGGATCTCGTACTGGAAGACGTGCGTCAGCTCGTGCTGGATGAGCGCCTGAAGCCGCTCGTCCGGCAGGTCGATGGGCAGGACCATCCGGTTCTTGGCCGGCTCGGCGAACGCGCCGACCCCTTCCGGAATGAAGTTGAGGATGACGTTGTTCTGCTCGAAATCGGCGTGCGTCGCGTAGAAGATGAGAGGGATCCGCTTCGGGACCTGGTAGTTCAGGCGGCGGGAGAGCTCGTCGTAGGCCGACTCGGCCATCGAGACGACCTTCTGGAGCGAGCCCTTCTCGCGCGCGTAGTAGTAGATGTCGAAGTGGGTCGAGCTGTAGATCGACCAGTCGAAGACGTCGTAGACGATCTTGTTCTGGCCCTCGGGCCGCGCCGGCGCCGCGAGGAGACAAGCCACCACGACCGCCAGGGACGCGAGAGTCCTCCTAGTCAAACACATAGCGGTTCGCCTCGCGTTCCCGGACGACGAAGAGTCCGAGGATCTGCCCCTCGAGCGAGTAGAGGTTTTCGAAGAGCCCCACCATCTCGTCGACGGCCCGCTTCGGCTTTTCCTTCTGGTCGCGGAAATTCTCGAGGAAGAGCTTGGCGCCCGTCCGGCCGTCGAGCGCCAGGACGCTGACGTCGAACGTGAAGCCGGTGGACTCGATGAGAACCTGGCGGGTGTAGATCTTGTTGTCGACGGGACTCCGGTACTCCTCGGTCCGGTAGCCCGACTTGTTCTCGACGCGGAAGTCGAGGACGCCCGACAGGAGGAGGTCCGCCCCCGTCCGCGCCCCGAGACCCCGCCAGAACGTGGCGTTGTCGGCGAGCTCCTTGAGGGCGCCCGCCGGCAGCGTCACGTCGGACGGCATCGTCACGAGGGTCATCTTGGTCCGCTTGGACAGGAGCTTTCCCAGGTAGCGCCGGAACTCGCCGTCGAGGTCGACGCTCGTCAGGCGCGCCGCCTCGCGCTTGTCGGAGGTCCGCGAGGCGATGAGGAAGGGGGCGACCGAGATCCGCTCGCGCCCCGTCACGGCGAGCTTCGGCCGGAGCGGAAGCTTGAGCTTCGTCTCGAAGACGCCGGCCAGAAGCGGCGCCGCCCCGGCGGCGACGAGAAGCGCGAGAAGCGAAAGGCGTGCGGCCGCGCGGCTGGTTCTCATGGGTGCGGCGTCGGCTGGGGGGGCGGCGGCGCGTCCGCACCGGACCCCGCCCGCTGGGCGGCCGTGTAGTACTCGGCGAACCGGGCGTAGTTCCGGCGGATGTGGGTCTCCTCCGGGGCGAGCTCGAGCGCCCGGCGGTAGGCGGCGAGCGCCTTGGCCGTCTCCCCCACGGCCTCGTACGCCACGGCGATGTTGTTCTGCAGCTCGGCGTCGTCGGGCTTCTGGGCGATCGCCTTCCGGAAGCGGAAGAGCGCCTCGTGCCAGAACCCTTCCTTCGCCATCCGGGCGCCGTAGGCCTTCTCGGCCGCTGCGCCGGTGTCGACGGGGCTCGACGCGCATCCGAACGAGACGCCCAGCGCTGCGGCGAGCGCGGTCGGAAGAAGGCGGGAGAGAACGAACCTTCTCGCCACGTTGAGAGCGAGGATTATAGTCACGGCGCTTTCGTCGGAACGTCAGCAAGGGCGGTGCCGCGGCGTGGCGATGAGAACCGATCTCCCTGGAGGACGGGAGCGCGCGAAGGCGCTCCTCGAGAAAGGCGCCCGGATCCTGACGGGGACGGACGCGGAATATCCGGCGCTTCTCCGGGAGATCCCGCGTCCCCCGGCGCGTCTCTGGGTCCGGGGCCTGCCGCTGCCGTCCGGGCCGGCGGTCGCCGTCGTCGGCGCGCGCCGCGCCTCCCGCGCCGGCCTGGCTGCCGCCGGGCACCTTGCCGCGGGCCTCGCCCGGGCGGGGGTGGCGGTCGTTTCGGGTTTCGCCCGGGGCGTCGACGCGGCCGCGCACCGAGGCGCCCTGGAGGCGGGAGGGACGACGGTCGCCGTCTTCGGCTGCGGCCTCGACGTCTGCTATCCGCCGGAGCACGCCGGGCTGATGTCGGAGATCGTGGCCGGGGGCGCCATCCTGTCGGAGTTCGACCCGGGGGAACGGCCGCTCCCCTATTACTTCCCGATCCGGAACCGGGTCATCGCGGGGCTCTCGCGGCTCGTCCTCGTCGTGGAGGCCGCCGAGAAGAGCGGCTCCCTCATCACGGCGCGCTACGCGGCCGACTTCGGACGGGACGTCGCCGCCGTCCCGGGGCCGATCCGGACGGAGGGGTGCGCCGGCACGAACGCCCTCCTGAAGGACGGGGCGATTCTCGTGAGGGACGTGGAGGACGTTCTTTCGGAGCTCGACTCTCCGGCGCTGATCCGGCCGGCCACCCGGACGGGTCTCCGGGCTCCCGTTCCGCTCCCCGACCTCGACCCCGACGCCGCGGCAGTCCTCGCGGCGCTGGACCCGTCGGACCCGCGCGACTCCGACGCACTCTTGGCCGCGACAGGGCTCTCGGCCGCCCGTCTCTCGTCGGCTCTGGTCCGGCTCGAGCTGGACGGGCTGGCGACGGCCCTGCCGGGCGCCCTCTTCGTCCGTCTCTCCGGCCGGCCTTGACAGGCGTGGCATCGTAGGCCGCTTCATGGGGAAGTCCCTCGTCATCGTCGAGTCGCCTGCGAAGGCCGACACCCTGGCCAAGTTCCTCGGCAAGGATTTCCTGGTCCGGGCCTGCTACGGCCACGTCCGCGATCTGCCGCGGAAAGGGATCTCCGTCGACCGGGCCCGGGGGTACGAGCCGAGCTACGAAGTCCTCCCGGGGAAGGAGCGGGTCCTCGCCGAGCTGAAGAAGGCGGGCAAGGGGGCCGAGACCGTCTTCTTGGCCGCGGACCCCGACCGCGAGGGAGAGGCGATCTGCTGGCACCTGCGGGAAGTCCTCCGTCCCGCCCTGCCGGGGGCGGACTTCCAGCGGGCCGAGTTCCAGGAGATCACGAAGTCCGCCGTCACCCGCGCGGTGGAGCATCCCCGGTCGATCGACATGAACCGGGTCGGCGCGCAGCAGGCGCGCCGGATCATCGACCGGCTCGTCGGCTACGAGGTCTCGGACCTCCTCTGGTCGAAGGTCTGGCGGGGCCTGTCGGCCGGGCGCGTCCAGACCGTCACGCTCCGGATCATCGTGGAGCGGGAAACCGAGCGGGAGAAGTTCGTCGCCGTCCCTTACTTCTCCGTCCCCTGCACCCTGAAGAAAGGGGAGACGGCCTTTCCGGCCCGCGTGGTTCTCTGGCGCGGCGAAAAGCTGAAGTTCGACGGAACCGACCCCCGCCTCGCCACCCGCGAAGCGGCCGAGGAGGTGGTGGCGCACCTCTTGCGGGCCAGCCTCCGCGTCGTCTCCGTCGAAGCGAAGGAGCGGCGCTCCTCGCCGCCGCCCCCCTTCACGACGTCGAAGCTCCAGCAGGCGGCCGCCCGGCTCCTCGGATTCACGGTCCGGCGGACGATGCAGGTGGCCCAGCGGCTGTACGAGGGAAAGACGCTCGGCGAGAAGGGCTCGGTCGGCCTCATCACCTACATGCGGACCGACTCGACGCGGACGGCCGAGGAGGCGCTCGTCGCGGTCCGCGACTTCATCGGCCGGACCTGGGGCGACGCCGCGCTGAACCCCGAGGTGCGCCGCTTCCGTCAGAAGAAGGACGTACAGGACGCCCACGAGGCGATCCGGCCCACGTCCATGGACCTTCCCCCGGAGGTCGTGGCGCGCCACCTCACGGCGGAGGAACTGAAGCTCTACCGGCTCGTCTGGACGCGGTTCGTCTCGTCGCAGATGAGCCCGTCCGTGTCCGAGGTCACGACCGTCGAGATCGAAGCCCCCGCGCCGGGGACGCGCGACCTCGCCCGGCTCCGCGTGGCGGGCTCGGTCCTGAAGGACGCGGGCTGGCTCCTCGCCCACGGCGAGACGGCCGACGACGAAACCCCCGAAGAGGGGAACGGTGGCGGCGGAAACGGGGAAGAGGGGGGCGAAGGGAAGCTCCGTCTCCCCCAGCTCGCCGAAGGAGAGACCCTCGCCCTCGTCTCGGCGGAGGCGGAGGCGCACGAGACCCAGCCCCCTCCCCGCTTCAACGAGGCCTCGCTCGTGAAGTTCCTGGAGGAGAACGGCATCGGACGGCCCTCGACCTACGCCGAGATCCTCCGGAAGATCGAGGACCGGGAGTACGTGCGGAAGAAGGACCGCCGCTTCATCCCGACGCCGCTCGGCCGGCTCGTCGTCGACCTGATGCTCGAGGGGTTCGACGACTTCTTCGACCCCGGCTACACGGCGCGGATGGAGGAGGAGCTGGACGAGGTCGAGGAGGGGATCGTCGACTGGCGGAAGGCTCTCGCCGATTTCGACGGCAAGTTCGTGAAAGACCGGGAACGGGCGAAGAAGAAGATGGTCTCGCTGAAGGCGGGGCTCCCGCTCTCCGAGGTCCGGACGCACTTCCTCCACTTCCGCCTTCCCGCCGACCCGGGCGACGTCTGCCCGAAGAGCGGCGACCCGCTGAAGCTCCGGATGGGGAAGGCGGGGCTCTTCATCGCGTGCGCCGGCTATCCCGACTGCAGCTTCACGCTGGACATCCCCGAGGTCGAGGAGGACCCGATCGACGCCACCGACCTCGAAGGGCAGACGTGCGAGGAATGCGGGAGCCCGATGAAGCTCCGGACGGGGCGGACGGGCTCCGCGTTCCTCGGCTGCACCGCCTACCCGGCCTGCCGGAACACGGTTCCCGTGAAGGTGGCCGGCGGGAAGGCCGAGGCGCGCCCCGACGTCCCGACCGGCGAGCCGTGCCCCGTCTGCGGGAGCGCCCTCGTCGCGAAGCACGGCCGGTTCGGCGACTACGTCGCCTGCTCGGGCTGGCCCGCCTGCCGCTACCGGCCGCCGAAGCCGGTCACGATGACCGGCGTGAAGTGCCCCGACTGCGGGACGGGGGAGATCCTCGTCCGCAAGGGACGCTTCGGTCCCTTCTACGGCTGCTCGAACTACCCGACCTGCCCGAAGAACTTCCGGGCCCGCCCGATCCCTAAAGCCTGCCCGTCGTGCGGCACCCCCTATCTGCTCGTCCGCGACCGGAAGGCCGGAGCCTTCACGGTCTGCGAGAAGGAGGGGTGCGGCTTCGACGCGCCGGCGGGCGACCTCGACCTCTACGCGCCGGTGACGAAGATCCCCGACGGGGCGCTGGCCGCGGCGGCCGAAGCCGCCGCCGCGCCCGCGCCGAAGAAGAGCGGGCGGGCGAAGAAACCGGCGCCGGGAGCGCGCAGAGCGCCGGGCCGGCCGAAGAAGAGTCGTCGTCAGTAGAGCGACGGGGCCGGTGCGGCGTCGCGCCGTGCCGCAGCCTCGACGAGGGCCGAAAAGAGCCGGCCGAACCGCCCCTCGCGCCACCAGGCTTCCGGGTGCCACTGGACGCCGAGGACGAAGCGACGCGCCGGGAGTTCCACCGCTTCGACGAGCCCGTCGGGGGCGAAGGCCGAGGCGACGAGGGGCGTGGCAAGCCGTGAAACAGCCTGATGGTGGAAGCTGTTCACCTCCACCTCATCCCGTCCGAGGAGCTCGTGAAGCCTCGTACCCGTGACGACCGATACGGCGTGCGCGAGGTCGGTTCGCGGGCGTTCGAAGTCGTCGTGCCGGACCGCGCTTGACGCCTCCGTCCGGATGTCCTGGACGAGTGTCCCGCCGAGAGCGACGTTCAGGAGCTGCATCCCGCGGCAGATCGCGAGGATCGGGACGTCGTGCGCCAGCGCTTCGTGGACGAGCTTCACTTCGAACTCGTCCTGTTCGGCGCTCGTGTCGGTGACCGTCGGGTGCGGCGTCTCGCCGTAGAGCCGGGGCGCCACGTCGATTCCCCCCGTCAGGACGAGGCCGTCGAGCTTCGAGAGGAGCGCCGGATGAAGCGCGGCGCCCGCGGGCGCGAGGACGACGGGAAGGCCGCCGGAGAGCTCGATGCTGCGGACGTAGTCCTTCCGGAGGACGTAGTAGTCGGGATGCGACGGCTCGCTCCCTGCCGTGATGCCGATGAGGGGCGGGACGCTCATCAAGGCCGAGTGTAGCGACGGGCGCGATGGGAGAGTGAGATGCCCCTGCATCATCAGGACGGCTCTCCCGGCGGGAGGTACCCGGTCCTGGAGCACGCGCAGGCATCGGTCATATGATGTTTTCGGAGGAGGTCAGCCATGCGGACTTTCCTTGTTCTCACGACCTTCACCCTGCTCCTCTTCGGCCGCCCGGTCGCCGCGCAGCTCGAGGAGGTCACGAGTCGCCTCGGGCTCGGAGACAAGACCCAGCTCAGCAGCGAAAAGATTGCTTCCGGGCTGAAGGAGGCGCTGAAGATCAGCACCGGCAGCGCCGTCAGTCTGACGGGAAAGACCGACGGCTACTTCAAGAACGAGGCCATCAAGATCCTGATGCCGGGGCAGCTCGCGACCGTCGAGAAAGGACTGCGCACGGTCGGCTACGGCCCGCAGATCGACGAGTTCGTTCTCAGCATGAACCGGGCCGCGGAGAAAGCCGCTCCGGCCGCCAAGGAGATCTTCTGGGGCGCCATCAAGGAGATGAGCTTCGACGACGCCCGGAAGATCCTCTCGGGAGGCGAGACAGCCGCCACCGACTACTTCAAGGAGAAGACGACCGGGAGGCTCACCGAGGCGTTCCTGCCCGTGGTGAAGAAATCGACGGACGAGGTCGGCGTCACGCGTCAGTACAACGCGCTCCTGGGCCGCGCGCAGTCTCTCCCGTTCGTGAATGTCCCGTCATTCGACCTGAATCAATACGTCGTCGGAAAGGCCCTCGACGGACTCTTTCTGATGATCGGCGCAGAGGAACGCAAGATTCGAAAGGACCCCGCCGCGCGCGTCACCACGCTCCTGAAGGAAGTCTTCGCGAAATGACCCGCGTCGCGAATCGCGACGGTTGAAAAGGGGGAGCCGGGTCGAGACGGGTCGGGTCGCTCTCCGCGGTTTGCCCGTTCCGTGGAGGCCGGCTCTTCTCAGACCGAGAGGTGCCCCTCCATCATCAGGACGGCGCTCCCGGCGACCCGTACGGCCGCGGGGGCGCCGCCCGGGGTGCGCTCGACGCTTACCTCGAGCTCGGACGGCCGGCCCATCTCGATCCCCTGGTCGATGAAGAAGCGCGCGGCGCCGCCCGGGAGCGCGCCGTGAAGGGCCAGGTAGACGCCGAGCGGGCCGGCTCCTGACCCGGTGGCCGGGTCCTCGGGGACGCCGGCGCCCGGACAGAAGGCCCGGGCCCGGATCCGGCCGCCGTCGAAGGCGAAAAGGTAGGCAATCAGGATGTCCAGCTCCTTCTCAAGGGCGTTCAGGGTCCGGACGTCGGACAAGGCGGCCGAGACGTCCGCCACGGAGGCCAGCGGGATGGCGAGGGTCCGGTTCCCCGTCGAGACGACCCGGGGTGGGAGAGTGGCGTGCAGGCTCGTTGTGGAAAGGCCGAGCGCGGAGGCGATCCGGGCACGGAGGGCGTCCCCGCCGATCGCCTCCTCCCACGCGGGCTTCCCCTGCGACATCCGGACGCGCCGGACGGCGTCGCCCTGGCGGATCAGCTCCAGCTCGAGGGGTCCGAATCCGACCTCCACCCGGATCCGCTCCTCCTCCTCCGCGCCGGCCTTTCCCAGGGCGGCCATGACGACGGCGGTTCCGATCGTCGGGTGTCCGGCGTAGGGGATCTCCTTGAACGGGACGAACGTCCGCTGCCGGTAGGCGTGGCGCGGGTCGTCGGGCGGGAGGACGAAGGTCGACTCCGAGTAGTTGATCTCCCGCGCGACGGCCTGCATCTGCGGGGTCGAGAGCCCGCGGGCATCCGGGACGACGAGGAGCGGGTTGCCCGAGAAGGGGCGCTCGGTGAAGACGTCGCAGGTGAGAAAGTCGACCCTCATGGCGGAGAGGCTACCGCGCCTTCCGGGATCCGGCACCGGAAGGCGGTGCGGACCTCACGCCGACCTTCCCGTGCCGTCCCCTAGAATCGCCGCCCCATGACCGCTCCTCCCCGCGTCACGATCGTCGGCGGCGGCTTCGCCGGCGTGGAGTGCGCGTGGCAGCTTGCCCGGAGGGGTCACCGGGCCCGCCTCGTCGAGATGCGTCCCGTCCGGACGACCGAGGCGCATGCGACCGACCGGCTCGCCGAGATGGTCTGCTCGAACTCCTTCCGTTCCGACAACCCGTTGAACGCCGTCGGCCTCCTGAAGCGGGAGATGGAGCTGGTCGGGAGCCTCCTGCTCGAGGAGGCGCGGAAGGCGGCGGTCCCGGCCGGAGACGCGCTGGCGGTCGACCGGGCGCTCTTCGCCGAGGGGGTGACACGGCGGGTGACGGCGCTTCCGGAGATCGATCTCGTGCGCGCGGAGGTCACGAACCTCGATGACGCCCGGGCGGACGGCGGCCACATCGTCGTGGCGACGGGACCCCTCACGTCGGAGCTTCTCGCGGCGTCCCTGAAGAGGGCCCTCGGCGACAGCTACCTCTACTTCTACGACGCGGTGGCCCCGGTGGTCGAGGCGTCCTCGCTCGACCTCTCGCAGCTCTTTCCCGCGAGCCGGTGGGGAAAGGGGGGCGGCGAGGACTATCTGAACATCCCGCTCGCAAAGGCGGGCTACGAGGCGTTCGTGGCGGAGCTCCTCGCGGGCGAGAAGGTCCCCTTCCACGATTTCGAGAAGGCCGCCTACTTCGAGGGGTGCCTTCCGATCGAGGCCATGGCCGAGCGGGGGCCGGAGACGCTCCGGCACGGGCCGATGAAGCCGTTCGGCCTGCGCGACCCCCGGACGGGGAAGGAGCCCTACGCGGTCGTGCAGCTCCGGCAGGACGACCTCGCCAAGGAGCACTGGAACCTCGTCGGTTTCCAGACGAAGCTGACGGTCGGCGAGCAGCGGCGGATCTTCCGGACCCTCCCGGGCCTCGGCGCGGCGGTCTTCGTCCGGTTCGGGATGCTTCACCGGAACACGTACATCAACGGGCCGGCCCACCTCGACCGGCTCCTCCGGTGGAAGAAGGCGCCCGAGGTCTTCTTCGCGGGGCAGCTGACCGGGGTCGAGGGGTACCTCGAGTCGGGGGCGACGGGCCTCATGGTCGGCGCGACGCTCGCCCAGCTTCTCGAGGGGCGGGAGCCCGTTCCGCTCCCTTACTCGACCGCCCTCGGCTCGCTCGCGCGTCACGTCTCGGACCGCCCCGAACGCGATTACCAGCCCGCGAACGTCACGTTCGGCCTGATGGACGACGCCGACATTCCGAAGCTCCGGGACAAGGGGGCGCGGCGCGAGGCGATCGTGAGGAACGCCCTCGCCGCGGTTCGGGCGTGGATGGGCGAGGCGCTTCCCGCCCCGGGGGCGAGGCCCCGATAGAAGACCGGGCCGGAGGCCCGGAGCCCCGCCGTCGCACAATAGCGGGGTGCTCCCCGACGAGGTGGCGGCTTTCGAGCGGCATCTCCGCGACGAGCGCGGGGTTTCGCCGCACACCCGGGCGGCCTACCTGCGCGACGTCCGCGATTTCGCCACCTTCCTCTCCCGTGAGTTCCTGAACCGCCCCGAAGCGGAGATCGCGGCGGCGGGGGCGGACGTCCTTGCCGTCCGCTCCTGGCTCGCCCACCTCCGAGCCCGGGGCCTCTCGAAGACCTCGATGGGGCGCCACCTGTCGGCGCTCCGCGCCTTCTTCCGATTCCTCGCACGCGAGGGGCGGGCCGAGGGAAACCCCGCCCGCGCCGTCGCGACGCCGCGAGCCGACCGGGCGCTCCCGCGGACCCTCTCGGTCGCCGAGGCGGCCGCCGTGGTGGAAGCCGGCAAGGACGGGGAGACGGGTCTCACGGCGCGCGACCGGGCCCTCCTCGAGCTGCTCTACGCGACCGGCCTCCGCGTCTCCGAGCTCGTGGCCCTCGACCTTCCGGACATCGACCTCGCCTCCCGCCAGCTCCGGACGCTCGGGAAGGGGCGGAAGGAACGGATCGTCCCCTTCGGCGAGAAGGCGGCCACCGCGCTCCGGGAGTACCTCCGCGAACGGCAGGGGGAGCGCGGGGGGGACGAACCCGTCGCGAGGAGACGCCGGAGCGGGGCGCGTCCCCCGCGCAGAGTCTCCGACGCCGACGCGGTCTTCCGGAACAGCCGTGGGGGACGCCTCACCGACCGGAGCGTCCGGCGGATCCTCGACCGCGCCCTCCGGGTCGCGGGGGTGACGCGTCACGCCTCGCCGCACGCCCTCCGGCACAGCTTCGCGACGCATCTCCTCGCTGCGGGGGCCGACCTCCGCTCCATCCAGGAGCTCCTCGGCCACGCCTCGCTCTCGACGACCCAGAAGTACACGCACCTCGACGCCGAGCGGCTGATCGAGGTCTACCGGAAGAGCCACCCGCGGGCCGAGGAGGAATAGGGCGCCCCGGCCCGGCTAGACTCCCCCCGTGAGGACAGAGCCTCTCTTCCGCCACACCACCATCCTCTGCGTCCGGCGGGACGGGTCCGTCGCTCTCGGGGGCGACGGGCAGGTGACGATGGGAACCACCGTCGTGAAGCACGGCGCCTCGAAGATCCGCCGGCTTCTCGACGGTCGGGTGCTGGCCGGCTTCGCCGGCTCCACCGCCGACGCCGTCGCCCTCTTCACCCGCTTCGAGCGGAAGCTGGAGGAGTTCCACGGGCAGCTCGAGCGGGCCGCCGTGGAGCTGGCGACCGACTGGCGCACGGAAAAGACCCTCCGCCAGCTCGAGGCGCTTCTCGTCGTGGCCGACGCGAAGACGTCGCTCCTCCTCTCGGGGACGGGGGACGTGATCGCGCCCGACGAGGGAGTCCTCGCCGTCGGCTCGGGGGGTCCCTACGCGGCCGCGGCGGCGCGTGCCCTGCTGCTCCATTCGACGCTCGACGCGCCGACGATCGTGAAGGAGTCGCTGAAGATCGCCGCGTCGATCGACGTCTACACGAACGACTCGATCCGGGTCGAAACGCTGCCATGAGAGCGCGGCGCCTCCGGGACCTCTCGCCGCGGAAGATCGTGGCCGAGCTCGACCGGCACGTCGTCGGGCAGGCCAAGGCGAAGCGCGCCGTGGCCATCGCCCTCCGCGAGCGGTGGCGGCGGCAGCAGCTCCCGCCGGAGACGGCGCGGGAGATCACGCCGAAGAACATCCTGATGATCGGTCCGACCGGCGTCGGGAAGACCGAGATCGCCCGGCGGATCGCGCGCCTGGCCGACGCCCCCTTCGTGAAGGTCGAGGCGTCCAAGTTCACCGAGGTCGGCTACGTCGGACGGGACGTCGACTCCATCGCCCGCGACCTCGTCGACGCGGCGCTCCGCCTCGTGAAGGAGGAGCGGCGCGCGCGCGTCGCCGACCGGGCCGCGGCGGCGGCCGAGGAGAAGCTCGTGGACCTCCTCGTGGGCCATCCGCCGGCGGACGGCTCGCCTCTCGAGGGGCGCGAGCGGATCCGGCGGGATCTGGCCGAGGGGAAGCTCGACGGGCGCGAGGTCGAGATCGAGGTGGAGGACGACCGGACGCCGCAGATCTCCGTCATGACCCCGCAGGGGGTCGAGGAGATGGGGATCGACCTGCCGGGGATGATGCCAGGCCTCTTCGGCGGTCCCCGGAAGAAGCGCCTGAAGACGACCGTGGCCGAGGCGCGGCCCCTTCTCGTCGACCGCGAAGCCGACGCCCTGACGGACGAGGCCACCGTTCCTTCGGAGGCGATCCGGCGGGCCGAGGAGAGCGGCATCGTCTTCCTCGACGAGATCGACAAGATCGCGGGACGGGAGGGGAAGGGCGCCGGGCCCGACGTCTCGCGCGAAGGGGTCCAGCGCGACCTCCTCCCGCTCGTGGAGGGGACGTCGGTCAAGACGAAGCACGGCATGGTGAAGACCGACCACGTCCTCTTCATCGCGGCGGGGGCCTTCCACGTCTCGCGCCCGTCGGACCTGATTCCCGAACTCCAGGGGCGCTTCCCGATCCGCGTCTCGCTCGACGCCCTGACCGAGGCCGACTTCCTCCGGATCCTCACGGAGCCGGAGCACGCCCTTCCGAAGCAGGCGGCGCAGCTCCTCTCGGCCGACGGGATCGAGATCGTCTTCACGGGCGACGGCCTCGCCGAGATCGCGCGGGCCGCCGCCGAAGTGAACGGGAACCTCGAGAACATCGGCGCGCGCCGCCTCCACACGATCCTCGAGACCGTCCTCGAGGAGATCTCGTTCGCCGGTCCCGACGCCGCCGGCGCGCGGATCGTCATCGACCGGCCGTACGTCGAGCGGGCCCTCACGGCGCTCGTCCGGAACCGGGATCTCTCCCGCTTCGTGTTGTGAGGCCCCGGGGGCGCGACGTCGGCATGGCTGATTCGCGACGCCGCATTCGCGCCTCCCGGGCTCCCCTCGTCCTCGTCGGGGCTCTTCTCGTGGCCGGCTGCGGGAAGAAGCTCGACCCGCTGCCGCCGATCCTCGTCGTCCCCGCGCGGCCGGAGCCGCTCGCCATTTCCCAGGACGGATCCGACGTCGTCGTCCGCTTCCCCCTTCCGTCCCGGACGGCGCTGGGGGACCCGCTGACGGCCCTCCGGAAGGTGACGATCTACCGCGAGCTGCAGGCCGCCCGCGAGGGGGTCCGGCCGGTCCCGCCGGCCCCGGGGGCTGCCGACCGTGAGCGGCAGGAGAAGGAGTTCCGCGCCCGGGCCTCTGTCCTCGCGGAGCTCACGCCCGCCGATCTCGACGAATGGACCGTGGGAGGGGACGTCCTCTTCCGCGACCCGCTTCTCCCGATCTACAAGGAGCGGCGGCTCGGGCAGGTCCTCCTCCGCTACGGCGTGACAGCCACCCGCGAAAAGAAGCTCGTCTCGGACCTCTCGCCGATCGCCGGGATCATCCCGGTCCTCCCGCCGGGGCGTCCCCTCTTTCTCCGCGCCGTCGTCGAGGAGAACCGCGTCTGCCTCGACTGGCTCCCTCCGGAGGAGATGCTCGACGGCACCCGCCCCGCCCGCGCCGGGGCGTACGCCATCTACCGGAAAGGGACCGGCGACGAGTGGTACGAGGATCCCGTCGCCCTCGTGAAGGACGAAACCTCGTACGCCGACTCCGCGGCCCGGCCGGACCGTCGCTACCTCTACACGGTCCGCGCTGCGTTGTCCGACGAGAAGCCGCTCCTGCTCGGCCCGGCGGCGGACGAGGTCCTCGTCGACACCGCCGATGTCTTTCCGCCCCCCGCGCCCGGCGGCTTCCTCGTCCTCCGGGAGGGGGGCGGGGCGCGCCTCGTCTGGAACCCGGTTCTCGTTCCGGACTTCGCCGCCTACCGCGTGTACCGAAAGGAGCCTGGCGCCGCGGCGTGGGCGGTCGCGGCCGACGGCCTGAAAGAGACGGCGTGGTTCGACGCGGTGAGCCCCCCGGAGACGCGCTACGCCGCTACGGCCGTGGACCGGTCGGGAAACGAGAGCGCTCGCGCCGAGGAGCCAAAGTGAGCGCCGGACCGCTTCCGTCACGCTTCGTGAAGATGGCCGGAGCCGGGAACGACTTCGTGATGTTCCTCGGCGCTCCCTCGGGGCACGCGGGGGAGGCCGAGGCGATCCGCCGTCTCTGCGACCGGCGGACCGGCATCGGTGCCGACGGCGTCCTCTTCGTCCGGCGCGACGGCGCGGAGGTCGTCGCCGACTACTTCAACGGTGACGGCGGGACCTCGCGCTTCTGCGCGAACGGCACGCGCTGCGCGGCACGTCTCGCGTCGCGGGTCCTCGGCATCGCGGGGGACTTCGTCGTCCGGACGGGCTGGGGGCCGGTCGAGGCGCGCGTCGGCGCGGACGGGCGCGTGACGATCGGGCTGCCGGAGGCGGTGCGCCCGGGGCGGACGCTCCCGACGCTGGGGCTGGGGGGCGGCACGATCGCGGCGGAGGCCGTCGAAGTCCTTGTCGGGGTGCCGCATCTCGTGGTCGCCGTGGCGGAGGGCGTGGCGCTCGCCGCGCTCGACCTTGAGCGGCTCGGCCCGCCGCTTCGCCGGCACCCGGAGATGCCGGAGGGGGCCAACGTCAACTTCGTCGCACCCGTCGGCCCGTCGTCCCTCGGGATCCGCACCTGGGAGCGGGGCGTCGAGAACGAGACGCTCGCCTGCGGCTCGGGGACGGTCGCGGCGGCCGTCGTGGCGTCCCTCCGGGACGGCGACGCACCGCCGGTCCGGGTGAAGACGAGGTCGGGAGAGACGTTGACCGTCGATTTCGCCCGTTCGGGGAAGGCGGCCTCCGGCATCCGGCTCACGGGAGACGCCCGCATCCTTTTTGAAGGTGAAATTCGCTGGGAGGAATGGAGATGAGAGTCGTCCGCTTCGAGCACCAGGGACGGGCCGCCTGCGGCCTCGTCGAAGGGGAGTCAATCCTTCCGCTCGCCGCCGCGCCGTGGGAGACGGGCGGGCGGCCGGAGCGGGCGGGCACGCCGGTGGACCGGCGGAGCGCGAAGCTCCTCGTTCCGGTCGTCCCGTCGAAGATCCTCTGCATCGGCCGCAACTACCGCGCGCACGCCGCCGAGTTGGGGAACGAGGTGCCCGAGAAGCCGCTCGTCTTCTTCAAGCCTCCGAGCGCGCTTCTCCCTCACAAGGGAACGGTTCTCCTCCCGCCCGAGTCCTCTCGCGTCGACTACGAAGGGGAGCTCGCCATCGTCATCGGGAAACGCGCGCGGCGGCTTGCCGGCAGTGAGGCGCTCGGCGCCGTCTTCGGCTACACGGTGGCGATCGACGTGACAGCCCGCGACCTCCAGAAGATGGACGGCCAGTGGTGGCGGGCCAAGGGATTCGACACCTTCTGTCCGCTGGGCCCCGCGATCGAAACCGACGTCGACCCGTCGGACCTTCTCCTCGAGACGCTCGTCGACGGCGCCGTGAAGCAGTCGGGGAGGACCTCGTCGATGGTCTTCGACGTTCCCGCGCTCGTCGCCTGGGCCTCGCACGCGATGACCCTCGAGCCGGGGGACGTGATCCTGACGGGGACGCCCGAAGGGGTGGCCCCGCTCGCCCCCGGCCAGACGCTGGAAGTCCGAATCGGGAAAGTCGGCTCCCTCTCGGTCCGGGTCGAGAAGGAAGGGTGACCTCCTAGCGTGACTCCCGGGCGGCGAGTGCCGCGAGCAGCTTCACCGGGAAGCCGTCGAAGGCGCCGGAGGACATCGAGACGACGACGTCGCCGGGCCGAAGCTCGGGGAGAAGCGCCGCGAGAAGGGCCTCGGGGGTTCCGGCGGTGACGGCCGGGCTTCCCGCCGCGCGGAGCCTCGCGACGAGGGCGTCGGCGTCGAACGCCCCGGGGCCGCCGGGCTGCGAGAGACGCGCGGCGTGGAACGGGGCCGCAAGAGCCACCGCGTCGGCCGTTGACAGCGCCTCGAAGGTGGGCTCCGCGAAATCGGCCCGCCCGGCCGTCATCGAGCGCGGCTCGAAGGCGGCCCAGACCCGCCGGCCGGGGAAGCGTCGCTTCGCGCCGTCGAGCGTCGAGGCGACGGCCGTCGGGTGGTGCGCGAAATCGTCGACGACGGTCACGCCCGAGGCGGACCCCAGCACCTCCATCCGGCGCTTCACGCCGCGGAACGAAGCGAGGCCCGTCGCGATCTCCGTGGGAGAAAGGCCGAACTCGAGCGCGACGGCCACGGCGGCGAGGGCGTTTGCGGCGTTGTGGCGCCCGGAGAGGGGAAGCGTCGCGTCGAGAAGGGGATCGCCGCGGCGGAGGATCGTGAACCGGAGAGCGTCCCCGGACGCGAGGACTCCTCCCGCGGAGAGATCGGCCTTGTCGTCCTCGAGCGAATAGAGCGTCACGGGCGAGGCGGCCCCCTGCAGCACGTCGCGGACGTTCGGGTCGTCGGCGAAGGCGACGATCCGCCCGTCGGGCGGGACGATCGCCACGCCGCGGCGGAACGCGGCTTTCACGGCGCCGAGATCCGGGAAGAGATCGGCGTGGTCGAATTCGACGGAGGTCAGGACGAACGTTCGCGGGGCGTAGTGGAGGAACTTCGGCCCCTTGTCCGCGTACGACGTCGAGTACTCGTCCCCCTCCACGACGAACGCAGGGCCGCGGCCCGTGCGGGCGGGGGCGTCGAAGTTCAGGGGCTCGCCGCCGACGAGGTAGCCGGGCTCGCGTCCGGCCGAGGCGAGGAGCCAGGCCGTCAGGGCGGTGGTGGTCGTCTTTCCGTGGGTGCCGGCCACGACGACCGGGTGACGCCCGGCGAGGATCTCCGCCCGGAGCGTCTCGGGCATCGATGCGACGGGAAGCCCCCGGCGCAGGGCCTCCCGGAGCTCCGGGTTGTCGGCGCGGGCGAGGTTTCCGACGACGACGCGGGCCGCGTCCGGCGGCAGGTTCGCGGCGTTCCATGCCGGGAGGACCTCGATCCCGAGCGCGGCAAGACGGTCGGACATGGGGGGATAGAGGGGCCCGTCGGAGCCGAGGACCCGCTCGCCCCGCTCCACGAGGAGGCTGGCGAGGGGGGTCATCGCCGTGCCCCCGATCGCGATCAGATAGAACGTTCGGGGTCCGGCCGGCATGACGGGCGCGGAGTTTGCTGTAGGGGCCGGATGCGGTCAAGGAACGCCGGTTTGGCCCGGTATCTCCGCCACGTATACTCCCCCGACGTCCGCCGGCGGCCGCGGGGCGCCTTTTCCGGCACCTTCGGCGTGTCCGACACCGACAACACAGGAGGCCCCGACCCCATGAATCCCTTCCGATACCGTTCGTTCTCCCGGCTCGTCGCGTTCGCCGCGGCGGCTCTCCTCCCCCTGGGGCTCGCCTCCCGGGCTCTGGCCCAGGGCGCGGCGGCTCCGAAGGCCGTCATCGCCGAAGACAAGAAGGACGTGGGCACGGTCGCCAAGGGGGAGCTGATCAAGCACACGTTCGTCGTGAAGAACGCGGGGACGGCCGACCTCCTGATCACCGACGTGAAGCCGGCCTGCGGCTGCACGGTTTCGGAGTACGACAAGGTGATCAAGCCGGGCACCGAGGGGAAGATCGCCCTGACGATCGAGACGAAGCAGTTCTCCGGGCCGATCGCCAAGACGGCCCTCGTCCTGACGAACGACCCCACGATGTCGCAGGTGACGCTCCACATCAGCGCCAACGTGAAACCGTACGTCGAAACCGCTCCGTACGGGTTCTTCCGGATCCAGGCGCTGACGGGGGAGACGGCCTCCTCCGAGATGATCCTCGGCTCGGACGACCCCGCCTTCGCGCCGTCGAAGATCGAGGTTCCCTACAAGTTCCTGAAGACGACGCTCGTCGAGGCGACCGAGAAGGAGCGCCTGCCCGGCAAGGGGGCGAAGCAGTTCAAGCTGACCCTTTCGAACGCTCCGGACGCCCCGGAAGGGCTCCTCGGCGGCTACGTCAAGCTCCAGACCGGCGTCAAGCAGCAGCCCGAGCTCGAGCTGGCGATCTCCGGATATATCAAGCCGACGATCCAGGTCACGCCCGGGACGATCACCTTCGGGAATTTCGACCCGAAGGGCGAGCCGGTCCGCCGGAACGTCATGATCATCGACAACGTCCCGCAGCGGCAGGATTTCGCCGTGACGAAGGCCGAGACGACGGTTCCCGGCATCACGGCCGCCGTCGTGCCGATCGACAAGGGGCGGATCCGCGTCGACCTCGTCGTGGACGAGAAGATCAAGAAGGGGGTCTTCGAGGGCGAGCTGAAGATCCAGACGACCGACAAGTCCCGGGCCGACGTGAAGGTCCCGATCCGCGGCGTCGTTCTGTGACGCGAAGGTCCTCCCGCAGGATCCGAGGGCCCCGGGCGACCGGGGCCCTTCTGCTGTGGGGCCTCGTGGCGGCTGCGGCGCACGCGGGGACGCCGGAGCCGACGCCCTCCCTCGCGGCGCGCGCCGACCGCCGCTGGGACGGAATGGTGCGCCGCCAGAAGGGACTGGCCCTCGGGGGGCGCTGGCGGATCGGATCGCTGGCTTTCAAGGAGGAGACCTTCCGCTGGGCCGACGCGAAGGACCCCGGCCGGAACCTCGTTCTCCCCGCCAGCCAGATCGTCTCGCACCGGCGCCTCTGCCGGAACCCCGCGGAGACGGCGAGCTGCTTCGAGTGGTCGTTCCGGACGAAGGATGGCGAGGGCTACGTCTTCCGGGAGGACGACTGGAGCAAGGGACGAAACGAGAAGACGACGGAGGTCTTCGTCTTCTTCTCGGCCATCCTCCCGGACGTGCCGGCCCGGACCGAAGCGGGCACCCCGTAACGACGGTTACTTCCGGACGAGGGAGGACGGGGCCGGGAGGATCTCCAGCCAGTCGAACGCGGCGGCGAGAGTCCGCGAATCGTCGCTTCCGGGCGTCCGGTCCTTCGGCGCCTCCGCCCAGGCGAAGGCGAAGCGGAGCTCGTTTTCCCCCTTTTTCCAGAGTGCCTTCGGCACGACGAAGGTCACGACGCGCGGCTCGCGGTAGAGCCCGGCGGCGTCGATCCGCGTCCCGTTGACGTAGAGCGTCACCGTCTGCTCGGGGGCGGTCGGATAGAGGAAGCTCCAGGCCCGGAAACGGACAACCCGGTCGCTCCCGCCGGCGTTCGTCACCGTCACCCGGGCCTCGCGCGCCTGGGCCCAGACGAAGGTGTCGTTCTCGGGGGTCTTCTCCCAGCCGGACCAGCCGGCGACGAGGCGACCGGCCGTCGTCTCGGGGTCGAAGTTCAGAAACCGCGTCTCCTCGGGGCGGCGGCACCCGCCGGCCGCGAGCGCGGCGCCGACGGCGACGGCGGCGGCGGCGAAGACGGCCCGCCCGCGCCTCAGCGCTTCACCTCGACGCCCGAGGCGACGAAGACGACCGCGCCGGCGTTCTTCGTCAGCCGCCCCTCGGCGGTGAGCTTCGCGTTGCCGAGCTTTGCGGGAAGCTCGAACGAGCCGTCGGTGACGATCGGGAGGAGCGCGTCGCCTTCCTTCAGCGCGGCCTTTCCTTCCGGGCCCGCGTTCGGGCCGGTCACGCGGACGTCGCGCCCGACGAATCGTTCGGGGTCGGCCACGGCCTCTCGGACGGACACCGTCGTGAGGCCGCGAAGCGGCTTGCCGTAGACCTCGGCGGCGACGAGGCTCCCCGGGACTGCGGAAACAAGGAGAGCGGCCAGAAGGGCCGGTGCGGCGAGAAGGCGGGTGACGCGCATGGTGGTCTCTCCGGGGTGAGCATTGTCGCCCACGTCGGACATTCCGGCGAGAGGCCGCGCCGCCAGCCCCCGGACGTGGCGCCGGCGAGACAGATTCTCAAAAGAAGGACGTGGGGGAGGCGGCGTACCGGCGGAGGTCCCCGCGGAGGCGGCCTCCAAGGACCGGAAAGCTGCCCGCGAGGCGGAATCCGGCGCGGAGCGCCTCCGTCACGAGGAACCGCGCTTCGGACGGCAGCACGGAGTCGATCTCCTTCGCCCCGCGCCCGAAAGCCTCCGCCGCGAGCGCGAGGAAGACCTGCGCCGCGGTCTCCGGCCGCGCCGCGGCCACGGGGCCGAGGAGGGCCTGCCGCCCCGCGAGCGTCAGGGCGCCGAGCCCCTCCGGGCGTCCGCGGCGGCGCGCCGCGTAGAGGTCCGTCCCGCGGCGAGCCCAGTAGCTCCAGTCGACGCCGCGGGGAAAGCCGCGTGTCTCGCGGTCGAGGTCGGCGACCCAGCCCGACAGCAGTACTCCCGGCGGAAGAGGCGCGAGCGCGAGCGGCGGTTCGGCGGATGGACGAAGGGCCGTCGCCCGGAGACGCAGGGCGAGGCCGCGGACCGGGAGGCCCGCACCCAGCAGGAAGCCGAGCGTCGCCTCGTCCGCGGAGCGCGCGAACTCCACGGAGCCCGCGCCTCGCGCGGCGCCGTAGGCGCGAACGGCGCTCCAGAGCGCCGGGCCGGTCCCCTTTCCGCGGGCCGCCCGGACGACCTCGAGGTGAACGACCTGAAGGACATCTGCCCGGACCACGCCCGCGGCGAGCCCCAGGGCCGGGGACCCGTCGGGCCCGGCGGCGAAAACTCCTTCGGGATCCGTGGCATACGCGTGAAGGAGGTCTGTGCCTTCTTTCGGCAGGTCCGTCACCCGGGCGGGGCGGACCGGGACGACCGGACGAGGAGGGGTCACCCCTCGAGCCTAATACGACCGGTAGAAAGCGCCGGGCAGGATGAATCCAGACTTCCCAGTGGGGCGGAGAGCGTTACGGTGAATAAGAGAGCCGTTGGCCGGCCGAGGGACGGCAACCCCGCAGAGACGCGTCGCGACATCCTGAGAGCCGCGGAGGAGAGCTTCGCGGCAGCGGGCTTCGCGGGGGCCACGACGCGGCAGGTGGCGACCCGGGCCGGGGTCAACGTGGCGACCCTCCACTACCACTTCGGGAACAAGGAAGGGCTCTACCGGGCGGTGCTCGAGACGGCGATCGCCGGAAAGCTCCCGACGGCCGAGACGGCCGGGACGCCGGCCGAGCGTCTGCACCGTCTCGTCGGGCAGATCTGGGACTTCGGCGCATCGCGTCCGGCGCTGGCTCGCCTTTCGCTCCTCGACCGCCTCGCCGGCCCGCCTCCTGCCCCGGAAGGGGTCGGCGCGGCCCCGGCGGCGGAGGCGTTCTCCGACCCCCGCGTGACGCTCTTGTCGCGGGCGATCGCCGGCCTCCGGAACGGGGGTCCTCCGGCGGCGATCCCGGTCGACGACGCGGCGTGGCTGATCGTGACCCTCATCGACGGCACGCTCGTCGCCGCCCAGCCGCCCACGGCGGACGAAAACGTCGTCGAGGGAGCCGCAGCCGTCACCCGCGAGGCGGTCGTCGCGGCAGCGCTCCGGATCGCGTTCGGCGGCGCGACACAAGAGGCGCCGCTCCGGCGCTAGCTCCGCCGGCGAGCCAGGAGCCCCGCGAGAAGAATCGCCGCGTTCGCGCCGGTGCCCGCGAGGACGGGATCCATGCCCGTCACCCGGAGGAACCGCTCCGCCAGGGCGGCGACGGCTCCCGCCAGCATCGCGGCGGCGGCGTAACCGCGCGGGACCTGGAGGCCCGGGACGAACGCGAGAAGCGTTGGAAGGATGAGTCCCGACGCGAAGAGCGTGTAGCCGAGGCGGAATGTCTCGAGGATGTCGGGTTCCACGATCGCCACGCCGAGCCCGAGCGCGCCGTAGAGCGCCACGAAGAGGCGGGCTCTCCCGGGCGTCCCGTGGCGCGCGGGAAGGATGTCGTGGACCGTCGCCGCCGCCGCCGAGAGAAGGACGGAGTCGGACGACGACTGCATCGTCGCGACGAGGGCCACGAGGAGCAGCGGCGCGAGACTCTCCCCGGCGAGCGCGACGACCGTCTTCGGGAAGAGTTCCGCCCCGCCGGGGAGGCCGAGCCCGATACCGGCGAGCGCGATCGTCGCCGTGGCGAGGCCGAAAGCGAGCTTCGAGATGGCGGCCCCGAGGGCAGCGCGACGCGCGGCCGTCTCGTCACGCGCCGAGAGGAGCTTCGACCAGACGTCGCTGCCGACCGCATGCGGCAGGCCGACGAGGACGAGGAGCGCGGCGGCGTCGGCCGGGCCGAGACGCGGTCCGAACGGAAAGACGAGAAGCGCCGCCGGAGCGCCCGTCCGGGCGAGCGACCGGACGGCGAGCGGGAGGGCGACCCCGAGGAGGGCCGTCGCCATCAGGACGAACTGGAGGACGTCGGTCCGGACGACGGCGCGCTGCCCCCCGAGAAGCGTGTAGGCGACGAAGACGAGGGTCGTCAGGACGAGGACCCGTCGCGGCTCCCACGGCGTGGCGGCCGTCAGGACGGCCGTCGTCGCCTCGGCCAGGAGCGCAAACCAGAGAATCTCGGCGAGGACCACGAGAGCCGCCGCGAGCCGGCGGACGGCCGGGCCGTAATGCCGCCCGATCACCTCGGCGATCGTCACCGCGCCCGTGGCCCGGATGCGGCGCGCGAGGAGAAGGCCGAGACCGGCGAGCCCCAGCGCCCCGGCCAGGTCGAGCCAGAGGGCGGGAAGCCCCGCCCGCGCGACGAGCGCCGCGAGGACGAGGGTGGTCGATCCGCCGATCGTGGTGGAGGAGAGCGCCGCCCAGGCCGCCCCGGCGCCGAAGGAGCGGTCGCCGACGAGGAACGCGGGGAGGTCGCGGGACGACGTGCGGGCCGCGGCGGCCCCCACGGCGAGAACGGCTGCGCCGTAAAGGAGAAGGGCGAGCGTCATTCGCCCGCGAGAACGGAGCGGGCGACCGCGGCGAGGAGCTTCGCGGCGACGGGAAGGGCGCGCTCGTCGAAGTCGAAGTCCGGTGCGTGGTGGGCGCGCCGGCGTCCCGGCAGGTCGGAGGCCGGCGCGGCGCCGACGAAGGCGAAGGCCCCCGGGACCTTCCCGAGGAACTCGCTGAAGTCCTCTCCCCCCATCGTCCGGCAGTCGGCGGTCACGTTCCCCTCCCCGACGAGGGCCGCCGCACAGCGGCTGGCGCGGGCCGCTTCGCCGGCGTCGTTGACGAGGGCGCGGCTCTTTCGAAGGTAGGTGGTCTGTGCGGCGCAGCCCGCCACGGCGGCCGCTGCCGCCGCGGTGCCGGTGACGAGGCCGGGGAGCGCGTCCACCGCGTCGGGGTCGAAGGATCGGCAGGTTCCTGTCAGGACGACGCGCTCGGGGAGGACGTTGAACGCGTTGCCGCCGTGGACGGACGCGACCGAGACGACGGCGGGCGAGAGCGGCGGGAGCCGCCGCGAGACGATGGACTGCAGCGCCTGGATGACGTAAGAGGCGCCGAGGACGGCGTCCAGCGTCTCGTGGGGCGATGCGGCGTGCCCTCCCCGGCCCATCACCTCGATCCGGAATTCGTCGACCGCCGCCATCATCGGTCCCGCCGCCACGCCGACCGTGCCGAGCGGAAAGGGCGTCCAGAGGTGGATGCCGAACACGACGTCCGGGCGAGGGTCCGTAAGGACGCCGTCGGCGATCATCGCGATCGCGCCCCCGGTGCTCTCCTCGGCGGGCTGGAAAGCGAAGACGATGCGGCCGCACGCCGGGGGATCCAAAAGGAGAAGATCGGCGGCCATGTCGAGCGCGGCCACATGGCCGTCGTGCCCGCAGGCATGCATCTTCCCGTTCGTCGACGCGAAGGGAAGGCCGGTCCCCTCCGCGACGGGAAGAGCGTCGAGGTCGGCGCGGAGAAGGACGGTGCGTCCCGGGCGCCCGGTGTCCAGAACGGCCGCGACGCCCGTCTGCCCCAGCCCGGTCCGGACGGTCAGGCCGCGCGCGCGCATCCGGTCGGCGGCGAGCCGCGCGGTCTCCACCTCCTCGAACGCGACCTCGGGGTGGGCGTGGATCGCGCGTCGAACGGCGACCGCCTCGGCGAACAGCTGCGTCGCGTAGGAGCTCAGGGGCTTCACGCGCGGATCATAGGCAGGAATTGCCGCGATAGGATCGCCCCGTGGGCGCGTCGAAGAGGATCTTCACGTTCGAGGAGGCACGGCGGCTCCTTCCCTCCGTCCGCGAGCGGACCCGCGAGGCGCTGGACGCGCTCGCGAAGCTCGAGGGCGACGGCGGGGAGGAGCGCGGCGAGGCTCGCCGCCGGGCCGAGGGCGGGATTTTCGAGACGTGGGTCCGCGACGTCGAAGCCATCGGGGTAGAGGTCAAGGGGCCGTGGCTCGTCGACTTCGACTCCGGGGCGGGCTACTACTGCTGGCGCTGGCCCGAGGAGACCCTCGACTTCTTCCACGGCTACGAAGAGGGATTTGCGGGCAGAGTCCGGATCCAGTAGCTACGCCATTCCCAGCCGGCGCTTCCCCTCGGGCGTCATCATGTCCGCGCTCCAGGGCGGATCCCAGACGACGGCGACCTCCGCTTCGGCCACGCCGGGAAGGCTCGCGATCTTCTGCTGCGCGTCGGCGGCGATGGCCGGTCCCATGCCACACCCCGGTGCCGTGAGCGTCATCTTCACCTCGACGCGGCATCCCGCCGACGTGCGCGGCAGGAGCTTCAGATCGTAGACGAGGCCGAGGTCGACGATGTTCACGGGGATCTCGGGGTCGTAGCAGGTCTTCAGCTGATCCCAGACCGCTTCCTCGGAGGCCGGTTCGGCAACGGCGGTCCTCTTCGGTGCGTGGGGCCCGTCGGCCGCGAGGCCGAGCGCGTCGGCGTCCCGGTCGGCGATCCGGAAGAGGCCGCCGAACGTCGGCACATCGACCGTGTACGAACCGCCGAGCGCCTGCATGACGACGACGGGCAGACCCGCGGGGAGGACGAAGAGCGTCCCCTCCGGAATCCGGATCGCGGGACACTCCCGGCGAAGCGTCACGGGGGCACTCATCCCGCGCTCGCCTCCCGGTTCTCGCGGGCGAGGCGCGACAGGCAGAGGGTCAGCGCCGCCGCCTCGAGCAGGACGCCCGCTCCGAACGGGCCGATCGGCCCGTAGCGAAGGAAAGCGCTCGCGCCCCAGAAGGGACCGACGACCCTCCCGAGGGACGCCATCGACTGGAAGGCGCCGAGCACCTCTCCCTGCTCGGCGGGGGACGTCCGGCGCGAGACGACGCCCGAGAGGGCGGGATTCGTGATGCCAATTCCGACGCCGAGGACGCCGACGGCCGGCACGAGGGTCGCGATCGTCCCGGCTCCCAGGAGGGCCAGGAAGCCGGCCAGGACGAGGGCCGCGCCCGCGACGAGGACACGCACCTCGCCGAAGCGCTTCACGAGAGGCCGGATCAGCCCCCCCTGGACGAGGACGCCGAGAACGCCGACCGCGACGAACGCCCCGGCGACTTTCTCCGCGGGGAGCTGGAACGTCGACGAGAGATAGAGAGAGAAGGTGCCTTCGAAGTTCGCGAAGGCGGTCGTCGTCAGGGCCGACAGGAGGAGGAACGCGCCGATGCCGGGGCGCCGGAAGGTCCTGACGAGGGCCGCGACCGGAACGAGCGTCGTCGGGCGCGGCACCGCGTCCGCGGGGCGCGTCTCGGGAAGACGGAAGAAGGCCCAGACGAACGCGACGGCCGAAAGGGAGGCGGCGAAGAGCCCGGGCCCCGCCTCGCCGAGGCGGACGGCGAGGCCGCCGATCGCCGGCCCGAAGATGAAGCCGAGCCCGAAGGCCATCCCGACGAGCGCCATCCCGCGCGAGCGCTCCTCGGGGGGCGTCACGTCCGCGATGATCGCCTGCGCGGCGGCGATGTTCCCCCCCGTGATCCCGGCCAGGACGCGCGAGGCGAAAAGGCCGGGAATCGAGTGGGCGAAAGCGAAGAGGACATAGCTCGCGACCGTCCCGAGAAGCGAGAATAGGACGATCGGCCTCCGGCCGAACCGGTCCGAGAGCCGCCCGAGAACCGGCGAGAAGAGGAACTGCATCGCCGAGAAGGCCGCCATCAGAAGTCCGAGGACGAAGGGCGACGGCGCATGCGTCTTCGCGTAGAGAGGAAGAAGCGGAATGACGATTCCGAACCCGACGAGGTCGATGAAGACCGTCAGGAAGACGACGACGAGGATCGACCGGGAGGGGCGCGTCACGCGGGGCGAACTATAGACGGTGAGGCAGAAGACGTCGGGCGGCCGCGTCCGGCCGCCCGTGGAACCCGCGATTCGCGCAGGGCGGAGCGGGAGAACCCGGCGTCGGGGCTCTCCCGGAGCATCTCAGCTGAAGGACTTTCCGCAGCCGCAGCCGCCTTGGGCGTTCGGGTTCTCGACCGAGAAGCCGGCTCCGCGGAAGTCCTCGACGAAATCGACCGTGGCGCCCTGGAGCTTCGCCGCGCTGGCCGGGTCGACGAGAACCTCGATGTCGCGTGCCTTCACGACGTGGTCCGTCGGGCGCTTGTCGTCGAAGGTGAACCCGTACTGGAAGCCGGAGCAGCCCCCCCCCTGGATGAAGACCCGGAGTGCCTTTCCGGCCGCTTCGGGCATCTTCGCGGCGAAGTCCTTCACCTTGTCGACGGCGCGGTCGGTGAGTGCCAGAACGAAGTCGCCCGCCGGCGCCGGGGCAGAACTGTTCTCCGTGGGGGTGGACGACATGAGCAACCTCCTCAGGCGGACGGACCGCCCGTCCGGCCATCTTGTAGGGTTTCCGTCCGGAGAAGTCAATTGGATGGGGCGACGGGCCGGCAGACCGGAAGCACGACTCGGGCCACAGGATCTAGTGCCTTCAGATCACAAGCACACTACCGGTTGTATTTTCCCCTTGAATTTCCCGAAACGCCGGACTACCTTGAAAGACGTCCGATAAATCCGTTTTACCGGGCGTACCGGTCCATGAGGAGGGGACGGCTGTGTCCCCCGACAGTTCGAAGAGTCGACAGGAACGAGAGAGCGAAAGTGAGAGCTTCCGCATGAGCGCAGGCGAGCGAGAGACGAAACCCCGCGAGGTGACGGCGACGAGAACCCCGGCGGCCGGGACGGGCCTTTCCGGTCTGACCTTCCGGCGCCTTTACACCGACGGCGTCACCGCGCCGTTCGACGCCATCGAGTGGGAGCTCCGCACCGCGGCGATCACGAACGAGAAGGGCGAGGTCTTCTTCGAGCAGAAGGACGTCGAGGTCCCGAAGTCCTGGTCGATGACGGCGACGAACATCGTCGCCCAGAAGTACTTTCACGGGAAAGCCGGGACGCCGCAGCGCGAGCGCTCCGTCCGCCAGCTCGTCTCGCGCGTCGTGGACACGATCACGGGCTGGGGCTGGAAGAACGGGTACTTCCGGACCGCCGCCGACCGCGACGTCTTTTCCGACGAGCTGGCGCACGTCCTCGTCCACCAGGTCGCCAGCTTCAACTCGCCCGTCTGGTTCAACGTGGGCGTGGAGCCGAAGCCCCAGGCGTCGGCCTGTTTCATCAACGCCGTGGGCGACTCGATGTCCTCGATCCTCGATCTGGCCAAGACCGAGGGAATGCTCTTCAAGTTCGGCTCGGGCACCGGCTCGAACCTCTCGAGCCTCCGCTCGTCGACCGAGACGCTCTCCTCGGGCGGCATCGCGTCGGGCCCGGTCTCCTTCATGAAGGGATTCGACAGCTTCGCCGGTGCGATCAAGTCCGGCGGCAAGACCCGCCGCGCCGCGAAGATGGTCATCCTGAACGTGGATCACCCCGACATCGAGGAGTTCATCGGCTGCAAGGCGAAGGAGGAGCGAAAGGCCTGGGACCTCATCGAGTCCGGCTGGGACGGCTCTTTCGGCGGCGAGGTCTACAGCAACATCTCCTTCCAGAACGCCAACCATTCGGTCCGGGTGACCGACACGTTCATGGAGGCGGTGGAGAAGGGCGGCGTTCACACGACGCACGCCGTGACCACCGGCGAGCCGCTCGGGGCGTACGACGCCCGGAGCCTCTTCACGAAGATGGCCGAGGCGGCCTGGATCTGCGGCGACCCGGGCATCCAGTACGACACGACGATCAACCGGTGGAACCCCTGCAAGGCGACCCACCGTATCAACGCCTCGAACCCGTGCTCCGAGTACATGTTCGTCGATGACTCGGCCTGCAACCTCGCCTCGCTGAACCTGATGAAGTTCGCACGCGAGGACGGCGGCTTCGAGATCGAGAAGTTCCGGCACGCGGTGGACGTCGTCTTCGCGGCGCAGGAGATCCTCGTCGACGAGGCCTCCTACCCGACGCCGGCCATCGAGAAGAACTCCCACGACTTCCGTCCCATCGGCCTCGGCTACGCCAACCTCGGCGCGCTCCTGATGTACAACGGCCTCCCCTACGACAGCGACGAGGGACGCCACTACGCCGCGGCCGTGACGAGCCTCATGCACGGCCAGGCCTTCCTGACGTCCTCGAAGCTCGCGGCGGAGCTCGGCCCCTTCACCGGCTACGTGCCGAACCGCGACGCGTTCCTCGAGGTCATCGGCATGCACCGCGACGCGGCTTACGCCGTGCCCCGCGGAGGCGTCCCGAAGGACCTGTACGAGGCGCAGCGCGCGGTGTGGGACCTGACGCGGGAGTCGGGCCGCCAGCACGGTTTCCGGAACGCGCAGGCGACGGTCCTCGCCCCGACGGGGACGATCGGCTTCATGATGGACTGCGACACGACGGGCGTGGAGCCCGATCTCGCCCTGGTGAAGTACAAGAAGCTCGTCGGCGGCGGGACGATCAAGATCGTCAACAACACGGTCCCGCACGCCCTGCTCCGCCTCGGCTACGACGAGGCGGCGACGAACGCCATCGTCAACTGGATCGACGAGAAGGGGACGATCGAAGGGGCGCCGGGGCTGAAGGGAGAGCACCTCCCGGTCTTCGACTGCGCCTTCAAGGCCGTCGGCGGGACGCGCTCCATCGCCCCGATGGGGCACGTCCGGATGATGGCCGCCGTCCAGCCCTTCCTCTCGGGCGCGATCTCGAAGACCGTCAACCTGCCCCCCGACGCCACGGTCGAGGAGATCGAGAACGTCTACCGCGACGGGTGGAAGCTGGGCCTCAAGGCGATCGCCGTCTACCGCGACGGCTGCAAGCGGACGCAGCCCCTCAACACGGCGGCCTCCAAGAGCGACGACGCCGTGAAGGGGAAGAAGGGCGCGGCCGTTCCCGCGGCGGCGCCGGCCCCGGTGGCGGCCGCCCCCGCGGGCCCGCGCCGGCGGAAGCTGCCGGACGAGCGCCGCGCCATCACGCACAAGTTCTCCGTCGCCGGCCACGAGGGGTACGTCACCGTCGGCCTCTACGAGGACGGGACGCCGGGCGAGATCTTCCTGACGATGGCCAAGGAGGGCTCGACGATCTCCGGCCTCATGGACTCGTTCGCCACCGCCATCTCGCTGACGCTCCAGTACGGAGTCCCGCTCGAGGCGCTCGTGGAGAAGTTCAGCCACATGCGGTTCGAACCGGCCGGCTACACGAAGAACCCGGAGATCCCGATCGCGAAGAGCCTCGTCGACTACATCTTCCGGTGGCTCGCCTCGAAGTTCCTTTCGGCCGACCTCAAGGAACGCGTTGGGGTCGTCGCCCGGGAGGCTCCGGCCGGCAAGGCCCTCGGAAACGACGCGGGACCGCGGGCCGCGGTCCTCGAGCCCGTGCCCGCCGAGAAGGCGGCGACGATCAGCGCCGCCGTCGCCGCCGTCGCCGCCGTGCCGAAGGCCGAGGCCGCCGACACGCGCCCGATCGGCTTTGCCGCCGCGGCCGGGGAGCCCGTTCGTGTCACGGCGACGTTCCAGAACAGCGCCGACGCGCCGAGCTGTCACGAGTGCGGAAGCATCATGGTGCGGTGCGCGGCCTGCTACAAGTGCATGAACTGCGGTGCGACGAGCGGGTGCAGCTGAAGTGAATCAGGGGAACCCGGTGGCGACGACGCGATCGCGTCGTCCCCCCGAAACCCCTCCGCGCCTCTTCCGGCGTTCGGATGAACCGGGCCGAGCCGACAGGTTGCCGGTTCCCCCGGACCCCCTCCGGTTTGCGGAGTCAAGCGGGCGGAAGCGAGATCCCGCATCGCCGCTTGCCTGCCGCGTGGTTTGACACTTTATAACCAAAGAGCGATAGTGGGGACGATGTCGGGAGAGCTGATCGGCCTCGCCCTCTTCCTCGTGGCCTGGTGGCTGCTGCAGGCCGTGGTCCTGCCGAAGCTCGGCGTCCCGACGTGAGCGGTCCCGAACCCGGCCGGGGGCCGGGAACGGTGCGGGGGCGCGCCACCGGATACAGAATCGGGGCCGGGGGAGAAGACGCCATGAACCCGACCGTCACGACCCGGGAGTCCGCCGTCGCCTTCGAGGTCGTCCTGTCCCTCCCGTTCGACGAGACCGTCGCCCTCGTGCGGGAGCTCCTCGCGGCGGAGGGCTTCGGCGTCATCACCGAGATCGACGTCGCGGCGACGTTCAAGAAGAAGCTGGACGTCGAGGTCGCCCCCTATCTGATTCTCGGCGCCTGCAACCCGTCGAACGCCCGCAAGGCGCTTGCGGCCGCCCCGGAATCGGGCGTCCTCCTCCCCTGCAACGTCACGGTCTCGGTCGAAGGCGAGAGGACCGTCGTCCGGGCGATGAACCCCGAGAGCGTGATGGCCGTGATCGGCAAGCCGGCCCTCGCCCCGGTCGGCGCCGAGGTCGGGGCGGCGCTCCGCCGCGTGGTTGCCGCCATCGCGTCGGCCTGACGGCCTTTTCCCGCGCCGGGAGCGGATACTCCCCGGGATGACCGGGTCGAAGGCCAGGATCCGCGGCCGGGCGGCCGCTCTCTTCGGGCTGTTCGTGGCCTTCGAGACCTTCCTTCATCTCGCCGAAAGCGACCGCTGGGCGGTTCTTCTCGACGTCACGCGGGAGACGTGGCTCCTTGTCGTCCTCCTCTGGCTCCGGATTCTCCTCGTCTCGGCCGCCGCCGGCGTCGGCGCGGTCCTTCTCGTCCGCGCGGCGGAATCCGGACGCACCGGGAACGCCGGAGGGAGCGGCCTCACACGCGGTCTCGAAACCGTCCTCGTCCTTTCGCTCCTCGCCGGGGGCGTCTTTCTCCGGTGGGTCGACTGGCAGGGCTGCCCGCCGGGGGCCTGGCATGACGGGGCCTACACGCTCCGGCCGCTTCTCGAAGAGGGGGGTCTCCGTTCCCGGTTCTCCGGCGCATGGGTCGGAGAGGACGCGCCCATCACCGGCGAGATCCTCGGAGGCCCGTTCCTTCTCCTCCTCGCTCTCGGCGTCGGGCCGTTCCCTTCGGGCGACCTGCAGCTCTTCGCCGTCTCGGCCGTCCCGGGCTGTCTCGCCCTCGCGGGACTCTGGCTCTTCGCGCGCGAGTTGGACGGCCCCCGGACGGCCGTGGTCGCGCTCGCGATCGCCGCGGTCATGCGGTGGCCACTCCTCGTCAGTCGCTGGATGTTCACCGCTTCCTGGCTCGTGGCGCTGATGGCCTTCGCCGCCGCGGGGGCGGCCCGTTCGCTCCGGACCGGACGCCCCGCCGGCGCGCTGCTGGCCGGCGCGGCGGCCGGGGCGGCGCTGAACTCCTATTCGGCCTCCTGGGCCGTCGTGCCGGTCTTCCTGGCCGCGTGGGGCGTCGCCGTCCGGCGCGACCGGACCGGTCGCCGGTCGTTTCTCCTGGCCACGGCCCTCGTGGCGGGGTTTGCGGCCCTTCACGCGGGACAGCTCCTCGCGCGGGGACGTCCCGGGGGACGGGTGGCCGAGGCGGGCTTCTGGACGCCGGTGAAGGACCCGGCGCTCGGCCGCGACGGCGGGGCGCGGGACCTTGCCCGTCGGCTCGCGGACTCGACCGTGCGCTGCCTCGGCGTTTTTCTCTGGACGGCCGACCCGGTACCGCGCCACGGCCTTTCGACCTCTCCCCCGATGACGCCCCTGGTCGGCATCGCGGCCCTGACGGGGCTCGCCCTCCTAGCGGCCCGGGCGGTCCACGGCGAGCGGCCGGCCGTCCTTCCGCTCGGCCTTGTCGCCGGGGCGATGGCCTGCGGCATTCTGTCTAACCCCACCGGCGCGCCGGGGACTCTCCGGATGTCGGTCCTCGTCGTGCCCGTCGTCGTCGCGGCCGCCGGGGCCCTGGTCTCCCTCGTGGAGTGGCTCGCGCGCCACGGCGCGGGTCCGGGCGCCACCCTGCCGCTCGCCGCCGTTCTCCTTCTCGCCTTCGAGACGCTGCCGCTCTTCGCCGTCTGGCCGGAGCGCCCCGACGTGCGCCGGTCGTTCTTCGCCTCGGAGACGGAGATCGGCCGCCGGCTCGGCCGGCTGGCGTCCGGTCCCGCGGTGCGCGGACCGGGCTCTCTCGACTCGCCGCTGGTGGTGGCGATTCTCTCGGGAGGCGCGGACGAGACCCGGCTGCGTCGCCTCGCACCGCGGACCGTGGAGGGCCTCGTCCGGAACCCGCCGCGCGGTCCGGTCTGGTGGGTGGGACCGCGCGCGGACGCGTTCCGCCTGCGCGAGGCGGGACTCCGGATCTCGCGGCCCGTCCCGGCGGAGGACGGCGAGCTCTCCGTGGCTCGTCTCGTTCCGGGTCCCGGTCGGAGCGGCCGTGAGTGACGCGAGGCGGCCGCCGGGAAGAGCCGCGGTGCTCTTCGGGCTCTTCGTCGCGCTCCAGACGTTCGTCCTCCTGTCGCGGGCGGACCGCTGGGAGGTCCTCTTCTTCGTGACGCGCGAGACGTGGCTCCTCGTCGTGCTTCTCTGGCTGAAGAACCTCTCCGTCGGCGCCGTCGCGGGTGCGGCGTTCACCGTGGTCCTTCGGCGGGCGCGGGAGCTGCCCGGAACGGCCGGGTCGAAGCCGGCTCCGCTTCTCGTCGCGCTCGGCGCCGGCGCGGCCGTCCTCGGTCTCGCCCTCCGGTGGGTCTTTCCGGAGACGATTCCGCCGGGCCTCTGGTTCGACCCGCCGTTTGAGGCGCGCGCCCTCCTCGAGCATCCGGGGGAGCTCCCCTGGATCGGCGGCACCCCGCTTCACGACGACCCCGTCGCGGCCGGCAACCGCGAACTGGTCTCGTACGTCTATCTCCACTTCTACGACGCGATGTTCCGGGTTTTCGGCCGGGCGGAATCCGGCTTCCTCGCGCTCTCGGCGCTGCCGGGTTGCCTGGCCCTCCTGGCCGCGTTCTGGATGGCGGCGGAGATCTTCGGCCTTCCGGCCGCGTTCCTCGGCGTGGCCGTGGTGTCGCTCGCGCGGTGGCCGCTGGTCTTCTCGCGATGGAGCTATACGGCCGCGGCGCTGATTCCACTCGCCCTCCTCGCGGGCGCCGCCGCGCTGGCGGCGCTCCGGACGGGGCGCCGGTGGCTGGCCGCCGTCTCGGGGCTCTGCGTCGGCCTGTCGCTCCACACGCACTCCTCCGCGTGGGGCGTGGCGGCGGGACTCGGCGTCTTCTCCCTTTTCGTCCTCCGTGACCGGGCCGCCCGTGCGCTGGTCCTCACGTCCTGGGTCGCCGCCGCCGTCGCCTTCGCCCCCTTCGGATGGGGCTATCTGAGCCATCCGGAGAATCTCGGCGGAAGGCTTCGCGACGTCCCCGTCGGGACGCGGCCGGCCGGGGCGTGGGGACCGCGGCTGACCGGCCCGCTCGCGGTGCCGGCCACTCTGGCCTTCAATGCCGTGGAATACACGGGCGTCCTCCTCTTCACGAAGGACCCGAATCCCCGCAACGGCCTTCCCGGCCGTGCGGCGATGACGCCCCTCCTCGGCCTCGCGGCGCTGCTCGGACTGGGCCTCGCGGCGGGGCGCCGGACGCGGGGCGACGCGGTGCTCTTCGCGCTTCTTCTCGGCAGCCTCGCCGGAGGGGTGTTCTCGAATCCCGGGGGCGCGCCGAACATGATCCGGAGCTGCGTCGTTGTCATCCCGGCGCTGCTGGCCGCCTCGTGGCTCGCCCTCTCGGTCCTCGTGCGCCTCGAGGAGCGGGGAGGGCCGCGGACGGCCCTCGCAGCCGCCGGCGTGCTGGCTCTTCTTCTCGCCGTCGAAACGGGTCCGTTCCTGAGCCGCTGGGCCGACGACCCGCTCGTGCGCCGGAGCTTCTGCGAGACGGAGACGCGGGCGGCCCGGCTGGTGCGGGCGCTCCCGGGGCACGACGTTCTGCTCGAGAAGGGCGCCTTCCGGCATCCCTTCGTCTTCGACGCCCTGTCGGGCCCGGTCGACCCGCGCCGCCCGATCCGCACTGTCCCGGAGATGACCGTGGCCGGACTGGCCGGCGTGCCCCCAGCCGGGCCCGTCTGGCTCGTGGCGGGCGAGCCGGCGCTCCAATCCCTTCGTGCGGCGGGGTGGCGCTGCGCCCGAGGGATTTCCCCGGGCGGTCTGACGGCCGACGTCGTCGTGGCGTACGTCCGGCCCCCGGGCGCGGGATGAGGCGGGCCCTCGCCCCTACCGCTTCCCGAAGAGGCTGTCGAAGGCGGAGCGCGCCTGGTCGGGCGTCTCGGCGGCCTTGGACCCGGTCAGGTCGAGCGTGACGACGGGCGCGTAGAGAGCGCAGTCGTTCGACCGCGACTTGGCGGCGACCGGGGCGGGAATCTCGGCCCGGCATTGCCAGCGCGCCGCCCCGTCGAAGAAGCGGCACTGGTTGCAGGCGTGGAGCGGCGCCGAGCACTTCCGGCAGAGAGAAACGGCGGACACCTCGGGGTCGTTCTTCTCGCCGCAGACCTTGCAGCGGAAGACCTCGTCACGGTGGCGCTCCGCGCCACGCCCCTTCGGCGCTCCCTCCAGCCTCTTCGGCGCCTCGTCGGATGCGCCGTCCCGGCGCGCGTGCGGGGCGTTGTCCTGATATCCCTTCTGGCGGTACTTCCGGTCGGGCATGGAGGGATTCTACGGCGGGCTCTCCCCTAAAATGGGCGCCACCATGAAGCTGCTCATCCGGATCCTCGTCAACGCGGCGGCCCTCTGGGTGGCCGCCCGTCTCGTCCCCGGCATCGACGCGGGGGGCGTCGGCTCCGTCCTGGCGATCGCCGTCGTCTTCGGCGTCCTGAACGCCCTGATCAAGCCGTTCCTGAAGCTGGTGAGCTGTCCGGTCATTCTCCTGACCCTCGGCCTCTTCACGCTCGTCGTGAACGCCTTGATGCTGATGCTGACGGCCTGGTTCGGCGGAAAGCTCGGCATCGACTTCCGCGTGGACGGCTTCGTCGCGGCCTTTCTCGGCGCCCTTCTCGTCTCGATCGTGTCGACGGTTCTCTCCTGGCTCCTGCCGGACGGGAATTAGGCGCCCGCCGCCTCGAAGCGGCTCATGACCTGATATAAGGATCGGCCGCGCCGTCGGGAGCGCGGAGAATTCCACGAAGGAGCGTCCCTTGAAGCGTCCCATCCTCGTCGTCGTCGCCCTCCTCGCTCTCGGCTGCGGTCAGAAGAAAGCGCCGGCGTCGGCCGCCGGGTCCGGAACCTCCACGGCGTCCGCCCCGCCCGTCGCCTCGTCGGCCGCGGCGCCCGCCGCCCCCGGACCCCTGGCGGTCCGCGGCGTCATCCAGGAGACGTTCGACGCCTCGGACTACACCTACATGCGCCTGAAGACCGCCGACGGCGAGATGTGGGCCGCCGTGACGAAAGCCGCCGTGAAGAAGGGTGACGAGGTCACCATCGTCGATGCCGCTCCGATGGACGGCTTCGAGAGCAAGACGCTGAACCGGAAGTTCGATCGGATCGTCTTCGGAGCGCTGGCGGCACCGGGATCGGACGCGGCGGCCGCGCCCGTCGCGCCGGGCCACGCGCCGGCCGTCGACCCGGGCGTTCGCCAGCAGATGGCGGCGCAGCACGCCATGGCGGCCTCCGGGCCGGCGGACGTCGGGAAGATCGACGTCAAGAAGGCCGAGGGGACGAACGGCAGGACCGTCGCGGAGCTCTTCTCGCAGCGGGCGGCGCTCAAGGGCCAGGAGGTCGCCGTTCGCGGGAAGGTCGTGAAGTTCACGTCGGGCGTCATGGGCAGGAACTGGGTCCACCTGCGCGATGGCTCGGGCTCCCGCGACAAGAAGGACGACGACGTGACGATCACGACGAACGACGTCGTCGCCGTCGGAGACGTCGTTCTCGTCCGCGGCACGGTCGGCCTCGACAAGGACTTCGGCGCGGGCTACGTCTACCCCGTCCTCATCGAAGGGGCGAAAGTCGCGAGGTGAGGCGGCTTGACAGGCGCGGTACGCTCGTTCCCTCGATGAACGCGCCGCACGTCGGTTTCGGCTTCACCTTCTTCGCCGGGTATTCGTATCCGGCGACAGGGAGGGGCCCGGCCCGCTAGGCCGCGCGGCACACCCGGGCTTCACCGGAAGCCCCCCTCCCCGAAACGAACGGCGGAGGGGGGCTTTTTTCATTATCGGCAGGCGGAGGAGACGATGAACGAAACCATCCGGGACGACGACGCGACGAGGCCGGTGGCGAGCCCGAGCGCGGGCTACCAGGGACAGCCGGGCTCCTTCTCGGCCCGGGCCGCGGCCCGGTGCGGCCGGCCCGTTCCCTATCCGTCGTTCGACCGTCTCCTGCGGGCGCTCGTCGCCGGCGAGGTGGACGAGGCGGTGATCCCGGCCGCGACCCGCGTGGCCGGGCCGGTTCTCGAGCCGCTCGAAGCGCTGGCGCGGACGCTCGCCGCGGACGCTCCCCGCCTCGTCGTCGCGGACGAGATCGAGATCCCCGTTCGCCTCGTCCTCGCCGCCCCGCGCGGCGTCGAGCTGGCAGGGGTGCGCGAGGTCTGGTCGCAGCCGCCGGCCCTTCGCCAGTGCGCGCGCCTCCTGTCGCGGCTCGACGCCGTCCCGCTCGAAACGCACGACACGGCCGAAGCGGCCCAGCGGGTCGCGGCGCTCGGGGGCCCGCGCGCCGCCGTGTGCGCCGAGGAGGCGGCGCTCGAGGCGGGTCTGGTCATCCTCGAGGAGGACGTCTCCGACGTCCGCCCGAACGCCACGCGCTTCTTCCGGCTCGTCCGGGCGAACGGGCACGACGTCGAACCGTCCGTCCGGGCGCTTCGCTTCGCCGGAGCCCGGCTCGCGGCCTCTCTCGCGGAGCTCGGCGCCGAGATCCTGATGCTGCCGGGGTCGCCGGATTCGCCGGTGCACGGATTCGCCGTTCTTCCGGCGGCGTCGCTTCAGAAGGCCTCGGGGCTGAAGGCGCGCGCGGGAGAGACGCTGCTCTGGCTCGGGCCCACCCCCGACCACGTGCCGCCACCTCGGCTGAAGGACCTTCCCCGGGCGACGGAGGTCCGGCCGCCGACCGTCGTTGCCGTCGGGCCGTTCGTCGTCGGCGGCGGACGCCGTGCCGTCATCGCGGGGCCCTGCGCCGTCGAGTCTCCCGATCAGGTGATGCGTCTCGCGAAAGAGGTCGCCCGCGCCGGCGCGACGGCGCTCCGCGGCGGCGTCTTCAAGCCGCGGACGAGTCCCTACGCCTTCCAGGGACACGGGCTCGAAGCGCTGGCGTGGCTGAAGGCGGCGGGAGATTCCGTGGGGCTCCCGATCGTGACGGAGGTGATGGCGCCGGCGCAGGTCGGGCCGGTGGCGGAGGTGGCCGACGTCCTCCAGATCGGCGCCCGGAACTGCCAGAACTACGACCTTCTCCGCGAGGCCGGCAAGACCGGCCGGCCGGTGCTCCTGAAGCGCGGCTTCGGAACGACGGTGGAGGAATGGCTCGCCGCGGCGGAGTACGTTCTCGAGGGAGGAAGCCGCGACGTGATGCTCTGCGAGCGCGGCATCCGGACGTTCGAAAAGTCGACCCGCGGCACGCTCGACCTCGGCGGCCTCCTCGTGGCACGGGGCCTGACCCACCTGCCGCTCCTCGCCGACCCGTCGCACGCGGCGGGGCGGCGCGAGCTGGTCCCGGGCCTCGCGCGCGCGGCGTGGGGCGCGGGGGCCGACGGGCTGATGATCGAGGTGCACGACGTCCCGGAGAGCGCCCTCTGCGACGGGCCGCAGGCGCTCCTGCCGGAGGACCTGGAGGCGCTCCTCGACGAGTTCGGCTTTCTCCCCGGGCCGAGCGGCTCGGTCGAACGCGTCCGCCGCGCCATCGACCGGGTGGACACAGAGATCGGGCGGAGCGTCTCGCGGCGGCTCTCCCTCTGCCGCGCCGTGGCCGAGATCAAGCGCGGGAGCGGGCGGCCGATCCGGGACGAGGCGCGGGAAGCCACCGTCCGCGCGCGATTCGAGGAGGCCCTCGGCGCCGACGCGTCGAGCGCGACCGTCCTGGCGGACGCCCTGATCACCCTCGGGCTGGAAGCCGAGGGGTGGGAGGGCTAGTCCCCGATGATCTTGATCAGGATCCGCTTCGACCGGCGGCCGTCCCACTCGCCGTAGAAGATCCGCTCCCACGTCCCGACGTCGAGCCGGCCCTTCGTGATCGCGACGACCGCCTCGCGCCCCATGAGCTGGCGCTTGATGTGGGCGTCGGCGTTGTCCTCGCCGGTGTCGTTGTGGCGGTACTGCCGGACGGGCTCATGCGGGACCAGGTTCTCGAAGAACCGCTCGTAGTCGCGGTGGAGTCCCTCCTCGTCGTCGTTCACGAAGACCGAGGCGGTGATGTGCATCGGGTTGACGAGGCAGAGGCCTTCCTGAACGCCGCTCTCCCTCACGGCGGCCTCCACCTCGGGGGTGATGTTCACGAAGCCGATCCGTTTCGGGACGTTGAGCGTCAGGACCTTCCGGTGGGACTTCATGGGACGATCTTACGAAGGTCCGCCGCACGGCTAGACTCCGGGCTTCCATGCGCCGGCGTCTTCCTGCCCTCGCCGTCCTCGACGTCGGCTTCACGAAGCACCCGGACCTGCCGGAGAAGCGCCTGCTCGCCTGCCGCGACGCGACGGGGGAGTCGGTCGTGCCGTTTCGGTACGGCGATCCCGCGACGTTCGCGGAGCACGGGACGCGGACGATGCTCCTCGCCGCGGGGGACGGCCGGTCCAGCCATCTCCCCTCCCTCGCGCCGGGGGCGCCGGTCGTCCTCGTCAAGGTGGGCGAGAGGCACCGCGTGCCGCGGCCGGCGATCGTCCGCGCGTTCGAATGGCTTCTCCGCGAGGGTCCGGCCCTCGACGTCCGCGTCGTCCTCTGCCCCTTCGGCGACGACCCGGAGACGCCCGGGACGCCCAGCCCGGTCCCCGGCCTCGTCCGCGCCCTGGACGCCGCGGGGATGGTCCTCCTCGCGGCGGCGGGGTGGGATCCCGAGTCCCGGTGCGTCTCTCCCGCCTCGTCCCCGTTCGCTCTCGGCGTCGGCGGCTGGGACCTGGACCGTGACGAGCCGACGGCCGGGCCGCGGGTCGAGATCGTGAGCGGCGTCCTGAAGCCGGACCTTCTCGCCCCCTCCACGCCCCTCCGGGTCCCGGCCCTTGCCGCCGGCCGACCGCCGGAGACGGCCGGCGGCACCTCGTTCGCCGCGTCGCTCGTGGCGGGGGCGGTGCTCCACCTGCTCGGGGAGGATCCGTCGCTCACGCGGGAGGCGATTCTCCGGCGCCTCCGGGCCGAGGCGCGCGAGGTCCCGGGCCACCCCCCCTTCCTCGATCCGGCCCGCCTCCGGCGGGCCGCCGCGGGTTCCCGTCGAGATTGATCCCAAGTTGCGTTAATCTCGGGCCGTGAGCGGACACACTGAAGAACGGCGGATCTTCTCTGAGTTCCTGAAGCGGAAGGGGCTGAAGACGACGCGCGAGCGGACAGCCCTGTTCGACGAGATCTTCTCCACGCACCGGCACTTCGACGCCGAGGATCTCGTCCTCCGGATGCGCGAGCGCGGCGTGAAGATCAGCCGCGCGACGGTCTACCGGAGCCTCGACCTCCTCTTCGAGTGCGGGCTCGTGGGGCGCGTCCGGCTGAACGAGGAGAAATACCGTTACGAGCGGCTCCGCAAGGGCGAGCACCACGACCACCTCGTCTGCACGGCGTGCGGGAAGGTGATCGAGTTCGTCGACCGGGCCATCGAGCGGCGCCAGGAGGCCGTCTGCCGGGCGCACGACTTCCTCGAGGTCTCGCACTCCCACCAGGTCCGCGGCCTGTGCGCCTCCTGCCGCCCCCGCGGCGCGAAGGCGCCGGCCCGCCGCGCTGCCCCGTAGGGACGGCGTGTCCGTCGCGGTCTGCTGGTTCCGGCGGAACCTCCGCGCCGACGACAACGCGGTCCTCGCCGCCGCTCTCCGGCACGCCGACGCGGTGGTGCCGCTCTTCGTCCTCGACGCTTTCTACCTGACGGACGACTTCTCGCCGCCGCGGCTGGCCGTCCTCGCGACGTCGCTGGAGGAACTCTCCCGGACGCTGGACGCGAAGGGGTCGCGCCTGATCGTGCGGCGCGGCCCGCCGGAGGAAGCCCTCGTCGCGCTCTGCCGCGAGACGGGGGCCGACGCGGTCTTCGGCCCCCGCGACCACGAGCCGCATCCGAAGCGGTGCGACGCGGCCGCCCGGGAGGCCCTCGGGCGGATCGGGGCGCGGCTTCACCTCGTCGGGGACCTCCTCCTCGTCCCCGCCGGTTCGGTGACGACGGAGGCCGGGAGGCCGTTCACGGTCTACACGCCGTTCGTTCGCCGCTGGCTGGAGCGTGACAAGGAACCTCCGGTCCCGGAACCGGCGGAGATTCCGACGCCGGCCGCCGTCCTCGCACCGTCCTTTCCCACGATTCCCCTTTCGAGGCCTCGCGGCTTTCGCGAGACCGGCGCACCCGAGAACCCGAAGGGGGGCGCTCGCGAGGCGCGCCGCCTCTGGGATGCGTTCCGCGCCGGAGCGCTCCGCCGGTACG
Source organism: uncultured Acidobacteriota bacterium (assembly GCA_963801475.1). Lineage (GTDB taxonomy): Bacteria > Acidobacteriota > Thermoanaerobaculia > UBA5066 > UBA5066 > DAOMFB01. The sequence continues at coordinate 445,055 of CAWDEX010000002.1, read as the reverse complement.
CGCCGGAGCGGGACCGGCCGGACCTCCCCGGAACGTCGCGCCTCTCGCCGCACCTCCGCTTCGGAACGATCGGGGTCCGACGGCTCCATTCCGAGGCCCGCGCCGCGTGGCGGGAGGCGGACGCGGAAGGGAGGCGGTCCATCGAGACGTTCGTGAAGGAGCTGGCGTGGCGCGAGTTCTACGCCTCGATCCTCGAGAGCTTTCCGCGCGTCGGCACGGAGAACTTCCGGCCCGAGTTCGACCGGTTTCCGTGGGCCTCGGGCGAGGACGGGGAGCGGCTCTTTCACGCGTGGTCGACGGGACGGACCGGCTATCCGATCGTCGATGCGGGAATCCGGCAGCTCCATCGGGAAGGGTGGATGCACAACCGCGTGCGGATGATCGTCGCGTCGTTCCTTTCGAAGGACCTTCTCGTCGACTGGCGGCTAGGGGAGGCCTTCTTCCGGCGCCACCTGGCCGACGGCGACCTCGCGTCGAACAGCGGCGGCTGGCAGTGGTCGGCCGGTTCCGGCACCGACGCGCAGCCGTTTTTCCGGATCTTCAACCCCGTCCTCCAGGCCCGGCGCTTCGATCCGGACGGCGTCTACGTGCGGCGGTGGATTCCCGAGCTCGCGGCGGTGAAGTCGTCCCGGCCCCCCGAGATCCACGCACCGTGGGAGCTCGCGTCGCCGCCTCCGGACTACCCCGCCCGTATCGTCGATCACGCCGCGGCCCGGACCCGGGCCCTTGCGGCGTTCGCGTCCGTTCGGACATGACGCGGACCGGTCACGGCCGGTCGGTGTCGCGCCGTGTCAGGGAGGCGGGCGGAGAGGCCGGCAGGCCGTAGAGCGCCGCGTAGGCCCCCTCGAAGAAGAGGACGCGCTTGACGTAGTGGCGCGACTCGGCGATCGGGATCGACTCGACGAACTCGTCGGGAGGAAGGGAGCCGAGGTCCGCGCGCCACCGCCGTGCGCGACCCGGCCCGGCGTTGTAAGCGGCCAGGGCGAGGACCGGGTCTCCCCCGAAGAGGTCGAGCATCTGGCGGAGATAAGCGACGCCGAGGTGGATGTTGACCGCGGGGCTCCGGAGATCCGGACGGGCGCCACGTCCTTCCCGGCGGTGGAGCTGGCGGCCGGTCGCCGGCATCACCTGCATCAGACCGACCGCGCCGGAGCGCGAGCGGATGTCCGTCGTGAAGACGCTCTCCTGCCGGACGAGGCCGAAGACGAGGGCGGGGGGCACGGAGGCTCCGGAGGCGGCCTCCAGAAAGAGCGCGGCATGGGCGTGCGGGTAGTAGAGGCGGCGGACGCGAAGCGGGACGGCCCCCTCTTCGGGAGAGCCGAGCTCGGGCCATCGCTGCTTGAGCAGCGAGGCGGCGCGGCGGTGGTCGCCGCGCTCCGAGGCGACGGCCGCGAGGAAGAGCGGATCGGCGCTTCCTTCGGCCTCGGCGGTGTCCTCGGCGAGGTCGGGGAGCCCGCAGGCGAGCAGCTCGCGCGAGGGGGCAGCCGGCGCATCGCCGTCGAGGGCGGACGGTTCGTCGGCGGAAGGCGGCGGTGGCGGGCCGACCGCGAGAGGCATGCCGATCGCCGCGGCGGCCCAGACGGCGTACAGATCCGGAGACGTCCCGGCGACGAGGGAAGCGTAGAGAAGACGGGCGGCGTCGGCCTTCCCGGCCTTCTCGAGGCTGCGGCCGGCCCAGTAGGTGGCCCGCCGCCGGACCCCGGTGTCGCGAAAGAGCGACGTCTGCTCCTCGAAGGCCGCCGCGGCCTCGGTGAAACGTCCGGACCGGTAGGCGTCGAACGCCTCGCGGAAGAGATCTTCGGCGAGCGCGCCGCTCCCCGGCTCGAGGAAGACGAGCCGGGCGATTTGCCGGCGCGCGTCCGCCGTCCGTCCGCAGCGGAGCGAGATCCGGGAGGCGTCGACGAGGAGCCGCCGGCGGTCGGTGTCGGAGAGCGTCGCGCCGAGGAGCTCTTCCGCCCGCGCGAGGAGTCCGTCCGCGCGCCCGCGGGCCGCTTCGCCGAACGGACGCGGCGAAACGGGAGGCGTCGTGGGGGCACGGGGCCGGCGGCGCGCGGCGCGCCGCGCCGGGGGCGACCCGCCTTCCGACCGGAGGACGGCCCGCATCTCGGCGTCGAGCGCCAGAGCGCGCGAGCGGAGAACGGCGGGCTCGTCGCCGGCGGGGACGGGCGCCATCCGGAGGAGCCGGAGGGACTCCGACGTGTCGCCCAGGATGAGGCGCGCTTCGGCGGCGTCGAGGCACGCCGCCGCGGAGACGGGAGACCGCGGCAGGAGGGCGGACGCCTCTTTCTGGAGACGGGGCGCGAGGACGAGACCCCGGGCCGCGCGGATTCCCTCGGGGGCGCCGCGGACGGCGCGATCGAATTCCGCGAGGTCCGTGGTGTCGAAGAGATCGGCGGCGCGCTCGGGCGCGTCGGGCCACGCGGCAGCCAGAGCGAGGCGGAGACGGAGCGCCTCGGCCCCGGTTGCGGCCACCCGCGCCCGCGCCAGCGCAAGATCGATGGCGGCCCGCGGACCGCGCGGGCCGTGGACGTCCCAGCTCGCGAGGGCGCTGCGGACGGCGCTCTTCTCGGCCGTCGTTCCCGCCGTCCGCGCCGCCAGCGTCGCGGCGTGCCGGGCGAGGGGCTCCAGGGGCTCGGCGGCCGCCCACGCGAGAAGCGCCGCCACGGAGGGCCGCGAGCCCATGAGGCTCATCCACGAGCCGAGCCCCGGAATGCCGAGACAGGTGGTCTCGGAGGCACTTGGCGCTCCGACCGACGTCTCCGAGGGATGCGCCGGCGCGAGAACGATGCGGGCCGTCCGGAGGCGGGTGGCCCAGAGATCGGAGGCTTCGGCGAGAGGCGGGGCGAGCGTGGCGGCCCGGAGAGAGGCGCTTCCCTCCTCGCGGAGTAGACGGCGGATCTCCGCGAGACGCTCGTCGGGTCCCACGGGTGGGGGGGCGAGGTCGTCGAGCCCGCGTCCCATCCCGGAGGCGAGCGACAGAACAAGAAGCCCTCCGGCCAGGAGGCGCCGGAACGGAAGGCTCACCGTGTCCGCGGACGTCTTCAGCCCGTCGATCCGAGAGCCTCGTCGCGACCGTCGGCCAGTATCCGGACGAGCTCCTCGCGGAAGAAGTCCGTCTCCCGCCGGATCGGTTCCGGGGTTCGCTCCTCGAAGACCTGCCGGCTCCGGTCGATGTCGTCCTTCAGGCGCGCATAGAGGTCGTTTGCGGCGCGCCCCTCGTCCACCTTCTTCTCGTTGTAGAGCTTGATCTCGGAGACGAGCAGTCGGGCGAGGCGGCGTGCGTCCTCACGCTGGCGCTGCGGGCTGTCGGCCGCGCTGGCCCCGAGGCGGGATCTCGGGATGAAGCCGGAGATCGGACGGACCTCGGTCGTTCCGGGAGCGGCCGGAGGCCGGGCGCCGACCGCGGGAATCGTCGGCGGCGGCGTCATCGCGGGGGGCGGCGGCGCCGCGCGCGGAGAGAGCGGCACGATCGGAACGCCCGGCGAGGTCGGCGGCGCGGCGGCGCCGCTCGACCGGAGCGCGTCGAAAGCCTCCGTGAAGTCGCCCGTCGTCGTCTGGGAGAGGGGCGGCGGGAAGGAGCTGGGGGGCCGCGTGGGGACGGGCGGCGGCAACGGCCCCGGAATCGCGAGCGCCGGCGACGAGGTGACGGCCGGGGCCGCGGGAGCCGACTCGAAGGAGGGCGGCCGGGGCGCCGGAGCGGGGTGCGTTTCGACGATCTCGGGAGCGGGTGCCGGGGGCGGCGCCGGAGCCGGCGGAGGGGGGGCCGCGACGACGGGAACGGCGACGGTCACGCCGGCGTCCGGAGGCGGGGGCGGGGACGGCCTCCGCCCGAGGCCGGCGGACTCGGCGAGATCGCGGAGCTGTTCCTCCGCGGGCTTCGGGCGCGGCCGGATGCCGCTCGTCGCGAGCGCCGGCTCCGCCGGATGCGTATGGGGCGCCGCCGCGGGAGCCTCGGCGGGCGCGGGCCGGGCGCGCTCGGGCTCGAAGACCGGAGCGGGACTGGGTTTCGCCGCGGGAGCCTCGCCCGCAGCCGGACGGAACCGCTCGATCGACTCCCCGGTCGGCGTCAGCGTCGGCGAGGGAATCTTCTTCCGCGCCGCGAGAAGGTCCACGGCGAGACCGGTGACGAAGGTGAGGACCTCGATGGCCCCCTCGTTCAGCCGGCCCTCCTCGCCGGGAAGCTCGTCGGCGTAGACGAGGCCGGCGAGCCGGTCCCGGATCACCATCGGGACGAGGAGGGTCCGCGCCGGCGCGCGCCCTCCGAGGGCCTTCCGGAGCGGCGACGCCTCGTCGGGGGGCTCGGCGAGCCGCGAGCGCTGGACGCGGAGGACCTCGGCGGCGAACGCGTCGTCCTCGGCGCCGAGGTCGATCGCGCGGACCGCCTCGTCGCGTCCACCGGACGCGTCGAAGCCGGTCGATTTCCACCCCGTGATCCGGTCATTGCGGAGGACAAGGAGCGCGGTGCGCGAAGCGTGCGCGGCGGCCTGGGAGATGAACCGCGTCAGGACGTCCACCTGCGTGCGGGCCGACTCGACGGAGGAGACGGCGCCCCTCACGAGAGTCCAGTCGGGCGGCGTCGCCGGCCCGGCCACGATCTTCTCGACGACCCTCTCGATGATCTTCGGCTCGGGCGGCGGAGGAGGCGGCGGCGGCGGCGGTGGAGCGATGTCCTCCAGCATCATGGAGACGACATCCTCGGGGAAGAGCGGCTTGGCTTGCGCCGGGATCTTCTCCGAGAGAGCCGCGAGGAGCGCCTCGATGTCGCGGCGGGCATCGACGAGCGAGGACTTCCACGCGGCGAGATGGTCCTCGAGGTGCGTGGAGAGCGATTCGATCAGGCGTCGTGTGGCGACAGGGTCGGCCGGCATCGTGTCAGCGTCTCCTCTCGGAGCCTCCCGGGGGAAGATCCGGCTGGTTGAACCGCCATTATAGGCAGCCCGGACGCGGGTCCGTCTGCGGCGCGGCGGGCGGGACGCTCCGTTGACGGATCCGCGGAGGACGCATAAAATTTGGAGTTCGGCTGAGTCCGGCTTCCGCCGGACAAAACGGAGCAGGGAAGGGGGGAAGAAAATGCCGCTGATCGTCGTCAAGGAGGACGAGTCCTTCGAGAACGCGCTGCGCCGGTTCAAGCGCAAGTGCGAGAAGTCAGGCATCCTTTCCGAGCTCAAGAAACGCCAGCATTACGAAAAGCCCTCGGCCAAGCGCAAGCGCAAGGCCATTGCCGCCCGCAAGAAGATGCTTCGCAAGCTCGCGGAAGAGCGCCGCGCGGGGATGTAGACGCTGATCGACACGTATTCCGATCTCGACTGGCCCGGCGTGCTCAGGCTCGCCGGGCGTTTTTGTTCTTCGGAGCGCGGCCGGGAGGGCGTTCTCGGCCTCAGGCCGTCCGGTGACGCCGCGGAGGTGGGACGCCGGCGCGGCGTGACCCGGGACCTGATCGCGCGACGAGCCCTCCGCCCGCCCGTCCCGCTGTTCGGCCTCGACGACGGGGCGGTGCTCCTCTTCCGGCTCGGCCCCGCGGGCCTGGCCCTTCTTCCGGAGGAGCTCCTCGACCTGTTCGCCCTCGTGGAACGGTCGGAAGCCGCGCGCGGCGCCGTGCCGGTGCCCGACCTTCCGCTGCCCGATCTCGGAGCGCTGCTCGCGCCGCTGGCCGACTTCTCGGACCTGGCCGGGGAGAAGGACCGGATCTTCGAGGGAGACGGCCGCGTGAAGGACACGGCCACGGTGCGACTCCACGGGATCCGCGCCGCGATCCTCCGGCTCCGGCGCGACGTCGTGAGGCGTCTCGAGGACCTCTCGCGCGAGAAGGCGGAGTTCCTTTCGGAGGGGTACGTGACGGAGAAGGGGGGCCGCTACTGCCTGCCGGTCCGATCCGACCGTCGGGACGCGGTGCCCGGGATCGTCCACGAAAAATCGGGCTCGGGGCTGACCCTCTTCGTCGAGCCGCTGGCCGTCGTCGACGCGAACAACGCGCTCGCGGAGGCGCTCGAGGAGGAGCGCGAGGAGATCCACAGGATCCTCGTGTCGCTGACGGCCCGGTTCGCCGCGCGGAAGGGAGACCTGACCCGCTCCGTGACGGTGCTGACGGAGCTCGACGCCTTCCAGGCCCGGGCCGAGTGGTCGTCGCGAGCGGACGGCGTCTTCCCCGAGGCCGGCCCGCACGTCGTCCTCCGGGGCGCGCGGCATCCGCTCCTCGACCGGCGCCTCGCGCCGCTTCGCGAGGAGGTCTTCGGCGAGAACGCCGAGCAGCGGGCGGCGGACGCGGTGCCGCTCGACCTCGAACTGCCGGAGGGCAAGCGGCTCCTCCTCCTCTCCGGCCCCAACGCCGGCGGAAAGACGGTCGTTCTGAAGACCGTCGGCCTCTTCGCGCTCCTGTCGCAGTCCGGCTTCGCGGTTCCCGCCTCGCGGGGCACGGCCCTTCCCGTCTTCGACCGGATCCTCGTCGTCGCGGGCGACGCGCAGGACCTCCTGGGAGATCTCTCGTCGTTCGAGGCGGCCATGACCCGGACGTCCCGGGTCCTGTCCGAGGCGACGCCGCAGAGCCTGGTCCTCCTCGACGAGCTCGGGAGCGGGACGGACCCCGACGAGGGGGGCGCGCTCGCCGTGGCCATCCTCGAGCACGCGGTGGCGCACAGCGGGCTGACCGTGGCGACGACGCACCTCGCGGCCGTGAAGGAGTGGGGCCACGCCCGGCCGGCCGTCCTCTCGGCGGCGATGGAGTTCGACGAGGCGAGCGGGCGGCCGACCTACCGGGCCCGGCCCGGTTCCGTCGGACGGTCGCGGGCGCTCGCCGTCGCCTCGCGCGCGGGGCTCCCCGGACCGGTGCTCGAGGCGGCGCGGGGGCGGCTCGGGGCGGCGTGGGGCGCGGCGGACGCGGCGCTCTCGCGGCTGGAGACCGAAACGCGCGCGGTCCGGGCGGAGACCGAGCGGGCGCAGGCGCTCGCGGCCGCGGCCGAGGCGAAGCTCGAGGAGACGGAGCGCCAGAAGGCGGCGCTCGCGGCGGAGAAGGCGCGCCTGTCCGAGAAGGGCCGCGAGCGGATCGATCGGGCGCTCGAGGCCCTCCGCGAGACGACGCGGCGCGAGATCGAGCGGCTCCGCGACGAGTTCCGCGCCGGTCGGTCGATCCCCCGCGGTGCCCTCACGACGGTGACGGCCGCGGCGCGCGAGGCCGCCGTCTCCTTCGTCGAGGACGAGCCGGAGGCCGAGGCGCCGGCGGGAGACGTCGCCGTCGGCGAACTCGTCCGGGTCCGTCCCTGGAAGACGACGGGGCGGCTCCTCCGGCTGGACGCGGGTCGCGGCGAGGCGGAGGTCGACGTCGGGGGAAAGCGGATGAAAGTCGAGGCCTCGGCGCTCGCGAGAGCCGCGGGGCCGGCCCCGGCCCCCTCGCGTCCCGTCGCCCCGGAGCCGCCGCGCCGCCCGGCGCCCTCGTCGGGGACGACTCCGGCGGCGGAGGTCGTTCTCGTCGGAAAGCGCGTCGACGAAGCCCTCCCCGAGGTCGAGCACGCGCTCAACGAGGCGCTTCTCACGGGGCGTTCGTCGCTCCGGATCGTCCACGGGCACGGCACCGGCCGGCTCGCGGCGGCGGTCCGCGAGTTCCTGGACACCCATCCGGGGGTGGCGGCGCACCGCCCGGGCGAGCCCCGGGAGGGGGGGCTCGCCGTCACAATCGCCGTTCTCGATGTCTGATCTTCGCTCGCACAGTGGGGGGTCCGGGGGGCGTGCGAAGCCAAGCCCCCCGGCGAGCGGCGTTCTCGATGTCTGACGTCCTCTACGACATCACGGACGACGTCAAGCGGGACGTCCTCGCGGCGACGGATCTCGTCGCCCTGATCGGCGCCGTCACGGGACTGAAAAAGGCGGGGCGGTCGTGGAAAGGGCTCTGCCCGTTCCACGGCGAGAAGACGCCCTCGTTTCACGTCCACCCGGAGAAGGGCTTCTACTACTGTTTCGGCTGCGGGGCGAAAGGCGACGCCATCACCTTCGTCCGCGAGACGGAGCGCCTCGAGTTCGCGGAGGCCGTCGCCTACCTCGCCCGGCGGGCGGGCGTCACGCTCCCGGTCCGCCGAAGCGGCACCCGCGTGGATCGCACGAAGGAGACGCGCGTCGCCGAGGCGCTGGCCGCCGCGGCCTCGTTCTTCCGCGAGGCTCTGCCGCGCCACGCGGTGGCGGTCGCGCTCCTGTCGAAACGGGGCCTCGCGGTCGAGGAGGCGGTGTCGTTCGGGATCGGCGCGGCTCCCGAGGGGTGGGACGCGCTGAAGTCGTCCCTTTCGCCGCGCTTCCCCGAGGAGACGCTGGTCGAAGCCGGCCTCCTGCAGCGGCACCCCGACACCGGACGTGTCTACGACCGGTTCCGGAACCGCCTGACGATCGAGATCCGTGACGGGCGGGGCGAGGTCCTGGGCTTCGGCGCGCGCGCCCTCGGCGACGACTCCCCGAAATACCTGAACTCCCCCGAGACGAACCGCTTCACCAAGGGGAAGCTCCTCTACGGCCTCGACAGGGCCAAGGAAGCGATCCGGAAGGAGGAAACGGCCCTGCTCGTCGAGGGCTACTTCGACCGGATCGCCTTCGCACGCGCCGGCTGCGAGAACGCGGTCGCCTCGATGGGGACGGCGCTGACAGGGGCGCAGGCCGATCTCCTCGCGCGTCACGCGGCGACCGTGATCGTGGCCTACGACGGAGACGCCGCGGGCCTCGCCGCCGCGTACAAGGCCTTTCCGCTCTTCCTTTCGCGGGGCGCGGCGGTGAAGCACCTCGCGCTCCCCGGCGGGCACGACCCGGATTCGTTCCTCCTCCAGAACGGCGCCGAAGCGCTCCGCCGGGCCGCCGACGCCTCGCCGGCTCTCGTCCCGGCGCTCCTCTCCCGGATCCCGGGAGCCGGGAGCGATCCGTCGGTGCGGGCGGCCCGCCTGAACGAAGCGGTCGAGATCGTGTCTCAGGCGAGGGACACGGTGCTCCGGTACGAGCTCCTGTCGGCCCTTTCCCGGGGGACCGGGGTCCCTCTGGACGTCCTGGCCGGGAGAGAGGCCGCCAGGCCGGCGGTCTCGCCCGCTCAGCCCTCCGGCGCCGATCCTTACGATGGAATTCCGGGGATGGAGCGGAAGGCGCTGGCCATCCTCCTCGAAGAGGCGGATTCCGCGATCGACGTGATCCGAGTCGTGCCGGAGGAAATGTTTTCACATCCTGTTGCAAAACAAATATTTAAGGCTCTTAAGACTGTGTCTGAAAAGGGCCTAACCCTTGATTTTTCTGAAGTTCAGCCACATCTTGAGGCGGTCGCGGGCCAAGTCGCGGCGCGACTAATCCTCGAGGGTCCGGAGCCGACTTCTGCGAAAACAAAAAGAGAGGACGACAGAGGGCTGGCTCGCCTTCACAAACCATTGCTGTTGTTAAAGATACGTCAACTCACCTCACGGCTCGAGGGTCTGACCAAAGAGGTCGCAGAAGCCGCCGCGAGCGGAGACGTCGCCCGAAGAGACGCGCTGCAAATGGAAAAGTCTAGGGTGAGCGCGGAGCGTCGCCGGCTCGAAACGGAATCCAGGCAAACCTAAAGGCACCCCGGACTCGTTAAATCTGACGGGAGAGGAACTCGGTGACGGTAGAAGAAAAGCACCCGGAAGTCCGAACGCTCATCGCTCTGGGCAAGGAGCGTGGTTATCTCCTCTACGACGAGATCTATCAGGCGCTCCCCGAGGAGCTGACGAACGCGCCGGAAGAACTCGACGAGATCTACATCCGCTTCGGTGACTACGGCATCGAGGTCGTCGACGTCCCGGAAAAGGCGACCGCCAAGAAGGCGCCGGCCCCGGCCGGGGTGGCCGAGCCGGCCGCGCCGGACCCGGGCGCCGTCGAGAAGACGAACGACCCGGTCCGGATGTACCTGCGCGAGATGGGAACGGTGAAGCTCCTCGACCGCGAGGGCGAGGTCTCCATCGCCCGGCGCATCGAGACGGGCGAGGCGAAGATCTACCGCGCCCTGTCGACGAACCGCGTCGTCCTCGAGGAGATCCTCCGGATCGTGGAGGCCGCCAAGAAGGACAAGAACGTGGCCCGCGGCTTCCTCGAGTTCGCGGCCGCGGCGCTCGAGGAGCACGACGAGATCGACCCGCGGACCGCCCACCGGATCGAGGCGATCCTCGGGCACTTCAAGAAGATCGCCAAGCTCGACGGCGAGCTCCGGAGGCTCTTCGACCGGAAGAAGCCGGCGGCGAAGCCGAAGAAGGCGTCCTCGAAGGCGAAGGCCCCGGCCAAGGCCGCGCCCGCGCGTCCGCAGGTCGTCGTCGACCCGGCCGTGGACCGCCGGATCTCGGAGATCGCGCGGCTCATCCACCTGATCGACTTCACGCCGGCGACGCTCCAGCGGATGGTCAACATCCTCCGGGACATCGACCGGCAGTTCGCGATGCCCGAAGCGCAGATCCGCCAGGACCAGACGGCCCTGAAGAAGGAGAAGAACGAGGTCCGGATCGACTTCTACAAGCGCCGCGTCGGCAAGTACCGCCAGATGCTCAAGGACCTCGAGGAGAAGTACGGCGTCTCCCACGAGGAGATCAAGAAGACGATGCGGCAGATCCGGGAAGGCGAGGACGAGGCGGACCAGGCCAAGCAGGAGCTGATCGTCGCGAACCTCCGGCTCGTCGTCTCGATCGCCAAGAAGTACACGAACCGCGGCCTCCAGTTTCTCGACCTGATCCAGGAAGGAAACATCGGCCTGATGAAGGCGGTCGAGAAGTTCGAGTACCGGCGCGGCTACAAGTTCTCCACCTACGCGACGTGGTGGATCCGGCAGGCCATCACGCGGGCGATCGCCGACCAGGCGCGGACGATCCGCATCCCGGTCCACATGATCGAGACGATCAACAAGCTGACCCGCACGCAGCGTTCCCTCGTGCAGGAGCTGGGCCGGGAGCCGACCGCCGAGGAGATCGCCAAGCGGATGGACATGCCCGCCTCGAAGGTCCGCAAGATCATGAAGATCGCGCAGGAGCCGATCTCCCTCGAGACCCCGATCGGGGAGGAGGAGGACAGCCACCTCGGCGACTTCATCGAGGACCGCCAGGTCATCTCGCCGATCGACGCCGTCATCGTGGCGAACCTCCGGGAACAGACGCGCAAGACGCTCAAGACGCTCACGCCGCGCGAGGAGCAGGTCCTGCGGATGCGGTTCGGCGTCGGAGACGGCGCCGAGCACACGCTGGAGGAGGTCGGCAAGAGCTTCAACGTGACGCGCGAGCGGATCCGGCAGATCGAGTCCAAGGCGCTGCGGAAGCTGCGCCATCCCAGCCGGGCCAAGCGGCTTCGGCCTTTCGTCGATGTCAACGTCTGAAGACCTGTTATCCTCCGAGGTCCGGTCCTTCGGGTCCGTAGCTCAGCGGTTTAGAGCCACCGGCTCATAACCGGCAGGTCCCCGGTTCGAATCCGGGCGGACCCACCGGAAGAGTCCGGCAAGGAGAAGAAAAGCGGGTGGATATGGAGACGGTGGTTCCTTCCGGCGCGCGGGCGCGCCGGAAATCTGTTCGGGTGAAGACGGGCGCCACACGGCGCCCGTTCCGTTTCGAGGGGGTCCGGTCGTGAGCGGCGAGAACCCGCTCCAGCCCCTCTTCCGGCTCCAGGAGCTCTCTCTCGAGGTCCACCGGAAGACCGACAGGAAATCCCGGACGCCGGACCACCTCGCCCACGTCGAGGCGGCGTTCCAGGACGCCCGCCGCCGGCGGGAAGAGGCGGGGGAGAAGCACTCGCGCGCCAGCGCGCGGAAGAAGGTGCTGGAAGAGGAGATCGGAGAGCTCTCCGAGAAGCTGAAGAAGTACCAGCAGCAGCTTCCGTCGGTGAAGACGAACCGCGAGTACGGCGCCCTCCTCAACGAGCTGGACGCCGTCAAGCGGGAGGTCCGCGCCCGGGAGGACGAGATCCTCGCCCTGGAGGAGAACCTGGCCGCCACCTCGGCCGAAGTCGCGGCGCACGAGGCCTCCTTCCCGGCCGAAGAGGCGGGGTACGAGGAACAGATGAAGGAGTGGCGCGCCGAGCAGGCGTCCCTCGAGGCCGAGATCGCGGCGGCCGAGAAGGAAGCCCGGCAGCTCGAGAAGACGATCGACAAGGCCCTCCTCCGCCGGTTCCGCCAGATCGCCGCGAAGCGGGGCGGCATCGCCCTGGCCCGCGTCGTGATGGTCGGCCCGCAGACGGCGTCCTGTTCCGGCTGCCACGTCCGCCTCCGGCCGCAGCTGCTCTCCGACATCCGGCTGTCGAAGGAGCCGATCTTCTGCGACAGCTGCAAGCGGATCCTCTACTGGGATGGAGGGGGGCAGGAGTGAATCAGGGGAACCCGCACCCGGGTTCCCCCGACGAACGCTTCGCGTCCGTCCCTCCGCGGTCCGGAAGTTGAAAACCGCGGTTCCCTTCGTCGTCTATTTCGACGGCGCCTCTCGCGGGAACCCCGGACCGGCGGCGTGGGGCGTCTTCGCTCCCGGCGGACGATCCGAACACAAGGCGATCGGGCGGACGACGAACAACGTGGCCGAGTGGCAGGGCTTCCTCGCGGCCCTCGACGTCGCGGCGGCGGCAGGAGCGACGGACGTCGAGGTGCGGGCCGACAGCGAGCTGGTCCTCAAGCAGTTCCTCGGAACGTACCGGGTGAAGGCCGCCCATCTGGCGCCGTACCTCGCCGCGGCGCGCCAGAAGGCGCGGCGGTTCCGGCGGCTCACCGTGGTGCACGTTCCGCGCCGCGAGAACCGCGAGGCCGACGCGCTCGCGAACGCGGCCCTCGACGGGGAGAAGACGCCGTGAGCCGCGCCGCGGAGATCGCGGCGAACCTCGCAGCGGTCCGGGAGCGGATCGCGAAGGCGGCGGCCCGCGCGGGGCGCGACCCGGCCACGGTCACGCTCGTGGCCGTCGGAAAGACGAAGCCGCTCGAGGACCTTCTCGAGGCCTACGCGGCCGGCGTCCGCGGCTTCGGCGAGAACCGCGTGCAGGAGGCCGAGGCGAAGTTCCCGCTCCTGCCGCCGGACGCCACGCGCCATCTCATCGGGCCGATCCAGTCGAACAAGGCCAGCCGGGCGGCGAAGATCGCCGACGTGGTCCAGACGATCGACTCCGTCGAGATCGCAACGCGGCTCGCCCGCGCGGCCGAGAGCGCCGGCAGGCGGCTCACGGTCTTCCTCGAAGTCCACCTCGGCGGCGAAGCGACGAAAGCCGGCGTCTCGCCGGACGGGGTCGCGGCGCTCGCGGGCGCGGTCCGGGCCCTCCCGGCGCTCGATCTCCAGGGGCTGATGACGATCCCGCCCCCCGGGGAGACCCGTCCGCACTTCGCGACGCTCCGGCGCCTCGGGGTCGAGCTCGGCCTGAGAGGACTCTCGATGGGAATGAGCGACGACTTCGAGGCCGCGATCGAGGAAGGGGCGACGCTGGTTCGCGTCGGAACCGCGATCTTCGGGACGCGTTAGTCTTCGGGGGGTGCGAGGCCGCGTCTCGTGCACTCGAGTCGCCGGGTTCGCACCCCCGACGAAGGGGCCCCAACCCCTTCGTCCCCCCTGGCCCTCGCCTCAAGCCGGGACGACTTGGGTGCTACCCTTCGCCGCCATGCGGCGCGGCTATGAGGTCCGGTACATCGGGCCCCCGGGGTGGCGACTTATCCCGCCGGTCACGCGCGGGACGCTCGTCCTGACCGTGCTCGGGTATCTCGCAACGCTCGTTCCGGCGCTCCCGGCCGGGCTCCTCACCGCGGTGCCCGAGCGGGTCTGGCCGGGACTCGAGGTGTGGCGCCTCGTCACCTATCCGCTCGTGAACGTGGGGATCGTCTCGGTCCTCTTCAGCCTCCTGATTCTCTGGAGCTTCGGCTCGGAGCTGGAGCCGGAGTGGGGCTCTCGGGGCTACGCGGTCTTCCTCGCTCTCGCCACGCTGTCGGGCGGTCTCCTCGGCGTCGGCGCGGCGTTCCTCCTCGGCGGGTCGTTCGGCACGGGCTACGGCCTCGCGGGACCGCTCACGGCGGTCATCGCGGCCTGGACGCTCGAAGGGCCGGGGAGGCCCACGAACTTCTTTGGCGTCCTCCCGATGACGCGAAAGGTCTTCGGCCTGATCGCGATCGTCGTCGTCGCCTTCGGCGAGATCGAGCAGACGCACTCCGTGGCCCGGCTCGTCTTCGTCCTCGGCGGGCTTCCGGTGGCCTGGTGGTGGACGCGGCGACGTCCGCCGCGCGGTTCCCTTCCGCTCCGGATGCCGCGTCTCTTCCGTCGGCGGCGGTTCCGCGTCGTCGACGGCGGGGACGATCGTATCCACTGAGCGCGTACAATTGGGCGTATGAGGCCCACCATCAGTCCGCTGGAGGTCCGCAAGCGGGAGTTCTCCCGGCGGCTGCGCGGCTACGACCGCGACGAGGTCCGCCAGTTCCTCGAAGCGCTCGCCGAGGACCTCGAGGAGCTCTTCCGCGCCCTCGATGAGCTGGAGCGCGAAGGGGTCCGGCTCGCCGAGGAGAACAACCGCCATCGCGAGACGGAAGCCACGCTCAAGGAGACCCTCGTCATGGCCCAGCGCTCGGCCGAGAGCCTGCGGGCGACGACGGAGCAGGACGCCGAGCGGATTCTCCGCGAGGCGGAGACCAAGGGTGACGCGATCCTCCGTCAGGCGATGGAGCGCGTCTCCGAGATGGAGCGTGCGATCCGCGAGCTCCGGGTGGAGCGGAAGAACTTCCACCTGAAGCTGCAGGGGATGATCGACATGTTCCAGCAGGTCCTGATCTTCGACCGGCAGGAGGACGAGCAGGACAACTCCGTGTCGCTCTACCGGCCGAAGAAACGCGAGGGGGACCCCGGCTGACGATCTCGATCCGCCACCTCGCCGAGCTGGCGACGCCCGAGGGACGGGCGGCGCGGTCGGGAGCGGCGCAGGGGACCCTTCGCCGCGTGAAGAACGCGGCGCTCCGGATCGAGAGCGGGACGATCGCCTTCGCGGGAACGGACGAGGACTTCGTCCGGGCCTACGGGGAGGCACCCGTGGCGGGCGAGACGGTCCTCGACGGGCGCGGGAAGACGGCCCTTCCCGGCTTCGTCGACGCCCACACCCACCTGCCGTGGGCGGGGTTTCGCGAGAGCGAGTTCAACGAACGGCTGAAGGGAGCGACGTACGCCGGGATCGCGGCCGCCGGGGGCGGGATCGTCTCCACCGTCGAGGCGACGCGACGCGCTTCCGAGGAGGAGCTGGCCGCGAACGTCCGGATTCGCCTCGACCGGATGCTCCTCCACGGCACGACCTTCTGCGAGGCGAAGACGGGCTACGGCCTCGAGAAGGCCGCCGAGACGAAGCAGCTTCGCGCGATCTTCCGCGGGGCGAGAGGACACCCGGTGGGCGTCGCGGCGACGGCGCTCCCCGGCCACGAGGTGCCGCCGGAGCGCCGCGGCGGCGCGGCGGCCAAGCGCCGCTACGTGGACGAGATCATCGGCGAGATCCTCCCGGCCCTCGCCGCCGGCGGAGCCCGCTTCGCCGACGTCTTCTGCGAGACCGGCGTCTTCGACCTTCTCGAGTCGCGCGAGATCCTCCTCGCCGGGAGGGCGCTCGGGCTCGTCCCCCGGCTCCACGCCGACGAGCTGACGCCCCTCGGCGGCGCGTCGCTCGCCGCGGAGCTCGGCGCCGCCTCGGCGGACCATCTTCTCTTCGCCTCGGACGAGGGGATCGAGGCGATGGCCCGGGCGGGGGTCGTGGCGACCCTCCTCCCCGGCACCTCGGTCTTCCTCCGGATGAACCGGTATGCCCCGGCGCGGAAGTTCGTGGCGGCCGGCGTCCCGGTGGCTCTCGCGACGGACTGCAACCCCGGCTCCTCGTACACGGAGTCCCTCCCGGCCGTCGCCTTCTTCGCGGCGATCGGCATGGGGCTCACGATCGAGGAGACCCTGACGGCCATGACCCTGAACGGCGCCGCGTCCCTCGGCGAGGCGGCCTCTCGCGGCTCGCTCGAGAGAGGCAAGCAGGGCGACGCCGTTCTGCTCGACGGGCCGTCTCTCGAGCACCTCGTCTACCACTACGGCGTCAATCCGGTGACCGACGTCGTGGCGGCGGGGCGGCTCGCCGTCCGGGACGGCCGGCGCGTCTGACGTGCTCCTGCTAGTCTCGCGGGCGTGCACCCACTCGTTTCGCTTTCCGTCGCCGACTTCGCCGCCGCCCTCGCCTCGGACGCCCCCGCGCCGGGAGGCGGATCGGCCTCCGCCGCGGCCGGTGCCGCCGGGGCTGGGCTTCTCTCCATGGTGATCCGCCTGACGCTCGGGAAGGAGAAGTACCGGGACGCGTGGGCCCCTCTCGAGGCCCTTCTGCCGGCGCTGGACGGTCACCGGACGCGGCTTCTCGAGCTGGTCGACGAGGACACCAGGGCCTTCGAGGCGATCGTCGCCGCCCGGAAGCTCCCGAAAGAGACCGACGCCGAGAAGACGGTGCGGAAGAAGGCGATCGACGACGCGACCGTTCTCGCCACGACCGTTCCGATGCAGACGGCCTTCTTCGCGGAGCAGGCGCTCCGGGTGGCCGGGACGGTCGGGGAGAAGGGGAACCCGAACGCCGCGTCGGACGCCTTCGTCGCGGCGCTGCTCCTCTCGGCCGCTCTCGAGGGAGCGCTCGCGAACGTCCGGATCAACCTCGACGGGATCGCCGACCCCGAGCTGAGGCGCGGCTTCGCCGGGGACGCGGAAGACCTCGCGAAGAAAGGCGCCGCCTCCCTCGAGACGTGCCGGAAGCTCGCGCGCGCCCGCGGCCTCCTCGCTTGAGACGGGGGCGCGCGCTCGCCACGCTCGCCCTCTTTGCCACGCTCCTTTCCCGCGAAGCGGGCGCGCGTCCCTTCGGCCTCGGGGCCGCCGGCGAAGCCTTCGGCCCGCGGGAGCGGTTCCGGCTCGATGCGGGCGTCGGGCCGGACGAGCCGCCGCAGAAGCCCGGGAAGAGCCCGCCCGGCACGGAGCCGGTCCGTCCGACGCTCTTCGACCGGAAGACGACCCTCTTCTCCGCCGGAGTTCTCGTCGCCACCCCCCTGATCGGCTACCTCGCCTGGTGGAAGGACAGCTGGACCGGTCACTTCAGGGTCGTCGACGAAGGCTGGTTCGGCGAGGAGACGTATGCCGGCGGCGCCGACAAGGCCTCGCACATCTTCTTCAGCTACGCCCTGACGCTCGGGTTCCAGACCGTCTACCGGAGTCTCGGAAAGACGCCGGGGGAGGCGCGGGGGCTCGCGTTCGGGCTGACGGTTCTCTCGACGTTCCTCATCGAGATCGGGGACGGCTTCTCGCGCTACGGCTTCGCGTGGCAGGACACCGCGGCGAACACGATCGGCGCCGGCGTGGCGACGCTCGTCGACGCCTTCGACGTGAAGGACACCGTCGGCCTCCGCTTCGGCTGGGTGCCCAACTCGATTCCGGATCCCTGCTGCCGGTACTACGGCTACGGCAGCGACTACTCGGGAGAGATCTACGCGCTCAACCTGAAGCTCGCGGGCCTCCTTCCGCGGGTCGGGGCGAAACCGGGCCTCGGGCGCTATCTCCTCGTCGGCATGACGTACGGCAGCAAGGGGTACCGCCACTCACCCCCCTGGTACCGGCAGCGACAGCTCGGATTCGAGATCGGCCTCTCTCTCCCGGAGATCCTCCGCGCCGTCGGCGTCCCGGAGACGACCTGGTGGGGAAAGACGCTCCTGACGGTCTTCACGTACCTTCGCGTCCCCTACACCGCGTTCGGCTGGCAGGTGGACCTGAACTCCGGCCGGTGGTACGGGCCGAACGCCGGGGGAACCTACGACCCCGGTTTCATCCGCTACGACTGAAGGGCGCGCCGCTCGGCGAGCCACGCGGCGAAGCGCTCCACCGGCCAGGTGTTGACGACGCGCTCCGGCGGAATCCGGGCGAGGCGCGCGACCGCCAGGCCCCACGAGAGGTGCGCCAGGTGGCGGGCGGCGTGGGCGTCGCTCGAGATCGTGAAGAGGCACCCGGCCTCGGCCGCGAGCCGCGCGAGCGCCGGCGGCAGATCGAGCCGCTCCGGGCAGCCGTTCAGCTCGACGGCCACGCCGAGTCTCGGCGGCCCGCGAAAAGACGCGCGGCCAGTCGGCCCGGACACCGGCGCGGACGTTGTAGAGCCGGCCGCGCGGGTGCCCGAGAACGGCGACCCCGGGGGTCTCGACCGCTCGGACGAGGCGGCCCGTCTGGTCGCGGGGGTCGCGGAGAGCGGAGTGGATCGACGCGACCACGGCCTCGAGCTCGGGAACGCGCGAGGGGAGAACGTCGATCGTCCCGTCCTCGGCGATGTTCGCCTCGGCGCCGAGGAACATCGTGAAGCCCCGGTCGGCCCGGTCGTTCGCCCGGTCCACCTCCCGCCGCTGGGCCCGGAAGTCGCCCGGGAAGAGCCCGCCGGCCACGTCGCAGTCGCGCGCGTGGTCGGTCAGGAAGGCGTACCGGTCGCCGCGGGCGTCGAGGGCCCGTGGAGGGAACCGAGCGACATCCGGCCGTCCGACCGGTCCGTGTGAAGGTGGACGTCGCCGCAGAGGTCGGCCATCGAGAGGCCGGCGGGCGCGGCGAGGATCCGGTCGACGTCGGCCCGCGAGAGGAAGTCGGTCTTCGTGGCCTCGTGCGGGTCCTCCCGGTCGAGGATCGCGGCGAGCTGCTCACCGATCACCTCGTCCGAGCCGCAGGAAAGAAAGGCGCCGATGGCGTCAGCCGCGCGGGGCGTCACCCCCGGGAGGGCGGCCAGGGAGACCCGGCGCCCGAAGAGATCGTGGCCGAGCTGGCGGAGCGTCCGGGCGGCGTCGCGGTACTCGCCGGCCGGGCGCGCCCCCGGCGCCTCGGCGTCGGCGAGAGCCAGAAGCGCCGACGCGAGGCGCGTGTTCGTGACCGGCGGCGCCGGCCTCGGCTGCGGGTGAGACGACATCGCGAGGCCCCGTCCGATTCTACGAAGCCGGAGGCTTCCCGGCTCCTTCCCTCCGCGCCAGCCGGCCGAAGAGGTAGAGACCGGCGCCCGAGACCGCGAGGAACTGCGGCCACCTCTCGGCCGCCCGGGGCAGCCTCACGGAGTGGAGCAGCGCGGCGTACCGGGGTCGTAAAGACGCTCCGCCGGTAGTCGATCGACCCGTCGCCGAACGTCGCCTTCTCGAAGTCCCGCCAGACCCCGAGGTCCTCGGCCGCGTTGACGGCGAAGCCGACGACGAAGGGGAGAACGAAGACGGTCTTCGCCGACGCGGGCCACGCCCGCACCCGGCGCGCCAGATGCGGGATCGCCAGGTGGAGGACGGGAACGAACGGCAGAAGAAAGCGCGGCCCCCAGCACCACCCCCCCTCGAACGAGTCCCACGTCGCGTAGAGAAGGAGGTACGCGCCGATGGCCGCCGTGTGGAAGGCGAGAACGGGCTTCAGGGCGCCCCAGCCCTCGTCCTTCCAGAGGACGAGGAATCCGGCGAGGGCGAGGACCGTCGGCGCCGAGTAGATCAGGAGACCCCGGCCGATCGACACGGTCAAGCCGGACAGTCCCAGGGCCAGCGGTCCGTGAAATCCCTCGTCCCCGTAACCGAAACGGAAGGCGTCACCGTAGCGCGCCCGGTTGTAGAGCGCCCACGCGAGGAGCGCCGCCGAAAGGGCCGCGGTTCCGAAGACGAGGACGCGCCACGCGGCGCGCGGCCCGGAGCGCCGGCCGGCGAGGAAGGTGCCGGCCGCCACCTGGGCTCCGGCGAGCGGGCCGAAAACCGCGCCGTTCAGGAAAAGGAGCGCGGAGGCCGAGGCGAGGGGAATGGCGGCCTCCCCGCCGCGCGCGAGCGAGGCGAGCGCGGACGCGGCGAGAAGGACGAGGAGGGCGTTGAGGGGCTCGGTGAAGAGGAGGCGCGAGTAGGGGAGGAGGAGCGTCGTGAAGAGGAGCGTCGCGACCCCGAACCAGCTTTCCCGGTCCGGAAGTCCCGCGGCCCGGAGCGTGCGGCGGTAGACGACGCAGAGGAGCGACACGATGACGGGCGTGAAGAGGAAGGCGGTCGCGCGGTAGCCGACCTGGTGCGGGTCGGCGCCGGGAACGAGGCGTCCGGCCAGCCTTCCGAGAAGGTAGGTCGGGATCATGAGAACGGGCTGGAGCGGGCCGTATTTCACCGCCCCGATCTCCGGAGGAACCACCGTACCCGACTCCACGAGCGACCGGGTGACGGCCAGGCGCCGGATCGCGTCCACCGTTCCCCAGCTGTGACGGCCGAGGGCCGACAGGATCGCGAAGACGGCGAGGCCGAGAAGGAGCCCGGCGCGCCGCTCGCGTCCGGTCGCGTCGGTTCTCGAGGTCGTCACGATCGGAGCGATTCTCACACCCGGGCGGATAGACTCGACGCGAAATGGCCGACACCGCGCCCCGGACGCTTGCCCTCGTCGACGCCTCGAACTTCCTCTACCGCGCGTTCTACGCGATCCGGGGGCTGACCGGCCCCGGCGGACGGCCGACGAACGCTGTCTTCGGCTTCGCGACGATGCTCCGGAAGCTCCTCGCGGCCCGGAAGCCGGAGGCCATAGCGATCGCTTTCGACCGGGCGGAGAAGACCTTCCGGCACGCCCTGGACGAAACGTACAAGGCGCAGCGCGCGGCCATGCCAGACGACCTCGTCCCGCAGATCGAGGACGCCAAGCGCCTCTGCCGGGCCATGGGCCTCGTGGTCGTCGAGGAGCCGGGGTACGAGGCGGACGACCTGATCGCCACCCTCGCCGAGCGGGCGAAGAAGGAGGGGCTCCGGGTCGAGATCGCTTCCGCGGACAAGGACCTCTTCCAGCTCGTCGAGGACGACCGGGTCGTCGTCTGGCATCCGGCGAAGGAAGAGCTTCTCGACGCGAAGGGAGTCGAGGCGTTCTTCGGCGTTCCGCCGGGGAAGGTCGTCGACGTCCTCGCGTTGATGGGGGACGCCGCGGACAACATCCCCGGAGTCGCCGGGATCGGCGAGAAGGGAGCGCGCGACCTGATCGCGGCGTTCGGCTCACTCGACGGCGTCTACGCTCATCTCGACCAGGTGACCGGGAAGAAGCGCGAGGCGCTGGAGAAAGGGAAGGAGGACGCCCTCCGCTCTCGTCTCCTCGCGACCGTGGCGCGCGACGCGCCGGTTCCGGAGGGAGACGTCCTCGCGGTCTTCCGGATCCCGTCCCCGACGCCTGCGCGGACCCGGGAGCTGGCCGCTTTCTACGAGGAACTCGGCTTCTCGAAGCTCAGGAAGGAGCTCCTCGACGGCGCGGGCGCCGCTGAGGAGAACCCGGCTCCCGTGTCGCCGTCCTCCGCGGCGGGAGCCCTCCGCTGGGTGACGGAGCGGACGGCGCTCTCGGCCTTCACCGCCGCGGCCCGTCGCGAGGGACGCGTGGGGCTCCACGTCGAATGCGCGCCGCCGCGTCCTTTCCCGGCCGAGCCGCTCGTCGCGGCCGCGGCGCTCCCGTCGGGAGAGGGCATCGCCTTCCCGCTCACCTCTCCGGAGGGGAAAGAAGCCCTCGCCTCGCTCTTTTCGGAGGTGCCGGTCGTCGCGCATGACGCAAAGCGACTCTTCCTCGCCGCAGAAGCGCTCCGGATCGCGTCACCGTCGCGCGTCGCCGACGTCATGCTCGAAAGCTACATGGTGGCGCCGGGGATCCATGCCCACGATCTCTCCGGAGACGCGCGCGGCGTCCTCGACCTTCCCGCCGAGGCCGTCCCCCCGCTGAAGGACGTCGTCGGGAAGGAGGATCTCTCCTCGGCCGAGGCGCTCGCCGGAGACGCCGGGCTTGCGTACCTCGCCCCGCGCGCCCGCCTTCCGCTCGCGCTCGAGACGGCTCTCGGCGAGAAGCTCGCCGCGACGCCGGCCCTTCGGACGATCCTCGCGGAGATCGAGTTACCGCTCGTCCCGGTCCTCACCCGGATGGAGATCGCGGGAATCGCCGTCGACCGGGGGACTCTCGCGGTCCTCTCGAAGGATTTCGGCGAGCGGCTCGCGGCGCTGGAGGGGAAGATCCACGAAGCGGCGGGGGAGGCGTTCAACATCGGGTCGCCGCATCAGCTCGGGCGGATCCTCTTCGAGAAGCTCGCCTATCCCGCGCTCAAGAAGACGGCCAAGACGAAGGCGTTCGCGACGGGATCGGACATTCTCGAGGAGCTGGCCTCCCTCGGGACGGGGCCGGTGCCGGGCCTCGTCCTCGAGTGGCGCGAGCTCTCCAAACTGAAGGGGACCTACGTCGACGCGCTTCCGGCGTTCCAGGCGAAGGACGGCCGGATCCACACGCGGTACGACCAGGCCGTGGCGGCGACGGGGCGCCTCTCGTCGAACGACCCGAACCTGCAGAACATTCCCGTGAGGACGGAGGCGGGGCGGAGCATCCGGCGCGCCTTCGTCGCGCCGCCGGGGCGCCTTCTCGTCACGGCGGACTACTCGCAGGTCGAGCTGCGGA
This sequence comes from uncultured Acidobacteriota bacterium, assembly GCA_963801475.1. Lineage (GTDB taxonomy): Bacteria > Acidobacteriota > Thermoanaerobaculia > UBA5066 > UBA5066 > DAOMFB01. The sequence continues at coordinate 422,685 of CAWDEX010000002.1, read as the reverse complement.
TCCTCGCGCACCTCTCGGGCGACGAGGCGCTTCTCGACGTCTTCCGTCGCGGCGAGGACATCCACCGCGCGACGGCGTCCCGGATGTTCGGGGTCGCGCTGTCCGAGGTCACGCCCGACCAGCGCCGCGGCGCCAAGACGATCAATTTCGGGATCCTCTACGGTATGGGCGCCTTCGCCCTCGCCGGGCAGCTCGGCGTGCCCCGCGCCGAGGCGAAGGAGTTCATCACCGCCTACTTCGAGCGTTTCCCGAAGGTCCGCTCCTTTCTCGACGCGGTCCTCGAAAAGGCGCGCGAGACCGGCCAGACCGAGACGATCTTCGGCCGCATCCGGCCGATTCCCGGCCTTTCGGACCGAAACCATGCCGTACGGGCGAACGCCGAGCGGATGGCGATGAACGCCCCGTTCCAGGGCTCGGCGGCCGACCTGATCAAGCGCGCCATGATCTCGCTCGACCGCGTTCTCTCGGACGAAGTCCCGACGGCGCGACTTCTCCTCCAGGTCCACGACGAGCTCGTCATCGAGTGCGACGCGACCGACGCCGACGCCGTGACCGCTCTCGCGAGGCGGACGATGGAGGGTGCGGCCGCGCTGGCGGTCCCCCTGACGGTCGACGTCGGGCGCGGCGCGAACTGGGCCGAGGCGAAATGACCCCGAGGCCCTCTCGCCCCCAATTAGAATGGGGAAAGTGATCCGGACGTCGGCCCGTCTCGCGACGCTCGTCGCCTTGCTGGCGTCCGGCGCGGGACGCGCGCAGACGCCTCCGCCCACACCCGTTCCGGTAGCGCCCGGAACCGTCGTCCTTCGCCCGATCGAGGCGATCCCCGACGCCTCGCGCCTCGCTCCGGCCGAGCTCCCCTATGTCCATCCGCTCTTCCGGCCGGTGGAGCAGCCGCCCCGGCTGGCGGAGCGGCCGCCGATCGAGGACCTCGAGACACGCGTCTGGCTCTATGTCACCGTGAAGATCGGGGAGAACGGCCGGGTGTCCGACGGGGCCGCGGTGGAGCCGCCGCTCAAGGGGCTGACGGCGCCGCTTCCGACGCTCTTTCCGCGCTGGCGCTTCACGCCGGCCATGAAGGGGGGCCGACCCGTCGCGACCTGGGGCTCGTACGCCGCCGAGCTGAACGTGGATCTGGAGAAAGGGCTCTTCTCCGCCTTCGACCTCGTGCCGGTCGGGAAGGAGGACCCCCTTCCCCAGGTCGTCCCGGAGCTTCCGGGCGAGGAGTGGACGCTCGCCTATCCGAAGGAGATTTCGCCGGCCGACCCCGGTACGGTCTCGGTGGAAGAGTGCGACAGCTTTCCCATGCCCGACTCGAACAAGTGGAGCTTCGACTCGGTCCGGACGCGCTCGCGCGTCACGGCGCTCGTCCAGGTGTCGGACACCGGACGCGTCGCGCGGATCCTTCCAACGGGGGAGACAAACGAATCCCTGGTCCTGACCTGGCTCCGGAGGAACGCCGCCACGTGGAAGTTGATCCCGGCCGTGGCGGGCGGTAAGCCGGTGGCGTCGTGGATGGCGCTCGACGCGATGCTCGACTACACGATCAACTCGGCCAAGAAGAAGGCCGAGCGGACGCTGAAGAAGAACCTGCGGGCCTCCCCGGCCGAGTAGCCGCTACTCCACTTTCCGCAGGTCTCCCACCCGGCGCGTTCTCCTCTTCCCGTCGAGGTATTCGAGAAGCGGGATGAGGGTCTTGCGGGTCAGGCCCCACAGGTCGCGGAAGCCGGCCACCGGAAGCGTCTGACCCCGGACCGTCTCGAGCTTCTTCTCCGCCGCGTCGAGGACCTCGCGGTGGACGACGAGGTCGGGTGAGATCCGGACGAGGACGCCGGCCTTGAGGAGGTGGGCGGCGAGGCCGTCGAGAACCTGCGGTTTGATCCCGAGCTTCGGGCCGAGGTCGGCGCTCCGCGGCGGCTCCCAGCCGGCGGCCTTGTAGGCGTCCGCGATCCGGCGAGCGAAGCTCTCTGCGTCTTCCGTCAGGCCGGAGGCCGCCGCTCCCTGGGGCGCGACGCGGTCGCCCGCCACCGAGAGCTTCTTCGCGGCCTCCAGCGTCGCGAGCCAGCCCTCGGCCGCGTCCCGCGAAAGGCCCCGGCCGAGCCTCTCGAGGAACTCGCTCCGCGCGACGGAGAGCGAGGCCGCGCCGCTCTTCTTCCGCTCGGCGAAGAGCGCCTCCGCCCGGCGCGCGACCTCCTCGGCCGCGCGGGCATGGGCGAAGAGTCCCACCGGGAGGCGGAGGGCCGTCCCCTCGGCGGCGAGCGCCTCGAGGCGTCCCCGGGCCTCGCCCTCGGGAACGCCGAGCCGTCGTCCGAGGGCGAGCGGCGTCAGCCCGGCCGCCCCCGCCTCGCGAAGGAAGAGGTCCGAGAGACGCACCTCGTCCCGAGAGAGGAGGACTTCCAGCGCGGACTTCAGCTCCGCCGTGCCGAAGTCTCTCCGGCGGATCCGGGAGCGCCCGGCGTCCAGGACGCGCCCGCCGCCGAGCGTCTCGACGGGCGACGGGCGGCGGAGGATGAAACGGTCGCCCGGGCGTGCGGGGAGCGGCGACTCGAGGACGAGCTGGGCGAGCCGGACGGCGCCGGGCGTCATCTCCTTCCTCTCGCTCTCCCCGGGGCCCGGGAGGAGGTGAAGCTTCGCGCCGACGTCGGCGGTGCCGTGGTGGACGCGGACGCGCGCGCCGTCCGCGAGGGGCGAGGGGAGGCCGGAGAGGAGCGTCGCCTCGACCGTGAGAAGCGCGGACGGGAGGAGGGCGTCCTTCGGGACGAGGACCTGCCCGCGGCGGAGGTCGGCGCGCTCGATCCCCGCGAGGTTGAGGCTCGTCCGCTCGCCGGCGAACGCCTCGCGCCGCTCCTCGCCATGAACCTCCACCCGCCGGACGCGGACCTCGCGGCCCCCGGGAAGGAGCGTCAGCCGGTCCTCCGCGGCGATCCGTCCGCCGTCGAGCGTCCCGGTCACGACGGGACCGAACCCCTTCATCGTGAAGGCGCGGTCCAGGAAGAGTCGCGTGAGCCGCCGGTCGCGCGCCGTCCGGTCGACCCGCTGCGCGGCCTCGGTCAGCGCCACCTTCAGCTCCGGGATCCCGGCGCCCGTCACGGCGGAGACGGCGACGACCGGCGCCTCCCCGAGGAAGGTCCCCGCCAGGAGATCGCGGATCTCCTCGTCGACGAGAGCGCCCGTCTCGCCGTCGACGAGATCGCTCTTCGTCCGCGCCACGACGCCGACCCTCACGTCGAGGAGCTCGAGGATCGCGAGGTGCTCGCGGGTCTGCGGCATGACGGAGTCGTCGGACGCCACGGCGAAGAGGACGAGGTCGACCCCTTGCGCGCCGGCCACCATGGTCCGGACGAACTTCTCGTGCCCGGGGACGTCGACGAACGAGAAGACGATCCCGTCCCACGTGGCGTGGGCGAAGCCGAGGTCGATCGTGATCCCTCGCTCCTTCTCCTCGGGGAGGCGGTCCGGGTCGGTCCCCGTCAGGGCGGCGACGAGCGCGCTCTTTCCGTGGTCGATGTGTCCCGCCGTCCCCACGAGAATCCGCCGCTCGGCCATCGTCAGTACTCCGGCGCGCCGACGGGCGCGGCTTTCTCCGCGAGGGGGGTCTCGCCGGTCAGACGCGCGCGGACGGCGCGGGCGACGCGAAGCCCGTCGAGCGCGGCCGAGACGATGCCGCCGGCGAAGCCGGCCCCCTCGCCCGCCGGGAAGAGGCCGGGGAGGGACGACTCGCAGTACTCGTCCCGGTCGATCCGGACGGGCGACGAGGTGCGCGACTCGGGGGCGATCAGGAGGGCTTCGTCGGAAATGAACCCCTTCATCTTTCGGTCGAACGCGAGAAGCCCCTCGGCGAGGGCCTCGAGATAAGACGACGGATAGAGCGCGTCGAGGAGGCGCGGGACGGTGGCCGGGCCGTACGTCGTTCGCGGAAGCTCGCGCGGCGCAACGCGCGCCGTCCGGCTCTTCAGGAAATCCGTCACGCGGATCGCGGGCGCTGCGTACGTCCCGCCCCCCAGCGCGTAGGCCGCCTCCTCCACGCGCCGCTGGAAGGACTGCCCCCGGAGGACCGCCGGGCCCGGCTCGGCCGCAAAGTCGCTCTCCTTCGTCTGGACGACGAGCCCGGCGTTCGCGAAGCCGGAGGCGCGCTTGTAGCGGGACATCCCGTTCGTCACGACGCCTCCCGCTTCGGAAGAGCAGGCGATCACCTCGCCGCCCGGGCACATGCAGAACGTGTAGACACCCCGGCCGTTCGAGGCGAGGTGGGTCTGCTTGTAGTCGGCCGGGAAGACGCCGCAAGATGCCGAGAGCCGGCCGTACTGGATCAGGTCGATCTTCTCCTGCGGATGCTCGATCCGGACCCCCATCGCGAAGGCCTTGGGCGACATCGCGACGCCGCGCGCCCGGAGCGCCTCCACCGTGTCGCGCGCCGAGTGGCCGAGAGCGAGGATGGCGAGGTCGCACGGAACCTCCTCGCCGGTTGCGAGGCGGAGAGCCGCGAGGGGCCCCGACTCCCCGGCGCGGACGACGTCGACGACCCGGGCGCGGTACTTCAGCGTCGCGCCCCGCATCGAGAAGATGCCGGCGGATGTTCCGGAGGACGACGACGAGCCGGTCGGTTCCGATGTGGGGCTTCGCGTCGAAGAGGATCGTGTCGGGCGCTCCGAAGCGGTGAAGCGTCTCGAGAACGACGGAAACCCGGTCGTGGCGCTTGCCGCAGGTCAGCTTGCCGTCGCTGAACGTCCCCGCGCCCCCCTCGCCGAACTGCACGTTCGACTCGGGGTCGAAGTCCCCCGTCGTCCAGAAGCGCATCACCTTCCGGTAGCGGTCTTCTGCCGGGTCGCCCCGCTCGAGGACGGTCACCTCGGCGCCGGCGTCCGCGAGGGCGAGGGCGGCGAAGAGTCCGGCCGGGCCGGTTCCGACGACGGCCACCTTCGCCTTCCGGTCGATCTTCGGAAGGAGGAGCTCGGGCGCGCGGGGCGGCGGGACCTCGGCGAGCGAGAGAGGCGCCGCGAGGAGCGCCTCGACCGGCGACGCCGTCTCGAACTCGACGGCGCTCTCGTAAAAGAGGTCGGGCTTCTTCCGCGCGTCGAGGGAGCGTCGAACGAGCGTCACGCCCGAGAGCGTCCCGGACGGAACATCCAGAAGACGCTCGACGAGCGGAGCGTCGGGGAGCTTCGGGACCCGCGTCCGAATGCCGGAAAGACGGTAGTGCGGCACGACAAGTATTCTAGGGACGCAATGGCGAACGGCGAGCCCCGCGAGACCGAGGTGAAGTTTCGGCTGTCGGAGCGTGCCGCCTTTGAGATGCAACTCCTTTCGCTCGGGGCCCGCTGCGAGGGGCGCGAGCGGGAGAGGAACGTCCTCTTCGACGACTCGGCCTTCTCGCTCCGGAAGCGGGGGAATGCGCTCCGCCTCCGGACGACCGGGAAGGGCTCCGTCCTGACCTACAAGGGAAAGGCCAGCTTCCTCCGGGGCGTGAAGACCCGCCTCGAGCTGGAATCGGGGGTGGACGCGCCGGACCGGGTCGCCGCGCTCCTCGTGGAGCTCGGCTTCGCGCCGCGCTTCACTTACGACAAGCGGCGGACGACCTGGCGCTTTGCGGACCCCGATCGTCCCGTCGTCGTCGTGGACGAGACGCCGCTCGGCCTCTTCGCCGAGCTGGAAGGCGACGACCGGGCCGTGCGGGAGCTCGCGGACGAGCTGGAGGTTCCCGAGAGCGCCTTCATCCCGGACTCCTACGTCGCCCTCTGGATGAAGGCGCGGGAGGAGAACCCGGAGCTTCCGGCCGACATGGTCTTTCCGGACGCATCGTCCACGAGATGATCGCCCTCGTCCTCGCCGCCGGCCTCGGGACGCGGTTCCGCCCGGCGACCCTCGCCACGCCGAAGCCGCTCCTTCCGCTCGCCGGCCGGCCGATGCTCTTTCATCTTCTCGACCACCTCCTCTCGCAGGGCGCCGACCGGTTCGTCCTGAACGCCCACCACCTTGCCGAGACGCTCCGCGCGGCCGTGGGCGAGGCGTACGGCGGTATCCCCGTCGTCTGGTCCTTCGAGGACCCGATCCTCGGCACGGCCGGAGCCCTTCGCCGGGCGGCCGAGCGCGGCCTGCTCGGGGACGATTCCTTCGTCGTCGCGAACGGCGACCTCTTCACGACGCTCCCGCTCGGCCACCTGCTGCACGCCCGCCAGGAAGAAGGCGTCGTTTCGGCGCTGGCCGTCCTTCCCAACGGGCGGCCCGAGGTCGACACGCCGCTCTGGGCCGACGCTCGCGGGCGACTGGTTGCGGTCGGCGGCCCGAGGCCGAAGGAAGGCGCGACGGGGCCGTGGCTCTTCACGGGCATTCAGTCGGCCCGGCGGGAGATCCTCGAGAGGATCCCTCCGGGCGTGTCGGAACTGGCGCGCGACGTCCTCGCGCCGTCGGCGGCGAAGCAGGACGGCGCCTTTGCTCTCGTCCCCTACCGGACGCCGGAGGATGGCTTCTGGTTCGACCTCGGGACGCCCGAGCGGCTGGCCGTCGCCGAGGCGGTACTCAGAGCCTCCTGACCCACTTCTGCTTTCCCGGCAGCCAGTCGAAGACCTGGATCTTCCCGCTGGCGGGCGAGACGCGGACGACGGCCTGCCGGTCGATGCCGTTCGAGAGGTAGACGGACCCGGGGGACGCCGCGCCGTCCGGGGAGAAGGTGCAGATGTCGCTCCGGCCGAACCGGATCGGGTCAGCGAGGTTCCCGATCGGATTCCCTGACGGATCGAGCCCCTTGAAAGTCCGGAGAATCGAGAAATTGATGTGCGGGTACTTCCCCCTCATCCAGTAAGGGCCGGCCACGAGGCGGTCGACGCCGGCCTTGATGTCGGCCGTCAGGACGCCGTTGCCGTTTGCGTCCTCGTAGACCGTCAGGACGACGTCGCCGTTCTTCGAGAACCACTTCACGCCGGTGTGGCGCCCCAGGAGGATGGCGCGGTTCTGGGCGAGCCGGAAGACGAGGACGACGTCGGTCGTCGCGGCGTCGAGGGCAGTCTTCTTGAGAAGGTTCCAGAGGGCGGGTACGGCGGCCCCGGCGAGGAGCCCGAGGAGCGCGAGGGCGACGAGCAGTTCGAGGAGAGACAGACCGCGGGCGAAGGGGGCGGGGCGGAGAGGGTGCATGGAAGGCTCCTTGATGTCGGAGGAAAGGGCGCGGAGCGGCGGCAGCACCGCCCCGCGCCGGGAAGACGGATCAGGCGCCTGCCTTCGCGTCGGGCGGCGCGCTCTTCGTGCTCTTCGGGGTCTTGGCGGGTCGGGCGGCCTTCGTGCCTCCCTTGGCGCTGGCCTTCGAGCCCTTCCCTCCGACCTTCTCGGTGAGGGTCGTCGGGCCGGAGACGGCGACGTAAGGCTTCAGCCCCTGGAACATCTTTTCGCCGATCCCCTTGACCTCCATCAGGTCCTCGGCGCGGCGGAACGCGCCGTTCTTCAGGCGGTGGGCGACGATCCGGTCGGCGAGCTTTTCGCCGACGCGCGGAAGGCGCGTCAGCTCGGCGGCCGACGCCGTGTTGACGTTGACGACCTTCTTCGCCGGCTCGGTCTCGGTGGCGGCGGAGGCCCCGGCCAGCCCGGAGAGGGAGAGGCCGAGGACGGGGACGATCAGGGTGCGGGTGAGCGGACGGAGAGCCATCGTGAGTTCCTTTCTTTCTGTTGCTGCTGGTTGATCGAACGGGATGGTCGAATCGGATAACCGGGAAACGGGGGACCAGATGTTCCTTCCGGGTCGTCCCGGCGCGTCCGGGTGCGCGTCAGGGGATCAGTTCATCGTCGGGCCCTCCTCTCGGATCGGTCGTTCGCGGGCATGCCCGGCCCAGCGCACGACGGATGCCGCAAACGAGCGATGGCCTGCAAATGTCTTTGAAGGAAAGAGATACGGGGACGGGCCGGAGATGGACGAAGGACGAGCACTGTCAGGCCGCTCTGACACTTTTCTTGAGAACGCGCGGCGCAGCCGCGCGCAAGAGGGGATTCCCCGCTCCCGACGTTTCGGGGTGAAGGCGACAGAAGAAGCTGTCGCCAGAGTCCGGCCGGAGAGAGGTGGGATGCGAAACTAGGCGCCGTGAGCGAGCGCCTCCCCCTCGTCCTCGGCGTCTCGGGCGCGAGCGGCGCCCGCCTCGGCCTTCGGGCCCTGCAGCTCTTCGCCGCCTCGCCGGACGTCCCGGCCCTCCACCTCGTCGTCTCGAGCCGGGCCCTCCTCGTGGCGCGGGACGAGGTCGATCCGTCGCTTCGGACCGGCGCGGACTACGTCGCGGCGGCCGCCCTTCCGAAGAAAGTCCGGGCGAAGGTCGTCCGGCACTCCGAGGAGGCCGTCGACGCGCCGATCTCCTCGGGTTCCTTCGTGACGCGCGGAATGGCCGTGATCCCCTGCTCGGGAGGAACGCTCGGCTCGATCGCTCACGGCATCTCGCGCGGCCTGCTCCAGCGGGCGGCCGACGTCTGCCTGAAGGAGCGGCGGCGCCTCGTCCTGGCCTTCCGCGAGACGCCCTACTCCCTCGTCCACGCCGAGAACATCGCGGCCGTCACACGCGCGGGGGGCATCGTCGCCCCGCCCGTTCCCGCCTTCTACGCGGCCCGGACGGCGGAGGAGATGCTCGACGCCTATCTGCTCCGGGTGGCCGACCTCCTCGGCATCCGGATCGGCGTCTCCGGCCTCCGGTGGACCGGCCCGAGGTGAGCGCGCCTTCGACAGAGGCAACGCCGAAGCCGCACCCACCCCCGGCAGAAGCGAAGCCGACACCCCACGCTCTAGCGGCGACCCTCTCGATGATCCGCTTCGCGCACACGGTCTTCGCGATGCCGTTCGCCCTCCTCGCGGCGGTCCTTGCGGCGGGGGGCGTGCCGCCGCTCGCCACGCTCGCCTGGATCCTGGTGGCGATGGTGGGGGCGCGGTCGGCCGCGATGTCGTTCAACCGGATCGCCGACCGCGACCTCGACGCGCGAAACCCCCGGACCGCCTCGCGCGAGCTTCCGTCGGGGGTCCTCTCGGTCCGCTTCGCGATCCTCTTCTGCGTGGCGTCGGCGGCGCTCTTCGTCTTCGCGGCCGCGCAGCTGAACCGTCTCTGCCTGATCCTGTCGCCCGTCGCCCTCGCGGTCGTCCTCGGCTACTCGCTGACGAAGCGGTTCACGGCCCTCTCGCATCTCGTCCTTGGCCTCTCGCTCGGCATCGCCCCCGTCGGCGCCTGGATCGCCGTGACGGGAGAGTTCGCTCTTCTCCCGGTGGTTCTCTCGGTCGCGGTCGTCTTCTGGGTGGCAGGCTTCGACGTCATCTACAGCCTGCAGGACGAGGCGTTCGACCGGGAGCAGGGGCTGAAGTCGCTGCCGGCCCGCGTCGGAAACCGCCGGGCGCTCCTCGTGTCGGCCCTCTTCCACGCGGCGGCCCTGGTCTGTCTCTACGGCGCGTTCGTCCTCGCGGGGGGCGGGATTCTCTTCGGCCTCGGGGTGGTCCTCTCGGGCGCGTTCCTCGTCCGGCAGCACGCCATCGTGAAGCCGGGGGACCTCTCCCGGGTCGACGCGGCCTTCTTCACCGCGAACGGCTGGCTCTCGATCGTCTTCTTCGCCTGCGGCGCCGCGGACGTCCTGCTGCGCGGTCGGTGACGCCGGGCCCATAATTCCGGAGTGAGACGGAGTCGCGCCCGATGGGCGGGGGTCGTGCTCGTCCTGCTTGCGGTGGCGGGCGAGGCCGGGAGCGCGGCCCCGGAGACCGGGGGGGTCGCGATCCCTTCGCCATTCTGGCAAAGCGGATGGTTACTGGCCCTCGCGGGGGCCGGCGTCGCGGCCGTCGTTGCGGCCGCCGTCTGGATGGCATTTCGATACCGCCTTCGTCACGCCCTCGAGATCGAGCGCGTCCGTACGCGGATCGCGGAGGACCTTCACGACGACATCGGCTCGAGCCTGACGCGGATCGCGATTCTCGCCGAGGTCGCACGGCAGAAGGTGGGCGAGGGGGAAGCCGCCACGCTGCTTTCGGAGATCGCGGAGACGACGCGCGCCCTCGTCGGCTCGGTGAGCGACGCGATCTGGTCGATCGACTCGAAGCAGGATGACCTCCGGCATATCGTGGCGCGGATGCGGAGCTTCGCGTCCGATGTCCTCGACGGAAAGGGGATCGCCTGGATCTTCGACGCCCCGGCCGAGCCGGGGGCTTGGCTCGCCCCGGAGATCCGGCGGGAGCTCTTCCTCATCTTCAAGGAGGCCGTCACCAACATCGCCCGGCATTCCGGCGCGAAGACCGCCGCCCTGAAGCTGGCCCTCGAGGCTGACCGGGTCGTCCTCGAGGTGGCCGACGACGGAAAGGGAATCGAGGTCGCGCCGGCGCACGATCTCAAGTCCAGCCTCCATCGCGGTCGCGGGCTCCTGAGCATGCAGGCGCGCGCCATGCGAAAGGGGGGGGAACTGACCATCGCCCCGGCCACCGACAAGGGGACGCGGCTGCTCCTCGTCCTCCCGCTCCGGGGGAAGAGCGGATGACGGCGCCGGGGCCCGATCCGGCCGGCACCGTCCTCGTCGGCCTGGTCGAGGACGACGACGCGATCCGCGAGGGGCTGCGCGTCCTCGTGGACGGGAGCGCCGGGTTCCGCTGCGTCGGCGCCTGGGCCTCCGTGGAGGATGCGCTCGAGGGGCTCCCCCGGGAGCTGCCCGACGTCCTTCTCATGGACATCCAGCTGCCGGGGATCTCCGGCACCGCCGGCGTCCGGGTCGTTCGCGAGCGGCACCCGTCCCTCGAGGTCCTGATGCTGACGATCCACGCCGAGCGCGAGCGGATCTTCGAGTCGATCTGCAACGGCGCGAGCGGCTACCTTCTGAAGGCGACGCCGCCGGCGCGGCTCCTGGAGGCGCTCCGGGAGTCGAAGGGGGGAGGGTCGCCGATGTCGCCGGAGATCGCACGCAAGGTCGTGGAGCTCTTCCGGAAGACCCCCCCGCCGCCGGCCGAAGCGACCCGCCTCGCCCCGCAGGAGGTCAAACTCCTCGGCCTGCTCGCCGAGGGACACAGCTATCAGGCCGCGGCCGACCGGCTCTGCGTCAGCGTCAACACGGTCCGTAACTACATCCGGAGCGTCTACGACAAGCTCCACGTCCATTCCCGGTCGGAAGCCGTCGCCAAGGCGCTGCATCTGGGCCTGATCCGCTGATGCGGAGCATGAATCCGGCGAAGATAACGCACGCCGATGCTCTGACGGGCGGCTCCTCCGCGCCCTAGCTTTTCTCCCGGATCAGGAACGGAAGGTCGGCCACGAAGGAGGACGCCATGAACGACACGCCCCGCCCCGCCGCCCGCAAGGAACCCCGGATCTCCTTGGGCGTCTCGCTGGCCATCCTTCTCTCGCTGACCCTCACGCTCCTCGACCGGCACCACGCGAAGGCACAGGTCCCTTACGAGGTGATGTCGGCCGCCGGCGTCGTGGCGACGGCGCCCGTCCCGGGCCCCGACAACACGAACCAGAACATGGGGTGCGGCGACGCGGAGTCGTGCTACGCCATGAGCGGACAGTCCCGGTGACAGCGTCAACCCGGCGTCACTCCCCTGCGCCGGGGAGAGGTCGCTCCCGGGAGAGCAGTTCCGGGTGCGATGAACGAAGCCGGGCTTCCGTCTCGGAGATCGTCCCTGCCTGAACGAGGGCGGCCAGCGATTCCTCCATCGTCACCATCCCGAACCGCTTCCCGAGCGTCATCTCCTGGTGAAGCTGATGGAACGACCCGCGCCGGATGTGGGCGCGGAAGGAGTCGGTCGCCACCGCGATCTCCACGGCTAGGGCGCGCCCCGTACCGTTCTTCTTCGGGACGAGTTGCTGGCAGACGATCGCGGAAAGGGCGAGCGAGAGCTGTTGCCGCACCTGGACCTGCTGCTCGGAGGGGAAGAGGTCGAGGACCCGGTTGATCGTCTGCGGCACGTCGTTCGTGTGGAGCGTCGCGAGGACGAGGTGGCCGGTCTCGGCGGCGGTCACGGCGGTGCGCGTCGTCTCGAGGTCCCGCATCTCCCCCACGAGGATCACGTCCGGATCCTGGCGAAGCGCCGAAACGAGCGCGGCGGCGAAGCTCGGGGCGTCGACGCCCACCTCCACCTGCTCGACGATCGACTGGGCGTGGGCGTGCTCGTACTCGACCGGGTCCTCGATCGTCACGATGTGCCGCTTCTCCGTCCGGTTCATCCGGTCGACCATCGCGGCCAGGGTGGTCGTCTTGCCGGAGCCGGTCGGGCCGGTGACGAGAAGGAGGCCCCGCGCGGACTTCGTCAGGTCGTAGAGCATCTCCGGGAGCCCCAGCTCGGAGAGGGGCGGGATCCGCTTCGGAAGGACGCGGAGCGCGGCCGCCGCGCCCCGGCGCGTCCGGTGCAGGTTCACGCGGAAGCGGCCGAGGCCGGGAATACGCAGGGAGAAGTCGACGGCGCCCGTCTCGACGTACCGGCGGCGCCGCTCGGCCGAGAGGGAGGGCGAAAGGAGGTCGAAAGCCCCCTCGGCGGAGAGAGCCGCCTCTCCGACCGCCTTCTCGAGCGATCCGTCGATCCGGAGGACCGGCCCGGTTCCGGGTACGAGGAGGAGATCGGTCGCGCGCCGGCGCGCCGTCTCGGAGAGGAGGGCCGCGAGGGCGGGAGAGACCTTCTCCTCGAATCCGGCGGGAGGAATCGAGGCCCGCTCGAGGGGGAGGGTCGGCTCGTCACCGCGAACCAGCTCCAGGTCCGGCGCGGCCGGTTCCCGCGGCTCCCCCTGCCCCCGGTTCAGTTCGCGGATCAGCCGGTTCAGCTCGTCCGTGTCCATCCGAAAACTATACGAGGGTCGGCGGGGTCGCGTCCGGCCCTCGCTAATTCGCGTACGCCGACCGTCGCGGAGCGCCGCGCTTCCGCGCTAAGCTCGCCGCCGTGCCGGCCCCCACCCCGAAGGAGTTCCCGCTCCGGTACATCGCGGTCGAAGGCCCGATCGGCGTCGGAAAGACGTCGCTCGTGGGCCTTCTCGCCAAGCGGTTCTCGGGGACGCAGATCCTCGAGGACGTCACGAACCCCTTCCTCGCCGACTTCTACGAGGGGAAGAAGGGGGCGGCCTTCCAGGCCCAGATGTACTTCCTCCTGTCGCGCTACCAGCAGCAGCAGGAGATCGCCCAGATCGACCTCTTCAAGAACCTCGTCATCTCCGACTACACGTTCCAGAAGGACAAGATCTTCGCGTACCTCACGCTGAACGACGCGGAGATCGCCCTCTACGACAAGCTCTATACGTCGATCTCCGGAGCGGTCCCGCGCCCGGACCTCGTCATCCACCTGACGGCCTCGATCGAGGTCTGCCTGTCGCGGATCCGGAAGCGGGCGCGGACCTTCGAGAAGGGGATCTCGCCCGACTACCTGAAGAGCCTCGTCGAGGCTTACAACTACTTCTTCTACCACTTCCGCGACAGCCCCCTCCTCGTCGTCGAGACGAACGAGATCGACTTCGTCGAGCGGAAGGCCGACCTCGACGACCTGATCGCCCAGATCGTCCGGCCCTTCCGCGGGACCCAGATCTACGTCCCCCGCCCCGCGAAGAAATAGCCGTGACGCTCTTCACGGTCCCGGCGGGGCCCGTCCCGCGCGAGGCGGACGGGCTCCGGACCGACCCGGTCAACGCGGAGCTTTCCCCCGACGAACGGCGCGTGGCGCCGGCGCTCTTCCGGGCGCTCCTGGCCGGCCAGCTCCTCGTCAGCCTCGGGGAGAAGAACGCGAAAAAGGTCGTCTCGATGGTCGTTCGGGCCCTCGCCGCCGAGCCGGCGCTCGCCGTCGAGGCGGTCGGCCTGGCCGACGCGGCCACCGGGCAGGCGCTGAAGAAGGTCGACCGGCCGGCCCTTCTGGCGGCCGCGGTAAAGCTCGGAACGCACCGGCTGGTCGACGCGGTAAGGGTGGGGGAGTCCTGAGACCCGTTCTCGACGCGGGCCCCCCTCGTTTTTTTCTTGATTTCCTGATGGGTTTTCCCGTCAAATACAGGAAACGCCGTCTTTCTCCGTGGTCCCACCCCCGGAACGGCCGGAACGAGGATTTCTGTCTGAGGAGGTTTCCACCCATTCCCATATCCCCGGGGCCCATTTGGGAAACGGCCCCACCGAAGCCTCCCGAAGTCCCGGAGCCGGTAAAAGTTTCCCGAGCCAATCCACCGGCGAACGCTCCCAAAGGGACGTTCGCGAATTCACCCCGGTCGTAAGAGGCGACCACGGAGTTTCCTGATGTACACGGACAAAACCATCCCCTGCGTCGATTGCGGCGCCCCCTTCATCTTCTCGGCCAATGAGCAGGAGTTCTACGCTCAGAAGGGGTTCTCCAACGAGCCGAAGCGCTGCAAGGTCTGCCGCGACAAGCGGAAGACCGGCGGCTTCGGTGACGGCGGCGCGCGCCAGCTCTACAACGTGACGTGCGACGCCTGCGGCAAGGCCACGCAGGTTCCGTTCAACCCGACGAACGGAAAGCCTGTCTACTGCCGCGACTGCTACCGCGACCGCCGCACCGGCGGGCGCTGAGCCCGGCCATCCGGCCCCGGAGTCCGAGAGGGCTCCGGGGCTTCTTGTTTTTCCCGGCCGTTCCTCCGCGGCGTCCGACCGGTCGGTGTCCGGCCGCCGCGATCTCCTGCTAGAGTGACCCCCCGCATGACCGTCCGCGCGGCCCGCCCTCTCGTCGTGGCCGACTCCGTCCTCGATCTGATCGGCGGGACCCCGATGGTCCGCCTGACGCGGTTCGCTGGCGCCGGAGCCGCCGAAATCCTCGCCAAGTGCGAGTTCCTGAACCCCGGAGGCTCCGTCAAGGACCGCCTCGGCATCGGGATGATCCTCGCGGCCGAGCGCGACGGCAGCCTGAAGCCGGGCGGCACCATCATCGAGCCAACGGCCGGCAACACGGGAATCGGCCTCGCCCTCGTCGGCGCGCGCCGCGGCTACCGCGTCATCCTCGTCGTCCCCGAGAAGTTCTCCATCGAGAAGCAGAAGCTGATGGCGGCGCTCGGCGGGAAGGTCGTCGTCACCCCGACCAGCGAGGGGATGGAGGGGGCCATCCGGAAGGCCTTCGAGCTCAAAGCCGAGATCCCCGGCGCCTGCGTCCCGCAGCAGTTCGCGAACCCTTCGAACCCCCAGGCCCACTACGAGACGACGGGGCCGGAGATCTTCGAGCAGGCCGACGGGCGGATCGACGCCATCGCCATCGGCATTGGGTCGGCCGGCACCTTCGCCGGCGTCGCCCAGTTCCTGAAAGAGCGCCTCCCGAACCTCCACCGCGTCGGCGTCGAGCCGGAGGGCTCCATCTTCGCCGGGGGCAAGCCCGGCCCTCACCGGGTCGAAGGGATCGGCCAGTCGTTCTGGCCCACGATCCTTCCGAAAGACTCCCTCGACGAGGTGATCACCGTTCCCGACGACGAGGCCTTCGCGGCCGTCCGCGAGCTGGCCCTCACCGAGGGGCTCCTGACGGGGGGCAGCTCGGGCTGCGCCGTCGTGGCGGCCCGCAAGATCGCCCGGCGCCTCGGCCCGGGGAAACGCGTCGTCACGATCCTTCCCGACGGCGCCGAGCGCTACATGAGCCAGGGGATCCTGTGACCGAAAAGACGACCGGCTTCGACACCCTCTGCATCCACGCCGGGCAGGAGCCCGAGCCGATCACGGGGGCGGTCGCCGTCCCGATCTTCCAGACGTCCACGTACGTCCAGGAGGCCTTCGGGAAGCCCCGGAGCGGCTACGAGTACGCGCGGACCAAGAACCCGACGCGCCTCGCCCTCGAGCAGCTCCTCGCGGCGCTCGAAGGGGGCGCGACGGGGCACGCCTTCGCCTCGGGCATGGCGGCCATCACGACGATGATGCTGGCCCTTCTGAAAGCGGGGGACCACGTCGTCGTCAGCCGCGACACCTACGGCGGCACTTACCGCGTCTTCTCGAAGGTCTTCGCGAACTTCGGCATCCGCTTCGACTACGTCGACACCTCGAGCCTCTCCGCCGTGAAGGCCGCCATCCGGCCGGCCACGCGGATGATCTACGCCGAGACGCCGACGAACCCGACGATGGAGATCGCCGATCTCGCGGCGATCGCGGCGCTCGCCCGGGAGGCCTCGGCGCGGCACGGCGCGAAGGTCCACCTCGCCGTCGACAACACCTTCGCCACGCCGTTCTTCCAGAAGCCGCTCGCCCTCGGCGCCGACGTCGTCGTCCACTCCACCACGAAGTACCTGAACGGCCACTCCGACTCGGTCGGCGGGGCCGTCGTCTGCGCCGACCCGGAGGACGGAGCGAAGATCGGCTTCGTCCAGAACGCGGCCGGCGGCATCCTTTCCCCCTTCGACTCCTTCCTCGTCACCCGCGGCATCAAGACGCTGCCCATCCGGATGCGCGCCCACGACGCGAGCGGACGCACCGTGGCCGCCTTCCTCGTGAAGCACCCGAAGGTCTCCCGCGTCCTCTATCCCGGCCTGCCGACGCACCCGGGCCACGCCCTCGCGGCACGGCAGATGTCCGGCTTCGGCGGAATGATCTCCTTCGACCTCGGTTCCGAGGAGGCGGCCAGGCGGATGCTCGACCGCGTGAAGCTCTGCGCCCTCGGCGAGTCGCTCGGGGGGGTCGAGAGCCTCATTTCGCACCCGGCCACCATGACCCACGCCTCGGTCGAGCCGGCCGAGCGGGAGCGCCGCGGCATCACGCCGGGCCTCGTCCGGGTCTCCGTCGGGATCGAGGACGTCGCCGACATCCTCGCGGACCTGGACCGGGCGCTTTCGGCCGTCTAGGCGCGCTTCGACTTCGCCGGCTTCTTCCGCTTCGCGGGCGGGTGGCGCGGCGTCGAGGAGTCGACGACCCACCGGGCGAAGAGGGCGTCGGCGTGGGAAACGTCGAGCCCGAGGATCTCGGGCAGCTCGTAAGCGTTCAGCTTCCGGATCGCCTCGCGCACCGTCTCGAAGTTCCCCGGCGCCGACTTGATGAAGAGCATCCACTCCGAGTCGTCGTTCACCTTTCCCTTGAAGAAGAAGACCGAGCGGATGCGGGGGACGATGTTGACGCAGGCCGCCAGGTGCCGGCTGACGAGGTCGTGCGCGATGTCCAGCGCCTGCTCCTCGGTCCCCACCGTCGTCACGACGACGAGGACGGGGGGGCCGGCCGCGCTGTTCTTCCGGAGAGCCCGTTTCACCGGACCCGACGGTACGGGAGAGCGCGCTGCATCGTCAAGGAGCGCGGGGGAGTAAAATACCGTCGATCGGGGGCGCACCGGTTTCGACGGGGCATCTTGCGATCGAGGAGCACGCCGAGCAGGCCGTTTGACTCGTAAAAACGACGGCAACATTTAGCTGCCAACAACAGCGAACTCGCTCTCGCGGCCTAATTAGAGCCGTGACGGAAGTCGGGGGGCTCGCCCGAGGCGCTCCGGTTTCTGACGCGAAAGTCGGGCTGGGAGAGGCCCCGCCACCTGAAGGGCCGATCCGAGATGTCCAGGTTCGCTGCCGCGCCCGGTCGCCCGGACCTGACGACGCGGTGGCTAAACAAATAAGTCCGGGCTGAGCGTGGAGAATCTCGACGCACGGGTACTTCGGACGGGGGTTCGACTCCCCCCGCCTCCACCATCGAGGGGGGATCCGGCAACGGGTCCCCCCTCGGCCCTTCTGATTCGGCCGTGATCAGCCGCGCAGCCTCCTCCCGCCGCGATGAGGTAGGGGGCGTAGGCCGCGGCACCCGAAACGCCGTAAGATTCATCAAGCCATGAGTCGAGCCGCTGCCCGGAAGCCGCCTTCCTCCGTTAGCGAGTCCACCCTTGCCCGGGCCTGCCGGGGCGAGCGGGTGATCGTCCGCCGGGGAAGGAAGCCAGTCGCCGCGGTCGTCTCGATGGCGGACCTGAGGCTTCTGGAGGAGCTGGAGGATCGCTTCGACGTCGGCATCTCGCTCGCCCGACTCGCCGACTCCAAGGAAAAGCGGATTTCCTACTCCGAGGTCCGCAAGCGCGCCGGGCTGTAAGGCGTGGCCTACCGGCTCGAATTCCTTTCGTCCGCTCAGCGCGAGTTCCTGAAGCTTCCCCTCTCTGCCCGAAGGCGCCTCGATCCTCATCTCTTGGGGCTTGAACATGACCCGCGGCCGCACGGGGCGAAGGCCATGGCCGGCCACCAGGGCCTGTACAGGATCAGGGTCGGCGACTACCGGATACTTTATGAGGTCGCCGATGCAGCCCGGATCGTGACGGTGACGCGCGTCAGGCTTCGTGGCAAGGCGTATCGCGGGCTCTGAAAGCGGAGGCCCCCTCCCTCCCACCTCTCCCTTGCCCCGACGTTTTCCACCTCGATCGTCGCTCCCACGGTGATCGGCGCCAGCGGAACGTAACCCCCCGCTACCGCGGAGCGGTGGCCGGGGCCTGCGGTTCCACGGGCTTCAGCCTCGCCGTGTACGCCGCCGCCTCCGCGGGCTTCTTCCACTCGGTGTAGAGAGTGACGAGCACCTTGATCGTCCGCTGCGCCATGTCGTTGCTCTCCCCGAACGCCTTGACGCGGATCTCCAGCGAGCGCAAGAGCGCGGCCTCGGCCTCGGGGAAGTTGCCCTTCTTCCTGAGGAGGTCGCCGAAGCCGAGGAGGGTCATGCCGACGTCGGGATGGTCGGGCCCGAGCTTTCTCGTCAGCCGCTCGAGCGCCTCGCGGTAGGTCCTCTCGGCGGCCTCGTCGTTGCCGGCCTTCCTGTAGACGGTGGCCATGTTCGCCAGCGTCCGCGCCACGGGCTCCGAGTCGTCGCCCAGGGCCTTCCTCCGCATGGCCAGCACGACCTCGAGGTTCTTCGCGGTCTTGTCCAGCTGACCGCTCCGGAAGTAGACGTTCCCCAGGTTCTCGCGCGCCGACGCCACCTCCGGGTGGTCTTCCCCGAGGAGCGCGATGTCCATCTCGATGACCTCGCCGTAGGCGCGCTCGGCGGCGGCGAAGTCGCCCGTGTACATCAGGGCGAGGGCGTAATCGCTCAGGGCCTGGGCGACCTCCGGGTGCCGGTCTCCGCGCCGCTTCTTCAACAGGTCCAGCCGCTCACGGGACAGGGCCGTGAGGTTCTTGTAGTCCTCTTCGGCCGTGGCGACCTGGATGAGGATGAGGAGGGCGTCGGTCTCGGCCTTGGCGGACTCGGGCGTCCGGTCCGCGCCCCGTCCCCGCACGATCCGGAGGATCTCCTCGGCGAGCGCTTTCGCCTCGGCGGGCTTTCCGAGACCGAAGAGCGCGTTGGAAAGGTCGTACGTCCGGGCGGCCGCCTCCACGCTCTTCTCGCCGTGGAGTCCGCGCGAGATCTCGAACGCCTCCCGGGCGCGTTTCTCCGCCTCGTCGAACTTCCGCCAGAGGGCGTACATCTGGGAGAGCGCCCCGAGCGACTCCGCGGCTTCGGCGCTCTTCGCGCCCGCCGCCTTCACGCGCAGGTCCAGCGACGCGCGCAGCGCCTTCTCGGCTTCCGGGTACTCCGCGAGGTTTCCGAACGTCGTCCCGATCGTCTGCAGCACCGACGCCTCGACGAGCGGCTGGTTCACGAACGCCGTGCGCGCCTTGTCCTGCGCCTGCCTGAGCGCGTCCAGCAGCGACACGTTGCGCGAACCCTTCGACCACGGGTCTGCGGCGCCCAGCGCGTCCTGGAGGAACGAGTTGATCGCGCTCGCCTTCGCGGCCTCGGCCGCCGCCCGGTCACGCTCTCTCCGCACGCGCCCGGCCTGCACGACCATCGTCACGCCCAGCGCCACGAGCAGCACCGCGATCAACCCCGCCGCCGCGAAGCTCCCCTTGTGCCGCGCGACCAGCTTCTTGAGCTGATACACCGTGCTCGGCGGGTGCGCGAGGATCGGCTGGTTCGCGAGGTAGCGCTCGACGTCCTCGGCCAGGGCCGCCGCGCTCTGGTACCGGCCGTCGGGCTCCTTCTCGATGGCCTTGGCGACAATCGTCGAAAGGTCGGCATCCGTCGTCAGGGCCGCGGGAGGCTCCTCGCAGATGACGCGGATCGCCTGAACGACCGAGACGCTCCGCGTGTCGTACGGGAGCTTTCCGGAGACCAGCTCGTACAGGACGACCCCGAGCGAGTAAACGTCGGTCCTCAGGTCGATGTCGCGGCTGTCGCCGCGCGCCTGCTCCGGGCTCATGTACGGGAGCGTCCCCCGGATCAGGCCGACCTCGCTCAGCACCGTGGCCGCCGCCACGTCCGCGTCGGTGATGCGCGCCAGGCCGAAGTCGAGGATCTTGGCACCGGCGTCCGTGACGACGATGTTCGAGGGCTTCAGGTCACGGTGGATGACGCCGCGTTGGTGCGCATAGTTGACGGCCTGGCAGATGGTGACGAAGTGGCGCAGTCGCTCGCGGATCTGCGCCGGGCTCGGCTGGTCGCCGCCGAGGCGCCGCCGGGCCCACGCGGCGAGCGTCTCGCCCTGGACCAGCTCCATCGTGAAGAAGTGCTGGCCGTCGTCCGTGCGGCCCGCCTCGTAAATGGCCGCGATGTTCGGGTGGGTGAGCCGCGCGAGCGTCTCGGTCTCCCGCCGGAACATCCGGAGGTACTGCTCGTCGACGAAGTGCCCGCCGCGCACGATCTTGAGAGCGACCCTTCGGTGCGGGCTCTGCTGCTCGGCCTCGTAGACGATCCCCATTCCGCCTTCGCCGAGCTGTCCGAGGATGCGGAAGCCGCCGATCTCGCGGGGGAGCCCCTCAGTCGTCGAGGCCGCGGGCGGGCGCGACGGGTCACGATCGAGAGTCCGGTCTGCGTCGATTGCCGAAGGGTCGACGGGGTCGTCTGTCTTCATGAACGCAGGCCGAGTCTAAGACGGCGGAGGCTGGTGGGATTCGAAGAAGATAATCGAAAATTGAGACGCGACCCCACTCAAGTTTCCGTCCCGATCGCAGAATCATCCGCTCACCCTTCGCGACGCGCGACAGGCTCGTTTCGAGCCGGTGAGATGTGCGGGCGTTTGACATCGGGTGAATCCTGTCGAGATCTCTACTCGCTCCCGCACCGACGTTCACCTGCCGGAAACCTGAGTCAACGTAGAATCGTAGTGGGATGAAAACAAGCGGAATTGCCCTCGCTGAACGGTTTGCCGTGCCTCCGGAAGTCATCGCCGACTTCTGCCGGCGGCACCGTGTCCGGCGCCTTTCGCTCTTCGGGTCGGTCCTGCGTGATGACTTCCGGCCCGAGAGTGACATCGACATTCTCGTGGAGTTCGAGCCAGGCGCCGGCGTCGGCTATTTCGGTCTCTTCGACATGAAGGAAGAACTGGGTCGCATACTCGGGCGAAACGTCGACCTCCAAACCCCGATGTCTTTGAGTCCGTACTTCCGCGACCGCGTCATCCGCGAAGCGGTATCGCTCTATGACGCAGCATGACGAGCTCGTCTATCTGAGGCACATCCTCGACGCTGCTCGCGAGGCCCGCGAAATCGTCGATGGGATGACGAGGAAGGACCTGGACGAAGACCGTCTTCGGCAGCTCGCACTCACCCGGCTCCTGGAGGTCATCGGGGAAGCGGCCTCACGCGTGCCGCAGGAATCCCGGTAGAAGATGCCGGACCTTCCGTGGGGAGCCATGATCGGGATTCGAAACCGGATCATTCACGGCTACGACACGGTCGATTACGACCGGATTTGGGATACCGTGAAGACCGATCTACCCGCCCTCATTCCGCTGGTCGAGAGTATTCTCTCCGTCCGAGACGGACCGAAGGGCTGAGCCGCCCCCCGACCTCCCCCTCGCCCCGGCCTTTCCCGCCTCGACACCTAGACGGTCCCGGGCGAGAGTTCCTGGCCGAACCGTACGCTTTTCCGTCCAATTCCTGTCGCGAGGTCGTCATGCCCAGCATTCGAGCCACCTCAGCGCGCACGCGGCTCTACGGTCTCCTCGACGAGGCCGCCGAGCGGCACGAGCCGATCCGGATCACGGGGCGCAGGAAGAACGCCATCCTCATCTCCGAGGAGGAGTGGGACGCCATCCAGGAGACGCTCCACCTTCTCTCCATTCCGGGGATGAGCGAGTCGACCCGCAAGGGGATGAAGACCCCGATCTCCCGTTGCGCGAAGGGACCGGGCTGGTGACGTCCGGCTGGCGGCTCGTCTACCAGGTCCTCTCCCACCAGCGGCCGGGCAAAGTACGTCTTCCGTGTGGGCACTGGCGTTTCTCGCCGGTCTGCGGGAGACAAATCCTCTCCTACACGGTATCCATGTATAATCTCCTTTCGTGATCCGGTCGTTCGGCGACGCGGCCACGGAACACGTCTTCTACGGGGAGGACAGCCGGGTCGCTCGCCGGCTTCCGAAGGAGCTATGGGCCTTGATTCCTCGAAAGCTCGACGCCCTTCAGGCGGCAAAGGCGCTGGCCGACCTGCGAGTGCCTCCCGGGAATCGCCTGGAGGCCTTGAAAGGCGACCTGAAGGGGCGGCACAGCATCCGGGTCAACGAGAGGTTCCGTATCACGTTCCGGTTCGAAGATGGCCATGCATGGGAGGTGCGCTGTGAGGACTACCACTGATTCGCCCGTCGACGTCCGCCGGATGAAGCGGCCGCCCACGCACCCCGGCGAGATGTTGCTGGAGGAGTTCCTGAAGCCACTCGGAATCAGTCAGGCCGACGCGGCGCGCCGGATGAAGATCTCGACGAACCGCCTCAACGAGCTGATCCGGGGAAAGCGCGGCGTCACCGCCGCCACCGCCCTTCGCCTCGCCGATCTTCTGGGCACGTCTCCGGAGTTCTGGCTCAACATGCAGACGGGCTGGGACCTCTGGCACGCCTACCGGGCCGAGCGCCGCAAGAGCGCTGCGTGAAGGCTCGCGCGCCCGGCGGGCGCAGCCGCAAGGTTGTGAACCGCATCGGCAACGGCTGGTGCGCCGTGACGGTCGAGATGGCGCTGAGGCTCGGCGTGGCCTTTCGGTCCTCGCCTGACTTCTGGATGAACGCGCAGAAGGCCGTCAACCCCTACGCCGCCGCCAGACACGTTTAGAGTCTGCCGAGACCTCTCCTGAAGACGAGCTGAGGTCGCGTCCAGGCACGCGCCTTCGTGATTAGGCGCCCTGATCACGGGGGCGTGAACCAGCGAAGTGCCTTCCCGACCACCTTGTCGTTAGTTCCGGGCTCCATCCCGATTCAGCGACAGCTGAGCCCGAGACGGCGCACCCCCACCATCTCGGGTGAAAGCCTCTGAAGAAGAGGCACGTCAGCTCGGTCCGCGGGAACTCGAGGCTGATCGCGGCCGCGGTTTCTCACCCGGACCTGAGAGACAGAACCTACCCGTAGACCTCTCTCCGGTGCCCCACCGAGAGGATCAGAACGAGAAGAACGTCGTCCCGTATCTCGTAGACCACACGGTAGTCGCCGACGCGGATTCGGAACGCATCCAACCCGGTGAGCTTCACGGCCCCAACGGGGCGTGGGTCGGCCGCGAGCGCGAGGATCCGCGGCTTGATACGTCCCTGAATCGAGGCTGGGAGCTTTCGGAACTGTCGGGCTGCGTGGGACGAGAACTCGACCCGGTACCGGTTCAGAGCCCCAGCTCCTTGAACAGGGCGGCGGCGGAAACCGACCCGCGCCCGGCGCGCGCCTTCCGGACTTCCGCGACCTCAGCCGGCGTCGGGCGAACGGACCGCACCTTACGCGCCTCCAGCACCATCAGATCCTTGATGGGAACGATCGCCGCAACGGCCTTCCGTCCCGATCGCAGGATCATTCGCTCCCCCTTCGCGACGCGCGACAGGATGGATTCGAGCCGGTGAGACGCGTGGGCGTTGGACATCGTGAGGATTCTATCGCCCTGTTTCTCCGACACAGTCCGTTTCCTCTCATCGAGGAAACGGCTGCGAGGTCAACCCAGGTACGTCTCCGCCATGGCGGCGGCCTCCTCGCGCAG
Organism: uncultured Acidobacteriota bacterium; assembly: GCA_963801475.1. Classification (GTDB taxonomy): domain Bacteria; phylum Acidobacteriota; class Thermoanaerobaculia; order UBA5066; family UBA5066; genus DAOMFB01. The sequence continues at coordinate 398,888 of CAWDEX010000002.1, read as the reverse complement.
GTCGGCGACTAGCTCGTCGGGGCCGAGCGCCTTCGCGTGCCGCCCGAACGACAGGACGAAGCGCCGCGCCTCCCAGAGCGAGCCGGCCGGAAGCTCCAGGTCGATCGACCCGTCGCCGTTCCGCGTCACCTTCTGCTTCGGGTGCCAGCGCACCTCCTCGCTCCAGGCGGCGACCTCCTTGTCCAGCCGGACGCGGAAACGGAACGGCGCGTTACCGACCCAGATGCCGATCGACTCCCCGAAGTGCCTCGCCGGGTCGAAGTCCTTCGGAATGGCGAAACGGCTCCCCGTCCCCTTTGCCGACACGATCCGGTTCACGTAGAAGGTCTTCACCTTCCCGTCCTCGGGGTCGCGCGCGGCCAGCAGCCAGTCGGAGCCGGCCAGCAGCATGCAGTACGGCTCCACCGTCCGCCGCTCCGGCGTCTTCCCGGGCTTCCGGTAGTCGATCTCGACGGCCGTCTTCTCCCGCAGCGCGTCGGCCGCGGCCTCCCAGACGCGCGGGTCCACGAGGCGGATCGGCTGCGGGTGGATGTAGAGCCGCTCCATCAGCGACGACGGCCTCACGCGGATCTCGGGCGGCATGAACTCCGACAGGCGGACGTAGACCTTCCGCAGGTCGTCGGCCGCCGGGGTCCCCTCGTAGAGCTGCAGCACCTTCATCGCCACGCCGATGGCGAACAGGTCCTTCCCCTCCACCGGCAGCCACGGCACGCGGTAGTCGAGGTCGGTGTAGACGAACGACTTCCGCGCCCGGTCGAACTCGATCGGTGCGTCGAAGTCGGCCCGCATCTGGTCGATGAAGCGCTGGACGGTCTTCGTGGAGGTCTCCCACTTCGCCGCGAGCGTCGCGGTCGTCACCGTCCGCCGCCGCCGCATCAGGTCGTCGAACTCCTGCAGACGCCGGAAATAGGGACGGTCCTTGAAGGCCATGGGAACATTATCGAACCGCTTCGACCGCGCGGGCATTGCCATCCGCTCCGCGGTGCCTCTTGATTACAGATGCGGTCATCTTCTTCAGCCGCTAGTGCGCCTTCTCTTCGAGTGGCCTACCTTCCCGACCCGATCACCGCGAAGGCCGGAGCCCCAGCTTCCTCGGTTGGTTGGCCCAGATCTGCGTGTCGAGCCCCTCCACTACCCACCTGTTTCTTGGAAGTGGCTCCGTGCCCTGCGCTCAAGGTCGTCCGTCCGTGAAGCTACCCACTCCAAACGCTAAGGCTCAACTTCTCCGAGAACCTGTCTCCATTCTGGCTCAAGGATCACCATCCGCTCTTCTCTGGGCAGGTTCCCCTGCCAGCAGAGTCCCCTCGATGCCTCGAGCCGCGCGTAAGCCCACGATGCGATCCGGCGCATAGCGGCGAGATTGAACGGAAGTCCCGCGCGGCTGAATCGATCCGTGAGCATCGGGCCCATCTCCTCGTTCCGCGTCGACCAGCTCTCGAGATGGGAGTAGGCCGCGAGACGGTCTCGCTTGTCTCCGTTGCAGGCGCGGCACGCGAGAACAAAGTTGTGGCCGAGGTCCGTTGGGTAAAGAACCCAAGGTACGAAGTGGTCGACCTCCGCAGCCGATCCGAGGGCAGTGCGGCAGTAAAAGCAGCGGCCCTTCTGGGGCTCGAAGAGAATCTGACGGTAAACGGCGAGGTTTGCTCGCTCAGCGCCGAAGAGGAACTCTTCAAGTTCGGTGGCATTGCCGAGAACGTCACTGTTAGTTGCACGAACGTAGCGAACCCAACTGCCTCTTGTTAATTCAACGATCAGACCGTGAAAACGTCGAAGGCAGAACATGACACCGGGCAGCAGGCGAATCCGGTCCTTAGTCCCCTCGTCTCGGTAGAGAAACTCGACTCGCACTCGACCGATAACCTGTAGCTTCCAGAGCGGCTGCTCATGGACCACCGCTCGGACGGTTCGAATGAGACTTCGCCATGATGACTCATCTCTTCGCGCCTCGCCGATGCGTGAGCTGTGCTGTTGCTGAAACGTCTCGACTGCGGACAGAATTTTGGCCTTGCTCCCGACGTTCTGTCGCAGAACTGCAGTCCTGCCGCGCCCCGGAAATGGGCGTGTCTGTCCCCAATAGAGTTCGATGAACCGCTCGGCGATAATGTCGGTGGTCAGAGTTAACTCATTCCCAGTATCTCCGCCATGTAGGATCGCGAGATCCGCGAGAACGTGCAACAGAGCGAACTTGTAGGAAGCAACGAACAGTCCTTCCTCAAGGATTCGCTGCACGTTCTGCAAGAAACGAAGCTGATCCTCAGGGACTGGAGGAGAAAGTGTCATGCTTATCTCCGCGCCCAGTAGGCCGCCTTCTCGGGTATCACCCACCGCACCCCACCCCGGGGATCGGGAACATCGCCGTGATAACGAGGAATCACGTGGATGTGTAGGTGCGAGACAGTCTGTCCGGCTGCCTCGCCGGCGTTGAAACCGACGTTGTAGCCGGCCGGGCTATAGCGCTGGTCGAGTTTCTGCTTGACGATGTCGACCAGACTAATGAGGGCGGCCTTCTCCTCGGGAGTGGCGTCGAACCAGGTCGCCGCGAGGCGCTTCGCAACGACTAAGGTATGGCCAGGCGAAACAGGGAAGGCATCGGGGATGGCGAACGCGAGGTCGTTCTCGGCCACGCGGTCTTTTCCGGGACGGTCGAGGAAGGGGGAGGACATAGTGCGATTCTGAAACAGATGACTGCCAGAAAGTAGCCGCAAGCACTTCAGACTCCGAGAGCGATTGGCGGCGCACTGATGTTTTCGGCTTTCGAGGTCGGATATTTCCCCGCCACTGTGTATCTGGCACACCACAGGGAGTCTCGTTGAAGCTGTTGCATGGGCGGGCGTCGGCCTTCGGGAGCGGGCGGCCGGTCAGGCTGCTGCGCGGCGCCGCCCGTCGCTCCGATCTCCTCACCTTGGCCATATCGAAGCCCGGGGTCGCATGTCAGGAGGAGGCCGCGTCGCTGCTCGACGTGCCGTCGAGCACGAAGCTCGCGCTCGAGCGCGGGGCGGGACCGGCGCGCGGCGAAGGGAATGACCTTGGAAGGGCGACCGGGACCGCTCACGACGGCACCTCCACGATCTGCATCCTCTCTAGGGCGCACTTCGCGGGAATCCGCGTCCAGTCGTCGTGGAAGACCTTCTCCGCTATCCAGCGGGCACGGACAACGAGGCTCGCCGCGAGGTTCGTCAGCAGGCCCGGTGCGTAGGCGAGGTTAGGCAGGAAGGAGACGTAAGTCACGCCGCGGTCGTCGCCGCACCACGAGCCGGCGAAGTGTGTACGGGTGTATTGCATCTTCTCCCGGGCGTTCAGCCGCACGGCCTGCGCCGCGCGCTCCTCCTCCGAGCCGCCGGACGGGATGCGGAGCAGCGCCAGCAGGCCGCGGTCGAGGGTGGGGTTCGACACCTCCGTGGCGAGCGTCAGCAGGCTGCTCTCCCCCAGGAACGGGAACTCCGCCGTCAACGCCTCCTCGTCGCCGCTCGCCATCAGGCACGGAGGGCGCTGGAAGAACTCGGCGAGGGACGCCATCTCGGGGCCTGCCCAGACCGAGGACCCTCCGTCCCTGCGGAGAATGACCTGCGGCAACGCGAGGATCTCGTCCGGGCTCTCCCGAAAGCCGGAGGCGGGGTGAGGCGACTCGGCGGGCTCGCCTCCGACCGCTTCTGCCACGACGGCGGCCGTCCGGTGCGCCAACTCCGACTGGAGGATGACGGCGGGCTCGAAGATGCGAAGGTACTGCTCGAGCGTCTCCGCGTGGACGAAAACGCTGGTGTGGAGCCGGAGCGTGCCCGGGTCGGCCGCGTCGCGGACAACGCCCGACAGGCTGGCGAACCGGCCGATGGCGGCGAGGTAAAGGTCCGACGCGGCATCGGTCCGGGCGCCGCGGACAAGGTCGGTCTCGGCCCGGAGCCGCGTGATCAGGAAGCCGTCGTCGTCCACCTCAGGCTCGGCCCAGACGCGCGTGGCGAACCGGGAGCCCCACCAGGTGAAGGCGCGGGGGTCGCGAAGGGACCATTCCGGGTCGATCCCGATGTTCGTGAAGACGTGGTCCAGGGCGTCCCGGCCGACGTCCCGCCGGGGGGTTGCCGGAGGCGGGGAGGTTCTCTTGCGCTTCATGTGAGATCTCCTTTCCGGCCTCTCAGTGACTGTTCTTGCCGACTGCGGCGCCGACGAGGGACGGAATCCGCTTGCGCTCGGCGATGAGGCGTGCGGCGTCCTTGGCCGATCGAGCCGAGAGATTCCGGAGAACCACCGCCGAAGCCTCGTCAAAGGCGTTCTGGCGCGCCCATTCCATGGCCATCCGGATGATGTCGGACTCGAAGAAGTTCTTTCCCTCGGCCGCGGGGCCCTCGCGGGCTTCCTGCTCGAGGACGCGAAAGAGATTGGCGAGTGCGGGATGGAGGTGGTTCATGGGCTGTCCTTTCGCAATTCGGGAGGTTCGCCTCGATCGCGCATGGGTCCGGACGATCCGGTCGGCTGGGCCACCGCAGGGACTACGGGTGGCGGACGGGTCGAAGGAGCCGAATCTCCTCGCCGTCGCTCTTCATGCCGGCAGCCCGAGGCGGGGCTGCCGATATTTCAAAGATCAATAGGGCCTGGCGTCAGACTTCAATCCGTGAACATGAATCGCCTGCCGCGGACGGAGATCGAGGGAGGCGCAATGTCGCGAGACAATTGGCAGGTGCCGTCTTTCTGGAACCAGGCGATCTCGTCGGGCGAGAGGACGACGCAGCCCAGGAACCGACTCTCCCAGCGGTCTCTCAGGTAAGCCTGCGCCCAACGGATCGCGTCCGGCCCTTCGAGACCTTCAGGCACCCGGCTCTGCCGGTAGACGGAGGCCATGAAGCGGACGACGATGTAAGGACGCCCGCCGGTGGACTCCCACCGGAGGCGCTTGCGATCCGCCTCGTCTAGCTTCCAGGCCTTTCGGGCTTCCTGAAGCTCGATTCGGAAGAATGCGCAGAGGGACTCGACCAGGTGGAGCGGGGCGAGCCCGTGTTTCTCCAGCCGGTCTATCTGCCGGAGTACCCTCGCGTTATCTCGAAGGCCGGCCTGTCGTGCCAACTCGACGATCCTCAGGCGCCGCGCAAGCCGGCGCGACCGGAACAGGTGGCCCAGTCGGGGGAAATCTATCGTGTCGGTCCCGTCGTGGGATTCAACAGGTGCTCTCTCTTCCATTGGGAAGGTCCTCAGTGGAACCAGAGGTCCGGCGTGTGTTCGACGCGGATGCCGCGCTCGGCCAGCGCCGTGACCAGCGGTTCGAGGTTCTCGGGCGGGATGAAGAGGAACAGTCCGTTGAAGACGGAAGTCTCGATCTTCCCGAACTTCTCGCAGAGATCGCGCGGCAGGAGGCGGAGCATCTCCTTCTGCAGCCAGTCGGGGTAGTCGCCGTCGCAGTAGCCCGGAATCTCCGACGAGTCGAACTCCGCGGCGGGGTCCGGAATGTCGTGATCGACGGATTCCCATCTCCCGACGATGGAGTTCCACTCGCCGTCCGGCAGGAGTTCCGCGAACTCGCCCCAGCTCTTGGCCTCGTCGATGGCCTTGTGAATGGCGGAGACGTGACGCGCCTTGTCGGGGTCCGCGAAGACGACGCCGATGTTCTCGGAGGCGACGGTGTAGTAGAGGACCCTCTCCTCGGCGGGCTTCGGCACGGGCCCGGGCCCGAACCGCAGCACGGGACCGATGGAGATTCTGTGAAAGATCGGATGGTCGGGAGGCAGAGGCACTCTGCAGGCGACGACCCGGGAACGCTTTGGTTTCTTCATGAGCTGTCCTTTCGTGGAGAAGGCGGGTTCACCTCGATCGCGCATGGATCCGGACAATCCGGTCGGCTGGACCACCGTAAGGACTACGGGTGGCGGACGGGTCGAAGGAGCCGAATCTCCTCGCCGTCGCTCTTCATGCTGGCAGCCCGAGGCGGGGCTGCCTGAAGCTTCAAAGAACCGTGCCTGGCGCGCCGCCAAGCCGATAAACATTACTCCGATCCGGGTTCGGTGTCATCCCTCCTTCCCGGAAACCGGGGGTATGGGCGGCGGCAGGTTTCGCTTCCGGGAGTCGGGCCGGGGGTCGAAGTCTTCATCGAGCCCCCACTGGTGCTCGCACGTCTCGCAGGCCCATTTCGGCGGTTTTTCGGGAATGCAGCAGCCGCCGTAGACGACCTTGCCGGGCACGGGGCCAGCCGGAAGACCCCAGAAGATCCTCGCGACGGTCTCGGCGCCGCAGGCGGGACACTTGGCGGGACGGCGTTCTCTCGGCACGGTTCGCAACATGGTACTTGGCCTCGGACAGACAGCGTCCGGAACGGGCGAGTTCTTGTTGCGTTACTCGCGGCCGCCCGAAAGGCCCGAGCTTACGACCGGGGAACCTCGTGATCGGTCAGGACCGGTTCGTGCGGCGCCCAGGGGCCGACCTCCGACCGGTATTGCTTCGCCATGACCCGGGCGATCTGGGCCAGGTGTCCGAGGTCGTGCACGACCCAGGCCGCCAGCAGGTGGCGGAGCGTGACCGGACCGAAGGTCGGGTGCTCGCCCTGCAGGTCAAGCTCTGCTTCGGTGAGCTTCCAGGACCGGAGCAGTTCCAGGTTCGCGGCGCGCAGCTTCGCGAACTCGGCCAGCAGGGATTCCAGGGTGCGACCCACGTTCCGCTTCCGATGGCGGAACCGGTCGTACGGCTCGAAACGCCGGTCGGGCCCCCGGGCGAGGATGATGCGGGCTCGCGGAATCCAGTCCGTCTCCTCGCCGTCGATCAGGTGGCCGACGACGTCGAACGGACTGAACGTGTCGGGTCCTTCCGTGCCCCGCTCCCAGGCCGGGTCCACGCCCCCAAGCAGCACGTCCAGCGTGGCAGGCGGGCGCCGAAGGACGTCGATCGACAGGTCGAGACTGAATTGCACCGTCTCCTCCCTCAGCCCGAATGGTCGCCGTCTCCCTCTGCTCCCGCGAGGATCTCGTGAGGCAACCGGCCCTTCGTCAGCTCGCGCACGCCCCCCTCGACGACCAGGGCCGAAGAGGTGGCCATGGCCACGCGCTTTCCCTCCGCGTTGTCGATGTCGCAGGAGGAGACGCGTAGAAGCCGGCCCCGGTGGCGCACCGACGCGGAGAGGGCGAGGTCCCCCTTGCCAACGAGCGCCGGCCTCGTGAAACGGATGTGCATGTCCAGCGTCGCGAAGACGTCGCCCGCGGACAGGGTCGAATAGACCGACGCCCCCATAGTGAACTCGGCGGCCCAGGCGAGCAGGCCTCCGTAGATCGATGGCCCTCCGTTCGATAACCATGCGGCGGAAGGAAGGACGGCCTCGATGTGCCCGTCCTCGACGGCCGTCGGCCGATAGCCGGTGAGCCGCCAGACGGGGAAGGCGTGCCGGGGGTCGATCGTCTGTCGTTGCAGGTCGATCGGAGTCCCGTTCAGCACCTCGTCGCGGGTGAAGTAGCCCTCCTCCGGCGCCGGGCGCAGGTACGGGTCGGGCGGGTCGGACGGACCCAAGTCGGGCGGGGGGTACTCGGCGTCGGGCCGGACCGGCACGTCGGAGATCAGGCAGCGCGTGCTCCCGAACGCCAGCAAGCGTCCCTCCTGATCGGTTATCTGGATCATCGAGAGGCCGACCTGGTTACCCGAATGGACGGTCTCGGCCCGGCCGACCATGCTGACGGTCTTTCGGTTCATCGGCCTGACGAAGGACAAGCTCAGCTCGGACGTCGCGACCGCCTTCCCGGCTGGGAGCGTCGTCCAGATGGCTGCCGCCAGAGGAGCGTCGGCGAACAGGGCGTAGATGCCGCCCCAGTAGAGGCCGAAGCCGTCTTCGAGCCAGCGCGTGACCGGCATGGTGAACGCCGCCTTGCCGAGGCCCGCCGAGGTCGGCCTCATCCCGACGAGCCTCGAAACCGGAAATGCCGGCAGCTCTCCCCGGATGTAGCGCCTGATCGTCTCGAGCCCGGGTCGCTGGAACGCCCGAAGGTCCCCGATGGCCCCCCTGTGGCGCTCGTCGGTCACGTAGCCCATCGGTCCCTCTCCGTTCGGTTGAATTCCCACGGATGGGGTCTGGGCCGACTTCCAGATACAGAGTCCACGGATGGGCGGATGGGTGAAGCACGAGCGCCAGCTACTCAGGGCTCGATGAGGGTGAGTCCCCGGAACCAGCCGCGGTAAAGGCCCCGGTCGCGAGTCAGCAGGCGGTAAGATGATTTCGATGAACGCCGCCGATCTCCGCCGCTTTGCTCTTCGCGACTGGAGTCTCCTGGCCGCGGGCAAGGCGGAGTATTGGGCGCGGCTCCGAGCCGAGCATGGCGGTGGAGAGGCGATTCGGGTGGGCGACGAACTGCGACGAGAGGTTCGGCGGCAGCGTCCGGATTGGCCGAGCGAGGAGGATCGGAGGCGGGACCTGGAGACGCACGTTCGCGTCAGCGCCGCCTTCCGAAGTGTCGCAGCCCGCCGGCGTCCCTGAGCTGCTCCAGGCACTGGCCCTCGTGCTGCCACGGTGGTGCGATGGCTGGTATCTGTTTGGTGCGCAGGCCGTGCAGGCGTGGGGAACGCCCCGGCTGAGCGCCGACGTGGACATCACGATTCGGCTCCGCTCGACCGACTTGGGTCCCTTCCTCGCTGCGATGCGGGGGGCCGGTTTCGCGAGCCGCGTCTCCGACCCGGAGGCGTTTGCACGAGAGACGCGCGTTCTGCCCTTGGTACACGAACCGTCCCGAATCCCGGTGGATGCCGTTCTCGCAGGTCCCGGTCCCGAGGAGGAGTTTCTGGCCCGCGCGACGACAACGTCCATCGGCGGGGTCCGCGTGCCCGTCATCAGCCCGGAGGACCTTGTCGTCACGAAGATCCTCGCGGGGCGGGAAAAAGACCTGGAGGACGTCCGCGGAATCCTGCGACAGGCGGACGCCCGATTCGACGCCGTGCGCGTCCGGTCTTTGATGTCCTCTTTTGAAGAAGCCCTCGGCCGATCGGATCTCGTGCCGCTCTTCGAGGAGCTGTTGACGGCAGCCGGACGAAAGTCGCGCTGACGATCGGCGGCGACGGCGGCTGGCTGAAGCTGGAGATCCGGGTGTTTCCGAGAGACTTCTAAGGAAAGAGGCACGGAAGGGTCCGGGAACAGACACTGTCTGTTCGGTTTTGGCCGTGGCTGGCGATCACGGTGTCGAGGCAACGGCGCATCGTGTGAACGTCGAGGGCCCAAGGTAGGTTCGGTGGCGCAGAACTGGATGCCGGCCGTCAGCTCATTGACTTGTACGTACATTCGTACATACTCATGACATGAGCTTCGTCTGGGATTCGGCGAAGGCCATAGCGAACCGACAGAAGCACGGCGTCGATTTCGCTGACGTTGTTGAAGTATTTCTGGACCCGCGAGCACTGACGGCGGCCGACGATCACCCGGACGAGGAGAGGTTCGTTACCGTCGGTATGGACACGCTCGGCCGGGTCTTAGCCGTGGCTTACACGTGGCGGGGAAGCGCGATCCGAATCATTTCGGCCCGGAAGGCCACTGCCCGCGAGCGCGCGCAGTACGAAGGGTGATCTATGAAACGAGAATACGACTTCGCGGGAGCTAAGCGGGGCGCCGTGGTTCGTGTGCCGAAAGGCAAGACGCGCATCACCATCCGGCTCGATTCGGACATCGTCGAATGGTTCCGTCGAAAGGTGAACGACGCCGGCGGAGGGAACTATCAGACCCTGATGAACGCCGCGCTTCGCGAGCACGTCCGGCGGATCGATGAGCCTCTCGAGTCAATCCTTCGAAGAGTCATCCGCGAGGAGTTTCCGAAGCGGTCCTCGCGCGCTCACGTCTGAGCGCGAGGCGGCAGTCGCTGCAGATCGGAGAATGTGTGGCCGGTTGGAGTGTCCTAAAGGCGCGACAATAACGAGACCCGAAATGTCGAATCCGACGCTGGCGCTTCACCCGGCACATGCCACCCTCGCGGCCGAGGTGGCTGTCCTGCGCGAGGAACTGGCCGCGCTTCTGGCCGAGGTGGACGAGCTGGTGGAGTTCGTCCGGCCGAACCTTCTGGCGCTGTATCAGGTGCGGCTGGGGCCGGCGGACCTGGAGCTGTTGGCCGCGAAGTACGAGGTGGCGCGGGTGAAGCGGGCGATCGACCTCGCGCAGGCGGACTTGAACGCCGGGAAGGCGCCCGACCCGGCGCGGATCGAGGCGACGCTGGAACGCGAGGCGGCGGAGTGGACGGAGCGGCTGGAGGCGGCTGCGAAAAAGGTGAAGGCCGCGGCGGAGCACCTGAAGGGGCTGCTGTCGAAAGAGGAGACGGACGAGCTGCGAAAGCTCTATCTGATCCTCGTGAAGAAGCTCCACCCCGATCTTCATCCGGACCTTTCTGACGACGAGAAGAAGCTCTGGTTCAAGGTGCAGGAGGCCAATCGCCTGAACGACCTGCTAGGGATGCGCGCGCTGGTAGTGCTTTCGGAAGGGAAGATTGCGCCGAAGGAGACGCCGGCGATGGATGCGCTGGAGCACGAGAAGAAGGTGCTTACGAAGCACGTCGAGACCCAGAGGAAGAAAATCGTCTCGATCCGCTCGGAGTCTCCCTTTACGCTGGAGCGCCAGCTGAGCGACGAGGCGTGGGTGAAGGTGCGGTGCGAGGCGCTGGCGGCCGAGGCGGAGGAGCTTTCGCGACAGGCGAAGGAGCTGACGAAGCATTTCGCCCTTCTGATGGCGGACGGGGATGGGAACGGACCTGTCGTCCATTGACCCGGCGCTCCTGGCGCTGATGCACGGCTCGTTCGGGAAGGACGGGACGCTGAAGCCGTTCGCGAAGGAGATCTTCCTTCTGGAGTGCCACGTGGCCGGGACGAGCCACCAGCCGGTGAAGGAGATCGAGCCGCAGCTGAAGCCGGGAACGCTGCTGCCGTTCCTGCGAGAGCCCGCGAACAAGTTCGACACGCTGGCCATACGGATTCACGACGAGACGGGACACACGCTGGGCTGGGTGCCGAAGGAGAAGAACGAGGTCCTGGCGCGGCTGATGGATGCCGGCAAGCTCCTCTTTGGTCGGCTGGAAGGGAAGAGCTGGGTCGGCGGCTGGCTGAAGCTGGATATCCGGGTCTTCCTGAGGGACTTCTGAAGGAGATGAACGGGCCCGAAGGTTGGAGGCGTGCTTCCGGATCCTGAGCGTACGATTGAGTTGAGATGGAAGCGGTCCGGATGAATCTGATCAGGCGAATCGCGGCCTCACCCGAAGCCATTGGCGATTTCTGTCGGCGGAACCACATCCGGAAGCTTTCCCTGTTCGGGTCTGTCCTGCGGGACGATTTCGAGCCCGGCAGCGACATCGACGTGCTCGTGGAGTTCGAACCGCAGGCGATTCCGGGGTTCTTCGAGCTTGTCGGCATGAAGGAAGAACTGATCGGAATCCTCGGGCGCGAAGTGGACTTGAAGACGCCAAAGGCGCTCAGTCCATACTTCCGCGACCGGGTCCTTCGCGAGGCGGTCCCGCTGCATGACGCAGCATGACGAGCTGATCCGTTTCAGGCACATGCTCGATGCCGCGACGAAGGCGGTCGAGTTCGCCCGCGGGCGCACCTTGAAGGACCTTGAAGACGACGAGATTCGGGTGCTCGCCCTCGAGAGACTCTTCGAGATCCTCGGAGAAGCGGCATCGAAGACATCGCCGGAGGTTCGCGCCCGGTTTCCAGAGATACCGTGGAGTCGGGCGGTGGGGATGAGAAACGAGATCATCCACGGTTACGCCACGGTCGACCTCGAGGTTGTTCTCCGGACGATCGACAAGAACTCCCCCCCGCTGATCGCGCAGCTCGAGAAGGTGCTTCTCTCTCCGGGGGTCTGACCTGAAGACGGGGTAACAGCCTCCACGCGGCAGATTTGCGGCTGGAAGGGAAAAGCTGGCTCGGCGGCTGGCTGAAGCTCGATATCCGGGTCTTCCTGAGAGATTTCTAGAAAGGCCCAGCGTCACACGCTCGCCTCGGTTCGCCGGGAACTCCGAATGGTTCCGTGGCGCGTGGGGGGAAGATCCACGCGTTCGGGCGCTAGAATCGGTCCCGCTCAAGCCAACCTGGCGCGGCACCCGTCGCGCTTTTCTCTAGAAAGGAAGCTCCATGAGACGTTTCCTCCATCTCACCCTCGCGGCTCTCTTCGTGGCCGCGGCCCTTCCCGTTGTCGCCGCCAACCCGCCGAAGGCCGGAGGCGATGTGGCCGCGAGCGCGCAGGCGAAGGCCTACCTGGCCTGGGTCAAGGCCGTGAAGGCCGGGGATGTCGAGGCGTGGAAGAAGGTCGTTCCGGCCGAGGCGATGCAGCAGCTGGAAGCCCAGGCCAAGGAGATGAACAAGAAGCCCAAGGACGTGGTCGAGTTCCTCGGAGCGATGGCCCCGGACGAGAAAAAGATCACGGGCCTCAAGGTCGACGGGACCAAGGCCACGCTGTCGGTCACGGGCAAGACGAAGGGCGAGCCCAAGCCCTCGTACGGGAAGGTCGAGATGATCCAGGAGGGGGGCGCCTGGAAGGTCGGCAAGCAGAGCTGGAGCGACAAGGCGGAATAGCAGGGACCGAAAGCGGCCGGCTGAAGCTCGATATCCGGGCGTTTCTGAGGGAGTTTCAGAGGAGGCGGGAGAGAGGGCGAGGAGGACGGCTCTCCCACCTCAGATCAGACGGCTAGCCTCGTTTCTTCGAGTGGCTGGTTCGACGCCGTCTCGCGCGGGCGGCACGCAGATCAACCATGAACTCCTCGAAACCCCGAGTCGCACCTTCTCGCGTACTCCAGGAGCGAATGGCCTCCAGATCGACTGAGTGCCGGGCGGCTATGCCGACAGCCGCCGTCAGACTCTGTCGATCCTTCCAGTGGTAGAAGGCTGCAAGGCGATCCCGGCAGGAATCCGTCGCCGACAGCAGAATGACCGACACGCCGCCGACCGGGAGCTCGGCCGGCTCTATCGAGGTGTCGGACCCGATAGACAGGGGTCCGCGGGGGAATTAGACGAAGAACAAGGAGTCCGGGTGCTCGTAGCAGTCCCCGCGACGGAGGAAGCCCACCTTTACCATTGTCTCATCGAGCGAACCCTGGGCCGGCGACGACTGGAGAATCAGGTCGATGTCCCGTGACTGGTACTCGCCGCGGGAATAGATCGTCGCGCAGGCGCCACCGGTGAGTACGGCCCGGATCCGTGCCCTTCGAAGCGTATCGGCCACCGCGGCCGCAACCTGTCTCAAGGAAGATCGCGAGGTGATCTTCACAACGGCTTCCCGATGCGACGCGGCCTCCGCCGGAGCACCGCGATGCGCGCCTTGAGATCGCGATCCTCGGCCGCCAGCCTGGCGATCAAGGCTCGGAGTTGTTCCGCTGCGAAATACCGGGGATTCAGCTGAATAACGCGGGTGCAACCCATAAGCCGGCTGGCGATGAGGGCGTCACGATCGAGACCGGCCAAGGCCTTCTGCACGGACGAAAGCGAAACCCCCAGGAGCCGGGCGAGCTCTCGGGAGTAGCTCTGTCCGAGCAGCTCGACGGCGAGCAGCAGGCGCGTGCGGGTCTGGGAGCCGAAAGGGGAACTGACCTTCATAGGAGGTCATATGATATCTCATAGAGGTCGATACGGGGGAGCGACCGCACCCGTCGACGAGGCGGGACACACGCTGGGCTGGGTGCCGAAGGAGAAGCACGAGGTCCCGGCGCGGCTGATGGACGCCGGCAAGCTCCTCTTCGGCCGGCTGAAGGCGAAAGGCTGGGTGGCGGCTGGCTGAAGCTGGATATCCGGGTCTTCCTGAGGGAGTTCTGGAGAGAACGTGGATTCAATCCCCACGATGATCAATTTTGCATCTGCTCCCTGAGGAAGAAAACTTGACAATATTCAACTAAAGTCATATATTTAGCGATGTCGACGAAAATCCCACATAAAGGATTAGTTCGTCCGGAAGACAATCAGACGTCTTCGGAAGGCAGATCTCTTGTTAGTCAGACGGAATCACACTTGCCTCGAACCCCAGAGCTTTCAGAGTCAGATGAGCCGGTATTTCAACGAGGGGTTCCGCATCCAGGGGCGTGAGGACGAGGTCGCGGCGTCGTGGGCTCCTCCCATGGACATCGCCGAGACGCCGGAGACCCTGAACTTCACCGCCGAGCTCCCCGGCTTCAAGAACGAGGACCTGACCCTGAGAGTCGAGAACGGCGTTCTGACGATCGAGGGCGAGAGGGTGTTCGACGCGAAGGCCAGCGAGAAGAACTACCACCGTGTCGAGCGTTCGTACGGCAAGTTCGTCCGGGGCTTCACGCTTCCGAGCAACATCGACCCGGAGAAGGTCCACGCGAACCTCGTCGACGGGGTCCTCTACGTCACGATGCAGAAGAAGGAGAACGCCAAGCCCAAGACGATTTCGATCGGCGTCGGTGGCCCGAAGCAGATCGCGAGCCGCAAGGCGGCGTAGTCTCTTCAGACCCCCGGACCGATATAGAGGCGGCGCAAGCCGCCTCGTTTCGTTGTGCCCGTCGGGGCCGAGTCTCCAGCCCACTTAACCCGCGCTCTGGGCGTCGATCTCCTTGACGAGCTCGCCGACGAAGCTCTTGGCGTCGCCGAAGAGCATGAGGGTCCGGTCGAGGTAGTAGAGCTCGTTGTCCACGCCGGCGAAGCCCGGGTTCATGCTCCGCTTGATGACCATCACGGTGCGCGCCTTGTCGGTGTCGATGATCGGCATGCCGTAGATGGGGCTCGCCTTGTCGTGCCGGGCGGCCGGATTCGTCACGTCGTTGGCTCCGATGACGAGCGCCACGTCACATCTGGGGGAGCTCGGAGTTGGCCTCCTCCAGCTCCAGGAGGGCGTCGTACGGGATGTCCGCCTCGGCCAGGAGGACGTTCATGTGCCCCGGCATCCGTCCGGCCACCGGGTGGATGGCGAACTTCACGCTCACCCCCTGGCGGGTCAGCGCGTCGTAAAGCTCGCGCACTTTGTGCTGGGCCTGGGCGGCGGCCATCCCGTACCCGGGGACGACCATCACCGAAGAGGAGTTCGCCAGGATGCTGGCCGCCTCCTCGGCGCTGGCGCTCCGATGGATCTTCTGCTCGCCGGACGCCGTCGCCGCGGCCGTGACCTGCCCGAACGCCCCGAAGAGGACGTTCGTGAACGACCGGTTCATCGCCTTGCACATGATGATCGACAGGATCAGGCCCGAGCTGCCGTCCAGCGAGCCCGCGATGATCAGGAGCTTGTTGTTCAAAACGAAGCCCATCGCCGCGGCCGAGAGCCCCGCATACGAGTTGAGCAGCGAGATGACCGTGGGCATGTCGGCGCCGCCGATGGGGATGATCAGAAGGACGCCGAAGACGAGGGCGAGGCCCGACATGAGAAGGAAGAGGGCCCGGCTCCCGGGCACCACGACGAGATAGGCCGCGATGGCGACGGCCGCGGCCAGCATCCCCAGGTTCACGAAATTCTGCCCCCGGTAGGTGATGGGGCGCTGGGGAAGGACCTCCTGGAGCTTTCCGAAGGCCATCAGGCTCGCGGTGAAGGTCAAAAAGCCGAGGATGACTTCGAGGCCAAGGGCCCCCATGGTGAACCGGTCCATCTCCGGCGTCCCGGCGCGCAGGAAGTACTCCGCCGTCCCGACGAGGGCCGCGGCCAGCGCGCCGAAGGCGTGGGAGAGGGCCGTCCGCTGGGGGACGGCGGTCATCGGCATCATCGCCATCGGGACGCCGATGACGGTGCCGATCACGAAGGCGACGGCGATCCACTTGTAGCTGACGATCTCGGGCTTGAGCAGCGTCCCGCCCACGGCGAGCGCCATGCCGAGGACGCCCGTGAGGACCCCCCGGCGGGCGGTGGGGACCGCGCTCAGCCAGTAGAGGGCCAGGATGAAGCAGACGGCGGAGAGGACGTAGACGACCTCGATTCCGTGCTCGCTCCCCATCACGGGCGCTTCCCCTTCTTGAACATGGCGAGCATCCGGTACGTGATCAGGTAGCCGCCGACGATGTTGATCATGGAGGCGGTCACGGCGACGGTGCCGAGAACGGTGCTGAGCGGCGACTCCTGGCGTCCCGCCACCACGATGGAGCCGACGACCGCGATGGCCGAGATGGCGTTGGTGAGGGACATGAGGGGCGTGTGAAGCAGGCGCGAGACGCGCTGGATGACCAGAAGCCCGACGAAGGTCGCGAGGAGGAAGACCCATAGATGCGAGACGAGGAGATCGAAGTTCATCGGGGGGCTCCTTCCTTCTCCGACTTTTCGAGAGCCTTCGCGGTGGGACTGTGGGTCACCTTGCCGTCGTGGGTGATGGTGGCTTCCCGGAGGATGTCGTCCGAGAGGTCGAGCGCGAAGGCCCCCTCCTTCACGAACGCGAGGAGGAACGCCGCGAGGTTCCTCGAGTAGAGGAGGCTGCCGTGAGAGGCCACCTCCGACGGGAGGTTCAGGGGGGCGAGGATCTTCACGCCGCCGTGCTCCACGGTCTGGCCGGGTCGGGTCAGCTCGCAGTTCCCGCCCCCCGGCGCGGCGAGGTCCACGATGACGGAGCCGGGCTTCATCTTCTCCACCATCGCCGCGCTGATCAGCTTCGGCGCCATGACGCCGCCGATGAGTGCGGTGGTGATCACCACGTCGGCGGCCGCGCAGTGCCGGGCGATCAGCTCCCCCTGCTTCCGGTAGAACTCCTGCGAGAGCTCTTTCGCGTACCCCCCCTTGTCCTGGGCCTCCTCGGAGGTGTCGACGCCGACGAACTTGGCCCCCAGGCTCTCGATCTCGGTCTTGACCGCCGGGCGCGTGTCGGTGGCTTCCACGACAGCCCCCAGCCTCCGGGCCGTCGCGATGGCCTGCAGGCCGGCCACCCCCGCCCCGATCACGAAGACCTTGGCCGGCAGCACCGTTCCTGCGGCCGTCATGAGCATCGGGAAGTAGCGGGGGAGGGCGTCGGCGGCGAGGATGACGGCCTTGTAGCCGGCGATGGAGGCCATGGAAGAGAGGGCGTCCATCGCCTGCGCCCGGGAGATGCGCGGGATGGCGTCCGTGGAGAAGGCGGTCACCCGGCGGGCGAGGAGCCTTCGGACGAGGTCGAGGTTCCGGGTGGGCATCAGGGGGGCGAGGAGCATCGCTCCGGGGCGCATCAGCTCCACCTCGGCCGGAAGGGGCGCGCGGACCCTCGCGACCAGGTCGGCTTCGGCGAGCGCCGTGCCGGGATCCGTCGATATGGTGGCGCCGGCCTCGACGAATCGGCCGTCGTCGATGAACGAGGCGGCCCCCGCGTCGCGCTCGACGGCGACGGCGACGCCGGCCTTCACGAGCTTCTTGACGGACTCGGGGACGAGCGCCACCCGCCGCTCGCCGTCTCCGTCTCTTCCGGCTTCTCTCGGGACGAAGAGTTTCATGATCCCCCCGGCCCTGATTTTGCCGCGATTTTCGCGTCGGAGACGAGTCGGGGCCCTCGGAGCTGGAACGACCCGGGTCCAGGTGCCGTATGAGCCGTCGTTCTCTGTGTCTTCTTCTCGGTCTCCTCCGGATCATGCCGAGACGAAGAGACCCGTGCGCAGGAGCGCTTCGACATCCGAGCGGGCGACGGCCTGCTCCGGCTTCTCCTTCGTGAACGCGTAGGAGCGGCCGCTCACCGGGCCCCGGACGAGGATGGCCGAATGGCCGGTGAGCCTAAGCCGTGACTCCGGGCCCGCCCGGCCGTCGGGGGGCGGCGCGTCGCGGGTCACGGACGGGTACCCGATCGCCGCCCTCCTTCTGTTCTCGCCGCAACAACCCATGTTCAGCCGCCTCCTCTCACGTCTTTCCGGCTTCGACGTGCGTCTGTGACTCCGGAAGAGGTTCGATGACGACCGGCGGGACCGCCAGGCGGTCGAGGAGGCATGCCGCCCCGGAAAGGGCCAGCCAGAGGACGACGAACTCGGCGAGGGTCGGCTGGAACAGCAGGGCGAACGGCACCGCGATCCAGAGACTCAGGCAGTAGAGGCAGTCGAGGAGACTTCCCCAGAACCCTGCTCCCAGAGAGCGGCGGAGCCGGACGATCGAGTTCCCCGGTCCATCCTCGCGCGCGAGGAGGTGCGAGACGCGCCAGACGGCCAGCGCGGCGAGAAGGAACGAGAAGATGTCGGCCTTCATGAGCCGTCAGTGTATGGCGGCGGCGGACGGACCGCGTGGCCCGCCCGCCGCCCGCCGTCATTCATGCATTGACGATCGCGACGTTGATCTGCGGCGTGACATAGTTGTACGTGGGGTCGTAGTTCCAGTCCACGAGGTGTCCCCCGTCCCCTCCGGACGGATTGAAGGCGCGACTGCGGGCGTCGATCGTGAAGCCGTACGACCCCGCCAGCGCGAGGTGGGAGAGCGAGTAGCGCGCCGTCTGGGCGACCGAGTTGTCGAGCGGGCCCGTGTGCCAGTGCTGAATGGTCGAGAGCGCCGACAGCACCGACATCGAGCCGCCGCCGCACCCGAAGGCCTCGAGCTCCACGGAGCGGAGATGAGTCGCGAGGACGGTGTAATCGACCTCGACCTCGATGTCCTGTGGCGCCACGCCGCGCGCGATGACCGGGCAGATCAGCGGCAGCGCCTGCCACGCCCCTCCGGAGAACCGCCAGCGCAGCCCCGTGAATTGCGCCGTCGGGTAGGAATTGTCGATGCGCAGCCGGACCAGCGCGGAGGTGGCGAGGATGGCATGCGCGGCGTTCGCGACCTGGAGATCGAGAGTGTAGAGGTCGTCGGACGCCGAGGTCGTCGCCCATTCCAGAAGGAGATCAGGAGGGAACCAGTTGTCGCTGGGGTTGAGGATCGGATACCAACCGGCCGGGTCCGAAGCCGGCCAGGTCTGCCAGGGCGGTCCCCCGACGGCGCGGTTCAGCGGCCAGGTCAGGCCGACGAAGGGGACCATCGCGCCGCCACCCGTCTTCCGGCGTACGCGGTAGTACGCCGCCTTTGGAATGCGCGTGCAGCCGTACAGCTGCAGCGTCCAGCAGAAGGGCGCCGTGGCGAGCGGATGCGGAACGGGATCGACGAAGGTTCCGGACGGATGGGGACGGTTCGGCCGCTCGGCGTAGCCGGTCACGTTGTCGAGATAGGGATCCGCCGGAGCGGGAAGGTTCGTGAGAGGCATCAGCCCCGCGTAAAGGATCGCGGGGACGTTGCCGCAGGGGACCACCGGCGGCTCGCACACCGTCGAGATCAGCGCGATCGAGGAGGCGTACAGCGTCACGTCCGTCGTCGTCGTGTCGTTCCAGCGGACGTCGAAGAAGCCTTCGGAGTAGACGGTCTCCTCGGTGCCGTCTCCGTTCACGTCCTGCGTGACCCGGAAGGTGATGTCCGGTACGTCGAGCACGGCCGTCCATTCCGGCAGGAAGACGTCGAAGCACCTCCAGAACGGGCCGATGAAGCGGTCGAGCCGGAAATCCGCCAGATGCTTCTCTTCGAGGTGCAGCGTCGCTGCGAGGGTCGCCCGCACCGGCGCGTTCGCGTCGGCCGTCTTGGCGGACTGAAGGGAACGCACCTGGAACTCGGGGGGCAGCGGCGGGGCCAGCGGCTGCGAGAACGCCGGGGCGGAAAGGAGCTGATCCCGGGCCTTCGTGTCGCTCCCGAACGCGGCATTCCCGCGTAGCAGCGCGAGGCGCGCCGCGGCAGACGGCCCGATCAGATCACCCGCGCGCTGCAGCACCTCGGGACCAAGCTGTTTCAGTAGCGGGCCCGGATCGGGGCCCGGTTCCGGGGGGTGAGGCGGGAACGGCGGGACTCTTTCTTCGACGAGGTACTTGAGGATGTCGATGAACGACGGCCTGATGAAGATGTACGGGAAGCAGACCCGCAGCCTGCGCCAGTGAAGGATCCAGTCGATGTCGAAACGCGGAATCCAGACGCAGAAATTCCCGCACGCATCGGTCTTCACCGTCCCGATCTCTTCGCGGTGACACTTGAACGGGAAGAACCAGCCCCAGGGATGAGGCTTCGGGAAATAGGCGATCAGGTTGCAGTCCGTGTCCTCGACGTGAACCGTCGCGAACGGAACCGGGTACTCGACGCCGGTGGCGGGGTCCTTTCGGACCACGCGGCCGCAGATCTTGCGGAACAGGAACAGGTGTGGATCGACGCGCCACGGATACTTGACCTGCAGCTCGGCGACGGAATGGCCGGCGATCTCGTCCGCCTTCAAGTCCGTGAGGCCGGCGAGGCGTTTCGCCTGGGTCTTCGTCAGCGGGCGCTGATCAGGGGCGAGGGTCGCTTTGGATTCCTTTCTTGCGGGCATGATCGGACCTCCAGGGGATGGGATGAGGTTGTTTCGATCTGGCCCTTCCCGCCAGAGGACCCGGCATCCACCGACTGCAGTCGCCGCTCGATGATGTCCAGCGTCGGGACGGGTGCTCTCGACATCCGCGTAGTGCTCGGGGTGACGGCTTCCATGCACCTCCTCGATCCCGACAGGGATCCTTACCCACTTAGACAACGCGCTTCTCCGGCTTGACCCCTTCGACCGGAGGCGGGTTTCCTGAAACTCGTTCTCAGAACAAGAACTTAGGAGCCGCATGAAAACAGGGAACGGGTCTACTGGAGGTGTGAGGTGTCAAGCAGCCGATTGACAGGAAAGCGACGTCGGCCCCTCGAGTCCGGGCGGGACGAGGAGGCGGACTGCCGATTTCACTTGAATCTTCCCGATGAGGGACTACGTTGACTGCAAGCGCTGCTGTGTTCACGCGCCGAGCGCGTCGACCGGCTGAGGCTGGCTGTCCGGGTCTATCTGAGAGACTCTTTTGGGCCACCAGCCAGGGTGATACAACCCTTTCCACCCCGCCGGAGGCGGCTTTCGTTTCAGGGAGACCTCTACCGTGACCACTCCGACCTCGCCCCCGAAGCCCGCGCGGACGGTGATCCCGGCCCGGAGCCTCTCCACGCGCGCCCTCTCCACCCCCGAGCCGCTCGTCCGCGCCTTCGCGCGCCGCGTCCAGCAGGAGGGCGCGCTCGACCTGACGCAGGGGGACTACAAGAACGCCGACTTCGCGCCGCACCCGGAAGTCGTAAGGGCAGCCCAGCGGATCACGCGCAACACGGTCCACAGCTACGGGCCGGCCGTGGGCCGGATGGACGTGAGGAGCGAGATCGCCGAGTTCTTCAACCGCGACGGCCTAAGGGACTACCCCGCGTCGAACGTCCGTTTCCTTCCCGACGAGGTCCTCTTCACCCCGGGGACGCGCGCGGGGCTCGCGATGGTGCTCGAGGTGCTGGGCGCCGACGGCTCGGGCGTCGTCGTGCCCCGGCCGAGCTGGGAGTACGACTGGTTCATCGAGCGGGCGGGGAAGCGGATCGTCGAGCTGCCGACGACGCAGCCGGAGTTCCTTCCCGACCCGGAAGAGCTTTCGCGACTGCTTTCGGCGGGGGGGATCTCCTCGGTCATCGTCAACAACCCCCACAACCCGACCGGCCGGGTCTACCCGCGGGCCCTGGTCGAGGAGCTGGTCCGCGTCGCGGTGAAGCACCGCGTTTTCGTCCTCTACGACTCCGTCTACCAGCGGCTCGACTACGTCGACTGGTTCGTCAATCCCGCTTTCGCGGATCCCGAGTGGCGCGACTGGGTCGTCACGCTCTCCGGGCTGTCGAAGATGGACATGTTCGGCGCCTCGACCGGGGCGCGCGCCTGCTGGATGGTGATTTCCGACGAGATCCGCTCGGGCGGCGTCCGGGCGCGGGAGATCCTGGCGAACCTGTCGGCGTGGCTCGTCGCGACCCCTTCCACGCTGGCGCAGGACTGGGCGCTTGCCGCGCTCCAGAGCCCGCTCGCGGTACTCCGCCGCCCCTCTCCCTACATGCGCGAGCGCCGGGACTTCATGATCGAGGCCGCGGACGCGATGGCCCCGCTCGGGGTGACGCGGACCGACTTCGGGGGAACCTTCTACTCACCGCTCGCCTTCCCGGGGCTCGTGGGGGAGCGGTTCGACCGCCTGCGCAACGGCGTCACGGAGCGGGCCGTCGTGAAGACTTCGGTCGACGCCTTCGAGTTCCTCCTCTCCGGCGGCGTCGGGGGAATCCCCTTCGCCGCGTTCGCGGGGACCGACCCGGCCCGGTACGGGACGTGGCAGCGCCTTTCCTATGGCTCGAAAGACGTGAGCGAGCTGGCCGTCTTCATGGACCGGGTTCGCACACGCCTCGAGGCGAAGGGGCGGTCCGGCTCGAGCGCAACGTCGCCGCCCGCGCCGGGGCGGACGGTGGAAGACGAGGTATGGACGAGCGCCTGCACGACGTCGGGCTACGCGGCGTTGGACGACCTCGATCCCGGGGCGTTCGCCGAGGCGCACCGCGGCTTCCTGTCGTCGCGGCGTCCCGAAACGGTCCGCCTGACGGGAACGAAGCACCCGGACTCCACGGCGCACCGGGCCGAGCAGCTTGCGCGGGCCCTTCGCTCCGCCCCCGAAGGAACGCCCGACCGCGCCCACAAAGCCCTGACGCATCTCGAGTGGAACCCCTACGTAGAGGCTCGCAAGGAGTTCGAGGAGTCGATCGCCGACCTCCTCGGTCCCTGCACGGAAGTGCTCCTCGACTACGAGGGGCGCCAGATCAGCCCGGAGTGGGTGGACGTCCCGGAGAAGGTCGTCCTGGCGCTCCTGAGGCACGGCGTCGTCCCGGGCGAGGACCGCCACCTGCTGTTCCGCGTCCCGAACCCATGGATAGAGCCGGACGAGGAGAAGGTCTCCAAGATCCTCGCTTCCGTCGCGCGGGCCAACTTCCTCTTCCTCCTCGCCTGCGAGCGGCTCGGGTTGACGCCCTCCCAGAACGCGATCCATGAGATCACGGTGCCCCAGGTCAACTCGCGCGCGGAGCTGGGCGCCGTCGTCAAGATCGGCACGCTCTACCGGCAGGCGATCGACGGGCTCTTCGAGGGGCTCCCCGAGCGGATCGACGACTTCCTCTCGGCGCGGATCCCCGTGGCGCAGCGCGAAGTGCTGAAGGCGCGCGTCGCGAAGGTCCGCCTCGTCCCGCTCGTGGAGAACGTCGGGGCGCTCGCGCACGTTGCCGAGCTGCTCGAGGCCTACTACCAGGCCCTCGAGCGGAACCGCGGCGTGTCCGACCTGCCGACGCCCGCCGACTTCGTGACGCGGTTTGACGGCTCCGAGGCGGTCGTCCGCGTCTTCGTCGCC
The DNA here is from genome assembly GCA_963801475.1 of uncultured Acidobacteriota bacterium. GTDB lineage: Bacteria > Acidobacteriota > Thermoanaerobaculia > UBA5066 > UBA5066 > DAOMFB01. The sequence continues at coordinate 375,839 of CAWDEX010000002.1, read as the reverse complement.
ATGTCCGACACGGCCGAGCAGAGTGGCAAGATCGCGACCGACGTCGCCTACACGCTGACGATCGCCGGGCGCGACGAGGCGGAGCGCCGCCTCGCCTCTCATGCGCGGCGAATCGGCGAACCGGCCCCGCGGGTCACCTTCCTCGTCGGCGCGGGACGGGCCGGCTTCCGCGGCGGCTTCGACCCGGCGCACGAAGGGGTGATCTCCCAGTTCGCCCGGGCGGACGGCGTGACGATGCAGGGGATCCGGGCCGACGCCCCGACGGAGGCCGCGCGACTCGCGGCGAAGTTCCGCGAGGCGGCGGCGGCCAGGCGCCCCGCGCCGGCCGTCGGCACGGCGGAGAGGGAGTTCCTCCTCCGCCTCCTCGAGACCGGCGTGAAAGCGCACACCGAGAACCTTCTCAAGATCGCGCCGCTGCTGGCCCCCTTCGGCGGGCTCGTCCCGCAGACGCGCGTGAGGATCCGCGCCACCGGCTCGGTCAACTACGGGCGGTCGATTCCCGAGTATCCCGTGGAGTGGGGCGGCGGCAAGGAGCTGCCGGACATCCGGGACCTGCGCGACGCGTGGCCCGAGGGGGTGACGCTCCCGCGGGCAATCGTCTACAACCTCGGCTGCACGACGCTCGGCCTCCCGGCGGTCACGAGCGACCTCGCGGCGCTCGACAAGCGCGCCGCGGTCCTTCTCGAGCGGCATGTCCCCGGCTATCGCGAGATCCTGGCCAGCGAGCTGCCGTACTTCGTCCGGGAATCGGCGGCGCTCGTCTTCGGGAAGCGATTCGCCGAGGCGGCCGCGCGGCGCTGCCTGCGGGCCGCGGCGGCGGTCTGGGCCGACGTGCGGGTGCGCGAGGAGCTGGTCGCGCCGACCTGCCTCTTCGCCATGCTCTACCTCCGCTACGTGGCCGAGGATTCCGACAGCTGGGACGAGACGAAGGAGCACGAGAGCCCCACGACGCGCGAGGAGGAGCTGATCCGGGAGACGTCGAGCGGCGCCTTCGCCGCCCTCTGCGCCGAGCGCCCCGGCGACCGCTGGACCGTCCTCCAGGCCGTCATCGAGGCGGAGGAGGCCCCGCGCCTCCTGCTCGCCCGCGAGCTGACGATCGAGGAAAAGCGCGAGTTCGTCGACCTGCGGATCGAAGGGTGGCTCCGGACGCTGCCCGACCCGCTGTCGCGCGAGCTCCGGAGCGAGTGGTCGCCCCTTCGCGAGCTGGGGAAGGACGAGCTGACGCTCCGGACGATCGAGCAGATGATCGCCCTCGAAACGCTGCGCGGCAGCCGCGGAGCGTGAGCCGCCGGGGCGTTCGTTGATAATCGCCCGGTGAGACGCTTCGTCGCCCTGCTGGCGCTTCTCATCGCCGGTCGTATACATGCCGCCGAGACGAAGGCGACGTTCGTCGGACCCTCCGGGGTGTCGCTCCCGATCCGGGCCGAGGAGGCCGACGGCCGGGTCTTTCTCGCCGTGGGCGACGTGGTCTCGGCGCTCGAGGGGACAGTCTCGTACGACCCGGCGACCCACTCGTTCGAGGTGAAGCTGAAGCCGCATACGGTGCTCTTCGGCACCGACGCTCCCGTGGCCGTCGTCGATACGAAGCTCGTGAACCTCGCTTCCCCCGCCCGCGCCAAAGGGAGCGTCGCCTTTGCCGACGCCGACTTCTTCGGGCGTGTCTTCGGTCCCATGACCGGGCTCTCCTTCGCCTGGGAGGCCGGCCGGCGCACGCTCGTCGCCACGCGCACCGCCGCCTCCGACGTGGTGGTCGAGGCGTCCGTGACCGACATGGGCGAGATGACGAAGGTGGTCCTCCGCTTCTCGCAGCCCCCGCAGTACCGGGTCGAGAAGGGGGACGAAATGGTCGTCCTGAAGTTCCCGGGGGTGAAGCTCGTCCCGGCGGTGCCCGAGAAGGCCGTGGACGGACCGAGGGTCTCCCGGGTCTTCTTCCGTCCGGGCGAGGCCGTGATCGCCCTCAGGGAGCGCGGGCTCTCGACGAACGTCTATCCGCTCGGCGGCCCGCCCCGGCTCGTGATCGACGTGGTGCACACGGGGGCCGGGGGCGCGCCGACTCCGGGCGTCGTGCCGGCGCCCGCCGCGGCCCCGAAGGCGCGGACCGTCGTTCTCGACGTGGGCCACGGCGGGACGGAGGAAGGGGCGAAGGGCCCCTCGGGGCTCCTCGAGAAGGACGTGATGCTCGCCCTCGCGAAGACGATCCAGGAGGTCCTGACCCAGCGCGGCTACCGGGTCGTCGCGACCCGCGCGTCCGACGCCTCCGTCTCGCTCGAAGAGCGCGCGGCCGCCGCCAACGCCGCCCGGGCCGACGTCTTCGTCTCGCTACACGCGAACGCCTCGCGAGCCGGCGGGGCGCACGGGACGGAGGTCTACTACCTTTCGCTCGACGCGTCGGACCGCGCGGCGGCCCTCCTCGCCGAGAGCGAGAACAAGGCGGCCGAGACGCCGACGGCCGGAAAGAACGGGGCGGTCGGGGATCTCGACCTGATCCTGTGGGACCTGGCCCAGAACCAGCACCTCGCCGCGTCGGAGCGGCTCGCGGAGATCATCCAGGCCGACTTCAACCGCCTCCTCGGCGTGACGACGCGGGGCGTCAAGCAGGCCCCGTTCCGCGTCCTCATCGGCGTCAACGCGCCGGCGGTCCTCGTGGAGGTGGCCTTCATCACGAACCCGGAGGAGGAGAAGAGGCTCGGCTCCGAGGAATTCCGGCGGCAGACGGCCGAGACGCTGGCGGGGAGCCTCGCGACCTTCTTCAAGACGTCCGCCTCCGTGCCGCCCGTCCCCTATCCGACGAAGCCGCCGGGACGCCCGTAGCGCGCCGCCATGCCCCGCCGCTTCGCCCTCGGGCTCGTCGCCCTCCTCGTCCTCCTCCTCCTCGGGCTCCTCGCCGGACGGCGCGTTCTCTCTCCATACGGTTCGGTAAAGGCCGGCGTCGTGCCGACGCCGACCGCCCGCCCGACGCCGATCGCTCCGCCGACGCCGATCGCGGGGCAGCGCGTCTCGCTCTGGTTCGAGCCGGTGGAGGGGGAGCTCTTCCGCGCCGAGGAGCGCGAGCTGCCCGCCGCGGCGGACGAGATCGCCTTCCTCCGCACGCTCGGATCGGCGGTCCTCGACGGGCCACGCCGGCCGGAGCTCCTCCGTCCCTTCCCGGAAGGGTGGACGCTGCGCGGCGCTTACCGCCTGCGCGACGGACTGGTCGTCCTCGACCTTCAGCCGCCGGTGGGGGGCGGCACGGGCGGGATCGAGGGACCGCCGGCGCCGGAGACGGCGCTCGGCCCGCGCTGGCAGACGGGCTCTCACGAGGAGCTGGCCGCGGTGCAGGCCCTTCTGATCACGATCGCGAAGAACGTCCCGAACGTGACGAAGGTGGCGCTCGTCGTCTCGGGCGAGCCGGCCGAGACGTTGGCCGGGCACGTCGACCTGGCGCATCCGCTCGTCCCGGACATGGCGCGCGCCGGAGAAGAACCTCCGCTTGCGGCTGCGGCGCCTCCCGCTCCGACCGCAGTCCCCTCCCCAGCGGAGACGGAGACCCCCGTTCCCGCAGCACCGACGGCGCCGCCGCCGAAGCCGAAGAAGACACGTCCGTCGGGACGAACGGACGTGGCATGAGCGACTCGCGGCCGATCGGACTTTTCGACTCGGGGGTGGGGGGCCTCACTGTTCTCGACGCCGTCGCGCGGCGGCTTCCCGCAGAGAACCTCCTTTACCTCGGCGACACGGCGCGGCTTCCGTATGGGACGAAGTCGCCGGAGACGGTCCGTCGGTACGCGCGCCGCGCCGTGGGGCTGCTTCTCGGGCGCGGGATCAAGGCGCTCGTCGTCGCCTGCAACACGGCCTCCGCGCTGGCGCTCGACCTGATCGAGGAGATCTCGCCCGTCCCGGTCGTCGGCGTGGTCGCCCCGGGCGCGTCAGCCGCCGTCGCGGCAGCACACTCGCTCGAAGCGACCGGAGTCCCGCGGGCGCCGATCGCCGTTCTTGCGACGGAAGCGACGGTGGCTTCGGATGCGTACGGCCGCGCCGTCCGTGCGCTCGACCCGCGTCGCGAGGTTCTCCACACCGCCTGCCCGCTCTTCGTCCCGCTCGCGGAAGAGGGGTGGACCGAGAACGAGGTCGCGCGGGCCGCGGCCGACCGGTACCTTGCCCCGGTTCGCGCCTCGGGCGTCCACGTCGTCGTCCTCGGCTGCACGCACTACCCGCTGCTGAAAGCGACGATCGCGGCGGCCTTGCTGCCGGAAACGACCCTCGTCGACTCGGCGGAGTCCGCCGCGCGGGCGCTCGAGGCGGCGCTTCCGGCGGCGGCCCGGCGGGGCGGCGGGAGTGCGGGGGAGACGCACGTCCTCGTCACCGACGCGTCGGAACGGCTCGCCCGGATCGCGGGCCGTTTCCTCGGGCGGGAGGCCGCCCGGCTCGAGCTGGTGGACCTGCCGTAAGCGGCGTGGGCGAGAATCGGACGCCATGACGACCACTCCCACCCGCCCGGACGGCCGCGACTATCGCCAGATGCGCCCGATCACGCTCTCGCTCGACGCCGTTGCGCACGCCGAGGGGTCGTGCCTCATCGAGCAGGGGCTGACGCGCGTCCTCGTCACGGCGACCGTGGACGAAAAGGTCCCCCCCTTCCTGCGCGACAAGGGAGAGGGTTGGGTCACGGCCGAGTACGGAATGCTGCCGCGCGCGACGCTCGAGCGGACGGCGCGCGAGGCCGCGCGCGGCAAGCAGTCGGGGCGGACTCTCGAGATCCAGCGCCTCATTGGCCGGGCCCTCCGCGGCGTCGTCGACCGGAAGCTTCTCGGCGAGCGGACGGTCACGCTCGACTGCGACGTCCTCGTGGCCGACGCGGGGACCCGCTGCGCCTCGATCACGGGGGCGTTCGTGGCGCTGGCGCTCGCCGTCGCCCGGCTTCACGACAAAAAGCTCGTGAAGAAGAACCCCTTCCGCGAGGCGGTGGCGGCCGTCTCCGTCGGCTGGGTGAACGGCGAGGCGGTCCTCGACCTGACCTACGTCGAGGATTCCGGCGCCGACGTCGACTTCAACATCATCGGAACCTCGACCGGCCGGTTCGTCGAGCTGCAGGGGACGGCGGAAGGGGAGCCGTTCGGCGAGAAGGAGCTGCGGCAGCTCCTTCTGGCCGGAAAGAAAGGGCTCCACGCTCTCTTCGCCGCGGAGGGACGCGCGCTCTCGGGGCGCCTTTCGGCCGACTGGTGGACGCCGCTCTTCGGAAGAGTGCGCGGGGCGGCGACGAAGAAAGGCTGACGGCCGGCGCGGCCCTACGCGAGGAAGGCGCGGAGCGCGTCGGCGAGGCGTTTCGGGCTCTCCAGCATCGGGTAGTGCCCGAGCCCCGGCAGGAGCGTGAAGGTAGCGTCCGGACGCGCCGACAGGAGCTTCCGCGACTCCTCCGGCGGCGCGAGCGGGTCGAGTGCGCCCGCCACGACGCAGAGCCGCGCCTTCGTCCCCTTGAGCCGGTCGACGAGGGGCGGGGCATCCAGGACGCCGTCCACGCTCATCTCGACGGCGCGGGCGAGGGCCGGTCCCTCGGGTCCCTTGCGCGACGCGACGGTCCGCTCCACGAAGGCCCGCTTCCCGGGCGAGTCGACGGCGAACCCGTAGGCCGAGGCGTTCCGGAGCGACGTGTCGGGAACGCTCGCGAGGACGCTTCGCCGCGACATCCCCTTCCACTTCATCCGGTCCATGAAGCCGTACGCGACCGCTCCGACGGGATTGACGAGGACGAGCGAGAGAACGCGCGACGGCTCGCGGGCCGCCAGCTCCCCGGCCACGCGGCCCCCCAGGGAGTGCCCGGCGACGTGGGCGTGCGCGAGGCCCCGCCGCTCCATCTCGTTCTCGATGTACCGGGCGTGCGAGACGAGGTCGTAGCCGTTCTCGGGCTTCGGGGCGGCGCCGCAACCGAGAAGGTCGAGGGCATGGACCACGAAGCTCTTCGAAAGGTGCGCCGCCGCCTCGTTCCAGTCGGCGGCCGACCCCCCCACCCCGTGCAGCAGGACGAGAGGCGCCTTGGCGGCCTTCCCGTGCTTCGCTTTCTTCGTCGTCATCGCGGAGAATGGTATCCGACGGGGCGTAGCGCAGTGGTAGCGCACGTGCTTTGGGAGCACGTGGTCGCCGGTTCGATCCCGGCCGCCCCGACCAGCCCTCCCTCACCTCCCCACAACGGCCGAAACCCGTCCCGTGACCGGGGACGATCTCTATAATCACGAATTGAGACGCGATCGCATTACCGTCAGGAGGTCTCCTGTGGCAGCAAAGTTCCTCGTCGAGGTCCCGCACGAACCGGAAGTGGCGGCGTGTATCCGGGCGGTCGAAACCTTCCTTCAGACCGGGTCCCATTTCCTGACCCATGCTGATTGGGGATGCAGGGACGGGGAGCACAAGGCCTGGATGGTCCTGGAGGTCGACAGCAAGGACGAGGCCCGAGGCATCGTGCCACCCGCATTCCGGTCCCAGACGAAGATCGTGCAGCTCAACACCTTCACGATGAGAGACATCGAGGACATCCGTCGCGAGCACAGGCCTTAGCCGTCGCGCGTCAGTCGGGATCGGGTCTCAGGTGTCATGACAGAGGGTTCAGGGTTCAGTCCTCGCCCTTCCGCCGGGTCCGAAGGCGGCCCCGGCCCGGAATTTGCGGACCCCCACGGCGGAGGATGCGATGACCTCGCCCCAGGACAAGACACCCGCCCCGTCGCCGATGCCGCCGGCCGATCCCGCGCCCCCACCTCCGCGCCGCAAGCTCGTCCGCTTCGACTTCCCGCCGGGCGCGAGTCTGGATGAGATCGTGCGCGGGGTTCGGGAGATGACGCAGAGGCACGGCACGTCGAAGCCCTGAGACCTGAAAGCGGCGGCAGATCTCAGTGTTCCGAAATTGCCGGTTCGATCCCGGCCGCCCCGACCTCTCCTCCGTCGCGCACCGGAAGCCCCCGGAACGGCGTCAGCAAAACGGGACAATTCCTATAATTGAAAATTGAGACGCGACCCTATGCGCCCTCTATCCGCCCCCCTATTTGCCCCTTATCCGCCCGGGGACCCGGTCACGTCGTCCTCAGACGGGTCCGGGCGGCGTCCTGCTTCTCGTGGAACTCCGCGACAGCCTCCTTGAGGAAGGCGATCCCTTCCGGCGACGTGACGATCCGAACCGCCTCCTCGGCGGTCAGCGTGAGCGCCCGCCGGTGAAGGACGGCCGCCGCGACATGCCGCAAGACTTCGCCGAACTGCTCGGAGACGCCCAGGGCATCGGCGAAAGCGGAGCAGCGTCCGGCGCCGGCTCTCGCGGCGGATTCGCCGATGCTCTCGACGAGAGCCGGGGACAGGGACTCGCCGACGATCGCAAGGACGGAATCGAGCGCGGCGCCGGTCCGCCGTTCTTTCACCGTGTCCTCCTCCTGAACGCGACGGCGTCCTCGAGAAAGGCGATTCCCTCGGGCGACGCAGCCAGCCGAAGAGCCCCGCGATGGAAGTTCGGCTCCCCGCTACCTGCTGCCTTGGAGAAATGATAGCCGCCCGGGAGGCGTTGCCGAAGGCGCGGGGCGGCGGGCCGAATCAGAAAGCCATATTATTGAAAGCAGAGAATCGGCCTCAGCCCGGTCACTGCCATGAATACGTTCGAAGGAGAAGGCCATGAAAAGACACGCCGTTGTTCTGGTCGCGGCTTCCGCGTTCACGGTCCTCTGCGCCCTTCCGGCGGCAGGGGAGGAGGGAAAGGCCGAAGGAACGCTGACCGTCGGCAAGACGCCCGTGAAGCTCGTCCATGCCTACGCGCAGGCGGAGAAGGGCTTCTTCGACCCGAAGGTCAATGACGTCCTCGTCCTCCTGACCGACGTCCCGCTCTCCGGCGCCGCGCTGACCGACTCGTTCGAGCGCCGGAAGATGGAAAAGGAAGGGAAGCTCCGCTCCGTCGAGGCGGTGATCAACGCGAAGGGCCAGGCGATCAACGTCACGGTCCGCGACAAGGCGTTCGGCGGGCCGCCGGTGAGCGGCGGGTCCACGGAGGACGTCTTCGAGTCGAAGGCGAACGACGGGAAGACGATCGCCGGGCGGCTCCACCGCGCCAGTCCCGGCAAATCGTTCGACGACGTGCCCTACACCTACGACTTGACCTTCAGCGCCCCCGTCGCCCCCCGGGCCAAGAAGTAGCCGGCCTCCGCAGGGCGCGGAGAGCCCGAAGGGATCTCCTCCGGGCTCTCCACGGCTCCGGTTCCGGTCAGTCGGGAATCATCACCACGAGGTACCGGTCCCCCTTCCAGAAGGCGGCGGGGTCCTTGACCGAGAGCTTCGACGACGTTGAATTCGGGCCGCCGTCGACGATCTCGTAGCTCGCCTTCGGCTGTTCCGTGACGATGCGCACCTTGCTCGCGGGCGCAGGAATGGAGAGCTCCGTTTCCTTCGTGACGTCGATCTCGCGGAAGACTCCCGGGTCGAACTTCCCGGTCTCGATCCACCGGCCGCCGACGCCGAGGATCGCGCCCTTCTTCTCGACGACGCCCGACTGTCTCAGGATGGACTTCGAGGCGACGGCCACGTAGGCCGTGTTGGCCTCCTTCGTCTTCTCCGCGATCCGGGTCTCTCTCTCCTGGATCGTCTTCTCCTTCTCCGCGAGAGTGGAGGCCTGCGACTCGACCGTCTTCGAGAGCTCCCCGACCCGGCTCTCGAGGGTGGCGACCGTCGCCGCCTTCTCCTCGAGCGACCGCTTCAGCTCGTCCGCGACCTTCTGGAGGGACGCCATCTTCACGCCGCTCTCCCTGTTGGTCTTCTCGAGGTGAGCGAGCTTCTGCAGGTTCTTCTGGATGGCCTCCCGGATCGCCTGGATCTCCGCCTGCAGCTGGCCGCGTCGTCCGCTGGCGGCGTCCCCTTCCTGGGCCACCCGGATGGAGGACTGAATGGCCTTCAGCTCTTTCGCGCGGATCTCCTCGAGCCCCTTCGCGACGTCCTCCAGCGTCGCGTTCGCTTCGTCGGACTGCGAGCGGAGGGACTGCAGGGAGTCCGAGAGCTTCTGGTTCTCGCCGCTGAGCTGCTGCACCTGGGCCTGGAAGTCGTCGCGCTGCCGCGTCCACGAGACGCCGGCGACGCCCGCGGCAACGACCACGATCGCGAGCGCCACCGCGAGCAGCACCGTCGGGAACCGCCTCGACGTCTCCTTCTCCGGATTCTGGTTGAGTTCGTCCATGAAGGACCTCCTTGCCATAGAGATGGCGCGCTTCGCGCGTCACCGGGGGAGGAGCAATCGACATGCCTCCGGAAGAAGCCTCCCCGCCGAAGGCCTCGGGGAGGTACCTCATGACGGGGCTCACAGATATTTCCGTGTGAATGACCGAAATGGTCTAGGCAGCCCGACGCATCGGCGCAGGCCCCGTATCCCTCTTTCGTCGAGATTCAGTATTAATCACCGCTCCGACGGGCTTCTTGAGCTCGGTTGAGTTCGGGGTCAGGTCTCAAATTTCAATTATACGAACCGGCTGAGCGGTTCACGCAGAGAGGTGCTCCGCCGCCGCCGCGACGGCGGAACCGGGCGAAACGCCGAGACCGAGAACTCCGAGGCTCTCCTCGACGGCCGAAAGCGCCTTGGCGATCTCGCCGGGACCGATGTTTCCCATGTGTCCCATCCGGAAGGCCTTCCCGGCAAGGGGGCCCAGGCAGCCGGCCACGACGACGCCCCGGGAGGCCATTTCCTTCCGGAAGGGGGCGTCCTCGACACCCTTCGGGTAGAAGACGACCGACAGGGTGTCGGCGCGGCAGTCGGGCGCGGTGACCAGCGTGAGGCCGAGCGCCTCGAGCCCGGCCCGGACGGCCCGGCCGATCCGCTGGTGGCGGGCGAAGCGGGCGGGGAGCCCCTCTTCGTGGATCATCCGGAGCGCCTCGGCGAGGGCGACCATCTCGTTCACGCACGGCGTCGCGAAGTACCGGCCGGGGTCCTCCATGACGGGAAGCCAGCGGAGGATGTCGGCGTAGTAGGCCGGGACGCCCGACTTCGAGCGGCGGCGCTCCATCGCCCGCGGCGAGAAGAGGCAGAGGGCGAGCCCGGGGGGCGCGCCGATGGCCTTCTGGGCCGCCGTGAGGAGGACGTCGATTCCCCAGCGGTCGAACGGCTCGTCGATGCCCCCCGTGGCGCAGACGCCGTCGAGGATCACCATCTCCTTCCGCCCGCGGAGCAGGTCGCAATAGGCCTCGACCGGCGCGGCCGTCCCCGTCGAGGTGTCGACGTGGGTGATGGTGACGGCGGCGTACGACCCCTTCGAGAGGCGCGCTTCCAGCTCGGCAGGGGTGACGGCGCGGCCCCACTCGGAGCGGAGGACGTCGGCGTGGATGCCGAAGGCGGCCGCGACGTCGCCGTACCGGTCGCCGAAGTAGCCCTGCGAGACGACGAGAACCGACTCGCCGGGGGAGACGACGTTCACGAGGGCGATCTCCATGGAGAGGGTCCCGCCTCCCGAGACGAGGAACGGCTGGGCCGCAGCGCTCTGGCCGAGGGCGCGGAAGTCCGACAGGGCCCGCCGGAACGTCTCGACGAAGGCGGGGGCGACGTGCGAGACGGTGGGCTTCGAGAGGGCGGAGAGGATGCGGGGGTGGACCGGGGTGGGTCCCGGGATCATCGTCAGTGTTTCGTTGATCACGTGGTCTCCTCAGGTCACGAGTTCGAGCGGCGGGCGGGCGCCCGTCACGCCCCGGACGGCCGGGCCGACGAGAGCCGGGTCGTCGGTGATGACGGAGGCTGCGCCCCACGCGGTCATCTGGCGCGCCTGCTCGGCGTCGTTCACCGTCCAGACGTGGACGGAGAGTCCCGCCTCGCGGGCCTCCGCCATGAGGCGCGCCGTCACGAGGACGACGTTCGGCGCGACGGCGTCGCAACCCCGCGGCCGGTCGGGCCAGAAGCGCCCGGTCGGCCGGTACGTGGACGCGTCGAAGTTCAGGCAGGTCTCGATCCGCGGCTCGATCTCGCGGATCCGGCGGAGGATCTCGGACGAGAAGGAGAGGACCATCGCGCGCGAGAAGAGCTGGAGCTGGGCGAGGAGCGCCGCGACACGGAACTCGAGGAGGCCGGGGCGCGGCGACGGCCCGTGCTTCAGCTCCACGAGGAAGCGCCCAGAGGATCCGTAGCGCATCAGGACCTCGCGGAGGGTCGGGATGCGGCCCCGCAAGTCTCCCCGGACGATCTCGGCCTCCGCCAGCTCAGCCATCGTCAGCTGGGCGACGGGGACGCGCCGGCCGTCGAGGGCGATCTCGGGGTCGTGGACGACGACGGCCTCCCCGTCAAGCGTGAGGCGGACGTCGAGCTCGACGGCGTCGGCGCCATCCGCCTCGGCCCGGTCGAAGCTTTCGAGCGTGTTCTCGAGCGCTTTCGTCGGCGCTCCGCGGTGGCCGACGACGCGGGTGGGTCCCTCTCGGAAGAAGTTCATCGCGGCTGGATTATCCTCGCGGTCGATGCCCCGCCGCACCGTTCGCCGGCCGAAGGCCGCAGCGCCCGTATTCCGGGCGCCGCGGGTGCGCCCCGAGCCGGTCGCTCCGCACGCGACGCGCCGGAAGGCGGGGCCGCTTCCGGCCGGGCCGCTCCACGTCCCGATCTCGACGATCGACTGGCTCGTCTCGCGCGAGAGCCCCGCCGCGCGTTTCGTCGCGCTGCGCGACCTACTGGGCCGGCCGGCGAAGGACCCCGAGATGAAGCGGGCGCGGCAGGCGCTCCCGCGCGACCCCTGGACACGCGACATGCTGGACGTCCTACGCCGGCGGACCCTCCCCGGGGCGACGCCCGCCGGGCTGTCGCGGCGGTACGACGGCGGTCTCTGGCTGACGCTCTTCCTGGAGGAGACCGGGTGCGACGGGTCGCTCCCTCCCGTCCGCCACGCCGGCCAGGTCCTGTTCGCCGCGTGGGAGAAGGCCTTCGTCGAGCTCTCCCGGCGCAACGACGCCGCGGTCGACCTGCCGGCCTTCACGGCGCTCTGCCGGGCGCTGGCCCTGATGGGGTACGCCGCGGACCCCCGGCTCGCCTCGGCCGCCGATTACGTCGCCCGCGCCGCCCTCCTCGGGCGCGGCACGACCGCGAAGGCGCTCCTTCTTTTCGCGACGCTTCCCGAGGAACGGCGCTCGCCCGTCGTCCGGCGGGCCGTCGACTTCCTCCGGGCGCGGGCCCTCGAGGCCGAGATTCCGCGCGAGGGGGCGGGGGGCACGGCGCCGGAGTTTCTCCGCGCCGGGTTTCCGAACGGCGAGGAGACCGATCTCGTCGAGCTCCTCCACGCCCTCGCGCTCACGACCCCCGAGGGGGCGGTCGACCCGCGCGAGGGGCCGCTCGCGTGGGGACTGGCGCTTCTCCTGGCCCGCGCCGACCACCGCGGGCGGTGGCTCCTCGAGCGCTCTCCGGCGGGCGGGCTGCCGTTCCCCCTCGAACGGACCGGAGAGATGTCGCGCTGGGTGACGATCCGCGCGCTCACGGTCGTCCAGCGCTTCCTCGGCCTCACGATCGACGGCGCCCGGGCCGTGCCGGGATCCGTCCGGCGATGAAGTCCGCCCTCCGTCCGTCCGCCGCGATGACGCTGACCCTTCTGGCCGTCTCGTGCTCGCCTCCGCCGCGCCCGTCGACCGACGGCTACTCGGCCCGGGTGGAAATCGTGAACGACGGCGTCACCGAGTCGACGTTCCGGATCGCCGTCCGGGGAAGCGACCGGCGGCGCGAAGAGGAGACGCCCGGCGGGCCGGTTCTCCTCCTGCTCGAAAAGGAGCAGAAGGCGTTTCGCCTCGACCCGAAGGCCAGGACGTACGTCGAGGTCCCGTACGCGCAGGCGACCGACGAGATCCTCCCGGGGTTCCCCCTCGCGCCGGGGTTCGACGACCGCGCCGAGGCGGAGAAGCGCGGCATCACCGAGTACCGGCGCGAGAGCGACGAGGTATTCACGGGCATGGTCTGCGCCCTCTGGCGGTTCGTCGACCAGCCGGACGCCGTCGTCTCCCCGTCGACGGTCTACTGGGTGGCGCCGAGCCTCGAAAACCTGACCCTTCGGATGGATCGGGAGATCCCGAAGGCGGACGGGACCCGGTCGCGGCGCAAGGTGGAGCTGACCGCGGTCAAGGTCGGGGTCTCGCCGGATCTCTTCGCCGTCCCGAAGGGGTATCGCCTCGCCGCTCCCCCGCATTGATCGGCTGTTTGGGCCTCCTGCTACCATTTCCAGCTTCGCCCGGACGGGGGATCCGGGCGCTGGAGGAGTCGTCATGAACCGATTCATTTGTCGCGTCGGCGTCCTGGCCCTCGGCGCGCTCGTCGTTCAGGCCGCCGCGGCGCAGCCGTCCACGCCGAAGGACCCGAAGAGCCCGATCCCGGACTGCGTGGACGGGCGCGGGCCGTCAGGTCCGGTGGAGGTGAAGATCCTCGCACCGAAGCCCGACGAGGTCTTCCCGATCCCGGCGGTGGCGGTCGGACAGCCGCCGGCAAAGGGGGCGTCCGTCGAGGTCAAGCTCGAGACCAAGAACTGGGAGAGCTTCCTTGACCCGGCCACGAAGTGCGGCCAGGGGATCGCCATCATCTTCGACAACGGGCCGCCGGCGATCCACTACGAACCGGCGAAGCCATGGCTCTACCCCAAGGTCCCGGCGGGGACGCACACGCTGCGCGCCTTTCCGGTCCGACCCTGGGGCGAGTCGATCAAGGAGCCCGGGGCCTTCGCGATGGTGACCTTTTCCGTCGGCGAAAAGGACGGGAAGAACGCGCCCGCGCCGAAGGCGCCGCTTTTGACCGTGAACCGGCCGCGGACGAAGATCCCGAAGGGACAGAAGGTCCTTCTCGACTTCATGGTCAGCGGCTGCGTCGTGGCCGATCAGGCGGTCCCCGATTCGTGCCGGATCCGCTACCGCGTCGACGAGCTTCCCGAGGTGATCCTCGAAAAGCCGGACCCGGTCTGGCTGACCGATCTCCCCGTCGGAAGGCACGCCTACGTCATCGGCCTGACGCGCGAGGGGAAGATCCTCCAGGGGCCGTTCAATCTTCACCAGGGGACTTTCGAGGTCGTCGACACGGCGACCCCCGCGGCGCCGGTCAAGGCGGGAGCGCCCGCCCCCTGACGATGCCCCCTTCCGTCGTCTACGAGAGCCCCGGAACGCGCCGGTCGACCGTCGACCCGCCGCTGATCCTCGCGCCGATGGCGGGGATCACGGACATGACGTACCGGCTGCTCCTCCGCCGGATCGGCGGGGTGGGGCTCGTGACGATGGAGTTCGTCTCGTCCGAAGGGCTCACGCGCGGCAACCGGAGGACCGAGAGGCTCCTCCGGTTCGACCCGGCGGAGCGGCCGCTCTCCGTCCAGATCTACGGGTCCGACGCGGCGAGGATGGCCGTCGCCGCCGCGCGCGTCGAGGAGATGCAGGTCGACGTCTGCGACATCAACATGGGGTGCCCGTCCAACAAGGTTCTGAAGGGGTGCGCCGGAGCGGGCCTCATGCGCGACCTCGGGAAGGCGCGCGAAATCATCGCGGCCTGCCGCAAGGCGCTCTCGACGACGCCGCTGACGGTGAAGTTCCGGCTCGGCCTGACCGACGAGACGGTGAACTACCTCGAGCTGGGAAGGATCTGCGAGGGGGAAGGGGCCGCCGGGGTGGCCCTCCACGCGCGAACGGCCAGGCAGATGTACACCGGGCGCGCCGACTGGAGCCGCATCGCCCGCCTGAAGGAGGCCGTCTCGATCCCCGTGGTCGGCAACGGCGACGTGAATACCCCGGAGGACGTCCTCCGGATGTTCCGGGAGACGGGGTGCGACGCCGTCATGTGCGGCCGGTCCACGATGAAGAACCCCTGGATCTTCCGGCAGGCGGCCGAGCTCCTCGCGGGGAGGGCCTACCGGCCGGCCTCCCTCCCGGAGCGGCGGGACGTCATCCTCGCCCACTTCAATCTCATCCGGGAGAACGACGGCGACCAGCCGAAGCTCGTCATGGGGAAGCTCCGGACCTTCACCGGCTGGTACACGCACGGCCTCCCGAACGGGTCGGAGCTGCGGCGGCGGATCCAGAGCCTCCCGTCGCCGGAGGCCTTCCTCGACGCCGTCCACGACTTCTTCGACCGGCGCACGGCGCTCGCGGCCTGAGAGCCGGTCAGCCTCCATGACCGATCCCCGGGACGACCTGAAGGCGCTCCGATCCACCCTCGACGGGATCGACACGGAGCTGGTCTCGCTCCTGGCCCGGCGCCTGTCGCTCGTCGCGAAGATCGGCGAGACGAAGGCGGGAGGAGGGGTCGGGATCCGGGACGCCTCGCGCGAGCGCGACGTCCTCACGAAGGTCGAGGCGGTCGCCCGCGACCTCGGCGTCTCGGTACCGCTCGCGCGGAAGATCTTCAGCGAGATCATCGCCCACTCCGTCACGCGGCAGGCGGCGTTCCTCTCCGGCGCGGCGGCCCGGGGAGAGCTGCGCGTCGCCTTCCAGGGAGTCCCCTACGCCTACAGCTGGCTCGCCGCGCAGAAGTACCTCGGCGGCCTCGGCGTCGCGGGCGCCCTCTCGGGCTTCCGGAGCTTCGCCGAGGCGGTGGACGCCCTCGTCGCCGGAGCGGCCGACCTCGCCTTCCTTCCGATCGAAAACACGACGGCGGGGAGCATCAACCAGGTCTACGACCTTCTCGTCTCCCACGACGTCTCGATCGTGGGCGAGGAGACCTGGAAGGTGGACCACTGCCTCGCCGGCCCGGCCGAGGTGCCGCTCACCTCGATCGCGAAGGTCCTCTCCCATCCGCAGGGGCTGGAGCAGTGCAGCCAGTTCCTGCAGTCGCTCCCGAACGCCCAGCCGGTCTTCCGCTTCGACACCGCCGAGGCGCTCAAGGAGGTCGCGGCGGCCGGGGACCCGACGGTGGCCGGCATCGGCCCGCCGGAGGCCGCGGGGCAGTACGGCCTCGTCGTCCTCCGGCGCGGCATCGCGAACCAGGAGGAGAACTACACGCGCTTCGTGGCGCTCGCGCGGGCGCCCGAAAGGTTCGACCCGCGGATCCCGTGCAAGACGAGCCTCGTCCTGACGACGCGGCACGAGCACGGGGCCCTCCTGAAGTGCCTCGCGGTCCTCTCCGACAACGGCCTTTCGCTGACGAAGCTCGAGTCGCGCCCCCGGCCGAGCAAGCCGTGGGAGTACATGTTCTTCGTCGACTTCGACGGGAACGTCGCCGACGAGATGGTGTCCCGGGCCCTCGAGGAGCTGAAGGTCGTGGCGCTTTGGCTGAAGGTTCTCGGCTCCTATCCGGCCAAGGCGACGCCGCAGGACCCCGCGGCCGCGGAGGTCGGCGCGCCGTCCGAGGCCTTCGAGGCCGTCGTCGCGTCCCCGCCCGAGAAGGCGGCCGCGCCCGTCGTGAAGAAGAGCTCGCAGTACAAGCTGGTCAGCCGCGACGCCCGGCCGGAGGACACAGTCGTCCGCGTCGGGGACCTCCTGATCGGCGGGGACGGGTTCGTCGTCATGGCGGGCCCCTGCTCGGTCGAGACGAAGGCACAGATCGAGGCGACCGCGAAGGCGGTCCGCGAGGCGGGCGCGCACATCCTCCGCGGCGGCGTCTTCAAGCCGCGGACGAGCCCCTACGCCTTCCAGGGGCTCGGCGAAGAGGGACTCGAACTTCTCGCCGCGGCGGGGAAGGCGTTCGGCCTGCCGATCGTCAGCGAGGTCCTCGCGCCGGAACAGGTCCGGTTGATGGCGGCGAAGGCCGACATCCTCCAGATCGGGGCGCGGAACATGCAGAACTTCCCGCTCCTTAACGCGGTGGGGAAGGTGGACCGCCCCGTCCTCCTGAAACGCGGCCTCTCCAGCACGGTCGAGGAGTGGCTCGCGGCGGCGGAGTACATCCTGGCCCAGGGGAACGGGCAGGTCATCCTCTGCGAGCGGGGGATCCGGACCTTCGAGAGCGCCACGCGCAATACCCTCGACCTCTCGGCGGTGCCGGTCGTGAGGGAGCGGACGCACTTGCCCGTGATCGTCGACCCGAGCCACGGCACGGGGCGCCGGGCCTACGTGGCGCCGATGGCCTTCGCCGCGCGGGCCTGCGGGGCGCACGGCCTTCTGATCGAAGTCCACCCCGACCCCGGCCACGCCCTCTCGGACGGCGACCAGAGCCTCACCTTCGGCGAGTTCCGCTCGTTGATGGAAGGCCTCTCCGCGGTCGCCCCGCCCCGTCCCGGTCGCTGACGCTCAGTACGTCTTCGGGACGGCGTCCTTCGCGAGGGGAGAAACGTAGGGCTTGCCGCCCGTCGATTTCGCGAATTCGGCCTTTGCCTGATCGACGGTCTTCGAATCGTTCAGGAGGTCGACCGTGGCCGCCGCGAGGACCTTCGCCGCGACGAACATCCCTTTTTGGCCGATCGGGTTCGCGGAGCAGGAGGTCACGGCCCAGTGGTGCCACGGCGAGCCGGCCGCGCCCGTGGCCACCGACAATTCGGCCAGCGGGAGGGCCGCGCTCACCTCGCCGATGTCGGAGGAGGCCTCGCCGCCGTTTCCGGGTCCATAGGGAAGGACCTTGTCGGCGAGGCCGGTCTCGGGGATCCCGACCTCCTTCTGGATCGCCTTCGCGAGCGCGATGTCGGCGGCGTCGAAGCGGGGGGGGCCGACGCGCTCCAGCTCCTTCTGCACGACGCGCGAAAGGGCGTCGTTGTACATCGGCTCGCGGGTGCCGCCAAGGAGCGTCACCTTCGCCGTCGTACCCGTCGCGAGGGCGGCGCCGTCCGCCGCCTTTCGGATCCGGCCGAGCATCTCGTTCACGCTCTCACCGGTCGCGTCACGGACGAACCACTGGACCCGGGCATAGTCGGGAATGATGTTGGCCGCGAGGCCGCCGTCCTTGACGACGCGGTGGATCCGGGCCGTCGGGAGGATGTGCTCGCGCATCAGGGCGAGGGCGTGGTCGAAGACTTCCAGCGCGTCGAGAGAGCTCCGGCCGAGCCAGGGATTCGCCGCGGCGTGGGCCGTCTTCCCGAAGAATTCCACGTCGATGGCCGTGATGGCGAGGCGGGGCTTCGTGCCGACGTAGCTGCTCGCAGCCGGGTGCCACACGAGGACGGCGTCGGTCCCGGCGAAGACACCGTCCCGGAGCATGAAGGGCTTTCCGATGAGCTGTTCCTCGGCGGGCGTGCCGAACAGACGGATCGTCCCGGGAAGCTTCCCGGCGATCCGGGCCTGGTTCGCCGCCACGGCCGCGGCGACCGCCGCCGTTCCGAGGAGGTTGTGCCCGCACCCCTGCCCCGCCCCGCCCGGGAGGCGCGGGCTCTTCGTCGCCTCGCCCCCTTTCTGCGAGAGGCCCGGGAGGGCGTCGTACTCGGCGAGGATGCCGATCACGGGCGACCCCGAGCCGGCGCTCGCGACGAACGCCGTCGACATTCCCGCGACGCCGCGCGTGACCGTGAAGCCCTCCTTCTCGAGGAGCCCCGAAAGGAGCGCCGCCGACTTCGTCTCCGAAAGGGAAGTCTCCGAGTAGTCCCAGATCGCGTCGGAAACCTCCTCCCAGCGCGCGCGGGAGCCGTCGAGGAAGGCGTCCGTCGGAGCGGCGACCGGGGGAGCGGCCAGCGCGGCGGCGGCCAGTGCGGCGGGAATCCACGAAAGGGGACGGAAACGATCTTGCATTCGAAGCCTCCAGGGAGATACCCGTGCCGGGAGCGACAGTCTACGATGGGGAAATGAGACCCGTTCGCCTCGTCGTCGCCGGAGCGCTCTTGCTCCTTCTCGCCGCGCCGCAGCCCGCCCGGCCGCAGGCCCCCCCGGCCACCTCCCAGCAGAGCCGGGTCGACGCCGGGCCCGTCTCCGTCCCGATCGAGATCCGGGAGCAGTTCCTCGGGCGGAGCGGCGAGAAGACCGTCGTCCGGTTCGTCCTGTCGGCCTCGAAGTCCGATCTCCGCGGCGGCCCGGCGGGAAGGCCGAACGCTCCGACCCGGGCCTCCTTCATGCTCGAGGGAGAGGCGAAGGACCAAGCCGGACGCGTCGTCGAGAGCTTCCGCGTGCCGGTCGACGTAGACCTCTCGGACGCCGACGCCGGAAAGCCGCTCCTCGTTGCGTTCCTCCGGGCGCTGCCGCCGGGAGAGCTGACGCTCCAGTTCCGCCTCGAAGGGGCGGCGGGGCGCGCCGTCGCCACCCGCGCCGTCTTCCTGACGGTTCCGAAGATGTCCTCGGAGTTCCGCGCGGACGAGGCGGGGACGGACAAGGCCGGTCTCCCGTCGGCCGCGGCCATCATTCTCGAGTCCGAGAACCGTCCGGTCGTCCCCAAGGCCGCCGTCGAGAGGGGCCTCGTGAAGATCGTCCCGCCGAGGAAGGAGGTCCCGATCGGCCTCATCCGGGTGGAGGCCGAGGTGGCGCCCCAGGTTTCCCGGGTCGAGTTCTGGCTGGATGAGAAGAAGGTCCTGACGCGCACCCGCCCCCCCTTCTCGGTGGAGATCAACCTCGGGGACATTCCGAAGAAGCAGACGCTCAAGGTCCTGGGCTTCGACGCCCAGGGGAACTTCCTCGACGCCGACGCCTGGGCCATCAACGAGCGGGACGCGCGGCTCGCCGTCCGGATCCTCGAGCTGCCGAAGGCGCCCGGCCCGACCACGGAGCTGAAGGTGGCGGTCCAGCCGATCGCGGGCGGGGAGATGAAGACGCTGAAGCTCTATCTCGACGCGGACCTCGTGAAGGAGTGGGCCGCCCCGCCCTACACGGTCTCGGTCCCGGCCGAGAAGCTGAAGCGGGCCACGCTGATCCGGGCCACGGCCACCGACGCCGAGGGGAAGGAGTTCTCGGACGTCAAGCTCCTGAAGGGGGAGAAACGGTTCATCTCGAAGGTCGAGGTGAATCTCGTCGAGCTCCACATCTCGGTCTTCGACGCCGAGGGACGCTTCGTGAAGGGACTGCCGAAGGAGGCCTTCTCGGTCTCCGAGGACGGCGCGAAGCAGGAGATCTCGGCCTTCGAGTTCGCCGAAGCGCTCCCCCTCTCGCTCGGCGTCGTCATCGACGGCTCGGGCTCGATGAAGGATTCGATGCGGCTCGTCCACGAGGCGGCCGGCGGCTTCGTCGAGAACCTCGTCCGGGAGAAGGACCAGGGCTTCGTCGTCGAGTTCCGCGAGACGCCGATCCTCCTCGCCTCGCTGACGAAGGAGCGGGCCGACCTGATCCGGGCCATCCGCGAAACGCGCGCCGACGGGGCGACGGCCCTCTACGACGCCATCGTCCTTTCGCTCTACCAGTTCCGGGCCCTCCCGGGGCGGAAGGCGATCGTCGTCCTGACGGACGGCGCCGACAACCATTCCTGGTCGGACTACGAAACGGCCCGCCGTTACGCCCAGACGGCGGGAATCCCGATCTACTTCATCGGGATGGGGATTCCGTTCCTGGAGCTCGGGATCAAGCCGAAGCTGAAGGAGCTCGCCGCCGACACCGGGGGCGAGGCCTTCTTCATCAGCAAGGTCGCCGAACTCCCGGAGATCTACCGGAAGATCGAGACGGAGCTGCGGGCGCAGTACTTCGTCAGCTACCTGACGAACTCGAAGAAAGGCGAGAACGAGTTCCGCACGGTCACGGTGAGAATGAGCGACCCGAAGCTCCGTCCGAAGACGATTCGCGGGTACTTTCCGTGAGTTGGGGGTGCGTGGCTCGTCAAAGCGGCAGACGCGCCGGGTTCGCACCCCCCTCGACCCTCCTGCCCGGATTCCGTCGAGCCGCGGCGGCCGCCGCCGCGGTCCTCCTGGCGACGGGCGCGGCGGCGCAGGAACCGGGGTCCCTCGTCGTCCGGCGCCCTCTCGCGGTCGTCTTCGAGGCGGAGAGCCGCGTTCTGGGCGACGCCGGCGGGAAGACGGTCGTCGAGCTGACCGCGGCGATTCCCTCCTGCCGGCAGGACGCCGAGACACGGCGGGCCCTCGAGGCGACGCCGTTCACCGTCGAGGCGACGATCTCCGGGGGGGGCGGCGTTCTCGCCTCGGTCGCCCGACCGCTCCCTCCGCTCGTCCCTTCGGACGGCGCCGAGTCGTGGCAGCGGGCGACGCTTCTCTACGCGCTTCGCCCCGGGGCGTACCGCGTTCGTTTCCGTCTCCTCGACGCCAACGGGAACCGCGCCGGCGAGCGGTCGATCGACCTCGAGGTTCCGGAGACGGCCGTGCCGTTCCGCGCCCTCCCGGCTGGAGAAGGGCGAGACCTGCCGCCGGCGGAGGCCGTGGCGCTCGAAGAGGGGAGCGAAATCCCCGGCGGCGCCGGAGAGGAGAGGCTCTGGATCCGGGCGCCGGCCGAGGACTTTCCCCTCGGAAAGGCGCGGCTCGAGGTGGAGGCCTCGCGCGCCGTGGCCCGTGTCGAGGCGTTCCTGGACGGGAAGAAGGTCGCCGGCGTGGCGAAGCGGCCCTTTCACATCACCGTGGACCTCGGCTCCGTGGCGCGGCGACAGACGTTGACGGTCGTGGGTTACGACGCGACGGGGCGCGCCCTCGACACGGACGCGTGGGTCTTCAACGAACGGCGAAGCCGGCTCGCGGTCCGGATTCTCGAGACCGCCGGATATCCGGCGGAGATCCGGCGCTTCCGCGTCGCCGTAACGGCGCCGACCGGCGCCGTCATCCGGTCGGTGAGCCTCTTCGTCGACGACGAGGTGGTCGCCCGCTGGACGGAACCGCCTCTCGTCGCCGAGATTCCCGCCGCGCGGCTGAGGTCGGCGTATCTCCTGCGCGCCGTGGCGGTCGGCGGCGACGGGAACGAAAGCACCGCGCAGACGGTTCCCGGTGGCGGGGCGCGCTTCGTGGCGAGCGAGGAAGTCCGGCTCGTCGAGCTGTCGGTGTCCGTGCTCGGCGAAGACGGCCGGCTGGTCCGAGGCCTTTCACGCGACGACTTCGTCGTCCTGGAAGACGGGCTCCCGCAGGAGATTGAGGCGTTCGAGACGGCGCGGACCCTTCCACTGTCGTTCGGCCTCGCGCTGGACCGCTCCGCCTCGATGCGCGAGGCGATGTCGGTCGCGAAGGAGACGGCGGCCGCGTTCCTGGAAGGGCTGCTCCAGGGCCCCGACCGGGCGTTCGTCCTCGCGTTCGACACGCGACCCGAGCTTCTGACGGGGTGGACGCGGCGGCCGTCGGAGGCGGCCGCGGCTCTCACGCGCGTCGTCCCGGCCGGTGGAACGGCGCTTCACGATGCCATCGTCCTTTCTTGCTACCAGCTCCGGGGGGTCCCGGGGCGGAAGGCCGTCGTCGTCGTGACGGACGGGTTCGACGAGCACTCGCGTCTCGCCTACGGCCCGGCGCGGCGGTACGTGGAGTTCGCGGGGCTGCCTCTCTTCCTGGTCGGCCTCGGATCGGGCGGGGCGTTCGGCTCGAAACCGGACTCGGAGGAGGTACGCTCCTGGCGCCGTCTTCGGGACATGGCCCTGGCCAGCGGCGGGGACGCGATCTCGATCAGTAGCGAGAAGGACCTGTCCCGTGTCTTTGCCACCATCGAGACGGAGCTCCGGTCACAGTACTTCCTCAGCTACGTCTCGGGCTCCCGGAAAGGGGAGGACGCTTTTCGGTCCGTCGAGGTGAAGCTCCGGGACCCGAAGCTCAAGGCGAAGACGATCCGGGGCTATTTCCCCTGACCGGGGGGTGCGTGGCTCGTCAGCGTGGCGGTAACGCCGGGTTCCCACCCCCCGGTCCCACTTGGCTTCTATCCGGGGGGTGCGTGGCTCGTCAGCGTGGCGGTAACGCCGGGTTCGCACCCCCCGGTCCCCCCTGCGCCCTCGCGTCGAGAAGGGCGCGGAGCGCCGCGGTGTGCGCGGCCGTAGTGCCGCAGCAGCTGCCGAGAAGGGCGATGCCGCCGCCGGCGAGCCACGTGGCCGCCAGCGCCGCGTAGGAGTCCGCCTCGATGGGCTCGGAGTAGAGCCCCCTGGCTTCGTCGAGGGCGCGTCCCGTGTTCGCGTAAACGCCAAGGGGGACGCCGGGAGCGGCCTCCCGAAGAGAGGCGAGGTCGCGCCCGATGACCCGGGCCGGGACGCAGTTGACGCCGAGGGCGGCGGGGAGGGCGGGGAGGGCGAGGAGAGCCCGCGCGGCCTCCGCGACCGGCTCGCCGGAGAGGAGCCGCCCGGCCCCGTCCGTGACCATCGATGCCACGACGGGAAGCCCGGTCGCAAGCGCCGCCCGGACCGCGGCCACGAGCTCGCGGACAGCGTTCATCGTTTCGATGAGGATCAGGTCGCACCCGGCCGCGGCAAGAGCCTCCGCCGTCTCGCGGTGCTCCCGGTCGAGCTCGGCCCGGGACGGAACGAGGTCGGGCCGGTAGCAATCCGCGAGGGGCGCGAGCGATCCGGCGACGGCGACGGGCCTCCCGGAACCCCGCGCCGCGTCTCGCGCCAGCCCGACGGCCAGGGCGACCGGATCCCGGCCGCCGGTCGCTCGGCTTCCCTGGAGGAAGAAGCCTCCGCCTTCCCCCTCTCTGTTCCTCGAATGAAGGCGGAACGTATTCGCCGTCAGGACGTCCGCGCCCGCGGCCACGTTCTCGGCGTGGATCGTCCGGACGAGGTCCGGGGCGTCGCGGAGGGCGCGTGCGCTCCAGAGCGGAGGGGCCGTGTCGGCCCCCCGCCGGGCCAGCTCGGTCCCCATCGCGGCGTCGAGAAGGAGCGGCCGGCCGGAGGAGGCGGCGTCTTCGAGGGCGGTCCGGAAGGTCACGGTGGTATTTTTCCTCCATGACGGCGAAAAGGAAGTGGGCCCTGATTCTCGGCGCATCCTCCGGTTTCGGCGAGGCGGCGGCCCTGGCCCTCGCGCGCGGGGGGCGGAGCGTCTTCGGCGTCCACCTGGATCGCCGCGCGACGCTGCCGAACGTGGAGCGGATCACGGGGGAGATCGAGAAGGCCGGCGTCCGCTCGGAGTTCTTCAACATCAACGCCGCCGACGCCGCGAAGCGGGCCGAGACGATCGCCGCGATCGCGCGCGTCGTCTCGGACGAGGCGAATCCCGGGTCCATCGACGTCCTCCTTCACTCGCTGGCCTTCGGGACGCTCAAGCCCTTCCTGGCGGAGATCCCCGCCGACCGGATCACGCCGGCCCAGATGGAGATGACGCTCGAGGTGATGGCGCACTCGCTCGTCTGGTGGGTGCAGGACCTTCTCGCGGCCGGCCTGATGGGAGAGGGGTCGCACGTTTTCGCGATGACGTCGGCGGGCGGCCACCGGATCTGGACGGCCTACGGGGCGGTCTCGGCGGCCAAGGCCGCCCTCGAGAGCCATTGCCGGCAGCTCGCCGTGGAGCTGGCGCCGAAGAAGATCGCCGTGAATGCGATTCGCGCCGGCGTGACGGACACCCCGGCCCTGCGGAAGATCCCGGGAAACGAGCAGATGATCGAGCGCTGCCTCGCCATGCACCCGGCCGGCCGGCTGACGACGCCCGAGGACGTCGCGAAAGCCATCGTCGCCGTCGCCCGCCCGGACACCGTCTGGATGACGGGAAACGTCCTCGGCGTCGACGGCACCGAAGACATTGCAGGCTGACACGGAGAGGCCATGACGGAATGCCGGACCCCCCGCCGTGCGGTGAGGATCTTTCTTCTCCTACTCGCCGTTCTCGCCGGCGCGTGCGGGTCGGGCCCGCCCGTCGACGTGAAGAAGCCCGAGGGGGACGTTCCGTCGGCGGGGCAGTTCCCGCACGCGGCCCTCACGCGCCTCCTCGAGGAGGTGGTCACCCCCGAAGGGCTCGTTGACTACGCCGCCGTCGAACGGCAGAAGGACGTTCTGGACGGCTACCTCGGCGAGGTGGCGCGGATTTCGCCGATCGGCCAGCCGCACCTCTTCCCGACCGTGGAGGACCAGCTCGCCTACTGGATCAATGCGCACAACGCCGCGGCGCTCAAGGGCGTGCTCGAGCTGGGCCGTCCCAGGGACCTGTCGAAGGTCGGGAGCCGGCTCGACCGGATGTCGTTCGTCTTCGGCGGGCGGAAACTTTCGCTGGCCGACGTAGCCGGACTCGTCCGGAACCAGTTCTCCGATCCACGTCCCTTCCTCGTGATGGTCCGGGGCCGCCGCGGCGGGCCGCCCCTCGCCCGAGAGGCGTTCGGGGCGAAGGACCTCGAGGAGCGGCTCGAGGCCGCGGCGCGGGCGTTCATGAAGAACCCGCGCTACATTCAGTGGACCCCCGGCACCGACACGGTCAAGGTGACGCCCGTGATCCTCTCGGAGCGGAGCGAGTTCGAGAAAGTGCAGCCGGCGACGGTGGGCGGCGACCTGCGGCTCATCGAGGCGCTCAACCACTTCCTACCCGGACGCGACTGGATCCTCGCCACGAAAGTCGCGCCGCTCCCTCTCGACGAGCGGCTGAACGACGTCTCGAACCGGTGACGCCGATGCCCATGCGCTCTCCGCTGCTCCTCCTCGCGCTGGCGGCCATCGCGTGCGGCGGGCGGGAAGAGGCGGCGGTGCCGCCGACGCCGGGGCCGTCGCCCGCCTCGTCGGAGCTGCTCCGGCTGCGGACGGGCCTCACGCTCTCCCTCGTTCCGAACCTTCCCGGCGTCCCGTCCGACGACGTCCCGGAGGCGTCGCGGCGCGACGTCGAGATCCTCGCCATGGACGAGCGCGAACTGCGGCTCCGGTGGACGGGGACGGTGAGGATGGAGACCGCGGAATCGGCGAAGCGCCGGGAGGAGTGGGTGCGCGCCGCGTCGAACGCCCCGGCGGGGGCGACGCCTCTTCCGACCGTTCCGGCGGTCTACGAGGCGCACGAGATCGCGGGAACGCTCTTCTTTCCGGATCCGGGGAAAGCGTCCGCCTTCCTCCTTCCCGGCCTCTGGCCCGAGGGAAACGCGACGCTCGCGGGGGCCTCGGGTCTGGCTCTCCCGAAAGGCGCCTTCGCCGACCTGAAACTCCGGAGCGAGGCCACGATCCCGCTCCTCCTCGCGGGAAAGAACCTCCGCCAGCCAGCCTCCCTTCTTCTCACGCGCGCCTCGGAGCTGGCGGGCGAGGCGTACGCGGACGGGCCGGCGACGTGGCGCCGGACCGCGCCTCCACAACGCTTCGGCCTCCGGGTGGACGGCCGGCCCGTCGAGGTCGCGTCGATCAGCGCCACGAACTGGTTCGGGACCTTCGAGGTCCTCGACGACGCGGAGAACCCTCTCGTCCTGTCGATTCTCCCGTCGCCCGCCCCGTCGCCGGTCCTCGACCTCTTCGCCCCGGCGAAAGTGCTGAAGACGCTTCTCGGATACCGGGTGGCGGAGATCGCCTCGCCGCCGCCGGAGGCGGCCCGGTGATTCGCGTCGCGGACGAGGCGCGTGCCGTCGTCACGGGCGCCTCGTCCGGAATCGGCGCGGCGATCGCCGAAAAGCTCGCGGCGAAGAAGGTCCCCCTCGTTCTGGTGGCGCGCTCGGCCGGGGTTCTTTCGGAGCGGGCGGCGGCGTTGAGGGAGCGCTCCGGTGCCGACGTGGAGGTCCTTCCGCTCGATCTCTCCCGGCCCGGGGCGGGGGCAGCGCTCTTCGACGCGACCGAGGGGCGCGGGCGCCCTGTCGACCTCCTCGTCAACAGCGCCGGCTTCGGCTGGAACGGCCCGCAGGCGGAGTTCGAGACGGCGCGCTTTCTCGAGCTGCTCGAGCTCAACGTGGTGGCGACGGCCGAGCTGACGCATCGCTTTCTCGTCGCGATGCGGGCGCGCCGGCGGGGGGCGATCCTCAACGTCGCGTCGACGGCCGCGTTCTTCCCGCAGCCGTACTTCGCGGCGTACGGCGCCAGCAAGGCCTTCGTCCTGGCGTTCACGGAGGCGCTCCACGAGGAGGCCCGGCGGGACGGCGTCACCGTGACCGCGCTCTGTCCGGGCTATACACGGACGAACTTCCACGCGGTGGCGGGGATGCGCGGGGCCGAGGGGACGCCGTTTCCCGAGATGACCGCGGAGCGGGTGGCCCGGATCGGGCTCGACGCCCTTGGAAAGGGCCGGGCGGTCGTCGTCACGCACGGGCTCGACCGCCTCTGGATCGCGATGACGCGGTTCCTCCCGCGGAGCGTCCCTCCCCGGCTCGCCGCGGCATTCTTCGCGAGGACGCGCGTCTAGGCGCCCGGTTCCCCTTTTCCGGCCCCGGACGATTACGCCCATGCCCCGAAACACGATATTCGGGGTTTCGAACCCCTTCCCGACGGCCGCCTTGACGCCCGGGAGGCCCGCGACGAGAATCCGCCATCCGCTGCGGCCCGCCGCGACATCGGACCCGCTCCCCGGGAGGCTCCACATGACGAAGAAATGGACGGACGACGACACCCGCTGGCTCAAGACGAACGTCGCGCGGCTCGACATCCAGACGCTAGCGCTCAAGCTCGGTTTCCCGCTGGAGGACGTCCAGAAGAGGATCCGCCAGCTGAAGCTCGTCGCCGCCGAGACCTCCCCCGCGCCGCGTAAGACCCCCACCTCCCTGAAAGAGGCGCAGAAGGAGCTCTCCCAGGCCCGGAAGGAGTACGAGAAGGCCATCGAACTCTTCCACAGGCGCCGTTTCGACGAGGCCGCGAAGCGCTTCGAGGAGCTGATCGAGAAGTACCCGGACGAGAAGGAATTCCGCGACCGGGCGAAGATGTATCTCGCCGCCTGCCGGAACGGAAAGAGGTCGCGGGGCGCGGTTCCGAACGAGCCCGAGGAGCTCTATCACCACGCCGTCTTCGAGAAGAACCGCGGCAACGTCGACCGGGCGCTCGAGCTTCTGAGAAAGACAGCCGGCCGGCGGGACGGTGACGGCCGTCTCCACTACCTCGCCGCCTGCTGTCATGCGCTCCAGGGAGACGTGGACCAGGCGCTCCAGAGCCTGAAGAAGGCGATCGCCGCCTCGGACCAGAACCGGATCCAGGCCCGCCTCGACACGGACCTCACGGCCCTGCGGGGCCACCAGGGCTTCACGGAGCTGCTCGCCGGGGGCGCGTGACGTCCCGGACCGCGGTCGTCGTCCTCGCGGGGGGATCCGGGGCCCGGATGCGGTCCGCGCTCCCGAAGGTGCTCCATGACGCCGCCGGACGGACGCTCCTCGATCGCGTCCTCGCGACGGCCCGGGCCATCGCGACCGATGGCGGAGCGGCACGCCTCGTCGTGGTGACGAACGCGGAAGCCGACGACGCGGTGGCCCTGCACGTTCGGACCGCCGCGCCGGACGCGGCCGTGGCCCTTCAGCCCTCCCCGCGCGGGACGGGCGATGCGCTGAGGGCCGCGATGGGGAAGGTCGGGGATGCGTCGCGCGTCGTCGTTCTCCCCGGGGACGCGCCGCTCGTCACGCCGGCCTCCATCCGGCGGCTCCTCGAGGCGCTCGACGCCCGCCCGGAGACGCCCGCCGTCTTCCTGTCGGCCGTCGTACCCGATCCCTCCGGGTACGGGCGCATCCTTCGCGACGCGCACGAGATCGTCGTCGCCGTCGTCGAGGAACGGGACGCCTCGGAACGCGAGAAGGAGATTCCCGAGGTGAACGGCGGCGTCTACGCGTTCGACCGGCGCTTCCTGGAGGCCGCGCTTCCGCGTCTCGAGCCGGCGAACGCGGCCGCCGAGCTCTACCTGACCGACCTTCTCGCGATGGCCGTCGAGTCGGGGCGGCCCGCCCGGAGCGTTCCCGTGGCGTCGTCGGAGGAGATCCTCGGCGTCAACTCGCGCGCCGACCTCGCCCGGGTCGAAGGGGTGCTGCGCGCCCGCGCGGCGGTGGCCGCGATGGAAGGGGGCGCGGCCCTGCTCCGCCCGGAAACGGTGACCCTGGACGAGACGGTGACTCTGGCCCCGGACACGGTCGTGGAGCCCTTCGTGACCCTCCTCGGCGCGACCCACGTCGGCGAAGGGACGCGGATCGGGCAGGGATGCGTCATCCGGGACACCGTCCTCGGGGCGCACGTCAACGTGAAGCCCTACTGCGTGATGGAGGGCGCCCGCGTCGGGGACGGCGCCGAGGTCGGCCCCTTCGCACGACTCAGGACAGGGACCGATCTCGGTCCCGCCGTCCACGTCGGGAACTTCGTCGAGACGAAGAAGGCGGTCCTCGGCCGCGGGGCGAAAGCAAACCACCTCACCTATCTCGGCGACGTCGAAGTGGGGGAGCGGACGAACGTCGGCGCGGGCGTCATCACCTGCAACTACGACGGCTTTGGCAAGCACCGGACCACGATCGGAAATGACGTCTTCGTCGGCTCCGACGTCCAGCTCGTGGCGCCGATTTCGATCGGCGACGGCGCCGTGATCGGAGCCGGGACGACGGTCACGGAAGACGTCCCCGCTGACGCACTTGCCACGTCCCGGACGCCCCAGAAAACGAGCGAGGGAGGCGGCACCCGCTACCGCGAGAAGAAGCGAGCCACGAAACCGAAATGAGATCGGTGAAGGGCTAGCGGCATGTGCGGGATCGTGGGTTACGTGGGCCCCCGCGAGGCGCTGCCAATCCTCCTCGACGGCCTGAAGCGCCTCGAGTACCGCGGCTACGACTCGGCCGGCGTGGCCGTTCTCGGCGGAGACGGCACCCTCCGCGTGGCCCGCGCCGAGGGGAAGCTCGGAGCGCTCGCGGCGCGTCTGGCCGGGGAGCCGCTTCCGGGACGCTTCGGCGTGGGCCACACCCGCTGGGCGACGCACGGGCGCCCGTCGGAGGAGAACGCGCACCCTCACCGCGACGCCTCGGGGCGGATCGTCGTGATCCACAACGGCATCATCGAGAACTTCCTCCCCCTGAAGAGGGCGCTCGTGGCCGACGGCGTCCCCTTCGCGTCGGAGACCGACACCGAGGTCGTGGCGCAGGCGCTCGGGGCGGCGTGCCGCCGCGCGCCGGGGCGTCCGTTCGGCACGGTCGTCCGCGAGGTCCTGGGGACCCTCCGCGGGATGTACGCGCTCGTCCTCTTCTCAGCCGACGAGCCGGGGGTCCTCTACGCCGCCAAGCACGGCCCTCCCGTCGTCGTCGGCGTCACCGAGGGCGAGGGATTCGTCGCTTCGGACGCGACGGCGCTTCTCCCGCACACCCGCGACCTCGTCTTCCTGGAGGACGGCGACCTCGCACGGATCACCGCCGGCCGGATCGAGGTGACCGATCTCGCCGGCGCCCCGCGGGACCGCCCTGCGCGGCGCGTGCCGTGGGACGCCCTCGCGGCCGAGAAGGGGGGATACCCCCACTTCATGGCGAAGGAGATCGCCGAGCAGCCGTCGGTCGTGGCCGAAACGGTCGGCCAGAAGCTCTCGCTCGAGACCGGACGCTTCGACGAGGGGGCGATGGGGGTGCCCCGAGCGCTCCTCGCCGGGGTGGAGCGGATTCACGTGGTCGCGTGCGGCACGAGCTGGCACGCCGGCCTCGTCGGGAAGTTCCTCCTCGAGGAGATCGCGCGGATCCCGACCGAGGTCGATTACGCCTCGGAGTTCCGGTACCGCTCGCCGATCGTCTCGGGGAAGGTCCTCGTCGTCGGCATCTCGCAGTCGGGCGAGACGGCCGACACCGTCGCCGCCCTTCAGGAAGCGAAGCGGCTCGGCGCCCGGACGGTCGGCGTGGTCAACGTCCCCGGCTCGGCCGTCGCCCGGCTGGTGGACGGCGTCCTCGCCACCCACGCCGGTCCCGAGATCGGCGTCGCCTCGACGAAAGCCTTCACGACGCAGCTCGTGGCCATCGCCCTCTTCGCGCACTACGCGCGGGTCGCGCGTGGGGGAGCCGAGCTCAAACCCGAGGATCGCTTCGTGAGGGGGCTGGCGCACCTTCCCGGGGCTCTCAGCAAGGTGCTGGCGCTCGAGCCCGAGATCGAAAAGCTCGCCCTCAGACTCCAATCCGCCCGGGACGTCCTCTACCTCGGGCGCGGGGCGCACTACCCGGTGGCGCTCGAAGGAGCGCTCAAGCTGAAGGAGATGTCGTACCTCCACGCGGAGGGATATCCCGCGGGCGAGATGAAGCACGGGCCGATCGCTTTGATCGACCGGGAGATGCCGGTCATCGGCCTCGCGCCGAAGGACCCCCTTTACGAGAAGGTCTCCTCGAACCTCCGCGAGGTGAAGGCGCGCGAGGGGGTCCTCTTCGCCTTCGTCTCGAAAGGGGACGACGAGGTCTCGGGGTTCGCCGACGCGGCCCTGGAGATTCCGACGGTCCACCCGGCGCTTCAGCCGGTCGTCACGGTCCTTCCGCTCCAGCTCCTCGCGTATCACACGGCCGTCCGGCGCGGCTGCGACGTCGACCAGCCGCGGAACCTCGCCAAGTCGGTGACCGTGGAGTGATCGCCGGCACGGGCCGCTGCGCTACCATCCGCAGGCCTTGGGCGATCCCCGGACGGAGCTTCTCGAAGGACTGAACGCGGAGCAGGCCGCCGCCGTGACGCACGGCGAGGGGCCGCTTCTCGTCCTGGCCGGGGCGGGCTCGGGGAAGACGCGGGTCCTGACGCGCCGGCTCGCCTGGCTCGTGGCGCACGGCGTGCCGCCGGAGGCCATCGTCGCCGTCACCTTCACGAACAAGGCGGCGGGGGAGATGAAGGAACGGGTGGCCGCTCTTCTCGGATCCATGAAGCTCGCGCGGACCGGCGCGCTCTACACGGAGCGCCCCCGCGCCTTCGTCGGGACGTTCCACGCCTGGGGGGTTCGCCTGCTCCGGCGCTTCGCGGCCGAGGCGGGGGTCCCGCGCTCCTTCGTCGTCTTCGACCAGGACGACCAGCTCGTCGTCGTCAAGAGGGCCATGAAGGACCTCGCGCTTCCGGAGAGGATGGCCACACCCCGCTCCCTCCTCGCCCGGATCTCGGCGGCGAAGAATTCCGGCCTTCCGCCCGCGGAGTTCCCGCGCCGCTTCGGCGAGACTATCGGGAGCCGCCTCGCCGACCTTTTTCGCGCCTACGAGAAGGCCCTCGGCGCCTCCTCGGCCCTCGATTTCGACGACCTCCTCGTGAGGTCGGAGCGCCTTCTCGCGACGAACGCCGACGTCCGTTCGGTGGTGACGATGAGCGTCCGTCACCTCCTCGTGGACGAGTACCAGGACACGAACCGGATCCAGGCGCGGCTCGTGAAGCTCGTGGCCGGGGAGGCGGGAAACGTCTTCGTCGTCGGCGACGAGGACCAGTCGATCTACCGATGGCGCGGCGCCGACGTCGGGAACATCCTCGACTTCGCGAAGGAGTTCCGCGGGGCCGAGACGGTCCGTCTCGAACGGAACTACCGCTCGGCGCCCGCCATCCTCGAGGCGGCGGGGGCCGTCGTGGCGGAGAACCGCCGCCGGCTCGGGAAGACGCTCCGGCCGACGCGGCGCGGCGGCGAGAAGGTCCGCCTCCTCTCCTTCGACGAGGAACGGGACGAGGCGCGCGAGGTCGTCTCGCGGATCGTGGCGGCGCGGCGGGCGAACGCGGAGCGCGAGGCGGCCGTGCTCTTCCGGACGAACGCCCAGTCGCGCCCCTTCGAGGACGAGCTCCTCCGGGCGAACGTCCCCTACCTCCTCGTGGGGGGGACGAAGTTCTACGAGCGGGCGGAAGTGAAGGACGCGCTCGCCTACCTGCGCCTTCTGCGGAATGCGGACGACGACGTTTCCTTCCGGCGCGTCGTGAACGTCCCCGCCCGGGGCATCGGCGCGGCAACGCTCGAGGCGCTGGAGGCGGCCGCATCGGCGAAGGGGACCTCGCTCTTCGGCGCGCTGGCCGCCCTCCCGCCGGAGATGAGCGAGCGGGCGAAGAAGGCGCTCGGCGAGTTCCGCTCGCTCGTCGAGGGCCTCCGCGAGACCGCCGCGGGCGAAGCGACGGGCGCGGCTTCTGCGGCCACGGCCGTCGCGGCGGTGCTGGAGCAGACCGGCCTCCTCGCCCTCTACGAGAAGTCCGCAGATCCCGAGGACGAGGCGCGGCGCGAGAACCTCGACGAGCTTCTCGCGGCCGCCCGCGAGCACGAGCGGGCGAGTGCGGGCGGCGGGGCCGGGGAGGACCCGGCGCTCTCGGGCTTTCTCGACGCCGTCACGCTCCGGTCCGACGCCGACGAGGTCGACGAGCGGAGAGGGGTCCTGCTGATCACGCTCCACGCCGCGAAGGGGCTGGAGTTCGACGACGTCTTCCTCGTCGGAATGGAGGACGGCTCGCTTCCCCACATCTCCTCCCAGAGCGACGAGGAGGAGGTCGAGGAGGAGCGCCGCCTCGCCTACGTCGGGATGACGCGGGCCCGGGAACGGCTGACGCTCTCGCTCGTGCGGCGGCGGATGGTCCGGGGGGAGTGGATGAATCGCGAGCCGTCCCCGTTCCTCGACGCGATTCCGGAGAGCGCGCTCGTCCGCGAGGAGCTCGGGTCCCTCGGCTCGGCGGGCATACGCGGGAGCGGGAGTTTCCGCGGCTCGGGGGGCTTCGGCGCGCCGCGAGGCGCCCAGCTCTTTCCCGACTACGAAAACGAGTCGCAGGAGGCCCCCCCGGTCCGGCGCGTCGCCGTCCGGCGGCCCGCGGCGCTGATTCCCCGGATGCGGCGGACGCCGCCCCCGCCGACCGCCTCCGGCTTCCGGCGCGGCTCACGCGTCGTCCACCCCGAGTACGGTCCCGGCGTCGTCCTGACGATCGAGGGCTCGGGGGACGACGAGAAGCTGACGGTCTACTTCGACCGGACGGGGCGGAAGAAGTTCGTCGCCCGCTTCGCGAACCTCTCGCCGCTCTGACCTCTCAACTCTCGTCCCGGGCCAGCACGCGGATCGCCCGGCGGAGGGGGCGGTGGGCGTCGAAAAGGCGGACGAAATCCGACTCCCGCGTTCCTCCCTTGGCCCGGATGACGTCGACGAGGGCGCGGCGGGCGGCGTGGCTCCAGCGCGTCAGGCCCGGAAGGATCGTCACGAGGGGGGCCCAGCGGGCGAAGGCGAGCCGCTCGCTTGGAGAAAAGCTGCCGAGGGAGGGGACGCGAAGGAGCCCCTGCGCCTCGCGGAGCGTTTCCCGGGCCGCGCGCTCCCGGTCCGCGCCGAAGCGCTTCGCGAGGGCGTCGGTCACCTTCAGGCCGACGTGCGGCAGCTCGACGACGCCGATGACGTCGTCCCGCTCCCTCCCGAGATGAAAGTAGAGATTGTGCCGGGCGAGCTGCCGGAGCGTCGCCGGCGTCGAGCGGCGGTCCGGCTCGCGCTTCAGGCGCCCTTCCTCGCGGCGCATCAGCTCGATTGCCTCCTTCGCCTTCGGGAAGAAGCCCATCTTCCGGTAGAACCACCAGGCGCCGGACGCGATCCCTTCCTCGTTGTCGTCCCCCAGCTGGTACGGGAAGATCGTGAAGCTGTCGGAGCCGAAGAGGGCGCGCGTCACGCCGAGGACGCGGCCGTAGATGAATCCGGCCTCCGCGCCCCGGAACGACTCGAAGATGTTGAAGGCGATCTCCGACGACCCGAACAGGGCGCTGACGAGGACGTAGCCGACCGGGACGCCGTTCCTGACCGTCAGGAAGGCGTAGACGCTCTCCAGGAGGAGCCGTCGCTCGGGGACGACCCCGTAGAGAACGAACTGCAGGCCGCCGCCGCAGTCGGCCACGCGGACGTCCCGGAGGCTCGGGTACTCGAAGACGTTCAGGTCCCGCTGGCGGGTGACCATGGAAACGCGGGCGGCGTCGGCGAGGCGCCGCGCGGTCGCGGGCGAGACCGCATGGATCGAAAGGGGCGGGCGGGCCGCCTCCCGGCGGACGTCGGGGCGGCTCCGGGTGAGCGGCGCCTTCTGGAAGACCACGGGAAAGCCCGGGAGCCGCGCCCGCGTCCGCGCCGGCGTCTGCGGTCCCGGTGCGAGGCGGAGCGGCGGGGCGAACGACTCGTAGAGGTGCTCCTTCCAGAAATCGTCGAGCGGGAGGGCCGCGAAACGGCGGAGAAGGAAGAGAGCGTCGTTCTCCCGCGGACCGCGAAGCCTTCGGACCCAGCCCTTCGGACCGAGGTCGACCTCGTCGAGGCCGGGCGACTCCGCGTAGAGGGCGAGGAGGGGCAGGAGATCCTCGAGAGCCTTCGCCTTCTCGAAGTCGTCCCATTCGACGTGCAGGCGGTCGCCCCAGTGCCGCGCGAGCCAGAGGGCCGTCGGGTAGTAGAAAGGGTAGAACGTGTCGGTCCCGGCGATGCCGGTGTCGGCGAGCTTCCCGCGGAAGCTCCGAAGGTCGGCGCGCCTGGAGAAGCGCGAAAGGAGCCGGCGGACGTCGGACAGCAGAGGGGCGTTGTCGGGGTAGGCCTCGAGGAAGCAGAGGGTCTCGTGGAGGCGTTCGACCTCCGCCCCCGACACGAGCCGACCCCGGGCGAGCGGCGGGAGGAGCGCCCGCTTCCTCCGGGCGGTGCCGGGCCCGTACTCGAGGCGGATCTTCTCGAGCTCGCGAAGCGCGGCGGCGGCCGTCCTCGTCGTGTTCTTCTTCGTCATGTCCCGGTCGAGAGTCGGGACATTATCATCGCGGCCTCGGCGTCCGCCCACGCGAGCTCGGTCTCGAGGAGAGCGCGCCGGCGGCGGCGCGCGGCGCTCGTACCGGGTCCGGCATGCCGGAGCGCCTCGCCGACGAGGTCCCGGAACGCCAGGAGGAAGGCGCGGCGCTCTTCGGGCGGACGGCGCTCGAGAAAGGCGAGACGCGCGAGGGAGGCGTCCTTCTCGCGCGGAAGCGACGGCGGCTCGGCGAGCCACGTCCGGAGCTCCCGCAGCCCCGCAGCGGTGATCCGGTACTCCCGACGGGGGGGGCCCTTGGGCGAGCGGCGGCGCCGCATCGTCACGAAGCCGCCCCGGCGGAGGCGGGCGAGAGCCGGGTAGATCTGCGCGAGCTCGGCGTCCCAACCGAGGGTGGGATCGGACGAGAGCCGCGTCTTCAGGTCCCAGCCGGAAGCCGGCGCGCGCGACAGGAGGCCGAGAAGGAGATGCGGAAGCGACACGGCCAAAGTATATAAAAAATTATATACTTGCGTGCATAAACCGTCCCAAGGCTGTGGAAAACACGGGTGTCCGGAGGCGCGCCGGAGAGGGCGAAAACCAGGCAAAAAAATAAGGGGGCTGATCCAGCCCCCGTTTCCCGGAAATACCTTGAATGAAATGGTTTAGGCTTACTTCTTGCCCTTCTTCGTGCCCTTCTTGGTGGCCTTCTTCGTGGCCTTCTTCTTGGTCGCCATTTGCTCTGTCACCTCCTCTTGGCAGATTGGATTGACAGAGCCGGAAACCGCGTGCTAGCTTGCCCGTCCCTCGAAGAACGGGGGCTCGCGACTCCGGGATCTGTCGACTGCCTGCGTCTCGAACCGAGTCGACCGATGTCAAAGAGTCCGGGTCATCCGAACGCGGCGTCGTGAAGCAACTCGCGACGTCGCGTTTTTTTCTTCTACGGGAATTCTAGAAGCAACATCTTCATCGGCGCAAGCATTTTCTTCTTGACGAGCGGCGCCGCGTCGCGCTCACCCTCGCGCGGCGCCTCCGGGTACCATCGCAGCGGAGAGACGGACGTCATGATCGAATCGCCGATCGTTCTCGCGCACTCGCCCGACTCGGACGACGCCTTCATGTTCTACGGACTTCGCGCCGGCGCGGTGGACACGGAGGGTCTCAGCTACCGACACGAGCTGGCCGACATCGAGACGCTGAACCGCCGCGCGCTTCGCGGAGAGCTGGCGATTACGGCCGTCTCGTTCCATGCCTACGCGTACCTCGCCGATCGCTACGTCCTCCTGCCGCACGGCGCCTCGTTCGGCGACGGGTACGGGCCCTGCGTCGTCGCACGACGGGGCCCGGACGCGCCGCGGACGCTCACGGCGCTGGCCGGGCGCCGGGTCGCCATCCCCGGAGCGCTGACGTCCGCGGCGCTGGCGCTGCGTCTCTACGCTCCCGCCGCCGGGACGGTCGTGATCCCGTTCGACCGCGTCGGCGAGGCGGTGGCGGGGGGTGAGGTCGACGCGGGCGTCGTCATCCACGAGGGCCAGCTCACCTGGAAGGACGAGGGCTTTCATCTCGTCGCGGACCTCGGCGTCGTCTGGAAGGAGGAGACGGGGCTCCCGCTGCCGCTCGGCGGGAACGCCGTCCGGAAGGATCTCGGGGAGGAGACGATCGGGAAGATCTCGCGCGGCCTCGGACGCTCCATCGCGTATGCGCTCGCCCATCGGGAGGAGGCCCTGACGGACGCGATGCGCTTCGCCCGTGGCCTCCCGCGCGAGAAGGCGGACCGGTTCGTCGGGATGTACGTCAACGAATGGACGCTCGCTTACGGCGCGTCCGGACGGGAGGCGGTCCGGCTCCTTCTCGAGCGCGGGCACGAGGCGGGGATCCTCCCCTCGCGCGTGGCGCCGGAGTGGGTGCCGGAGACGTGACGGACGCCGGGCGGCCGGGGCTCCTTCCCGGCCTCTACCTCTTCCTCGCGGCGCTCTGGGCCGGGGCGCTCGCCTTCTTCGCGGGTGCGGCCGGCATCGTCCTTCGGACGGCGCCCACCCGGGCCGACGGCGGCGTCGTGAACCGGGCGCTCCTCGACGTGCTCGACGTCGCGTCGATCGCCCTCGCCGCGCTTCTCCTCGTCCTGGTGGCGGTTCTCGACCGGCGTCGTCCCTGGAGCCGCGCGGCACGCGGCCTCTCGATCCGGCTCCTGGTCCTGGCGGCCGTGGCGGCCTTCGTCTCCCTCTACCTGATCACGCCGGAGATGGTCGCCCTCCGCGCGAAGGCGGGCTCCCTGTTCGACTCCCTGCCGCTCTCGGACCCGCTGCGGCGGAGCTGGTCCCGGCTGCACGCCCTCTCGTCGCTCACGCTCGTTCTCCGCCTCGCCGCGGCCGCCGCGGCGTTCTTTCTCGGATTCCGGCAGGTGGCGGGGTCCGGGGCCGTCAGACCGGCGGAAGGAACGAACCCATGAAGGCGGTCCAGCGCCGCGCATAGGCGGCCGCGTAGAGCCCCGACGGCTCGTCGGCGTGGTGCTCGTGGCCCGCACGGCGAACGATCCAGAGTTCCTTCCGTCCCCCCAGGGCGTCGTGAACCGGCGGCGCGAACCGGACGGGGACGAGCTCGTCGGCCTCGCCGTGGACGACGACGGCGGGGCACGAGACCCGCCGGGCCGCGCGGAGCGGGTCGAGGTCCGCGAGCGGAAGGCCGGCGCTCCGCTCCGCCAGCGCCACGTAGAGACGCGTCGGAAGCGAGACGAGGCCGCGGGGAAGGCCCGTGGCGCGGGCGACGTACTGCTCCGCCATCGACGGGAGGTCGGCGAACGGCGACCGGAGCCACAGGGCGCGAACGGGGTGGGTGTCCGCGGCGACGAGGAGCGCCACGAGCGCCCCGTACGACGCGCCGTCCAGGGCGAACCGGCCCGGGGCGACGTCGTAGCGCCGGACGGCCTCGGCGACGAGGAGCATGACGTCGCCCCGCTCGCGGAACCCGTAGGTGATCCGGGCGCCTCCCGAGGGCGCGTGTCCCCGCAGCTGGGGGACGAGGACGTTGTAGCCGAGGCGGAGGGCGCGGACGGCGTCGCGCCGCCACTCCGCGGCGAAGCCCCCCTTGCCGTGGAGGAACAGGAGGGTGGCGCGGCGCCCGGGGTGCCCGGGCGAGGCAGCGTGCGCCACGAGACGGGCGGGCTCGGCGGGGTCGCCGTCGTGCTCGAACGTCTCGACGAAGCCGCGCGGTCCCGCGGCCTCGCGGAGCGCCGGGCCGAACGCCGCCTCGAGCGCGGCGCGGTGCGCGCGGTTCGCCGGCGTGT
This sequence comes from uncultured Acidobacteriota bacterium, assembly GCA_963801475.1. Taxonomy (GTDB): domain Bacteria; phylum Acidobacteriota; class Thermoanaerobaculia; order UBA5066; family UBA5066; genus DAOMFB01. The sequence continues at coordinate 337,395 of CAWDEX010000002.1, read as the reverse complement.
CGGGCACGAGGCTCGACGAGGAGAGGAGGAGCGACGCCAGCGGGTTCAGGAGCGGCCGGCGGCCGACGCCTTCGCGGAGGCGGCCGCGCCCCGGCGGTACTCGGCGTTGTCGGGCTCGATCTCGGCGGCGCGCTTCCAGGCGGTGGCCGCTCCGGCCGCGTCGCCGGTGGCGGCGAGCGCGGCGGCGAGCGCGGCCTGCGATGCGGCGTCCTCGCCGCTCGAAAGCGCGACGGCCCGGCGGGCGTGGGCCACGGCCTCCGGGCCCGCCTTGAGCGTGAGGGCCGTCTTCGAGGCGCGGACGAACGCCTGCGGGTCGCTTCCCCACCGCTCGAGCCCCGCCTCGAGCGCCACCTTCGCCTCCTTGCTCTTTCCCGAGGCGGCCAGGGCGTCGGCCAGGTCCATCTGACGCTCGCCGCGCGCCGCGGGGGGGGCCTGGCCCGCTTCGGCGAGGGCCACGGCCTTGCGGAACGCTTCGACGGCAGCGTCGTTGCGCCCCGCCTTCCGCTCCGCGGCGCCGAGGGCCGCGTAGAGCTCGGCGGTATACGGACCCTTGTCGCCGAGAGCGTCCAGCGTCCCCTTCAAGGTGGCGCGGGCGGCGGCCGGCTCGCCTCGGCGGGTCTGCTCGTGCGCGAGGGCGATCGCGAGCGGGGCCCTTCTCACGTCGAGTCCGACGCGCGGGAGAACGGTGGCGACGAGGTCGGCCGTTTCGGGCGCGAGGCGGCCCTGGAAGTCCTCGAGGGCGGCGAGGAGCGTCAGGAGGTGGATCGTCGCCTCGGGGCTTCCGAGGTCGGCGTCCTCGCTGACGAGGCGGACGACGATCGGCCGGAGGCGCTCGAGGTCGTTCCGCCGCACCAGCTCCTGCGCGATCGCAGCCGCGTCGCGCGGCGTCCAGTTCTTCTTCAGCGCCGCGAGGCCCTCGAGGAGCGGCGTCTTCCCGGCGAGGATCGACTTGCCGGTCGTCACGAAGGCGTCGGGAGGATAGACGGCGACGAGGCGGTCGATCTCGTTTCCCGAGGCGTCGAGGAAGAGAACCGTCGGAAACGAGTTGACCATGTAGCGCTGGGCGAGGCGCCGGCCCTCTCCCTTCTCGGCGTCCACCTTGACGGGAACGACGTTCGCCTTCACCCACGCCGCGACCGCCGCGTCCGAAAAGGTCGTCCGGTCCATCAGCTTGCACGGGCCGCACCAGACGGCGTAGACGTCGACCATTACCCCCTTCTTCTCGGCCCTTGCCTTCCGGAGCGCCTCGGCGAAGGGGCGACCCGTCAGGAACGGGACCGCGAGCGGGGGCGCTTTCTCCTCCGCCCGGAGCGGAAGGGCGGCCAGAAGGACGAGGGCGGCGGCGAGGATCCGGCGGGAGGACGTCATGAGGCCGCCATGAAACCACGAGGGAGACCGCGTGTCCACGCGCCTCAGAAGGCGGGCCGGAGCGGATCGATCTCGGACGGGGGCGGATCGCCGTCGTAGAGGACGGTCTCGAGGAAGAGGCCGGAAGGCGGCGCGGTGAACCGGGCCGGCTCCGCGGAACGGGTGGCGAGCAGCTCCCCGAAGCGCACCGGGGCGAGACGCCCCGTGCCGACCTCCACGAGCGTCCCGACGATGCGACGGACCATCCGCCAGAGGTAGTGCGACGCGGCGATCCGGAAGAGGATCAGGTCCGGCACGGCGGCGGGGGTCTCGACGCGGGCCCAGGCGACTTCCACGATCGTCGAATCGTGTCCCTCGGGGTTCTCGCAGAAGCTCCCGAAGTCGTGGCGGCCGGGGAGAAGCGAGGCCGCCTGCCGCATCGCGTCGGCGTCGAGCCGGTCCTTCACCCAGAAGACGAACGGCTTCCCGAAGGCGGTCCGCCGCCGCGAGAGGCGGTAGCGGTAGGTCCGGAGGCGCGCGTCGTGCCGCGCGTGGAACGTCGCCGGCGCCGCATCGAGCGCGAGGAGATGGACGTCGTGGGGAAGCCGGTCGTTCAGGTCCCGGCGGAGGCGGGGGATCTCCGCCGTGGGCACGGGGCGCGGCGGGTGCAGCGAGGCGACCTGCGCGAAGGCGTGCACTCCCGCGTCCGTCCGTCCGGCGCCGTGGATCCGGACGGTGTCGCCGAGCACGTCCCGCACGGCGTTCGCGAAGACGCCGCCGACCGTGCGCGCGTTCACCTGCGACTGCCAGCCGCGGTAGCGCGTGCCGTCGTATTCGAGGGTGGCGCGGAGGACGCGTGATTCCTTCACTCCGCTATTCTCGCCCGAGGCCATGGCGACGGGAGGCAGCGCTCCGGACGCTCCGTTCACCCTCGCGCGGTGCGACGGAGCAGAGACCCACGCCCGGGAGACGGTCGCGGCGCTCGTCTCGGCCGCAGAGGACGCGGCGGGCGACGCCTTCTCGGGGGCCGCGCTCGGCGGCGCGCTCGGCTGGGGGGAAGGAGCGGTGACCCGGGACTCCGGCGGCGCCCTGCTCGCGGAGGGCCCCTTCGAGCTGCTCGTCGTCGTGGACGCCTCGCTCCGCGCTGCCTCGGCGATCGGGAGGCGCGTGCGGCGGGCCGTTGGCGAGGCGGCGCGGGCGCGCCACGTCCCCGCCGACGCCGAGGTCGTCGCGCGCTCCGCGCTGCCGTTCCTGCCGCCGACGCTCCGGTCGTTCGAGCTCGTGGGCGCGGGGCGCGTCGTCAAGGGGCCGGCCGGGCTCCTGGCGGGGGCTCCCGATCCGGGGCGCGTGGCCCCGGAGGCGCATGAAGGGCTTCGCCTTCTGGTCCGTCGCGGAGCCGACCTCCTCCGCGCCGAAGCCATCGCCGACCGCGCGCCGCGCGGCCGCGCCGCCCGCGAGGCGCTCCGGATCGTGGAGGAAACGGACCTCTCCCTCGGCGCCGTCGTTCTCCTCGCCGCGGGCCGGTGGGTTCCGGGGCTCAGGGCGCGCGACACGGCGCTCCGCGAGCTGGCGTCCGGCGACGCCGTCGGGAGGCCGGCCGGAGGCTTTCACACGCGGATGACCTGGACGCGGTTCCGTGACCTCGTCGACCGTCACCGGGACGCTCTCTCGGCCCGAACCGAAGGGCCCGACGCCGCGGCCTCCGCCGATGCGCGGCGCGCCGTGGCCCGCGCGTCGGACCGCTGGCTCGAGGTGCTCCGCCTCTCGGAGGAGGGGCGGCTTGCCGAAGCGCTTCCCGACTGGACGGAGTACGCGGCCGTTCTCGCCGGCCGGAGTGCGGCCGCGGCGGACGGGATTCTCTTCGAGGACGCGTTCGGCGACGCGGCGTCCCGGCGGACGACACGCCGCGCGGCGCGCGCGTGGGACCCGGCCGAGCGGCTCGCACCGGCCCTCGCGGCACTGGTCGACTGGGACCCGGGCGACCTCCCGGTGGTCCCCGTCCTCCTCGATCTTCCCGAGACCGCGTCCCGCGAGGCCATGCGCCAGCGCGCCATCGCGTGGGCCGCGTCGATCTGACGGGTCAGAACGTCGAGCGGCCGCGCGTCAGGGCGAGGCGGAAGTCGAGAAGGCCCCGGGTGCCCCGGACGGCGACGCGGCGGAGACGGAAGGGGTCCTCCAGGTCCGGCACGAGGCCGCCGCGGATGACGGTCGCCGCCCGGAACCCGGCCTCGCGGACCGCCGCGGCGGCGCGGCCGTCACAGGCGCCGTACGGATAGCAGAACGAGACGACCGGACCGCCGACGATCCGCTCGAGCCGATCGCGGCTTCCGCGGGTCTCGGCCGCGAGATCCGCGTCGGAGAGCCCCGGCAGCGCGCGGTGGGTCTGGCCGTGCGAGCCGATCTCGAAGCCGCCCGCAGCGAGCTCCCGGACGCCGGCCTCGGAGAGGAGAGCGTCGCCGGTCGTCTCGCCGTCCCAGTCGTTCGCCCCGCCGAGCTTCCCCGAGACGACGAACACCGTGGCGGAGAAGCCCCGGGCGCGAAGGAGCGGGAGCGCCGCGGTCCGGACGCCGTCGTATCCGTCGTCGAACGTCAGGACGACGCGGCGGTCGTCGGGGCGGGGCGGGGCGTCGAGAAGCTCGCGGAGGGCGACCCCGACGAGGCCGCGCCGGACGAGGTGATCGAGCTGGCGCTCGAAGTCGCGCGGCCGGAGGCGCCACGCGTTCAGGGCGGAGCCGGGGCGGTGCGGCGCGATCTGGTGGTACATCAGGACGGGGACGCCTCTCCGCCGCTGACGCCACCAGTGGAAACGGAGCGAGACGGCGAGAGCCGAGGTTCCCGCGAGAGACGCGGCGACGGCGAGCGGCGTCATCGGTCGAGCGCGCGGAGCTTCAGGTACTTGAAGAGAGTGTTCCCCGACGAGAGAGCGGCGTACGTCAGGCCCGCCGTCCCGTCGAGGATGCCGAGGTGGAAGAGCGAGCGATCCAGGAACTCCCAGGCCACGCGGAGCAAGAGGAGACGCGGCGGCCTCCGCCCTTCGGCGGCCTTCGCCTCGGCCCCGAGGGTCGTGTAGAGGTCGAGCTTCTCGAGGTAGTGCGTGAGATTCCGGTACGAGTGGTGGAGGATTCGCCCCCGGAGCGTCCCGACGGGCCCCCGGGCCACGACCTTCTCGTGGACCTTCGCGTCGGAAAAGCGCGCCGCGTCCCGGCGGTAGAGCCGGGCGGGCGTGACGACGGTGTCGCGGCCGAAGCGGAGAACGCGGCCCAGGAACTCGAGGTGGATCGGGATCCGGTACGCCACGGGGGCGCGCGCGGGGTCGGCCGGTACCTGCCCGAGCGTCCGCTCGATCTCGGCGGCCAGCTCCGGGAGAACGATCTCGTCGGCGTCGACCGAGAGGATCCAGGGGGCCGACGTCGCGTCCGCGGCGGCGTTCTTCTGCGGGCCGAAGCCGTCGAAGGTCCGGACGATGACGCGCGCGCCGGCCTCGCGGGCGGCGTCGGCGGTCCGATCGGTCGTCGCGGCGTCCACGACGACGACGACCTCGTCGGCGAAGGCCACGGAGGCGAGCGTCGCGGGGAGCCGGTCCTCCTCGTCGCGGGCGACGATCGTCACCGCGAGACGCGGCCGCGCGGGGGCATCGCTCATCGCGGCGAAGTATGGCCCGCCGCCCGCCGTCCGTATACTCTCGCCGCGTGACGGCCGAGGGCGCCCAGCCCGAAGATCCCGAAGCGTCGGGACGCCTTCTCTTCGCGCTGGCCCTGCTCGCCGGCGCTCTGCTCCGCCTCGTCCTTCTCGGGCGCCCGGACCTCTTCGGCGCCGAGGAGGGAACGTGGGCGCTCGGCGCCCGCAACCTCGTCGAGGGAGGGCTCGCCCAGGCGCTGGCCCTCTCGGACCGGCCCCTCGGGGGGCCGGCGGGAACGCCGATCCTCCTGCCGGGGATCCTCTCCGTGATGGTCCGCGTCTTCGGGGCGGAAGAGTGGGCGGTCCGCCTCCCGTCGGCGTTCGCGGGCCTCGTCGGCGCCTTCGTCCTCGAGCGGATCGTCCGGCGGGGATGGGGGCAGCCCGCGGGACACCTGGCCGGTGCCTTCGCCGCGCTCCTGCCGCCCCTGGTCTCCGCCTCGCGCGTGGCCACCGTCGAACCGGCGCTCGTGGCCCTCGGCCTCGGCGGGATCATCTTCGGTCTTCGCGCCTTCGAGGAGGACCTTCCACTCGACGGCGCGCTCGCCGGGCTTCTCTTCGGGCTCGGCTTTCTCGCGAAGGGATACGCCATCTTTCTCTACGTCGCCCCGCTCCTCCTCGCTCTCGCCGTCCGGCCGCGCCTCTTCTCCCTGGGCCGGACGAAGCGCTCCCTCGCGCTTCTTCTCGGCGTCTTCGTGCTCGTGGGGGGGCTGCAGCTCTTCGCCGTAGCGCTCCTCCGCCCCGAGCTCTTCGTCTTTCAGCTGGCGACGCTGTTCGGTGCCTCCGAGGTCGCCGCCCGCGCGGCGGCCACACCCACCGCCTTCGGCGCCGACCTGAAGAGCCTCGTGTCGACGCTCTTCTTCTTCCTGCCCCTCACGGGCCTCGGCCTCGCGTTCCTCGCCCGCCCCGTGGGGGAGGACGAGATCGCCTCCGAAGCGACGGGGGGCGAGCGGCGCCTCGACCACGGCGTCCTCTGGGGAGCGTTTCTCGTGGAGCTCGTCGTGATCGTCGCTGTCGCGGGACGGCTGAAGCTCTCGTCCATCCCGGTCCTACCGGTCGTGGCCGCCTTCGCCGGCCTCGGGGGGACGGCGCTCCTCCGCTGCAGCCCGGACCCGGCCCGGCGACGACGCGAGGCCATCGCCGCCATCGCGGCGGGCGCCGTCGTTCTCGTGGCCTCGGCCCTCTTCGTCGCCTCGCCGGTCGAGCCGCTCTTCGGCGGACGCGCCCGGCCCGTCGACGTGACGGCGGCCCTCGCGGCGATCGGGGGCGTGACGGCGCTCGCGGCGCTCCTCGCCTTCGGCGCGCTCCGGCGTCTTCTCCACGGGCGCCTCGCGCTCGTCTTCCTGAGCGGGCTCCTCGTGGCGGGGGGCGTCGAATCGGCGAGGGCGATCCGCTTCGCGCTGCTGACGCACCGGACGGGGGCCCGGGAGGTGGCAGAGCAGATCGCGCCGCTCGTGGCGGCGGCCCGGCCCGACCGCCTCTCGTTCCGGAGTGCCGAGCGCGAAGCCCTCGAGTTCCGCCTCTTCCGGACGGGCGCGTCCTGGGAGACCCTCGCGACCCCCGAGGCCCTGGCCCTCGAGGAGGCGGCCGGCGGCGTGAAGAGCTGGGTCTTCGCCGCCGGGGCCCCGGAGGGGCCGCTGGCGCCGCCGCCGGACGTCCGGGAGGCGATGGAGAGGACCCTCCGCGATGTGACGGCGGACGTCGATGCGCGGGCCCGCCGCACGACGGGACTCCGCGTCTTCGTCCGTCGTTGATAATCGCGGCCGGATGACGACCGTGGTCTTCGCCGACCGCGACGCCGCGGCCTTCGGGCCGCTCGGGACGCGGATCATCCCGGCTCTCCTGCCGGTCGGAGGACTCCCGGTCCTCGAGCGGATGCTGACGGCCCTCGTCGCGGCCGGCATTCGCGACGCCCTTCTCGTGGTGGGGCCGCGGGGAGCCGAGATCGAGAAGCGCTTCGGGAAGGGAATCCGCTGGGGCATCGCGCTGGAATACGTCCGCCGGGAGGAGGGCGAGACGCCGGGTGACGTCCTTCGCCGGCTCGAGCATCGCCTCGACGGCGAGACGGTCGTCCTCCGGGGCGACGTCGGCGCCGAGGCGGCGGTCGGCGAGTTCCTTCGCGAGGTCGAGGAGAAGCGGGGACCGATCGTCGCGGGCGTCGTGGGCGGCCGGCCCGCGGGCTTCTGGCGCCTCCTGCCCGGCGCGATCAAGAAGAAGGAGCTTCCGCGCGATCCGGCGTCGCCGGACTGGATCGTCGACCGGGACCACGTGGCGCTCCCCCTCGCGACGTCCTTCGCGCCGATCGACTCGGTCGCGTCGTACCGCGCCGCCGACCGGGGGGCAAGCACGGCCGTCTCGCCGCGCGCCGAGGTGGAGCGGGGGGCGAAGCTCCTCGCGGGGAGCACGGTCGGCGAGGAGTCACTCGTCTTCTCCGGGGCGGAGCTTTCCGAGACGAGCGTCCTTCCGCGGACCGTCGTCCCCTCCGGCGTCTCGCTCGGGAACGCCGTCGTCATGGGGAACCTCGTCGTCGACGCGGCGACCGGGACCGTTTCCCGCCTGTCGGACCTTCTCCCTGCGGCCGGCGGCGGGCGCTTCCCGTCGGGCCGTCTCGCCGCGGCTCTCCTCTTTCTCCTGTCGCTCCCTCTCTGGCCCGTGGCGTTCCTCTGGTCGCTCGTGGCCAATGCCGGACACGCGACGCGGGAGCTGACGTGGAACGGGAACGGCCCGTCGGGACGCGTGCCGTTCACGACGTTCCGGTTCGAGACGGCGATCCCGGTCCTCCGCGACCTGCCGCTCCTTTTCCCGGTCCTCTCGGGAAAGCTCGCGTTGGCCGGCGTGACGCCGCTTTCCCCGGGGGAGGAGGCCGCTCTTTCGGAGCCGTGGGAGAAGGTCCGGCTGGAAGCGCCGGCCGGGCTTCTCTCGCTCGTCCGTCTTGCCGTGCCGGCCGCGGCCCCGGCCGAGGTGACGCGCCTCGTCGACGCCTTCGAGGCGCGCCGCCCGTCGCCGCTTCTCTTCCGGGCGCTCCGCGTCCTCTTCACGGCGCGGGCCTGGACGGCGCCGAGGGTCTGGAATCCGGACCAGCTTCCCGAGGAGGAAAGCCGATGAACGAACGGATCGTCCGCTCGCCCTGGGACGGCCGCGAGGCGGGGCGCGTCGCGGTGCCGTCGGGGGCGGAGATCGAGACCGCCGTCGCGAGGGCCGCGAAGATCTTCGAGACGACGCGGAGGCTCCCGACGTACCGGCGCGCGGCCATCCTCCGCGCCGCCGCGGACGGGATCCTCGGGAAGAAGGAAGCGCTCGCGCGGACCATCGCCCTCGAGGCGGGAAAGCCGCTGAAGGCCGCCCGGACCGAGGTCGACCGCGCAGCGGGGACCTTCGCCGCCGCGGCGGCCGCCGTCGAGACGGGAACGGGGACTCACTTCCCGCTCGACCTGAACGCCGCGTCGGCCGGGAAGTGGGGGATCCTCCGCCGCGTCCCGCTAGGCCCCGTCTGCGCCATCACTCCCTTCAACTTTCCCCTCAACCTGACGGCGCACAAGGTCGCCCCGGCCATCGGGGTCGGCGCCCCGGTCGTCCAGAAGCCCGCCTCGCAGACGCCGCTCTCGGCCGTCGCCCTTCGCGAGATCGTCCTTTCCGCCGGGTGGCCGGAGGAGGCCTACGCCGTCCTCTGCGTCTCCGGTGCCGACGGCGAGACGCTCGTGAGGGACCCGCGCCTCCCCGTCGTCTCGTTCACCGGGTCGGGAGCGGTCGGGTGGCGGCTCCGGGAGATCGCGCCGAAGAAACGCGTCGGCCTCGAGCTCGGTGGCAACGCGGGGCTCGTCGTCCACGAGGACGCCGACCTCGCCGACGCCGCAGCCCGGGCCGCCAGCGGCGGCTTCGTCTACGCCGGGCAGTCATGCATCTCCGTCCAGAGGATCCTGGTGCACCGTCCCGTCGAGGCCCGCTTCCGCGAGGAGCTTCTGGCCGCGACGGGGCGGCTCGTGACGGGCGACCCGCTCGACGAGAGCGTCGACGTGGGGCCGATGATCAGCGAAGGCGAGGCGGTCCGGGCCGAGAGCTGGGTGACGGAGGCGGTCGCGGGAGGCGCCACGCTCCTCGCGGGCGGAACGCGACAGGGCGCGGTCCTTTCGCCGACGGTCCTTTCGCGGACGGTCCCGGCCATGAAGGTCGAGTGCGACGAGGTCTTCGCGCCCGTCGTCACGCTGACCCCGTACGACCTCTTCGACGAGGCGCTCGCGCGCGTGAACGACTCGCGCTACGGTCTCCAGGCCGGCGTCTTCACGCGGGACCTGGGCCGGATCGAAAAGGCCTTCGAGACGCTCGAGGTGGGCGGGATCATCGTGAACGATGCGCCGACGTGGCGAGCGGACCGGATGCCCTACGGCGGCGTCAAGGACTCCGGCACGGGGCGCGAGGGGCCGCTCTACGCCATGGAGGAGTTCACCGAGCCGCGCCTCCTCGTCCTCCGCACACCCTGAGAGGAACGAATGTCAGAAGAGCACGTTTACCGAGTCTCCTCGTCGTGGACCCCCGCCGAGAAGCAGGGGCACCTCACGTCCGGCAGCGGCACCCTCTCGACGCCTTTCGGCGCCGCCCCGTCGCTCGGGGGACGCGCCGACCGGACGAACCCCGAGGAGCTCCTCCTCGCGGCCCTCGAGGCCTGCTTCGTCCAGACCTGGGCGATCTTTCTTTCGAAGTTGAAGGTGCCGATCGAGAAACCCGTCCTCGACGGCCGGTGCGAGCTGGAGAAGGACCCGGCCGGCGGCTTTCGGGTGGCGAGGCTCCTCCTGGTTCCCCACGTCGCGAAGGCGCTCTGGGACGAGCGGCACGACGACATCGAGAAGACCCTCGAGCTGGCCGAGAAGTACTGCATCGTCTCGAAGGCGGTGCGCGGCTCCGGCCTCGCGATCGAGGTCAGCCCGAACATCGAGCCGGCCGCCGGGAGCTGAGGCACGACCCGTCCGGCGCGTCAGGCCTCCGCGCGCGGCCTACTGCGGTCCGGCGACGGGCCCGCTCGTCTTGGTCAGGGTGTCCGGTGACGGGGTCGTGACGAAGAAGGTCCCCTTCGCCTGCGGGAAGAAGGCGTCGGCGCGAAGGAAGTCGATGAAGAGCTGGTGCCGGTGCTTCAGGAGCATGTCCACGTGCGACTGCATCTCCCCCTGCCCCTTCTTCAGCTCCGCCACCTGCTTCGAAAGCGCCGCGACCTCGCCACGGAGCTTTCCGATCTCCCGGTGAAGCGCCGCGACCTCCGGCGCCGGCCGGGGAGGCTCGGCGCCCTTCGTCTCCTGGGCGGCGACGGAGAAGGCGATCGCGGCCGAGAGACAGGCGGCGAGGGCGGAAAGAGTGATGCGTCGCATGAACGGCTCCTTTCGGTCGCGCGCATCATAGAGAGGCCTGCGACACCGTCGCAAGACTCGCCGGGGCGGCGCGGCGTCAGCCGGCGACCTCGTACTCGCTCCGGACGAGGCCGCTCGGATACGAGCGGGTTGCGATGTGTCTGAGGCGGATGTCGTTCGGCGTCGTGCCGAAGAGCGGGATGCCGGCGCCGATGAGGACGGGAACCCGTGTGATGACGAGACGCTGAATGAGCCCGGCTCGAAGAAAGCGCTGGATGGTGACGCCGCCATCGACGTAGATGTGGGCGATTCCGCGCGCCGCGAGCCGGGCGACGACCTCGGCGGGAGACTCTGAGAGACGTTCGACGAGGGCACCCGGCGGCGCGGGCGCGAGAGGACTCGTGCTGAGGACGAAGACGGGCCACGCGCCATAGGGCCAGTTCGAGAAGGACAGCACGGTCTCGTACGTCTTGCGCCCGATGACGAGGGCATCGACGGAGGCGATGAACTCGTCGTAGCCGTGCGGCTCCCCCCCGCCCGGCGGTAGCCAGTCGAGTCCACCGTTGGTGCGGGCGATGAAGCCGTCGACGCTGACGCCGACGAATACGGAGGCTCTCACGTGGGCTCCTTTCGCCGTATGACTCGCATCGAACGGCGCCCCGGGGTGGCAACGAGCGGCTGCGCGCAGGCCCGGGAAGAGGTTGTCGGGCCTCGCCGGCGGGGCCCCTTCAGACCGGGATCGCCGTCTCCACCCAGCTCTCCCCCTGCTTCGTGAATCCGGAGGGAATGGCAGAGAGCTGGTCGCTCCGGACGACGGCCTTCGATTTCCCCTCGAGCGCCGCCAACAGCTCCTTTCTCGGGATGAGCTTCCATTTGGGCATCGGGCGCGTCGAGACCATGGCGGAGAACGCCGAGAGGTCCTTCTCGACGAAGTCTCTCGGCGTGGCGTTGTGGCTGCCGTGGTGGCCCACCTTGTAGAAAACGGTCTTCTTCAACAGCTCGACGGAGGAGGGATCGGAGAGGACGGCGTTCCAGGTTCCCCACTGCGCGTCGCCCGGAAAGAGGAGGAAGGCCTTCCCGACCTCGAACATCAGCATCAGGCTGGTTCCGTTCACGGCCGCGTCGAGCGCGACGGCGACGGCGAGGTCGTCGTCCTCGCCGAGGGCGTCGACGGCCTTCCGGTACTTCTCGGGGAGGCGGAGGTGGCCGAAGGCGGGCGTCGCATCGAAGTCCCTGGGCTCGTAGGCCCAGTGACGCCGAAAGGGGAGGCCGGAGCCACGGTCGTCCGTCACGCCCGCGAGCCGGAGATAGCCTTTCCCCGTCGGCGGGTCCATGTCGCGGATGACGGCGGGATCGCGCGAGGGGCCGAGGAGATGGACCGTGACGCCGGGGAGCGAGGCCGAGGTGAAGGGCTTCCGCTCGCCCCCCTTCTTCGGCAGGAAGAGGCGCGCCGGCGTCCCGGTGAAGCCCTCGTGAAGCATCGACATCGCTTTCTCGTTCGTGAGGCAGTTGGTGACGAGGTCGAGGATGTGGTCCGGCGCGCCGGAGAGGCGGAGCGCCGCATGGAGACTGGCCGCGCCGCCGCTCTGCGCGTCGCGGATCTTCGTCGCCTCCGGGTCGTTCGGGTCCTCGGTCCACGGCATCCAGACCTCGGAGACGTGGACCCCGCTCCAGGCCGGCGATTGGAACCCCGCGACGTGGTCCCGGTGCCGGTGTGTGGCGACGACGACGTCGATCCGCGCGACGCCGTCGGCTTCGGTGACGTCCCTGACGATCTGCGCGGCGACGTCGCCGATCGGCACGGGTCCGGGACCCGAGGTGTGCGACCCGCAGTCGACGAGAACTTTCCGGCGCCGGTCCGGCGCGGGGAAGGTCAGGAGAAACGAATCGCCGAAGCCGACGTTGTACATCCGGACCGTCACGGCACCGCCGGCGGTCTTCGTCTTCACCGGACTCATCGTCCCCTCCACGCCGCGCGGTGGAGCGCCGCGAAGCTGACATGGGTGCGCCGGCGGCGGAGCGACCGGGCGTCGCCCCAGGCGAGCCCCGGGTCCGCGAGGTCCGCCGCCGCGACGAAGCTGGCCTGCAGGGAGGCGCGGCGGTCTCCCGCGCGGCGCGCCTCGGGGCGGAGCTTCTTCGACGGGAGCGGCTTCGAGACGGCGAAGCGGACCTTCCCCTCCGACGAGGCGACGACGGTCGTTCCGCCGCGCAAGGGAAGCGCGTCCTTCGCGCCGCGGAGCGTCTGAACGAAGCGGGCGACGAGCTCGATGAGGAGCTGGCCGTCGGGCGAGACGCGGAAGACGGTGTGGAAGCCCCCCAGCACGACCGGGAGATCCGGCACGAGGTCGAGCGGCCGGGCGTTCTCCTGGGCCCAGGCGCGGAGCGCCTTCGCCCACGGCCCGACCGGATCGTCGTCGCTTTCCCGCCCCGGCGCGTACCGGTCGAAGGCACGGGCCGAGAGGGCGAGCTGCTGCCGGAGGAGGTTGACCGGAAGGTCGGGTACCTCGCCGGTCCGGTTCTCCCAGAGGAGTGATTCCTGCGCGAGCGAGATGACGTTGTCGGGATAGACGCCGCGGACCCGGAAAGCCTCGATCATCGAGGCGCGGAGGCCGCGGTCGTCGGAGGGGACGAGCTCGGTGTCGGCCGTCACGAGCGCCCGGAGGAAATCGCCGAAGGTGATGTCGACCGGCGGAAGGTAGTCGAAGGCGCGGATCGACATCATCAGGACGTTCTGTGCGGTTTTCGAGGCCTCCTTCGCGATCCGGCCGACCAGCGCGGGATGGAGGTCGCCCTCGGGAAGGACGCCCGACCCGCCGGTGGCGATCCGGATCAGGTCCCGGATCCGCACCTGGTACGTCGCGAAGAAGGCGTCGAAGACGGCGGCGACGAGGATGGAGCCCCGTTCGTGGGGCTCGGCCACGGTCTCGTACTGCTGCCGCTTCAGCCGGTCGCGCTTGCGCGCTTTCTCGCCGAACGGGTCGTCCGTGACGCAGGCGTCGTCGAGAGCCGAGCGGAGGGCTTCGCCCGTACCGGTCGCATAGCCGAACTGCTGCGCGAGCTTCACGAGCGTGTCGGCCGACGAAAGGTGCGCCCGGGTCTCCTGGATGGCGCTCGTCAGAATCTCCGGGAACGAGAAGTGCTGGAAGATCGCCACGATGTCGGCGAACCCCTCGTGAAAGGCGAGGACGTCACGGTTTGACGGCTCCATGTAGTGCGGCCTGAGTCGGTGGACGAGGGCGTGCGTCGTCTCGTGGGCGATGACGTCGTGGGAGAGGCAGGTGAAGACGATCTGCCCGGGGAGGTTCGGGCCCGGGTTCTCCTCGTCGGCCCGGAAGGTGCCGAAGAGGACGGCGAAGAGGTCAGGGTCGTAGAAGGCGTTCGCGCCGCGGAAAGCGTGCGGCAGGAGGCGGAGGCGAGCCCCTCCTTTGAAGCGGAAGGTCCGGCCGAGGGCGGCGTCGAAGTTCTCGAGGACTTTCGACGCGACCGCGTAGACCATCTGCTGGTGGAATCGGGGATCGGACTCGACCGGCTCGAGCCCCTCCTGCATCAGGAGCGCCGGCGCGTCGAGGTCGACCGGCTCGTAGTAGCGCCGGCTCCCGCCGTCGTAGTCGACGACCGACAGGCGAGCGCCCTCGGGTCCCGGCTTCAGAGACTCATTCGCGACGGCGATCGTGATCCGGTTTCCGGCCGCGTCGCCGAGCATCGGGTCGGTGGCGAAGATGCGGAGAGGTCGCGCCGGCGGGCGCGGGTAGCCGGCCTTCGAATCGGGCATGCTCCCGAATCTGGCCCCCCCCCCGGGCCGTGTCAACGGGCCAAAGGTGGCTTTAGCGGCCAGTCCGCCCTATTTCTGCAGCGTCTCCTCGAAGAGCTCCGCGATGCGCTTGTACGCGTAGAACCGGGCCGCCGGGTCGCGCGGGCCGTGCTTCTGACGCGGGAGCGGCACGAAGCCGTAGTCCTTCTTCGCCTTCGTCAGCTCGTCGATGAAGACCATCGTGTTCTGCATGTGGACGTTGTCGTCCGACGTCCCGTGGAGGATGAGGAGCTTCGTCCCGAGCTTTCCGGCGGCCGAAAGGAGCGAGGAGGCCTTGTAGCCCTCGGCGTTCTCCCTCGGCAGCTTCATGTAGCGCTCGGTGTAGATGGAGTCGTAGAACTTCCAGTCGGTGACCGGCGCGCCCGCCGCGGCCGCGCGGAAGACGTCGCCGGCGTGCGTCGCCGCGAAGAGGGCCATGGTGCCGCCGTACGACCAGCCGTGGATGCCGATCCGGCTCCCGTCGACGAACGGGCGTTTCTTAAGCTCGGCGATTCCCTCGAGCTGGTCCTTGAGCTCCAGGGTCCCGAGGTTCTTCAGGACGGGCGTCTCGAAGGCGTGGCCGCGCCCCCACGAGCCGCGGTTGTCCATCGACCAGACGAGGATTCCCTTCGCGGCGAGGACGGCGTCGACCGACGGGGGCGCCCACGCGTTCCGGACCACCTGCGCGTGCGGCCCTCCGTAGACGCTGACGACGACCGGGTACCTCTTCGCCGGGTCGAAGTCCGCGGGCTTCAGGAGCTTCGTGTAGAAGAGGGTCCCGTCCGCGCCCCGGAAGGAGCCGAGCTCCACGGTCGGCATCGCATAGTCCCCGGCCGGATTCGCCGGCTCGTCGAGGACGAGGGCCACGGAGCCGTCGGCCCTGCGGAGGAAGGTCCGGGGCGCCGTCGTGACGCTGGAGAAGCTCGAGACGAACCACCGTCCGCCCGGCGAGAGGAGGAGACCGTGCGTCCCCTCCTCGGACGTCAGCCGGGTCCGGCCGGTCCCGTCGAGGTTCACGCGGTAGACGTGGCGCTCGCGGGGATCCTTCTCGGTGGCGACGAGGTAGGCCACGCCGGCCTTCTCGTCCACGTCCCAGGCCCCGCCGATCATCCACGGTCCCTTCGTGACGGAGTTCTTCGGCGATCCGTCCGGTGAGTGGCGGCGGAGGTGCGCGAAACCGGAAATCTCGGAGACGAAGAGGAAGCCGGAGCCGTCCTTCAGGAAACGGGGCGGCGCCATCTCGTCGGCGTTGAGCCAGGCCGGGTCGGTCTCGGAGAGGAGGAGCCGGGGCTTCCCTCCGGCGCGCGGCAGGAGGTAGGCGTCGACGTGCGTCTGCGTCCGGTCGAATTTCAGGAACGAGACGCCGGAGGCGTCCGGCGTCCAGGAGAGCCGCGGCGCGACCAGGACGTCGTCCGGGTCGGGAGAGAAGGCGGCCGTCTCGACGCCGTTCAGGCCGACGACGTGGACGGAGGGGATGGCGTTCGGTTCGCCCGCCTTCGGGTAGCGCTGTCGCGTCAGCGCCCCGTTCGTCGGGATGTAATCGACGATCGGGTACTCGGGGACACGGTTCTCGTCGAGCCGGAGGTAGGCGATCGACGTTCCGTCCGGCGACCACTCGAACGAGCGGCCGTTCCCTCGGGTGGCCAGCTCCTCCTCGTAGACCCAGTCGAGCTTTCCGTTCAGGACGTGCTCGGCCCCCGTCGTCGTCAGCCGCGTCGCGGCGCCGGAGGCGACCTCGACGGCCCAGAGGTCGTTCTTCTTCACGAAGGCGACCCGTTTCCCGTCGGGCGAGAAGACCGGGTGCTCCTCCGCCTCCTTGTCGTTCGTCAGGCGCACCAGCGCCTCCCCGGGCTTCGCGTCGAAGCGGTAGACCCAGACGTCGCCGTCGGCGGAGAGGAGGATCGCTGTCCCGGCGGTGTTCCACTGGTAGCCCGCGAGGGAGAGGAATTTCGGCTTCTCGTCCTTTCCTTCTTTCGCGGCCGAGGGAAGCGTCGGCTTCACGAGGAGCGCCGTCTTCTTTCCGGTCGCCGCGTCGACCTCCCAGAGCGTCGCCTGCGCGGCCGGGCCGAATCCCTCGGTGGAGAGAAACGTCACGTGGCTTCCGTCCCGCCAGGCGAAGCCGGAGGCGCCGCGCGGCATGAGGGGCCTCTCGCCGTAGACGGCCTCGAGGGTCAGCGGCTTCTTGGCCGGCGTTTGCGCCGCGTCCTTCGGCGCGGCGGGGGCGGCCGTCGGCGCCGCGGGAGGGGCCTGGCCCGAGAGGCCGAGAGGAAGCGCGGCGAGAAGAAGGGCGGGAAGGAAACGTACGGAACGCCGTCCGGTCACTTCGCGCCCCCCGCCGCCGGTTTCATCGTCATCGGATCGAGGAGCGGCAGCTCTGTCAGCTTTCCGCCGGTCAGGTCGGCGAACTTCACCGGGTGCTTGGGGTCGGGGTTCAGGAGGTCGGCCTTCTTTCCGACGACGAGGATCGTCACCTGGGCGGGGTCGAGGAGCTTCTGCGCCGCGCGCCGGACCTCCTCGGCGGTCACCTTCTCGAACCGGGCGCGGTACGTGGCGTAGTAGTCCGGCTCGGTCTTGTAGCGCCCGGTGAACTCCTCGTCGAGGAGCGTCCCGGCAACCTGCGCCTTCGTGGCGAAGCGGCGCGGAAAGGTGTCGATGAACGAGGCCTTCGACGTCGCGAGCTCCTCGGCCGTGATCTCCTTGTCCCGCATCCGGGTCACCTCCTCGAGAACGATCCGGGCGGCGAAGGCCGCCGTCCGGACCTTCGACTGGAAGGAGGCCCGCCACGTGCCGGGGTACCAGACGCCGCCGGTCCACGCCGATCCGGCCGAATAGGCGAGTCCTTCCTCCGAGCGGACCCGGATCGTGATCCGGCTCGTGAATCCGCCGCCGCCGAGGACGTCGTTCATCACCTGCGCGGGGAAGAAGTCGGGATCGGTCCGGAGGATCCCGGGCAGCATCAGGGAGACGCGCCCCTGGTTCACGTCCTTGTCGACGAGGAAGGTCCCGGCCGGCATCCGGAAGGAGGGCTTCGGCACGGGCTGGGCCGCCTCGCCCTGCGTCGGCCAGCCGGCGAAGAGGGCGTCGAGCTTCTTCAGGATCGCGGCGCGGTCCACGTCGCCCGAGACCGCCACGAGGACGTTCCGCGGGTGGACCCACTTCTTCCGGAAGGCGACGAGGTCGTCACGCGTGATCGCCTCGAGCGAGGCCTTGGTCTCGTACCGGTTCGCGTAGAAGTCGGGCCCGTAGGCCAGGAAGCCGCGCTCGCGGGCCTCGATCGAGGCGGACTCGTCGTTCCGCTGCTTCATCTCCGAGAGGCGCTGGTCCTTCCGCAGGGTGATCCGGCCGTCGGCGAAGCGCGGCTCGGTCAGGACCTCGCGCAGGATGGCGAGCCCCTCGTCGAGATCCTTCGAGAGAAGGTTCAGGTTCACGGTGCCCCGGTCGTCGCCCCAGCCCGACGAGAGCTGCGCGCCGAGAAAGGCGAGCCGCTCCTCGAGCTCCTCGGGGGTCCGGTTCTTCGTTCCGCTCCGCGTCAGGAGATAGCCCGCCAGCTCGGAGAGCCCCTCCTTTCCGTCCGGGTCGAGGTACGTCCCCCCGCGGAAGACGAGCGAGACGTTCACGATCGGGAGCTCCCGGTTCTCGGCGACGTAGACGACCGGCCCCGACTTCAGGACGGCGCGGTGGTCCTTCGCCGCCGGAGGCGTGAACGAGAACGGGGGGAAGGTCAGCTTGTCCGGGTGGGCCGGGATCTCGGCCGCCGGGAGGACGGCGGGGAGAAAGAGCGCGAGGAGGGCGGCGCGGAGCGCGGCGCGGCGAGAGGTGTTCATGACGGCGTCCTTCACGTTCTCGTCCTTCACTTCTTCACCTTCGACAGCTCCTCGAGCCGCGCTCGCGCCCGGGCGAGGACGAAATCGGAGGCCTTCTTCATCTCGGGGGGCATCTGGCCCGCGCGGGCCTCCATCTGCTCGATCATCTTCTTCAGCTGCTCGGGGTCGTTCATCGAGGAGATCCGGGCGAGCGACTGCTTGATCATCGGGCGGACCGCCTCCGGGAGGGCGGCGATCTCGGGGTCCTCGGCCGCGGCGCTCCCCTTGCGGGTGACGAGGTAGACGGCCCGGTTCTCGCGGGTGAGGTAGGTGTTCGCGACGCGGCGGACGTCCTCCGCCGTGACGGCCGCGGCCTTCTTCGGCCCTTCGTTCATCTCCCGCCAGTCGCCGTAGCCCTCGTAGACGAGGAGCTGGAGGAGGATGTAGAAGTTGCTCGCGAGCCGCCGGAACGAGGCGGCGGCGACGTTGTTCTTCACCTTCTGGAGCTCCTCGGCCGGGACCGGCTCCTTCTTGAGCTTCTCGATCTCGGCGAGGATTCCCTTCTCGACCTCCGCGAGCGTCTTGCCCTCCTTCGCTTCAGCGCCCACGGAGAAGGCGCCGGCGTACTTCTGGGGGGCCATGAGGCCTCCCGCCGAGGCGCTCGCCTTCGTGGCGACGGCGTCGGCCGGGAGGACGAGAGCCTTGTCGAGCCGCCCGGTCCGCCCGTTCAGGATCCCGGCGAGGATCTCGAGCGCGTACGAGTCCTTGTGCTGGAAGGCGACCGAGTGCCAGCGGATCTCGACCTCGGGGTTCGTCTCGGCCTCGCCCTCGAAGCGGACCTCGGCGTCCCACTTCGGCAGGGAGGTCACGACCTCGGGAACCGGGTTTTTCCCGCGGGGAATCCGCCCGAAGTACCGCTCGGCGAGGGCGGCGGCCTCCTTGGGGTCGAAGTCCCCCACGAGGATGGCCGTGACGTTGTTCGGGGCGTAGTAGGTCGCGTAGTAGTCGTCCGCCTGGGCCTTCGTGATGGCCGGGAGGTCCGACGGGTAGCCGATGACGGGCCACTCGTACGGGTGGCTGTGCCAGAAGACCTCCTCGAAGGCCTCCTCGAGCTTCCCGGTCGGCGTCGACTCGACGCGGAGGCGGCGCTCTTCGTAGACGACGTCGCGCTCCGCGTAAAACTCGCGGAAGACCGGGTTCTTCAGACGGTCCGACTCGAGCCACGCCCAGAGTTCGAGCTTGTTCTTCGGAACGGTCACGAAGTAGCCCGTCAGGTCGTTCGTCGTGAACGCGTTCGAGCCCGAGCCTCCCTGCTTCGCGTAGGTCCGCTCGAACTCCTCCTTGACGAGGAGGTCGCGCTGGGCCTTCACGAGCTCGTCGAACTTCTTCTCCAGCTCCTTGTACCGCGCCGTCTTGTTCTCGGGCTTCGTCAGGTCGTCCAGCTCGCCGCGGCGCTGGGCCGCGCGCATCTTCGCGACCTCCTCCCGCATGGCGGCCTGGAGCTTCTCCTGCTCCTCGATGATCTCGAGGTCCTTCTTCGCGTCCTTGGTCCCGATCGTCGGGGTCCCCTTGAACATCATGTGCTCGAAGAGGTGGCTGATCCCCGTGATGCCGGGGCGCTCGTTGACGCTCCCGACGTGGGCGACCCAGCCGCAGGCGATGCTCGGCTCGTCCTTCCGGGGGAGAAGGAGGAGCTTCATGCCGTTTCCGAGCGTCGTCTCCTGGACCTTCAGCTCCTGTGCCGGGGCGGGAGCGGTGGCGGCGACGAGGCCGGCGAGAAGAAGGACGCATCCCGCGGCCGCGACAGGCCGCCGCCGGGGGCGGGGAACGGTGGGGTTCATAGGCACCTCGGGCTCGATGGAGCCGGGGGGAGTTTACGGCGGGGCCGCGGGGGTTGTTTCACGGAATCGAGCGAATCGGCCCGGTCCGTCGCATCATTGGGCAGCGTGAACCCGTTCTGCGTCGGCGACGACGTCGTACTTCCCGAGCTCGCCCGGCAGCAGGGGCTGGACGATTCACGTTTCGTCGTGGAGAAGGTCGTCCGGGGCGGCATGGGCGTCTGCGCCCTCGTGAAGCCGCACGTTCCGGGCGGCAGCTACGCGCTGAAGGTCCCCGCCGCCGAGCTGATGACGGACCCCTCCGCCCTCGAGCGCTTTCTGGACGAGCTCCGTGTCTGGCTCACCCTGTCGGCCTGCGACGGCATCGTCGAGGCCCTCTGCGTCTTCCGGTACCAGGAGCGGCCCGCCGTCGTCTCGCGCTGGATGGACGGCGGAAGCCTCCGCCACAAGCTCGGCCGCCGGGACCCGGAATTTTTCTACGCGACGATCCTCCGGATCGCGGGGGCGCTCGAGTGGGCGGCGAAGCGCCGAGGCGTCCTTCATCGGGACATCAAGCCCGAGAACGTCCTCTTCGACGACCTCGGCCGGGCCCACCTCTCCGACTGGGGGATCGCCGACTTCCTCGAGGAGGGGACCGACGGCCGGAAACACGCGCCCGCCGGCGCCGTGCTCAAGGGAAAAGGGGTCAAGGCGCGGCTCATCCTGGGCACCGTCACGTACGCCTCGCCCGAGCAGCTGCTCGGCGGCGTTGCGGTCGACCACCGGACCGACATCTACTCGCTCGGCACGATGATGTATGAGTGGGAGACGGGCGACCCCCCCTTCACGGGCGGCTCGTGGGAGGAGCTCCGGAAACGGAAGCTCTTCGAAGAGGCCCGGCCCCTCGGCGGATTCCTCCGCCGGACGACCTTCGGCGCCGACGAGGTCATCGCGAGGTGCCTCGCCCGCCAGCCAGGCGACCGCTTCGAGGACTATCGCGCGTTCTCCGAGGCGCTCGTGGCCGCCGCCGCCGAGCGCGGCGTCACGGCGGCGCGGCACGTCCCCCGGATGCGCTATCAGACGGAGCTCCTCGATGCGGACGCGCTGAAGGGGCGGATGGCGGTCCACGGCTACGTCTCGGCGGTCGGGACCGACGGCCGGCGGGCGGGCGTGAACTGGGAGCGTGCACGGGAAGCGGTCGAGAAGGCCCAGACCCTGGAGCGCGAGGAGAAGTGGGCCGAAGCCCACGAGCACTACGCGCACTTCTACATGCCGTCGCTCGCCCGCGATCTGCCCGACGATCCGCTGCAACAGACGCTCGCCCTCGGCCTCGCCCGGACGCTCCTGATGCTCGGGCGGCCGGAGGAGGCGCTCCGGAGCCTCGACGTCCTCGCGGGAGCGTCCGTCCAGCTCCCCGAGGCGACGCGCCTCGCCGCGGAGGCGAGCCTTCGGCGGGGCGACGCCGCCCAGGCCGAGCGGATCGCGTTCGCGGCGCTCGCGGGCCGCCCCCACGACGCCGCCCTGCTGGACGTCCTGCTCCAGGCGCAGCTCGCGCTCGGCCGGGACGAGCGGGCGCTCGAGACCGTCCGCCGGCTCCTCAAGGTCGGCGGTCCGGACCCGGCGGCGACGGGGCTCCTCGCGGAACTCCTCGTCCGGACGGCGGGGAGCCTTCCCGAGGACCAGGGACCGGAGGCGATGCGGCGCCTCGCCGAGGCCGTGGCGCGCCTTGCGGACCCGGGCCTCAGGGAGAGCGCCCCGGCGGAGACGCTCGAGACGACGGTCCGGGCGCTCGCGCTCGCCGGCCGGTGGGAGGAGGCCCTCGGCGAGCTGGACGACGCGGCGCCCGCGGCGGGAGAGGCGGGACAGGCGCTGGCCGAGCTCACGGCGGACTGCCTTCTTGCGGTGGACCGGTGGGACGAGTGCCTCTCCCGCTGCGAGGCCTGGCTGAAGAGCTGGCCACAGAGCGGGGTGCTGCGGCGGGCCGCCGCACGGGCGCTCGTGGCGGGCCTCGCCTCGGGGCTCTCGATCGCCGGCGGCGAGGCCGCGGGCGAGGCGGCGCGCACGGCCCTCGAGGGGTCGCTGCGCGAATCGCCTTCACGTGACGTCGTCCTCGCCCTCGCCCGGTACAGCGAATGGAGGGGCCAGCGCCGGAGGGCCCTCGACCTCCTCGACGGGGGGCGCGCGACGTTCTCAGGCGACTGGCGGATCCTCGTAGCGCTCGCGCGGACGCTGGAGCGGGAAGGCCACTTCGACCGGGCCCTCGCGGCCGCGGAGGAGGCGACACGGGCCGGGCCCTACCGGGCTGAGGCGTGGCGTGCCCTCGCCGCGATCCGGAGCACGCTCGGCTGGAAGGCGGAGGAGGAGGCGGCCCGCCGCCGCGCCGAAGACGTCCTGCGCGAGCTGTCGGCCGCCTGGCGCGACGCGAAGGACGCCGTGGCGAAGGCCTCCCCCGGCGCGGCTCCCGGCGGCTTCTCCGGCGCCGCTAGATGAACCGGCGGATGGCGTCGATCCAGAAGGGCCAGTCGTGGCCGAAGACGCCGGGCCAGAATTCGGCGTGGCAGGGGATCCCCTTGCCCTCGAGGAGGCCGGCGAACTCGCGGTTCTGCTGGATCAGCGAGTCCAGCTCGCCCGTCGCCACGATCCACTCCACCTCGCGGAGCCGCGCGCACCATTCCGCGTCCATGTTGGCGACGTAGGCCGCGGGGGAGTGGAAGTAGGCCAGCTCGTCCCAGTACCCGTCGAGATACCGCCCGATGTGGTAGAGGCCCGAGAAGCAGATGGCCTTCGTGACGCGCCCGGGATAGCGTGCCGCGACGTTCGCGGCATGGTAGGCCCCGAACGAGGCCCCGCCCACGGCGACGTTGCCGCCGGTCCGGCTCTCGATGAAGGGGAGCATCTCGTCGCGCAGGTACCGGTCGTAGGCGTCGTGGCGGAGGACGCGGTCGCGCGGGGGGACCGCGGTGTCGTACCAGCTCTCCGAATCGACCGAGTCGACGCAGACGACCTGGACGTGGCCGGCGTCCACCTTGTCGGCGAGGGCCCCGACGAGGCCGAAGTCCTCGTTCTGGTAGAAGCGCCCCATCGAGGTGGGGAAGAGGAGCAGGGGGCGGCCCCGCTGGCCGAACCAGAGGAACTCCATCGTGCGGCCGAGCGCGGGGCTCGCCCACGAGCCGTACGTGCGTTTCATGGCGGCGGAGTCTACCGCCGCCCCTGCTAGGATTCGCGCCCGACCGGAAGATCGGAGAAGGACCCTATGGTCACAAAGAAGATCGGCGTCCTGTTCGGGATGGAGGACACCTTCCCGTGGGCTCTCATCAACGAGATCAACGAGCGGGCGCGCACGGGCGGCGAGGCGATCGAGGCCTCCGCGGTGAAGACGGGCGCGCTCCGACAGGACGTTCTCCCCGCCTACGACGTCATCCTCGACCGGATCAGCCACGAAGTCCCCTTCTACCGGACCTTCCTGAAGTGCGCGATCGCCGGCGGGACGCAGGTCGTCAACAACCCGATGTGGGGGTCCGCCGACGACAAGTTCTTCGACAACGTCGTGGCGCTGGCGGCGAACGTGGCCGTGCCGAAGACGGTCCTCCTGCCGCACAAGGAGCACCCGCCCAACACGACCTCGACGTCGTTCCGCAACCTGGAGATGGTCGACTGGGACGCCGTCTTCGCCCATCTCGGCTTTCCGGTCTTCCTGAAGCCCGCTTACGGCGGCGGCTGGAAGGACGTTTACAGGTGCGACGACCGCGAGGCCTTCTTCGCGGCCTATGACAAAACGCGCGACCTGACGATGATGGCGCAGGAAGCCATCACCTTCACCGACTACTACCGGTGCTACGTCGTCGGCCGCAAGCGCGTCCGGATCATGGGCTACGCGCCCGAGCAGCCGCACCATCTCCGGTACGCGGCGGCGAAGGGAAAAGCGGTGCCGGCGGCGCTGGTCGAGCGGATCACGCGGGACGCCCTCGCCCTCTGTGACGCCCTCGGCTACGACCTGAACACGGTTGAGTTCGCCGTGCGGGACGGCGTTCCCTGGGCCATCGACTTCATGAACGCCGCCCCCGACGCCGACGTCCACTCCGTCGGCGAGGAGAACTTCCACTGGATCGTCCGCGCCATGGCCGAGTTCCTGATGGAGCGCGCCCGGCGCCCGCGGCCGTTCGAGCCCACCGGCTCGTGGCCCCGGGCGGTCGGTCTCGCGACGGCGTGACGGCCCGCTTCTCGACCGCCGAGATCCTCGAAGCCTGCGGCGCCCGGCTCCTCGGTGCCGGCGCGGGCGGGCTCTTCGAGGGGGTCTCGACGGACACGCGGGGCATCGCCCCCGGCTCGCTCTTCGTCGCCCTCAAGGGCGAGCACTTCGACGCGCACGAATTCCTCGTCGAGGCGGCGGCGAAGGGGGCGGCGGGGGCGGTCGTACGTCGCGGGACGGAACTCCCGCCCGGCGCCGCGCCCCTCTTCGCCCTCTTCGAGGTGGATGACACGCGTGCGGCGCTCGGCGCGCTCGCCCGGCGCCACCGGGAGCGTTTCTCGATCCCCCTCGGCGCCGTGGCCGGATCGAACGGAAAGACGACGACGAAGGAGATGGTCGCCGCCATTCTCCGGACGCGCGGCGAGGCGCTCGCCACGGAGGGAAACCTCAACAACGAAGTCGGCGTGCCGCTGACGCTCCTCCGGCTCGAGCCGTCGCACGGGGCGGGCGTCGTGGAGATGGGGATGTCGAGTCCCGGCGAACTCGCCCGGCTCACCGCCATCGTCCGGCCGACGGCGGGGCTCGTCACGCTCGTGGCCGAGGAGCATCTCGAGTTCCTCGGGGATCTCGACGGCGTGGCCGAGGCGGAAGGGGAGCTCTACCGCGGCCTTCCGGCGGGGGCGACGGCCGTCGTGAACGCCGACGACGCGCGCTGCATGGCACAGGCGGAGCGGTCCGGTCCCGGCGTCAGGAGAATCTCTTTCGGGAAGAGTCCGGTCGCGGATGTTCGTCTACTGCGGGTGACGGCGCTTGGGAGGAAAGGGCAGGAGATTGTCTTAGAGGGGGAAGAGGGGGGCGAGGAAACAGGCCGAACGCGGCCCGGCAACAACCTACAGCGCAGCCGGGTGCAGCACACTGTTCGGATTTCGTTCGTCGGGGAGCAGAACGCCATGAACGCGGTGGCGGCGGCGGCGCTGGCACGGGCTCTCGCGTTCTCGTTCGAGGAGATCTCGTCCGGTCTCGCTGCGGCCCGGCCGTACGCCCATCGCTCGCGCCTCCTCGAGGCTCACGGCGTCACGATCCTGGACGACTGCTACAACGCAAACCCGTCGTCGATGGCGGCGGCCCTCGCCACGCTGGAGACGATCGCCGGAGCCGGACGGTGCGTGGCCGTGCTCGGCGACATGCTGGAGCTGGGAGCGGCCGAGGCGCGGGAGCATCGCACCCTCGGCGAAAGGGCCGCGCGCCTCGCGGACCTCGCCGCCTTCTTCGGGCCCCGGTCGGAAGCGGCCTTCGAGGCGGCGGCGGACGCCGGGCTCGGAGAGGGCCGGGCCGTGCACTTCACCGCAGTCGAGGACCTCCTCGCGTGGCTTCGACCGCGTCTCCGCCCGGGGGACACCGTTCTCGTGAAAGGGAGCCGCGGCATGAAGCTGGAGCGCGTCGTCGAGGCGCTCGCGGCCCCTCCGGCCTGAAGCGGGTCGATCAGGGCGTCCGGAGCACCTTCTCGACGGCCTCGATCATCTGCGGGCTCTTGAGGCCCGCCTTCTTCCCCTCGGCCAGGGCCTCGTCGTGGCTCTTTCCCTTCGTGGCCTGGTAGACCGCCAGGACGCCGCCGACGCGGTTCGACGAGGCGCAGTAGAGAAGGATCGGCCCCGCCTTCGGGTCGTCGAGGACCTTCGCCACCGCCTCGGCGTCCTTCTTCGTGAAGGTATCGGGCCTGACGGGGACGTTGACCCAGCGGAGTCCCTCTCCCTCCACGACGGCCTGGTCTTTTCCGAACCCTTCCGAGGGCGCCCGGAGCGACACGACGGTCCGGAATCCCATCGTCCCCAGCTTCTTCAGGGCGTCGGGCGCCGGCTGTCCCCCCACGGCGAGGCCGGGCCCGAGCTTCTGGTAGTTGGGGATTTCGGCCTTTTCCACCGAGGCGGGAATCTCGGCGGCCGACGCCACGAAGGAGAGGAGGGCGAGGAGCATCGGGAAAGTGCGCTTCTTCATCGAAATTCCCCTTTTCGCCCTCATGGGAGCGTCTGGGCGCCGATTGCCTTCTCCTGGCGGACCCGGAAGCGCCGGAGCTTCGCCCGGAGCGACCCGTCCGTCCGCGCGAGGATCGCGACGGCGAGGAGAGCGGCGTTCGTCGCGCCCGCCTTCCCGATCGCGAGCGTCCCGACGGGAATCCCGCCCGGCATCTGGACCGTCGAAAGGAGCGAATCGAGCCCCTTCAGCGACGGGCTCTCCATCGGGACGCCGAGGACCGGCACCAGCGTGTGAGCGGCGAGGACGCCGGCGAGGTGCGCCGCCCCACCGGCCGCCGCGATGATGACGGCGAGGCCGCGGCGCTCGGCCCCCCCCGCCCAGGCCGACGTCAGATTGGGGCTCCGGTGGGCCGAGAGGACCCGGCACTCGTGCGGCACGCCGAAGCGGGACAGGACCTCGTCGGCGTATTTCATCGTCTCCCAGTCGGACCTGCTCCCCATCACGACGCCCACGAGGGGACGTTCTCGTTTCATCATGGCGGAAGCTTAATCCGGAAGCGGTCCGCGGGGAGCGGCCGAACGGATTCCCGTCGCACGGAGGTTAGACTCCGCCCCCATGCATCCGGAGTACCGGAAAGCGTACAACGCCGCCTTCACAGAAGCGCTCTGGCGACGCCAGACGGAGGCGCTGGAGCGGCACGCCGGGGCCCCCGCGGGCTACCGCCTCGCAGAGACGCCGGTCTTCCTGACCGCGGAGCTCGGAGAGCGGCTCGCGTCGACGGCCCGGGCGATCGTGGCGCAGGTTTCCGACCCGGCGCTTCTCGCGCGGATGAAGGCCGCGATCCCTTCCGAGTGGCACGCGCCGGGGATGGGAGATCTCCCCGAGATGGCCCAGGTGGACCTCGCCGTCGTGGCCGGCCCGGACGGACGGCTCGTCCCCCGCCTCATCGAGCTGCAGGGATTCCCGTCGCTCTCGGCCTTCGAGGTCTTCCAGGCCGACGCCTGGAGCGATTGCCTGCAGGGAATCCCGGAGCTTCCGGCGGCGACGTGGAGCCCGTACTTCTCGGGCCTTTCCCGCACGGGCTACCTCGACCTTTTCCGGCGGACCATCGTGGCCGGGGAAGACCCCGAGAACGTCGTCCTTTTGGACCTCCATCCGAAGGAGCAGAAGACCTACATCGACTTCGCGGCGACGGAGCGGCTCCTCGGCGTCGCGTCGGCGGACCCGCGCGATCTCGTCAAGGAAGGGCGCCGGCTCTTCCGGGTCGTATCGGGAAGACGGATCCCGGTGACGAGGATCTACAACCGGATCGTCTTCGACGAGCTGATCCGGACGAAGGCGTCGCTGCCGTTCGACTTCCGCGACGACCTCGACGTGGCGTGGGTCCCGCACCCGAACTGGTACTGGACCTGGTCGAAGTACTCCCTGCCGCTCCTGACCCATCCGGACGTTCCGAAGGCGACCTACCTCTCGGACCTCCCGGAGATCCCGGCCGACCTCTCCGGGCGCTACGTCCTGAAGCCCCTCTTCTCTTTCGCCGGAGGGGGCGTGCGCGTGGACCCGACGCGGGAGGACCTCCTCCGCATTCCGGCCGCCGAGCGCCACGCCTGGTGCCTGCAGGAGAAGATCGACTACGCGCCCTGTCTCACGGCGGTCGACGGCGGCGGCGTCAAGGTCGAGATCCGGATGATGTTCTACCGGCCGGCGGGGGAGAGCCGGCTCGTCCTCGGGCTCAACCTCTGCCGCCTGTCGCGCGGCAAGATGCTCGGGGTCGACTTCAACAAGGACTTCACGTGGGTCGGGTCGTCCGTCGCGCTGAGGCCCGCGACGTGACGCCGCGCCGGATCCGCGTCCTCCTCGTCACGCTTCTCGGAACGGGCCTCGCGATCCAGCTCGGGTCCGTTCTCTGGGCGTTCCTCTGGCCGGCGACGCGCGCGATCCCCTCCGAGGACATGGTGCCGTTCACCTATCTACTCGGGACGATGGCTTCGGTCCTCGCCGGCATCATGGCCGTGGCCGGCTCGGTCCTGATCCTCTCGATGACGCTCGGAAGCCCGGTCCAGCGGTCGCACCTCGGCGGCATCGTCCTCCACGATCCCGACTTCCGGCTCGCGCAGACCGGGGCCATCGCGACGATCCTGGCCTGCTGCCTCTCGCTCCTCCTGGCGCATCTCCCCGACGTCTCCCACAGCGGGACGACGGTCTTCCTCCTCTCTCTCGGCGGGTACGTCCAGTTCGGAGCCGTCATCGTCGCCCTCGTCCGGCTCTTCCGCACGATCCCGACGCTCCTGACCCAGGAGCGGCTCCTTGCCGCCGCGCTCTCCCGGCTCGACGGGACCTATCTCGCCGCCCGGGAGCGCCGGCTTCTGGGCGTGGACGCGACCGAGCGGGGACGGACCGAGGCCCTCAACGACCTGATCTTCGCCTTCCGGATCGCGCCGGGCGAGGAGGACGACCCCCTCGTGACAGTCCACGACGTACTGGAGAACGTCGTGGCGCAGAGCCCCGCGTCCGTCGTGACAGGGTCTCTCGCGCTCGTCGCCCGGCAGCTCTCGGAGCTGGCGGACGCGCCGCACGACCGGATCTATCAGCTCCTCGTCACGCCGTGGCTCGCCGAGCTGCGCGTCCCGGTCGTCCGCCGCGGCTCGCCGTCGGTCGCCCTGGCCTACTTCGACGCGTGGGGCGGGCTGCTCCGGTTGGCGCGAGAGCGGGGAATGGACCAGTTCGTCGCCAACGCGGCCCGCCCGTTCGTCGCGGCGCTGAGGGACGTGGCGCGGGCCGGCCTCTTCGACGGCCTGTCCGATCGCGCCCTTCGGCCGATCGCCCGGATCGTCGCCGAGACGGGGTTCGATGCCGCCGTCGCGGGCCCGTGGGTCGCCGCCCTCGTGGCCTGGATGCGCGAGGATGCCGAGCGGGGTGTCGGTGCCTTTGCGAGCGTCCTCTGGCACTCCGTCGAGCGGTACGTCGGGCGGCTTCTCCTCGACCTGGACCGCGATCCGCCGCTGCTGCCGGTCCTCGTCCACGGCCTCACGGCCGTGGTCCGGGCGGCGGCGCGGAGCGGGCTCCTGACCGAGGCCGGCGAGCCGTTCGACCGCGAGGTCGTCTCGGCGCTCGAGCGGGACGCCCGGGCCCTTCTCGCCCGCGCGGCCGACGCGTCGCTCGGCCCCGAGGCCGCCGATCGGGCCCGCCGCCGGGCGGCGCTCCTGGCCGGGCCCGCCGAGTCGCTCGGACGCTCCGGCAGCGGGCCGTCCGGGCGCTGACCGCCGCCGGTCAGACCACGGCCAGCCCGGCGCCCCAGTGAAGGCCGGCGCCGAGCGCCGTGAAGCCGACGAGGCTGCCGCGCTTCACCCGTCCCGCCAGCTTCGCCTCGTGAAAGGCCATCGGGAGCGTGGCGGCTGTCGTGTTGCCGTACCGCTCGATGTTATTGAAGACCTTCCCGTCCGGAAGACCCAGCACCTTCTGGGCCGCCTCGTTGATCCGGAGGTTGGCCTGGTGCATCAGAAGGAGATCGAGGTCGGCGAGCGTCTTGCCGTGAGACCCGAGGACCTCCAGCACCGCGGTCGGCATCAGTTGCGTCGCGAGGCGGAAGACCTGCGGTCCCTTGACGATGGGGATCGCGTCGAGTCGCCGGACCATCTCGAGATTGACGTAGGGCCGGTACTTGCAGCCGACGCCCGGGACGTGGAGCTTGTCCCAGTGATTCCCGTCGGTGTACATCGCGAACGACAGGAGGCCGCGCCCGTCCCCGGACTCATTGGCTTCGAGGACGAACGCTCCCGCGCCGTCGCCGAACAGGACCGCCCGGTCGCGCATCCCCGTCGCCACCGCGTACCACTCGGGATCGCAGGGGCCGGGCGCCGTGCCGAGCATGACGTCCCAGACCGACTGGGGCCACGGCATCAGGGCGCTGTGAACCTCGGCTCCCACGAGGAGGATCCGGTCGTACATGCCGGAGCGGATGAACGCGTCGGCGGTCTGGAGCCCAGACAGGAACCCCGCGCACTGCATCCGGATGTCGAGGGCGTGCGTCGTCGTCATCCCGAGGCGCCTGGCGAGGAGGCCGCCGTTTCCCGGAAAATAGTGGTCCGGGGTCATCGTGGCGAAGACGATGAAGTCGATGTCGTCGATCCCGAGGCCCGCCTCGGCGAGGGCGGCACGCGCGGCCTCGGCGCCGAGCTCGGCCGAGCCGACGCCCTCGGTGACGAAGCGGCGCTCGCGGATTCCTGTCCGGGGAATGATCCACTCGTCCGACGTGTCCATGATCCGGGACAGCATCTCGTTGGTGATGACCTGCGGCGGGACGTACATCCCGGAGCTCCGGATGACCGTCGTCCGGTTCTTCGGCGGAGGCGTCAGATTTTTCACGGGCGGAGTCTAACCCTCCGACGGCGCGGTAACGCCCGTCCGGTCGGGCTTCAGGACCGCGACCGTGGCCCCCCAGCCGCCCCGCTCCGGCGGCGCATCGGCGAACGAGACGACGTGGGGCGAGCGCGAGAGGGCGGCCCGGACGATGGCGCGCTGGACGCCCGTGCCACGCCCGTGGACGAGCCTCACCTCGGAGAGCCCTTTCGCAGCGGCCGCCTCCACGTAGTCGGCCACCACCGCCGCCGTCTCGCCGGGACGGAAAGGGTGAAGGTCGAGAACCTCCTCGATCGGGATCGGGACGGGCGCCCCCCCGGAAACGCCGTCGTCGTCGCCGGACATCCCCCGGAGTCTAGGACGGCTAGAATGCCCACCGAATAGACGCCAGGAGGAGACAGATGAAGCCGTACCGTATCGCCGCTCTCGCCGTCGCCGCCGCCCTGATCGCCGCCGCAGGCCCGGCCGCCGCGCAGGCCAAGCCGCGCGTGGCGGTCATCGAGTTCAAGAACAAGGTCTCGGGCTGGAGCTGGGGCTGGTACCACGCCGGCGAGCAGACCCAGGACATGTTCGTGACCGAGCTCGTCAAGCGGGGCAACTATCGCGTCATCGAGCGCGAGCAGCTGAAGGCCATCATGGCGGAGAAGGGGCTGGCGCTCTCGGGCGACCTCGACCCGAAGACGGCGATGAAGGTCGGCAAGCTCCTCGGCGTCGAGTACATCATCACCGGCGCGCTGACCGAGCTGGGAGCGCAGAAGACGGGCGTCAACGTCCCCGGCGGACTCCTCCGGGGCCTTCCGTCGGTGAACGTCGGGTCGTCGAAGATGGACTGCGCCATCGACGCGCGGGCGTTCTCGACGACGACCGGGGAGATCGTCTGGGCGGACTCGGCCAAGGATCAGAGCTCCGACGCCAAGGTCTACGTAGCGGGCGCCGGCGGCGGCGTGGACGACCAGCGCAAGCTCGATCACCTGATCCGTCCGGTCGTCGTCAAGCTGGCCGATTCCCTCTCGAAGAAGACGCTCGCCACGAGCGGCGCCGGCGGCGCCGGCGACGCCTCGGGCGTGGCCGGGAAGATCGCCCGGGTGGACGGCGGCGTGATCTACCTGAACGTGGGCTCCGAGGCCGGCGTGAAGGAAGGGGACGAGTTCAACGTCGTCCGGATGGGGGCCCCGATCAAGGACCCGGACACGGGCGAGGTGCTCGGACAGAACGAGACGAAGGTCGGCCGCGTGAAGATCGACAAGATCATGGGGCCGCGCCTCTCCACGGCCCGGCCGGTCTCCGGCAAGGAGTTCAAGGCGGGCGACGCGATCAAGAGTTAGCGGCCGAGGTCGCAGGCCTCGGAGAGCCCGGCGTCGCAGGCGGTCCGCGCCTCCCGGACCGCCTCGGCGGCGCGACCCTGCTGCCACGCGGCGAGCGCCCGCGCGTAGCGGACACGGGCGTTGCCCGGGGCGCGCTGCGTCGCCTTCTCCAGCTCCTCGGCGAGGTCGCCCCGGACGTCGCTGAAGGCGAGCGCGAGGACCCAGTTCCCGTCGAGGCCCGGGTTCGGGCCGATCATCCGCATCTGCCGGTCGACGAAGCCGAGGACCCGCCCCCGGGCCAGCCCCGGGGCCTCGTCGAAGGCGACGTTGAGGAGCTGCCAGGCCTGCGCATTGTTCCCGTCGGCGAAGGCGACCCCGGCCCGCGAAAAGGCGTCGAGGACCTTCACCTCGCGTGAGGGGTTCGTCGCGAGGGCGGTCCGGGCGGCCCCCATGGCGTCGACGAAGTCCTCCCGGGTGAGGCGCGTCTTCTTCGAGTTGTCGAGCGCCCGGTAGGCTTCTTCGAGGCGGGTGTCGCCGGACAGCCCCGCTCCACCGAGAAGGGGCGCCGGACGCGGAAGCCGCGGCGGGACGTCGCCGCGGGAGGGCTCGCGCGGCACGGACGGGCGGGCCTCCGCCACACGCGGTCCGGCCGGCGGGGCCGGCGTCGGGGGAGGGGCCGTCGTCGGCGCCGCCGTCGTCGCGGCCGCCGGTTCGGGCGTGGGGGGAAGCGCGGTCGGGGCGGCTGGCGGGAGAGGCGTCGGCGGGAGCGAGGCGACCTCCGCCGTCTTCTGCGAGCGGAGGCGCGTGACGACCACGGCGACGAGGCCGAGGCCGACGAGCACGACGGCGGCGATGAGAAGAACCCGCGTGCCGCTCGTCTTCCGCGGCGCGGCGACCGCCGTCGGCGGCGCG
The DNA here is from genome assembly GCA_963801475.1 of uncultured Acidobacteriota bacterium. Classification (GTDB taxonomy): domain Bacteria; phylum Acidobacteriota; class Thermoanaerobaculia; order UBA5066; family UBA5066; genus DAOMFB01. The sequence continues at coordinate 304,889 of CAWDEX010000002.1, read as the reverse complement.
GGAGACGGGGTCGCGGCGGGCGCCGGGGCCGGAGAGGGAGGCGGAGGCGGCACGGAGGCGGGGGCCGCGAGCCGGGACTTCGCGTCGTGACGTTCTGCCGAGATGACCGTCGGCGCCCCCGACTCGTCGGCGGGCCGGGGCGTGCCGACGACCGTCGGGCGTGTGACGGGAGCGCTCGCAGGGGCGCCGGAGACCGGCATGAGGGGGACGCCCAGGGCGGCCGCGAGCGCCTCGACGAAAGCCGCGCACGAGGGGAACCGTTCGGCGGGCTTCTTGGCGAGGGCTTTCGAGAGGACGGCGTCGGCTTCGCGGGGGATGGCCGCGACGATCGAGGAGGCCGGAGGCGGCGGCACGGCCACGTGCTGGTGGAGGACGGCGAGGGGGGAGTCCGCGCGGAAGGGGACGAGCCCCGTGAGGATCTCGAAGGCGATGACGGCGAGGGCGTACTGGTCCGCGCGGCCGTCGAGCACGGCCCCCTGCGCCTGCTCGGGGGCCATGTAGAGAGGCGTTCCAAGGACGGTCCCGGTCTGCGTCAGCCCGGAGATGCTCTCGGAGCTCCGCGCGAGGCCGAAGTCGGCCAGCATCGGCCGCCCCTGCGAGTCGAGCATGACGTTCGCCGGCTTGACGTCCCGATGGAGGATGCCCTTGGCGTGCGCGTGGTCGAGCGCAGCGCCCACGGCCTGGAGCCAGGCGACGGCGATTCCGTAGGGCATCGGCCCCGTGATGTGCCCTTTGAGCGATCCGCCGAGGACGAGGGGCATGACGAGGTACGAGACCTCGGCCCCCTCCACGTTCTGCGTGCCGAAGTCGTAGACCGGAAGGACGTTCGGATGCTCGAGGCCGGCGACGAGCCGGGCCTCGCGAAGGAAGCGTTCGCGGTAGGTCGGGTCTTCGGCGATGGGGGTCAGGATCACCTTGACGGCGACGGTGCGGTGGAGCGTCGTGTCCTCGGCCTTCCAGACCTCGGACATCCCCCCCGCGCCCGCCTTCTCGATCAGCCGGTAACGGCCGAGAAGGGTTCCTGATTGCGGCGCCATGAGGTCTGGCAGCATACCGCCCGTGGCGGACAAAGAAGAACTCCTCCTCCCCGGGCTCCGTCCGCGCCGGCACGGCGGCGGCCGGTACGTCTATCTCGTCCGCGCGCGGAGGTCGGGAGGGCTCTCCCTCGGGATCAACCTCGACCCGCAGAAGACGTGCAACTTCGACTGCGTCTACTGCGAGGTGCTCGACCGGCGCGGTCTCGCCACGGAGGCGGGGCGGTTCCCCCTCGTGGCGGCGGAGGTGGCGGGCGAGCTGAAGGCGGCCCTGCTCGACCTGGGCCGCGGGACGCCGCTCTACGCGGCCGACCCGCTCCGCGACGTCTGCTACGCGGGAGACGGCGAGCCGTCGACGTTCACCGGATTCCTCCCCCTCGCGCGGACGCTCTTCGACGTCCGGGACGCGGCGGGATTCTCCGACGCCCCCTTCGTCCTCATCACGAACGGCAGCGGCCTCGACCGGGCCGAGATGAAGGCGGCGCACGACCTCTTCGCCGCTCGCGGCGGCCGGTTCTGGATCAAGCTGGACGCCGGGACGGAAGCGGCCTACCGGGCGGTCTGCCGGACGTCGGTGCCCTTCGCGCGAATTCTCGCGAACCTGGCGGACGCGGCGCGACGCCACCCGGTCGTCGTGCAGTCGATGTTCTTCCGCCGGGAGGGGGCGGTGCCGGCCCCCGCGGAGATCGCGGCGTGGGCCCGGAGGCTCCGCGACGTCCGCGATGCCGGTGGCGTCGTGGCCGAGGTACAGGTCTACACCGTGGCCCGCGAGACGATCGAGCCGGGCCTCCTGCCCCTCACCCCCGCGGAGCTCTCCGGCATCGCCGCCCGTCTCCGGCGGGACGTGCCGGAGTTCCCCGCGGCGATCTACCCCTGAGCCTCAGGCCCGGACGGAAGAGTCGGCCTCGGCGGGGGCGTGGTAAAGGACGATGGCGCCGGGGCCGGTCCGGATCGCTTCTTCGAGCGCTTCCTCGGCACGGGCGAGGAGGGCCGGCGTGTCGAAGGCGTCGTCCGGATAGACGGCAACGCCCGTCGTCAGGGCGAAGCGGATTCCCGCGGGCTCGAGCCGCGCGTCCAGCTGCGCCTCGAAGTTCTTCTGGATGGCCCGGATGGCCCGGTGCGCCTGCACCTTCGTCGCCTCGAAGATGAGGATCCAGAAGCGGTCGGCCTGGTCTCGCGCCACGAGATTCACGGCGCGGGTGGAGCGGACGAGGCGCGAGGCGACCTTCGGCATCAGGGCGTCGGCCACGCCCGGGTCGAGGCGCGCGACCGCGTCGGCGAGACCGTCGAGGCGGATGTGCGCCACGGCGATGGACTGCCCGTTCCGCTCGGCGCGCCGGATCTCCGACTCCAGCCGCTTGACGAGGGAGACGCGGTTGCAGAGCCCCGACTGCCCGTCGCGCTCGGCCTGCTGCTCGATGAGGCGCATGAGGCGCGCGTTGTGGAGTGCGACCGTCCCCGCGTCCGCCACGAGCTCCAGGCGGCCCCGGAACTCCGGCGTGAAGTCGTCGCCGCGACGCCCGGCGACCGTCAGGACGCCGACCGGCTCCTCGTGGTAGAGCATCGGGACGACGGCGAGGCGCGAGGCGCCCGCGAAGACGGCCGCGGCCTCGCGTCCCGCGGCGCCGCGCGGCGTCCGCTCGAGAAGGGCCCGCACGACGGGATGCGCGCCGTCGCCCGTGGAAACGGGCGGGAGGGCGGTATCGCCCACGTCGGCGCCCCAGCGCGCGGAAAGCTGCAGCGTCTTGGAGGTGGCGTCGGCGTCCCAGAACTGCGCGGCATCCACGCCGAGGAGGGTGACCGCCTGCTCGCAGAGGGCCTGCTTGATCCGGGTCAGGTCGAAGGTCGTCGCGAGCGAGCGACCCGCCTCCCGGAGCCGGTCGAGGAAGCGGTGCGAGTCGCGCTCCTGGTGCAGGAGCCGCGCGGTGGCGACGGCGAGGGAGACCTCCACCGCGAGGTCCTCGAAGGCGGCGAGGACCGACGGGGGAATGCCGCGCGAGCGTCCGGCGGCAAGGCCGCAGAGGACGCCGACGGACACGCCCCGGTAGGCGATCGGGACGGCCACGAAGGCGAGGGGCGGCGTCAGGCGCGAGAGGGCCGGCCCGCGTGGCAGGAGCGCGGCGACGACGGACTCGGCGCTCACGTCGGGCAGGAAGATCCGCGAGCCCTCCGTCCCGAGGTGAGCGAGGAGCGCGTCGGGAATTTCCACCGTCGCGTCGCCGCCGCCGCCCCTCACGGCGACGGCCTGCGCACCGGGGAGCTCGCCCGAGGCGAGGATGCGGACGGCGCAGAGGTCGAGGTCGAAGTGCGGCCCGACGTCCTCGACCGTCCGGCGGACGATGCCGACGACGTCGGAGAGGCCCGAGAGCGACCCGTGGACGCGCGAGACGAACGCGCTTCGCTCGTGAGCGAGCCGCTGCGACTCGAGGAGGCGGGCTTTCTCCAGGGCGCCCGCCGCGAGCTTCGAGAGCTCCTGCGCGAGGCGGAGCTCCTGCGCCGTCAGGGCGAACCCGCCGCGGCGGGACATCGTCAGGAAGCCGAAGACGGCGTCTCCCGCGTGGAGCGGGAGGGACATCCTCTTCCGCCGCGGGGGCCGCCCGGGAGGCGTCGGCTCGTCCTCGAAGACCGGGCCGTGGGCGGAAAGGCAGCGGAGAAGGAGGTCGTCGCTCTCGATCGGCTGGCGTCCGGGCGGCGCCGTCGGCATGGCGCCGCTGGTCGACCCGCCCTGGCCCGCCAGCTCCTCGACCTCGCGTGTTTCGGCGAGGAAGCGGAACGCCTGCACCCGGTCGAACTCCAGCTCGCGGGAGAGCGAGGAGACCGTGAGGCGGATGACCTCCTCGGGGTTGAGCGAAAGGAACGCGCCCGACGCGAGCTCGAAGAGGGCCACGGCCTCCTCGCGCCGCTTCATGAGCGTGGAGAGCGTCCGCTCCCGCTCGAGGACGTGCCCCACGGTACGGGCAAAGAGACGCACCGCCTCCTCGACGTCCGCCCCTTCGGCATTGGCCGCGAGGGAGACGCCGAAAGCCGCCTGCGTCTGCTCCTTGAGCTTCACCGGGGCGCCGACGTAGACGAAGCCGCCGTCCACGGCCTTCTTCGCGCGCCCCTGAGAAAGGATCTCCTCGAGGTGCTGCGCGAGACGGGTCTCCGCGGCGGGCGCGGCCGCCGAACGGCCCGAACGGATCATCGGCGGCACTCCCGGCCCGGGCAGGAGCGCCACCACGGGGGCGTCGAAGAAGTGAAGGGCCGCGCCGAGGATCCCCCCGAGGGCCTCGTCGAGGAGAAGGCCCTCCTTCAGCGCTCCCTCGAACGCCTTCAGGAGCGCGAGTTCGGTGGTCGGGTCAGGCGCCACGTGCGGTGCTCTGGGGCCCATGATACTTGGTCGCGAAGAGGGCCTGGGCCACCAGAGCGAGCATCCCGGCGTCCCTCAGGACGGTCAGCCGCATGTCGTGAAGCCGTTCGGCGACGGACTTCCCCGCGTCGCGCACGTCGAAGCAGCCGCACTCGATGGCGTTTCCGCGGGCCAGGTTGGCGGCGATGGCCGCGACGAAGGCGAGGAGGAGAAGGCCGATCAGGGCGGCTGCCGTCCGGTTCCAGATGCCGAGGACGAGGGCGACGCCGCAAAGGAGCTCGAACCAGGGAAGGACGAGGGCCGAAAGGTTCACGAGGCCGCCGGGCACGAGGCGGTAGTTGTAGATCATGTGGGCGAAGGAGGGCGGGTCGGCGAGCTTGGGAAGCGCGGCCACGATGAAAAACAGGCCCAGGGCGATCTGGACGCGCGTCGTGAGCCACTCGCTTCCGATCCAGCGGCGGAGCGCCGTCACGGGTTCGCCCCCGTCCGGACGGGGCCGCCGCGGCGGACCCAGTCCGGGTAGCCATCCCGGTAGACCAGGTTGTTGTTGAAGCCGGCGCCCCAGAGCTTCTGAGCGAGAAGGTGGGAGTCCTCGCAGTCGCCTCCCGAGCAGTAAAGGACCAGCGGCTTCTTCCCGTCGAGCTCGGCGATCAGGGACATCACCTTTTCGTCGATGTCCGACTCCCAGACCGAGAACGCCCTCGCCCCGGCGACGTGCCCCTCCGCGAAGGCCGACGTCCGGCGTGCGTCGAGGAAAGGCACTCCGGCGGCGTGCAGGCGCACGGCGTCCTCGCCCGGGATCTCGACGTACGGCTTGTCGGGGTGCGGCGGGAAGCGCGCGAGGAGGTCGGAAACCGTCGCCGCGGCCGGGGGAGGCGAAGCCGAAGGGACGCCGCCGGGAGTCTTCTTCGAGTGGGAAGGACCCGCAGACACTGCGACGGTGCTTCGCGGCGATGCCGGTGCGGCGGCAGCAGCATCATTCACCTTCGAAGAAGACCTCGGTGAACCCGGTGTCCCCTGCTGCGTTGTAGCCGGCGACGACTCCGGCAAAGAGACCTGCGCCGTCGTCGGCGATGACTCCGGCGAGGGGGTCTGAGACGGAGCAGAAGGACCTTCGGCGGGCGCTGCCTTCGACACCGTCGTCGCGTTCGGGTAGTCGCCGGGGAGCTTCAGCTTCCGCTCGCGCGAGGCGATCGAGTTCGAGACGAGAGCCACGGCGACCGCGACGATCAGAAGCGTGGCGGCCTCGAGGAGATGGCGCCGGAGATTCATCGATTCTCCCGCCGGGACGGCAGACCGCCTGCGGCAGGAGGATTCTAAGCAAGGACGGGACCCGTCCCGCCGGCGCCGGCGGACGAACCTACCGGCAGGCCGGACAGCACCCGCGGAGCGTGACCGAAATGCTCTCGACGGTGTGGCCGCCCGCGAGACGCCGCTTCGGGAAGGCGGGGACGGCGTCCCAGGAGACGTCCTCGAGGCCGCCGCAGACCGTGCAGACGAAGTGGTGGTGACGGCCGACGTTGGCGTCGTAGCGGACGACGGCGTCCTCGAAGACGAGCTCGCCGACGAGCCCGGCGTCCCGAAGGGAGTGGAGGACGTTGTAGATGGAGGCCCGCGCCGCCGTGGGAACGTCCCGGTTGACCGCGTCCCCGATCTCCTCGGCCGTCGGGTGGTGCTTTACCCCGGCGAGATACGAGAGGACCGCCAGCCGGGGGTGCGTCACCCGGAGCCCCTTCTCCTTGAGGCGTTCGACCGCCCAAGCACGTGCGTCCGTCACGTGATTAGATTAAGTCCAATTTGATCCGGGAGCAATCCCGGCGTCCGGCCGGCTACTTGGGGTCCTTTACGTCCGTCGCGTCGGTGACGAAGGCGCGTCCGAATCGGCCCCAGCGCGGGCCCTTCAGGAAATCCTGGTTCCAGCTCCACATGATGCCGACGGCGCGGCCGAGGAGGTCGCTCGCGGGGCGCGTCCCGAAGAAACGGGCGTCGCGGCTTTCGTCCCGGTTGTCGCCCATGACGAAGACCTCTCCGTCGGGAACGGTGATCGGCCCGAAGTTCCGGAAGGCGGGGCGGTCGGGGAGGATCCGGACCGGGTGGGGGCGCCCCGTCAGGTCTTCGGTCCCGAGGAGGATCGTCTCGCCGTCCGAGGCCGTCAGGGGCGGAAGGAGGTGGATCGGCATCACCTTGCCGTTGATCGTGAGGATCTCGTTCTTCAACTCGATGACGTCCCCGGGAAGGCCGACGAGCCGCTTGACGAACGGGATGCTCCCGCCGTCGGGGTTCCGGACGACCACGACGTCGCCACGCCGCGGCGTCCCCGTCGAAAAGAGCCGGATCCGCGAGAAGGGGACCCGGATCTGGTAGGCCGACTTCCAGACGAAGACACGGTCGCCCTCCAGGATCGTCGGCTTCATCGAGCCGGTCGGGACGACGTACCAGTCCGCGAGGACGGAGCGGCCCGTCAGGATGACGGCCGCCATGAGAACGAGATGCCGGACGTCGCGGAGGAGCGCCGCCCGCTTTTCCTTTGTGAACGCCATAGGGGCGGGAGTTTATCCTTGAGGGGAATGAAAGGCCCGCCGAAGCGCCCGCCGCGATACACCGACGCGCACGCCCGGTCCGGCGTGCGGGAGCCTCTCCCGCCGCTCGAGACGTGGCCGTCGGCCTACGCCGACGACTACGAGATCGTGATCGCGATTCCCGAGTTCACCTCGATCTGCCCGAAGACCGGCCTTCCCGATTTCGCGACGCTGACGGTCTCCTACGTCCCCGATCGCCGCTGCCTCGAGCTGAAGTCGATGAAGGAGTACCTTCTCGGGTACCGCTCGCTCGGCATCTTCAACGAGAACGTCGTGAACCGCGTCCTCCGAGACCTCGTTCGGGCCGCCCGACCGCGCCGGATGACGGTCCGGGGCGTCTTCACGCCGAGGGGCGGCCTGCAAACGACGGTCGAAGCCCGTTGGCCGCCGACCTCGTCGACCAGCCGCCGCCGCCCTTGACAGCGGGCCGCCGCGGACACATGTTGAAGGTGCCTCGACACAGCGGGAACGGACCCGAGCACGAGTTCGAGAAACCGTAACCGAGGGATTTCGAAACCCGGTGTGAAGGGGCGAAAAGGGCCGGCTCCGAGCCCGGGTCTCCCGACCGGGAGGGCGCCTCGACGACGATCCGGCCCGCAAAAGGACCGCGGATGCGGTCCTCAAGAAGGGCGGTCAAAAGGGACCGCCCGCAACCGGGTCCCGGCCCTCAGGGGCCGGGACCTTTCTGTCTGCAAAGCCCCGGGGGAACCCGGGCGCCGGGTTCCCCCGGACCCCCTCCGCGCGCCTGCAATGAGGACCGTTACCTACTTCTTCGGGGCCGGGACCGCCGCGGCGGGCTTGGGGGGCTTGGACGGCGGGAAAGAACCGTCGGGCGCCACCCGCCGGTAGAGCTCGAGGGCGTTGACCGTGTCGAGTCCCACCGGACAGTACTCGCCGACCTTCTTGGCTGCGAGCTCGCCCGAGACCCGAGCCTCGGGGGCGTTCTTGGCTTTCATGTCCCGGAGGATCGCGATCAGCCTCTTGAGATACGTCCGCGTCTTCCCGATTTCCTCGGTGGCCAGGTTCGTGGCCGGGCCGCGGGTGGCGATGAGCGCCTGCGGGTGAAGCGCGTCGAGCTGGTCGAGGACGGTCAGCCACGCTTTCGGGTCGGTCGCCTGGTCGGACGTCATCGGACACCGGGTCGGCGTGACGAGATCTCCGACGTAGACGACGCCGTTCGCGGGCGCCCAGACCCAGAGGTCATGCAGCGTATGCGCGGGCGAGGGGGTCGCGTGGACCTCGAGGCTCTGCGCTTTCCCGACCAGGACCACCTTGTCGGTGACGCCGAGGACCGTCGGAGCCTTCCCCCGGGCTCCGCGAACGGCCCCCTGGACGTTCTCGACGGCTCGCTGGTTCACGATGAGCGTCACGTCGGTCGAGAGCATCGATGCAAAGCCGTTGTTCGAATCCGGGTGGAGGTGTGTCATCACGACCCACCGGACCGCCTTGTCCGGGACCGTCCTCTTCACCTCGGAAAGGAGATTCTTGTTGTCCTCGGGCGTCGCCCCCGTGTCGAGGAGGAGGACGCCGTCGCCGAGGTCGAACCAGGCGCAGTTCGTGGGGCCGAAGCGCCCCATCCACGAGTTGGTGTCGACCTGCGTCGTCTCGAAAGGCGGAAGGGACTCGACGGCGGGCGCCGGGCGCGACGCCGTGCCCGGGACCTGGGCCGGCGCCGACGATGCGAAGAGCAGGACCGCGATCGCGGCGGCGAAGGTCGTGGTGAGAAACCGGTTCATGACGTCTCCTGTTCGTCGGGGCGGTCGGCTCCGGGCGTCGGGAGACGCCGGAGGAGCTCGCCGCTCCGGAAAAGCTCGATCTGGGCCTCCACCTCGCGTGCGAGGGCGGCCGAAAGGCGCGGCAGCCGCTCGGCGCCGAGAAGGCGCTTCGCGGCGGCGAGGGCGGTAAGGGAACGCTCGGCGTAGTCGCCGGCACGGGCCACGGCGGCGGGAAGGCTCGGGCCTTCATCGACGAGCAGGTCGACGAGGCCGATCTCCCTGGCCCTCACGGCCCCGATCCGCTCGGCCGCGTAGACGGCGTCCGCCGCGGCGCCGTGCCCGAGGCGGAGCGGGAGGTGAAAGGTCCCGCCCCACGCGGGGACGAGGCCGACCGCCGTGTACGACGGCAGGAAGAACGCGGCGTGGCCCGCCGCCGACGAGGCGATCCGGACGTCGGCCGCGAGGGCGAGGCTCAGGCCGCCTCCCGCTGCCGCGCCGTCGAGAGCGGCCAGAACCGGACGCGGCGTCTCGGCCATCGCCACGACGGCGCGCCCTCCGGCCAGGAGGAGCTCGCGGAAGCCGTCGACGTCGTCGGCCTCCGCCAGCGCGCGCATGACAGCGAGGTCGCCGCCGGCCGAGAAGGCCCCGCCCGCCCCCGTGATCACGATGGCGGGAACCGTCGGGTCCCTCCCGAGCGCCTCGACGGTGCCGGCGAGCATCTCGGCCATCGCCGTGGAGAAGGCGTTCCGCGCGGCCGGACGGTTCAGCCGCACGACCGGGACGAGCCCTTCGAGAAGAACCTCGATGGTGGTGGGCTCGCGCCGGCCGGAGGCGGCTTCGTGGCCCCGACAGGCGTCGAGAAAGGCGGAGAAGAGACGCTTCTGGTCGGAGCGCGCGACGAGGTCCTCGGGATGCCACTGGACACCGGCGCAGAAGGGACCCTCCCGCCGCTCGAACGCCTCGACGAGGTCGTCGGGCGAGGCCGCGAGGGCCACGAGGGAAGGCGCGAGGTCCTTCACGGCCTGGTGGTGACTCGAGTTGACTCTCTCGGCGGCCGCGACGGCGCGCGCGAAGGGAGAGCCGGCCCCCGCCGCCGGAGCGACGCGGACCGGATGCTCCGGGGCGGCGGTCTCCCCGGCCTCGCGGCCGTGGACGACGCCTCGGCTCCGTTGCGACGGAAGGTCCTGCCAGAGCGTCCCGCCGAGGGCCACGTTGAGGACCTGATGGCCGCGGCAGATGCCGAAGACGGGGACCCGCCGATCGAGGGCGCGCGCAAGGAGCCGGAAGTCGAGCGAGTCGCGCTCGGCGCGGACCTCGACGCCGGGAGCGGAAACCGTCTCTCCGAATCGCGACGGCTCCACGTCGGGCCCGCCCGCGAGGAGAAGCCCGTCGAAGTCCTCGGGAATCTTCTCCCCGGGCACGGCCAGGACGACCTCCTCCGGGAGGGCCCCGGCACAGAGGAGGGCCCCCCGATAACGCTCGTTCGGCTGCTTCCGGTCGGTGGCGATGACGATCTTCATGGCGCGGGCTCCCGGCCGCCCGCAACACCCGTGCCGGAAGGGGTGGGGCGCTGCACACGGCGGAGAGCGCGGATTATAGGGAGGCGGGGCCCTTCGCCTCCGCGAAGCGGGTGAAGAGGTACCACTGCTCGGGGTTCTCGACGATGACGGACGTCAGGATCGCGACCCACCGCTCCATGGCGGCGGACAGCTCCCGCTCGTCCGGCTCGGAACGCGAGCCCGGGGCGAGTCCGAGCCGGATCGGCGGCTCGACGACGGTCCGGTAGCGCCCGTCCGGCTCCATCAGGACGAAGACGGGGAAGATCGGCACACCCGCGACGGCCGCGAGCCGGAAGGGGCCGACGGGAAACGAGGCCGTCTGGCCGAAGAACGGGAGCGTCCGGCCGGTGCCCGAGACGTCGCGGTCTCCCTGCATCGCCACGAAGATCCCCTCCCGGAGCGCGCGGAGAAGGGGGACGAAGGCGAAGGGGGACGTCGTGACGGGGATTCCCTCCACCCCGATCCTCCTTCGCGCCTCGGCGCGGTAGCTCTCGATGACGAGGGAGGGGTCGGGGACGTATGCGACCGCCGCCGACGCGCCGAAGTCGCGAAGGAAGAGCCCGCCGAGCTCGTAGTTGCCGACGTGGGCGGTCAGGAGGATCGCCCCTGTCCCCTGCCGCGCCGCCTCGACGAGTCTTTCGTGGCCGAAGCGCGAGGCGACGAGGGCTTCGGGGTCGACGTCGGGCCGGGAGGTGTATCGGAGCAAGTCGATCCAGAGCCGTGAATGGCTCGAGACCATCGCCCGGCCGGTCTCCTCGACGCGCCGGTCGGTGGCCGGCAGGCCGAGGACGGCGGCGACGTTTTCCACGATCGCGTCGTGGACGGCATCGCGCTCCCAGATCGCCCGCTCGGCCGTGGCCGCCGCGAGCCGCGCGACCCACTCCACGGGCAGCGTCCGCGCCATCCATCTGAAGAACCCGAACCAGATCCCGAACGTCGCGTGGACCAGCGTCGCGACGACGGCGGGCGGTTCCGGCTCGGTCACCGGACGAGTATCGGCGACCGATCCGGCGGGTCAAGTCGGCCGGAGAACGGGCCTGATGCCGATGCAGGGGGACCGTCCCGGCGTCGGCGGGCGCGGCTAAGATGGCGCGCGACCCCAAGGAGGCGCCATGCGCAGGCCCGTCGTCCTGATCACCGGGGCGAGCGGCGAGATCGGCCACGGGCTGATCACCGCCCTCTCCGAAGACGGTTCCCGTCCCATCCTCACTCTCGACCTGAAGCCCCTCGAGGGGGACCTGGCCCGCCGCGTCGAGCGGCAGTACGTCGGCTCGGTCCTCGAGCGGAACCTCCTCGAGCGGATCCTCTCCGAGTACGAGATCGACCTGGTCTTCCACCTCGCGGCGCTCCTCTCGACGCGCGGGGAGTTCACGCCGGTCACGGCGCACCAGGTGAACGTCGAGGGGATGATCTTCATGCTCGAGTTCGCGCAGGCCGAGCGGGTCTCGCACGGGAGGCCGGTGACGTTCCTCTACCCGTCCTCCGTCGCCGCGTTCGGACTCCCCGACCTGACGATCAAGGCGCGCGCCGGGAAGGTGAAGGAGGACGAGTTCAACCAGCCGGCGACGATGTACGGCTGCAACAAGCTCTACTGCGAGCAGCTCGGGCGCTACTACTCGGAGCGCTACAAGCAGCTCTCGGCCGAGCCGGTCTCGCGGATCGACTTCCGCTGCGTCCGCTTCCCCGGGCTCATCTCGGCCGTGACGGTCCCGTCGGGCGGCACGTCCGACTACGCCCCGGAGATGATCCACGCGGCCGCGCAGGGGAAGCCGTACAACTGCTTCGTCCGCCCCGACACGCGGATCCCGTTCATGGCGATGCCCGATGGCGTCGAGGCGCTTCTGAAGCTCGCTGCGGTCTCGCCCGATCACCTGACGCGGCGGGTCTACAACGTGGGGGCCTTCAACCCCTCGGCCTCGGAGATCCGGGACCTCGTCGTCAACGCCTTCCCCGGCGCGGCCATCTCGTTCGTCCCCGACCTGAAACGCCAGGGGATCGTCGACTCGTGGCCGGCCGACGTGGACGACTCGGCGGCGCGGAAGGACTGGGGCTTCGCGCCGAAGTACGACCTCAGGCACGCCTTCAGCGACTACCTGATCCCGGCCATCCGCGCCCAGTACGGAAGATAGGAGACGTCAACCGGGGGGCTCCGGCCCCCCGGACCCCCGTCAGTCCCCGGCGCTGTCGTCGCGGACGAAACCGTGAGTGGCCGCCGATGCCGCGACCTCCACGGGCTTCACGAAGCGGGCGACCGTGTTCTTCGTCCCCTGGACGCGGAGCTTCCCGAAGAGGTACTCGAACTTCCTCTCCAGGGTGGTGCCAATCTCGTGCCGGACGGCCTCGGGGAGGTCCCAGGCGGCCTTCTTGAACGGCCCGATCGCCTTCTTCCGCGACTTGTAGAAGAACTGCTCCTCGGTGTCCTTCTCCTTGCGCTCGTCGGCGGCATTCGCCCGGATCCAGGCGTACATCTCATCCTTGAGCGCCCTCGGGAAGGCGGCGTGCTCGTAGACCATGTTCTGAAACTCGGTGGCGAGGTGGACCTCGCAGGCGCCGTGGTTCGGGAACTCGTGGAACATCTCGGCGGGGAGCGTCGAGGCGCCGTGCTGGACGACGCCGGCGAGGCCGTACTCGGCCCGGGCGACCTTCGAGATCGCCCGCATGGCCTCGAAGTCGATGCTCACCTTGGCCACGGTCCCGTCGGGCAGGACGACGCCGCCGTGCGAGGTGCCCGTGTTGATGGAGATCTTCGAGAGGCCGGTCATGCCGGCGGGCAGGGCCGCCCGGTAGCCGTTCATGTAGGCGCGGAACTCCTCGGGGGAGGAGACGCCCTTCCCGACTTCTCCGATCTCGCCGCCGACGGAGATCGTGATCCCCTTCGGCTCGCGGCCGCGGATGTGTCGCGTGAAGTGCGCGGCGTTCTCGAAGTTCTTCCGCTGCTCCTCCGTGACGTTCGGCTTGTCCAGCTCGACGAGCGTCGAGGTGTCGATGTCGATGTTGTAGAAGCCGGCGGCGAGCGACTCGTCGATCAGCATCTCGATCGCCGAGAGCTCCGGCTTCGGGTCGGCGGCGAACTTCTTCGCGTTGACCTGGAAGTGGTCCCCCTGGAGGAAGACCGGGCCTTCGTGCCCTTCCTTGACCGCTGCGGCGAGCATGACGGCCGCGTACTCGGCGGGGCGCTGGTCGGTATAGCCCATCTCGCTCCGGGCGATCTCGAAGAGGAAGGTTCCGACGTCGTGCTTCTTCGCGGCGCGGAAGATCGCCCGGGCCGTGTCGTACGCCAGCATCCGGACGTTGATGGCGGGTGCCGTGAACCCCCCCGTCTCGCCGCGACCGACGGCCAGGTAGAGGTCGTGGATCGAGGCCGGAAGGATGCCGAGCGCCGCGGCAACCCGCCGGATCGCCCGCCGCGCCTCGTCGCGCTTCTTCACGTCGGTCTCGAAGACCGCCCAGTGGACGAGGGCGTCGATTCCCATGGAGCGGAAGGAGGCCGGATCACGCCGGGCGTCTTCCACGATCTTGTCTTCGAAGCTGCTCATGTCGTTCCTCCGGCAGGCACCGGCGCGATTCTAGCGAGGCCTCAGGAGGCCGGCGTCTTTTTCCCGGGCGCTCCGGCGGTGCGAGCGAACGGGATGACGGCCGCCATGTCCCGGTTCCCGAGGCCGGCCGCCTCGGCCCGTGTGAAGACATCCCGGGCGGCGGCGACGAGAGGACAGAAGGCATCCCCGCCGCCACTCTCGACCGCGAACCGGAGGTCCTTCTGCATCAAGGCGAGGCGGAAGGCGACGGCGTCCGGGCCGTGACGGAGGAACTCCCACTTCGTCCGGACGTAGGGCGCCAGGGCGGGAACCGAGAGAAGCCACGCCGTCGCCTGGTCGTCGTCGAGGCCGAGCCGCCCCGCCAGTCCGAGCGCCTCGCCGAAGGCGACGAGACCCACGCCGAAGAGGAGGTTGTTGACCAGCTTCATGGCCGACCCTTGTCCGACCGGGCCGAAGCGGATCGTCGTCTTCGCGACGGCGTCGAGGACGGGACGCGCTCTCTCCAGAACCTCCCGGTCTCCCCCCGCCAGGAGCGTCAGCGTGCCGTCGGCCGCCGGCTGGACGCTTCCCGCCACGGGGACGTCGCAGAAGGCGGTGCCTCGCCCGGCGGCCATCGCGGCGAAGCGGCGCGAGGCGTACGGCGTGACCGTCGAGAAGTCGAGCCAGACCGTCCCGGGTGAGAGTCCGGCGAGAAAGCCGTCGGCTCCTCCGCCCGCCGCCTCGACGGCCGCCGGGTCGGCGAGCATCGTGCCGACGATCCCGGCGCCGAGGACCGCCTCCCGGGGCGTGGCGGCGGCGACGGCCCCCTCGGCGGCGAGGGTCAGGGCCTTCTCCCGGGTCCGGTTCCAGACGCGGAGCGGAAAGCCCTTCCGGAGGATGTTGCGCGCCATCGGGAACCCCATCGCCCCGAGGCCGAGAAAAGCGACGGTCGTCATGTCGGGATCTTAAGATCCGGTCGTGAGCCGGCGCGGCCTGACCCCGGAAGAGCTCTCGTCCCTCGCGGCGCTCGTGGGCGGGGCGCACGTCGTGACAGCGTCGGACGACCTCGCGCCCTATGCGAAGGACTGGACGCGCGACCTCGTTCACGCGCCGGCCGCCGTCGTGAAACCGCGGACGACGGAGGAGGTCTCGAGGCTCGTCGCGTTCTGCGCCGGACGGCGGATTCCCGTGACGCCGCAGGGAGGCCGCACCGGGATGTCGGGGGGCGCCCTGGCGGTCCGCGGCGGGGTCGCCCTGTCGCTCGAGCGGATGAACGCGATCCGCGAGATCGACGCCGCCAACTTCGTGGCGGTCGCCGAGGCGGGCGTCGTGACGCAGACGCTTCAGGAGGCGGTCGAGGAGAAAGGGCTCTTCTACCCGCCGGACCCGTCCTCTCGCGGCTCGTGCCTCGTCGGCGGCAACGTCGCCGAGAACGCCGGCGGGCCGCACGCCGCCAAGTACGGAGTGACGGGGAAGTGGGTCCTGGGTCTCGAGGCCGTCCTCGCCGACGGGCGTGTCACCACGACCGGCGGGAAGACGCGCAAGGACGTCGCGGGATATGACCTGACCTCGCTCCTCGTGGGGAGCGAGGGAACGCTCGCCGTCGTGACGGCCGCCTGGCTCCGGCTCATTGCGAAGCCGTCCGCCTGGGCCACCTTGCTGGCCCCGTTCGGCTCGCTCGAAGACGCCGCCCGGGGCGTCGTCGAGATCCACCGGCAGGGGCTCGTCCCGTCGGCCTGCGAGATCGTCGACCGTCCCTCGGTCGAGGTCTCCTCGCGGAAGAAAGGGGTCGGCGTGCCGTACCCTGCCGCCGAGGCGCGGATCCTCCTCGACTTCGACGGCGCATCGGAGGCTGAGGTCGAACGCGACGTGACGCGCGCCGGCGAGATCCTCCTCGAGTGCGGCGCCCTCGACGTGGCTCTCGCGACGGACGAGGCGAAGCGCCGGACGCTCTGGGACGTCCGGCGCGGCATCGCCGAGGCGATCCACGACCTCGGCGTCTCGGTCGAGCTGGACCTCGCTGTCCCCCGGAGCGAGCTCGTCGCGCTCGTCGAAGGGGTGCGGCGGATCGCGTCGGCCGCCGGACTCCACCCTTTCTGCTACGGTCACGCAGCCGACGGGAACCTCCACGTCCGGCTCCTCCGGGAGGGGCACGGCGCGGCCGGGAGCGAGCGCTTCGACGCGGCGGTGTCGTCGATCTACTCCGAGGCCGTCCGGCTCGGCGGGACGATCACGGGGGAGCACGGCGTCGGCGTCATCCTGAAGGACCTCCTGCCGCTCCGTCGCGACGCGGCCTTCCTCTCGGCGATGCGCGCGATCAAGCAGGCCCTCGACCCGCTCGGCATCCTGAATCCGGGGAAGGTCCTGCCCTGAGACGCGGGTTCCGATGAGAGGAAACCGAGACCTGCCCCTCCCGGTATCCCTGAGAGTCGGGCTTCGTCTAAGAGGCTCACCTTCCCTTGGCGATGGCCTTGGCGACCTCTTCGAGGCCGTTCTCGACGGCGTCCTTGATCGTGGAGCCGCGCGACTTGTGCCGGACGAAGCCGAGGATGTCGCCCTTGGTGTCCTTGAGGACGACCTCGATTCCGCAGCCAGGGTTCGCCATCCAGCCTCCCCAGAAGCGGGCGCCGCCGGAGGGCTCCCAGGCGTTGAAGACATTCCCGTCGATCACCATGTCGCCTCCCGAATCGACGACCTCGAAGCCCTGTTTCGTCAGCCAATTCTTGAGGAAGTCGGGGGCGTACTCGGCCGCGTGCCTGGCATCGACGGCGTGCGTCTCCACGGCGTTGGACTGGAAGGCGTTGAGAACGACTTTCTTCTTCTCCTTCAGGCTGCCATTCGGAAAGAAGACCCAGTCGGCGTCCTTCCCCTCCACGAGCTTGCCGTAGTCAGGCAGGAACTTCTGCGGCTCGTCGGCCTCCTTGGCGGCGTCGGAGTCGAGAAAGGTCTTGTCCTTCTTGGCGAGGGCCGGCGCGGAGACGACGAAACCGAGCAGGAAGGTCGCGGCCACGGCGCAATGGAGCAGCGTGCGTTCTCCCATCTGATCCCCCCTGACCACCAGAATACCCCGGCCCGCTAGACTTCAGGTGATGGTCGCCGCTGCGTTGGAGCCCGTCATCGGGCTCGAGGTCCACTGTCAGCTCCGGACGAAGTCGAAGGCGTTCTGCCGCTGCCCGGTCACCTTCGGAGCGCCCCCGAACTCGGCCGTCTGCCCGGTCTGCCTCGGCTATCCCGGCGTCCTCCCGGTCCTGAACCGCGAGATGGTGACCCTCGCGATGCGCGTGGTCCTCGCCACCGGCGGAACCGTGCAGGCCCGCTCGGTGTTCGCGCGGAAGAACTACTTCTACCCCGACCTCCCGAAGGGCTACCAGATCTCGCAATACGACCGCCCCCTGGCGACCGGGGGCGGCGTGGAGATCCGTTCCGGCGAGGGGACGAAGCTCGTGCGGCTCCACCGGATCCACCTCGAGGAGGACGCGGGGAAGTCGATGCACGAGTTTCCGTGGGACGACCTGCCGTCCTCGGTCTCGCTCGTCGACCTGAATCGCGCGGGGACGCCCCTCGTCGAGATCGTCTCGGAGCCGGACCTCGCGTCGGCGGACGAGGCCTACGAGTTTCTCGTGAAGCTGCGCCGGCTCGTCCGGTGGGTCGACGCCTCGGACGGGAACATGGAAGAAGGGTCGCTTCGCTGTGACGCGAACGTCTCTCTCCGTCCGGCGGGGGCGACGGCCCTCGGGACCAGGGTCGAGATCAAGAACCTGAACTCCATCGCCCACGTGAAGAAGGCGCTCGAGCACGAGATCGGACGGCAGGCGGGGCTCCTCGCGTCCGGCGGGGCGGTGGTCCAGGAGACGCGCCTCTGGGACGGAGGGGCGGGGACGACGAAGCCGATGCGGTCGAAGGAAGAAGCGATGGACTACCGCTACTTCCCCGACCCCGATCTCGGGACGCTCGTCGTCGACGACGCCTGGCTCTCCGCCGTCGAGAGCGACCTGCCCGAGCTTCCGGAGGCCCGATCGGCGCGGCTCGCGGCATCCCTCGGCCTGCCCCCCGCGGACGCGGACCTCGTCTGTCTCTCGCGGCCGCTGGCCGACTGGTACGAGGAAGCCGTGGCCGCCTATCCGGCGAATCCGAAGGGACTCGCCAACTGGCTCCTGTCGGATCTTCTCGGGCGGATGTCGGACGCCGACAAGCAGGCCGGGCGCGTTCCCGTCGCCCCGGCCGCTCTCGCATCTCTCGTCGGGCGGATCGACGACGGGACGATCTCCGGAAGGATCGCCAAGGAGCTGCTCCCCGACGTGATCGCGACCGGGCGGGCGCCCGACGACCTGATTCGCGACAAGGGGCTCGTGCAGATCGTCGACGAGGGGGCCCTTCTCGGGGCGGTGCGAAAGGTCCTTGCGGACAATCCCTCGCAGGTCGCGACGTACCGCGGCGGCAAGGCGGCGACCTTCGGGTGGTTCGTGGGGCAGGTCCTGAAGGCGACCGGGGGCAAGGCGAATCCCGCCGTCGTCAACAGGCTCCTGAAGCAGGAACTGGAGGGGAGCTGACGCGATGAGAGTCAACGGGGGGCACGGGGGGTGCGAACCCGGCGTCTCCGCTCGCGCGGACGGGCCGCGCACCTCCCGACGATGATCGAGTTCTACCGCGTCACGAAGGAGTACCACGGTCGGCGCGTTCTGAAGGACGTCTCCTTCCAGGTGCGGAAAGGGGAGTTCCTCTTCCTGACGGGCCCGTCGGGCGCCGGGAAGACGACCCTCCTGAAGCTCATCTACCGCGCCGAGCGGCCGACCGACGGCCAGCTCATCGTGAACGGCATGAACGTCTCGGCGATGCGCCTGTCGCGGGTTCCCGCTCTCCGTCGTTCGATGGGCGTCGTCTTCCAGGACTACAAGCTGCTTCCGTCCCGCACGGTGCTGGAGAACGTCACCTACGTCCTCAAGTACCTCGGCGAGGGAGCGTCCGATCGCCGCCGACGCGCCTACCAGGTCCTCCGGACGCTGGAGCTCCATCACCGGATGAGCGCCTACCCCGAGGAGCTGTCGGGCGGCGAGCAGCAGCGGGTCGCCCTGGCCCGCGCCCTCGTGAACGACCCGAGCCTCCTGATCGCCGACGAGCCGACCGGCAACCTCGACCACCGCCTCGCCCTCGAGGTGATGAAGCTCTTCGCCGACGTGAATGTCCGCGGCACGACCGTCCTGGTCGCCACGCACGACCAGGACCTGATCCGGCGGGCCGGCCGGCGCTGCCTGACGCTGGAGAAGGGGCAGGTCCTCGAAGGTCTGTCGGAGGGGAGTGCGTGAGGGCCGGCGCGGGCCTCGCCACCCTGCTCGACGAGGCCGTCTCCGGCCTCGTCCGCGCGCGCCGGATGACGGTCGTCTCGGTCCTCGTCATCGCGGTCTCGCTTCTCCTCGTCGGGGCGTTTCTCCTCGCCGCGGAGAACCTGCGCGGCCTCGCGGAGACCGTCCGGGACGAGACGGCCGTGACCGTGTTCCTCCGTCCGGGGGCGACGGAGGCGGACCGCGCCGAGATCTCCCGGATCGCCCGCGACTCGCGTCTCGCCGCGAAGGTGACGCGCGTGACGCCCGACGAGGCGCGGGCGCGCTTCTCCACGTGGTTCCGCTCCCTCGCCCCGGCGGCGGCATCCCTCCCGACAAATCCGTTCCCCGAGTCGCTCGAGATCGTCCTCGCGCCGGACGCCGCGGCCTCGGCGGCGCTTCCGGGCCTCCTCGCAAACCTTGCCGCGCACCGGGCGGCCGAGGAGGTGCAGTTCGACGTGGAGTGGGTCCGAAGGCTCCGGGGCGCGGTCGGCGTGGCGCGCGTGGCCGGAGCGGTCCTGGCCGTCGTCCTCGTGCTGGGAGCCGCGTTCACGATCGCCAATGTCGTCCGGCTGACGATCCTCCTCCACCGCGAGGAGATCGACATCCTTCGTCTCGTCGGTGCGCCGGAGTTCCTGATCCGGGGTCCGTTCGTCGTGGGAGGGCTGCTGCAGGGGCTTCTCGGCGGCCTCCTCGCGCTCGCGCTCCTCGGGGGGGCCTACCGTTCCCTGCTCTTCTGGGGCGCGCGGTCGCCGGAGAATCTGATCGCGCTCCTGGGTCTCCGTTTCCTGCCGCCGGCCTCCGCGGCACTCCTCGTCGGCGGGGGTGTGGCCGCCGGGCTCCTCGGAGGGCTGATCGCCGTCCGCCGCCGTCACGTCGGCTGACGGCGGGCGGGTCAGGCCTTCGGAGCCTCCGCCGCGGCCGCCTCGGGGTTCTCCTTCGGCTCGGGGTCGGGGGTCCGGTCGCCCAGGAGAGCCGCCCACGGAGCGAAGCGGTCGAACCGCTCGCCGACGACCTTGGCCGTGGCCGTGAGGGGAACGGCCAGGATGGCCCCCGGCACGCCCCACAGGATTCCCCAGAAGAGGAAGGCCACGAGAACGGCGAGCGGGTGGAGCTTCACCCGGCTTCCGACGATGAAGGGCGTCAGGACGTTTCCCTCGAGGAACTGGACGCACGAGTAGTAGAAGAGGACCTTCAGCGGCAGGGTGCCGTCGTTCCCGGCGAGAAAAGCGACGGCGAGCGCGGGGGTCGTGGAGACGATCACGCCGACGTAGGGAACGAGGACGCAGAGGCCGGCGAGCGGGCCGAGGACATACGCGTACGGGACACGCAGGATGAGAAGGCCGGCCGTCGTGATGCAGGCGGTGATGAGGACGACGAAGAGCTCGCCGAGAACGTAGCCACCCAGCACGCGCGCGACGCCTTCGGCGAAGTCCGACGCGGCGCGCCCTCCCTTGAGGCGGAGGATGCGCGTGATGGCGCCGGCATACTTCTCGCGGTCCTTCAGCATGAAGAAGGAGAGCATCGGGACGGCGGCGGCGTAGAGCAGGAGCGCGAAGAGGGTCCGGACCTGCAGGGCCACCTTCGAGACCGACTCGAGGGCGCCCTGCTCCACCTTCACGGAGCGGACCGACCGGTCGACCTCGGGGAGAAGGAGACGGGTCTGCTCCTCGAGCTGGGCGAAGAGCCCCTGCATTCTCGAGGTCAGGTCCCGGATCTTCGTCTGGTACGCGGGGAGATTCCCGACGAAGGCCTGGATCTGCTCGAGCGCGTTGACGATGAAGAACGTGACCAGGGCCGCGAGCACGAGGAGCACGAGGAGAACCGCGAGGCCCCGGGGAACCCGGATGCGCTCGAGAAGGACGACGAAGGGCTGCAGGGCGAGGGAGATGAAGAGGGCGAAGAAGAAGGTGACGAAGAGGAGCTTTCCGGCCCACAGGAGCCCGACGACCGCCGCGGTGGCGAGGACGCCGAGGGCCCGCGATCGAAAGACTCCCGGCAGCCCGGGCGAGGGCCCGGATGAAAAGGTCCCGGTCGAGAAGAAGCCGCTGTCCACGCCGCCTCCGCAGTGTACCGCCGCGGAGGCGGCGGCTCAGGTCAGGGGAAGGTGACCGTCACGACCGCGCGGCGGTTTCGGGTCGCGTCGGCGGCATCGCCGTCGCCTCTCGCCTCGACGGCGATCCGCCCGGCATCGATGCCGTGCCGCTTCACGAGGTAGTCCTTGGCCGCTTCGGCGCGCGCCTTCGCGAGCGCCATCCGGTCGCCCTTCTCCTTCGAGTCGGCCCAGCCGGAGATCGTGCAGGATGCCGAGAGGTTGTTCTTCAACCGGAGCGCGACGCCGTCGAGGATGGCCTTCGCGATGTTGGTCAGGCGGCTCTTCCCGGCGTCGAAGAGAACCTCGTCCGTCGTCGTCGTGACGGGCCTGGGGGCCGGCGGTTCGGCCGGCGCGACCGTGGCGGGAGCCGGCGCCGGCGCCGGCGGCGGGGGCGGAACGGGCTCCGTCGCCGGGATTTCGTGCGGGGCGGGCGTGACGACGGGTCGCGCGGCCGCGGCGGGCTGCGGCGTCCAGGCGACCTGGAGAACGCCGCCGAGGGGAAGCGGGTCGCTCCCGTACTTCCACTCGTCGATGTTGATCCGGAGCGCGCCGGTCGCCGTGAGGCCGGTGTCCCTGCCGAGGCTGACCCGGCCGCCCAGGAGGGCCTCGGAGTAGGCCTTCGGGTTCGATTCCCCTCCGTAGAAAAAGTTCCGGTTGATCTCGAAGATGCCGTTCAGAACTCTCGGGACGAACGGGAGGTTCGCCCCGGCGCGCCACGTCCACTGGTTCGGAACAGCCGCACCGACCGTCGGCGTGCCGTAGTAGGCGTCCGGCGTCCCGTAATTGCTGTTGACGTAATAGGTGGTCGACAGCGTGAACCACTCGTAGTTGAAGGAGAGGCCGAAGTCGTAGTCGGCCCGACCCGTGGAGAAGGAATCGGGCTCGTTGACGCCGCCGCCGGTGGGGAAGGCGGCGCTGGCGAGCGCCGCGATCTTGACCGGGTCGCGAGGGTTCAGGACCCACTTCAGGCCGACCCGGAACTTGTCGGCCTCGGTCGTGTTGAACCCCCCGGTCCGGTCGCGGCCGTTGATGTTTCCGGCCCACGCCCAGTAGTTCGCCTTGTACTGGAGCGCGCCGAAGTTGAGGAAGGCCTCGAAGCTCGGCGTGAGGCCGTAACCGACCGTGATGCCGAAGCGGCCGTAACTGTAGCGCAGCGGGTCGTCGGGGAGCGGCGGGACGGCGAGCGCGGGCCCCGACATGAGCGTCGAGAGGCTGCCGCTGAGCGCGAAGGAGAAACGGCCCACCGGCACCGTCTCTGCGTTCGGCGACTCGATCAGGCCGGTGGCGCCCGACAGGGTCGGAGCCGTCTGGGCCAGAGCGCCCGTCGTCAGGAAGAGGCACGCCGCCGCCGCGAGGAGGAATCCGATCCGCGTCCGTCGCATGGGGTCTCCTTTTGACCCGCCGGTTCCGGGGACACCCCGCGGTTGCCGGCGTGAAAAGCGCTTCCTTGTACGCAACGGGAAAAGCCAGTGGAGTTTAACGCCCCCGGCCCGACTGAGCAAATGGAGGGCTTTACGAACGGCGCCGCGGCGGGCCGGGTCCCCCCCGGCGGGAGGCCGGGCGGAGGGGGGATCCGGCGGA
This sequence comes from uncultured Acidobacteriota bacterium, assembly GCA_963801475.1. Taxonomy (GTDB): domain Bacteria; phylum Acidobacteriota; class Thermoanaerobaculia; order UBA5066; family UBA5066; genus DAOMFB01. Next base: position 282,144 of record CAWDEX010000002.1, on the reverse strand, counting down.
GCCGGAACGTGTCGGTTCCGCCCGGTTCACGCAGGCGGAGGGGGGTTCCGGGGGAACCGACATGTGTCGGTTCCGCCCGGTTCATAACAGCGGCGCCATCCGCTCGTGGAACGTCCGGGCCGTCTCGGAGCCCCGCCGGCGCGCGAGATGGTTCTCGAGCGACCGGACCAGCTCCCGCACCGCGTCGAGGCTCCGGCCGCGGTCGATGTCGGCGAGGGCCGCTCGGTAGAACCGGTCGATCTCCGTCTCGCCCGGCGCGACGCCGAAGGACTCGGCCTCCTGCTTCACCTTCGTGCAGAGGACCTGGAGGCTCCGCCGCTCGTCTCCCTTCGAAATCTCCTTGAAGACCCCGGTGTGCGTCGTGACGTTCGGCATGCCGACGGGAGAAGGACCTGGCGGAAGGGCGCCCGGTCGCGGCGGCGGGGCGGGAGCCGCCGGCTTCACGACCTCGACGAGAGCTGCCGTCACGAGGCCGAAGAGCGTCTTGGCGACGTCGAAGGAGGATTTCTTCAGCCCGCGGGCGATCTCGTCGATGGTCGCGTGGCCGTTGCAGCGGGTGATGACGACCCACTCCTGGGGCGTGAGGTTGATGGGGCCGGCCAGCCGCTCGGAGGCGACGAGGCGCGGCACGGCGTCGGTGGCGGGGATCTTCTTGGAGAGGATCTTCCACTCGTCGCTCCGGCGCGCCGCCTCCATCAGGAGGTTCGTGTTGGAGCGGCTGATGGTCTGCCGCTCGCTCTCCACGCCCGGGGAGAACTGGAAGGTGCCCCCCGTCCAGAGGGCGAGGGCGTAGATCGCGTCCTCCCCTTCGACGTCGCCGAGGCGGGCGTGGGTGATCTGTCCGTTCTGGAGGTAGACGAGACCGTGCTCGGACGCCCGCGTCAGCGAGAACAATCCCGTCTTCCCCGACACCGCCACGAGTTGCACGATGTCGGAGAGGGGCAAGTCGCTCAGGGATCCCTGGAAGGACATGGAACGGACGGGACGATAACAGCGCCGGGAAGCGCGCTCAACCTCCGGGGCGCCTCTTCCAGCCGCCGGCACCCGTCCCGGCGGGGCGCGGGGACGTGACGCGGGCGGCCCGGGGCGCCGCGACGAAGCCGTGCGCCAGGGCGGCCGCGGCCGCGTCGGCCGCGTCGAGCGGCAGCCGCCGGCCCAGTAGGGAGGCCACCATCCGCCGGACCTGCTCCTTCTCGGCCGCGCCCGTCCCGGTGACGGCCCGCTTGACCTCGGCCGGGGTGATCTCGGCGGCGGCGACGCCGGCCTCGGCCAGCGTCACGAGGAGGACGCCGCGCGCCTCTCCGAGGGTGATCAGGCTCTGGGGGTTCACGCCGGCGAAGACCCGCTCGACCGCCGCGGCGTCCGGCTGCATCTTCCGGATCACCTCGGCGAGGGCCTCGCGCAGCCAGAGGAGACGTCGCGGAAACGGAAGAGAGGCGGGGGGGCGGAGGACGCCGGCGCCCTCGAGGCGCACGGACGCCTCGAAGGACACGAGCGCCCATCCGGTCGCGCGGCTGCCGGGATCGACGCCGAGGATCCTCACGCGGTCAGGTACTTGTCCTCGATGTCGCCGTTCGACCAGACCTTCTGGACGTCCTCGTGGTCCTCGATCATCTCGAGGAGCTTCAGGAGGGCGGGGCCCTTGTCCGCGACGGCGATCGTGCTCTGCGGCACCGACTGGATCTCGGCCGTCTGGACGGGGATCCCTTTCTCCTCGATCTTCGCCTTCACGCCTTCGAGCGAGGCCGGGTCGGCGTAGATCTCGAAGACATCCGTGTCCTCGGCCTGGAAGTCCTCGGCGCCGCATTCGAGGGCCAGCTCCATGAGCGTGTCCTCCTGGGTGGCGCTCTTCTCGACCGCGAGGTAGCCCTTCTTGTGGAACTGGAAGGCGACCGCGCCCGCCGAGGCCATGTTGCCGCCGTACTTCGTCAGGAGGTGGCGGATCTCGGAGGTCGTCCGGTTCTTGTTGTCGGTCATCGCCTCGATCAGGAGCGCGGCCCCGCCGGGGCCGTACCCCTCGTAGATCACCTCTTCGTAGGTGACCCCCTCGAGCTCGCCGGTGCCGCGCTTGATCGCCTTGTCGATGTTGTCGGACGGCATCGAGGCCTTCTTGGCCGCCTGCACGGCGGATCGGAGGCGCGGGTTCGACTCCACGGAGCCGCCGCCGACCTTGGCGGACATCGTGATTTCCTTGATCAGCTTCGTGAAGAGGCGCCCGCGCTTGGCGTCGGCCGCGCCCTTCTTGTGCTTGATCGTGCTCCACTTGCTGTGTCCGGACATGCCTCACCTCGGACTCGAGTCTGCCCGGAAGATCGCGGGCGTCGTCAGGGGGGCGGAATACTACCAGCTTCTCCTTCCGCGACCGCCTTCAGGACGGCGGCCGGGCCCTCGGCTTCGAGGCGCACGCGAAGGCGCTCCCCGGGGAGACGGGGCGCGGTCAGCGCGGCCTCGAGGTAGTGGTCCGTCAGGACGACGCCCCCCCGGAGGGTGACGGCGTCGGCGACGGAGCCCGAGGCGGCCTGCCGGAACGCGCGCGCCTTCTCCTCTCCGAGGCGCCGAAGACGCGCCGCGCGTCGCGTCACGGCGGCGGCCGGGACGGGGCTCGACGCGTGCAGCTCCGCCCCGCGCGTTCCCCGGCGCGGCGAGAAGGGAAAGACGTGGAGGCTCGCGACGGGAAGCTCCTCGACGAAGCGGACCGTCTCCTCGAACTCGGCGTCGGTTTCGCCGGGGAAGCCGGCGATCAGGTCCGTGGCGAGATGCAGGCGGGGGTTCCTCCGGACCGCGCGCAGCGCGAGCGCGCGGAAACGCGCCGGAGTGATGCCCCGGCGCATCCTCCGGAGAACGGTGCCGGCCCCCGACTGGAGCGGGAGGTGGAGGTGCGGGACGACGGTGCGGGAGGCCGCGACGAAATCGACCAGCGCCTCGCCGGCCTCCATCGGCTCGAGGGAAGAGAGACGGATGCGGCAGCCGGGCGGGTCGCTCTCGAGCGACGACAGGAGGGCCAGGAGCTCCGTCCCGCGTTCCCTGCCGAAGTTCGCCAGGTGGACGCCGGCGAGGACGACCTCGGCCACTCCGGCCGCGCCGAGCCGGCGGATCTCCCGCTCGACGTCGGACGGATCGGCACTCCGCTCCGGCCCGCGGAGCGACGGGACGATGCAGAACGCGCAGCGCCGCCCGCAGCCGTCCTGGATCTTCAGGAAGGCGCGGGTCCGCTCCCCGTCCGGAAAGGAGGCGGCGAAGACTCCGGGCGACCGGTCCGACGCGGAAGGAACGACCTTTTCCGGAAGGAGGCCGGCGTCGCGCTCCTCGAGGAGGCGCGGCAGCTCGGAGAGGCGGGCCGCGCCGACGACCAGATCTACCTCGGGGAGGCGGGCGAGCGCCTCCGGGTCGCGCGCCGCGAGGCACCCGGTGACGACGAGCGTGGCGCGGACGTTCTCGCGGCGAACGTGACGGAGGAACCGGCGCTGGTCCCGCTCGGCGCGGTCCGTCACGGCGCAGCCGTGGAGGACCACGACGTCGGCGTCCCCCGGAACGGGGCGCCCCGTCGACGAGAGGGCCCCGGCGAGCGCCTGCGCTTCGATCCGGCTCACCTTGCAGCCGAACGGCACGACCGCGATCCGGAGGCGCCGGCAACCACAGCCGTCCGGTGAGGTCGTCGCGTGCGTTGACACCGTTTTCCCCGGGACGATAATAGTTTGTTCGAGAATCAGTTGCGGGAAGGAGCGGGAGCGTCGTCTCTCGGCGGGCATGAAGGTTCTCCTCATCGAATACGAGCCGAGGTACGTGGACCGCATCCGCGCCTTTCTCGCCGCCGCTCACCACGAGATCGTCGTCGCCCGGGACGGAGACGAAGGGCTCGACGCCTTCCGGCGGGCGCGCCCCGATCTCGTCCTGATCTCCTCGGTCCTGCCGAAGCTCCGGACGCCGGACGTCATCAAGGGGATGCAGGCCCTCGGACCGACGCCGCCGATCCTCCTCATGATGTCGGGATACAAGGGACGCAACAAGCGGGCCGACGCCCAGCGCGTCGGCGCGACGAGCATCCTGGAGAAGCCCTTCGGCGAAGAGGTCTTCCTCGCCGAGGTGGCTTCGGCCCTCGGGGAAGCGCCGTCGCTGGACCTGGCCGGTCCGGCGACGACGCTGCCCGGCCTCGACCGAAACGAGCCGCTTCTTTCGGCCGACGACATCTTTTCGGACATCGTTTCCGGCATCGAGTCGACGCCGGAAGTCCCGGTGCCGCCCCCCTCCGGGACGGACTCCGCTCTCACGCGGCGGACGGGACGGTCTGCGGAGATGTCCGTCGACAAGACTCTCGCCGCGGCGCTCGGCGTTCCCTCCGCCCGGCTGGAGACGAGACCCGAGAGCCGGACGGAGGCGAAGCCGGCGGAGCCTCCCGAGCCTCCGGGCCCGTTCGACACGCTCGAGGTGGATCTCTCGAACCTCGTGGCGACGACGGCGATGCCCGTCGCCCGGCCGCCGGAGAAACCGGCGGAGAAGCCGAAGAGCAGCACGTCGGCGTCGGTGGACAAGCTCCTCAAGGACACGCTCTCGGGCCTGAACATCAGGCCCCGCGGCGCGTCCACGGGGAAGACGGATCCGGGTCTCCCGGCCCCGGGCGCGCCCTCCGGCGCGCGAAGCGGCGCCGGGCCGGTCCTCCGTCCCGTGACGCCCGCACCGTCGACACCGCCGCCGTTCCCCGCTCCTCCGGCGGCTCGCCTCGCCACCCCGCCGTTCGATCCGACGGCGGCCGCGCCGTCTCCCACCGTTCTCCCCGCCCCGGCGCGCGCCACGCGCCCGGCGTCCGGTCCGGGCTCCTTCGGTCGCTACCAGCTCCTCGAGCGGATCGCCTCCGGAGGGATGGCCGACGTCTTCAAGGCGCGGATGTCGGGCGAGGAAGGGTTCGAGAAGATCGTCGCGATCAAGCGGATCCTTCCGCACCTCGCCACGAACGAGGGCTTCATCACGATGTTCGTGGACGAGGCCAAGCTGGCGGCCCAGCTGACCCACAACAACATCATCCACATCTACGAGCTCGGGAAGGTCGACGCCTGGCACTACATCGCCATGGAGTACGTCGACGGCAAGGATCTCCGCTCGATCCTGAAGATGGGGCGCGACCGCGCCTACCCGATGCCGGTCGAGCTGGCGCTCTTCGTCACCGCGCGGATCGCGAGCGCCCTGGACTACGCCCACCGACGGATGGCGCCCGACGGCCGCGAGCTGAACCTCGTCCACCGCGACGTCTCGCCGCAGAACATCCTCATTTCCTGGGAAGGCGACATCAAGCTCTGCGACTTCGGCGTGGCAAAGGCGGCGACGAAGGTCTCGACGACGATCTCGGGAGCGCTCAAGGGAAAGCTCCAGTACATGTCGCCCGAGCAGGCGTGGGGCAAGAAGATCGACCGCCGGAGCGACATCTTCTCGCTCGGCACGGTCCTGTTCGAGGCCCTGACCGGGCGGAACCTCTTCGAGGGAGAGAACGACCTCGCGGTCCTCGAGAAGGTCCGCTCGGGGCAGGTCGCGGCGCCGTCCGCGCTGAATCCGGAGATCTCGCCGCGGATCGACCAGATCGTCCTGAAGGCGCTGGCGCACGAGCCCCCGGACCGTTACCAGAACGCCTCGGAGTTCGAGAAGGACCTCCTCGCGGTCCTCTACGGGTTCCAGCCGTCCCCGGGTCCGGCGGACCTCGCCATCTACCTCCACCGGCTGCTCGAAACCCCTCCGGCGGCGACGGACGACGACATCGAGGCGGCGTTCGCCGCAGCGCAGCGGCCGATCGAGGAGGCGCCGAAGAAGGGGAAGGGGCTCGTTCGCACGACGCGGACGAGCGGGGAGCACCTCGCGCCGGCGCCGCCGGCCCCCGAGCCGCGACGGGACCCGGACTCGCCGCGGCCCGTCCCGGTCGCGGACGCGAGGGCGTCGCTCGACGCGGGCCCGGGCTCGAAAAAGAGCCGGACGGGCCTGATCGCGGCGATCGGCGTGGCGGCCGCGGTGCTCGTAGCCGTCGGCGTCTTCGTCTTCCGGAGCCGCGGCTCCGCTCCGACCCCGCCGGCGCCTGAGGCGGCGGCGCCCCCCGCGACGGCGGCCCCCGCTCCGGCGACGGCCGCGCCGGGGGTCGAGGCCCAGAAAGTCGTGGATCCGAAACTCGTCGAGGCCGAGGCCCGAAAACTGGCGGCGGAGACCGAAAAGGCCCGGCGCGACGCGGAGCGGAAGGCCCTGGCGGCGCAGGCTCCGGCCGCCCCTGCGTCGGCCACCCCGGCCGTGTCGCTCGCCCCGCGTGGCGCGCTCGAGCCGCCGAGACCGGCTGAGTCCGCCGTCGTCCGGCCGTCACCGCAGGCGGTGGTTGCGATGGAGCCTCCGGTCGTGAAGCCGGTGCCGACGGAAGTCCCGAAGCCGACGGAAATCCCGAAGCCGGCGGAAGTCCCGAAGCCAGCGGAGGTTTCCGTCCCGCAACCTCCCCCGCCCACGCCGCCCCCCGCGAGCGGGCGGCCGACGGAGGGCGATCTGGTCGGCCCGGGCGAGGACGTCGTCGAGCCGAAGGTCCTCCGGATGGGAGCGTTCACGGGGCTCCCCCCGCAGGCGAAGCAGCTCTCGCGCGGCTCGGCGGACGGAAGCCTCGGGACGAGCGTCCTGATGGCGCTGATCGACGAGAACGGCAAGGTGACCGATGTCCGTGTCGTGAAGCCGGCTCTCTACAAATTCGTCGACGACGCGGCCGTCGGGGCGCTCCGGAGTGCGAGAATCAGTCCGGCCACGAAGGACGGCGTGAAGGTGAAGATGTGGTCGACCTTCGCGGTGACGGTCAAGCCGTGAGCCGCGGGCGGTGCATCAGGGCGCGGAGAGGATCCGCGCCGAGGAGTGCGGAATGAGCCTGACCGACGAACAGCGGAAGTTCTACGAGAACACGCTCCAGGTCACGAAGAAGGAAGTCGACGACATGGAGGGGCTGATCCAGGAGGAGCTCGCGAAGGTCAAGGAGCGCCTCGCGGACCTGCAGAACGCCCAGAAGGCAGCCCGGCAGATGTACGCCGCCGCCTGCCTCCGTCTCGGCATCCCGAACGATCTCGAAGAGCCGGAAGAGCCCTGAGGCCGCTCGCCCCCGCGCTTCTCGTCGCGGCCCTCGCATTGCCGGGGCCGTCCGCATCCGCCGGTCCGCCTCCGCGCCGTATCGTCGCGCTCGCTCCTTCGGCGGCAGAGATCCTCTTCGCCCTCGGCGCGGGGGAACGCGTCGTCGCCGTCCCGGATCTCGCCACGGATCTGCCCGGCGCAGCCGGCAAGGTCCGGATCGGCGGCTTCACCCCCGATCTCGAGCGCATCGTCGCCCTGAGACCCGATCTCATCGTGGCCTCGCGCGACGGCACCGACCGGGCGGCCTACGAGAAGCTGAAGGCGCTCGGCCTTCCGGCGCTCGCGACGGAGGCGCGCACCGTTGCCGGGGTCCTGACGGACGTCCTCCGGGTCGGCGACGCGATCGGCGAGCCGGCCGCTGCCGAGCGGCTCGTGGCGGTCCTCTCGGAGAGGATCGCCGCGGCGGAAAGGCGGGCGGCCGGCCGGAAAGGGGCGCCAACGCGCGTCCTCGTCGTCATCTGGCCCGACCCGCCCGTCGTGGCGGGCCCCGGCACGTTCGTGGGCGACCTCCTGGCCCTGGCACGGCTCGTCAACGTCGTCCCGGAGAAGGCCGGAGAATGGCCGCGCGTGTCGCACGAGACGCTCGCCGCGTGGAATCCCGACCTCGTCATCCATCCGGAGACGGCGGAGAACCGCGCCGCCTTCAGCCGGGCCTTCGGTCCGGACGGCCCCTGGCGGCTGGTCCCGGCGGTGCGCGACGGCCGGGTCGTGACGGTTTCCGGCTCGCTCCTCGAGCGGCCCGGGCCCCGTCTCGTCGACGCGCTCGAACGTCTCGTGGCGATCGGCGACTCGCATACGGAGCGCCCGTGAGAGGTCCCGGCATCCGTCCGGCGGCCGCCGGCGCCGTGCTCCTCGTCGCTCTCCTCGCGGCGATCCTCCTGTCCCTTCTGTCGGGAAGCGTCCCGCTGGCGGCGGGGGACGTCCTCCGTGCGGTCGGGGGCGCGGGAGATCCGTCCGTGGTGACGATCGTCCGGGAGCTGCGTCTTCCGCGCGCTCTTCTCGCCGCCCTCGTGGGCGGGGCGCTCGCGCTCTCGGGCGCGGCGCTCCAGGCGCTTCTCCAGAATCCGCTGGCCGATCCGTTTCTTCTCGGCGTCTCCGGAGGCGCCGCCTGCGGGACGCTCGTCGGTTCGCTCCTGGGTCTCGGGGCGGCGGGCTTCTTCGGGCGCGCGGCGCTGCCGATCGCGGCCTTCGTCGGGGCGCTGGCGGCTGTCCTGCTCGTCGGCGTCGGCGCCTCCGTCCGGGGACGGCTCGACCGGGGCCGGCTTCTTCTCTCGGGCGTCGTCGTCAACGCGCTCGCGTCGGCGGTCCTTCTCTTCCTTCTCTCGTGGGGCGACGGCGCGCGAACCCAGGGCTTCGTCTTCTGGATGCTCGGGTCGCTGGCGGGCGCCACGGGCGAAGCGGTGCTGACGCTCGCCGTCTATGCGGCCCTCGGCGTCGCGGTCCTTCTCCCGCTGGCGCCGGCCTTCGACGCGCTGTCTCTCGGCGAGGAGACGGCCTTCACGCTCGGCGTTCGCGTCGAGACGGTGAAGCGAACCGCCTACCTCGCGGCCTCGCTCCTCGCGGCGGCGGCCGTCTCCGTCTCCGGCATCATCGGGTTCGTCGGTCTCCTCGTACCCCACGGCGTGCGGCTCGTCGTCCGTACGCACCGCGGGCTCCTTCTCCTCTCGTTCGCCGGCGGCGCCGTGCTCCTCGTCCTGGCCGACACGGCCGCCCGGTCGCTCTTCGCGCCGGCCGAGGTCTCCGTCGGCGCCGTGACGGCCCTCCTCGGCGCCCCGGCCTTTCTCCTCCTGATGCGGAGGCGCGCGTGATGCGGCTGAGGGAGGTCTCCGCGGGCTACGGCAGCCGCGACGTTCTTCACGACGTGTCGCTCTCCCTGCCGCCGGGGGCCGTCGTGGCGCTGCTCGGCGAGAACGGGGCGGGAAAGACGACCCTTCTGAAGGTCCTCGCGGGACTGCTCCGGGCCCGTGCCGGAGCGGTGACGCTCGGCGGACGCCCGCTCGAGGCCGTGCCGCGCCGGGAGGCGGCGCGCCGGATCGGCTACCTCCCGCAGGGCTTCGAGCCCCTCTTCCCGATGCGGGCTCTCGACGCCGTCCTTCTCGGCCGGATGCCGCGCCGGGCCCGCTTCGCCGCGCCGGGGCCTCCCGACGTGGCCGCCGCTCGGTGCGCCCTCGAGGAGCTGGACGCCGCGGAGCACGCCGAGGCCGACCTGCGCGAGATGAGCGGCGGGGAACGGCAACGTGTCCTTCTCGCCCGCGTGCTGGCCGGCGAGCCGGAGGCGATGCTCCTCGACGAGCCGACGGCCAGCCTCGACCCGCGCCACCGTCTCGTGGTTCTTTCGGCGCTGCGGCGCCGGGCGGCCGCGGGCGCCACCGTCCTCCTCTCGACGCACGAGCTGGAATTCGCCGCCGGCGCCGACCGGGCCGTCCTCATCGCCGGGGGACGGGTGCTGGCCGAGGGGGCGGTCCGGGAAACGCTGACGGCGCCTCTTCTTTCGGAGCTCTTCGGCGTGACCGCCCGGGTGGTCCCGCTCCCGGACGGAACGCCGCTCATCTCCCTCGGGCGCCCCGTCGAGTAACATCGTCGGCCTTCCGCCATGTGGTTCCGAAAGGACAAGACCCCGCGGCCCGTCCGCGACCACAAGTCCGCCTCGCTCGGCGAGGGGCTCTTCCTGAAATGCGAGGGATGCCGCGAGACGCTCTACTCGAAGGAAGTCGAACGGAACCAGCAGGTCTGTCCGAAGTGCCAGCACCACTTCTACCTCTCCGCGGACGCCCGGATGAGGCTCCTCTTCGACGAGGAACGCTTCGAGCCCCTCTTCGGGCAGGTCCGGCCGACCGATCCGCTCAAGTTCAAGGACTCGAAGCGGTACCGCGACCGCCTGAAGGACTACGAAGCGCGCACGGGGCACCCGGACGCCGTCGTCGCGGGGGCGGGGACTCTCGAGGGGCGGCCCGTCGTCCTCGCGGTCCTCGACTACAGCTTCATCGGAGGGTCGATGGGATCGGCCGTCGGCGAGGTCATCACGCGCTGCGCCGAGCTCTCGCTTCGCGAGCGGCGGCCCCTGATCATCGTCTCGGCCTCGGGAGGCGCCCGGATGCAGGAGGGGATCCTCTCCCTCATGCAGATGGCGAAGGTCTCCGCGGCTCTGGCACGGCTCTCGGAGGGACGGGTTCCCTACATCTCCGTCCTGACGAACCCGACGACGGGGGGCGTCACGGCGTCGTTCGCCATGCAGGGGGACGTCATCCTGGCCGAGCCGAAGGCGCTCGTCGGCTTCGCGGGGCCGCGCGTCATCGAGCAGACCATCCGGCAGACGCTTCCCGAGGGCTTTCAGCGATCGGAGTTCCTGCGCGACCACGGCTTCGTGGACGCCGTCGTCCCCCGCCCGCAGCTGAAGGCGACGATCGCGACCCTCCTCTCGCTCTTCGGGGTGTGAGCGGCCTCGCCTGGCTCGAGGCCCTCGGGCCGCAGCGGATCCGGCCCGGTCTCCAGAGGACGCGCTCCCTGCTCGACTCGCTCGGGAGCCCCGATCGCTCCGTCCGCTCCGTCCTCGTGGGGGGGACGAACGGCAAGGGTTCGACGGCGGCGGCCCTGTCGGCGATCCTGACGGCGGCCGGCGTCCGGACGGGGCTCTACACGTCGCCGCACCTCGTCCGGGTGACCGAGCGGGTCCGGGTCGGCGACGCGGACATCGGCGAAGCCCTCCTCGACGAGGTCCTGTCCCTCGTGGCCGCCGTCGCGGGGCCGGGGGAGCGCGGTCCGACCTACTTCGAGGCCCTGACCGTCGCGGCGCTCGAGCTCTTCCGCCGCGCCCGCGTCGAGGTCGCCGTACTCGAGGTCGGCATCGGCGGTCGCCTCGACGCGACGAACGTCGTCGAGCCCGAGGTGTCCGTCCTGACGAACGTCGGCCCCGACCATCTCGAGATCCTCGGCCCGTCGCTCGGCGACGTGGCGCGCGAGAAGGCGGGGATCTTCCGAAGGGGGCAGCCGGCGCTGGTCGGCGCGGAGGGGACGCCGCCGGACGCGAGGGCGATGCTCCACGCCGAGGCCGCCCGTCTCGGGGCCCGGCTCGTCGAGGTGCCGGCCTCGGACCGCTGGAGCGGCGTCTTCCCGCTGCCGGGCGCCCACCAGCGGCAGAACGTGGCGCTGGCGGTGGCCGCGGCGCGCTGGCTCGCGCCGCTCGAGGAGGCTGTGATCACCCGAGGACTCTCGAAGGCCCGCTGGCGCGGGCGACTCCAGCGAGTCGCCCGCGCCGGGCGCCGGACCCTGATCCTCGATGGAGCGCACAACCCGGCCGGTGCCGAAGCTCTGGCCGGTTGGCTCGACGCCGAGAGGCTCTCGGGCCGCATCGACCTCCTCTTCGGCACCCTCTCGGACAAGGATGCTGCCGCCACCGTCGGGCCGCTGCTCGCGCGGGCGCGGCGCGTCATCCTGACGGCGCCTCCCTCGCCTCGCGCGGTGCCTCCGGAGGCGCTGAGGGAGCGGCTCGGCGTCGCCGGGGCGGAGACGGCCCCGTCGCCGGCGGTCGCCCTCCGGCGGCTCGATGTCGAGGGTCCCGGGGCCCCTCCCGTCCTCGTGGCGGGCTCGCTCTACCTCGTGGGCGAAGTGCTCCGGCTGCTCGATGGCGAGTCCGGATAGGATCGGGGCGATGCGGGAGACGCCCGGGGTGCCCGTGGTCGCGTTCACGAAGAAGGAGCTCGAGGCCGCCGAAGACGCCCGGCTCGCCCTCTACGCCACCCGGTCGCGGAGCGCCACGCGCCGATACGAGACGGCAGGGGAGGGTCGGAGCTACGACTACCGGACCGAGTTCCAGCGCGACCGTGACCGGATCATCCACTCGCGCGCCTTCCGGCGGCTCAAGCACAAGACACAGGTGTTCATCCCGTTCGAGGGAGACCACTACCGGACGCGCCTGACGCACACGCTCGAGGTGACCCAGGTCGCCCGCACGATGGCGCGGGCCCTCGGGCTGAACGAGGACCTGACCGAGTCGTGCGCCCTCGGTCACGACCTCGGCCACACGCCGTTCGGCCACTCCGGGGAGAAGGTGCTGAACCGGATCCTCTCGGGGGGCGAGCCGACCCTGCCGCTCGAGCCGAAGGTGGCCGCCCAGGCCGGGGCGTTCAAGCACAACTACCAGTCGGTCCGCGTCGTCGACGTGCTGGAGAAGCGGTACGAGCACCCGGGGCTGAACCTGACGAACGACACGCGGGAGGGGATCCTCAAGCACACGACCTGGAAACGCGACTTCAACTTTCCCGACCTGGACGGCGAGGGGCTCAATCTCTCGTCCGGCTGCCACCTCGAGGGCCAGGCCGTCGGCTGGGCCGACGAATTCGCCCAGCAGGCACACGACCTCGAGGACGGCCTGTCGCTGGTCGGGCTCGAGAAGGTCCTGTCGCTCCCGATCGCGCGGACGGTCGTCGAGGCGCTCGGCGAGGGCTTTGCGAAGGCGTCCGAGCCGGCCGTGAAGCGGGCGATGCTGATTCGCGGGCTCATCCATCTCCTCGTCACCGACCTCATCACGGCCTCGCGGACCTCGATCGAGCGATGGCTGGCGGACCGGAAGATCGCGACGACCGCCGAGTTCGTGGCGCACCGGCGGAAGCTGCCGGGCTCGCTCGTCACCCCGTCGAAGACGGGCGACCGCCTCTACCGCGAGCTGAAGGAGTTCATCTACCAGCACATCATCCACAGCCACCGCGTCTCGCAGCACGACGGGCGGGCGCACCTCGTTATCGTGACGCTCTTCTCCGCCTACTACCGGAACCCGCGGCTTCTGCCCGACGACGTCCTCCTGCGCTACCGCGATCTCGCCGGGGTCGCGTACCTGCGCGACATCCCCCTGAAGAGGCTCGAGGCGGAGATCGCGGGGAACTACCTCAGAAAGCCGCTCTTCCTCCGCTCCATCGCCGACTACCTCGCGGGGATGACCGACAGCTACGCCCTCGCCGAGTACGACTCGATGGTCTCGGCGTACCCCCGGCGCCGCCCGGGGACCCCGGAATGACCGGCCCGGAGCGCTAAGATCCCCGGGTGCGGATCGCATTCGGCGCCGATCACGCGGGCTTCGAACTGAAGGAGAAGCTGAAGGCGCACGCGTCGTCGAGGGGACACGACGTTCTCGACCTCGGGACCCGTTCGACCGACTCGGTCGACTACCCCGACTTCGGCCGCGCCGTCGGCGAGGCCGTGGCCGGGGGCCGCGCCGACCGGGGCGTGGCCGTCTGCGGGACGGGGATCGGGATCTCCATTGCCGCGAACAGGGTGCCGGGAATCCGCGCCGGCGTCCCGAACGATCTCTTCGCCACGCGCCTCATGCGCGAGCACAACGACGCGAACGTCATCGCCTTCGGAGCGCGGCTCGTCGCCCCGCCGCTGGCCGAGGCGATGCTCGACCTCTTCCTCGAAACTCCCTTCGCCGGCGGCCGGCACGAGCGCCGCGTGAAGAAGCTGAACGGAGAAGTTCCATGAACCCCACGCTTTCCACCCTCGCCGCCCTGCTGAACCGCCCGCTCGCCGAGGTCGACCCCGACATCGCGCGCGTCCTGTCCGCCGAGCTTTCGCGCCAGCAGGAAGGGATCGAACTGATCGCTTCGGAGAACTTCACGTCGCGCGCGGTCCTCGAGGCGATGGGCTCCGTCCTGACGAACAAGTACGCCGAGGGGTACCCCGGAAAGCGCTACTACGGCGGCTGCGTCCACGTGGACGAGGGGGAGTCGCTCGCCATCTCGCGGGCGAAGGCCCTCTTCTCGCCGGAGAACCCCGACGCCGTCCACGCCAACGTCCAGCCGCACTCGGGCTCGCAGGCGAACGCGGCCGTCTACATGGCGTGCCTGAAGCCGGGCGACACGCTCCTCGGCATGTCGCTCTCCCACGGCGGGCACCTGACGCACGGCCACCCGCTCAACGTCTCCGGGAAGCTCTACCACGTCGTCGCCTACGGGGTCCGGAAGGAAGACGAGCGGATCGATTTCGACGAGCTGCGCCGGATCGCCGAGGCCGAGAAGCCGAAGCTGATCGTGGCGGGGGCGTCGGCCTACCCGCGGACGCTCGATTTCCCGAAGTTCCGCGAGGTGGCGGACGCCGTCGGGGCGCTCCTGATGGTCGACATGGCGCACATCGCGGGGCTCGTCGCCGCCGGCGTCCACCCGTCGCCGGTCGGGCACGCCCACTTCGTCACGACGACGACGCACAAGACGCTCCGCGGCCCTCGCGCGGGGCTCATTCTCTGCACGCCGGAATGGGCCAAGGAGGTCGACAAGGCGGTCTTCCCCGGCCAGCAGGGGGGGCCGCTCGAACACATCATCGCCGCCAAGGCCGTGGCCCTGAAAGAGGCGATGACGCCGGAGTTCCGCGCCTACCAGCGTCAGGTCGTCGAGAACGCCGCCGTCTTCGCCGGCGCCGTGGCGGACCACGGATTCCGGATCGTCTCCGGGGGGACCGACAACCATCTCTTCCTCGTCGACGTCGGGAAGAAGGGACTGACCGGAAAGGTGGCGGAGAAGGCGCTGGATCTCGCCGGGATCACGGTCAACAAGAACACGATCCCGTTCGACCCGAACCCGCCGATGGTCACGTCGGGGCTCCGGATCGGGACCCCCGCCGTCACGACGCGGGGGATGGGACCCGCGGAGATGAAGAGGATCGCCGGCTGGATCGCGGAGGTCCTCGCGACTCCGGAGGACGCGGCCGTTCAGGCGCGCGTCCACGGAGAGGTCCGGAAGCTCACCGCCGCCTTCCCGCTGTACTAGCTCTTCGGGGGGTGCGACGCCCCTCACATTGTGGGGGGTGCCGGGGGCGCACCCCCCGTGCCCCGCTGGGCTACGTTTTCTTCAACGTTCTCGACACGCGCCAGCGGATGCGGAGGACGTCGAGGTACGCCTGCGCGCCGCCGAGGAAGGTGACGCGGGAGTCGGGGGAGTCGAACCAGAGGACAGGGACCTCGGCGATGGCGTAGCCCAGCTTCCGCGCGAGGAGAAGCGCCTCCACGTCCCAGGCAAAACGGTCGACGGTGGCGCGGGAGAAGACGGCCTGCGCCGCGTCGCGCGAGAAGAGCTTGAAGCCGCACTGCGTGTCGCGGATTCCGGGCACGGCGGCGAGCCGGACGAGAAGGTTGAAGAGCTTGCCCAGGGCCACGCGGTAGAAGGGCTGGCGCTCTTTCACGAGGCTCTCGTCCACGGCGCGCGAGCCGATGGCGACGGGAGCACGGGCCGCCGCGAGCTTCTCCCACTCGCCGATCGGCGTGGAGAAGTCGGCGTCGGAGACGAGAACCTGCTTCCCCTCGGCGGCGAGGGCGCCGGTCCGGACGGCCGCGCCTTTTCCCCGGTTCTTCTCGTGGACGAGGACGCGGACGGCGAGCCCCAGCCGTCGCCCTGTCTCCGCCGCACGGCCGCTCGTCCGGTCCGCGGAGCCGTCGTCCACGACGAGGATCTCGGTTGAGAGAGGCTCGGCCCTCCGCGACAGCCACGCGGCCAGCGCTTCCAGCGAGGCGGGAAGCCGCGTCTCCTCGTTGTAGGCGGGAATGACGACGGTGAGGTCGGGCCTCATGCCGGGACCGCCGCGTAGACGAACTGGTAGCCGAAGAGCGTCGGCCGGATCCGCGCCAGCAGGACCGCGGCGGCGCGGACGAGCGGCGCCAGGGGCGGCCGGCCGAGGCCGGGGACGGCCAGTTCCACGGGCATCGCGGTCGGCCGAACCGTCTCGACGCGGAATCCGTGCTCCACGAGAAGCGCGTGCCCCGTCCGGCGGGTGAAGAACCGGAGGTGCGAGGCGTCGAGAAGACCGCGCGGGGTGTAAGTGAAGCGTCCGAAGAGGAGGGCAAGGCGGACCGTGACGTTCGCGACGTTGGGCAGCGAGACGAGGAGAAGTCCACCCGGCTTCACGAGGGGGCGAAGGAGATCGAGCGCCCGGCCGGGGTCCGGAAGGTGCTCGAGGACGTCGGCCGCGACGACCACGTCGAACGCCTCCCCGTCGAGCTTCTCGAGCGATTCGAGGAGGTCCTCGGTCATGGACCGGTCGAAGAGACCGGCCGCGCGGAGCGCCGCCTCGGCGTCGAGCTCGATGCCCGCGAGGTAGCTGCAGCGGGCGCGAACCCTCCGGGCGAGTTCCCCGGCGCCGTATCCGAAGTCGAGGAGCTTCAGTCCGGTCCCGCGCGCCGCGATCGTCGCCAGGAGGATCTCGTGCGAGGAGCCGGGAATCTCCTTCCACGGATAGCGCGGGGCGGCGGCGGCGCTCAGGCCGGAGACCTCTGGGCGATCGGGATGCGGCGTCCCGTTCCGAACGCCTTCATCGAGACCTTGAGTCCCGGAGCGGCCTGCGCCCGCTTGTACTCGGCGCGATCGAGCTGGTGCGCGATCCCCCGGACGAGGGAGAGCGACGCCTTCACGCGCCTGGCCGTGGCCTCGGCCGACAGGTTGCGTTCGACGAGCGACTCGAGGATCGCGTCCAGGAGGTCGTAGGGCGGGAGCGAGTCCTGGTCCGTCTGGTCCGGGCGGAGCTCGGCCGACGGGGGTTTCGTCAGGCTCGACGCGGGAATCAGGGGCCGCCCCGCGCGCGCGTTCAGGTGGCGGGCGAGGGCGTAGACGCGCATCTTCGGCAGATCGGAGATCGGCGCGAGGCCTCCGCACATGTCGCCGTAGAGCGTGCAGTAGCCGACGGCGAGCTCGCTCTTGTTCCCGGTCGTCAGGACGAGGGGACCGAACTTGTTCGAGACGGCCATCAGGAGGAGGCCCCGGAGCCGCGACTGGACGTTCTCCTCCGTGACGTCCTCCGTCCGTCCCGCAAAGAGCGGCGCGAGCGTCCGCTTCGCCTCGGCGAAGAGGCGGTCGATCGAAAGGACCTCGAAGCGGATCCCGAGATTCGCCGCGAGGACGCGGGCGTCGGCCACGGATCCCTCGGAGGAGAAGGGGGACGGCAGGCCGAAACCGGTCACGTTTGTCGCGCCCAGAGCATCCACGGCGAGGGCCGCCACGAGGGCCGAGTCGATGCCGCCCGAGAGGCCGAGGATCGCCGACGCGAAACCGCACTTCCTCGCGTAGTCGCGGATTCCGAGGACGAGGGCGCGGCGAAGCGACTCGAGGGCGTTCCCCTCGGCGTCGTCCGGGAGGTCCTCCGGCCCGGACCCGGCCACGGGGACGACGCCGCGGGGGCTCTTTCCCTTCGGGAGGTCGACGACGAGGAGGTCCTCCGCGAAGAGGGCGCCGCGCGCGGCGACGCGCCCGTGCCCGTCGAGGACGATCGTCCCCCCGTCGAAGACGAGCTCGTCGTTCCCGCCGACGAGGTTCACGTAGGCGACGGGGACGCGGCCGTCGCGCGCGAGGCGCGCGAGCATCCGGCGGCGAAGGCGCGGCTTCCCCTCGCTGAAGGGGGAGGCCGAGATGTTGACGATCGCCGTCGCGCCGCGGCGGACCATCTCTTCCCCCGGGTCCTCGCGGTAGAGGCGGCGTGTCCGCCAGAAGTCCTTGTCGTTCCAGAGGTCCTCGCAGATCGAGAGGCCCAGCCGCTCTCCGGCCAGCGGGACGACGACGGGCGCGCTCCCCGGCTCGAAGTGGCGGCCCTCGTCGAAGACGTCGTAGGTGGGGAGGAGGAGCTTCTTCGCGATCGCCCGCGCGCGGCCCCGGTGGAGGAGAACGGCCGCGTTGTGGAAGGGCTTTCCCGTCGGCCGCCGGTTCGGAAGGAACGTGCCGACGAGAAGCGCCGTCTCCCGCGTGCGCCGCGCGAGCGCCGTGAGGGACCGGGCCGCCTCCCGCTGGAAGGCGGGGCGGTCGATCAGGTCGCGCGGCGGGTAGCCGCAGACGGCCAGCTCCGGGACGGCGAGGAGGTGTGCCCCGGCCTCTTCCGCCCGCTCGAGCGCCAGGACGATCTTCTCCGCGTTCCCGCCGAAGTCGCCCACGGTGGTGTTCAGCTGGGCGAGGGCGAGCCGCATCAGGCGCCGTGTCGTTCGGCGGAGACGACGGTCGTTCCCGACAGAAGGTCGGCC
This sequence comes from uncultured Acidobacteriota bacterium, assembly GCA_963801475.1. GTDB lineage: Bacteria > Acidobacteriota > Thermoanaerobaculia > UBA5066 > UBA5066 > DAOMFB01. The sequence continues at coordinate 264,035 of CAWDEX010000002.1, read as the reverse complement.
AAGGTGCGTCCGCGGCGGTCGAAGGCCGAAAGGAGCAGCGGCACGCCGGCGAGAAGGCCGGTCAGCAGGAACCCGAGGAACCTGAGAAACGAGGCGGCGAGCGTCGGCGAGCCGCCGTCCCCGGCGCGGATCCGGAGGTCGGCGAGCGCCATCCCCGGCGTCGTCCCCCAGACGAACGGCGCGAGAACGAGGAGGACGAGGGCGACGAGGACGAGGAACGCGCCGAGCGGAACGAACGCTGCGAGCGGGAAGCGCAGATCGAGCGCGAGCGAGCCTGCGGCGAGTTCGACGGCGCCGACGAGAGTCAGGATCAGGAGGTCCGCGAGGCCGGCGGTGAGGCGTCGGGCGAACGCGACGCTCTCCTCCAGGCCCTCCGGAGCCTCCTCGGCCTCCGGGAGCGCTTCGGGATCGCCGGGGCCGGCGGCGGGCGGAGCCGGAGCCGGCGGTGCGGCCTCGTCGGAGTCTTTGTGGATCGGCGCCTCTCCGAGGTCAGGAAAGAGAGAGAGCGTCTTTCCTTTCGACGGGCGCCGTGGCGCCTCGCCCCCGAGGGGGTGCTCCGCCAGTGGGTCGCGCGGCGTGTCGGCCATCAGCGGCTCACGGGCGGGGGGAGAGGTGACGGACGAATGTGCGGGCCATGAGGTCGGTGGCCCCCTTCGGGTATTTCCGGGAGAACTTCAGGAGCCGCTGGGCCTCCGCGTCGGACGGATGGAGCTTCACGGCGTCCTGGAACGCTTCGAAGGCGCGGGCGTTGTTTCCCGACTGGAGAGCCTGGATCCCGGAGTTGACGTACGCGTTGACGAGGTAGTCCTCGACGTCCTGGTTCTTCGCGTCGGCTTTCCGGAGCTCCCAGAGGAGCTTGATGGCGCTGTCGTAGTCCCCCTCGGAGTACGACTTCACGGCGCTCCGGAGACCGTCCACCGCCTCCCGCGCGCGGCGCAGCCCCTGCTGGGCTTCGGTGTCCTCGGGGCGCGCCTTGACGACCGGGTCGAGCGCCTTGAAAGCCTCGATGTACTTGCTCGCCTTGAGGGCCGCGAAGCCCTGCGCGCGGAGCTCTTCGAGGGCGGCCCCGTTCGGCGCCGGCGGCACCGGCGTCGGGACGCCGGCGTTGCGATACTGGTCGATCTTCGTCAGCGCCTCGTTGTGGCGCGGGTCGGCGTCGGGGACCGCGAGGAGGATCTGGATCGCTGCGTCCACTTTCCCCTGCGAGAAGAGCGCCTGGGCCTGCGTGAAAGGGTCCTCCGCCGTCGCCCTGGGCTTCGCCGGAGCGGTCGTCGCCGCCGGCGCCGCCGGCTTCGGCTCGGCCGTCGGGGACGGCCGGCGTCCACGGAAGAACCACCAGGCGCCGCCGGCGATGACCGCCAGGACGATAAGTCCCGCCGGCAGGAGGAGCCGGAGGTCGAGAGATGGCCGCCGGCGTGCCGGAGGGGGAGCCTCCCGCCGCTCGACGGGGGCAGCGGCTTCGTCGGGGACGACGACGGCGAGGGTCCGCCCCGGGTCGAGCCCCTCCTCCTCGGCGTACGACGGCAGGGCCGGCGCTTCGATCTCGGTCCGGAGGAACTCGGAGTCTCCGGAGCCCGACGACGCGGCGCCGGGCGCGGCAAGGGCGGCGTCGATCTGGTTCAGGTACGAACGCGCCGTGGCGTCGTGCTCGGACAGGGCGAGAACGTCGAGGAACTTCGTCCGTGCCCCCGAGAGGTTGCCGGCGTCGTAGAGCTGGGTCCCCTCGGAGAGGAGGACGTCGACCTTGCGCGCCGAATCGGCCAGCGTCTCGCGGGCGGAGTCGATCCGCCGCGAGGCGTCCTCGTTCGACAGGTCGATGAGGAAGACGCGGCTCCAGAGGTCGATGGCCTCCTGGGCGTTACCGCGCGCCATCGCCTCGTCGCCCTGCTTGAGGAACTGCGCGATCCGCGGATCGAGGGCCGCACCGGCCGGCTCGGGGGCGGGACGGGACGGGGGCGGCGTCGGCGCGGGGCGGGCCGGCGCCCCCGAGGGGCTCGCGGAACCGGGCCCGGTGGCCACGCTCATGTCGAGGTCTTCGAAGACTTTCGCAGGTTCTTCGCCCGGAGCGGCGTCTCCGCCGGAGATCGCGAACGCCCGGGATTCCACGGCGGCGGAAGGGGCGGGCGTGTCGGTGAGGCCGGCAAAGGAGGTCTCGGGGAACGGGGCCGGCGCGGGCTGGGGCGGGGCCCCTCCCCTCGGGGCGAAGTCGTCGAAGACGAGGTCGTCGAGGCCTCCGGCCGGTGGCGGCGCGGCCGTGGGCGGCGGCGCGGGCGCGGCCTTTGGCGGTGGCGTTTCGAAGGCCAGCTCGGCGTCGAACGGGCCCGGAGCCGGCGGTGGTGCAGCCGCGGCCGGAGCGTCGCCGTAGAAGGCGAACGGCGCGAGGTCGATCCGATGGCCGGCCGGCACGCCGCGAAGGCTTCCGAGGAGCCGGTGGGCTGGCGCGAAACGCGAGTCCATCTTCAGGATGAAGTCGCAGCCGAGGAGAGCTTCCTCGTTGCGGCCGTCGCGCACCAGCTGAAGGGTGTGCCGGAACGTCTGAAGAACCTTCTCCCGTGCCTCGGGCGCGAGGGACGGGCTGCCCTCGTACGGATTCATCGGGGGAATGCTAGCAGGGTACGATCCGATGGAAACGGAATCGTCGATGAAGAACCTGATTGAGTGCATTCCCAACGTCAGCGAGGGCCGGCGCGACGACGTCGTCGTCCGCCTGGCCGAGTCGGCCGTCCGGGCTGGGAAGGGGGTTCTCCTCCTCGACCGGACCTCCGACGAAGATCACAACCGCTCGGTCTTCACGTTCCTGGGGGACGGTCCCGGCCTCCTCGACGCGATGACCGCCCTCGTCGAGGCGGCCCTTCAGGCCATCGACCTCCGGACGCATCGGGGCGCCCATCCGCGGCTCGGCGCGGTGGACGTCATTCCCTTCGTCCCGATCCGGGGCGCCACGTCGGCCGACTGCGTCGCCCTGGCGAAGGAGCTGGGAAGCCGGCTCGCCGACCGGTTCGCGCTCCCGGTCTATCTGTACGAAGAGGCCGCGTCATCTCCGGAACGTCAGAACCTAGCGAACATCCGGAAGGGGGAGTTCGAGGGGCTGGCCGCGAAGATGAAGGACGCGGCCTGGAAGCCCGACTTCGGCCCGGGGACGCCGCACCCGAGCGGCGGCGCGACCGTCGTCGGCGCACGGGCGCCGCTGATCGCGTACAACATCAACCTCGGCACGGCCGACCTCGCCGTGGCCGACCGGATCGCGAAGGCGATCCGTCACCTTTCGGGGGGCTACCGCTTCGTGAAGGCGATGGGCGTGAAGCTCGAGGCGCGTGGCCAGGTGCAGGTCTCCATCAACATGACGAACTACGAGAAGACGCCGCTCCACCGCGTCTTCGAGACCGTCCGGTCCGAGGCCGAGCGCCACGGCGTCCCCGTCGTCGGATCGGAGATCGTCGGGCTCGTTCCGAACGCGGCGCTGCTCGCCGTGGCGTCCCACTACCTCCGGCTCGAGGCCGATCCCGGGCCGCAGGTTCTCGAGAACAAGCTCCTCGACATCGCCTTCTCGGCGTCCGAGGAGTGACCGCTTGAACCGGTCGCAACGCCTTGCCGCGGTTCTGGGTCTGTCCGCGCTCGTCGGTCCTCCCGCCGCCGCCGAGGGTCCCCTCACGGCGGCGATGCGCGCCGACATGGAGCGGCTCGTCGGCGCCGCGATGACCTCTTCGCGAGCTCCCGAGATCCTTCGCGGTCTGACCGACTCCGTCGGTCCGCGACTCGCGGGCTCTCCGGGCGACCGCGCGGCCGTGGCCTGGGGGGTCGCGACGCTCAAGGCGCTCGGCTTCTCGAACGTCCGGGCCGAAAGGGTGCTCGTGCCCGTCTGGCGGCGGATCTCGGAGAGCGCCTCGATGACGGCGCCTCACCGGCAGGATTTCGCCGTGGCCGCCCTCGGCGGGAGCGTCTCGACGCCGCCGGAGGGGATCAGCGGGGAAGTCGTCGAGGCCGACTCGCTCGCGGCCGTCGATGCGCTCGGGGAGAAGGCAAGGGGGAAGATCGTCTTCATCTGGAAGAAGACCGAACGCCGGCGGGACGGCGGCGGCTACGGAGAGACCGTGCCCATCCGGGGCGGGGGCGCCGTCCACGCCGCGAAGGTCGGAGCGCTCGCCGTCCTGATCCGGTCCGTCGGAACCGACGCCGACCGCCTGCCGCACACCGGCGCGATGGACTACGACGAGAGGACGCCGGAGATTCCGGCCGCCTCGCTTTCGGCGCCCGACGCGGACCTGTTGCACCGCGTCCTTGCCGAAGGCCGACCGGTCTCGGTGACGCTGAAGCTTCGGACGGAGACGGGACCCGACGCCGAGTCGGCGAACGTCATCGGTGAGATCCCCGGGCGCGAGGCGCCGGAGGAGATCGTCCTCGTGGGCGGACATCTCGACTCGTGGGACCTCGGAACGGGCGCCATCGACGACGGCGCCGGCTGCGCGATCTCGATCGAGGCGGCGCGGCTCATCGGGGCGCTTCCGCGAAGACCGCGCCGGACGATCCGGGTCGTCCTCTTCGCGAACGAGGAGAACGGCCTCCGCGGAGGGCGCGCTTACGCGGCCGGGCACGCCGCCGAGCTCCCGAAGCACGTGGCCGCCATCGAGGCGGACGCTGGAGGCGACCGGGTGTACGGCTACTCCTGGAACGCGGGGCCCGGCGCCGAGGCGTTCATGAAGGAAATGGAGACGTTCCTCGCGGGGATCGGCGCCGGCGAGTTCCGGAAGGGGGGAGCCGGCGGCGCCGACGTCTCCCCGCTTCTCGCCTCGGGAATGCCGCTTTTCGGCCTGCGGAACGACTCGAGCCGGTACTTCGACGTCCACCACACGGCCAACGACACGTACGACAAGGTGGACCCGGTCCAGCTGAACCAGGCCACCGCGGCGATGGTCGCGATGACCTACGCGCTGGCCGAGGCCGCCGAGCCGCTGCCGCGGATCCCCGAGTCCGGCCGCGTGCGGCGCCGGCCCGAGTAACGGCTAGGGGCGCTCCTCCTTCGCACTGTCGAGCCCCCACGCGCGGAGGCGCCGGTGGAGCGTCGTCCGGTCGAGACCGAGACGTTCCGCGGCGCGCGACACGTTGCCCTTCGTCTCGGCGAGGACCTTCTGCGCGACGCGGCGCTCGAAGGCATCGCGCGCTTCGGCGAGCGACTGTCCCGGCCTCAGGGCGTCGGGGTCGGTGGCACGATGGTCGAGCCGGTCGGTTTCGGGTGGCAGGTCGGCGACGTCGACGGAAGGCGACGGGGTCATCAGGACGAGCCGCTCCACGAGGTTCTGGAGCTCGCGGACGTTGCCCGGCCAGCGCCGTTTCGAGAGGGCCTCGAGAGCCGCGGGGGTGAAGGTCTTCGGGCGCCGGCCCCGCCGCTTCGCGAGCTGGCCGGCGAAGTGGGTCACGAGAACCGGGACGTCCTCGGGCCGCTCGGAGAGGGGCGGGACGCCGAGCGGGAGCACGGCCAGGCGGAAGTAGAGGTCCTCCCGGAAGGTCCCGCCGCGGATCATGGCCGGCAGGTCGCGGTTCGTTGCCGCGACGATCCGGACGTCGGTGGCGATCGTCTTCGCGCCGCCGACGGGCGTGATCTTCCCGTCCTGGATCGCGCGGAGGACCTTCGCCTGCGTCCGCGGCGACATGTCGCCGATCTCGTCGAGGAAGAGCGTCCCGCCGTGAGCCTGCTCCCACTTCCCCTTCCGGTCGTCGAGCGCGCCGGTGAAGGAGCCCTTGACGTGTCCGAAGAGCTCGCTCTCGATCAACTCCTCGGGAATCGCCGCGCCGTTCACCTCGACGAAGGGTCCTCTGGCGCGGGGCGACGCCCGGTGGAGGGCGAGGGCGACCAGTTCCTTCCCGACGCCGCTCTCGCCGGTGATCAGGACGCGCGCCTCCGAGCTCCCCGCGCGGCGGATCTCCTCGCGAAGGCGCGTCATCGCCGGGCCGTCGCCGAGGAGCGGCTCCTCGGTCCCGCCCCGCTCCTGCAGGGTCGCCAGCTCGCGCTTCAGCGCGTCACGCTCTTCGGCGAGGCGCCGCCGCTCGAGGGCCTTCTCGAGAGTCAGCAGGATCCGTTCGAGCGACAGCGGCTTCTCGAGGAAGTCGTCGGCGCCCCGCTTGACCGCCTGGACGGCCGTTTCCACGGTGCCGTGACCGGAGATCATCACGACGGGAAGGTCGGGCCGCGCGTCCTGCAGCCGGTCGAGGACGGCGAGCCCGTCCACGTCGGGAAGCCAGACGTCGAGGAAGACGGCGTCGAACCGGCCGTCGTGTGCGAGCGCACGGGCCGCCGCCTCCTGCCCGAGCCCGACGGTTTCCACCTCGTACCCCTCGTCCGTCAGGATCTGGGACAGCGTGCGCCGGATGCCCGGCTCGTCGTCGCAGACGAGAATCTTCATGGCGTCAGGCGGCCGGCCATTCGATGACGAAGCGGCAGCCGCCGGAGGCATTGTCCTCCACGCGGACACGTCCCGAGTGCTCCGCGGCGATCCGCGACGTGATGGCGAGGCCGAGGCCCGTCCCGCGCCCCTTCGTGGAGAACGTCGGGTCGAAGACGCGCTCGCGGTCCTCGGGTGGGATCCCGGGTCCCTCGTCGGCGACCGCGAGCGTCGCGCGTCCCCTCTCCACGCGGGCGGCGATCACGACGCGCCCGCCGGCGGGCGTCGCCGTGACGGCGTTGTCGACGAGGTTGACGAGGGCGCGCTTCATCTGCTCGGCGTCGGCGCGGACCTCGGGGAGCCCTTCGGGGACGTCGGTTGCGACGGTCACGCCCGGCTTCACGTCGCCGTAGAGTTTCGCCACCTGCGAAACGACGGAGGCGAGGTCGGTCGGGGCAAGGACCGCCGCCGGAAGCCGTGCAAAACGACCGAAAGAGTCGACGAGGCCTGAAAGGGTGCCGACCTCCTCGATGATCGTGGAGGCCCCCTCCTCGACCACCGCCTTGAGTTCGGATGCTCCGGAGTCCGGAAGGGCCGGAGCCGCCGCCCGCCGGCGCATCCTCTCGGCGGCGAGACGGATCGGCGTCAGCGGGTTCTTGATCTCGTGGGCCATCTTCCGCGCGGCTTCCTCCCAGGCAGCCGCCCGCTCCGCGCGGACGAGAGCCGTCGTGTCTTCCAGCGTGACGACCCACGAGGCCGCCTCATCCGGCTGGGCCGGCACCCGCGCCACGCGCGCGTCCACGACCCGGCCGGAGAGCGTGAAGGTCGCCTCGCGCGGGCCCCGGTCTCCCCGGGCGCGCCGGAGGAAGCGGGAGAGCGGGGCGTGGATCGGGGACGAGAGAAGCGCCTCGAGGCTCTGCCCCTCCACGGCGTCGGGCGCGTCGAGCAGGTGCCGCGCCGTCTCGTTGAGGGCGAGGACCTCGCCGCCCTCGGCGAAGGCCACGACGCCGGCGTCGAGGTGGGCGAGGATCGTCGCCACCCGGCGGCGCTCGTCATCGAGGCGCCGGTTCGTCGCCACGAGTTCCTCGTTGGCCCGCATGAGCTCTCCGCGGCTCACGCGGAGCTCGGTCGTCATCGTATTGAAGGCTCCGGAGAGGGCCGCGATCTCGTCGCCCCCCTCAACCTCGACGAAGGTGTCGAAGTCGCCGGCGCCGACGCGGCGTGCCGATGCGGCGAGAGCGGCGATCGGGCGCGTGACCCGGCGTGCCAGGACGAGGCCGACCCAGACGGAGGCGAGCAGGACGAGAAAGGCGAGGAGGAGGAAGAGGAGGACCTGAATCGCCGCGAGGGAGGCGCGCTCGGCCGAGAGCATCGCGTAGGCCGAGGTCGCCTCCGACAGCCGCCGGATGGCAACCGCCTCGGCGGGGGGATCGTACGTGCCGACCAGGAGGAGGCCGCCCGGGACGGCGACGGCCGTACGCCCCGTCCGTCCGCCCCCGGCCGTCTGTTCCACGCGGCGGGCCAGACCCCGGCTGCGGGCGTCGGCGAGCCACTCGGGGTCCGGTTCCTTGACGTCCCGGACCGGCCAGCGGGGCGAGCTCACCGCGAGGGGCGGCGTGCCGGGAGGGGCCCCGTCCCGGCGCCATTCGATCAGGTCGACCCCGGAGTCCTCGCGGGCCGCAGACAGTGCGGCTAGGATCGCAGCGTCTCCTCCAGCCGCCGTGAGTTTCGGAACGAGGCGCTCGGCCGTCCGGGCCTCCAGGCCGGCCGCCCGGCCCCGGAGGATCTCCACGACATCCCGTCCGGAGCGGACGGTCTCCTCCACGGCCGGCGCGAACCACTGCTCCACGCTCTTCTGAAGAAGGCCGGTCGTCGGCAGGAGGAGAAGGACGATCGGCAGGAGCGCGAGCCCGACGTTCGTCGCGACGATCCGGACCCGGAATCGGGAACCGAACACCCCGCGCCGCGCCTCGAGGACGAGCCGGACCGCGGCCCGGACGAGGACGAAGAGGAGAACGAGGATCAGGACGACGACGATGTAGAAGAGGACGAAGAGAAGGACGCGGTTCGTCGCCGCGGCGGGCGTCAGCGCCCGGGTCCGGAGAACGAGCGCGTAGAGCCCGGCGAGGGCCGCCCCGAGCCCGAGGAACAGCGCGCCGAGAATCCGGTTGTCGCGCGACCAGGAGAGCTTCATTTCGCGTCGGCCGGCGGTCCGTCGAAGATGCCCGAACGGACCCAGTCCGTCTCGACGGTCGTCGGGACGACGCCGAGCGCCACCCCGCGCGCGTACGCGCACTTCACGCGGACCACGAGGCTCTTCCCCTCGAGGTGAGATCCCATGAGGAACAGCGGCAGGCCGGGCACCTCCGAGAGGGTCTTCAGGGCCTCGGCCCTCGTGGGGGCGACGCTCGACCCGAGAAGACGGCCGTCGAGACGTTTCTCGACGAGGTAGTCGCCCGCGACGGGACGGAATGTAGCCGTCACCTCGTAGCGTCGCTCGTCCTTCAGGCCGTCCCACCAGAGATTCCGGAAGGCGAAGAGGCGGACGCGCCAGAGGACGGTCGTCGGAAGGCCCGAGCCCAGCCGCTCCTCCACGTCGCGCGGAAGCCCGGGGGAGAGCTTCGCCGAGACGTGCAGCTCGCGCCCGGTGATCCAGGTCGAGACTCCCGGGAGGTTCGTCGCTCCACCCGGCTCGTCGGCCGCGGCCGGCAGACAGAGCAGGATCGCGACGAGAAGCGCGTGACGTCGGGTGCCGGACAGCACGCCTCCACTTTAACGCGGCAGGCGGCCTCCGGGCGGTTCGGCTCTCGTCAGAAGGAGGCGGAAACGCCGGCAACCGCCGGGTCGTCGGCCACTTCGTCGCGGAGCATCTCCTCGCGGAGGCGCCTCGCGAGCGCGGCGTGGAGGGCATGGCCGGCGCGCTGGGCCACGACGTGACCGAGCACCGGCCGGCCGACGAGCGCGAGGTCCCCGAGAAGGTCGAGCGCCTTGTGCCGGACGAACTCGTCGGGGAACCGCAAGCTTCCGTTCTCGACGTGGCTCTCGCCGATGACGATGCAGTTCTCCGCGCTCGCCCCGCGGGCGAGGCCGTGCGCCTTCAGGGCCTCGTACTCGGCGAGGAAGCCGAAGGTCCGGGCGGGCGCCAGGTGCCGGGCGTAGCTCTCGGGCGTGACGACGACGGTGACCGACTGACGGCCGATTGCCGGGTGTGGGAAGTCGATCGTGTACGTCACGCGGAGGTCGCGGGACGGGCGGATCTCGATCCGCTTCCCGTGCGGCGCCGATACGGAGATCGGCGCCCGGGGGGAGAACGGGATGGCGGTCTCGCGCAGGTGCGCGAGGCCGGCGTGGTGGATCGCGTCAATCCAGGGCGCGGCGCTCCCGTCGAGGATCGGCAGCTCCGGCCCGTCCACCTCCACGAGCAGGTCGTGGATCCCGGTGCCGACGAGGGCCGACAGGAGGTGCTCCACGGTTCCGACTTCGCGCCCCGGTCGGCCGAGGGAGGTCGCGTGGTCGAACCGTGCAGCCTCCTCCGCGAGGGCGGGAATGACCGCGCCGACGTCCGTCCGGAAAAAGACGATCCCGCGGCCCGCCTCGGCCGGGTGGAGGACCGCCGTGGCGTGCCTCCCGCTGTGAAGGCCCACCCCCGCGACGCGTACGGGCCGGGAAAGCGTCAGAGAGCGCTGCATGTCGGAGTTCATGGGGAGCAGAAGCGATGCCATCTCAGGGGAGCTCCGGAACGCTTTATCTTCAAGGGGATCGGTCCTCGTGGGGGCCGTTTCCTGTGGCGCCGTCGCCACACCGTGATGCGACGATCCCACACCGCCCGGGCCCGACGGCGGGGACGGCAACTGGAAGCCGCCGACCCCCGGCTGCTATTCTGTCGAGAGGGCTCCGACCGTGCTATCGCCCGAGGATGAAAAGCCTTACGCTGATTTTCTCGCCGTCCTGCGCAAGCGCTGGCAGCCGGTCAAGGCCGCGATCTACACGTTCGATTCCACCGGTTATTTCCGGCTGAAGACCCAGTTCGGCTTCTCACGGACCGACCGCGTGCTCGAGCGGTTCAGCCGGATGGAGCCGCTCGCGACGCACGTCTACGAGCACCGCGAGCCCTTCTTCATCAACAGCCTGCGCCAGGCGGGCAAACTCGTCGACATTCTCGAAGGGGCGTCGACGACGAAGATCCTGACGTCCCCGATCTATCTCGACGGGCGAATCATCGGAATTGTCGACGTTCGGGACAAGGCCGGCCGCGTGCCGTTCACGCACGAGGACGTCCACGAGATGACGGACCTCCTCCGTCGATTCGCCGTGCTCTTGAAGCGCCACCCGCAGTACCGTCGGGAGGGGATCACGGCGGAAGGGAGCGAAGGGACGGGTTACACGCCGCCGCCGGACGCGCCGACGATCGGAAGCACGGGCGCCACGCGTCTCGGGTACGGCCCGAAGGGCGCGGAGTCGGGCATCGCTTTCGAGATGGTCTCCCCGGATACGGGAGCGTTTCGGACGAACGTGGAGGCGATGGAGAGGACGCCGAACCCCGCCGCGCCGACGGGCGACCTTCCTGCGGGGTTTGCCGGCGGCACCGTCACCCACACGCTGCGGCTCGTCGAGGAGACGCTCTCCCGGATGCCGTCGGCGCGGCCGGGCGGACCGGCGGCCCCGGCGACGCTTCCGGCCGAAATCGACTTTGCGCGCCTGTACCTCCAGACCTGCCTCCAGTTCAACGAGGTCGAGGTGGCGGCCGTCTCCATTTACTACCCGGCCCGGCTCGAAGTCACTTACGCGAGCAAGCGCCCGGTCGACTCCGACTTGAAGCCGGCCCTCGTCGAGAACCTCGAGAAGGTGGCCGGAAAGCCGGCCGCTCCCTTCCCGCTCCCGACCGAGCACGTCTTCCGCTCGCTCGACGTCGCGACGGCGGAAGCCCGCCCGGTCCGACGCGCCGAGATCGCGGCGATCCAGTCATCTGTCCTCGCCTCGACGCCGGACGGGATCGCGATCTTCTCGCTTCTTTATCGCCACGGTCCCACGTCCGAGAACCGCGAGGCGCTCCGTCCCGCGCACGTCATCCTGAAGAACGCCCTGACGGAGATTCGCAACGAGACACGCTTCAAGGAGGCCTACCGCGGCCTCGTCAACAAGCTCGTCGAGCCGGGCCTTCGCCGCCGGACGGCCTTGAAGACCCACTCCTTCAACGTCGGGCGCCTGGCCCGGAAGTTCGCGACCGCTCTCGGTCTGTCGCCTTCCGAGATCGAGCAGGTGACCGTCGCAGCGATCCTGCACGACGTCGGGATGCGCGAGCTGAACTACGACGAGCTCTACACGAAGCGAGCCCTGACCGAGGAGGAGGTCCGCCTCATCCGGCAACACCCGCGCGTCGGGGCCCACCTCGTCGAGGAGATCCCCTGGCCCTACCCGATCGCGCCGCTCGTCCGTCACCACCACGAGCGGTGGGACGGCGCCGGCTACCCCGACGGGCTCAAAGGCGAACGGATTCCCCAGGGCTCGCGGATCATCCATCTCTGCGAGGCGTACGACGCCATGACCTCTCCGACGTCGTACCGGGCCGTCATCGCCGAGGCCCAGGCGCTCGACATCATCGGGTCGAAGGCAGGAACGCAGTTCGACCCCGACCTGGCGCCGCGCTTCAAGAGGATGCTCGAGGGCTCCGCCGAGTGAACGGCCGCGCGCCCGGCCCGAGGGGCGCGGCGACGAACGGTGCGACGAAGACCGTCGCCACGAACCGCCGCGCCTTCCACGAGTACCACATCGAGGAGAAGCTCGAGGCCGGCGTCGCCCTGACGGGGACGGAAGTCAAGTCGCTCCGTGAGGGGCGCGCGAGCCTCGTCGACGGCTACGTCGCCGTCGAGCGGGGCGAGGCGTGGCTCTGGAACGTCCATGTCCCGCCCTACACCGCGGGGAGCTGGAACAACCCGGACCCGAAACGGAAGCGGAAGCTCCTCCTCCACCGACGGGAGATCGACCGGCTCGCCGGAAAGATCCAGCGGACGGGGGCGACCTGCATCCCGCTCTCGATCTACTTCAAGGGGGCGCGAGCCAAGGTCCAGATCGCTCTCGTCACCGGCAAGAAGCTTCGCGACAAGCGGGAGACCATCCGCCGCCGCGAGGCCGACCGCGAGGCCCGGGCGGCGATCAAGTCAGCCAGCCGGCGATGACCCGGGACCGTCAGGCCCTGATCGCGTCGAGCCGCACGGCGATCCGCTCCGCCGCCTGACGCCAGGTCCATCGGGCAGCCATCTCGGCGGCGGCGCGGGCGCCCTTCGCACGCGCCTCGTCGCGGTTCTCGAAGACGTGCCGGAGCAGTCCGGCGAGGTGGTCCGGGTCGGGATCGGCCCAGCGGAATCCCTCGTAGTTCGGGTTGTACGAGACGGCGGGGACGAGGCCGCGGATCCGGAGCGGCCAGGCGATCCCCTCGTGAACGAACTCCCGGTGGGCTCCCCAGTCCGTCGCGACGGCCGGCAGCCCGCACGCCATCGCCTCCATGAGGGGCATGTCCCACCCCTCGCCCCGGCTCGCGGAGACGTAGCAGTCGGCCGAGCGATAGAGCATCCCCATCTGCGAATAGGGGTAGTCCCGGTTGTACAGGAAGGCGACGCGCCCTCCGGTTGGCCGGAGGCCGAGCGCGCGGACCTCGGCCGTGACGTTCCGCTCCCACTGCCGGTTCATCACCTTGCACACGAGGAGCGCGGGCTCCGAGGCCCGGAACGTCCGGTTGAAGACCGAGAGGAGAAGCTGTGGCGCCTTCCGCTCGTTCCATTCGAAGTTCGCCAGGAAGACGAAATCGCCGTTCGGGTTCGTAACGCCCCGGATCTGCGGGTTGAAGTGGTCCGGGTCGACGCCCAGCGGCATCACGTGAACCGGCCGCGTGACGCCGGACCCGGCGAGGCCGTCGCGATTGAAAGCGGACGGGACCCACACCTCGTCCATCTCGTTCGCCTGCCGCACCCATTCCGTCGGAAAGCCGTCCACCTCCAGCATCGTGTAGCCGATCCGGCGGCGCCCGCGGTTCTTCCGGAAGACGTCCCCCTGCGCGTAGACCACCGAAACGTCCGGCCGCCGGCCCGCGGAGCGCCGGGCGATGGCGTCGAGCCGGTGATCCGAAAGGCCGTCCGGCTCGGGCTGCGTGAAGGGCGTTCCCGGCCCGTAGACGTACTCGTAGCTCGTCCGCACGCCGCCCTCGTCGAGAGCGCGGAGGATCTCCCGAGCGCTCATGGCGTAGCCCGTTGGGAAGTTCAGGATCGACTGCCAGTGGACGGCGCGCGCATAGCGCCGCGAGAGCACGCCACCCCAGCGTTTCCGGAAGATGGCGCGGCTTCGCCCGAAGAGCTTCTCGAAGTGGCCGGGCGCGTCGCGCGTCGAGCCGTGCTCGTGGTGGACGAGGGTGACGCTCCCGCAGCAGACGGTCCGGAACCCGGCCGCGCGGGCCCGGAGGCAGTAGTCGGTGTCCTCGAAATACGACTCGTACTCCTCCGAGAGCCCTCCCACGGCGTCCAGCACCTCCCGCCTCAGGTAGGCACAGGCGAAGACGATCCCCTCCACGTCCCTCGTCGCCGCGAACTGGTTCACGTCCCTCTCCTGCGACCCGACCTGCTGGCCCCAGAACGTGTCGGGGAGGATGTACGTTCCCGCATGCGCCAGCCGGCCGTCGGGAAAGACCAGGCGACAGCCGGCGACGCCGATGTCGGGGGCCGCGTGGGCTGCGCGCTTGAGCTCGTCGAGCCACCCCGGCGAGCGGATCTCGACGTCGTTGTTGAGGAGGAGGACGTCGCTTCCCGGATCGGCCGCGGCGATCCCCGCGTTGTTTCCGCGGGCGAAGCCGAGGTTTCGGGGCAAGGCGACGACGCGGAGGCGGGGGTCGCCCTTCAGGCGGGAGGGCGTCTCGTCCGTCGACCCGTTGTCCACCGCGACGACCGCGACCTCCGAGAGGTCCGTGTGCTCGAAGAGCGTCGCGAGGCACCTCTCGGTCAGGGGCCAGTGGTTCCAGCAGAGGATGACGACCGTGACGCGGCGCGGCATCGGCGTCAGTTGCGGACGGGCGGTGCCGTCCGCGTCCAGAGTCTCCGGAGATCCGGCTCCACCTCCGCCGCTTCCGGAAGACAGCCGTCCGCAGCCGCATCGGGAGGCGGCCGTACCGAAGAGGGCGCGCCGTCGGGCGGCGGGCCCGCCTCGAGGAGATCGAGAAACTCCGGAGGCAGCGACGCGGCGAGGGACACGAGGCGGGACCGGAGGCGCTGATACGCCGTCTCGAGCGCCCGGGCCCGCGCTTCCCAGTACGCCGCGCTCCGGGGCTCGCTCCTCGTCACCAGCGGCGCCCGAAGAGGCCGCGAACGGCCTGGAGAAGCTTCCATCCCGACGATGCGTGGAGATTCCGGACGTACGCGAGACGCTCGTCGAGGCGGCTCCGGACGGCCGCGAGGTCGGTCTGGGCGTCGGCCAGCTCCTGCCTCAGCCGTTCTGTCTCCTGCTCGGCTCGCTTCCGGACCTCGCGGGCGAGGTCGCGCTCGGCGAGCGCCTCCACAAGGCGCACCTCGAGTTCCGCGAGCTCGGATTCGGTGTTCCGCGCGTCGTTCAACGGGCCGGAATTCTACGCCGGTCGACGTGCCCGCCGACCTCGCAACAGTTAGACTTCGAAGGCCCTGATGCCCGCCGCACCCCCGGTCTACGACTCCGCGCGCCACGACCTCCGCTTCGTCGAGGAGGCGCGCGACCTCTGGCGCTACCGGCATCTGGTGGTCGAGCTCGTCCGGCGCGACATCACCGTCCGCTACAAGCGGTCCGTCCTCGGGGTCGGCTGGACCATGCTGAGTCCTCTCCTCCAGATGCTGACGATGACCTGGGTCTTCTCGGTCATCCTCAGGCAGGACATCCAGAACTATCCGGTCTACTTCCTGTCGGGCCTGATCTTCTGGCAGTTCTTCGCGCAGGCGACCGGCCACGCGGCGTCCCTGCCGGTCGATGCCCTCGAGACGGGCAAACGGATCTTCCTGCCGCAGTCGGCTTTCGTCCTCTCGGCGGTGGGCGTGGCCCTCGTTCACACGGTCCTGAGTCTCGTCCCCCTCCTCGTCATCGTCATCTGGACGGGGTCGCCGATTCACGTGTCCTGGCTTTTTCTCCCCGTGGCCCTCGTCATCGGCGCGGCCTTCACGACGGGCGTAGGCCTGCTGGTCTTCACGCTCGCGTCTCGCTTTGTCGATGTGAAGGAAATGTACATCATCCTCCTGCAGCTCTGGTTCTTCGTGACGCCGATCGTCTACGCGACGAAGCTCGTTCCGGAGGAGTACCGGTTCGTCATCCGCTACAACCCGGCCACGTACCTCGTCGATCTGTTCCGGGCGCCGCTCTACAACGGCTGGCTCCCCGGCCCGAACACGATGGCGTTCGCGGTCCTCGGCTCCCTGGCAAGCCTGATCGTGGGCTGGATCTTCTACTCGCAGAAGATGGAGGAGTATGGCTCGCGGTTCTGAGCCCGTGATCGAGCTGCACGACGTCGGCGTTCGGTACCGCGTTCCCAAGGAGGCCATCGCGTCCCTGAAGGAGTACGCGATCCGGAAGCTCCAGGGGCGCATCGAGCACGGGGAACTTCGGGCCCTCAAGGGCATCAACCTGACGATTAACCCCGGGGAGCGGGTCGGCGTCATCGGCCCCAACGGAGCCGGCAAGAGCTCGCTCTTCAAGGTGATCGCCCGGGTCCGCCGGCCGAGCGAGGGACGGGTCGTGGTGCGGGGGACGGTCGCGCCTCTCCTGGAGCTGGGGCTCGGATTCCACGGGGAGCTGACCGGCCGGGAGAACGTGGTTCTCCACGGCACGCTGATGGGATTCTCGCGGCGGGACATGCTGAAGAGAATGGACCGGATCGCCGAGTTCGCGGAGCTCGAGTCGTTCCTGGACGCCCCCATCCGGACTTACTCCACGGGCATGGTGACGCGCCTCGCGTTCGCGGTCGCCACGGACGTGGATCCCGAGATTCTCCTGGTCGACGAGGCGCTCGCCGTGGGCGACGAGAGGTTCCGGGCGAAGTGCGAGGAGCGGATGGCGTCCTTCCGGGAGACCGGGCGGACGTTCCTGGTCGTCTCCCACTCGCTCACGGAAATCCGTCGCGCGTGCAACCGGGCGATCTGGATCCTGCAGGGCGAGGCGGCCATGGACGGCCCGGCCGAAGAGGTCTGCGACGCGTACCACGAGTGGGCCCAGCAAGGATGACGGCGCGGCTCAGGGTGTTCGTCGTGGCGGGAACCCGCCCGGAGGCCATCAAGATGGCGCCGGTCATTCGGCGACTGCGCGCCGATACTTCCCGCTTCGACGTCACGTTCTGCGTCACCGCGCAGCACCGCGACATGCTCGACCAGGTCGTGGCCCTCTTCGGACTGACGCCGGACGTGGATCTCGACCTGATGCGCCCGGACCAGTCCCTGAACGAGCTGTCGTCCCGGGTCTTTGCGGCGATGGACGCCTGCCTGCGCGAGAATCGGCCCGACTGGGTTCTGGTGCAGGGGGACACGACGACGGCGCTCTGTACGGCGCTGGCCGCCTTCCACCGGCATCTCCGTGTAGGACACGTGGAAGCCGGGCTCCGAACGGGTGATTTCGAGGCCCCGTTCCCGGAAGAGCTGAATCGGCGGGTCGTCGATCTTCTGGCGACGGCCCTGTTCGCCCCGACTCAGCGGGCGGTGCAGGAGCTGGAGCGCGAGGGAGCCCGGGAATCGGCGATTCACCTGACGGGGAACACGGTCGTCGACGCCCTCGAGGCCATCGTGGCCCGGGAAGGCGCGGTCGAATCGGAGGACCTCGTCCTGGTGACGGTCCACCGTCGCGAGAGCTTCGGCGCGCCGCTCGAAGAGGTCGTGGAGGCCATTGCCGCCCTGGCACGTCTCTTCCCGGCCGTCCGGTTCGTCCACGTTGAACATCCCAACCCGAACGTCCGGAACGTCGTCCGACGTAACGCCGGCATCGCCAACGTGCAGATCATTCCACCCACCGACTACCGCTCTCTCGTCCGGCTGCTCCGACGCTGCCGCCTCGTCCTCACGGATTCCGGGGGAATCCAGGAGGAGGCGCCGACGTTCGGGAAGCCAGTCCTCGTGATGAGGCAGAAGACGGAGCGTCCCGAGGGGGTGGAGGCCGGGATCGCCCGGCTCGTCGGGACCGACAAGGAGGTCATCGTGCGGGAGGTCTCGCGCCTTCTGGACGATCCGGCGGCCTACGGGGCGATGAGCGTCTGCGCCAACCCGTACGGTGACGGCCAGGCCTCCGAGCGGATCGTCCACATTCTGCTCGGCGAGGACTACGAGCCGTTCCGGCCCCTTCCGCCGCGGGAAGGTCGTTCGTGACCGAGGACGAAGCGGCTCTCCGGCGGCGCCTCCGGCTCCTCGAGCAGAAGCTGGCGGCCCAGGGGGCCGATCTGAAATCGATGCAGTGGGAGCTGCTGAAGATGGCTCTCGGCGCGAAGAGGGGCCGGTGGGCCGAAACGCAGATGTCGCGCGCGTGGGAGTCGGCGTTTGGCCCGGCGGGCGCCGCCGGGTGGGCCATGCGGCGGCTCGGGAGAACCCTGCAATACGAGGCCGAACGGCGGCTCCGGCGAGTCCGGGGAGCCCTCCCCGGGCGGCCGGAATCGCCGACCCGTCCTGCGACGGGCGGGCCCTGTCCCGACATCTTCTGCTTCCCCATCATCGACTGGCACTACCGTTACCAGAGACCCCAGCAACTGATGAGCCGCCTCGGAGCGCGAGGGCGGCGCGTCTTCTGGGTCGCCCCGTGGTTCCGGGACGCCGGCCCCCTCGTCGATATCGAGCCGCTCACCTCCGGCGTCTGGCAGCTGTCCCTGCGGGGCCCGGACGTGGACCTCTATGGAGCCGCCCCTGCGGAGGCGGTCGTGGAGGCGATCACGGGCGGGATCATGGACCTGGCGCGCGAGGTCGACGTCGCGAGCGCGATCCAGATCGTCGAGCTTCCGTTCTGGTGGCCCGTCGCCCGACGTCTCCGGGAGCGGCCCGGCTGGCCTGTGGTCTACGACTGCATGGATGATCACGCGGGCTTCTCGTTTCACTCGGCCGACGCCACGTCGCTGGAAGCGGGTCTGATCGAAGGAGCCGACGTCGTCCTCGCCTCGTCGCGCCCGCTCCAGGCGAAGATCGGCCGTTCGAACCGCGAAGCGATCCTTCTCCGGAACGCGTGCGATTACGAGCACTTCGCGTCGGTGACCCGGCAAGGCGCAGAGCGTCCGGTGATCGGGTACTACGGCGCGATCGCGGACTGGTTCGACTCGGACCTGGTGGCGGACCTCGCGGAGCGGCAGCCGGGCTGGGACTTCGTCCTCGTCGGCTCGACCTTCTCGGCCGACGTCACACGGCTCCGAAGCCTCGCGAACGTGCAGCTCGCGGGAGAGCAGCCCTATGCCGAGCTTCCCCGGTGGCTCTCCCGGTTCGACGTCACCCTTCTTCCGTTCCGGAGGACGCCGCTGACCGAGGCGACGAATCCGGTCAAGGCCTACGAGATCATGGCGGCAGGACTTCCGCTCGTCTCCGTGCCCCTCCCCGAAATCGTCGAATTCGGCGACCTGGTCCGGCTGGCGTCGACCCCGGCGGAGTTCGAGGAGCAGATCCGGGCGGCTCTCGCCGACCATGACGCGGGCGTCGTGGAGAGAAGGCGGGCGTTCGCGCGACGGCAGACGTGGGACGAGCGGGTCCGGAATCTCGAGGAGGTCATCCCGGGCCTCCGCAAGACAGACGTCGTGTAGTCCCGAGAGATTCTGGTTAGGCCGCCGGCCCCTCCATCGAATCAGTGCTGCAACGAGAGATGGAAGGTGGAAGCGCGGACGAGGAAGATGGCCATCTGCCAACGGGACGTGAGGTCATTGGGGCAGAAGAGTCCGGGGGCGCAGCCGATGGTCACCTGCTGGGAGTAGATGTAGTGAATGCCGGGGCAGCCGACGTCCGTCGGCGCGACGTCCTGAAGAGGGAGTTGCCGCCGGTCGAGCAGTCGTAAGGGGCAGGAACGGTGCCCGTGGTCGGGATGGGCACGCCGGGCCCGAGCAGGACGCGGGCGAGGAAGACGGCCATCTGCCAGCGGGGCGTGAAGTCGTTCGGGCAGAAGATGACCGGGAGCGCAGCCGACGGTCACCTGCTGGGAGTAGATGTAGTGGATGCCGGGGCAGCCGACGTCCGTCGGCGCGACGTCGCGTGAAGAGGGAGTTGCCGCCGGCCGAGCAGTTGTAAGGGGCAGGAACGGTGCCGGTGGTCGGGATCGGGACGCCGGGCCCGAGCAGGCCCCGCGCGAGGAAGACGGCCATCTGCCAGCGGGGCGTGAAGTCATAGGGGCAGTAGACGCCGGGAGCGCAGCCGATCGTGATCTGGTTGTGGAAGAGGGTCTCGACGAAGGGATAAGACCAAGTGTCGGATGTCGGTACGTCGGTGAAGCTGTTGCCGACGTGGACCGTCCAGGTCTTCGGGACGCCGATGCTGAGCGTCTCGAGGAAGGTGGCGTCCCAGTGGGCGGCAGGGCGGGTGGCCGGGTTCGAGACGGAGAGACGGTAGGAGGGCCCTCCCGCCGAGAAGCTGTCGGACGGTGGCGCCGGGGGCGATGGTCCCGTAGTCGGCGGCGGAGTCGAGGAGGGAGTAAGTGGCGCCGGCCGGTCCGGTGAAGGCGGAAGCCGTGCCGGTGAGGGCCAGCGGCGAAGCGCCGATGTTCTTCCAGGAGGCGTTGACGAGGACCGTCTCGCCCGGCTCGAGGACGCCGTTGACGTTCGAGACCGTTCCGCCCGTGGCGTGGGCATCCTCGACGAAGCCGACGGGCGGACGTCGACGATCGGGACGGATGCGTTGGCCGTCGGTGAGCTGCAGCCGCCCGCGTTCGTCTCGATCGTGGTCAAGGAGACGTTGCCTGAGCTTCCGGCGGTGAAGGTGATCTGGCTGGTCGTGCCACCGGACGTGATCGAGCCGTTGGTGATGCCCCAGAGATAACTGCTTCCGGCGTGGAGCGGGACGCTCGCCACGAGCCCGGTCGCACCGGGGTACGTCTGGGCCGGCGCCGTGATGACGGGAAGCGGAGGCGGCACGCACGAGGGGGTCGCCGTGGGCGTGGGTGTGGCCGTCGGGGTGTTCGTCGGCGTCCGCGTGGGCGTGGCCGTCGGAGTCGCCGTGGGCGTCCAGGTTGGCGTTTGAGTTGGCGTGAAGGTCGGCGTCGGTGGCGGCGGCGTTCCCGTCGGAGTGTTCGTCGGTGTCCGCGTGGGCGTGGGCGTGGCCGTCGGCGTCGTCGTGGGTGTCCAGGTTGGCGTTTGAGTTGGCGTGAAGGTCGGCGTCGGTGGCGGTGGCGTTGCCGTCGGGGTGGACGTGAAGGTCCGCGTCGGAGACGGCGTCCACGTCGGTGTCTGAGTCGGCGTCGTGGTCGGCGTGGCCGTCGGCGTCGGCGTGAACGTCGGTGCGGGCGTCGGGGTCGGCGTCCCGGTTGGCGTTCGTGTCAGGGTGGCTGTGGGCGTCGGGGTCGGAGTGGCCGTGGGTGTCGCCGTGGGAGTGGGAGTTCTGGTGGCCGTCGCGGTCGCTGTGGGCGTCGGGGTCGGGGTGGGCGTGGGGCCGCCGCTCCCGTACGTGTAGATCCCCACCGCGGTGAAACCCTGGTTGTTTGGGTTCTTCACCGTCACGTCCACGAGCCCGTCGGCGTGCGCACCCGTCGTGGCGGTGATGGACGAGGCGCTCACCACGCTGACGCCCGTGGCCGCCACGCCGCCGATCGTCACGGTGGCGCCGGAGGCGAAGTTCGTCCCCGTAATTGTGACCGCCGTCCCGCCAGCGGTCGAACCGTTCGACGGGTAGATGGCCGAGACCGTCGGCCCCGGCACGACCCCGAAGCACGAAGTGCGACCCTCGACGTACGTCCGGATCCGCGCCGTCACGACGGCGCTCGCCTCGGTGGGGACGCCGAGGAACATCTTGATGTTGCTGTACCCGCCCGAGAGGAGGTGGCAGTAGCTCATCACCGTCCCCTTCTCCGGGGGGACGCTCGTCGGCCCGCTGTAGCACCCGTTCTCGCCTGCGTAGCACGGGTCGACGGGGGGCGTGTAGCAGTGGGTGTGCGGCGACCCGAAATTGTGCCCCAGCTCGTGCGTGACGACCATGAAGTCCCAGTAGGTCGTCGTGAGGTCCACCGGAGCCACGCCGGCAAGGTTCCCGCTGACACCGTAGGCATAGCTGCTGCAGAGTTGGCTCAGGTACGCGATTCCGCCGCCGAGGCTCCGCGCCGAGAGCATGTGCGCCGTCGAGCGGGGGACCGCGGTCCGGTTCGTGTTCCAGTAGCTCACGAACTCGCTCAGGGCATTCGAGGAGGTCGTGGCCGTCCACGGGTCGGCCGTGGTGGTCCAGATCGAGAGGTAGTTCACCTGGAGGGTGACGATGACGTCCCTCTGGTAGATCGCCGAGACGGCCGCGAAGAGGTCGCCGACGAACTTCGTCAGATTCGTCGGCGAGTTGAACTTCGCGTAGAGCTCGTAGTCGGTCTCCACCGCGACGCCGGCGTAGTACATGACGTTGCTCTGCGGGGAACCGGGGGCGACGGGCGCCAGCGCCTCGGGCGGGACAGGCAGCGTGTCGGCGTCGCACCGGAAGCGACGGATCGCGTCGGGAAGGTCGACCTCGGAAGAGTAGCTCTTCAGGAGCGTCCGTCCCGGAGGGCCGTCCCGGTAGGCGCCGCTCTCGGGCGCGATCGTCACGATCCGGTTCCCTGTCGCGATGAAGCCCCGGGTCGAGCTGCCGCGCGCGAGGACGACGAGCGACTGCGGGTCCCCCGTCACGCGGCCGGTGAACCAGCGGTCCGTCGGCGCGGCGATATTCCAGCTCGTGCCCCGGCCGTGGACGACGATCTCGGCGCCCGGAGTGAAGACCTCGATCGGGGAGACGTTCAGCTCCACGTCGGTGCCGTCGTCGAGGGCAATCGGCTCGAGGACGACGCGCGCCTCGGCCCTGATCGGTCCGTCGAGGCTCCGGAAGACGCGCGCGTCGACCACTCTCTGAGCGTCGGCCGGTCCTTGCAGAAGAAGGCCTCCTGCCAGGATCGCCATCGCGAGACGCACACGGCGGCTGGACACCGCCATTGTTCATTCAGAACCCCTGCCAGAGGCCTCCGCAGCCGCCGGCAGGGCGGAATCCCGCCAATCTCTCCGGAATCAGCCTCGATTTCGTGACTGCTGTCACGACGGACGCGGGGCCGCCGTTCCGGGTCGAAACCGCAACCGACAAATAGTGTCGCTTCGCCCCTTGCGAATACGCCACCAATCGTCGAGCGAGCCCTTCCCGGCCGGGATCCAGCCGCCGGCGGCCCGCCGCGAAGGGCGGGCCGCCGGCGGTCAGGCGCTCACTGCAGGAAGGGGAGCTGGAAAGCGCGGACGAGGAGGATGGCCATCTGCCAGCGGGGTGTGAGGTCGTTGGGACAGTAGATACCCGGCGCGCATCCGGTGGTCACGGCCTGGGAGTAGATGTAGTGGATTCCCGGGCAGCCGACATCCGTCGGAACGACGTCGATGAAGAGGGAGTTGCCGACAGCCGAGCAGTCGTAGGGGGCGGGAACGGTCCCCGTGGCCGGGATGGGGACGCCGGGACCGAGCATGGCGCGGGAGAGGAAGACGGCCGTTTGCCAGCGAGGCGTGAGGTCATTGGGGCAGAAGTTGCCGCCGCCGCAGCCGACGGTCACCTGCTTCGAGTAGATGTAGTGAATGCCGGGGCAGCCGAGGTCCGTCGGTGCGACGTCGCCGAAGAGGGACGTGCCGCTGGCCGAGCAGTCATAGGGCGAGGAACCGACGGTGCCGGCCACGGGGATCGCCACACCCTGCCCGAGCATCGCCCGGGCGAGGAGGATCGCCATCTGCCAGCGGGGCGTGGAGTCATTCGGGCAGAAATTGCCTCCGCCGCAGCCGGTCGTAATGCCGTTGTGAAGGATGTTCTCGACGTAGGGGTAGGCGATGTGGCCGCCCGGCACGTCGAAGAAGCTCTGTCCGATGTGGAGGGTCCAGGTCTTCGTGTCACCGGTGCTGAGGGTCTCGAGGAAGGTGGCGTCCCAATGGGTCGCCGGGCGGGTGGCGGGGTTGGAGACGGAGAGGCGGTAGGAAGGCCCGCCGGCCGAGTAGCTGTCGGCGGTGGCGCCGGGGGCAATCGTGCCGTAATCGGCCGCCGCGTCGAGCAGGGAGTAGGTCGCCCCGGCGGGGCCGGCGTAAGCCGAGGCCGTGCCGGTGAGAGCCAACGGCGAGGCGCTGACGTTAATCCAGGAAGCGTTGACGAGAACGGTTTCGCCCGGCTCGAGGATGTTGTTGACGTTCGAGATCGTGCTACCGGTGGCGTGGGCGTCTTCCGCGAGGCCCGCGGGCGCGACGACGCCGACGATCGAGATCGCGGCGTTGCCGGTCGGCGAGCTGCAGCCGTCGGCGTTCGTCTCGACCACCGTGAGGAGAACGAATCCGGAGGTCCCGGCGGTGAACGTAATCTGGTTCGTGTTGTCTCCGGCGGTGATCGTGCCGTTGCTGATCCCCCAGAGATACGTGCTTCCGGAATTGAAGATGACGGCCGCCGCCACGCCGGTGGCCCCGGGGGAAACGGAGGCCGGGGCGATGATGGTGGGTGTGGCCGGGATCGCGCTCACTATCACCGTCGCGCTGCCGGACATGGAGCCGGGACCGGTCACGTCGGAGAAGGCCGTCAGCGTGTAGACGGTCGTCGAGGCGGGCGAGACGTCCCGTGTCGCCGGACTCGTCGTGACGTTCGACTGCGTGACGCCGTCGGACCAGGTCAGGTCCCAGGGGGGCGTGCCGGTGAGATCGGCCTGGATCGTCGCCGATCCGCTGCCGCAGATGACGCCGCCCCCCGACACCGTGGCCGTCGCGCCGGCCGTCGTGAGGCTATAGACGAATCCGCCGCCGTTGGGACCGCTCGTCCAGGACGTCCCGTAGAGGTTGCCGTCGTTTCCGAACGCCATGCCGGCGTAGTGGGGTACGTAAGAGTCGCTCCGTACGGGGAAGACGTGGAGCGTCGTCAACGTTCCCGCCGGCGTGATCCTGAAGACGGTACCTCCG
The DNA here is from genome assembly GCA_963801475.1 of uncultured Acidobacteriota bacterium. Taxonomy (GTDB): domain Bacteria; phylum Acidobacteriota; class Thermoanaerobaculia; order UBA5066; family UBA5066; genus DAOMFB01. The sequence continues at coordinate 239,591 of CAWDEX010000002.1, read as the reverse complement.
GCGGCGTCCCCACCATCGGTCGTCCCGTAAAAACTCCCGTCGCTCCCTTGGACGAGGAAGGCGGCCGGATTGAAACCGTCCGTGCCCGCTGGATTGAACGAGTAGAGCGTCGTCAGGACGCCGGCGGGTGTGATCCCGAAGACCGTTCCGCCGTTGAACTGGCCCCCGTAAAGCGTCGTGCCGTAGAAGTACCCGTCGTTTCCGTCGACGAGGCCGGCATTGGGGTACCCACCGTCCCCGAGAGCCGTGAACGAATGGAGGACCGTCATCGCCCCGGCGGGCGTGATCCTGAAGACCGTCCCTCCGCCGCTCGGCCCCCAATACGAAGTGGTGCCGTAGAGGTTCCCGTCGCTCCCCTGAATGAGGCCGGCATAGGGTCCGCTTCCGTCGCTCACTCCCGTGAACGAGTAGAGCGTCGTCAAGGCTCCGGCCGTCGAGATCTTGAAGACCGTTCCCAGGTTGCTCGAGCCGCCCTCGTAGGTCGTGCCGTAAAGGTACAGGTCGCTTGCCTGAACGAGGCTGGCGACGGGTCTGGCCCCCTCGCTCCCGCCCGCGAAGGAGCGGATCGTCGTCAGGACGCCCGCAGGCGTTATCTTGAAGACCGTTCCCAGGCCGTTCGAGCCGCCCGCGGTCGTGGTGCCATAAAAGTCCCCGTCGGTCCCCTGGACCAGGCCGGCCGAAGGCCGCCCGCCGTCAGTCGCCCCGGTGAACGGACGAAGCGTCGTCAGCGCCCCGGCGGACGAGATCTTGAAGACCGTCCCGCCGTTGTACGGTCCCCCCTCCTGCGTCGTTCCGTAGAAGTCTCCGTCGCTCCCCTTCACGAGGTTCGCCCACGGGAAGAAGCCGTCGGTCCCTGCCGAAAGCGAGGCGACCGTGGTCAGGGCGCCGGCGGACGAGATCTTGAAGACCGTCCCCAGGTTCCCCGCGCCGCCGTCCACTGTCGTCCCCCAGAAGTTCCCGTCGCTCCCCTGAACGAGGCCGGTACGGGGGTAATGGCCGCCGCTTCCCGCCGCGAAAGACTGGAGAAGCGTGAGCGTCCCTGAGGGCGTGACCTGGAAGATCGTCCCGAGATCGTTCGTTCCTCCGAAGAAGGTCGTCCCGTAAAAGTTCCCGTCGCTTCCCTGGACGAGGCCGGCGAAGGGCGAAGCCCCGTTGCTCCCCGTGAAGGAGCGGAGCGACGTCAAAACGCCCGCCGGAGTGATCTTGAAGACCGTGCCCTTGTTGCTCGTGCCGCCCTGGCTGGCCGTGCCGTAGAAGTTCCCGTCGCTTCCCTGGACGAGGCCGGCCATGGGGGCCGCTCCGTCGCTTCCCGCGAACGTGTGAAGGGGGGTCAATGTCCCCCCGAGGGTGATTTTGAAGACGGTCCCCGCGCTGGTAGTTCCCCCTTGCGTCGTGCCGTAGAGGTTCCCGTCGCTCCCTTGGACGAGCGTCCCCATCGGATAGTCGCCGTCGCCCGACCCTGCGAACGAATGAATCGTCGCCAACGTTTCGCCGGGCGTCACCTTGAACACGGTCCCGAAGTTGCTCACACCGCCTCGCGTCGTGGTGCCATAGAAGTTCCCGTCGGTTGCCTGGACGAGGCCGCCGTCCGGGAAAGCGCCGTCGCTTCCCGTGAAGGAGTGGAGCGCCGTCAGGACGCCAGGGGGGGTCATCTTGAAGACGACCCCCTTATCGTTCGCGCCCCCCATGTAGGTTGTCCCGTAGAAGTTCCCGTCGGTTGCCTGAACGAGGCCGCCGTCCGGGAAAGCGCCGTCGCTTCCCGTGAAGGAGTGGAGCGTCGTGATCGCCCCCGCGGCGGAGACCTTGAAGACCGTCCCCACATTGCCGGTCCCTCCCTGGAAGGTCGTGCCGTAGAAGTCGCCGTCCGTTCCCTGGACGAGGTCTCCGTAGAGCCCCCTCGGCGGATACGCGAAGCCGTGAAGCACCGTATACGTCTGCGCCGAAGCTGGTTGCGGCCCGGGGAGGGCCCAGGTCGCCAGAGCGAGGAGCCCCAGGCAAGCCAGCGTCTTCGGACGCGGCAAAGAGACTTTCGAAGCGGTCATCACGCACCTCCGTATGTTCATTCAGGAGATGCGCAGTTCCGCCGCTCTTCCCCTCACGCGGCCAGAAGAGAAAGCCGGCCGCCGAGGCGCTATCCTTGGCCGGCATTCCATCGGGTCGTGGCGCATGTCCGAATCGGGACCCGGCAGAGGTACACATGAAACGAACGGTCAGGCTTCCCCGCTTCGTCCTCCGACTCGCTCTCCCGTCGCTGCTCGCGGTCACCGTGGCCATTCCCGCCGTGGCTCAGCCGCAGACGCCTCCGGCCTCGTCGCCCAGCGGGGAGGCTACGGTCGCGAAAGGTCAGGAGCGCGACGCCGAGCTGGCCCGCCGCCTCGACAAGCTCCTCGCCGCGGCGGACACTAAGGAAAGCTGGTCGATCTCGGTGGAGGCGGTCGGCGAGAAGGACCGGCGTCTCCACCGCGTCCTCCTCTGGTCGGACGGCGTCGGGATCTGGGACGGCGAAAGCCAGTTCCGCCTGGAGCCTCCCGCTCGGAAAGAGATTCTGACGGCCTTTCGCGACCAGGGCTTCTGCCGGATCAACGACGAGCTCTACAAGGAGGGATCCGGCCGGAGGGTCCCGAACGGCATTACCCAGGAACAGGCCGTCACGCTCGAGATCGGGGGGATGACGAAGACCGTCACCCATACGGTCCCCGCGCACGGGAGATACCCCGACGTCGAGGAGGCCGCGCGGCCGCTCCTCGCGATCGTCAATATCGTCCGGACGGTCTGCGAGGGGCCGGCGGGGAAAGGGATCCGCGCGACGGATCTCGCGGACGGCCTCTCGAAGGTGGCGGGGCAGCGCCTCGCGGACGTCACTTTCAAGCTCTTCGTGAACCGGCAGGAGGAGGCGGGGGGAAGCGGATGGCTGGCGCGGGTCGACGGGAAGCGCCTCACCACGCAGGTATCGACGAAGGGAAAAGGGTGGACACGCCCCGTGGAGACCCGTTTGTCGAACGATGAATTCCTGGAGTTCGTCCGGACGGTGGTGGCCGCGACGCCCGGCGCCTTCCCGAAGAACCTGTATGACGAGGGCTACACCGACCTGACGGTCTCCGTCCTGGACCGCTCCGTGAACGTCCAGGCCCGTCCCTTCTCCGGAATGGATCCGAAGAAGCACGAAGAGGTCCGTAAAGCCTTCCGGAGCGTGGTGGCGGCCGCCCGGAGGCTGCACGAAAAGGCCCTTCTCGAAGGAAAGTAGCCCCGAGGCTCGGGCCCGCCGGCCCGGACGCGGACGTTGGCTTCACGGACATCCTGTCCGGCAGCCGGCGCGCGCGAGGACGTGATTCCCGGAAGATCCTGATGCATTTGCATGGAGGGGGATCTCTTGACCCCTCCCTTCCGGGGGGAATAGGTTTACACCCAGCGGAAAAATCGAATTGGTCCGGTGACTCCGAAGGAGTGAGTTTTCTGAAGAGAGTCCGGGCTTCTCGCGGAGGGTGGGAGTTTCTCTCTGGCGGAGCGCCGTGCGATGTCTCATCCCTCGCAGTCTCTCCTCCCCCTTGCCTTGAAAAGCCGTTCCCTGAAATCAGGGGACGGGAACACCCTCTCCTCGTGGTGGTGGCATCCGTTTCATGTCGGTAATTCTCACCATTCGTTCGTCTCAATCCCTGGACAGCCCAGAAGAGAAGGAGCAAGTGAAAATGAGTTTGTCGAGAGCCTCGACCTTCCTCACTGCCCTCGCGGTGGCCGCGGGACTGGCCGCGCCCCCCGAGGCTCGAGCGGCCACGCCGATAAGGCACCCGGCCCAGGTGACGTCCCCCGTCAAGGTGGACGTCTCCCCACCGCTCAGGACCATTACCCCCATCCTGACGCTTCCGGTGGACAAGAAGGCGCCCGAGAACCCGCCCATTCCGAAGCAGGGGCGCACCTACGGGAAAACTGAGGTCGGCCCCGACACGGCGCTCCAGACGAAGCCCGGCCCGGCTCTCATGCCGACCCCCATCGTGAACATCGAAGCTCTGCACAACTACTTTGGCGTCTACCCGCCCGACACCCAGGGCGACGTCGGCCCCAACCACTTCATCCAGTGGGTGAACCTCGGCTTCGTCATCTACGACAAGGCGGGGACGAAGGTCTACCCGCCGGACCCGGCCAACTATGCCCTCGGCAATACACTCTGGAGCGGCTTCGGCGGGGCGTGCGAGACCTCGAACGACGGCGACCCGGAGACGAACTACGACCACTTGGCGGACCGCTGGGTCATGTCGCAGTTCGCGCTCCCGAATTACCCGAACGGACCTTTCCACCAGTGCTTCGCGATTTCCACCTCACCTGACCCGACCAGCACCTGGTATCGGTACGACTACGTCGTTCCTTCGAACAAGATGAACGACTACCCGAAGGTCGGTGTCTGGCCGGACGCGTACTACATGACCGCGAACCAGTTCAACGCAGGCAGCCTCAGCTGGGGCGGCCTCGGCGTCTTCGCCTTCGACCGGGCCAGCATGCTCGTCGGAAATCCGGCGCTCATGATCTACTGGGATACGGGCGCCGTGACCCCGAACTACGGCGGCGCGCTCCCGGCCGACCTCGACGGGCCTCCCCCGCCGGCCGGGACTCCCGGCTACGTCATGGAGTGGGACCAGGCCGGCTGGATCGGAGACGCGAACAACACGCTCCGCATCTGGGAAGTCAAGCCCAACTGGGCGAACCCGCCCGCTTCCACGTTCGGGTTGAACGCGAACTACGACCCGAACTTCATGATCACGACTGCCGGCGGCACGGTCCCATGCACGGGCGGCCGGAGCTGCGTCCCGCAGCCCGGCACCTCGGTAGGGCTCGACGGAATCGCCGATCGCCTTATGCAGCGGCTCCAGTACCGCTACCTCAACGGCGCCGGAAGGCTGACCACCAACCACACGTTCGACGTGGGGAGCGGCCGTGCGGGCGTCCGGTGGTACCAGCTGACGGACCCCGGGACCGGCTGGACGATGCTGGACCAGGGGACGTTCGGCGGGGACCCCGGCAACACCGAGTGGCGCTGGATGGGCGCCGCGGCCCTCGACATCCAGGGGAACATGGCCATCGGATACAGCGTCTCGAGCAGCACGACGTATCCTTCGATCCGGTACAACGGGCGGCTGGCGGGTGACCCCGCCGGGACGCTCGGCACCGAGGCGAGCATCATCGTCGGCAGCGGCTCCCAGACCGGCTCGGGCTCCCGCTGGGGCGACTACAGCGCCATGCTGGTCGACCCAACGGACGAGTGCACGTTCTGGTACACGCAGGAGTACATCCAGACCACGGGGACCGCACCCTGGCAGACGCGGGTGGCTTCCTTCAAGTTCCCCGGCTGCGTCGCCGGACCCAGCGGCACCATCGACGGGTACGTGAAGAGCACCGCGGGCGGCGCCCCGATTCCCGGGGCGACCGTGCAGGTGGGTACGTCCTACTCGACGTCCACCAACGGCGCCGGGTTCTTCACTCTGACCGTTCCCGTCGGCACCTACGACGTGACGGCCTCCAAGTTCGGCTATACCCCGAACACAGCCTCGGGCCAGGAGGTCACCGAGGGCGGCACCACGCACGTCGGCGACATCCTGCTGACGCCGGTCGGCGAATACGCCGTCGACGGCTTCGTGACCGCGGCAATTCACAACTGGCCGCTCTGGGCGAAGATCGAGATCCGCCAGAGCGGGAGCCTGATCAACACCCTCTACACCTCCCCCTGGAACGGCTACTACGGAACGATCCTGCCGAACGGCTATACGTACGACTTCACCGTCGTGCCGATGTACCAGGGCTACCAGAGCGAGGTGCGGCCGGTCACCGTCTCTTCGGGCGACCAGGTCCAGAACTTCTCGCTCCTGGCCGCCTCCGGCAACCCGGCGTACAACTGCTACCTCGACGGCGGCGTCAACGAGAACTTCAACGGTGCCTTCCCGCCGCTCGGCTGGACCGTCATCAACAACGGCGGGATCCCGAACAACGTCTGGAAGCGCAACGACGTCTGGGGCCGGGCGAACCTGACGGGCGGCACCGGCTTTGCGGCGTCCGCCGACTCCGACGCGGCGGGCTCGGGCTCCGGAATCTTCAACACGGAGCTCTGGTCCCCGCCGATCAAGATGCCGGCCACACCGCGCAACCTGAAGTTCAAGAGCGCGTACTACAGTTACACGTCCCAGACCGGCACCCTCGACGTCTCCACGAACGGGGGCGGGACCTGGACGAACCTCATCACCATCACGGTCTCGGCCGTGGCGGAACGGACCGTCGACCTGACGGCGTACGCAGGCCAGACGATCGTCCTGCGCTGGAAGTTCGTCTCTCCCTCCTGGGCGTACTACTGGCAGGTCGACGACGTCCGGACCGAGACGATCCCGTCGCCGCCGCCCCCGCCGGTTTCGGCCTGGACCGAGAACCTTGACGGCGTGACCGCTCCTGCGTGGCCGGCCAACTGGTCAGTCGTCGACACCAGCGGCACCGCGGGGAACTGGATCAACGCGACGACGTCGAGCCACCCGACCCTGATCACGCCGCATTCCAGCCCCAACATGGCGATCTTCAATTCGTGGACCGCATCCACTGGCAACTCGACGCGGCTCCAGAAGAACACCGGAGAGGACCTCTCGACCGGAACCGGGTACGTCCGACTCTGGATGTACCACGACACCGTTTACAGCAACAGCGACGTCGTCCAGGTGCAGTACTCGACCAATGGCGGGACGACCTGGACCAACATCGGAAGCGCGATCCCGCGTTACACCGGGAGCACCGGCTGGGCCCAGCACGAGGTCGTCATGACCGGCGTCTCGGGCGCCAGCGTCCTCATCGGTCTGAATGCGATCAGCGCTTACGGCAACGACATTCATATCGACGACGTGCAGTTCCTCGTCGGTGCGGCGCCAACCCCGCCCGTCGTTGACAACCCGACGCTCCTCTGTGACGCAGTTCCGGGCAGCCTCGTCGCCGGCTTCGTGACCGACGCCAACACCACGGCCGGACTCGCGGGCGCGACGGTCGCGCGTGACCTCGGCGGCGTGGCCACCACCCTGCCGGCCACGGGGGACCAGCCCGCGGGCTTCTACTACATGTTCTCCGGAGCGGCCGTGCCGGCGGGGCCCAACGGCCCGTCGACCCGGAAGTTCACGGCCAGCAAGCAGGGCTACGGCTCTGTCGAGCAGCTGGTGAACCTCGTCGGGGAGACCGTCAACCGTCTCGACTTCGCCCTCCCGGCGGCTTCGCTCAGCTGGGCCGGCTGGCCGTTCGACATCAAGGGGCGCCTGACCCCGGATGGACAGCCTGTCTCGCAGAAGACGAAGATGTTCTCGGCCCTCAACAGTGGCGGCCTTTCCGCCGACCTCGATCTGAGCCTGGCTTCCCTCGGTCCGGGCTGGACGCCGCCCCTCATGTTCCCTGCGTTCGTCCCGGAACCCGTGACTCACTCGAAGAGCTCGTTTGGACGGGCTCCGAACGCTCCGAAGCCTCCGGTCGATAAGGCCCGGCATCCCGAACTGGCCGGTCCTCTGGTGGGCGTCCCAGCGTTCGGCGTTGATCTCATGGTTCCGAACCTCGTCACCTGGCCGGACGGCTCCATCCCCGGCACCTGGACCGTCATTTCCGGCGAGCCTGGCAGCTCGTACTTCGGCGGTGACTTCCTTAACGGCGACTTCTCCGAACTCTACGTGGTCGACTACGCGCTGAACCAGCTCCACACCCTGGACACCGCGACCGGAGCGAAAACGGTCGTCGGCCCGATGACCCCGAATGCCGGCGAGTCGTGGACCGGGCTCAAGGGCTCTTCGGACGGCAAGGTGTACGCCGTGGCCACGACCTGCTCGGCGTCGACGCTCTACACGGTCGACCCGGCCACAGGCCACACGACGGCGGTCGGTCCGATCACCAACGGCGGTTGCGTCATCGACATCGCCATCAACAAGGACGGCGAGATCTACGGTGTCGACCTCGTGTCCGACAACCTGCTGAAGATCAACCCCGCCACGGGCGCCGGCACGGTGGTCGGTCCCCTGGGCGTGGACGCCAACTACGCGCAGGGCATGGCCTTCGAGAAGGAGAGCGGAGTCCTCTACTGGGCCGCGTACACCGGGAGCGGCGAACTTCGCACCATCAACACGGCGACGGGCGCCAGCTTCCTGATCGGTCCCTTCCCCGGCGGCGCGGAGGTTGACGCCTTCGCTTTCGCCTCCGGCGGCGGCGCCACCCTTCCCTGGTTCACCGTCACCCCGACCGAGGGTGTTGTCCCGGCGCAGGGCCAGCTCGACATCCTCGGCGAGTTCTTCCCCGAGGGCGTGCCCGCGGCCCAGTTCGGCCTCTTCCGGGCCCAGGTCAAGTCCACGAACGACACGGCGTTCCAGCTCCCGACGATTCCCGTCTTCTTCACCAAGGCCTTCTGGGACGTTCCGGCCGGCTACTGGGCCGATGGCTTCATCCACGGCCTCGCCGGCGCGCGCATCACTTACGGATGCGGCCTCGGAAACTTCTGCCCAGAAGTCCTTCTGACCCGTTCGCAGATGGCCATCTTCCTGGTCCGTTCTGCCCACGGTCCCGACTTCATGCCGCCCCCCGCGGTCGGGCTCTTCGCCGACGTGCCGATCACGGACGGCGACACGACCCCGAACTACATCGAACAGCTCTACAACGACGGGTACACGACGGGGTGCGCGACCGATCCTCTCCGTTACTGCCCGAACGACCTGATGCCCCGCGAACAGATGGCGGTCTTCCTCGACAGGCTGAAGCACGGCCCGTCGTTCGTTCCGCCGCCTGCGACCGGAATCTTCGCTGACGTGCCGAGCTCCGACGTGTTCGCCCCCTGGATCGAGGCGGCGTATGCGGACGGAACCACGGTCGGGTGCTCGACGTCGCCACTTCTCTACTGCCCGAAGGACAAGGTCACCCGGGCGCAGATCGCCGTCTTCCTCGTGCGGGTGCTCGGCATCCCGTACCTTCCGTAAAACCGGGTCCCCGGGAGCTTCGGCTCCCGGGGACTCTTTCCCGGTTCCCGGGGCGGGCGCGGTCTTCGCGCCCGCCCCTTTTTCTTGGAGCGGGATCCGCGCCGACAGCCCCCGGCCGAAATGACAGGACAAGAGGGGGGCGGCCCGCCGCTCCGGGCGGGCCGCCCGTTCCCGGAATCAGTGGAGCATCGGGAGGTGGAAGGCGCGGACGAGGAAGATGGCCATCTGCCAGCGGGGCAGGAGCATGTCCGGGCAGTACGAGCCGGGGGCGCAGCCGGTCGTGATTCCGTTGTGGTAGATGTTCTCGACGAAGGGATAGGAGACGTCGGAGAGGGTGACGTCGGAGAAGCTCTGGCCGATGTGAAGCGTCCAGCTCTTCTGCTGCCCCGAGCTGAGCGTCTCGAGGAAGGTGGCGTCCCAGTGGGGGGCGGGCCTCGTGACCGGTGAGTCGACGCCGAAGAAGTAGCAGTCCCCCGTGGCGGCCTGGCAGTCGGCGGACGCGCCGTCGGCGACGTCCCCGTACGACGCCGACGCGTCCGTCAGGCTGTACGTCGCCCCCGGGGGTCCGGTGAAGGCGGAGGCCGCTCCGGTCAGCGCCAGCAGCCCTCCCGTGAGGTTCTTCCACGACGGAACCACCATCACGTTCTCGCCCGGCTCGAGGACGCCGTCTCCGGCCGGGTCCTCCTTGATCGATTGCGGCACGACATCGACGTAGGTGAACGCCCCCGTCTTCGTCAGGCTCGAGGTGTCGGGATTTGTGACGACGACGTCGACGACGCCGGCGGCGTGGGGCCGCGTCGTAGCGCCGAGCTGTCCCGGGCCGCCCCAGACGACGCTCGTGGCGGCCACGCCGCCGACCGTGATGGTGGCGCCGTACTGGAACCCCCAGCCCGAGGGTGAAGGCAGGCCGGAACGAGGCCGCACGGCGCGTCCTGTCGAAGAGGCGCTGATGCACCTTCTCCTCTCCCGGCGCCGTGACGATCTCCTCGAACAGGGCGGCGGGCTGGACGGCCGCGACGCGGACCTCTACAGGCCGGGAGCCGACGCGGCGGCCGGAAGTGCGAGCGGTCGGAAGCTCCGGCGGCCGAGGGCCTCGGCGACGGCGACGCCTCCGAGGGCCACGAGGAAGGTCACGGCCGCCTCGCCGCCGAGCGTCGCGATCTGGAGGAGCGGCAGGTTGTCATGCTGGCTCTGGGCGAAGGTGGCCCACGGCGCGGCGAGGAAGCCGAAGTGCCCTTTCGCGAACTCCAGCGCGGTCCAGAGAGCCGGCGCCGTCAGGACGAACGGGAGGCGCGACCGGCGGAGGAGCGGCAGGCAGAAACCGAACAGGGCCTGGATCGGCGCGTAGGCCGCGGCCACGAGAAGGGAGTGATGGAGCCCGAAACCGACGACGCCGAAGAGCCAGCTGTAGATCGCGTATCCGCCGACGGTTCCGAAGAAGAAGCCGAGGCCGGCGGCCGAAAAGGGTCCCAGGCCTCGGCATGCGAAGACGAGGGGAGTCAGAACGAACCAGCAGGCGAGGCCACGGTCCGGCTCCGGGAAGGAGAGCCACCAGAGACCGGCTGCCAGGAGAGCGAGCAGCAGACGGCCGACCAGCTTCAGGACGGACTCGAACTGCGGGGCCATCCCGTCCCGATGATGGCCTGACCGCCCTCCGAAGCACCAGTCGGGGTGCGGCCCGCCGGACTCGGCGGGCCGCACCCCTGGGCATTACTGGAGGAAGGGCAGGTGGAAGGCGCGGACGAGGAAGATGGCCATCTGCCAGCGGGGCGTGAGGTCGTTGGGGCAGAAGTTGCCGCCGCCGCAGCCGGTGGTCACGGCCTGGGAGTAGATGTAATGAATTCCCGGGCAGCCGACGTCGGTCGGCGCGACGTCGGTGAACAGGGAATTGCCGCCGGTGGAGCAGTCGTAGGCGGCGGGAACGGTGCCCGTGATCGGGATGGGGACGCCGGGTCCGAGCATGGAGCGGGAGAGGAAGACGGCCATCTGCCAGCGGGGCGTAAGGTCATTGGGGCAGAAAAGGCTGCCACCGCAGCCGACGGTCACCTGCTGGGAGTAGACGTAGTGAATGCCGGGGCAGCCGACGTCGGTCGGCGCGACGTCGGTGAAGAGAGAGTTGCCGCCGGCGGAACAGTCGTAGGGGGCGGGAAGGGCGCCGGCGGTCGGGATCGGCACGCCGGGGCCGAGGATCGCCCGGGCGAGGAAGATGGCCATCTGCCAGCGGGGCGTGGTGTCACCCGGGCAGAACATGCCGGGGGCGCAGCCGACCGTGATCTGGTTGTGGAAGATGTTCTCGACGAAGGGGTAGGAGACGTCGGAGGTCGGCACGTCGGTGAAGCTGCTCCCCACGTGGAGCGTCCAGGTCTTCGTGATGCCGGTGCTCAGCGTCTCGAGGAAGGTGGCGTCCCAGTGGGCCGCCGGCCGGGTGGCCGGATTCGAGACGGAGAGCCGGTACGACGACAGGCCCGCCGACCAGCTGTCGGCCGTGGCGCCCGGAGCGATCGTGCCGTATCCGCCGTCGACGTCGAGGAGGGTGTACGTCGCCCCGGCGGGTCCGGTGAAGGCCGAGGCCCAGCCGCCGAGGGTGACCGGCGAGGCGCTGATGTTCTTCCACGAGGGGTTGACGAGGACCGTCTCGCCCGGTTCGATCACGCCGTTGACGTTCGAGGTCGTGCCGCCGTTGGCGTGGGCGTCCTCGACGAGCCCGGCCGGCTCGACGTTGGTGATGTAGACGGTGGCGGTCCCGGCCGAAGAGGAGCAGCCCGTGGCGATCGTCGTCTCCACGACGGAAAGGATGGTGGACCCGGGGGATCCCGCCGTGAAGGTGATCTGGTTGGTGGTGCCCCCGGCGGTGATGATGCCGTTGGTGATGCCCCACAGGTAGCTGCTCCCGGCGTGGAGCGGAACGCTCGCCGTCAGGCCGGTCGCGCCCGGAAGGGCCGAGGCCGGAGCGGTGATGACGGGAGTGGTCGGAGGCAGGTTGACCGTGACCGTGACCGGCGAGCTCGGGTCGCTGACGCAGCCGCTCGCGTTCGTGACGACGACCGAGTAGGCGGTCGTCGCCGTCGGGGACGCGGTCGGCGTGCAGCTGTTCGGGTCGTCGAGGCCGGTTGCGGGCGACCAGAGGCAGGACGTGCCGCCGGAGCCCGTCAGGCCCACGGAGCCTCCGAGACAGATCGCGCCGCCGCCCGATGCCGACGCGACGGGACGCCCGCCGTCGGTCTCGTCGAGAAGGCCGGAGACGGTGAAGCTGTATGCGCCGCAGTTCGCGAACCCCGCGGCGGCGGAAACACTCTGCATGACCAGAACGAGGGGCTGGCCTGCCGGGAGGTTGACGCTGAACGTCACGGGCCCCGGAGCCGGGCTGGAGCCGCTGTCGCCGAGGAAGTTCGTACAGAGGCTGGCCGGGTTGTAGCTCGTGACGTACGCCGACGGGTGAATCATGCTGCTGCCGGCGCACCCGGTCGTGTTCGCGATGATCGTCAGGCAGCGGCTCGTCGAAGCGCTGTTGGCGATCGAGTGGGTGTCGTAGTAGTGGGGGTTCCCGGTGTCAGAGGAACCGGGGCAGGCCTTCCCGGCGCAGGTGGAAGCCACGCCGTTCCGGAAGAGCCGGCCCGGCTCTGTGGGGCTCGACGTGGTCACGCCGCCCGTGACGACGACGGTCGGCGAGCAGGTCGGCAAGGTCACCGCCCTGATCTGGGTGCCGGCCGACGAGGTGACGGTCAGCGTCAGGGCGATGTCGGTGCCGCAGACGAAGCCGGAGGTCGTGGCGAGGGAGAAGGGAACCGCAGCCGGCGAGTGACCGCCGCGGATGATGTCGGGGTAGGCGGCCGTGCCGACGACGATGTCGACGCCGGGCGTCGTCGTCGTGATGGAGGCCGAGATGCCGGTGGCTCCCGAGCATCCGTCGTTCGACAGGTCGACGTTCAGCTTGAAGCACTCGTTCCTGTTGATGTAGCCGTTGCCGTTGCCCGTGCTGTCGTCGATGACGTAGCTCTTGACCGCGAGGTCGGCGGGTCCCGTCAGCGTGAAGTCCCTGGTGGTCGTCCCTCCGGTCGTGACCGTCGCAGCCTGTGACGCCGACGGCGTGCAGCCGGCGGCGGGATCGGTGGCCGTCATGCTGTAGGAGCCGGGCGGCAGGACGATCGTGTAGGTGCCGGTCGCGTCGGTGGCTCCCGAGTAGCCGGCGTCGACGTTCACCTGGGCGTTGGGAATCGGGTTCCCCGCTCCGTCCTTCACGACGCCGGTGAGCGTCCCGGTCGCCGGCGCGACGCAGTTCGGGAAGCGGTACGACGCGATGCGCGTCGTCCAGTTGAACGACCCGGTCGCCGGCTGGTACTGGTTGATGAACCAGAAGGTGCAGCCGTCGCGGGGATCGACGGTCATCTCGGTGTAGTCGCCCCACCGGTTGAGGCCGCCGGTCTGCGCACCGAGACCGGCGAACATGGTGACCTCCTGGCCGAGCGTACCCGGCGGATCGAATGCGGATCGGCCGGCGACCTTGATCCCGGGATACATCGTGGCGTCGGAGATGCTGTAGCCGACCGCGATGTTTCCCCCCTCGTCCATGGCGATGCTGGGAACCCAGCGGTTCGCCGTGGTAGGAGCGTAGGTCCCCTGCTGGTAGAGGGTCGGAGTCGTCGCGGGGGTCCGGATCTCGTACCACCGGACAGCCGCCTGGTTCGCGGGGGGGACGGCCGCGTTGACGGTGTGGGAGAGAAGGATCGATTCGTTGGCGCCGACCTTGCGGTAGGTGGCCCGGAACATCAGCTGGCCGCTCAGCGAGTCGAGCGTCGTGGTCGTCCCGAGCTGGGGAATGCAGTTGCGGCTGAAGCCGCAGAGGTTGGTGTTGTACGAAGCGGTCGCGATGTCGGGCTTCGCCGTCACGGTCAGGGTCGGCGAAGCGCCCCACGTGGAGGCCGCCGTCCAGAAGTGGAGGCTGGGCGTCGCCGTGCCGTCGTACTCCGGCGCGGCGGGAGAGAAGACGTAGGCGGGGGAGCCGGCCGGCGGCGGCGTGAGGCCGTCGAGGTCGGCCACGAGGTGGCCGAACATGTTCGCCGCGGGGTCGAGGTTGACGGACTGGAAGGCGGCCGGAAGCCCCGCCAGCATGCTGACGCGATCGAAGGACCAGAGCCCCGGCCCGAGGTAGGCCGTCCCGGCCGCGTTGAAGATGTGGGCCGTCATGTAGTAGGCGTCGGTCCACGTCGTCCACTTCGGGTAGTCCACGAAGTTGGTCGCGCTGGTCGGGAAGTCGTAGAGGTACCAGGCGCCCAGCGGGTCTCCGGTCTTCGACACGGCGACGCACTGATGGGAGAAGGCGGGAGCGGGTGCGCCGACGACGAACTGGGAGAGAACCCACCGGTCCGCCAGCTGGTCGTACTGGACGACGGGGTCACCGTCGTTGTGTGTCGCGCACGGTCCGCCGAGGCTCGTGAAGAGCGAATTCCCTCCGGCCGGACCGTAGAGAAGCGTGCCCGACTTGTCGTAGATGGCGAAGTTGACGTTGATCCACTCGACGTAGTGATTCGGGCCGATCTTGCCGCTGGAGTCGGGCGGAGCGTAGCCGTTCGCGTTCAGGCCCTGGAAGTTGGCGCCCGCCGGGCTGGGCGAGTTCACGCCGGGAATCAGCTGGAGCGAGTCGTCTCCCTGCAGGGCCGGCGGCACGCCCGGCTTGAGGGCAGCGTACGGAAGCCATCGGCGGTCCTTCGGGGTGCCGGGGTCCTTGACCGCTGCCGTCGCGGGAACATCGCGGAGCGGAGGGGACAGGACAGGCAGGACGGCCCCCCCCACGGTGGGCGTCGAGACCTCGGCCGAAGCGGTGACGGCCGGTAGCATTAACGCAGTTGCCAGGACCACGGAGACGACGAAACAGACCGACCGACAGGTTCGGACCATAAATCCTCCCGCTTTGATTTATTTGTTCGCCTTGATTGCGGCAGCCTACCCCGCCCGGGAGAGAAGTCAAGCGTGTCATGAATGACTCGGCCCCCCCGCGGGGTACCGTCAGGTTGGCGCCGGAGTCTCAGAAAGCGAGAGAAAGCCGGAAAGCGCGGACGAGGAAGATGGCCATCTGCCAGCGGGGCGTGAGGTCATCGGGACAGAAGAGGCCGGGAGCGCAGCCGGTGGTCACGGCCTGGGAGTAGATGTAGTGGATCCCCGGGCAGCCGACGTCCGTCGGCGCGACGTCGGCGAAGAGGGAGGTGCCGCCGGCGGAGCAGTCGTAGGGGGCCGGGACGGTGCCCGTGGTGGGGATGGGGACGCCGGGTCCGAGCATGGCACGGGAGAGGAATACGGCCATCTGCCAGCGGGGCGTGAGTTCATCGGGGCAGTACGTGCCCGGGGCGCAGCCGACGGTCACCTGCTTTCCGTAGATGTAGTGGATGCCCGGGCAGCCGACGTCCGTCGGCGCGACGTCGTTGAAGAGGGAGATGCCGCCGCCGGTGCAGCTGTAGGGAGAGCTGCCGACCGTGCCGGACACCGGGACCGCCACGCCGGATCCGAGCAAGGCGCGGGAGAGGAAGACAGCCATCTGCCAGCGGGGCGTGAGGTCGTCGCGGCAGAACGTCCCGGCGGCGCAGCCGATCGTGATTCCGTTGTGGTAGATGTTCTCGACGAAGGGATAGGAGACGTCGGAAGTCGGCACGTCGGAGAAGCTCTTGCCGATGTGGAGCGTCGAGCTCTTCGCGAAGCCGTTGCTGATCGTCTCGAGGAAAGTGGCGTCCCAGTGGGCCGCGGGCCGGGCGGACGGAGTGCTGACGGAGACGATGTAGCAGTTTCCCGTGGCCGTGCGGCAGTCGGCCGAAGCGCCGTTAGCGACGTTTCCATACGCCGCCACCGTGTCGAGCAGGTTGTAGGTGGCCCCGCCCGGCCCCGTGAAGAAGGAGGCGATGCCCGTCAGCGTCAGCGTCGAGCCGGAGAGGTTCTTCCAGGTCGGCGAGACGACGACGGTTTCGCCCGGCTCGAGGACGCCGTTTCCGGTTGGATCCTCCGCGAGAGCGACGGGGAGCACGTTGATGTACGAGAAGCTCCCCGGCGAAACCGCCGAGGAGGTGTCGGGATTCGTGACGGCCACGTCCACGGCGCCGAGAGCGTGAGCGGGCGTCACGGCGGTGATCCGGGTCGAGGAGACGACGACCACCGACGTGGCGGCGACGCCGCCGAACGTGACGCCGGCACCGGAGGCGAAGTTCGCCCCCCGGATCGTGACCGGCGTCCCTCCCTGCACCGCCCCGTACGCCGGGGAGGGGCCCGAGACGACCGGCCGGACGAGGGCGAGATCCACGGCGGCCTTTGCGTCGAGGCGCCCCCAGCCGTAGACGTTGTTCGGGGGTGTGGCGCTGCCGCACTGCCCGGCCGATATATCGGTGATCGGCTGGGCCGCATCCGCCAGGATCCGCTCGGTCTGGCCGATCTGGCCGATCAGGGCCGGCTGCGCGGACCAGAGGAGGGCAACCGCGCCGGCCACGTGCGGACCGGCCATCGAGGTCCCCGACATCGTCGTATAGCCGCCCCCGGGGATGGAGGAGCGAACGTTCGTCCCCGGCGCCGCGATGTCGGGCTTCACCCGGTTGCTCTCGTCAATCGTGACGGGCCCGCGGCTGCTGAACGAAGCGATCGAGTCACTGTTCCAGATCAGGGCTCCGACGGAGAAGGAGTCGTCGTAGATGGCGGGAGGGTCCGAGACGGTGGAGCAGCCGGAGCCTTCGTTTCCGGCCGAGACGGCGGTGAAGATACCGGCGGCGCGCTGGGCCGCGAGAGCGGCCTGGAGGGTATTCCAGGAGCACCCCTCGCTGGGGGGGCATCCCCATGAGTTGTTCGTGACGTTCGGGGCTTTCGCCGGATCCCCCTGCGACGGGGAGCCCCCGACCGGATAAGGGGCCAGGAAAAACTGGAAGCACTCGAGGTAGGTCGCCGGCGTGCCGTTGCCGTTGTCCATGTTCCGGCACCCGATCCACTTAGCGCCCGGCGCCATCCCGATCTGGTTCGTCCCGGAAAGCCCGGCCACCGTCCCCATCGTGTGCGTCCCGTGACCGAAATCGTCGCAGGGAGCGGTGGCGTTCTGTCCGCACGAGCCGGTCGAGGAATGAATGGAATCGTGCCAGTTGTAGTCGTGGGATGCCGTGCTCCCGTTCCAGCCACGGTACGCGGGCTTCAGCGCCGGGTGGTCCCACTGGTATCCCGTGTCCTGCCCGCCAGCGACGATCCCCTGCCCGGTGAAGCCGAGGGCCCAGACCTGGGGTGCGTGGCTCCAGGCGATTCCGGTCTCGACCGTGTCGGGGCGAAGAGGCGGAGGGAAAGTCATGTCGGGCCGGGGAAGGGGAACGCGGACCCTCGGGTTTCCCTCAACGCGCGCCACGTCGGGCCTGGCGGCCAGTTCGATCACGAGGCTCCGGTTCCCCGTCACCGCGATGGCGTTCACGATGAAGAAGGGCTGATAGCGGGCCCCGAGCTGCCTCAGGCGGTCGATCAGCGGCCCCTGTGTTCCAGCCGCCGTCTCGCGAAGCGCGTCGTAGACGAACCGCCCCTTCTCCTCCCGGGTCGGGAAGGCGGCGGCCCCGGAGAGGTCCGCCTGCCGGGAGAGGACGACGAGGAAGTCGGTCTCGCGGCCGGCTTCGGTTGTTGCCAGCACCCAGCTCGAGACCTTCGGTAGAGCTTCCGCGGCGGGCACCTCCGGCGAGGAGGGCTGGGAGGCGGCGGAGAAGGCCAGCGGGACGAAGAGGATCAGGGCGAGCAGCCGCGAAGGGACGTCGAGCCGGGACGCGATGCCAAAGTACACGGATTCCTCCTGTTCGGGCTGATCGGGAGAATGAACAAACGCCGGCGCGGCCTCGATGATTCCGATGTACCAGCCGGCGACCCGGTATGAGCCGCCGGCTGGTCTCCCCGAGGGCGTCAGTAGAGCACGGGGAGCCCGAACGCGCGGACGATGAAGACGGCCATCTGCCAGCGGGGAAGGAGGTCGTTCGGGCAGAAGAGGCCGGCGGCGCAGCCGGTGGTGATCCCCCGGGAGTAGATGTAGTGGATGTAGGGGCAGGCCACGTCCGTCTTCGGGACGTCGGCGAACAGGGAGTTGCCGCCACTCGTGCAGCTGTAGGTCCCGACGCCCGGGACGGTGCCGGAGACGGGCGGGGAGACGCCGGGCCCTAGAGTGGTTCGTGCGAGGAAGATGGCCATCTGCCAGCGGGGCAGCAGGTCGTTGAGACAGAACTTGCCGCCGCCGCAGCCCGTGGTCACTCCCTGGCCATAGATGTAGTGGATGTGAGGGCAGGCGACGTCGGTTGGAGGGACGTCACTGAAGAGCGACGTGCCGCCGCTCGTGCAGCTGTACGGCGACGATCCCACGATGCCGGCAAACGGAACGGGAACGCCCGGTCCGAGCATGGCGCGCGCGAGAAGGATCGCGGCCTGCCACCTCGGAAGAATCATCGAGGGACAGTAGAGGCCGGGGCTGCAGCCGGTGGTGATGCCGCGGTGGAAGATGTTCTCGACGAAGGGATAGGCGACGTCGGAAACCGGGACGTCGGTGAAGCTCTTGCCGACGTGGAGCGTCCAGCTCTTCGCGATGCCGCTGCTGAGCGTCTCGAGGAAGGTGACGTCCCAGTGAGCGGCCGGGCGGGTCGCCGGATTGGAAACGGAGAAGCGGTAGGAGGGCCCGCCGGCCGAGAAGCTGTCGGCGGTGGCGCCGGGTGCGATCGTCCCGTAGCCGGCCGAGGTGTCGAGGAGGGTGTAGGTCGCCCCCGCGGGGCCCGTGAAGGCGGACGCCGTGCCCGTGAGAGACAGGGGCGAGGTGCCGATGTTCTTCCAGTAGGGGTTGACCAGGACGGTCTCTCCCGGCTCGAGGATGCTGTTGACGTTCGAGCTGGTGAGGCCCGTGGAGTGGGCGTCCTCGACGAGGCCCGCCGGCTCGCCGTTGATGTAGACGTCGGCGGTTGCGGGTGACGCGCAGCCCGTGGCTGTCGTCGCCTCGACGACCGAAAGGACCGTCTTGTCCGAGGATCCGGCCGTGAAGGTGATCTGGTTCGTCGCGGCCCCGGCGGTGATCGTTCCGTTGGCGATGCTCCAGGAGTAAGTGTCCCCGGCGCGGAGAGTTACGCTCGCCGTCAGCCCCGTAGCGCCCGGGAGTGCCGAGGAGGGAGCGGTGATGTGGGGCGCGGGGACTGGATTGACGACGACGTTCGTGGTAGCGGGAGAGGAGGCGGTGCACCCGGGGGCCGTCACGACGACGCTGTAGGTGCCGGAGTTCGCCACCGTCGCGTTCGGGATGGTCGGGTTCTGAAGCGTGGACGTGAAGGCGTTCGGGCCGGTCCAGGCGTACGTCGCGCCGGAGACGGCCGGCGTCGAGAGCGAGACGGTGGCGCCCGCGCAGTACGGTCCGGTGTTGCTTGCGGTCGGCGTGGCGGTGTTGCAGAAGTAGTTGTACCCGCCGACGAGCGTGTAGCCCTGGTTCCCCGGGTTGATCACGGCGACGTCGACCACCCCCGAAGCGTGGGCGGGCGTCACGGCCGTGATCGTCGTGGCGCTCGCGACGACGACCAACGTCGCGCCGGAGCCGCCGATCTTCACCGTTGCGCCGCCCGCGAAGCCCGTGCCGCTGATCGTCACCGGCGTCCCGCCGGCCGGGGTGCCCGAGGGCGGCGAGATTCCCGTAACGACCGGGCCCGGGACCGTACCGAAGCAGGAGGACCGGCCTTCTACGTACGTCCGGATCGTGTTCTTCACGGCCGCACTCGGCTCGCCGGCGACGCCGAGGAACATCTTGATGTTGCTGTACCCGCCGGAACGGAGGTGGCAATAGCTCATGATCGTCCCCTTCTCCGGGGGGACGCTCACCGGGCCGCTGTAGCAGCCGCTCTCCGAGGCGTAGCACTGGTCGACGGGCGGGGAGTAGCAGTGAGTGTGGTGCGAGCCGAAGTTGTGCCCCAGCTCGTGCGTCACGACGAAGAAGTCCCAGTAGCAGGTCGTGATGTTCACGGGCGCGACGCCGCTGAGGCTCGCGCTCACGCCGTAGCCGTACCCGCCGCTGCAGAGGGCGCTCAGGTAGGCGACCCCGCCGCCGAGGTTCTTTCCCGAGAGCATGTGGGCCGTGGCGCGGGGGACGGCGGTCCGGTTCGCGTTCCAGTAGCTCAGGAACTCCGACAGCGCCGCCGACGTGCTGCCCGTCGCGTCCCAGGGGTCCGCCGGGGTCGTCCAGATCGAGAGATAGTTCACCTGCAGCGTGACGATGACGTCTCTCTGGTAGACGGCGGAGGCGGCGGCGAAGAGGTCGCCCACGTACTTCGTCATGTTCGCGACCGAGTTGAACTTGGCGTACAGCTCGTAGTCGGTCTCGACGGCGATTCCCGCGTAGTACATCGTGGAGGAGAGCGGAGCGGTTCGCGGCGGGGAGGAGGGGAACACAACGCCCGGCGGGAGAGGCAGCTCCTCCGTACCGCAGGTGAAGGAGCGCAGGGCGTCCGGCGCGTCGAGCTCCGGAGAGAGGGTCCGGACAAACGTGCCGCCGGAGGGTGTGTCGCCGTACGGATCCGTCTCCGGGCCGACGATCGCAACGCGCCCGGCGGTGGCGATGAAGCCGCGGACGGACTTGCCGAGGGCCAGGACGACGAGCGAGTCCGGATCCCCGACGACGCTCCCCGTGAACCATCGGTCGGTAGGCGCCGGGGCGCGCCACTCTCCGGCCGGCCCGTGGACGACGATCTCGGCCCCGTCGGCGAAGACCTTGAGAGGCGAGACTTCCAGCGTCACCACAGCCCCGTCGTCGAGGGTGATCGGCGCCGTGAGGATCTTCTGGCCAGCCGCGACGGGCCCTTCGAGGCACCGGAAAGCCTGCTCGTCCACAGGCCGCTGGGCGACGGCGGGACCGGCCAGAGACAGCCCCACCGCGATGAGGACGGCAACGAGGCGGAGGAATCTCATTGGAGTTGTCTCCTGTGGCCAGAGGTCCTGCAAAGCGGACGCCGGATCCAGTCGTCGTGGGCCGGACGGGAGAATCAGGCTCGGACGGCGCTTTCTTTGATGACCCGCATCACGGTTTCGGCCACGCCGGGGGGACAGGTGAACCGGTCCGACCGACGGAAACCGACAGAATTCGTCGTCTCCCCGGACGATCGCCCGACAGGCTCTGTCGGCCGTCAGGCTAAGGCAGGCTAAACGTCCGAACCAGAAGAACCGCCCCCTGTGCCCGCGAGACGACGGCGTTCGGACAGTAGGCTCCGCCGCCGCACCCGGTCGTGATCCCCGCGGCGGCGAGCGCCTCGATCCAGGCGGCTGCGAAGGCCGTCGCCGGGACGTCGGCAAAGACGGTCCCCGTCGCCGGAGGCGGAACGTACGCGGAACCGTTCCTCGCTCTCAGGAGCAGGATCGCCGCCTGCGCCCGTGTGACCCCGTCGTCCGGGCAGTAGTTCCCTCCGCCGCATCCGTTCGTGATCCCCGCGGCGGCGAGCGCCTCGATCCAGGCGGCTGCGAAGGCCGTCGTCGGCACGTCGGCGAAGACCGTTCCCGTGGCCGGCGGCGGAGTGAACGAGGCGCCGTTCTTCGCCCGAAGGAGGAGGATCGCCGCCTGGGCCCGGCTCATGGGAGCCTCCGGACAGAAGAGGAGCGGGCCGCAGCCGGTGGAGATTCCGGCGTTGACGAGCCGGTCGATCCAGGAGGCCGCCCAGTATCCGGACGGCACGTCTAGGAACCGGGGGTTCACGAAGAACGCGAGGCCGGACGACGTTCCGCCCGCGGGCGCCGGGTTGAAAACGGTGACGGTCGCCGTCCCGGCTGTCGAGAGGTCGGAGGCCGGGATGACCACCGAGAGCCGGTTCGGGCAGAGGAGCGTCGTCGGCCGGTCGGCGCCGTTCCATCGGACGACGGAACCGCCGTCGAAGCCGGAGCCGTTCACGGTTAGCGTGAAGCCGGGGTCCCCCTGGATCGCCACCGTCGGGCTCAGGGTCGCGCCGGCCGGAACCAGGTGGTCGGGCGTGGCCGCGATCCGGTAGACGGCCCCGCCGAGGTCGGTGACGTAGACCTCGCCGGATTCGTCCTCGCCGAACGAGCTGATGTTGTAAGGCGAGTCGAGAAGCTGGGTCGTCGACCAGCTGCCGGCGCAGTCCCGCACCGCGCCCCAGACGATCCCGCTGCAGTAGTCGCCGTAGAAGTAGACGCCATAGAGCTGCGGAATCGAGGTGCCGCGGTAGACGTATCCCCCGGTGACGGAGCAGCCCGGGTTATGCCCGTACTCGAGGATGGGAAGCGTCAGCGTCCCGTCGTTGCAGCCGGTGGGCGGGTTGTAGCAGTGGAAGCCTTCCATGAACCGCCAGCCGTAGTTCTCGCCCCCGGGGCTCGACGCCGGCTGAAAGTCGATCTCTTCCCAGAGGTTCTGGCCGACGTCGCCGACGTAGAGGTCGTGGGTCAGCCGGTCGAAGCTGAAACGCCACGGATTCCGGAGCCCCCAGGCCCAGACTTCGGGCCGCGTGTTCGGGACGCCGACGAACGGATTCGTGGGGGGGATGGCGTACGGCGGGGCTCCGTCCACGTCGATCCGCAGGATCTTTCCGAGCAGGTCGTTCAGGTTCTGCGCGTGGTTCTGCGGGTCGCCGCCGGAGCCCCCGTCCCCCATCCCGATGTAGAGATAGCCGTCCGCGCCGAACTGGAGCTGTCCCCCGTTGTGGTTGGCGTAGGGCTGGGGAATCGTCAGGAGGATCGAGGCGGATGCCGGGTCGGCCACGTTCGGGTCTCCGGAGACGTGGTAGCGGGCGATGACCGTGTTTCCGGCGACGTCGGTGTAGTCGACGTAGAAGAAGCCGTTCGTCGCGTAGTTCGGGTGAAACGCCACGGAAAGGAGCCCCTGCTCGCCGCAGCAGGAGACGAGGGTGTGGACGTCGAGAAAGGGCGTGGGAAGAAGCGCCGTCCCGGTGAAGATGCGGACGTAACCCGTCTGCTCGGTGATGAAGAGGCGGCCCGAGCCGTCTCCGGCGTTCGTGATCGCCACCGGAGACGTCAGGCCCGAGGTGATGACGGGCGAGAGCGTGACGGGCGGCGGTCCGACGACGGCCGCGGCGTGTCCGGATGCCGCAAGTCCCTGGAGGCCGACGGCCAGGGCGATGGCGCGCGGGAACCGGGATCGGGCAGAAGTCATGAGCGAGACCTTCATCGTGTTCCCCCTGTCGGAGTGGCTCCGAGCTGGGGAAGTTCACGGATTCCGGGCCTGGAGACAGAAACGCCCGCCGGGGTCGCCGGCGGGCGCGGGATCAACGAGGCTGTTCGAAACGTTTATGGCCAGTAGAGGCCGAGCGCCTTCGCCAGGAAGACGGCCATCTGGGCCCGGGTCACGGGGGATTCGGGCTGGTAGGTCGTGGGCGTGACCCCTCCCGTGATCCCCGAGGCCTTCAGCGCCTCGATGTACTGGAAGGCCCAGTAATTCGTCGGGACGTCGGTGAAGCTCGCCACCGCGGGCGCCGGCGACACCTGGCGCTGCCACTGGTACCGGAACTTCTGGAGCGTCAGGCCGGTCGTGGCCCGGAAGGCAACCCGCTGCGTCAGATTGCAGTCCCGGTTGTTGACGGTGTAGTTGGTGAGAGAACCAAAATTCGACTGGGCTCCGCTGGAGCCTGATGTGCTCACCGAGACGAGGTTCGTGATCGTCGTAGGGCCAGCCCCATATGAGGGCCAGCAGGACTCGAACAGGTAGAAATCCATGTCGAATGACGCGTTCGTGTCGTAAGCCCAGTAGCGGACGAACTGGAGGTCTACGCCTTCGGGAATTTCTAGGGTGGCGTCTGCGAATACCTCTGTCCCTTTGCGGCTCAGGTTCACGCAGCACCCCTCTGCTCCACCGTCGAACTGCCAGGAACCCGCGAGGTCCTCGCGGCCGCCGAAGGTCTTCGGGCCGAGATTGGTGTAAGAGGTGTAGAGCCCGTAGAAGTCGGGACTGGCCGGGACGTCGGTGGTGGCCTTCGCGGCCGCTGTCATGTTGGCGATGTAGACGTTCGTGGCGTCGCGCGGGAATCCCATCTTCTCGAGCAGGTTCGGATCCGTGACGAGGGTTCGCTCGCTGGCGGGCACCTGACCCAGCGCCTCGAACGAGAAGACTCCGATGGCAAGCACGAGGCAGACGATACCGATTGACACTCTTCTCATGGTCCCTCCTTCTGCCGACAATCCTGTTTCAAGTCTGGGATCGGCCTGGACGCCGGTCAAGGCGGCACCCTCTCCGGGCCCGTATCTTCCCCGCGCCGTCGCCGCCGTTCAGCGTCCCCGTCAGTCGTGGCTAAGTGCCACGGGGCCAACCCTTTCCCGTCTCCTTGGCCTCGACACCTTCTGCGAAGAGCAAGGAAGAGACCTGATGTGCACGCATCACGCGATCCAAGGGGTCGAAGCTTCCCGAAACACCCTTTTCCGTCAGCAGCGCAGGCACCGACGGGCGTGGCTCGTTCCCGTTCCGGCCGGCCGGGCAGTTTCCGTGAAGACCGCAGAGGAGGGCTCCTCGTTCACGCGGACCGACTCTGGCCAGCCGAAGGAAACGCCCGCCGGGGTCTCCGGCGGGCGCACGGTAGCGACGAAAAAGACGGGCGATCAGTTCGGGAAGTGCAGGCCGAGCGCCTTGGCCAGGAAGACGGCCATCTGGGCGCGGGTCACGGGAGACTCCGGCTCGTACGTCGTGGGCGTGACGCCGCCGGTGATCCCCGAGGCCTTCAGCGCCTCGATGTACTGGAAGGCCCAGTAATTCGTCGGGACGTCGGTAAATGAAGCCACTCCCGGCGCCTGGGAGACCTGCAGCCTGTAGTAGATCTTCACGCCGCTGAACGTCGTTTCGCTCGTGGTTCCCGTGCTCACCTGAACGAGGATTGGGTGCTGGTTGTCGACCTGGACGGGGCTCGCGAGCGTCAGCGCGAAGTTTCCGCATCCGGGGATTGCCGCGGGGCCGGTCGCCACGCTGCCGCTGAGAGTACAGCTTGCGCCGGGAACCGCGCAGGGGCCGAAGAGAAGCGCGACTTCACCCGTGGCGGAGGAGTCGCAGGCGCGCAGCTCGATCTTCTCGATCGATGCGCCATTGGGAAGCACCGGGTGGGCGGAAGCGTAGCCTCCAACGGAGGTGATGTACCTTTCGACGCCAAGGAAGGCCTCGATGGTCGTTGCCGAAGAACGTCCCTCGAACAAGAACGACCCGACCATCATCGCCGTCTGGCTCACCGTGCCATAGGTCTCCGGCTCCGGCGAGGGGCTGACCTCCACGGGAATGGCCTTGCCCTGGAAAGCGCCGCCCTCGTCGGCGACTCCCGTCATAGGCACCATGAGCAGCGCGGCGAAAGAGAGCGCGACCAGCAGTCCGACTCGGACTTTCATCTTCTCCTCCTGTTACTTGAGCGAGCAGACTATTCGTGCGCCAGCGGGAGCGTCAAGCGGAATCAGGAGAATGCGGCCCGCCGGGGCCATCGGAAACTGCTTAGACTCGTTCCCGCTCCTCCGGGGCCGTGATCCACGGGAGGAGAGAGGTGGACGTTCGATGTGCACACATCGCCCCGATCCCGACCGGATCGAAGCTTCCCTGAAGGCGCTCTCGTGCGAGCTGCGTTGGCATCGACGGGCCTGGCTGATCCTGGCCCTCGCGGGCGGCGCGATGGCGGTCTCGGGCGCCGCGGGGCGTCCGGCTGCCGCTGAGCTGCGTACGACGAAGGTCGTGCTGACCGACCCGTCCGGCACCGTCCGGGGCACCCTCGGCGTCGAGGCCGACGGCACGCCGGCTCTCCGCCTGACCGACGCGGCGGGGGTGGAGCGCCTGGTGGCGGTCGTTTCCGGGGCCGGCCCGTCCGTGTCGCTCTCCGCCGGCGACCGGAAGAGCGCCGTGAAGCTCGTGGTCGAGAGCGGGGTGCCGCGCCTCGCCCTGTCGGACCCGACCGGCACCGACCGTCTTTGGGTCGCCGTTCGCCTCGGCTCTCCGGTCGTCCAGTTCCTCTCGACCGACGGCGCGCCGCGCTGCGGCATCGCCACCATGAACGACGACAGGGGCCTCGCGATCGTCACGGGCTCGAAGGAGCCCGAGCCCGGCCTCGTCCTCTACAACAAGGACCGGAAGATCGTCTGGTCGGCGCCGTGAACCGCGTCCGGGAGCGGCCTTTCTCGGGACGAGCCATTGCCGGAGACTGATCCGACCGCACCCGGCTCTTCGGGACGAAAGCGCCCGCCGGGGCGGCGGGCGCTGACGTCTCTGTGGTTCGGGCCCGTGCTCAGAACGGCCAGTGGAGACCGAGGGCCTTGGCCAGGAAGACGGCCATCTGGGCGCGTGTCACGTTGGATTCCGGCTCGTAGGTTGTGGGCGTGACACCCGCTGTGATCCCCGAGGCCTTCAACGCCTCGATGTACTGGAAGGCCCAGTAGCTCGTCGGGACGTCGGTGAAGCTCGCGACTGCGGGTGCCGGCGAAACCTGAAGGTGGTAATAGATCTCGAACCCGGCCACCTTGAGGGCGGAAGTCTGCTCCCCGAAATTCAGAAACAGCCAGTAGTGATAATTGAAATTATTGATGGTGGTCGTGGAGGAAGGGTTCACATAGAAGAAGCCGCACCCCGCAGCGTTGGAAACACCCGTGGTGCCAACAGGGGTGATGTTCTCCCCGCCAGAGGCATTCCCCTGCTGAGCTCGCATCATTCCGAATTGAATCTGACCCGTGGCGCTGGTGTCGCACGCGTCCAGCTCGATGCTGTCCACGATGGCTCCTGCCGGCAGCTTCACCTGTGCCCACCAGTCGCCCGGTGTCCCGGCGTTCTGGTAGTAGTACATGGACGACGTGTTGACACCGCTCAACGACTGAGTCGAATCGGTACGCCTGAACTCCGTGATCGATGTCTGCTTGACGGTTTGCGAAGTGATTCCCCAATCCGGCGACCGGCCTTGATGGGCCTCTACAGGCGCTGAGGCGCCGGTGCCGCTCGACGCCGGTTGAGCCGCGGCACCGGTTGCAAGGAAGGAAGCGATCGCGAAGGTCAGTCCCGTCGGGATGAGAAAACGCCGAAAGAGTCTCATCTATTGCTCCTCCTCTTGAGTCTCGTCTAGATTTTCTAGATTGTTGGCCGATATTCTGAGCCTCGCGATGAGGATGTCAAGGCGGTAACTCAGGGCCCTCTCGCCGCTGGCGTCGAGGTTGGAGCCGGCCTCGGGCCGGGCTTCGCGAAAAGCCCGGAGGGGATCTCCGCATTAACGCGAATCGACTCGGACCGGCCGAAAGAAACGCCCGCCGGGTTTGCCGGCGGGCGAGGAAGGTCAGCGTAGCGGACGAGGGGTCAGTAGGCCCAGTAGAGGCCGAGGGCCTTGGCCAGGAAAACGGCCATCTGGGCGCGGGTCACGTTGGATTCCGGCTCGTACGTCGTGGGCGTGACGCCAGCCGTGATGCCCGAAGCCTTCAGCGCCTCGATGTACTGGAAGGCCCAGTAGCCCGTCGGGACGTCGGTAAACGACGCCGTAGCTGGCGCCGGCGAGGTCTGGCGTGTCCACCAGACGAAGCAGCCGGCGAAGCTCGTGTCGGCGGCGATGTCTATGCGGAGGTGATAGGAATTCAGGAGGAAGACACCGTCGGTGTACTTGATCGTTTCAGCGGCGGGAAGACTCGTGAACTTGGAGGCGACGCCTTGGTTGAGCGTCCCGCTGAACGACGCCAGGAGGCTACCGCCGCGCACAGGCGGAGTCGTGGACAGATCGGTGTAGTGCTTCTCGAAGGAGCCGCTGACGTTGTGCGTGACGCTGCTGTTGTTGTAAACGCAGGTGAAGCCGTCCACGGAGACGCCCGGCTCCAACTCGATCGGAGCGAAGTACCCCTCGTTACCCGACGCGCCGGGAGCGTAGTAGTAATGCATAACGTCATAGGTCAGCTGCGGAGCCGTCGGATTCAGCCTCCCTCCGAACCTGGTGGCGTCAATCCACGTGCCCGTCCGCCGGTTCCCGACGCCGTCAGGAGAGGTCCCGTCCGGAGTTCCGCCGCTCAGCGTGTTCTGAGCGACGGCCGCCGCCGCGGCCGCAACGGCGGGATTCAGGTTTCGGTCCGCCTGGGCGCGGGCCACGGGGGTCGTCGCCAGGACCAGGATCAACAGGGCGGTGTGAACGGCGTCGCGGCCGTGAAGACCTTTCATGCTTTCATTCCTTCTTCTGGTTATTGATCTTTCAAGATGCCACGGGCTGCCGATCGCGCCCCCGGGTTTCCCTGTCGGATGAAGCTTCTGTTCGCTCGCCGAACGTGGCGGCATTCTCCGATGTTGAGACTCGATGTCAAGTGACCGTCGTCACGTGGTCGGGGCGGCGGCCGGCGTCGGCGCCGGGGCGGGCTTCGCGAAGAGCTCGGAATCGATCTCCGCATTAACGCGAATCGACTCCAACTGGCTCGTGGAGACCTTCTCGTCGGCCACCCAGCCCGTCGACGCGAACGGATAGGTGAGCCCGTCCACGGTCCGGAAGTCCGAGTAGTTGACGCGGATCCACACCTTCTTCGCGGGATCGACGGGAGAAGGCCCGGTCCAGACGATCTGCACGATCCGCCCCTCGGGGTCGAGGGACAACTGCGTCTCCTCGGAGCCGATCTTGACGATGAGGGGATCCCCCGGCGTTCCGGGGAGAAAAGGGCCGGGGTAAGAGGCCCGGAAGAGCCGGCCATACCGGGACTTGAGGAGCGTCAGGGGGAGCCGCATGGCGCCGGCTTCGAACTGCTCCCTGTCCGCCTTCTCCATTGGGAAGGTTCCGAGAAAGCCGGTGATCCAGGCCGCTTCCGGCGTGAGAACCGTCGAGATCGTGCCGCCCGGGAGCGTGACGTCTCTCCGGACGCTCGCCGGGTAAAGGACCGTCGTGGTGACGGTGGCCGGGTATTCGCCGAGCGGCGAGCGCTGCTGCTGCTTCGAGGCCAAGACGAGCGAGCGGACGCCGTCCACGACGGCGGGGCCGCCCATGGCCGCGACGGCCTTGTCGACGAGCTTCCAGGCCGCCTCGAAATCTTCGGGCGTCTGGTCGGGCCATCGGGTCCTCGGGTCCGGCGGCGGAGACGGTTTGGGGGTCGGAGCGGGCTCCGCTCCCGCGTTTGTCGCCCCGGTCGCGGGCGGAGCCGCCGAAGGCGACGTGCAGGCGGCGATGAAGAGAAGCCCTGAGACGACCAAGGCCCCGGACCGGCAAGTACGACGGACTTTCATTTGCGTTCGTTCCTCTTTTCGGCAGGGTCGCCGTCCCTATCGTAAGGGAATCGTCGCGCCGTCATCCCGGTCCTCGCCGGCGGGCGCGGTCGGCTGGCCCTCTCAGGCCAGGTCTGCTCGCGGCGGAACTTCTCTCTCATCCGCGTCAACCCGCCAGAAGCCGGTGGTACGTCCCCACGACGTCGAGGGCGGCGTACCGGTCGGCGCGTCTTCGGCCCGCATCGGCCAGGGTCTCGCGGGCAGGGCCGCTCTCCCAGAGCCGCGCGAGCGTGTCGGCGATGGAGGCCTCGTCGTTCGGATCGAAGAAGAGGGCCGCGTCGCCGGCGACCTCGCGAAGGACAGGGAGATCGGAACATGCCACGGGGGTCCCGAGCGCCATCGCCTCGAGGACCGGGATCCCGAATCCTTCGTAGAGCGACGGGAAGACGAGAAAGCGTGCGCTGCGGATCAGCGCCCATGCTTCTCGTTCGGGGAGATACGGGAGGAAGACGACGCGATCTCCGACCGACTCATCGGCCGCCAGTCGTCGAAGGCCGTCGAGCGACCGGAAGAAGTCGCCGCAGAGGACGAGCTTCGCCTCTTCCATCCGGCGGCTGGCCCGCGCGAACGCCCGGATCAGCCTCGGGTGGTTCTTGTGGGGCCAGGCGTTCGCCGGGTAGAGAAGATAGGAGCCTGCAACGAGCCTCGGATCGGAAGGGAGATCGCCGGGTGCGCTCGCGCGAATGTTGGCGAGGCCGACCGTGTTCGGGACGGCGATGATCCGGTCGCCCTTGACGCCGAGCCGCCCGAGGGCTTCCGCCCGCGCGGTCTCCGAAACGGCGACGATCAGGTCGATGCGCTTCAGGTCGGACCGGAAGGCGTGCCGCCGGCGTTTCTCCGCGTCGGAGAAGAACCCCGGAAACGTCAGCTCCTGGAAACCGTCGTGGATGACGGCGACATGGAGGAGCCGCGGCTCGTGAAAGGCGGCGCTTCCGAGCGGGCTGAAGAGGATCCCGGCGCCGCACTTCGTCAGGGATGCGGCGTCGGGCAGGACGCGCGCCAGCAGATCCGGAAGCCGCCGCATCTCCCGCAGGAGCCGGCGCGGCTCCTCGACGTCGAGGCCGGGGCCGAGTCGGTGGAGGATCGCGCCCGCCCCGATCAGGCCGGACACGGCGCTCTCTGCAAACGGCTTCACGAGAAGGTGGTACTCGTGGGCGTCCGGCCGGGCCAGCAGGGCGCGGAGGAGGCGGAGGACGAGGACGGCGGCCCCGCCGTTGGAGCCGTCGGGCGCGAGCGGTGCGAGGTCGACGAAGACCTTCTGGGGCGCGCCGGAGGCCACGCCGTCACTTTGGCACAATGGCGTCCGTGATGTCGCGCGTTCTGATCACGGGGATCACCGGACAGGACGGGTCGTACCTGACCGAGTCGCACCTCGCCACGGGGGACCGGGTCTTCGGCATGGTCCGGCAGTCGAGCCTTCTTCAGCGGACGCGCCTCGACGTCCTCCCCGCGCTCCGGGCCGCGAAGGCGGAAGGGCGTCTCGAGCTTCACTACGCCGACCTGCAGGACACGAGCAGCCTCGTGGCCCTCGTGCGAAAGGTGGACCCCGACGTCATCTACCACCTCGCGGGGCAGAGTCACGTCGGGATCTCCTTCGACATGCCGGAGTACACGGCCGAGGCGACGGGCCTCGGGACGCTGCGCCTCCTCGAGGCCGTGCGGCAAGTGGCGCCCGAATGCCGCTTTTTCTTTGCGGCGACCAGCGAGATCTTCGGCGAGCCCCTCGAGGTGCCGCAGACCGAGAAGACGCCGATGGCGCCCATCAATCCCTACGCGGCGGCGAAGGTCTACGCGCTGAACCTCGTCCGGATCTACCGGGGCGCCTATGGCCTCCACGCGTCGGCGGGGATCCTCTTCAACCACGAGAGCCCGCGGCGGGGCGAGAACTACGTGACCCGGAAGGTGGCGCGCGGGGCCGCGCGGATCGCCCGGGGCCTTGAGACGGAGCTGCACCTCGGCACGCTCGAGCCGAAGCGCGACTGGAGCTACGCGGTCGACACGGTGGCCGGCATCCGGAGGATCGTCGCGGCCGACCGCGGCGACGACTACATCCTCGCCTCGGGCGTCACGCACTCGGTCCGCGATTTCTGCGAGACGGCCTTCACGCACGTCGGGCTCGACTACAAAGAGCACGTCGTTCTCGATCCGCACTTCAAGCGCCCCCTCGACATCAGCGAAACGCGCGGTGACGCGTCTAAGGCGCGGCGCGAGCTGGGCTGGGAGCCGAAGACGACCTTCGAGGAGCTGGTGAGGATCATGGTCGACGCCGAGCTGGCGGCGATCGACGGCGGAGGGGAGAGGGGCTGACGGCGACGCCGACGGTCGTCATCCCGGCCTGGCGCCGCCCGGAGGCGTCTCGGCGTGCGCTGGCGTCGCTCGTCCGCGCGGGGGCGGCGCGAATCCTGTTCGTGGACGACGAGGGGAGCGCGTCGGGCGAGGAGCTGGCCCGCGAGTTCCCCGGCGTCGAGGTGATCCGGACGGAGGCGCCGGCCTGGTGGACGGGATGCATCGTCCGCGGCGTCGAGCGGGCGCTCGAGCGGGGCGACCGGGCCGTTCTCTTCTTCAACCAGGACGTGACGTGCGCTGCGGACTACTTCGACCGGCTGGCCGAGGCGGCGTCCCGGCATCCCGACGCCCTGATCGGGAGCGCCGTCCTGTACGCGCAGGAGCCCGGACGGGTCTGGTCGGCGGGGGGCGCGGTCGAGTGGTGGCGGCGCGGGATCCGCGGGCTCCATCACGGCGAGAGCGTCTCCCGGCTGCCGGCCGAGCCTTTCGACGTGGACTGGCTCTTCGGAATGGGGACGTCCGTGCCCTGCGAGGTCTTCCGGGAGATCGGCCTTCCGGACGACCGGCGATTTCCCCAGGCCTGGGGCGACGTCGACTTCACCCTTCGGGCTCGGAGGGCCGGCCACCGGCTCGTCGTCGCCCCCCGGGCCCGGCTCTTCCACGAAGTGGGCGATTACGACCCGCGGGTGGCGGGCCCGCCGGCCGCGCGGACCTACGCCCTGTGGCTGGGCGACCCGAAACACAACCTGTCGCTCTCGGCCCACGCGGCGATCTGGCGGCGCCACGGGCCACGGCTTCTCTGGCCGTTCTCGCTCGCTCTCCGCGTCCTCGTGCTGCTCGCGAACTGGGTCCGGCTTCGCGCCCTCTACCGGCGGGGAGCGAGGCGGTGAGCGCGAGCCGGCTGCCGACGATCTCCCTCGTCACGCCGTCGCTCAACCAGGGGAACTTTCTTCGCGCCACGATCGAGAGCGTCCTCGCGCAGGAGGTCCCGGGCCTCGACCACTTCGTCCAGGACGGCGGCTCGACGGACGGCACCCTGGAGATCCTCCGCTCGTATGAAGGGCGCGTGACGTTCGTCTCCGAGAAGGACCGCGGCCAGGCCGACGCCATCAACCGGGGCCTCCGGCGCGCGCGCGGAGAGGTCCTCGGATACCTGAACAGCGACGACATCCTCCGGCCCGGCGCCCTCGCCGCCGTGGGAGAGGCGTTCGCGGCCCATCCCGAGGTGCTCTTCGTCTGGGGGCGGGCGGCCTATCTCGACGCGGAGGGGCGGACCGTCTCGCCGTACCTCGTCCGCGAGGACGCTCTCGCCTGCCTCGCCGACTCGTGCTTCGTCGCCCAGCCCGCGGCCTTTTTCCGCCGCAAGGTCTGGGAGGAGGTGGGGGAATTCGACGAGACCCTCCACCACACGATGGACTACGACTACTGGCTGCGCATCGTCGCGCGGTACGGACCGTCGTGCGGGCTCTTCCTCGACCGCGAGCTGGCGGGCGCGCGGCTTCACGAGGACGCGAAGACCGTCGCCGGATGGGACCGTGCGCTCGACGAGATCATCGACCTCGTCAAGCGCCGGACCGGATACGTGTCGCTCTGGTGGTGCGTGGCGAAGTGGGACCACCGGCTGGACGGCCGGAGCCAGGCCACCGATCCGCACCCCGTCCCGTGGAGAGCCTATCCGCCGGCGCTCCTCGAGTTTCTCCGCCGGAACCCGCCGGGGCTCTGGCCGCGGGGGCTCCGGAACGCGGCGCGGGGACTCCGGAAGCGCCTCGCGGCCGGCTGAGCCTCTCCTTGCGAGATACTTCGCCTCCCGCAGGGATTCGTCCCCTGGGGGGAGAAGCCCTTCGTCCGATGGACTCGATCGTCATTCGCGGCGCCCGCGAGCACAACCTCAAGAACGTCTCTCTGACGATTCCCCGCAACGCGCTCGTCGTCGTGACCGGCGTCTCGGGGTCGGGCAAGTCGTCGCTCGCCTTCGACACGCTCTTCGCCGAGGGCCAGCGGCGCTACGTGGAGTCGCTCTCGGCCTACGCCCGGCAGTTCCTCGAGCAGATGGAGAAGCCCGACGTCGACTCGATCGAGGGACTGTCTCCGGCCATCTCCATCGAGCAGAAGACGACCTCCAAGAACCCCCGCTCGACGGTCGGCACGGTCACGGAGATCTACGACTATCTCCGTCTTCTGTACGCCTCGATCGGCAGGCCCCACTGCCCCTCCTGCGGGCGGGAGATCGCGGCCCAGACGATCCAGCAGATGACCGACCGCGTCCTCGCGATGCCGGAGGGGACGAAGTTCCTCCTCCTGGCGCCGTATGTCCGGGGGAAGAAGGGCGAGTACCGGCGGCAGATGTCCGAGATGGTGAAGCAGGGCTTCCTTCGCGCCCGGGTGGACGGGGCGATGGTCGACCTCGAGTCGCCGCCCGAGCTCGACAAGCAGAAGAAGCACACGATCGAGGTGGTCGTCGACCGGCTGAGCGTCCGGCGCGACGACGACACGCGCCGGCGCCTCACGGATTCGCTCGAGACGGCGACGAAGGTGGCGGGGGGCCTCGTGACGATCGCCGTCGTGACGGGGGGGGACGGACCGACCCGGGACGAGACGCTCTCGACCTCGTACGCCTGCCCCGACTGCGGGACCTCGCTGACCGAGATCACGCCGCGCCTCTTCTCCTTCAACTCGCCGTTCGGCGCCTGCCCGGCCTGCAGCGGCCTCGGCTCGGTGAAGAAGGCCGACCCGGAACGGATCATCCGCGACCCGGAGCTCTCGATCGAGGAGGGGGCGATCGCGCTCTTCAAGGTGGGCTCCTCGGCCTGGCGGCTCCGCCAGATCGAACAGCTCGCGAAGGCGGCGAAGTTCCCGCTCGACGTGCCGTGGAAGAAGCTCCCGAAGGACGTCCGCGACCTGATCCTCCACGGCTCGGGGGACCGGGAGATCAAGTGGCGCTGGAAGTCGGAGAAGGGCCAGTACCAGTGGTCCTCGTCCTACAAGGGGCTGCTCCTCCTCATCGAGGAGAAGTACCGGGAGATGGAGAGCGACGACCTCCGCCTCGAGCTGGAGGCGTTCCTCTCCTCCACGCCCTGTCCCGAGTGCAACGGACGGCGGCTCAAGAAGGAGGCGCTCTCGGTCCTCGTCGCGGAACGGCCGATCGACGAGCTGGCGAACCTGACGCTCGAGGACGCGAAGGTCTTCTTCGAAGGCCTGACCCTGACGAAACGCGAGAGCGAGATCGCCGGCAAGATCCTGAAGGAGATCTCCGACCGCCTCGGCTTCCTGAACGACGTGGGGATCGGCTATCTCTCGCTGGCCCGGGCCTCGGCGACCCTCTCGGGAGGCGAGGCGCAGCGGATCCGCCTCGCCACGCAGATCGGCTCGAAGCTCATGGGGGTCCTCTACGTCCTCGACGAGCCTTCCATCGGCCTCCACCCGAAGGACAACCGGAAGCTGATCGACACGCTGCTGGCGATGCGCGACCTGGGGAACACCGTCGTCGTCGTGGAGCACGACGAGGAGACGATCCGGTCGGCCGACCGCGTGGTGGACCTCGGCCCGGGCGCCGGGATCCACGGCGGCGAGATCGTGGGCGAGGGGAGGGCGGACGAGCTGGCGGCGTTTCCCCGGTCGCTGACGGGGCAGTACCTCGCGCGGACCCTGTCGATCGAGGTGCCGGCGTCGCGCCGGGCGGGAAGCGGGAAGACGCTCGCCGTCGTGGGCGCGCGGGAGAACAACCTGAAGGGGATCACCGTGAAGTTCCCGCTCGGGGTCCTCACGGCGGTGACGGGCGTCTCGGGATCGGGGAAGTCGACGCTCGTGAACGACATCCTCTACCGGGCCGCCGCGCGCACGTTCCACGACTCCACGGAGAAGCCCGGGGCGCACACGCGGATCGACGGCCTCGCCCATCTCGACAAGGTGATCGACATCGACCAGTCGCCCATCGGAAGGACGCCCCGGTCGAACCCGGCGACGTACACGAATCTCATGAGCCCGATCCGCGAGCTGATGGCGCAGGTTCCCGAGGCGCGGATGCGGGGATACGGCCCGGGACGCTTCTCGTTCAACGTGAAGGGGGGACGGTGCGAGAGCTGCGGCGGCGGGGGACAGACCGCCATCGAGATGCACTTCCTTCCGGACATCTACGTCACGTGCGACGTCTGCGGCGGCAAGCGTTACAACCGCGAGACGCTCGAGGTCCGCTACAAGGGCCTGAACATCGCGGACATCCTCGCGCTGACGGCCGAGCAGGCGGCCGAGGTCTTCGCCCACGTCCCCGTGATCCGCAACGTCGTCACGACGCTGAACGAGGTCGGGCTCGGCTACATCCACCTGGGCCAGCCCGCCACGACGCTCTCCGGCGGCGAGGCGCAGCGGGTGAAGCTGGCGCGCGAGCTGGCCCGGCGGGCCACGGGGCGGACGCTCTACATCCTCGACGAGCCGACGACGGGCCTCCACTTCGACGACGTGAAGAAGCTCCTCGTGGTGCTGCACGCTCTCGTCGAGCGGGGCAACACGGTCATCGTCATCGAGCACAATCTCGACGTCGTAAAGACGGCCGACTGGGTGGTAGACCTGGGCCCCGAAGGGGGCGCGCGGGGCGGCGAGATGATCGCCGAGGGGACGCCGGAGGCCGTGGCCACGATGGCGGCCTCGGCAACGGGACGTTTTCTTCGGGACGTGATCGCCGGTCGACGTCCCCGGGACTGATTCCGGTGGAAGGCCGGCTCGACTAGAATTCAGAATTCGCTGTGCTGACCGGCTTTAACACCGACATCAAGCACGCTGAGCGCGTTTTCCACGTGCAGACGGAGGATCGGGGTCCGTCCAACCCCGTCGTGGAGTCGCTCGTCTACGTGGGTGGAGAGATCCTCCTCTCGAAAAAGAGCCCGTACGGAGAGCACGTCCACGCCGGAAAGATCGACGAGAAGGCCGTACGGGAGCTGATGGACCTCCAGCATCGCCGGATCCTCGAGGCGATCCGGAGAGGGCGGCTCGACAAAAAAGAGTCGGGAGAGACACCGTTCGACCTGCCCGACGACACCTTCCCGGCCTCGCCGGGTGTGTCGCCCGCCGCCGTGGCCGCCGTCGCCGCGATTCTCTCGGCACCGGTCGAGCCGCTGCCGGGCGACCCGGGGTCGCGCCCCGCGCCGCCGAAGGAACGCTCGGGCGTGCGCCCTGCCGCCGCGAGACCGGCTCCGGCGCCGGGCCCAGCGAGGCCGGCGTCGGGCGTCACGGCAAGGCCGGCCGCCCCGCCGAAACCGGCGCCGCCCTCCCCGGCCCCCGTCGAGCAGCGCGTTCCACCGAGAAGGATGGTTTCGGGCGACCACGTCCTCGAGACGGTCGTTTCGCCCGGCCCCGCTCCTGCGCCCCCGACAGCGGCACCTTCCGCCGACGCTCTCCGAGCGCCGTCCCCGCCGTCGCCTCGCCCGGCCTCCGCCCCCGCCACGGCGGCGGAGCCTCAGCCTCAGGTGCCGCCACCTCCTGCGCCGCAGGCGGCCGCTCCGCCGGCGCAGTTGCCGGTTCCGTTCCCTTCGGCGGTGGCGCCGGCCTTCAGGCCCGCCACACCGTCGACGGTCCCCGTTCCGGCGGCCTCCGCGGCGGCCGAGGCGCCGCGGAAGACGCCCGCCTCCGCCTCGGGACCGAAGACGCTCGACCAGGTGATCGTCGAGTACCTCGCCTCCGAGGCCGCGTCCGAGCGCCTGGAGCTCTCGATCATGGCAGGCGGCGAGTTCGTCTCCGGCGCCACGGTGCCGCTGACGGTCATCGCTTCCACGTCGATCACCCGGAAGGCCGTCGCGGGGGCTCAGGTCACGATTCGCGTCGTGTCGACGGGAGGCCCGCCGCAGATCCTCTTCCGCGGCGTGACGGGCAACGACGGCATGGTGAAGACGTCGTGCACCCTGCCCGACGTCGGGGCCGGGAACGCCGCGCTCATCATCGTCGGCTTCTCGCCGATCGGAAGCAGCGAGACGAAGTACCTGATCCGGAAGAAGGAGAGTTGACCGATTTCGTGTATATTTCGCCCCCGCTGCCCGGGCCTCAGCCGGGCGGCAGACGGGCCGCTAGCTCAATTGGTAGAGCAAGAGACTCTTAATCTCTGGGTTGGGGGTTCAAGTCCCTCGCGGCTCACCAGACAGGGTCCGAGGCCGGCTTTCGAGCCGGCCTTTTTTCTTCGTCCGGGCGTCTGAACGCCTTTCGGAGGTTCGTATGCGCTCTCGATTCCGGTTCGCGCTCGCCATACTCCTCGTTGCCGCCGCCCTTCCCGCCGCCGCCGCGCGGCCGATGACGATCGACGACCTCCTGACGGCCGTCCGCGTCGGCGATCCGCGCCTCTCCCCCGACGGCAAGTGGGTCGTCTTCGTCCGGACGGAGACGGATCCGAAATCGCTCAAGCGGAATGCCGACGTCTGGATCGTGCCGTCCGACGGCTCGGCGCCCCCCCGGCCGCTGACGCGAAACGAGAAGAGCGACACGACGCCCGGTTTCTCGCCGGACGGAACGGCGGTCGCATTCCTCTCGACGCGAAGCGACGCGTCGCAGGTCTGGGTGATGAGCCTTCTCGGCGGCGAGGCCCGCAAGGTGACGGACGTCCCCGGCGGCGCGGACGGACCGCTCGTCTTCTCACCGGACGGAAAGAAGGTCGCCTTCGTGGCCGACGTCTACCCGGGCTGCGCCGACGAGGCATGCAACCGGAAGAAGCTCGAAGACGCGGAGAAGGAGCCCGTGAAGGCCTACCACCTGACCCGCCTCATGTCCCGCCACTGGAACTCGTGGCGCCCCGAGGTACGCCACCACGTCCTCGTGGCCGACCTCGAGACGGGAAAGACGGCCGACGTGACGCCGGGGGACTTCGACTCTCCACCCCATTTCTACGAGGACGGCGGGTTCGCGTACTCCCCGGACGGAAAGTGGATCGCCGTCGTCTCGAACCGCGAGGGGAACGACGCCGAGGCGTGGACGACGAACAAGGACGTCTTCCTCGTCCCGGCCGCGGGCGGAGCGGCCGAGAAGCTCACGCAGAACGCCGCCGCCGACGTCGATCCGGCCTTCACGCCGGACGGGGCGACGGTCGTCACGCGCTCGCAGCGGCGGGCGGGTTTCGAGGCGGACCGGTGGTGGCTCGACGCGTGGGACGTCGCGTCGAAGTCGAAGCGGACGGTCTTCACCGAGCCGGACCTCTCGGTGGAGGCGTTCGTCCTCTCGAAGGACGGGAAGACCGTCTACTTCACGGCGCAGAGCGGCGGCCGGGTCAACCTCTACGAGGTTTCCCTCGCCGGGGGGAGGCCGAAGGAGCTGAAGAAGGGCGGCTTCATCGGGTCCCTTTCGGCCGGTCCCGGCTTCGTCGTCTTCTCCGAATCGACGATGACGGCGCCCGCCGCGATCTTTCGCCTGCCGCTCGACGGGAAAGAGGCCAGGGCCCTCACGAGCGAGAACGCGAGATGGCTCGCCGAGACGACGCGGAACGCTCCCGAGAGCTTCGTCGTCAGGGGCGCGGGGGGCACGCCCGTCCAGTCGTGGCTCCTCACGCCGCCGGGCTTCGACGCCGCGAAGAAGTACCCGGTCGTCTTCCTGATCCACGGCGGCCCGCAGGGCGCCTGGGAGGA
Source organism: uncultured Acidobacteriota bacterium (assembly GCA_963801475.1). GTDB lineage: Bacteria > Acidobacteriota > Thermoanaerobaculia > UBA5066 > UBA5066 > DAOMFB01. The sequence goes on along the minus strand of CAWDEX010000002.1, from coordinate 200,565 downwards.
CAGCTGGCACTACCGCTGGAACCCGACGCTCTGGGCCGCGCAGGGGTGGATCGTCGTCCTGCCGAACCCGCGGGGCTCGACCGGCTTCGGCCAGACGTTCGTCGACGAGATCTCGGGCGACTGGTGCGGAAAGGTCATGGGCGACCTCTTTGCCGTCTTCGACGACGTGGCGAAGAGGCCCTTCGTCGACCCGAAACGGATGGGGATCGCCGGGGCGAGCTATGGCGGCTACGCCGTGAACTGGATCCTGACCCGGACGGACCGTTTCGCGGCGGCCTTCACGCACGACGGCAACTTCAACCTCGACACGATGGCCTACGCCACCGAAGAGCTCTGGTTCACCGACTGGGATCTCGGCGGCGTCCCGTGGGAGGCGAAGTTCAAGGCCCACTCGGCTCGCTGCTCGCCCCACAACTACGCCGAGAAGATCGTGACGCCGACCTTCGTCGTGTCGAACGAGCTGGACTACCGGGTGCCGTTCGACCAGGGCTTCCAGCTCTTCACGCTGCTCCGGCGCCGCGGCGTCCCGAGCGAGGCGCTGGTCTTCCCCGACGAGGGGCATTTCGTCCTGAAGCCCTGGAATTCGAGGCTCTGGCACGAGTCCGCCTTCGGCTGGATGAAGAAGTACCTCGGGCCTTAGACTCCCGGTCATGCGCCGCAGCAGCGGACGGCGAGCGGGGCGCGAGCGGGCCTGGCTGGCCGGGGCCTGTCTCGGCGCCCTCCTCGGGGCGCCTCCGGCGGCGGCCGCCGCCGACTTCGGGCCGGCGCCGTCGTCGCGCCTTCGGGCCGGGAGCACGGAGACGGTGCGGCTCGACGCCGCGTCCCCGGGCGTCGACGAGCGTGAGCTGATCCTCTCCCTCGACGGCGGCCGGACCTTTCCCGTCCGCCTGACCGGGGAGATCGGGCCGGGCGACGGGTCGGCCTCGTGGCGCGTCCCCGCGCTTCCGACGGAGCACGCGGTCCTCGCCCTTCGCGAGGGGGGCGACGGGCTGGACGAGACGATCGTTTCCGCCGGTTCCGAGTTCTCGATCGTTCCGGGGCCCGGCGTCTCCGAGGAGACGCTGCAGTTCCGGGACGGCGAGTGGAAGACGCGCGAGGCGGACGACGGCCGGACGGTTCTCCCGTCCTTTTCGTTCGGGAGCGCGGGACAGGACCACCTCAGGCCTCTCCTCGACGGGGAGGTCGCCCTCGACACGCCGGTCCGCGGGATTCCGGCCGGACCGGAAAGGCTCGCCGCTCCGGAGCGCGGGCCGACGATCGCGCCCCTGCCGGGCGGATCCCGGCTCCGGCCCCGCGTCATCCTCTTCCTCCCGCTCCGCGAGTAGGGCGAATCTCACACCCGCAGTCGCCAGATGAACGGAGGCTCCGCCTCCGGAAAGGGCTTCGTTCGATGGGAAATCTCCGTTTCAGGACGCTCGTCGTCCTTTTCCTGGTCACCGCCACGGGGCTGCTCGCGGTGTCCGTCCCCGCGGAGGCCGCCGAGCGGACGACGTTCCGTCTGCTCGACGCGGCGGGTAAGCCGCTCGCGGGAGCGCGCATCGCGCTTCTCGGGCAGACAGGCTCCGTGTCGAGCGGGGCCGACGGGACCTTTCGCCTCGACGTCGAACCTCCGGTTCCCTTCGAGCTGGCCGTGACGAGCGCCACCGGCACCTGGCTGGGCCTCGTCCGCGTCCAGGCTGCAGCGCCCGGAAACGTCCTTGATCTCCGGCTGCCGTCGCCCCGGACCGCCGAGGTCGAGGTCTGGAGCAACGTGGCCCCGTCCACGCCGGCGCCGCCGGCGAGCGCGGCGGCCCTCGTGACGCGCGAGGAGATGGAGGAGCGCCGGCCCCAGCGCCTCGCAGACGCGCTCGCCGAGATGCCGGGAACGAGCCGGATCGAGGAAGGGCAGTCCGTCGTCCCCTCGGTCCGCGGCCTGGCCCGCGGCCGGACGCTCCTGATGCTCGACGACGGGCGCGTGACCGCCGAGCGGCGGGCCGGCCCGTCGGCCAGCTGGCTGAATCCGTTCGCGCTGGAGAACGTCGAGGCGGTCCGCGGGCCGGGCTCGGTCCTCTACGGCTCGGACGCCTTCGGCGGCGTGATTCACGGCCGGACGCCGCTCCCCCGGGTTGACGGCTTCGCGGCGCGGTACGCCCTCGCGGCCGGCACCGGTCCGGAGGAGGCCGGGATCGGCGTCGAGGCGAACGTCCCCGCCGGGCAAGGGGCCGTCCTTGCGCAGTTCACGCAGCGAGCCTTCCGCGACTACGAGGCCCCGTCGGGAACGGTGGACAACTCGGCCGCCCGGGACCGGGGTGGACTCCTCCGGGTCCTCTACCCCGTCGGTTCCGCGACGCTCTTCGCCGGCGTCCAGCTCGGCGAGGGGCGAGACGTGGGAAAGCCGGCGAAGGACTCCAACGTGACCCGCGCCTACTACCCGCGCGAGGACTCGAACCGCTTCACGATCGGCGCGGACCTCGCCGGCTTCCTCGGCTTTTCCAGCGTAGAGATCCGGTCGTTCCTCGACCGGTACGTCCTCGTCACCGACCGGGACCTCCTCGCCACGCCCACGACGCCCCGGTTCCTCTCTGAAGCGTTCGTCGGCTCGAACGACGTCTCCCTCCGCGCCGTCGGCCGGCGGGCCCTCGGAAGTGGTGCGCTGCGCGTCGGACTCGAGGCGGTCAGCCGGTACAACCTCCACGCGACGAATTCCTACACCAATTACGACATGTCCGGCGACCCGACGAAGGTCGTCACCGAGGTCGCCATCGAGGACGCGAACCAGCTCGATCTGGCCGTCTTCGCCGACTTCGAGACGCCGCTCGTGAAGGACCGCCTGTCGCTTTCGGCGGGCCTCCGCGGCGACGCCGTCTGGTCGAAGAACGTCGCCGGGTACTTCGGCGACCGGGAGGCCACGGACACCGCCCCGTCGGGGATGGCGGCGCTGGCCTGGACGCCGCTTCCGGAGACGAGCGTGACGGCGCAGTGGGCGCACGGCTTCCGGATGCCGACGCTCTCGGACCGCTATTACCGCGGCGTCTCCGGGCGGGGCTTCGTCATCGGCAACCCGGATCTCGTGCCGGAGACGAGCGACCAGTGGGACCTCGCCGTCCGGAGCCGCGTCGGGCCGGCCCACCTCGCCGCATACGGCTACTACTACCTGATCTACGACCTCGTCGAAAGGTACAGGAAGGGCGCCGATTACGTCTTCCGGAACCGCGGCACGGCCGAGATCTACGGCGGGGAGCTGGAGGCCGGCTTCCTCCTGGCGCCGGGGTACAGCCTGCAGTTCTTCGGGACCTGGGTCCGCGGAAGCGTCAGGGAGGACGGGGCGCCGGTGGCCGACATCCCGCCCCTGAACGGAGGGATCTCGTTCGACGCTCGCCCGGTCGACCGGCTCTGGATCCGGGCCCGGTTCGCCGTCTTCGCCCGGGACGACCGGCCGGGGCCGACGGAGATCGTGACCCCCGGCTACGGCATCGTCGACCTGTCCGCCGGGTACCGGCTCCTTCGGGGCCTCGAGGCGCGCGTCGTCCTCGGGAACCTGCTCAACAAGGAGTATCCCGGGACGCCGGACGAGCTCGGCGTGCCGGCGCCCGGCTTCAACGCGACCTTCGCCATCGCCGGACGATTCTGAGACGACGTCGCAGGACATGACGTAGGATTCCGCCCGGCTTCCAATGCGCAACCGACTCCGTGACGCGGCGGCTCTCTTCACGCTCATCGCGGGGAGCGCCGCAGCCTCGCCACCTCTCGGCCCCGGGGTCGAAGGACGGCTCGCGGCCGGGCGGGTGGAGGCGGTCGCTCTCGGGCCGGCGACGGCGGGAGCGGAAGAGCGCGAGCTGGTCCTCTCCCTCGACGGCGGGAGGAGCTTTCCCGTCCGGCTCACCGGCGAGATCGGGCCGGGCGACGGCGTGGTTTCCTGGCGGGTCCCGGCTCTTCCCGCGGAGCATGCCGTCCTCGCCCTCCGCGAAGGGGGCGGCGGCTTCGAAGAAAGGATCGTCGCCGTCAGCGCCGAGTTCGCCATCGTCCCGGGTTCGGGCGTCCCCGCGGAGGCGCTCCGGTTCCGGGACGGCGAGTGGAAGACCCGTGAAGCGGATGCCAGCCCGGACAGCCTTCCGACGTCCGCCCTCGGAAGTCCGGGCTCGGGGCGCTGGACGCCACTGGACGACGCCCGGGACTGCTTCGAGGAGCCGGCTCGCGTCCTTCCGGCCGGTCCCGAGGCTCTCGCCGTTCCGGAGCAGAGCCCGGCATGGGTGCCCTTTCAGGACGGGTCCCGATCCGTCCTCCGCCTTCCCTCGTTCCTCCCGCTTCGCGAGTAGGGCGAGCCCTTCGTCCACCCGTCGCTCGGAATCGGGGGGAGGCTCCGCCTCCGGAAAGGGTTTCGTCCCATGAAGTCTTTTCAATTCAGGACGTCATTCGTCCTGTCGCTGTTACTCGGCTCCGCTCCGCTCGGGGCGCAGGCACCGCCGTCGCCGACCGCCACGGCCGAGGTCGTCGTCTCGGCCACGAAGCTCCCCGAGGACGCCGTCGACATCCCGGCCTCGACGGTGGTCATCACGGGCGAGGAGCTTCGGCACCGGAACGTCCGGACGGTGGCCGAGGCGATCCAGAACGTCACCGGGATCGACACGGGGAACGGCTCGGACAACGGCGCGCACGCGGCGAACATCGGGGTCTGGGGGTTGAAGGAGTTCGACGCGCTCCTGATCACCGTCGACGGGGTTCCCGCCGGGGGGCCGTTCAATCCGTCGCTCGCGCAGATCCCGGTCGACGACATCGACCGGATCGAGATCGTGAAGGGGCCGCAGGGAACGCTCTACGGCGTCTCGGCTTTCGCCGGGATGGTCCAGGTCTTCACCCGGGCGGGCGGTGCGCCGCACGGGGTGGCTCGCGCGGCAGGCGGTTCGTTCTCGGAATGGAACGCGAGCGTGAACTGGTCGGGGAACGCGGGCCCCGAAAGGACGGTCCGCCTCGCCGGAGCGATCGCCCGCGAAGCGGGCTGGCAGGATCGGACGACGTTCTCTGATACCCGTCTCACCCTCTCCGGCGAGCACAAGGTGGGGGACGCGACGTTCCGCCTCGCCCTGACGACGGCGCTCTGGTACAACTACTTTGGTTCGCCTCTGCCGTACGACGCGGGGGCGCCAATCCCTGGTTTCGTGGCCGAGCGAAACTATGCGGTCGCCGGGGCCCGCCTCGACCACCGGTTCAACACGATCTCGGGAGGATCTCTCGCTTCCGCTCGGTTCGGGCTGGAAGCTCGAGAACACGCTCGGACTGACGCGTGACGAACAGATCCAGACCCGGTCGTTCATCACGCGCGACGGACGGCGTCACCGCCTCGGCCACCGGCACGTCGCTCACGCCCGTCGAGTCGGCCGTCTTCGACGACCTGCGCGCCGTCGGCGACGTTTCAGGCGGCCGGGAGACACAACCTCGTCGGCGGCATCGGCCTGACGTGGGGCCGGACGACGGCGGCCGGGATCGGGTTCGACTTCGACCTCGTCGTCTCCCCGGTTCCGATCGTCCCGTCCCTCGGCCAGATCCCGGTCGGCGACAACCGCTCGTTCCAGGACCGGCGGACCTTCCTGGGGCTTCTACGTCAACGACGAGTGGACGCCCGTGCCCTGGTTCACGGTCACCGCGGGCGCGCGCTACGACCTGACGAGCGAGGCGCTCCAGGCGACCCGAGCAGGAGGTCGGTACGCCGTCTCCCGACGTGACGACCGACTCGCAGAGCAACGGGGCCTGGTCGGGGGGCGTCTCGGGTCTCTTCCGGCTCCTCTCGAAACCGGCCGGACCGCTCGACACGGCGAACCTCTATGGATCGTGGAAGAGCAACTTCAAGCCGGCCGCCCCGAACCTGACGGAGGCGGAGTCGGCCCGGATCCTCGAGCCGGAGCGGACCTATTCGGGCGAGATCGGCCTGAAGACGCGCTGGCTGAAACAGCAGCTCTCGCTCGACCTCTCGCTCTTCGACATGACCTTCAAGAACATGGTCGTGGGGATCCTCGGGCCCGACGGACAGCCCGCCCTGACGAACGCGGGCGAGGAGCGCTTCAAGGGAGTGGAGGTGGACGCCTCCTGGCAGCCGGCCGAGGCGTCGGGCCTGACGGTCGGCGGGGGATACGCGCACCACGACGCGACGTACGTCCGTTTCAGTTTTCTGACGCCGGACGGAGCGCTGCGCGTCGTGGACGGCAAGCGGGTGGAGATGGTTCCGCGCGACCTCTGGTACGTCCGGCTCGGCTACGGAACGGGGAAGGGGCCCGGCGCGTTCGTGAACATGCGGCACCAGAACCAGCGCCCGCTGACGCGCCGGAACACCTTCTACACACCGAGCTTCTTCATGATGGACGCCGGCGTGTCGTGGGACTTTCCGCGCTTCCGTGTCGCCGTCATGGGCCGGAACCTGACGGACAGCCGGCCCCCCCTCACCGACAGCGAGATCGGCGACAGCCAGTACTACATCGCGACGCCGCGGCGCTTCCTCGGCGAAGTGACGTTCAAGTTCTGAGGTCCGGACGGTGGGCGGTCCCCGCGGTGCGTGCTAGCATCGCGGGCTCCGCCCGTCTGGCGGGAGTGGCGGAATGGCAGACGCGCCGGACTTAGGATCCGGTGGGGAAACCCGTGAGGGTCCGACTCCCTCCTCCCGCACCATCCCGCCCGACGAAAGAACGAAGGACAGCGCCCCATGATCACCTCCTTTGTGGACGAGTCTCCGACGAAGAAGTCCCTGACGGTCGAGATCCCCGTCGAGGAAGTCCGCCGCGTGACGGACCGGACCGCCCGGACCCTGGCGAAGCAGGTCAACATCCCCGGCTTCCGTCGCGGCAAGGTGCCCGTGGAGCTGATCAAGAAGCGTTTCGCGGACGCCCTGAAGAGCGAGGTGGTCGACCAGCTCGTCCAGGAGTCGGTCGTCACCGCCCTGAAGGAGAAGAGCCTCGTCCCGCTCGGGTCGCCGAAAGTCGACGACCTGAAGTTCGACTTCGACGGGCCGCTCTCCTTCAAGGTCGACCTCGAGGTCCGGCCGCCGGTCGTCCCGAAGGACTATCGCGGGCTCAAGGTGCCGTCCGGCTCCGCCGTCCCGACCCCCGAGGAGATCGACGCGGTCCTGAACCGGATCCGCGAGGGGCACGCGCACTACGACCCGGTGGAAGGGCGCCCGGCCGCCGACGGCGATTTCGCCCTCGTCGACATCAAGGGGACGTTTCCCGCGGGGGACGGGAAGGACTTCGAGGCCGAGAAGACCCTCATCGAGATCGGCGGGGAGCGAACCCTGCCGGAGCTCTCGGCGCACGTCCGGAACGCCCTGCCCGGGACGAACCTCAGCTTCCAGAAGGACTTCCCGGCCGACGCGCCGGATCCGGCCTTCGCCGGAAAGACGGTCCTCTACAGCGTCCACCTCGCGGCCCTGAAGAGCCGCGTCCTGCCCGCCCTCGACGACGACCTCGCCCGGACGGCGCTGACCCCGCGCGAGGGCGAGCCCCCGGAGGGCACGACCCTGACCCTCCTGCGCGAAAAGGTCGCCGAGTCGCTGGCGAAGGACAAGGAGACGGCCCTTCGGGAGACGCGTCGCCGGGCCCTGCTGGACGGTCTCCTCGCGCTGAACGAGGTCGAGGCCCCGGAGTCGATGATCGAGGCCGAGATCGACTCGGCCCTCCGCGAATACGCCCGGCACCTCGCCCGGCAGGGGGTCGACCTCAAGGAGGCGAAGATGGACTGGAACTCGATGCGCGGCGACGCGCGCGAGGGCGCCGTCCGGCGCGTGAAGGAGTACCTCCTTCTCGACGCCATCGGCGAGGCCGAGGCGATCGGCGTCACCGACACGGAGCTGGACGCGGAGCTGAAGAGCCGCGCCACCGCCGCGGGGATGTCGTTCGCCGAGCTGAAAGCGGCGCTCGTGAAGGCCGAGCGCCTCGAGGGCGTCCGCGAGGAAATCCGGATCGATCGGGTCCTCGACTTCCTCCTCGCCGAAGCGGCCGTCGCCGGCTGACGCGTAAGATCGCGCCCGGGGAAGGAGACACGTTCATGTCGATGCTGATCCCGATGGTCATCGAGCAGACGAACCGGGGGGAGCGCGCGTACGACATCTATTCGCGCCTCCTGAAGGACAACGTCATCTTCCTCGGCTCGGGAATCAACGACGAGATCTCGAACCTCGTCATCGCCCAGATGCTCTTCCTCGAGGCGGAGAACCCCGAGAAGGACATCACCCTCTACATCAACTCGCCCGGCGGGTCCGTCTCGGCCGGGCTCGCCATCTACGACACCATGCAGTACGTCAAACCCGACGTGGCGACCTACTGCATCGGGCAGGCCGCCTCGATGGCCGCAGTTCTGCTGGCCGGCGGGGCGAAGGGGAAGCGTGCCGCGCTGCCGAACGCCCGCATCCTGATCCACCAGCCGCACGGCGGCGCGGAGGGGCAGGTCTCGGACATCGAGATCCAGGCCAAGGAGATGCTCCGGACGAAGAAGCGCCTGAACGAGATCCTCGCTTTCCACACCGGCCAGCCGTTCGCGACGATCGAGAAGGACACGGACCGCGACAACATCTTCGAGCCCGACAGCGCGAAAGAGTACGGCCTCATCGACCTCGTCATCCGGCGCCGCGACGAGAAGACGATCAGCTGACGGCGGGCGCCGACGGACGATCCGGATCGGGGCGGCACGTTCCCGCCGGCCCTCGACGCCTCTCGCTCCCGGAGTCGTTGCAGTACCGTGGTTTGTCGCTCCCTTCGCGGAGAGGTTAAGATCTCGGTTGGAGCCTTTATATGGAGGCGGAAACGGTCATCCCATGACGAAGAAAGCGGGTCCCGGCGACGTGCTGCGGTGCAGCTTCTGCAACAAGTCCCAGAGGGACGTGAAGAAGCTGATCGCGGGCCCCACGGTCTACATCTGCGACGAGTGCGTCGACATCTGCCTCGACATCATCGCGGAGGACCGGGTCCTCGACCAGGCCAAGCCCGAGACGAAGCTCCCGAAGCCGCGGGAGATCAAGGAGTTCCTCGACGAGTACGTGGTCGGCCAGGAGACGGCGAAACGGAAGCTCGCCGTCGCGGTCTACAACCACTACAAGCGAATTGACTACTTCGAGAAGAACCGCAAACTCGACGTCGAGCTCCAGAAGTCGAACATCCTCCTGATCGGGCCCACGGGAACGGGGAAGACACTCCTCGCCCAGACGCTCGCCCGGATGCTCTCGGTCCCGTTCACCATCGCCGACGCCACGACGCTCACGGAAGCGGGCTACGTCGGTGAGGACGTCGAGAACATCATCCTGAAGCTCTACCAGGCCGCCGGGCAGGACAAGGAGAAGACGGAGCGCGGCATCGTCTACATCGACGAGGTCGACAAGATCGCCCGAAAGGGCGAGAACCCCTCGATCACCCGGGACGTTTCGGGCGAAGGCGTCCAGCAGGCGCTCCTGAAGATCCTCGAGGGGACGGTGACGAACGTGCCGCCACAGGGCGGGCGGAAGCATCCCCACCAGGAGTTCATCCAGATCGACACGACGAACATCCTCTTCATTTGCGGCGGGGCGTTCGTGGGCCTCGAGGACCTGATCAGCCGCCGGCTGACCGAGAAGCAGATGGGCTTCGGCGCCAAGATCGCCACGAAGAAGGAGAAGCGGGCCGGAGAGCTCCTCGAGAAGGTCCACCCCGAGGACCTGATCAAGTTCGGGATGATCCCGGAGTTCATCGGGCGCGTCCCGGTCGTGGCCTCGCTGCACGACCTGGACCGGGTGTCGCTCGTCGCAATCCTGAAGGAGCCGAAGAATTCCCTCATCAAGCAGTACCAGACCCTCCTCGAGTTCGAGAACGTCGCGCTCCGGTTCACGGACGACGCGCTCGAACAGATCGCCGAGGAGGCGATGGTGCGAAACGTCGGCGCCCGCGGGCTGAAGATCATCCTCGAGGAGATCATGCTCGACGTGATGTACCGGGTGCCGTCGGAGGAGGAGATCGAGGAGTGCGTCATCACCCGGGACGTCGTCCTCCGCCGCGCGGCGCCAATCCTCTCGCTCCGGAAGGTCGGCTGAGGCCGGAAGGCCCCCGGCCCGGCCCCGGATCCATGAGAATGCCCTTCCCGTGGCGCGTGTTCGCGCCGTCGAGGTGACCCGATGACGAACCCCGTCCCCGTCGATCCCGCCGCCCCGCCCCGCGTGCTCCTGCCGCTGGTGCCGCTCCGCGACATGGTGGTCTTCCCGCGCATGATGGCCCCCTTCGTGGTGGGCCGCGCCTCCTCGATCGCGGCGCTCGAGGAGGCGCTCGCCGCGCCCGAGAAACAGATCTTCCTCGCGGCCCAGAAGGACCCGAAGGTGGACGAGCCCCAGGCCGACGACATCCACGAGATGGGCGTGGTGGCCGTCGTCGTCCAGTCCCTCAAGCTTCCGAACGGCCACATCAAGGTGATGGTCGAGGGGGTCTCGCGGGGGCTCATCCGGAGCGTGGCGCCCGCCGCCGGGCACCTCGCGGTCGCCGTGGAGCCCGTGGAGCCCCGCGTCGCCCCGTCCGGCGACGTGGCGCCCTACCTGCAGAAGGTGCTCGCCGTGTTCGAGCAGTACGCCAAGCTCTCCCACCACCTCGCCTTCGAGGGGCTCGTCTCGTCGCTGAAGATGGACGACGCCGACGCCTTCGGCGACATCCTGGCGGGCCACCTGCCCACCTCCATCCCGACGGCGGACAAGCAGGCGCTTCTCGAGACGGTGGGCCCGCTCGAGCGGCTTCAGAAGCTGCAGGACCTGCTGGAGATCGAGATCGAGAAGATCAACATCGACCGGCGGATCAACAGCAAGGTCAAGAAGCAGATGGAGCGGGCGCAGAAGGAGTACTACCTCAACGAGAAGATCAAGGCGATTCACCAGGAGCTCGGAAAGAAGGACGACAAGACCGACGAGATCGAGGAGCTCCGCGGGAAGATCGAGAAGGCGGGGATGCCGAAGGAGACGAAGGAGAAGGCCCTCGCCGAGCTGAAGCGGCTCGAGGCGATGCCGAACGTCTCCGCCGAGGCGACGGTCTCACGCAATTACATCGACTGGCTCGTCTCGGTTCCGTGGAAGAAGGCCTCGCGCGAGGCCAAGGACCTGAAGCGCGCCGAGAAGATCCTGAACGACGACCACTTCGGTCTCGAGAAGGTCAAGGAGCGGATCCTGGAGTTCCTCGCCGTCCGTCAGCTCGTGACGGAGACGAAGGGCTCGATCCTCTGCTTCGCGGGCCCTCCGGGCGTGGGAAAGACCTCGCTCGCCAAGAGCATCGCCAAGTCGCTGAACCGGAAGTTCGTCCGGCTGTCGCTGGGCGGCGTCCGCGACGAGGCCGAGGTCCGCGGCCACCGGCGCACCTACATCGGCGCCTTCCCCGGGCAGATCGTCCAGCTGATGAAGAAGGCCGGGACTGTGAATCCGGTCTTCCTCCTCGACGAGGTGGACAAGATGTCCATGGACTTCCGGGGCGACCCGAGCGCGGCGCTCCTCGAAGTGCTCGACCCGGAGCAGAATCACGCTTTCGTCGACCACTACCTCGACACGGAGTACGACCTGTCGAAGGTGATGTTCATCGCGACGGCGAACGTCATCCACCCGATCCCGCCCGCCCTCAAGGACCGGATGGAGATCATCCCGCTCTCGGGCTACACCCCGAACGAGAAGCTGGCCATCGCGAAGCAGTTCCTCGTCCAGAAGCAGATCCGGGAGAACGGCCTCACGAAGGAGCAGGCGGCCTTCGAGGACGGCGCCATCTACGGGCTCATCGAGAAATACACGCGGGAGGCGGGGGTCCGGAACCTCGAACGGGAGATCGCCTCCGTCTGCCGGAAGATCGCCCGGCGGATCCTGACGAAGAGCCCCGAGCTGCCCGTGACCGTCACCGCCGAGAACCTTCCCGACTTCCTCGGCAAGCCGAGGTTCCGCCTCGGCAAGAAGGGGGAGAAAGCCGAGATCGGTTTCGCGACGGGCCTCGCCTGGACCGAGACGGGAGGGGACGTCCTCCACATCGAGACGACGCTCATGCGCGGGAAAGGGAACCTCGTCCTCACGGGGCAGCTCGGCGACGTCATGCAGGAGTCGGCCCGCGCGGCCCTCTCCTACGTCCGGACGCGCGCGGAGCTCTACGGCGCGGAGCCCGACTTCTACGAGAAGAAGGACATCCACGTCCACATCCCCGAAGGGGCGATCCCCAAGGACGGCCCCTCGGCGGGCATCACGATGGCCACCTCCATCCTTTCGGCCGTCACGCGGATCCCGGTCCGGAAGAACATCGCGATGACCGGCGAGATCACCCTCCGCGGGAAGGTCCTCCCTGTCGGCGGTATCAAGGAGAAGCTCCTCGCCGCCTACCGCGCCGGCGTCACGACGATCATCCTGCCGAAGGAGAACGAGAAGGACCTCGACGACCTGCCGGAGGAGATCCGGAGCGTCATGGAGTTCCATCTCGTCGACGACGTGGACGAAGTGGTCCGCCTGACGCTGGAAGGAGCGCCGTCGCCGATGCTCCCGAAGGGCGTTCCGGCCGAGGCGGGCACGACGCCGCCGTCGGACCTTCCTCACTGAAACGTACCAGGCGGAACCGGCAGATTGCCGGTTCCCCCGGGACCCCCCTGCGGCGTTCAGAAGCCTCGTTCCCGCGTTTGTCGTAAGATTGGCTGTGCCGGGGGTTCCTTGCCCGGCCCTCCGACAGCGGTACCCGCCGCACCTTCCGAAGAGAAACGAACAGCCCATCCGGTCTTCCGCACCCTCGCGGCCCCCTTCGGGCCGCTTCAAGGCTCCGATGAATTCCTCCCTCACGCCCCCGAGCCGCGCCGCCGGCCGACACGCCGGACGCTCGAGGTCCGGCCCGAAAGTCCGGCTGGGCGCCGCCGTCCGCCTCGCGCTGTCCGGGCACCATCCGGGCGAGCGGCCGAAGGGAGCGGACGTTCCGGCCCTGGCCGTGCTCGGGCGGTCGAACGTGGGAAAGTCCAGTCTCCTGAACGCGCTTCTCGGCGTCACGGTCGCCCGCGTCTCGCAGACGCCCGGGCGCACGCAGGCCCTCTACTGGTACCGGGTCGAAGAGGCCTTCGACCTCGTGGACTGCCCGGGCTACGGCTTCGCGAAAGCGCCCCGCGAGGTCCGCGACCGCCTGGAGAAGCTCATCGAGGGGTTCCTTTCGGGAACGCCCCGGCCGAAGGGCGCGCTCCTTCTGGTCGACGGCCGCCATGGCCCGCAGGAGTCGGACCGCTCCATGGCCCTCTTCCTCTTGAACGCCGGCATCCCGACCGTCGTCGTCGCGACGAAATGGGACGCCGTGAAGCCCTCCGCCCGGACCCGGCAGCTTCGGACGCTCGCCGACGAATTCGGGCGCGACGATCGTCCCCTCCTGCCCGTCTCGTCCGAGACGGGCGAGAACCTCCACGTCCTCGTCCGGCTCCTCCGGGAGCGGGTCGGGGCCCGTCCCGGCGGCCACGTCCCCTCCGGCGCGTCCGCCCTTCCTTCCTGAAGGAGGCCTCCATGCCCCGCCGCAAGGTTCCCGGCGCCGACTACGCCAGCCCCGTCATCGACCCCCGCGAACTCCCGAACGACGTCGAAGATCTCCCGGCCGCCCTTCCCGCCGAGGGGGAGATGCTCGACATCCGGGCGCTCCACAACCAGACGATGCCGCAGCTCCTGAAGATCGCTTCGGAGCTGGAGGTGGAGGGGGCGCCCGCGCTCCGGAAGCAGGAGCTGATCTTCAAGATCCTGCAGGCCCAGACGGAGCGGATGGGGCTCATCTTCTCCGAGGGCGTCCTCGAGGTGCTGCCGGACGGCTTCGGGTTCCTCCGCGCCCCCGAGTACAACTACCTCGCCGGGCCGGACGACATCTACGTCTCGCCCTCCCAGATCCGGAAGTTCGGCTTGAGGACCGGCGACACGATCTCCGGCCAGATCCGGCCGCCGAAGGAGGGGGAGCGCTACTTCGCCCTCATCAAGGTCGAAGCGGTCAACTTCGAGCATCCGGACGTCGCGCGCGAGAAGATCCTCTTCGACAACCTGACGCCGCTCTATCCCGAGGAGCGGATCCGACTCGAGACGTCGAACCTCTCGTCGCGCGTCCTCGACCTGATCTCGCCGATCGGCAAAGGGCAGCGCGGCCTCATCGTCGCCTCGCCGCGGACCGGCAAGACGATGATCCTGCAGGCCCTCGCGAACTCGGTCACGACGAACCATCCCGAGATCACGCTCATCGTCCTCCTGATCGACGAGCGGCCGGAGGAGGTCACCGACATGCAGCGGTCGGTGAAGGGGGAGGTCATCAGCTCGACCTTCGACGAGCCCGCCACGCGCCACGTCCAGGTGGCCGAGATGGTCATCGAGAAGGCCAAGCGCCTGGTCGAGCACAAGCGCGACGTCGTGATCCTTCTCGACTCGATCACCCGCCTCGCGAGGGCCTACAACACCACCTGCCCGCCGTCGGGCAAGGTCCTCTCGGGCGGCGTCGACGCCAACGCGCTCCAGAAGCCGAAGCGCTTCTTCGGTGCCGCGCGGAACGTGGAGGAGGGGGGCTCGCTCACCATCATGGCGACGGCCCTCATCGACACGGGCTCGCGGATGGACGACGTCATCTTCGAGGAGTTCAAGGGGACCGGCAACATGGAGGTCCACCTCGACCGGAAGCTCGTCGACCGGCGCGTCTTCCCGGCCATCGACCTGAACCGCTCGGGCACGCGGAAGGAAGAGCTGCTACTCGACAAGCAGGAACTCAACCGCGTCTGGATCCTCCGGAAGGTGCTCAATCCGCTCTCCACGGTGGAGGCGATGGAGCTCCTCATCGAGCGGCTCGAGAAGACGAAGAACAATGCGGAGTTCCTGGGCTCGATGTCGGCCGGGTAGGCCGTCAGGCGTGCAGCTCCACCACGTCCCTGTCCACGAGGACGTGATGGCGGTCGACCTGCTGGCCTTCGAACTTCGCGTGGCCCCAGATCCGGGCGAACTTGAGACGCTCGGCGATCTCCTTGTGGACGTGCGTGGCGAAGTCGTGGATCGTCGCCCCCTCCCGAAGAACGAAGGGCCGGTCCATGTCCGGCCCGTGCCCCGGCTCCTTGCCGTAGACGCGGATCTTCCGGAGTTCGCGGAAGAGGTGCTCGCGTAGCGGGTCGAGGCCGGCGCCCGTGAGGGCCGAGACCGGGAAGAAGGGGAGGTCTTCGCCGATCGCCTCACGGGCAAGGGCGGCGAATGTCCCGTCGTCGACGTCGCTCTTGTTCCCGAGGACGGCGACGGGCTTCGCCATCAGAAAGGGAGGCGAGTCCGCAGGAAGGGGGCGGATTCGCGGCCAGACGCGGGCGCGGGAGAGGAGCTCGAAGAGAAGCCGCGCCCCGTCGGCCGTGTCGTCGGCCGCGACGTCGAAGACGAGGAGGACGCCGTCCGCGTTGTGCGCGAGGTTCACCAGGTACGGCTCGGTGTGGTCGGCGGAAACCGGCGGCGTGTCGACGAGCTGGATCGGCACGTCCTCGAATGCGGCCATCCCGGGAAGAGGGGCGCGCGTCGTGAACGGGTAGTCGCCGATCTCGGGATGGGCGTGCGTCAGGGCGGCCAGGAGCGAAGACTTCCCGCTGTTCGGCGGGCCGAGGAGAACCCACTGACCGGCCCCCTCGCGGTGGACGTGGCCCGGATCGACGCGTCGCGGGCCGCTTCGCGTGATCGAGGCTTCCTCGTCCTCCAGCCGGGCCAGGCGTCGCTTCAGGTCGGCCTGGAGCTTCTCGGTCCCCTTGTGTTTCGGGATGACGGCGAGCATCTCGCGAAGGGCTTCGATCTTTCCGGCGTGGGACGCCGCCGCCTTGAACCGCTCCTCGGCGTCGTGGTATTGCGGCGTGAGGTTGGCCGGCACGCCTTCATTATCGATCGAACCGTCCGGGCCTGTGGGGCCGTCGTATAGTCGTGCGGGGTCCTGGACAGTGGCCGTTTCGACGAACCTCCGCGTCTCGCTGATCGACTACGTCAACACGTGGCCGCTGACCTGGGGCTTCCTGCAGGGCGCCGGCGAGCGGGTCGAGCTGCTCCACGACACACCGGCCGCCTGCGCGGCACGGCTCGCCCGCGGGGAGGTGGACGCCGGGCTGATCCCGGTGGTGGAGGCGGCGCGGATTCCGGGCGTGCGGCTCGTGCGCGGCGTCGGCATCGCAGCGCGCGAACGGGTTCGGAGCGTCCTGCTCGTGTCGCGGAGGCCTCTCGTCGGTGATCCGGTTTCGATCCGGACCGTGGCGCTCGACGTCTCGTCGCGCTCCTCCGCGGCGATGGTGCGCATCCTTCTGCGCGAGCTCTTCCGGCTCGACCCGGAGTATCACGAAGCGGTGCCCGACCTCGCCGAGATGCTGCGCCACCACGACGCGGCGCTCCTGATCGGCGACCCGGCGCTCACGGCGAACCTCGAGGGGCTGCACGTGCTCGACCTCGCCGAGGGATGGCGCCGGCTGACCGGGCTGCCGTTCGTCTTCGCGGTCTGGGCCGTCCGTCCGTTCGTCCTTCCCGAGCCGTTTCTCTGGTCCCGCGACTACGGGAAGCGGCACTTTCCGGAGCTGGTCGACGCGGCCGCCCTCAGGACCGGCCTTTCACGCGAGTCGCTTCTCGAGTACCTCGAGGTGAACCTGCACCACGACCTCGACGAGACGGACGAGAAAGGCCTCGCGGAGTTCTATCTCCTGGCTCACCGCCACGGGCTCATCCCGTCACCCGACGTCCCGCCCTTCGCGGGCGTGCCGCTGGTTCCCCGCCGGGAAATCTGAACGGCGACATCGATCGGTTAGAGTTCGGGCTTCATGTCCCTTTCCGGAGCCGACGACTGCGCCTTTCTCCCGAGCCCGGCGACGCCGGGTCTGGGCGGCTCGCCTCGCGTCCTGGCGATCCTCGAGCGGTCGGCGGCCGGGGAGCGCCTGACGTTCGCCGACGCGCTCGTCCTCTTCCGTGAGGCGACGCTCCTCGAGCTCGGCGCCGCGGCCCACGCGGTCCGGTCCCGGATGCAGCCGCCCGGGCGCGCGACGTACCAGGTCGACCGGAACATCAACTACACGAACGTCTGCATCTACCGCTGCACGTTCTGCGCGTTCTACCGGAAGGCCGGCGATGCGGAGGCCTACGTCCTGCCGCTTCCGGAGATCGCGCGGAAGGTCGAGGAGACGCTCGCCCTCGGCGGGACGGGCGTCCTCCTGCAGGGAGGTGTCCATGCCGAGCTGCCGTTCGCCTGGTACGAGGAGCTGCTCGGCTTCCTCAGGGAGCGCTACCCGGGGATCCACCGGCACGCGTTCTCGGCGCCGGAGATCTACTTCCTGGCGAAGAAGGAGAGGATCTCCGTCGCGGCGGCGCTGAAGCGGCTGAAGGACGCCGGGCTGATGTCCGTCCCGGGGGGCGGGGCCGAGATTCTCGACGACGAGGTGCGCCAGCGGATCTGGGCGCTGACGAAGTCCCCGACGCCGAAGTGGGCCGAGGTCCACCGGGAGGCCCACCGCCTCGGCATGCCGACGACGGCCACGATGATGTTCGGCGTCGGCGAGAGCTGGGAGCAGCGGCTGAACCACTTCGACGTCGTCCGACGGCTCCAGGACGAGTCGCTCGCGGCGGGCGTGGAGTCGTTCACGGCGTTCATCCCGTGGACCTTCCAGGAGGAGAACACCGTTCTCGACGGGCAGGTCGAGACCGCGGGGGGGTACGACTACCTCCGGACGCTCGCGCTGTCGCGCCTCTACCTCGACAACGTCCCGCACGTGCAGGGCTCGTGGGTGACGCAGGGGAAGAAGATCGGGCAGGTCTCGCTCGCCTTCGGGGCCGACGACCTCGGGTCGATCATGATCGAGGAGAACGTCGTCGCAGCGGCCGGCGCCCACAACCGGATGACGCGCGTGGACATGACCGCTCTGATCGGGGACGCCGGCTTCGCTCCCGTCCAGCGCGGATCGGTCTACGAGCGGTGCCGCGAGACCTGCTGTGCAGGCCTTCCGGCGCTCTGAACCCGGCGGTTCAGCGATTTCTCCGAGAGGCTCCCGGGCTCGCCGGGGTGCGCGGTGCCGACGACGGGGCCCCGCCCCCGTCCTCCCCGCAGCCCCCCACGGCTTCGCTACCTGTTCAGCAGCTTTTCCGAGATTGACTTGGCCTGGAGGAAGAGGCCGAGGTAGTCGCGGCCGCCCGCCTTGCTGTCGGTCCCGGACATGTTGAAGCCGCCGAAGGGGTGGACGCCGACGAGCGCGCCCGTGCACTTCCGGTTGATGTAGAGGTTCCCGCAGAAGAGTCGGCGCTTCGCCTCGGCGATCCGGTAGCGGTCCCGCCCGAAGTACGAGCCGGTCAGGCCGTACTCGCTGGCGTTGGCCAGCTGGATCGCGTGGTCGAAGTCCCGCGCCTCGGTGATCGCGAGGACGGGCCCGAAGATCTCCTCCTTGAAGATCCGGTGGGAGGCCCTGACGTCGTAGAAGACGGTCGGCTGGACGAAGTTGCCGGCCTTTCCGTTCCACGTCCCCCCGGTCCCCAGCCGGGCCTCGCGCTTGCCGATCCGGATGTAGTCGATCACCGTCTTGAGCTGCCGCTCGGAGGCGACGGGGCCGACGTTCATCTTCCAGTCGCGCGGGGGGCCGAGGGCGAGCTTCTTCGTCCGGGCGATCACGGCGTCGACGAAGCGCCGGTACAGCCGGCGGTGGACGATGGCGCGCGAGCAGGCGGAGCACTTCTGGCCCTGGAATCCGAAGGCCGAGCCGACGACCTGCTGGACGGCGAAGTCGAAGTCGGCGTCCTCGTCGACGACGATGAAGTCCTTCCCACCCATTTCGAGGATGGTCCGCTTGATCCAGAGCTGCCCGGGCGCCTGCTGGGCGGCCTTCTGGTTGATCCGGAGACCGACCTCCTTCGAGCCCGTGAAGGCGATGAAGCGGATGAGGGGGTGCTCGACGATGAAGTCGCCGATCTCCGCGCCCGACCCGGGGAGGTAGTTCAGGACGCCGTCGGGAACGCCAGCCTCCGCCAGGAGCTCGAAGACCCTCCAGCCGATGAGAGGGGTGTCGGACGCCGGTTTGAGAAGTACGGAGTTTCCGGTGACGACGGCGGCGGTCGTCATGCCCGTCAGGATGGCGTTGGGGAAGTTCCACGGCGGGATGACGGCACCGGTCCCCAAGGGCAGATAGAGCGTCTCGGGGTACTCGCCACGGCAGGGAGTGACCGGAATCTCGCCGCCCCAGCGAAGGATCTCCCGGGCGTAGAACTCGAGGAAGTCGATCGCCTCGGCCGTCTCGACGTCGGCCTCCGGCCACGTCTTGCCGATCTCGAGGACCATCGTCGCCGAGAACTCGTGCTTCCGGTCGCGCATCCGGGCCGCGGCGCGGAGGAGGATGCTGGCACGCTCGCGCGGAGGCAGCCCCTGCCAGGCGGCCTGCGCCTTCACGCCGGCGTCGATCGCCTTCTGGGCCGTGGCGCGGTCGGCGAGGTGATGCCGGGAGAGGACGTGCGAACGGTCGGACGGGTCGGTGTTCGCGAGGAGGTGCTTCCCGCGAAGCCGGCGGCCGCCGACGATCACGGGGATCTCGGCGCCCGCGGCCCGCTCCACCTTGGCCAGAGCCGCTTCGAAGGCGGAACGGGTTTCGGCGTTTGTGAAGTCGGTGAACGGCTCATTGCGGAATTCTTCAAGCATGGCGGCCCATCATAGCTCTGCTACCCTCGCGGAGAGGCGGGCCGCCGCCCGCCCCGGAGAGAAGGCAGACGCATGACGGTCGACGAACTGAAAGCGCTCCTCGAGGCGGGCAAGAGTCCCGTGGTCCTCGACGTCCGGGAGGCCCCGGAACTCCGGATCGCCGCCTTCCCGTTTCCGGTCGTGCACATCCCGATGAGCCAGCTGACCGCGCGCGCCGGGGAACTGCCTCGCGACCGGACGGTCGTCTGCGCGTGCCGGAGCGGCGCCCGGAGCGCCCAGGCGGCGGGATGGCTCAAGCGCCAGGGCTTCGACGCCGTGAATCTCGACGGGGGGATCCTGACCTGGTCCCGGCGGATCGACCCATCCATTCCCCAATATTGATTGTTGGGTCCTCGTCTGTTCTAATTTGGGTGGTCGGAAACACCGGCCTTCGAGAGAAAGGAATGACACGATGGCTCTGGACGTGGAGAAAGTCCATGCGTACGTCACCGGCCTCCTGAAAAAGAACAAAGCGCTCACGGAGCGAGAGGTGAAGGACCTGATCGGAAAGACGTTTCGCGTGAACCCGAAGGCCGTGGGCGCCGCCGTCATTCGCGACGTTCGCGCGGCCCTCGGGATCGACCGGCCGGGCGCCCTGGCGCACGCCCGGAAGATGCTCGCCGAGAACCCCGCGCTCGAGGCGAAGAAGGTGATCCGGACGATCGGAGAGAGGTTCGGCATCCGGCTCGGACCGCCGGACGTCTCCCGGCTCCGGCCGAGGAAGAAGGGCGTGGCGCCCCGTCGCGGCCGTCCCCCAAAGACCGTGAAGGGCGGACCGGGCCGCCGGCCGAAGGCCGCGGCTCCGGCACCCAAGGTCCCGGGGCGGGCCGGCCGTGGCGCGAAGGCCCCATCGCGCGCGAGAGGCGTCATCTCCGTGTCGTACCAGGGCAAGGGCCTCCCGGAAGCCCTGGCCTCCTTCTTCAGGTCGCTGGCCGGCTGAGGCCGCGACGGTTCCCGGCCGATTTGACCTGCTCCGGAGGGGCGCTGATAATCCGCGTCCATTCGCCGGGGGGCGCGTTATCCTTGCGCCCCCCGGACCCCCCGGGCTCGCTGGTCTGACTCCCGCGATCTCGGTGGGGGCGCCGACTCGCTGGGGGGTCGTCCAACGGTAGGACTCCAGACTCTGGATCTGGCTATCGGGGTTCGAATCCCTGCCCCCCAGCCACTTGCTCGGCCGGGCGGAGCCCGGCCAGCGCGCCTTCGGCCCGCGTGAGCAAGTGGCGGCTACTCATTTCCTCGGGGAACCCGCGCTCGGGTTCCCGACGACGGGGTCCCACCCCCGTCTTCCCCTCCGCAGCCCGGGGAGTACCTCAAGCGACGGTTCGGTCCAATCCCGTCCTTCGGAGGATTCCTTCGCCGAAGATCACCGCGAGGGCGACCCCCGTGGTGTCGGCGATGACGTCGGCGATTTCGACGCTCCGCATCGGGACCCGGGACTGGTGGATCTCGTCGAGGCAGCCCCAGAGGAACGCGGGGAGGACGAGAAAGACCGCCGTCCTCGTCCGGCTCCAACGCTCGCCGAATCGGGCGGCGCGGACCGCGAGAAGTCCCGTCAGGAAGAAATAGCCGGCGTGCTCGATCTTGTCGAGATCCGGAACCGACACGCCGAATTCCGGGAGCCGGGACTGCGACGAGAGGTACGCCTCGAATGCGAGGAGCAGGGCGACCGGCGCCCAGAGAACGACCCGGGCGCGCCCGCTCATGCCCCCGCTCGGCTCTTCTTCTCGATTTTCGCCCAGCTGTCCCTCAGGGAGACGGAGCGGTTGAAGACGAGGCCTCCGGGCGCCGTGTCCGGGTCGACGGTGAAGTAGCCGAGCCGCTCGAACTGGAAGAAGTCCCCCCGCTTCGTCGCGGCAAGGGCCGGCTCCACCCGGCACCCGGTCCGGACGACCAGCGACTCCGGGTTGAAGTTCGCGAGGAAGTCCTTCCCCGCCGGCGCCTCGTCCGGATTCGGCGTCGAGAACAGCCGGTCGTAGAGCCGCACCTCGGCGGGGAGACCATGCGCGGCGGAGACCCAGTGGATGGTCCCCTTCACCTTCCTGCCATCCGGGGTGTCGCCGCCCCGCGTCGCGGGGTCGTAAGTGCAGTGCAGCTCCGTGATCGCGCCGGTGGCCGGGTCCTTCACGACCTCCCGGCACCGGATGATGTACCCCCAGCGAAGGCGGACCTCCTGCCCCGGCGAGAGGCGGTGGTACTTCGGGGGCGGCACCTCGCGGAAGTCGTCCCGCTCGATGAGGATCTCGCGCGCGAACGGGACCTTGCGCGTCCCGCGCGTCGGGTCTTCGGGGTTGTTGACGGCGTCGAGCTCCTCGACCTTCCCGTCGGGGAGGTTCGTGATGACGACGCGAAGCGGGTCGAGGACTCCCATGAAGCGCGGGGCGCGGCGGTTCAGGTCCTCGCGGAGGCAGTGCTCGAGGAGTTCGACCTCCACGACGCTGTCGCGCTTGGCCAGGCCGATCCGGTCGCAGAAGTCGCGGATCGCCTCGGGGGTGTATCCGCGGCGTCGGAGCCCGGCGATCGTCGGCATCCGCGGGTCGTCCCATCCGCGGACGTGGCCCCCCGTCACGAGGTGGAGCAGCTTCCGCTTCGAGAGGAGCGTATAGGTGAGGTTGAGGCGCGCGAACTCGATCTGCCGGGGGCGGTTCGCCAGATCGAGCGCCTCGAGGCACCAGTCGTAGAGCGGGCGGTGGTCCTCGAACTCCAGCGTGCAAAGCGAGTGCGTGATCCCCTCGATCCAGTCGGAGATCGCATGCGCATAGTCGTACATCGGGTAAATGCACCAGGCGTCGCCCGTCCGGTGATGCGTCGCCTTCCGGATCCGGAAGAGCGCCGGGTCGCGGAGGTTGATGTTGGGCGAGGCCATGTCGATCTTCGCCCGGAGGGTTCGCGAGCCGTCGGGAAACTCGCCGGAGCGCATCCGCCGGAAGAGGTCGAGGCTCTCCTCGGCGGGACGGTCGCGGTATGGACTGTTCCTTCCCGGCTCGGTCAGCGTGCCGCGCGTCTTCCGGACCTCCTCGGCGGATAGGTCGCAGACGAAGGCCTTGCCGGTCCGGATGAGCGTCTCGCCGAACTCGTAGAGCTTCCCGAAGTAGTCCGAGGCGTAGAAGAGCCGGTCGTCCCAGTCGAAGCCGAGCCAACGGACGTCCTGCTGGATCGAGTCGACGTACTCGACGTCCTCCTTCAGGGGATTCGTGTCGTCGAATCGCAGGTTGCAGGTCCCGCCGTACTCGAGGGCGACGCCGAAGTTGAGGCAGATCGACTTGGCGTGCCCGATGTGGAGGTAGCCGTTGGGCTCGGGCGGGAAGCGGGTGGCCACCTTTCCGCCGTGCTTCCCGGTCCGGCGGTCCTCGTCGAGGATCTCGCGGATGAAGTCCTTGCCGGGCGTCTCGGGGGCGGGGCTCGGGTTTCTGGCGTCGTCCATGGGTCTCCTCAGGCGGTCGGAGAGGGGCTCGCCATCCGGTCGGCGAAGGCGAGGAGCCTCCGCCGGGTCGTCTCCTCGCCGAGGACTTCGATCAGCTCGAACAGAGGAGGCGACGCGAGAGAGCCCGTGAGGGCGAGGCGCGCCGGCTGCGCCAGGTCGCCCAGTTTGAGACCTCGTTCGGCCGCGAGGAGGCGGGCGGCCTCCTCAAGCGTCGCGTGCGTGAACGGCTCGACGGCCGAGAGCCGGCCGGCCAGGGTCCGGAGGAGCGGCGCGCTCTCGGGCTTGCCGAACTTCTTCAGACCGGCCGGATCGAACGCCACGGGATCGGCTCCGTAGAGGGCGAGCGCACCGGACAGCTCCCGGAGCGTCCGGGCACGCGACCGGTGCAGCGCCACGGCCCGGGCGAGGATCCTCGGGTCGCAGGCCGGGAGCCCGAACGGGGCGAGCCGCCCGAGAAGGTCTTCCGCCGAGAGCGCCTGCATGTACTGGCCGTTCAGCCAGAGGAGCTTCTCGTGATCGAAGCGGGAAGGAGAAGGGCCGATCCGCTCGAGCGAAAAGACGCCAGTCATCTCCTCGATCGTCATCTTCTCCCGGTCCTCGCCGGGGGACCAGCCGAGGAGGGCGAGGAAATTGAAGAGCGCCTCCGGGAGGAGGCCCTGCTCCCGGAACTCCTCCACGCCGGCCGCGCCATGGCGCTTGGAGAGCTTCTTCCCGTCGGCGCCCAGGATCATTCCGAGGTGGGCGAAGACGGGGACGGGTGCGCCGAGGGCGCGGAAGAGGGCGACGTGCTTCGGCGTGTTCGGGAGGTGGTCGACGCCGCGGACGACGTGCGTGATTCCCATGGACACGTCGTCTACGACGACGCTGAAATGGTAGAGGGGGTGGCCGTCCGAGCGGAGGAGGACGAAGTCGTCGAGGGCGCCGGCCGCGAACTCGGCCCGCCCCTGGACGACGTCGTCCACGACGATCGGCTCGTCGGGCATCTTCAGCCGGAGGACGAATCTCTCGCCGTCGGCGGCGCGGCGGTCGGACTCTTCCCGGGAGGTTGTCCGGCCGGCGCCCGAGTACCGGAACGCCGTGCCCGCCGCCTCGGCAGCCTTCTTCTCCGCCTCGAGCTGCTCGGGCGTCTCGAAGGCCCGGTAGGCCTTCCCTTCGGCCAGGAGCCGGCCGGCCGCCTCGTGGTAAAGGTGCTGACGTTCGCTCTGGAAGAACGGACCCTCGTCCCACGTGAGCCCGAGCCAGCTCATCGCGTCCTGGATCTGCTGTGTCAGCTCCTTCCGGCTCCGCTCGACGTCGGTGTCCTCGATCCGGAGGATGAAGGTCCCGCCGTGCCGCCGCGCGAAGAGCCAGTTGTAGAGCGCCGTCCGCGCCCCGCCCACGTGAAGCGACCCGGTCGGGGACGGAGCGAACCGGACACGGGGAGCCGTCATGGCGGCGGGATGTTACGGCATCCCCGTATCATCGCCGCCCCATGCCGCCGACTTCCCGGCGCCGCGAAGCGCTCGCCGCCGATGCCGTCCTGGCCGGCGTCACGGTGATCTGGGGCTCCACCTTCGTCGCCAACCGGCTCGTCGTCACAGGCGACGTGCCGCCGCTCCTGTTCCTCCTGCTCCGCTTCTCGCTCGCGGGCGTGATTCTCTTCCTTCTTGCGCGCGGTCGGCCCCGGACGCCGGGCCTCTGGGCCGACAGTCTCGCAATCGGCGGGCTGACGGCCGTCGGCATCGCCTTCCAGCTGGCCGGGCAGGTCTACACGACGGCCTCGAAGGCGGCCTTCATCACGGGGCTCTCCGTGCCGCTCACGGCGCCCGTCGCCTACCTCGTCACCCGGAAGCGGCCGTCGTCGGAGAACCTCGCGGGGCTGGCGATCGCCACGGCGGGATTTGCCGTCATGGCCTGGCCCGGAGACTTCGCAGCCGTCAACAGCGGCGATCTCCTCGTTCTCGTGACCGCCTTCGCCTACGCGTATGTCGTCGTCCGCCTCTCCGAGGCCAGCGGCCGGCATGACGTGAGGCGCTTCGCGGCGGGCCAGATCGCCTGCGCGGCGGCGACGACCCTCCTTCTCCGCCTCGCCGTGCAGCCGTTCCTCGGGCGGTCCGAGGCCGTGTTCCGCGCGGAAGCGCGTCCGCTCACGGTCGACCCGAAGTTCGTCGGGCTTCTTCTCTGGATGGCACTCGCCGCCACCGTCGTCACGTTCCTCCTGATGACGTGGGCGCAGGCGCGGATGTCGGCCACGCACGCGGCCGTCATCTACGCCCTCGAGCCGGTCTTCGCGGCGCTCCTCGCGGCACCGATTCTCGGCGAGCGGCTCGCCGGGCGCGAGCTCTGGGGCGGCGCGCTCGTGCTCGGCGGAATCCTCGTTTCCGAGCTGCCGCTCACGCGCAAATGACCGCTATTCCAGCCCGAAGGTCAGGGTGTATCCGTAGCCGCCCCGGACGACGACCATCACGACGCTGCTTCTCCCGAAGCTCGACTCGAAGACGCGGTTCAGGTCGTCGAGCGAGCCGATCTTCTCGTTGTTCACGCTGTAGAGATGGTCTCCCTGTTCGAGGCCCCGACGGTCGGCGGGGGAGCCGGGCGTGACGGTCGTGACGACGGCCCCGTTCCGGTCCATCCGGACGGAGATCCCGATGTCACGCTTGAGGAGGGTCAGCCCGAGATCCTCGGGTGCGCGGGACGGCGTCAGGCGGACGGTCCGGTCGCGCCCGTCGCGGCGGACCTCCAGCGCGAGGCTCTTGCCGGGTCCGGCCGAGGTGACCGCGGTGTCGAAGTCCTCCCGCGAGTCGACGCGCCGGCCGTCGACGGAGACGACGACGTCCTCGGGGGCGAGTCCGGCCTTCTCCGCGGGGGAACCCGGATAGACCGCGCGGACGCGGAGGCCCCGGCCGCGGGCGGACGGGCGGTCGTCGTCCGTGATCGTCGCGCCGCGGAGGCCGACCCAGACCGGCTTCACCGAGCCGAACCGGATCAGCTCGTCGGCGATCCGTCGGGCGCGCTCGACCGGGATGGCGAATCCGATCGTGTTGGCGCCGCCGACGATGGCGGTGTTGATCCCGATCAGCTCGCCGAGGATGTTGGCGAGGGCGCCGCCCGAGTTCCCCGGGTTGATGGCGGCGTCGGTCTGGATGAAGTCCGTGTAGGTCCGCCCCGTCTCGCCGCGGACGGTCCGCTGGACGGCCGACACGATGCCCGTCGTGACGGTGTTCGAGAGGCCGAACGGGTTGCCGACGGCGATGACGGTCTCGCCGATCAGCAGGTCGCCGGTCGTGCCGAGCTTCGCGGCCGGGAGCCCCTTCGCGTTCACGGTCAGGACGGCGAGGTCGTTGTCGGCGTCGGCTCCCTTCACGTCGGCCTCGTATTCCTTTCCGTCGGCGGTCGTCACCACGATCCTGGACGCTCCCTGGACGACGTGGTCGTTCGTGATGACGACGCCGGCGGGATCGATGACGACGCCCGAGCCCAGCGACTCGGTCCGCGTGCCTCGCTCGCGCCGTCCCGGCAATCCCCACGAGAAGAACTGCTCCAGCGGATCGGCGCGCCGGCGGACGATCCGCTCGGCCGAGATGTTAACGACGGCCGGGCCGATCTTCTCGACGGCCGCGACGACGGGGGTCCGCCTCTCGGCGGCGGGCAGTGGCCTTCCCTCCTTCGTCTGCGAGAGCGCCGGCAGCCCGCCGAAGAGAATTGAAAGAAGAAGGAAGACGGCCACGAGTCCGGCTCCAAGGGTGCGACTTGACAGACGTCTTGGCTCCATTAGACTAATCTTGAAATATTTGACGGGAGATTTCAACTATTTTAAGCCGCCGCCAGAAGAAAGCCATCGAAGCGCTCGTCGAACTCGAGCACCGCGCGGGCGACGCCTCGTCGTCGGAGCTCGCTGCCGCGCTGTCGCTCTCGCGGGACTCGGTCCATCAGCTTCTTCTCCCCCTGGTGAGAGTGGGCTGGGTCTCCGCCGGGCGCGGCCGTCGCGGTGGATACCGGGTGACGCCGGCCGCGGCGAAGGCGTCGATCCTCGACGTCGTCTCGGTCCTTTCGCGAGGCCAGCCGGAAATGACCTCGCGGGAGGCTCCGCGCTGGATCCGTCGCCTCGAGGGGCGGGCCGACGAGGCGTATCGAAGCGTGCTGGCCTCCATCACCATCGAAGAGATCGCGGGGGCCGTGCGCGCCGAGCGCAACGCGCTCTCCTGGGTCATCTAGCCGGACCGCGTCGGGCGCGTCCGGCACGAGGAGTGGATCATGAAGATCGCCGCCGACATCACGAAGCTCATCGGAAATACGCCGCTCGTCCGGCTGAACAAGGTGACGGCCGGAATTGCCCGCGGCGCGACCGTGGCCGCGAAGCTCGAGTTCTTCAACCCCGCCCACTCGGTGAAGGACCGGATCGGGGTCGCCATGATCGAGGCGCTGGAAAACGCGGGGAAGATCCAGGCCGGAAAGACCGTCCTCGTCGAACCGACGTCGGGGAACACCGGGATCGGCCTGGCCTTCGCGGCCGCCGCGAAGGGCTATCGCCTCGTCCTGACGATGCCCGAGACGATGTCCCTCGAGCGGCGGAAGGTGCTCCGGCTCCTCGGCGCGGAAGTCGTCCTGACGCCGGGCCCTCTCGGGATGAAGGGCGCCATCGCCAAGGCGAACGAGATCGTCGCCGAACATGGCCCGAACGCGGTCATCCCGCAGCAGTTCGAGAACCCTGCGAATCCGGCCATCCACGAGGCGACGACCGCCGTCGAGCTCTGGAACGACACCGACGGCCGCATGGACATCTTCGTGGCCGGCGTCGGGACGGGCGGGACGCTCACGGGAGTCGGACGGTACTGGAAGCCGAAGCGACCCGAGCTGAAGATCGTCGCCGTCGAGCCGACTCACTCGCCGGTCCTCTCCGGCGGCGCTCCCGGTCCCCACAAGATCCAGGGGCTCGGCGCCGGCTTCATCCCGGTGAACCTCGAGGTCCGGTTCGTCGACGAGGTCGTGCAGGTCACGAACGACCAGTCCTTCGCTATGGCCCGCCGCCTCGCGCGCGAGGAGGGCATCCTCGGGGGGATCTCCTCCGGCGCGGCCGCGCATGCGGCCGTGGAGGTCGCCAAGCGGCCGGCGAATGCGGGAAAGCTCATCGTCTTCGTCGTTCCCTCGACGTCGGAGCGCTACATTTCGACGGATTTGTTCAAGGACGAGGAGCTGGCGGCGACGGCCGCCATCTGAATCCCGGGCCGGGGAGGAAGTCCGGGGGAGGGCGGGCACGGCCCTCCCCCGGCAGGACCTACTTCTTCTTGACCTCGAGCGCGGGCTTCGAGGCGCCGGCCTCGATCCGGATCTGCTTCGGCTTCGTCTCCTCGCGCTTGGGCAACTCGACGGTCAGGACGCCGTTCGAGAAGCTCGCGGCGATCTTGTCTCCCTCGACGCCGGCGGGAATGGCGAAGGAGCGGACGAACTTCCCGTAACTCCGCTCCACGCGGTGGTAGTTCTCGTCGCCGCTCTCCTTCTCGAACTTCCGCTCCCCCTCCAGCGTGAGGATGCCGTCCTCGAAGCGGAGATTGATCTGCTTCTCCTCGAAGCCGGGAAGCTCGGCCTTGAGCGTGATCTTGTCCTTGGTCTCGTAGATGTCGACGGGGGGCGCCCACGTGCCCGTGAAGAGCTCTTCCTCGTTCCGGGTGCGGGCGACCGTCCCCTCGAACATCCGGTTCATCCGGTCCTGCAGGGCGGCGAGATCACGGAAGGGGTCGTTCCAGCGAATGACGGCCATGGTGTTCCTCCTGGGTCTCCGCGCCGTCGTCGGCGCGGGATGTGAAATCGGGTTCAGGTCTTCTTCCTCTTAGCTTCCGCCGGCGCCTCCGTGCTTCGGAAGGCGAGCCGGTCGTTCTCGAGGTCCAGGGTCACGGACGCGCCGTCGCCGATCTCCCCGGCGAGGAGCTTCAGCGCCAGCGGATCCTGGACGAGTTTTTGCAGGTTGCGTTTGAGCGGGCGGGCGCCGTAGACGGGGTCGTACGACTCCCGGGCGAGGAACGTCCGCGCCGGCTCGGTCCAGTCGAGGCGAACACCCCGCGTGGCGACGATCTCGGCGACCCGCCGGAGCTGCAGGTCGACGATCTTCTCGACGTCGGAGAGCGAAAGGCGGTGGAAGACGACGATGTCGTCGATCCGGTTGAGGAACTCGGGACGGAAGTGGGCGCGAAGCGCCTCTTCGAGGATCCGCTTTTCCTCGCCGGGGGTCCGGGGGGCGGCGCCTTCGCCCCCCGAAAAAAGCTCCGATCCGACGTTCGACGTCATGATGACGACGGTGTTCTTGAAGTCGACGGCGCGCCCCTTGCCGTCGGTCAGCCGCCCGTCGTCGAGCACCTGGAGCAGAGTCGACCAGACATCGGGGTGCGCCTTCTCCACCTCGTCGAAGAGAACGACGGAGTAGGGGTGCCGGCGGACCGCCTCGGTCAGCTGGCCCCCCTCCTCGTAGCCGACGTACCCCGGCGGAGCGCCGATCATCCGGGAGATGGAGTGCTTTTCCTGGTACTCGGACATGTCCAGCCGGACCATCGCGTTCTCGTCGTCGAAGAGAAAGTCGGCGAGCGCGCGCGCGAGCTCCGTCTTCCCGACCCCCGTCGGCCCGAGGAAGAGGAACGAGCCGACCGGCCGCTTCGGATCCTTCATCCCCGCCCGGGCGCGCCGGACGGCGGCGGAGACGGCGTCCACGGCCTCGTCCTGCCCGACGACGCGCTTCTTCAGGCGCTCGTCCATCTTCAGGAGTTTCTGCGTCTCCCCCTCGACCATCTTCGACACGGGGATCCCGGTCCACTTCGAGACGATCTGGGCGATGTCCTCCTCGTCCACCTTCTCCCGGAGGACGGCGCCCCCCTTCTGGAGCTCCTCGAGCCGGGCCGAGGCGGCGTCCAGCTCCTTCTGGAGCTTCAGGAGGGTGCCGTAGCGGAGTTCGGCGGCCCGGCTCAGGTCTCCCTGGCGTTCGGCCTGTTCGGCTGCCACTTTCGTCTCGTCGACCGTCTTCTTGAGGGCGCGGATCGACGCGAGGGCATCCTTCTCCGCCTTCCAGCGCGCTTTCATCGCGCCGGCGCGCTCCTTCATCTCGGCGAGGGTCCTTTCGAGGGCCTTGAGACGCTCCTTCGCGGGGCGCGCATCGTCCTTTTCGAGCGCCTTCTTCTCGATCTCGGCCTGGAGGATCCGTCGCTCCACCTCGTCGATCTCGGTCGGGAGCGAGTCGATCTCCATCTTCAGTTTCGAGGCCGCCTCGTCGACGAGGTCGATGGCCTTGTCGGGGAGGAACCGGTCGGAGATGTAGCGGTCCGAGAGGGTAGCCGCCGCGACGAGGGCCGCGTCGGTGATCTTGACGCCGTGATGAAGCTCGTACCGTTCGGCGAGGCCGCGAAGGATGGCGATCGAGTCCTCGACCGACGGCTCGCCGACGAGGACGGGCTGGAACCGGCGCTCGAGGGCGGGGTCCTTCTCGATGTGCTTGCGGTACTCGCCGATGGTCGTGGCGCCAATGGCGCGCAGCTCCCCCCGCGCGAGGGCGGGCTTCAGCATGTTCCCGGCGTCCATCGCCCCTTCCGCCGCGCCCGCCCCGATGAGGGTATGAAGCTCGTCGATGAAGAGGATGACGTTTCCCTCCGACTCCTCGACCTCCTTCAGGACCGACTTCAGGCGCTCTTCGAACTCGCCGCGGAACTTCGCGCCGGCCACCATGGCGCCGAGATCGAGCGCGACGACGCGCTTGTCCTTCAGCGTCTCGGGGACGTCTCCGGCCACGATGCGGCGGGCGAGCCCTTCGACGATGGCGGTCTTGCCGACCCCCGGGTCCCCGATCAGGACGGGGTTGTTCTTCGTTCGCCGGGTCAGGACCTGCATGATCCGGCGGATCTCGTCGTCGCGGCCGATGACGGGGTCCAGCTTCCCGCGGCGGGCGAGCTCGGTCAGATCGCGCGCATAGCGCTTGAGGGCCTGGTATTTCTCTTCGGAGGCCGGGTCGGTCACGCGGGCCGAGCCGCGGACCTCCTTGAGGGCGGCGAGGAGCGACGCCTCCGAGAGGCCGTGCTTTGCGAGGAGCTTCGCCGAAGGCGACTTTCCGTCGCGAACCAGCGCGAGGAAGAGGTGCTCGGCGGCAACGTAGTCGTCGCGGAACTCGCGCGCGATCTTCTCGGCGAGGTCGACGAGCTTGACGAGCGGCGGGGAGAGCCGCGGCTCGTGTCCTTCGCCCGTGACGCGGGGGAGCTTTGCGAGAGCCGCCTCGAGATCGGCCGCGAGAGCCGACGCCGGGACGCCGATCCGGCCGAGGAGGGCCGGCACCGTCCCCGCCTCCTGCTCGACGAGCGCGAGGGCGAGGTGTTCGGACGTCAGCTCGGGATGCCCTTCCTCGCGTCCGAGCTGGGCCGCTCGCTGAAGGGCTTCCTGCGCTTTCAGGGTGAACCGGTCGAGGTTCATACGCCGCCAATCTAGGATCTTATTAGAACATTGTCAAGTAGTTTTCTACAGTTACGATGTAGATTCTTGTAACTCATTGGAGTAAAGACCTTTAGATGGCGAGGGCTGGTCCGCTTTCTGGCGGCTGCCTCGCAGCCGTCCGCAGCAACCTATGACCTTCAGGCCTTCCGGTCGATGAGCCCGGCCTCTCGAAAGCCCTTCTTCCTCAGATGACAGGAATCGCAGCGACCGCACGGCGTGCCACCGGGTGCCGGGTCGTAGCAGGAGGAGGTGAAGGACGTATCGAGGCCGAGGGCGAAGGCGAGCTTCACGATCTGGGCTTTCGTCATCCGGAGAAGCGGCGCGCGGATCGAGAGCGCTCGCCCTTCCGCACCGGCTTTCGTTCCGAGCCGGGCGGCTCTTTCGAAGGCCCGGAGAAACGGCGGGCGGCAGTCGGGATAGCCGGAATAGTCGAGGGCGTTCGCGCCGATCACGATTTCCGTCGATCCCGTCGTTTCGGCCACGGCCAGTGCGAAGGAGAGGAAGAGCGTGTTTCGGGCCGGAACGTACGTGACGGGAATCGAGCCTGGCCGGAAGGAGGACTTCGGGACGGGGATTCGCCGGTCGGTCAGCGCCGATCCGCCGAGGGTCCCGAGGTCGGGGACGCGGAGGACGCGATGCGAGGCGACGCGATAGGCCCTGGCCAGCCCCCGGGCGGCACGAAGCTCGACGCGATGCCTCTGGCCGTAGTCGAACGAGACGGCGTGAACCGTCCAGCCCCAGCGGGAAAGGAGCGCCAGGCAGGTGCCGCTGTCGAGTCCGCCCGAGAGGAGCAGCACCGCAACCCTCCGCCCACGGGCCGGGGCGGAGGGGATCGCCGCGGGGCCGGTTCGCTCCCTCATCGTCCCGGCTTGTCTCCCCAGAGGAACTTGTGAACCTGCAGGCTCAGTCTCAGCCTCCGGCCCGAGTCCCGCACCCACTCCGCGACGTCTGCGGCCAGCGGCGATCGATCGCCTTCGAAGACCGGTGAGATGAGGACGATGTGCCGTGCGTCGAGATCGCGCCGGCGGACGAGGTCGAGGGCGAAGTCGAAGTCGCGACGGTCGGCCACGACGAACTTCACCTCGTCGCGCGGCCCGAGCCGGGAGAGGTTCGCGAGATCGTTCGCGGCGGCCATTCCCGAGCCGGGGCACTTCACGTCGAGGATCTTCACGACGCGCGGATCGACGCGGTCGACGGGGACGTGCCCGCCCGTCTCGAGGAGGACGGTGTAGCCGCGGTCGCAGAGGGTGGTGGCGAGGGGGTAGACGCCCTCCTGCTCGAGCGGCTCGCCCCCGGTGATCTCGACGAGAGGCGCACCGAGGGCGGCGACCTGCCCGACCACGGCGTCGATCGAAAGCCCGGTCCCGCCGGAGAAGGCGTAGGCCGAGTCGCACCAGACGCAGCGGAGGGAGCACCCCGTCAGCCGGACGAACGTGCAGGGGAGCCCGGCCCAGGTCGACTCCCCCTGCAGGCTCCGGAAGATCTCGGTCACGACGACCGTCGTCGTCCCGGCCGCGCGCGTCATGGCGGGAGAGTACGACGGGCGCGCCGATAATGGCTCCGTGCGGATCCGTCTCGACCTCGCCTATCTCGGCACCTTCTTCGAGGGGTGGCAGGCGCAGGAGACCATTCGCGCCGGCGTGAGGCCCCGGACGGTCCAGGGGGAACTGGAGCGGACTCTCGCGTCACTCCAGGGACGGCAGCTCCCGGTGGCGGGAGCGGGGCGGACCGACTCCGGAGTCCACGCGGAAGGGCAGGTCGCCCATTTCGACGCGCCCGCGGACGGGCCGCGGATCCCGCCGGACGGGCTCCGGCGCGGCCTGAACTCGGGCCTTCCGGAGGACCTCCGGGTCCTCGCGGCGTCCGCCGTTCCCGACGACTTCCACGCCCGCTTCTCGGCTGTGGGGAAGATCTATCTCTACCGCCTCCGTCGCGGCGAGTTCCTTCACCCGCACCGGGGCCTCGTCGAGGCGCTCGCGAAAGAGCGGCTCGACGTCGCCGCGATGCGCGAGGCGGCGCGCCGACTCGTCGGCCGCCGGGACTTCGGGCCGTTCTCGATCACGGGTTCGGATCCGGGCTCGACGGTCCGGACGCTCTCTCGGCTCGACGTCGAGGAGGACGGCGACCTTCTCCTGATCCGCGCCGTCGGGGACGGCTTTCTTCGCGGCATGGTGCGGCGGCTCGTCGGAACGCTTCGCGAGGCGGGACGCGGAAGGACGCCGCCCGAGGCGGCGCTCGAGCGCCCCGGTCCGACGGCCGAGGCGCGCGGTCTGACGCTTCTTCACGTGCTCTATCCGCCCGAGCGCCTCGCGAGCGACGGCGGGACCCCGCGCTAGAATCGCCGCTCGGGGACTTCCGGCGGCCGGGGCCCCTCGAAGCGATGATCGACAAGGACGTCCTCGCCGCGCCCGGCACGCCGGAGCGCGCGATTCTCGACGGGCTCGACCTCGTCCGTCTGCCGCGGCACGTCGCCGTGATCATGGACGGAAACGGGCGCTGGGCCCAGCAGCGCCGGCTTCCCCGGGTGGAGGGACACCGGGCGGGCATCGACGCCGTCCGGGCCACGGTCGAAACGGCGGCGCGCCTCCATCTCCCCGCGCTCACGCTGTACGCCTTCTCGATCGAGAACTGGAAGCGGCCGCGGCTCGAGGTCGCGACCCTCATGGCGCTCCTCAAGGAGTGGCTGGCGCGCGAGCTTCAGACGCTCCTCGCGAACGACATCCGCTTTCGTGTCGTCGGCCGGATGGACGGGCTCGACCCGTCGGTCGTGCGGGAGCTCCAAAAGGCGCTCGACGCGACGGCGCGGTGTGGCGGCATGGTCTTCTCGATCGCCCTGAACTACTCGGGTCGCGCCGAGCTGGCGGACGCCATGCGGTCGCTCGCGGCGGACGTCGCGGCCGGTCGCCTCTCGCCCGGCGCGATCGACGAGGCCGTCGTCGCCTCGCGCCTCTATACGGCGGGGCTGCCCGACCCGGACCTCCTGATCCGGACGAGCGGCGAGCAGCGCGTCTCCAACTTCCTCCTCTGGCAGATCGCCTACGCCGAGATCCACGTCACGCCGGTCCTCTGGCCGGACTTCCGCGCACGGCACTTCCTCGAGGCGATCGCCGACTTCCAGAAACGCGAACGCCGGTACGGCGGCGTCCTCGAGCCCGAGCCCGGCGACGTGCCCGCCCTCGCTCCACCGGCGGCGGCCTCTCGGTGAGGTCCCGAAACCCGGGAGCTTCCCCATGAAGTACCAGCGTGAGCTGACGGCGGCGGTGCTCATCCCCGCCGTCCTCGCGATCCTGGTCGCCGCCCCCTTCTGGGCCTGGGCCGCCCTCGTGGCGCTCGCGGCAGGGCTCGCGCTCCTCGAGTTCTACCGGCTGATCGCGGCCGCCGGGTGGACGGCGCCCCGGACGGCGGGGTTCGTGGTCTTCCTCGCCGTCTGCGCGGCGGCGTATCTCGGCTCGGCCGCCGGCCTCGTCGTCGCGGCGGCCGCGGGTCTGATCGTTCTCCCGACGCTCGTCATGTTCGCGTCGCCGCCCGTCGGCGTCCTCCTCGCTTCCTCGTCCGCCTCGGTCTTCGCGACGCTCTACGTGGCCCTCGGGGCGGCCGCCATGATCGCCCTCCGGGCGGTCGGCTGGCGCTCCGTGATTTTCGTCCTGGCCGTCGTTTGGGCCAGCGACTCGGCGGCTTACTACGTGGGGCGCCGCTTCGGGAAGCGGAAGCTCGCCCCGGTCGTCAGCCCGAAGAAGACCTGGGAGGGGCTCTGGGGCCAGCTCGGCGCCGGCCTTCTCGTCGGAGTCCTCGCCCACGTGCTCCTCTTTCCGTCGGGAAGTCTCCCCGGCCTCGCTCTCCTCGGCCTGTCGGCGGCCGGCTTCGCCGTCGTCGGAGACCTCCTCGAATCGACCTTCAAGCGGAGCTGCGACGTGAAGGACTCGGGAGGGCTCCTCCCCGGGCACGGCGGTTTCCTCGACCGGCTCGACTCGCTCCTCTACGTTTCGCCCCTCGTCCTCGGCGTCGCGCTGTACCTGCCGGAGGTGCTTCCCCGATGAAGCGGCGGATCGCCCTGATGGGAGCCACGGGCTCGATCGGCGACTCGGCTCTCTCGGTCGTGGCGCACTTCCCGGACCGATTCGAGATCGTCTCGATGGCGGCCGGCTCGAAGCTCGACAAGCTTCTCCCCGCCGTCGCGGCGCACCGCCCGAAAGTCGTGGCCGTGAAGACGAAAGAGGACGCCGCCCGGCTCCGGAGCGAGTTCCCGGGACTCGCGGTCGGCTGGGGCCCCCGGGGACTCGTCGACGTCGCGACCCTCCCCGAGGCGGACGTCGTCCTCGGCGCCCTCGTCGGATCGGTCGGCCTTCCCTCGTCGTACGCCGCGGCGAAGCTGGGGAAGCGTCTCGCCCTGGCGAACAAGGAGACCCTCGTCGTGGCGGGGGAGCTGGTCATGGCCGCCGCGCGCGCCTCGGGAGGCGAGGTGATTCCGGTCGACTCGGAGCACTGCGCCCTGCACCAGGCGCTTCGCGCGGGCACGGCCGCCGAGGTCTCGAAGCTGATGCTGACGGCCTCGGGCGGACCCTTCCGGACGCGCGCCCTCGGGACCTTCGGGGCCATCGGCGTGGCCGACGCGCTGGCCCACCCGACCTGGCGCATGGGGCCGAAGATCACGATCGACTCAGCCACGATGATGAACAAGGGGCTCGAGGTCATCGAGGCCCGCTGGCTCTTCGACGTGCCGGGCGAGAAGATCGAGGTCCTCCTCCATCCCCAGTCGATCGTCCACTCGCTCGTGGAGTACGTCGACGGCTCGCTCATCGCGCAGATGTCGCCGAACGACATGCGCTTCCCGATCCTCTACGCCCTGACCTATCCCGACCGGATCGGGACGCCCCTCGCGAAACTCGACCTGCCTTCGCTCGGGACGCTGGAGTTCTTCCGCCCGGAGCCGGAGCGGTACCCGGCGCTTTCGCTCGCCTGCGAGGCCCTCGAGGCCGGGGGCTCGGCGCCGGCCGTCCTGAACGCGGCGAACGAGATCGCCGTCGAGGCTTTTCTCGCGGGCCGGATCCCGTTCCCGGCCATCGTCGAGACGACGGCCCGTGTCCTGGCGCGGCACGCGCCCGGCGCGCTGGGGAGCGTGGAAGAGGCCCTGGAAGCCGACGATTGGGGCCGGAGGGCCGCTCGTGAGATCCTTCCCGCCCTCGAACGGTCGTCTCCGGCGGGAACCGCCGGGCACGACCGGGCGTAGAGGGAAGGGGCGTCCCGACGCATGAACATCCCGATCAACATCCTGGCCCTCGTCTTCGTCCTGTCGGTGCTGATCGTCGTTCACGAGTTCGGGCACTACGCCGTGGCGAAGGGCTTCAAGTTCCCGGTCGAGATCTTCTCCCTCGGATTCGGCAAGCGCCTCTTCGGCGTCAAGCGGAAGGAGACGGACTACCGCGTCTCCCTCATTCCCCTCGGAGGCTACGTGAAGGTCGTCGGCCTCGGACCCGACGAGAGCGACGTCGTCGCCGGCAGCGAGCCGGCGGCGCCGGTCGGGCCGCGCTGGCAGCGTCTCCTCGTCCTGGTGGCGGGACCGGGAATGAACTTCGTCCTCGCGCTGCTCCTGACCGCCGGCGCCTTCGTGGTCGGGATGGAGGTCTTCAAGTACCAGGACGAAGCGCCGCTCGTGAAGTACGTCGAGCCGGGAAGCCCGGCCGAGAGGGCCGGCGTGAAGGCGGACGATCTCGTTCTGACGATCTCCGGAACGCCGGTCTCGACCTGGCGCGAGGTGGAGATGGATCTGGGCCTCGCGCCCCGCGAGAACATCCCGGTGGAGCTCTCGCGCGGCGGAGAAACCGTCCGCGTCATCCTCCGGCCCGAGCCGGACAAGAAGTACGACCTCGGGTACACGGGCCTGAATCCCTTCCTGCCGCCCCTCGTCGGCACGCTCGTGAAGAACTACCCGGCGGAGAAGGCCGGTCTCATGACCGGCGACCGGATCGTCTCCGTCGGCGGTCGGGAGGTCCAGTCGTACTACGAAGTCGTCCGGCGGATCCGCGAGGCCGCGGCCAGCCTCGACGGTCCCGAGGGAGCCAAGCCGATCGAGTTCGTGGTCGAGCGGGGCGGGCAGCGCCTCACGATCCCGATCACGCCGCGCAAGGAGGCGGGATCGTGGCGGATCGGCTTCTCGCCCCGCTACGAGACCGTGATGAAGCGGCTCGGGGTCGCCGACGCCTTCCGGTCCTCCTTCCGGGAGCTGGTCCGGCAGACCCAGACGACCGGGGCCACCGTGGCCCGCCTCTTCCGGGGCACGAGCTCGATGCGCCAGCTCTCGGGGCCGATCGACATCGCCAAGTTCTCGGGCGAGGCGGCGCGGAGCGGGCCGGGACCTCTCCTCGGGCTCATGGGCATCCTCTCCCTCCAGCTCGGCCTCCTGAACCTCCTTCCGATCCCGTTGCTCGACGGCGGGCAGATCTTCGTGACGCTCCTGGAGTCGGTCGCCCGCCGGGACTTCCCGATCAAGGTGAAGGAGCGGCTCCTCCAGGCCGGCTTCGTCTTCCTCGTCCTCGTGATGGTCACGGTTCTCTACTTCGACGTCCTGAAGAACGTCAACTTCTGAGCGCCATGGGCCCCGAACCTCACGTCGTTGCCGTCTCCGTCCCGACGCGGCGCCGCCACGTGACCGTCCCGGTGAAGGTCGGCAAGGTCACGGTCGGAGGCGACGCCCCGGTCGTCGTCCAGTCGATGACGATGACCGACACGGCCGACGCCGCGGCCACGGCCCGGCAGTGTCTCGAGCTCGCTCAGGCGGGCTCCGAGCTGGTGCGTGTCACCGTGAACGTCCCCGAGGCGGCCTCGGCCGTCCCCGAGATCGTCAGGCGGCTCCGCGACGCGGGGTGCGACGTGCCCCTGATCGGCGACTTCCACTACAACGGCCACATCCTCCTGACGAAATTCCCCGCCTGCGCGGAAGCCCTCGACAAGTACCGGATCAATCCGGGAAACGTCGGCTCGGGGCGCCTCCGCGACGAGCAGTTCTCGACGATCTGCAAGGTGGCCGTGGACCACGTCAAGCCGGTCCGGATCGGCGTCAACGGCGGCTCCCTGAACCAGGATCTCGTCATGCGGAAGATGCAGGAGAACACCGACCGGGAGCTCGGGAAGAGCTCCGAGGAGATCGTCGGTGACTGCATGGTCCTCTCGGCGCTCGAGTCGACGGAGCTGGCGCTCCAGAACGGCCTGACGAGGAACCAGATCATCATCTCGTGCAAGGTCTCGAAGCCGCAGGAGCTGATCGCGGTCTACCGCGAGCTGGCCCGCCACACGGACCAGCCGCTGCACCTCGGGCTGACAGAGGCCGGGATGGGGACCAAGGGGCTCGTCTGGTCCTCGGCCGCGATGGGCGTCCTGCTCCAGGAAGGGATCGGCGACACGATCCGCGTCTCCCTGACGCCGCGTCCCGGCGGCGACCGCCGCGAGGAGGTCTACGCGGCCTGCGAGCTCCTCCAGTCGCTCGGCCTCCGCTCCTTCGCCCCGTCCGTCACGGCCTGCCCGGGCTGCGGCCGGACGACCTCCACGACGTTCCAGGAGCTGGCCGAGCGGATCCAGGGCTACGTCCGGGAGAAGATGCCCCTCTGGAAGAAGGAGTACGACGGCGTCGAGACGATGACCCTCGCCGTCATGGGATGCATCGTGAACGGCCCGGGGGAGTCGAAGGCCGCCAACATCGGAATCAGTCTTCCCGGCACGGGCGAGGCGCCGAGCTGTCCCGTCTACGTCGACGGCCAGAAGTTCACGACCCTGAAGGGGACCTACGACGAGCTGTCGGCGGCCTTCCAGGCCCTCGTGGACGACTACGTGGCGACGAAATACCCCAAGAAGGAGCCCGCGCCCGCCTGAGGCGTCAGGCGGCCCCGGCGAGGCGCCGGAGGGCGGCGAGGCCCTCCCGGTCCCAGGCGCCGCTCTCGTCCTTCGGCGTTTCGAGGATCTTCGGGACCTTCGCGAAGGCGGGCGCGGTCATCAGGTTCGCGAAGCCCGCTTCGCCGATCGCCCCGAGGCCGATCCGCTCGTGCCGGTCGACGCGGCACCCTCTTTCTTTCTTCGAGTCGTTCCCGTGAACGACCTTCACGAGCTTGAGGCCGATCGTCCGGTCGGCCTCTGCCAGCATCGCGCGCCACCCGTCCCTCGTCACGACGTCATATCCGGCGGCCCAGACGTGGCAGGTGTCGAGGCAGAAGGCGATCCGCCCTTTCGACGAGGATCGCCGGCGGATCTCCGCGAGCTGGGCGAACGTGTGGCCGAGGCAGGCCCCCTGTCCGGCGGCCGTTTCGAGCAGGATCGTCGTCGTCGACCCGGACGTCCTTTTCGCCGCGTCATCGAGGCCCCGCGCGATCCGGTCGAGGCCCGTCTCCTCCCCGTCTCCGCCGTGCGAACCGGGGTGAAGGACGAGGTAGGGGATACCGGACGCGTCGCAGCGCCGGATCTCGTCGACGAGCGCGGCGGCCGAGCGGTTCCGCGTGGCCTCGTCGGGCGAGGCAAGGTTGATGAGATAGGCCGAGTGCGAGACGAGGGGCGCGATCCCCGCGGCCTTCGCCGCCGCGCGAAACGCGGCCGAATCGTCCGGGTCGAGCGCCTTGCCCGCCCACTGGTTCGAGTTCTTCGTGAAGACCTGAAGGGTCCGGCAGCCGACGCCGACGGCCCGCTCGACGGCCCGTGCGAGACCCCCGGCGGCGCTCATGTGCGCGCCGACGAGCGGCCCGGTCCCGGCGCGCGCCGTCACGCCGGCGGGCGGCCCCGCCGCTGGAACCGGGACTTCAGGCTCCGCGTCAAGGCGAGCTGTTTGGCGTAGTTGAGCGAGTAGATCGCGGCCGGGACGCCGGCCACGTTGAAGGGGATCGAGGCGGCGGCGATGGCGAAGTGCCGGGCCTTCTCCGCCGTCGTGAAATCGGGGTTCCGGAATTTCGTCACCGACCGGTAGTACTTTCCGAGATTCTTGTAGACGTCGCCGAGGACGCGCGTGAAGCCCATCTCCGTTCCCCACGCGAGGCACCGGCCCTGGCGGATCGCGGCGAGGAACTCCTTCCACGTCTTGCCGGGCGCGAGGGTGAAGACCGACGCGATGGGGGGGTAGGTGTGCCCGTCCGACCCGCCGACGAGGGCGAGGGACCCGCGCTTCTGCTTGGCCACGCTCAGCAGGTCGGCCACGAGCGCGTTGTGCTGGTAGGCCATCGAACCGTTCTTCACCTCGAAGACGTCGAAGAGCGTCAGCATGGTCGTCACGAAGTCCTCGGGAGCCTGCCGCATCCGGTAGGACTGGAAGAGATGGTTGGCCGAGAAGAGGAGGCTCTCGGCCCGGAGGTACTCGACGAGGTCGAAGATGTTCCGCCGCTTCTTCGAGATGACGTTGTGCTGGGCGAGCGTCAGGTCGAAGACGTTGACGTGGATCCGGTGCCCCGTCTTCGGAAAGAAGGTCTCGACCTCCTCGGAGACGAAGAAGTCCGTCAGGTGGGGATGGCGGTCGAGGAACCGGAGGCACCCGTCCACGGTGTCGTGGTCGGTGAAGGTGACGAAGTCCATCCCGCGGGCCTTGGCCAGCCGGTAGGTTTCATCGGGATCGTTGTACGAGTCGCGCGTGTTCGCGGCCCGGAAGTACTTGAAGATGGAGGCTTCCGTGTGGAGGTGGAGGTCGGCCCGGGCGAGAGGCAACTCGGCGCGGGAAAGGGCGTGCACGACGCGGTGCGGGCGGGTCTCCGTCACGGGAGACGGAGTCTGGGTCGCGGGACGGCGTGAGTCAAATACGCCGGCGAGCGGACCGTGCGGGCGGGCTGGTAGAGTCGGCGGATCATGGGGGGAGTGCTCGCGCGCGTGATCTATGCGCTCGTCCTCGCGGGGGTTCTGGCGACCGCGACCTGGATCTCCTTTTCCCGCTTCGTCGCGGGGCGGTCGACGCGCGTTCCCGACCTGTCGAACCTGACGGTGGAGGAGGCCGCAGCGCGCGCCACCGAGCTCGGGCTCGAGGCCGTGGTCGACCCGCAGAAGGACGACTTCGACGAGAAGGTTCCGGCCCGCCGTGTCCGGGCGCAGCAACCGGCCGCCGAGACGGCCGTCAAGGAGGGGCAGACGATCCGGCTTTTCCTCTCGCTGGGGCCGAAGACCCTCCGGATGCCCGACCTGATCGGACAGTCGCCCCGGGCCGCCGCGGCGGCCCTCGTCCGG
The DNA here is from genome assembly GCA_963801475.1 of uncultured Acidobacteriota bacterium. Taxonomy (GTDB): domain Bacteria; phylum Acidobacteriota; class Thermoanaerobaculia; order UBA5066; family UBA5066; genus DAOMFB01. Next base: position 158,901 of record CAWDEX010000002.1, on the reverse strand, counting down.
CAGGGCCTCCCGGCGCCCGCGTTCGCGGCCATCCGGCTCCCCGGACCGGCGGGCGTCGTCGCGCAGGGCGCGATGCCGGGCTCCGTCGTGCCGCCGGAGGCGCCGATGGGCCTCCTCGTGAACCGCGGGCTTCCCGACGCGGCGTGGGTCATGCCGGACCTGATCGGCCGCGACGTGGAGCGGGTCCGCACGGCCTTCGAGGCGCGCGGTTTCCGCGTCGGCGGCGTGAGGAGTCAGGCGTACGAGGGGGCGCCGGCGGGGACGATCCTCCGGCAGTTCCCGCAGGCCGGATTCCCGGTGTCTCGGAAGGACGTCCTCTCGTTCGTCGTCGCCTCGACGGAGGGATCGCCATGACCGAGACCCGCGTGAAGATCGCCCCGTCGCTCCTGTCGGCGGACTTCGGACGTCTCGCCGAGGCGGTTTCCGCCTGCGAGCGGGCGGGGGCCGACGCGATTCACTTCGACGTGATGGACGGGCGGTTCGTCCCGAACCTCACCGTCGGCCCGCTCGTCCTCCGGGCGCTCCGGGGCGCGACGCGCCTTTCGTTCGACGTCCACCTGATGATCGAGGAGCCGCTCCGGACGGTCGACCAGTACCTCGACGCCGGGGCGGCGCGCGTGGCGGTCCACGTGGAGGCCGAGCCGCATCTTCACCGCTTCGCCGAGCACGTCCGGGGGCGCGGCGTCTCGCCCGGGGTGGCGATCAATCCCGGCACGTCGCTGGCGGTTCTCGACGAAGCCGTGCGGTTCGCCGACTTCGTCCTCCTCATGACGGTCAACCCGGGCTGGGGCGGCCAGTCCTTCCTCCCCGGCTCGATCGATCGGGTGCGCGATCTCGCGGCCCTGATCCGGTCGCGCGGCGCGGCGTGCGAGATCGCCGTGGACGGCGGCGTCGGCGGGGAGAACGCCGGGGACCTCGCCGCCGCCGGGGCCCGGCACCTCGTGGCCGGCTCGTCGGTCTTCGGTCGCGGCGACGTCCCGGCCGCCGTCGCGGCGCTCCGGTCGGCCGCCTCCGGCCGTCAGGCAGTGTAATCTCCTGCGGTTCATGCGGTCTTCGCGCCCCCGCCCCACCGGGCTCCCCGTCGTGCTTCTTGCGGTCGTCGGCCTCCTCGCCGGCTGCTCGTCGTCGGATTCTTCGTCGATGAAGCTGACGCGCGAGCTCCTGACGATGCCGAAAGAGGAGGCGTACGCGCGAGGGGAGCAGCTGATCGCGAAGAAGAAGTGGGACCTCGGGCGGCAGTACCTGCGATTCGTCGCGGAGAACTACGCGAACGACCCGATCGGTCGCCAGGCCGCGCTGAAGCTCGCCGACTCGTATTTCGACGAGGGGACGACCCTCGGCTATCTCGAGGCGCAGACCCGCTACCGCGATTTCCGCAACCGGTATCCGTCGAGCCCGCGGGCGGACTACGCCCTCTTCCGTCTGGCTCAGACGGCCGACAGGGAGGCCGAGAAGCCGGACCGCGAGCAGACGAATACCCGCCTCGCCGCGACGAGCTATCGCGAGCTGATCCTCGGCTACCCGGACTCGCCCTACATCACGGAGGCGCGGGCGCGGCTTCAGCGGATCCGGAACCTCCTGGCGGAGCACGAGTACCTCGTGGGGCGCTTCTATTACCGCCGGAAGGCCTTCAACGCCGCACGGGGCCGGTTCGAGACGATCCTCCAGGCCTACCCGGACTATTCGAGCGTCGATCGGGTTCTCTTCGAGATGGGATTCGCTCAGCGGAAGCTGGGGAACGAGCAGAAAGCGCTGGAAAGCTGGCAGCGGCTCGCGCGCGACTTTCCGCAGAGCCAGTGGGCGAAGAAGATCCCCCAGACGAGCGCCCCGCCGAAGCCGGCCGTTCGTTCCGCGAGCACCGGTTTTGACCAACCGATACGAATGAGGTAACTTAGGGCGCTTCCAAGGATGCGGACCGGCGGCCCGGTTTCGAGCACGCCGGAGCCGGGAAACGGTGGGAGGTCGTCCATGCGTCAGCCTCTTCCAGTTTTCCTACTCACGGTGGCCCTCGTCGGGTCCGGCGGCGCGTGGGCCGTCGACGTCCCGGACACGACTCCGCAGAAGACTCAGCGGACGGGAGCGCCGACCATTTCGTCCCCTCTGCCGATCGGCGTCGAGGCCGACGTCTACTGCACGGGCTGGCTCGATGCGCCGGACGCCAGCTTCCCCGGGACGATCTTCGGCGCCGAGCTCATCAACTCGAAATGGGGGTTCTTCGAGGGGGACGTCGTCTACGTCAGCGGCGGCGTCAATCAGGGCTTCGCCGCCGGCCAGGAGTACTGGATCGTCCGGCCGGAGCGCCTCGTCAACCAGGCGCAGTCGGTCCTCTCCGTCGTGGGGCGGGTCTACCTGACCCCCGGCCGCGTCCGAATCCTCTGCGCGCAGGAGAACTCCTCCATCGCCGAGATCGTCCTGTCCTGCTCCGACACCAACATCGGTGATTCCCTGCTTCCGTTCGAGCCGATTCCCATCCCCCTCGTCCGGCGAACGGCGCCGCTCTCGTCCTGCGACCCGGAGACCGGCAAGGTGAGTGGCCACATCGTGGCTGACTTCGACACCGTCACGGCGATCGCGAAGGACAGCGTCGTCTACCTCGACCTTGGAGAGGACGACGGCCTCTTGCCCGGGGATTTCCTCTCCGTCTTCCGCCTGCCGGTCGAGGACAACAGCCTCCGGCTCATCCGGGGAATCCGCGACCTGCCGGAGGCGAGCGAGGTGCGGATCATGCTCGGCGAGGCCGCGATCCTGACGACCCGGAAGAAGACCTCGGTCGCCATCATCACCTCGATGCGCGACACGATGTACGTCGGCGACCGGGTCGAGCTGAAGTAGCCGGAGACTCTCCTCCGACCCGCCGCGTTTTCGTGCCGCCGGGGGCGGCGATGCGTCCGACCCCTTCCCGGAGTCCCTCGCCCGTGATACGTTTCCTGAATCGGAAGGAAACCACGCGACCGCCAGGTTTCGTGGAGGAGATGTCTCCCGTGACGATCGACGGACAGCTGCAGCGGATCATTGACGAACTCGTCTCGAAGGGAATTCCCCTGGAGGCGGCCAAGAAGGAATTCGAAAAGAAGTACGTGGCGGCGGCGGTGACCAGAGCGGACGGCAACATGGGCCGCGCCGCGAAGTCGCTCGGCATCCACCGGAACACGCTGCGCGCGAAGATCTCGCTCCTGAACGTCCGGACATCGCGACGTCACGCCGACAACTCGTGAATCGATAGGGGAAACCCCGCCTCGGGTTTCCCCTGCTTCGCACCCCTTCCGCGGCGGAACGAAAGGGAGAACCCGGCCTGACGACGCGATGCGTCGTCCCCCCTCGCTTCGCGACCCCTTCGCGGCGAAAAGAAAAAGGAACCCGTCAGGGTTCCTCTGAGCATCCTGACCCCCTCCGAAAGGAGGGGGACGGCCCGCGAGCTACTTCGGGGCGTCTTTCGTCTCGTCCTTCTTCTCGTCGCCCTTCTGCCCTTCGCGCATCGAGTCCCTGAAGTTCCTGATCCCTTCTCCGAGGCCCTTGCCGAGCTGGGGGATCTTTCCCGCCCCGAAGATCAGGACGACAATGACCAGGATGACGAGAAGCTCCGGGAGTCCGATGTTCGGCACGGGTGCCTCCTCAAGCGCGGGGAATCATACCGCGGCGATGGAAGGCGGAAGAAAGCGGAGGAGGGGAGCCCAGGCTCCGCCGGGCGTCGTCTTCGACCAGAGTACGCGAAGGGCCGTGTCGCGGTGGGGACGGTAGATGGGCCGCCCGAGCGCGAGCATCTTTTCGAAGGTCCCGAGGACTTTCCAGGCCCGCTGCAGGAGGACGGCCTCGGCATAGGCCAAGGGGAGCTGTGCCACGCGCTCGCCGGCGCGTTCGAACCGGAGGGAGACGGGGTCGTAGTCCGGAGGGCCGAGACGCAGGTCCTGGAAGTCGATCAGGGCGAGCCGCCCGTCGGGGGCCCGCATCAGGTTGTTGGCGTGGAAGTCGCGGTGGGTCGGGACGGGGTCGCCCGTGACCGCCGGATCCGCGGCGGTCCGTGCCAGGTCGCCGGCGAGCCGGTCCCAGGTGCTCGCGTGCTCGGCGGCCAGCGGCGCGGCGCCTCCCTTCTCGAAGGCCCAGAGGCGCGTGTGTGCGAGCTCACGGAAGAAGAACTCCCCGTCGAAGGGGGGATTCCGGCGCGCCGCCGCGGAGTCGAGCGTCCGGACCGCGTGGAGAAGCTCCTCGGCCTCGTCGAGGAGCCGGGGGCGGTCCTCGACGGCGGTCTCCTGGATTTCCACGGCGAGGTCGCGATCGCCGAGATCCTCGACGAGGGCCGCACCGAGGTCGGGCGCGTCCTCGAGGAGTGCCGGGACGCGAAGGCCCGCGGCGGAGAGGGCCGCGCCGAGGGCCGCCCAGTTCGCCTGGGCGGCCGAGGCCGGCTCGGGGTAGAGGACGACGAGGACCGGCGTTCGGCCGGGCGTCCTCCGGCGAAAGTAACGGCGAGCCCCGACGTCCCCGGCGAGGGGGGATTCACCTCCGCCCGGCCCGAGGCGGAAGCGCTTCCGGACCGTCGCGAGGCGCGCTTCTTCCGCGGGCGCCAGCGCCGGCGCGACGGGGGGCGGCGTCACGAACGGTTCAGTTCTTGGCGGGTGCCGCGGCGGCCGGCTCTTCCACGAGCTCGACCTTGAGCAGCTTCTGGGGGTTCCTCGGCTTTCCGGCGCCGCCGCTGGCCGGATCGTAGTTCGACTCGGCGACGATCTTGTCCACCACCTCCAGTCCCTTCACGACTTCGCCGAAAGCGGTGTACTGGCGGTCGAGGAACGGAGAGTCCTTGACGACGATGAAGAACTGCGAGGAGGCGGAATCGGGGTTCGAGGCACGTGCCATCGAGAGAATGCCGCGGCGGTGCGGCGTGTCGTTGAACTCGGCCTTGACGTTGACGGGCGCCCCGGAGGCGTCCTTGTTGCCGCCGGTGCCGTAGCGCGAGGTGGGCGTCTCGGGCTGCTTCGTGTAGGGGTCGCCGCCCTGGATCATGAAGTCCGGAATCACCCGGTGGAAGAGCGTCCCGTCGTAGAAGCCTTTCGCCGAGAGATCGATGAAGTTCTTCACGTGGCCCGGCGCCTTGTCGTAGAAGAACCGGACCGTCACGTCGCCCTGCGAGGTCTTGAGGATCGCGAGGGTGTGGGCGTAGTCGCGGGGCTTGCTCACTTTCGTCTCCTTTTTCGGCGCTTGCGCAGCCGCAGAGAGCGCCACGGCAAGAAGAGCCGCGACGAAGGCGAAACGCCGGCCCGATGCGATGCGAGTTCCGTTCACGGGGGGACCCTCCTTGGCGGGTGGATTCCACCGGCTCCTTGTCGGGCGGCCGGCGCCGACGGATGATAGACCGAACGCCGCCGTGGAGGTCGGCCGATGCTCGCCGACGCGCTCCTCAGCCTCGTCCGGAAGGCCACCCGGGAGCTCGACCTCGACGAGGTCCGGGCGGAGGTCGCCGCGTTCGTCGCGCGGACCCCGGACCTCTCGACCCGTGAAAGGGCCGACCGGATGGTGCGGCGGGCCGCGCGGCGCGCCGCGGCCCTCGGCGCCCTCGCGAGCCTGCCGCCGGGCTGGGCCGCCGTCGTTGCCGTCGCGCCGGAGCTCTCGGCGCTGATCGTCCTCCAGAGCCGGCTCATCGTCGGCCTGCACCTGCTCTACGGCGGAACGCCCGAGCCCGACGAACGGGCGCTCGAGGTCCTTGCCGGCGTGGCGGCGGGCACCGGTATCAACGTGGGACGCCGGCTGAGCGCCCGGGCGGCGGAGGAGGTGGCGGGCCGGATCGCCGTCCGACTCGCGGGCCGGGAGGCGGCGCGGTTCGTGCCGCTTGCCGGCGTCGCGGCCTCGGCCGCGCTGAACTACGCGGCCGTCCGGGCCGTGGGCCGCGCGGCGCTGGCGCGGGTCGTGCGGCTCTACGGACCGCCGGAGGTGCCGGGCCCGGCGCCCGTCGTCGACGTCAGGGGGGAGGTCGCCTGAGCCGCCGGACCGACGGGCCGCCGCTTCCGGCGCGCGCCGACGTCGTCGTGGCAGGAGCGGGGCTTCTCGGTTTCGCTCTGGCGTTCGAGCTGGCACGCCGCGGCGTCGAGACGATGGTCGTCGGTGACGGTGCTTCCACCGGCGCGGTGTCACCCGCCTCGGGTCCCGCCGGCTTCGTCGACGCGCAGTCACGCCCCGGCCCGGCGCCCGAACCGCTTCGCGACCTGACGCTCCTCTCCCGCCGGCTCTGGGGCGACTGGATCGAGCTCCTGGAGGTGGAGACGGGCTTTCCGTGCGAGTACGACGTCCGCGGCGGCCTCGCGGTAGCCCTCACCGAGGCAGAGGAAGTCGTTCTCGATCGTGCCCTCGACTGGCAGCGGTCCCGGGCGCTGGCGTTCGAGGTGCTGCCGGGCGAGGAGGTGCGCGGCCGAGAGCCGGGCCTTTCCGGCGAGGTTCGGGCCGCCTTCTCGTTCCCGGACGACGGTCAGCTGCCGCCGCCACGCCTCCTTAGAGCCGTCGTCCTCGCGGCTCACCGCGCGGGGGTCATGGTGGCCGAGCAGGCGGCTCCGGGGGCCGTCCGTGTCGAGAACGGCTGCGTGGCCGGCGTCGAGACCATGCGCGGCCTCGTCCGCGCGGAGGTCGTCGTGAATGCGGCGGGCGCCCGGGCGGGCCTTCTGGCGGGTGCGCCGCCGCTGCCCGTCGAGCCGGTCCGGACGCCCCTCCTCCTCCTCGACGCCGCGGCCGACCCCGAGCGTCTTTCGCGTTTCGTCCACGGAAGACGCTGCAGCCTCGTACCGCGCCGTGACGGTACGCTCGTCGTCACGGGCCCCGGAAGCGGCGAGGGACTCGACGGGCGCCTCACGGCGGGCGAGGCCGCGGAGCTCCTCGTCGAAGCCGCCCGGCTCGTCCCTGCGGTGGCCGGTTACCCGGTTCTCGCCGCGTGGTCGTGGCCGTCGGCTGGATCCCCCGACGGCGGGCCGATTCTCGGGGAGACGAACCTCGCGGGTCTCGTGGCGGCGGCCGGCGACGGGCGCGACGAGATCCTCCTCGCCCCGGCGGCCGCGCTCCTCCTGGCCGATCTCCTGACCGGCAAGACACCACCTCTCCCGCCCGGACCGTTCTCGCCGGCCCGATTCGGCCTCTGAGCCCCCCTCGCCCATGTTAATGTTGTGTCCTTCCCGGTCGATGCGACTCGTTCGCAGCCCGGACCGGAGCGAACCGGCCGGGGCGTCGAAGGGGGCATGACAGAGGGCATTCGATGAGGAAGACGGCGTTCTACCGGATGATCCGCGGGACGGCGACTGTTGCCTGGACGGGGTTCCAGTGGGCCAACCGGCGCCTGCCGGCCCGTTCGTTCCAGCCTTCGTGGTCGCCGGAACCACTTCCGAAGAGCTGGGAGCGCACGAAGCCGCCTCTCGGCTTCCCCCGCCGGACGGACTCCCTCTGCCCGACCTGCACGAAGGAGGTCCGCGACGACATCCTGGGCGGAAGACGCGAGCTCCGGGACCTGATCGATGGGCGCCCGGGCGAGATCCCGGCCGACATCGTCCAGCGGGGAAGCCAGATCTGGATGGTCAAGACGTGTCCGGAACACGGCACCTTCGAGGACCTGATGTCGACCGACGCCGCCTTCTTCGCCCGGCTGGAGGAGAACTTCTTCGGCCGCGACGTGAAGATCGCGAAGGACGCCCTGCACGACCACGGATCCTCGTCGATGCGCCACGGCCGCGGCGCCGTCCTCACGGTCGATCTGACGAACCGGTGCAACATGATGTGCAACCCGTGCTTCATGGACGCGAACCAGGTCGGCTACGTCCACGAGCTGACGTGGGAGGACATCAAGGAGATCCTGGACAACGCGGCGTCCATCAGGCCGCGCCGGCAGATGTCGGTCCAGTTCTCCGGCGGCGAGCCGACGCTCTCGCCGCACTTCCTGCCGGCGATCCGGTACGCGCGCGAGCTGGGGTACTTCTCCGTCCAGTGCGCCACGAACGGCGTCCGGTTCGCCCAGGAGCCGGAATTCGCACAGGCCGCCGCAGGGGCGGGGCTTCGTCTCGCCTACCTCCAGTTCGACGGCGTCGGCAACGACGTGAACGGGCACCGCGGCGTCTCGAATCTCTACGACGTGAAGCTGGCGGCCCTCGACGCGCTCAAGGCGGCCGGGATCGACGCGACGCTGGTCATCACCATTGTCAACGGCGTGAACGACGGCCAGGTGGGCGAGATCATCCGGTTCGCCGTCCGGAACGTCGACAAGATCAACGCGCTCTCCTTCCAGCCGGTCTCCTTCACGGGGCGGGACGAGGAGATCGACGACGAGACGCGGAAGAAGCAGCGCTACACCCTCTCCCACCTCGCCCACGACGTGAAGGCGCAGGCCGGGATCGGCGAGCCGATGCGGGACTGGTTCCCCCTGTCCGCCTCCGGACCCTTCAGCGACCTGCGGGATCTCCTCGGCGGGCTGGAGGCCGAGTGGGGCTCGCTCAAGTGCGGCTGCCACCCGAACTGCGGCATCGCGACGATGCTCCTCGTCCGCCCGGAGACCGGACAGGCGGTCCCCGTGACGCAGGTCCTCGATGCCGACCGGCTCCTGCGCGACCTGACCGCCATCACGGACGCCGCGCGCGGGAAGTTCCTGACGGTTCTCCAGACGGCTCTCGCCGTGGCCCGGAACATCCGCCCGGACGGCGTGCCGGAGAACCTCGGCCTCTTCGAGACCCTGAAGGTCCTCGACGGCCACACGGGGAAGTCGATGGGGATCTCGAAGTCCGGCCGGCACCCGTGGCGCGTCCTACTCGTGGCCGGGATGTGGTTCCAGGACCTCTTCAACTACGACTTCCGTCGGACGGAGATGTGCATCATTCCGTACGGCACGCAGCTCGGCGAGATCTCCTTCTGCGCCTACAACACGGGAGCCGGCTGGCGGAAGATCGTCGAGGAGATGCACCAGAGCGCGACGCTGGCCCAGTGGTACCGGGAGAAGGGACGCCACCCCGTGTACGCGGGCGGCGCGCGGATCCCGCTCCCGGCCTACAGCCCGTCGGCCCCGCCGGTGGAGCTCCCTGCCGCGGCGCGGTCGGCGACCCCCGCGCCCCTGACGATGCTCCCCTCGCTCACGCCGGCAACCGGGAAATAAGGTCCACGATCGCTCCGGCGACGTCGTCGGGGTTCTCCAGCGGCGCCATGTGGCCGGCCTTCGGCACGGTGAGAAGGCGGACGAACGGGGCGTTCTGACAGGCGGCGGCTATCGCCTCGGCGTCGGCGACCGGCGTGATCGCGTCGTCGTCGCCGCAGACGACGAGAACAGGACGGTCGAAAGCGCCGAGGACGTCGAAGCCGTCGCTCCGCAGGGCGAGCCCGGCGAGGTCCGCTGCCGCCGTCGCCGGCGGCGTCCCGAGGATCATCTCGCGGACGAGCGATTCGGCGGACGTCCCCTTCGACTTCGGCGAAAGGAGCTTCGGCGCCATCGCCTCGAATGCGGCGCCGATGCCGTTTCTCCGGATCGCCTCGATCGCCTCCTTCCGCTTCGCCCGTCCCGCGTCGTCGTCCCCGGCCGCCCGCGTGTCGCAAAGGACGAGCCCTTTCAGCCGCTTTCGCAGCCGCCCGCCGTGGCGCCGGAGGAACTCGAACGAGACATAGCCTCCCATCGAGAGGCCGCAGAGGAGAAACGGCGCATCGCCCGGGACGAGCGACTTCAGGTCGGCGGCCAGGTCGTCGGCGAAGAGCGACATCGCGTGGACGTCGGCCGCCGGCCAACGCGACGAGCCTCGGCCGCGGAGGTCGGGTGCCACGACGTGACAGGACCGGACTCTCTCGAGCCGCTCGGCGAGCGGCCCCCACATGCGGTGATCGAGCGGGTAACCGTGGATGCAGAGAAGGGTGAGATCGCTCATGGCTCGCACGTTACGCTGGATCGCCGGGGGGCGCGTTCCCTTGCGCCCCCGGACCCCCCGCGTCGGTGCTGATGTGAGGTGTCATGGCCTGAATGTCACGTTGTTTCGCGGGCCCTCCCAAACGGTGACCTGCTCCAGCCGGATGCCGTCCTTCAGGAGTCCCGCCCTCTGGATCTGCTCGGCCACCCAGAGAGCGACGTTCTCGGCGCTCGGGTTCTGCCGGTCGAAGGGGGAGACCGTGTTGAGGTCCCGGTTGTGGAGGCGAGAGGCGAGTTCCTTCACGAGCGCCTCCGTCGGGACGAAGTCGACCGAGAGGTCGTACGCGCCGAGCGCCTCGACGCCGAGGGCGACCTCGATCTTCCACGAGTGCCCGTGCACCGGCTCGGGTCCGCCCACATAGTCGACGAGATGATGCGCCGCCTCGAAGGTCGCGTGGCAGCGGACGGTCCAGCCCATGCGCCCAGTCTAAGCGCTGAGAACGGTTTCTTCCCGGACGACGCGGATGGCGTGCTGGTCCTCCGGGGCGAGGCCGTACGTCGACTCGAGGAAGCGCTTCGGCGTCGTCGCGCCGTCGCCGGCGATCCGGAGCCGTTCGACGCGCGTTTCGCCGTCCGGAAGGACGAAACGGTAGACCGCCTCCGTCGCCGCCTTGCCGAGGGAGCGGGCGCCGGCCGGAAGCTCCGACCAGCCGGTGACCCGGACGCCGTCGGGAAGGCGGGCGTTCACGGCGGCGAGGTGCCCGTCCGTCAGCGCGTCGAGCAGATCGACGTCGAACAACTCGTGTCTCGATTCCTGGCCGAGGGGAAGGGCCGGTCCCATCGACATCCGGATGTGCGGGTTGTAGCCCTCGGTGTAACGGATCGGGGCGCGGGCGGCGCGGAAGGCGCGCTCGAAGAGGTCCATGACGTTCCGGTGCGACAGGTACCTCGCGTCGCCCAGCTTCTCGAACGAGACGCGGTACGTCCGGGCGGTCTCGGGCACCGGCACGGCGGTACCATCGCCCACCCTCCGCCGTTCCCGGAGGGGGGGAGGTCCGGGGTCGCCTTCGTCCGGTACGCGGCGGCTGCGGCCGGCGCGGCCGGCGCGGGCGCGAGAGCCGGGAGGCTGGTCTTCCCTCCGAAGGAGAAATCCCCCGGAAGGGGGGTGGCGAGCACCGTGTCCTCCCCGTTGCCGGGGACACCGCAAGCAGTACAGTGCCCCCACTTGCAGTCCTCCGTCCCGCCTTCCTGGAGAGCCTTCTTCCACTCGACGACGAGGAAGGGCTTCCGGATGAAGGCGTCCAGGACGTCCCACGGAAGGGTCTCCTTCAGGTCCTTAGGGCGGAGGTGACGCTCCTTGGGGACGCCGGCCGCCGCGAGCGCCTCGTTCCAGCTCTCCCACGAGAAATGCTCCGACCAGCCGTCGAACCGCCCGCCGCGCTTCCAGACTTCGAGGAGGGCCTTCGCCATCCGGCGGTCGCCGAGCGAGAGGAGCGCCTCGATCTCGGCCTCCTTCGGGGCGTGCCACTTCAGCTTCGCCCCCTTCACGCTCCGGAAGCTCTCCTTCAGGTAGGCGAGCTTCCGCTCCAGCGTCTCGACGCCGTCGAAGGGGCACCACTGGAACGGCGTGAAGCTCTTCGGGACGAAGGAACCGATCGAGACGTGGACGGTCGGCCGGATCCCGTGCCTCCGCCCCTCGGCGAGGATGTTCTTCACGAGCGTCACGAGCTCATCGAGGTCCGCGTCGGTCTCGGTCGGGAGGCCGATCATCGTGTAGACCTTGATCAGGTCCCAGCCACGTCCGAAGGCGACGTCAGCCGCCCTCACCATGTCCTCGTTCGTGAACGTCTTGTTGATGACCCGACGAAGGCGGTCGGAGCCCGTCTCGGGGGCGAAGGTGAAGCCCGACTTCCGGACCTCCGAGACGGCATCGGCGAGGGCGACCGAGAACGCCTCGGCCCGGAGCGACGGGAGCGAGATGGAGACCTTCGTCTTCGCGAGCTCGGGCGCGAGACAGGCGACCAGCGGCTCGATCTGCGAGTAGTCGGCGGAGGAGAGCGAGAGGAGTCCGACCTCGCTCCACCCGGCCTCGTCGATGAAGGCCTTCGTGGCGCGGGCGACGTCGGCCGGGTCCAGCTCGCGGACGGGGCGGTACCAGTAACCGGCCTGGCAGAAGCGGCAGCCCTGCGTGCAGCCGCGCATGATCTCGAGGCCGAGCCGGTCCTGGACGATCTCGACGGACGGGACCATCGGCTTGTCCGCGTAGACCTCGGCCGAGAGCTTCTCGACCCAGACGCGCGAGGCGTGCCGCGGCACGCCCGGAGCGTTCGGGCGGATCGAGGCGATCCTGTCGCCGTCGTAGTCGACGTCGTAGAGGGACGGGACGTAGAGCCCGGGAGTCGCCGCGAAACGGAGGAGGCGCTCGTGGCGGGAGAGCCCTTTCGTCCGCTCGACCTCCTCCAGGAAGCGCGGGAAGGCCTCCTCGCCGTCGCCGATCAGGAAGAGGTCGAAGAAGTCCGCCACCGGCTCGGGGTTCGCGACGCACGGCCCCCCGCCGATGACGAGCGGGTCGCCGTCCCCCCGCTCCGCCGCGAGGACCGGGACCCCGGAGAGGTCGAGAAGGTTCGGGACGTTCGTGTAGTTCAGCTCGCTCTGGAGCGAGAAGCCGACGACGTCGAAGTCGCGGACGGGCGCCGCCGACTCGACGGCGAACAGCGGGATCGCCTCCCGGCGGAGGACGGCCTCGAAATCGACCCACGGGGCGTAGGTCCGCTCGCAGGCCCACGCTTCCCGACGGTTCACGATCTCGTAGAGGATCTTCGTCCCCGTGTGGCTCATCCCGATCTCGTAGGTGTCGGGGAAGGCGAGGCAGATCGTCACGGCGCACGACGCGAGGTCCTTCCGAGTCACGTTCCTCTCCAGGCCGAGATAGCGCCCCGGCCGCTCCACGGAGAGGAGGAACGGCTCGAAGCGGGGACGGAGGGACGCGTAGCGCGGGGCGGTCATCGGAGGGGCGAGTCTAGAGCCGTTCTCAACGGGAAGCGAAAGCGGGGGATTGTACGCCCGCCGCGCGCCGCCGGCGCTCGTTCGCGCGAGGAACATGCGCCGGCGATTGACTCGGCGGAGCGGACGGTCCTACAGTGCCCGCGGCATGGCGATCGACGACAGGGTCCGCGCGCACCTTCGCGACCTCGGGACGGCGCTCAACGAGGCGGTGTCCGCCTCGGCGAAGGTCCACGAGATTCTGGCGAAGGTGAAGGCCGAGGGCTACGACGCGTACCTCGTTCTCGACGCGACCGTCGCGCTCGACCGCCGCGGCCGGCGCTCCTCGGCGGCGCTCCCTTCCATCCGGCGCGGAGCGCCTCCGGGCGCACGGGGCGACGGCGAGTCGGCGACCTTCAAGATCGACGTGAAGGACCTGAACCTCCTCCGCTCGCTCGGCATCGATCCGACGCGCCCTGCCCGGACGAGGCGCCGACCGGCCTCCACGGTCACGATCCGCTCCACGGTCTCCCGGAAGGGCTAGGCCGGCCTCGGGTCCGGCGCCCGGATAATCTCTCCGTGCAGGACGTGCTCGGGCTGTCGCTCCTCGACCTGACGCGCGCGATCCGCGAGGTCGCTCCCGAGCCCTACCGGGCCGCCCAGATCCAGCGCTGGATCTGGGAACGGCGGGCCGCGTCGTTTTCGGAGATGACGGACCTGCCGCGGGCGATGCGGGAGGCCCTCGCGGATCGGTTCGAAATCGGGCTGCCGCGGGTCTCCAGGCGTTCGCCCTCGGTGGACGGCGCGGAGAAGTTCCTCCTCGAGCTCGCCGACGGTGTGCGCGTCGAAGCGGTCTACATGGTCGACTCGAAGCGCCGTCCGGCCGCCGAGGCCTCGGAGAGCGCGCCGGGGACCCGGATCACGATCTGTCTCTCCGCCCAGGCGGGCTGCGCCGTCGACTGCATCTTCTGCGTCACGGGGCGGCTGGGAGCCGGGCGGAACCTGACGGCGGGAGAGATCGTCGGACAGTACCTGGTTCTCGCCCGCGAGAGACGTTTCGGCCCCCGCGAGGCGAACGTCGTCTTCATGGGGATGGGCGAGCCTCTCCTGAACGTCGCGAACGTCTCGGTCGCGCTGGACCTTCTCGGCCGCGAGGTCGCGCCGCGGCGAACGACGCTTTCGACGGCGGGGATCGTGCCGGGCATCGAGGCGCTGGCCGGCCGTCCGTCCCTGCCGAATCTGGCGGTGTCGCTGTCGGCGGCGGACGACACCACGCGGAGCCGGCTCATGCCGGTCAACAGGACGTACCCGCTCGCCCGGCTCTTCGCCGCGCTGAAGGCGTGGCCGCTCGAGAAGGGGCGCCGGATCACGTTCGAGTGGGTCCTGATCGCGGGGGTCAACGACTCGCCCGAGATGGCCCGCCGGCTCGTGGCCCTGGCGCGCCAGCTCCCGTCGAAGGTGAACCTGATTCCGCTCAACGAATCGGCGAAGTGGCTGCCGGGCCTGAAGCGCCCCTCGCCGGCGGTCGTCGACGCGTTCGCCCGCACCCTCTCGCAGGCGAGCGTCGACGTGACGGTTCGCTGGTCGAAGGGTCTTCAGGCCGATGCCGCCTGCGGACAGCTCAAGGGGCGCGAGACGCCCCGCGGGAACCGTCGGGAGGGCGGCTCCACCGCCCCGTGACGAAGGAGGTTCGAACGGTGCCGCTCAGTCGGGTGGCCGCCGAAGGATCCCCGTCACGATGCGCCCGGCGCCTTTCCCGTCGCGGCGGTAGGAGGGGAAGAGGTCGGGGCGCGCGGCGGTGCAGAGAGAGGCGTCGAGGATCCGGCCGGGCGGAACGCCGCGGGCGACGAGGAGAGCCGTGTTGAACGCGGCGACGTCGAGAAACGCGCGGTCGCCGCGGCCGGGCCGGACGGCGCCGGGCGGCACGGCGACGTCGCCGTGGGCGCCATTCAACGTCTCGACCACCTCCGGGCCGACCTCGTATTCGCCTTGAGAGATGCGGGGGCCGATCGCGGCGACGAGGCGCGAGGCGGGGACGTCTTTTTCCTCGAGAAGATCGAGGACGGCGTCGAGAATGCGCGCCGCGGTGCCCCTCCAGCCGGCGTGCACGGCCGCGATCCACACCCCGGCGGCGTCGGCCAGGAGGATGGGGACACAGTCGGCCGACTGGACGCCGAGAAGGATCCCCTCCTCTCGCGTCATCAGCGCGTCCCCGACCCCGACGACGTCGTCCCCGCGACCGGCCGCCGCGCCGTCGACGACGAGGACCTGCCGGCCGTGGGCCTGCCGGACGAGCGCGATCCGGGCCGACGGCGCCCCGAGCGCCTTCGCAAGGCCGCGGGCGAGCTGGGGCGCGGCCGCCGTCGTTCCGCACGTGCGCGTCGTGAAGCCGGCCACGACGCCCCCCGGAAGACCGGGGAAAAGACCGAAGCCGCCTTCGAAGCGGACGCGGCCCTCGTCGCTCTTCACGGCCTGATTGTAGGGAGGCCTTTAGAATCCCGGCCGTCGATGGCGAAACCGGGAACGGATCGAGAGAGGCCGCCGGAATACGGCTGGTTCGCAGAGGAGCGTCGGGTCCTCGCGAAGCTGTCGACCCCGGAGAGGATCCAGCGCTTCCTCGACGAGGAGGTGGGCTACAACCACGAGAAGGGCGGCGAAACCTGCCGGTCCCCGCGCGCCGTCCTCCGCGACCGGATCGCCCACTGCGGCGAGGGCTCCATCTTCGCGGCGGCCGCCCTCCGCTTCCACGGACGCAGGCCTCTCGTGATCCAGCTCCGGGCCGTCCGGGACACGGACCACGTCGTCGCGCTCTTCGCCACGCCGGACGGCCGGGGACGGCGGTCATGGGGAGCCGTCGCGAAGTCGAACTACGCCGGGCTGCGGTACCGCTCCGCCGTCTATCGCACGGTTCGCGAGCTGGTCCTCTCCTACTTCGAGGACTACTACAGCCCGTCCGGCGAGCGGACCCTCCGCACCTTCACCCGTCCGGTGGATCTCTCGCGGTTCGACGCGAAGAGGTGGGAGACGGCGGAGGGAAACATCTGCGACGTGGCCGACTGGATCGCGACGCGGCGATTCCACCCGCTCCTGACCCGCGCGCAGGTACGAGGTCTCTCGCGCGTCGACGCGCGCCTCTACCATTCCGGGCTCGTCGGCGCGTCGGAGCTGGGGCCCGAGGGGCCGTACCGGAAGCGGCGCTGAACGGAGCGGGTCACTCCTTCCGCGCGAAGTGGGCGATGGAGTTGGCGTAGTACGCCAGGAGCGGCAACTCGCCGGGATTCGCGCGGAGGAAGCCGTCCTCCTCGAGGACGAGATGTCGAAGCTTCAGCGCCCGGAGGCCGAAGCCGATGGCGTAGTCGAGGTCGCTCCGGGGCACGTAGGCTCTCGCCCCCTGCGCCTCGAGCCGGGCCAGAAGGGAGAGGCTCCCGGCCTTCAGCTCCAGCTCGGAAAAGCGCCGCTCCGGCGCCGCGAGGAGAAGGGAAGCCATCAGCGGCACCGGGAGGACGGGGACGACGCGGCTCACGGCGCCCATCAGCTCGGCCGCCAGCTCGCCCGCCCGGGCGATCCGCTCGTCCTTCGGAAGGCGGCGCGGGTCGAGACGCCTCGTGGCGCACCAGCCGCGCAGGGAGATCGGCGGGCCGAAGTTCACGCAGGCATAGCCGAAGCGGTGCCAGCGGTTCGACGCGAGAAGAAGCGCGTTCCGCCCGAGAAATCGGAGGGCCGTCCCCGCCGTCGCGGCCAGTCCCTTCCGGGGCACGTCGGGCTCGAGGTCCAAGAGAAGCGTCCGGTCCTCGAGCGTCCGGTCGAGATTGATCCCGACGGGAATGAAGACGAGGTCGCGCGCTCCGGCCGGGTCGAACGCGCGGAGCATGTAGTCGAGGAGGCCGAGACGCGGCGTCCGGAGCGCGCCGTCGCGTGAGAGGCCCCCCTCCGGGAAGAAGGCCTGCGTGACGCCCCCCTCGACGGCCATGGCGACGTACCGCTCGAGGACCTTCCGGTAGAGGGGATTCTTCGAGTCCCGCCGGACGAAGTAGGCCCCCATCGCGCGGAACAGCGTCTGGAGCGGCCAGACGCGCGCCCACTCCCCGACGGCGTACGAGAGGGCCGTCTTCTCGGCCGCGAGGTACGCGACGAGGAGGTAATCCATGTTTGACCGGTGGTTCATGACGAAGACGACCGTCGCGTCGGGAGGAAGGGAGGCGAGGGCGCCGTCGTCCGCCCGGCCGAGCCGGACCCGGAAGAGCGACCGGGCGAGAGCCCGTGCGATGGAGTAGCCGACCCGGAAGTAGGCGTACGCGTTGAACGCGGGGACAATCTCGCGGGCGTAGGTCTTCACGCGGGCGAAGACCACGTCGCGCGGCAGCCCCCCGGAGAGGGCCTCGGCCTCCGCGGCCGCCTGGACCTGGGGATCCCAGACCAGCCGCTCGACGAGCGCTTCGCGCTTCGTTCGCTTGAAAGGCTCCACCCGGATCCGGAAGCGCGTTTCCAGGCTTTCCAGCAGGCGCTCCGTCCGCCGGCGGACGAGCCATCGGATTCCCGGAACGAGCAGCCGGTCGAGCACCGCCCACGCCGCGAGAAGCCCGGCGAGGACGGCGATCCAGAGCGGGACGGCGACCGTCGGCGACATGGCGTTTACGCGGAAGAGACCGGGAGAGTATCGCTCAGCGGACGAGCGCGCGTGAGAGGCGCGAGACGCCCTCCGCGAAGAGATCGGGCGAGGGGAGGAGGCTGAGGACGAGGAAAGCCTCGGAGGGGAAGTCGAAGAAATAGCCCGGCTGGACGAGGAGATCGTGGTCCGAGAGGAGTCGGAGGGCGAGTTCCTCCTCCGGCTCGACCGCCGGGACGCGGAGGACGGCCGACCAGCCGCCGCGGAGCGGCGCCGGAGCGACGGCTCCACCGGACGGGAAGGCCCGCGTCAGCGCCACATGATTGACGTGGACGCGGGCGCGGATCGCGGAGGCCGCCGTCTCGCCCCACGCGAGGAGCTCCGGCAGGGCGAGCTGGACCGGCGTCCCCGCGGAGAGGTAGGCGTCGGCGATCCACTCCAGCCGCGAGAGCGCCTCGCGGACGAGGTCGTCGGGCCCGCCGGCGAGCAGCCAGCCGAGCTTCACCTGGGGGAGCGCGGCCGCCTTGGAGAGGCCGCCCAGCGAGAAGACGAGGCCGCCCCCGTCGTCGCCGAGCGCCGCAGCGACGGGGACGTCGTCCGGGGCGCCTGCGAACCGGTAATCGAGGAAGACCTCGTCGGAGACCACGGCGAAGCCGCGCGTCCGCGCGAGCGTGAGGAGAGCGAGAAGCTCCGCCCGCGCGACGCCGGAGCCGGTCGGATTGTTCGGGGCGACGAGGACGACGGCCCCCGTCCGGATGCCGGCCGACGCGAGCCGGTCGAGCTCCCGGCCCACGCTCGCCGCGTGAAAGGTCCACCCCCCGTCGGGATCGAGCGGATACCGCGCCACCCGGACCGATTCCAGTCCGGCGAGGGCGTCGAGGAGCGGATAGCTCGGGGCGGGGACGAGGACGGCCTCTCCCGGGTCGCAGAGGAGCTTGAAGAGCCAGGCGTACGCCTCGCTGGAGGAGGCCGAGAGGACGACCCGAGAGGGATCGGCGGGGAAACCCCGCGCGGCGTAGTAGCCGGCGACCGCCTCCCGGGCGGAGAGGAGGCCCGCCGGCTCCGGAGCGTAGTGGCGCCCGCCCGGGGAGGAGAGAGCCGCGAGCGGATCGCCCGGGAGGTCGAGTCCCGCCGCCGTGGGGTTCGTCAGCGTCAGGTCGAGCGGGGGCTCGGCGCGGGCGGCGAGAGCCCGCGTCAGCCGGTTCGTGGCGTGGACCTTCGGCGTCCGGCCGGAGAACACCGCCTCACTTCTTTTCCGGAGGCGCCACGTCCCAGACCTTCCCGGCGGCCATCGCTTTCGGATCCCAGGGCGACGCGCCGCCGCCGAGATACCGGTGGAACCAGTCGAGGTGTGCGGCGTAGTAGAGCGCCATCTCCTGCCAGGACGGCCAGTGCCCCGCCTTCTCCCAGACGACGAGGCGCGAGGGCACCTTCATCTTCTGGAGGTCGGTGAAGAACATGAGCGACTGGACGTACGGGACGCGGAAGTCGAGCTGACCGGTCAGGACGAGGGTCGGCGTCCTGAAGTTCTTCACGTACTCCGACGGCGACTGCTTCCGGTAGCCCTCGGGGTTCTGCCACGGCGCCCCCTTGAGATCCCACTCGGGGAACCAGAGCTCCTCGGTGGCGCTGTACATCGAGCGGAGGTCGTACACCCCCATCATCGAGGCGATCGCCTTGTAGCGCGTCGTGTGACCCGCGAGCCACATCGCGGCGTAGCCGCCCCAGGACCAGCCCATGACGCCGATCCGCTCCTTGTCGGCGTATGGGAGCTTCTCGAGGGCGTCGGTCACCTTCGCGACGTCGGTCATCACCTTGCCGTCCCAGTCGCCCGAGATGGCCGAGGTATAGGCCTGGCCGAAGCCGGTCGACCCGTGCGGGTTCGGAAAAGCGACGACGTAGCCGGCGGCGGGGTAGACCTGCCAGTCACCCCGGAAGGAGTCGGCCCACTGCTGCTGCGGGCCTCCGTGGATGTTCAGGATGAGCGGGTACTTCTTTGAGGGGTCGAAACCGTAAGGCTTGACGATCCACGTCTGGACGGGGATCCCGTCCGCCCCCGGGAAGAAGTGCTCCTCGGCGGGCCGGAGGTCGACTTCCGCCTCGAGCGCCGCGTTGTGCGTGGTCAGGCGCGTCCCGGCCGGGTTCGGCCGCGGTGCGATGTCGATCCGCCAGAGCTCGGTCGGCTCGTGGATCCGCCGCCGCGCCACGACGGCGAAGGTGCCGTCCGTCGCGACGCTGAAGGCGTCGAGAGATCCGACGTCGGTCAGGACCCGGATCGCCCCGGTCGCGACGTTCAGCTCGTGGAGGGGCGTCCGTCCCTTGACGTCGGCGGTGAAGAAGATCCTTTTCGAGTCGGCGGACCACTCGAAATCGCCGATCGTGTTGTCGAAGGCGTCGGTCAGGCTCCGCTCGGCCCTCGTCGCGCGGTCGATCAGGACGATCCGGAAACGGTCGGCCTCGTACCGTGGCGTCACCTGCCGCCGGAACGCGAGCCACTTCCCGTCGGGGGAGTAGCGCGGCGTCCCGTCCCACCCTTTGTTTCCCGCCGTCAGGTTGTTCGGAGACTTCAGAGGGGCGTCGCCGCCGTCGACGCGGACGACGAAGAGGTCGGCGTTCGTGGAGTCGGCCTGCTCCGCCGTCCGGTTCGAGGCGAATGCCAGCTCCCTTCCGTCGGGCGACAGGTCGAAGTCGCGCGCGCCGCCGACGGAGAAGACCGGTGAGTCGAAATCTCCCGGCGTCAGGTCCGCGAGCGCGCCGTAGGAAAGGTCGAGGAGAAAGATGTGAGTCCGCTTCCCCTCCCGCCACGAAGTCCAGTGCCGGTAGAGGAGCGCGTCCTCGACCCACGCCTTGAGCTTCGTCTTCTCGCGGGCCTCGGCCGAGGACTTGTTGCAGGCGGCGTCCGAGCCGCAGGCGGGGTCGACCTCCGCCGTGAAGAGGATCTTCGTCCCGTCGGCCGAGAAAACGGGGTCGGAGAGGCCGCCCGGGACGTCGGTCTTCTTCTCGGCCTCGCCGCCGGCGAGAGGCAGGAAGAAGAGCTGCGGGTCTCCGGCGCGGGTCGAGACGAAGGCGAGCGTCTGCCCGTCCGGCGCGAAGAACGGGTGTGTGTCTCGGGCGTCGGAGTACGTCAGGCGGCGTGCGCCCGTTCCGTCGGCGCCGACGCGCCAGAGGGCGGTCGTCCGCTTTCCGGCGATCAAGTCCCCGGTCGTGACGGCGTAGGCGAGCGTCTTCCCGTCGGGAGAGAGGGCTGGCTCGCCGACCCCCGCGACGCGGTAGAAGTCGGACAGGGTGAAGGGACGCCTCGCCCCGGGCGTCTGGGCCTCGATGGGCGTGGCGAGGAAGAGGGCCGTCGCGAGGGTCAGCAGCCGGAGACTCGGGGTTCGAATCATGGCCGCAGTTTAGAGGACGGTGCGGACCTCCATCCGATCGACGCGCTCCGATACGAGCGGGGCGGTCAGGAAACGAGGCCGTCCTTCTTCTTCAGGATCTCCGCGAGAAACCAGCGGTTCTTCTGGTGAACCTGGACCAGCCGCGTGTAGAGGTCGGCCGTGCCGATGTCGCCGGCCGCCGTCGCCACCTCGGCGTCGGCATGCATCTCCCGGGCGATCCGGTCGAGGGTGGTGGCGGCTTCCTCGAGCATGGCCCGCGGCGAGAGAGAGCCCTTCGAGGGCTTGACCGTCGCGGCCGGCAGGTAGTCCGCCGGGTCGGCGACCGGCTGGCCGCCGACCATGAGGGCCCGCTCGGCGAGTTCGTCGATCATCGCGTAGGTGGCCGCGGCCTGTTCGTCGAGAAGGAGGTGGATGTCGCGGAATAGGGGCCCGTACGTGAGCCAGTGGTACTTCTTGTAGTTCAGGTAGGCGACGAGGGCGTTCGCCTGTTGACGGTTGAGCGTGGCGACCACGGCGGCTTCTTTCTTCAGTTTCTTGGCCATCTCAGTGCCTCCGGAGCTAATTTAGATTAAGTCTAAAGAAAGATCAAGCGCTCCCTGCTAGATTCCGGTCCCCATGGCCCAGCAGTACATCTTCACCATGCAAAACCTCCGCAAGGTCGTCCCGCCGCAGCGGGAGATCCTCCGCGGAATCTACCTCTCCTTCTTTCCCGGCGCCAAGATCGGCATCCTCGGTCTGAACGGCGCCGGGAAGTCGACCGTCCTCCGGATCATGGCGGGCGTCGAGAAGGAGTTCACCGGCGAGGCGTACCCGGCCGAGGGGACGCGCGTCGGCTTCCTGCCGCAGGACCCGCGGCTCGACCCGAACAAGAACGTCCTCGAGAACGTCGAGGAGGGGGTCGCCCCGGTCAAGGCGCTCCTGAAACGGTTCGACGAGCTGTCCGAGAAGATGGGCGAGTCCCTCCCGGACGAGGAGATGGAAAAGGTGATGGCCGAGTATGGCCGCGTCCAGGACGCCATCGAGGCGGCGAACGGCTGGGAGCTGGACCGGACGCTCGAGACGGCCATGGACGCGCTCCGCTGCCCGCCCCCCGACGCGGACGTGACGAAGATCTCCGGGGGCGAGAAGCGGCGCGTGGCCCTCTGCCGCCTCCTTCTGGCGCGTCCCGACCTCCTTCTCCTCGACGAGCCGACGAACCACCTCGACGCCGAGTCGGTCGCCTGGCTCGAGCAGCACCTGAAGGACTATCCGGGGACCGTCGTCGCGGTGACCCACGACCGCTACTTCCTCGACAACGTGGCGGGATGGATCCTCGAGCTGGACCGAGGGGCCGGGATCCCGTGGAAGGGGAACTACTCGTCCTGGCTCGAGCAGAAGCAGGCCCGGCTCGCCCAGGAAGAGAAGGCCGAGTCGGCCCGCCAGCGGACGCTGAAGCACGAGCTGGAGTGGGTGCGCATGGCGCCACGCGCGCGGCAGGCCAAGAGCAAGGCACGCCTCCAGGCCTACGAGCAGCTCCTCTCCGAGTCCGGCGTCGAGGCGCGCGGCGAGACGAACGAGATCTACATCCCGCCGGGCCTGCGGCTCGGCGACGTCGTCGTCCGCGCCGAGCGGGTCCGGAAGGGGTACTCCGACCGGCTCCTCTTCGACGACCTGAACTTCGACCTGCCGCGCGGTGGCATCGTCGGGGTCATCGGCCCGAACGGCGCCGGGAAGACGACCCTCTTCCGGATGATCATGGGGCTCGAGACGCCCGACGGCGGGACGCTGAAGGTGGGCGAGACCGTGGTCCCGAGCTACGTCGACCAGAACCGCGACCGCCCCGACGCGAAGAAGTCCGTCCACGACGAGCTGTCCGGGGGGCAGGACCTCGTGCTGCTTGGGAAGCGGGAGATCCCGAGCCGCGCTTTCTGCGCCATGTACAACTTCAAGGGGGCCGACCAGCAGAAGCTCGTGAAGGACCTCTCGGGGGGCGAGATGAACCGTCTCCACCTCGCCCGGACCCTGAAGTCGGGGGGAAACCTCCTCCTCCTCGACGAGCCGACGAACGACCTCGACGTCGACACGCTCCGCGCCCTCGAGGACGCGCTCCTCTCCTTCGGAGGCTGCGCGGTCGTCATCTCGCACGACCGGTGGTTCCTGGACCGGATCGCGACGCACATCCTCGCCTTCGAGGGGGACTCGAAGGTCGTCTGGTACGAGGGGAACTACCAGGACTACGAGGCCGACCGGCACCGCCGCCTCGGGACGGCCGCCGACATGCCGCACCGGATCAGGTACCGGAAGCTGACGAACTGAGAACGGAGGACGGAATGGGCCCGGAACTCCCGCTCGGCCGCATCCACCAGATCGCGCTGCACGTGACGGATCTCGACCGGTCGATCGCCTGGTATCGCAACGTCCTCGGCCTGCCGTTCCTGTTCCAGGCCCCGAACGTGGCGTTCTTCGACTGCGACGGAACGCGGCTGATGGTGAGCCCTCTTGGCAGCGGCGCGTTCCGGCCGTCCTCGAGTGTCCTCTACTTCGGCGTCGCCGACATCCACGACGTGGCGAGGGTCCTCGGCGGCCGGGGCCTCGCGTTCGGGCAGGAACCGCACCTCGTGGCGCGACTCCCCGAC
The DNA here is from genome assembly GCA_963801475.1 of uncultured Acidobacteriota bacterium. Taxonomy (GTDB): domain Bacteria; phylum Acidobacteriota; class Thermoanaerobaculia; order UBA5066; family UBA5066; genus DAOMFB01. The sequence continues at coordinate 135,474 of CAWDEX010000002.1, read as the reverse complement.
CGCGAGGTCTGGCTGGCCGAATTCGCCGATCCGGACGGCAATCCGCTCGCGCTCATGAGCGAAAGACCGGTTCCACGACCCGACGCCTAGAGGCCCCGGGTCCCCGACGGAGGACTCGGCTCCTTTCCTCGAATCGGCGGCCGGAAGCGGCCCGGGTTGCGTACACTTTGTGCCGTGACACGAACGGCGAAGGCCTGGCGCCGGGCGGCGGCGGTGCTGCTTCTGCTCCTCGGCGCCGATGGGGCCCCGGCCCTCGAGGGGGGTCCGGGGGTGCCGAGCCGCCCCCTCTTCGAAGGCCGCTACGTCTTCGCCACCTACGGGCGTGACGACGGCCTCGGCGACCTCAACGCCGAATCGCTCCTCCAGGACCGGACGGGCTTCCTCTGGGTCGGGACGGACAACGGGCTCTACCGGTACGACGGCCGGCAGTTCGTCCGGATGGGAGCCGAGCTGGCCGCCCTCGACGTCCGGGTCAGCGTTCTCCACGAGACGTCGGACGGCGTCCTCTTCGCGGGGACGAGCACGGGGCTCGCCCGGCGCGAGGGCGAGCGGTTCGTGGCGATCGGCGAGGAGTCGGGCCTGCCGGCCTCGGAGGTCCTCGACGGACAGATCGCCTCCGACGACGCCGGGCGCGTCTGGATCGGGACGACGAAAGGGCTCTTCGTCGGCGAAGGCGGACGCTTCCGGCTCGTCCCACGCCCCGGCGGGCAGCCGGAGGCCCGGATCACCGCCCTCCACCGCGATCCGGCCGGCGGCCTCTGGGTGGCGCGGGGCGTCTCGCTGACCGTCACGGACGGGGCCGGGTCGCGCGAGGTGGGGACGTCGATTCCGATTCCCGCGGGCGAGCAGATCGACCGGGTCGTGACGGACGGCGCGGGGCGGCTCTGGGTCCGCACGATCCGGACGCTCTGCGTGAAAACGCCGGGAGGCGATCGCTTCGTCCGGGACGACGACGGCCTCCCCGCCTCGAGCGAGACGGGGCGCCTGGCGCTCGGTGAGAACGGGGAGATTCTCGTCCCGACGGTCCGCGGGCTCGCGCAGAAGAGGGACGGCGCCTGGCGGCTCACGGGGCGGCGGGAAGGCCTGCTCGGGGCCGTCAACGGGGCGCTGGTGGACCGGGAAGGCTCGCTCTGGATCGGCCTCGCGGGCGAAGGACTCGCCCGGCGGCTCGGACAAGGCGCGTTTCTGGGGGGCGGCGAGGAAGAGGGGCTCGCGAACAACCTCGTCTGGGCGATCGTGCGCGGCGAGGCTCCGGGCGGGAAGGGGGCCCTCTGGGTGGGGACGGAAGAAGGGCTGAACCGGATCGACCCGCGGGACGGCTCGATCCGGACGTACCGGCGGAAGGACGGCCTCGGGGGAGACGCGGTGCAGGCGCTGGCCGCCTTTCCGGACGGTCGCCTCTACGCCGGCCACTGGCCGGGGGGCGTCACCCGGATGGAGCCGGACCGGGGCCTCTTCCGTCGCTGCGATTTCGAAGGGGCCGAGCCGTCGGGCGTCAAGGTTCTCTCGCTCTTTCGGACGCGACAGGGCGACCTGATTGCCGGAACGGACAAGGGCGTCTTCCGGATGCCTGCCGGCGGCGGGGCGGACGTGTTCGTGAAACTCCCGATCCCCGAGTCTCCCTTCGGCTGGAGGAAGTTCGCCTTCGTCGAGGATTCCGCCGGCGTCCTTTGGGGAACGGGAGAAGGAGGCCTCTTCCGTCTGACCGGGCCGGACCCGCGTCGCTTCGGGCCGGAGGACGGGCTCAGGGCGCGAGACCTCGCGGGCGTCGTCGTGATGGAAGACGGAAGCTTCGCCGTCGGGTACCGGAACATTCCCGGGGTCGACAGGGTCGTCGTCCGCGATTCGAAACTGACCGTCACGCCGCTGCCGGAGCCGCCAGGCGCGCCGCCGGGGAAGGTGGTCTTCCTCGGCCGGGACGCGCAGGGAGCCATCTGGGCGGGAACTCAGCTCGGCGTGAACGTCTACCCGGCCCGGGGCGCCCCCGTTCACTACGGCCGCTCGGACGGACTCATCACGGACGACATGAACCAGAACGCGTTCTTCGGCGACCCCGACGGAACGGTCTGGCTCGGGACGAGCCGGGGGCTCGTCCGGTTCACGCCCGGCGTTCCCCCGATGAAGCGGCTGCCGCCCCCGGTCGTCCTCCTCGAGGCGTGGGCGGGCGGGCGCGCGCTCGACCTCGCGGTTCCGGGGCGCCTGTCGCGCCGCGAGCGGGACCTGAGACTCTCGTGGGCCGCCCTCACGTTCGTCGAGCCCCGGCGGGTGAAGTACATCTATCGGCTCGTCGGCCTCGACGCGCCTCCGGCGGAGACGCGTCTCGGCGAGGTTCGTTACACGGCCCTCCCCTCGGGCGACTACCGGTTCGAGGTGACGGCCGTCTCGGCGGCCGGCATGCCGAGCGACAAGATGGCCGTCTTTCCCTTCTCCGTGGCCCGGGCCTGGTGGGAGGAAGGGTGGGCCTGGATCCTCGGCGGGCTTCTCCTCGGCGTCGCCGTCGCGGCCTTCACCCAGTGGCGGACCCGGGCCCTCGAGGGGGAGCGGCAGCGGCTCGAGGCGGCCGTGGTGGAGCGGAGCGCGGAGCTGGCGGCGATGAACCGGGAGCTGCAGGAGGCGTCTCTCACCGACCCGCTCACGGGACTCCGGAACCGGCGCTTCTTCTCGACGGAGATCGGCCGGGAGGTCGCGAAGGTCTTTCGCGCCTTCCGGCCGGCCGGCGGGGGGCCGCCTCCCGAGGGGCGCGATCTCGTCTTCTATCTCGTGGACCTCGACCACTTCAAGGAGATCAACGACCTTTACGGGCATGACGTCGGAGACGGCGTGCTCGTCGAGGTGGCGGCCCGGCTCGGGAACGTCGTCCGGAGGTCGGACTGGCTGATCCGCTGGGGCGGCGAGGAGTTCCTCATCGTCTCCCGCGAGGGGGACCGGCAGCAGGCGCGCCTGCTCGCCGAGAGGATTCTCTCCGTCGTCTCGCGCGAGCCGATCGACCTCGGCAAGGGCCGGAGCGTCTGGCGGACCTGCTCGGTCGGTTGGGCGGTTTTCCCGTGGATCCTCGCGGTCCCGGACGCGGTGAGCTACGACGAGGTACTGCGGCTCGCGGACCGGGCGCTTCTCCTGGCCAAGCGGTCGGGGCGGCACCAATCGGTCGGCCTGCTGCCGGCCGGCGACGGGGTAGCCGACGTCGAGGCGGCACAGGCCGCGGTCCGGCAGCCCGTCCTGGACGGCGAAGAGCAGGCGCTCTGTCTCGTCCGGTCGCTCGGACCGATCACGCCGGAGTAGGGGCTTCGCCGGGGCGGGCGAATACGTCGTCGAGCGCGACGGAGAGCTCCGGGAACCGGAAGCGGAAGCCGAAGCCGAGCGCCCGTTTCGGCACGGCGCGCTGTCCGTCGAGGACCATCGTCGCCATCTCGCCGAAGAGGAGCTTCACGGCGGCTGCCGGGGCCGGCACGAGGGCCGGGCGATGGATCGCCTGTCCCAGGGACGCGGCGAACTCGCGGTTCCGGACAGGCCGCGGTGCCGTTGCGTTGAGGGCGCCCGAGACGGCGGCGTTCGACAGCGCGAAGAGGAACAGCTCGACGAGGTCGTCCCGATGGATCCACGACATCCACTGGCTCCCCGATCCGACCGGACCTCCCGCGAAGGCCCGGAAGGCCGGGAGCATCTTCGCGAGCGCGCCGCCGTCGGCGGCGAGGACGACGCCGATCCGAAGGCGGACTACCCGGATTCCGAAGGCCTCGGCCGCGGAAGCCGCCGCCTCCCACGCCACGCAGGTCCGGGCGAGAAAGTCGCTCCCCGGCGGGGTCTCCTCGTCCAGCTCCTCGTCGCCGCGGGCGCCGTAGTAGCCGACCGCCGAGGCGGCGACGAGGACCGGAGGCTTCCTCTTCGCTCCTCCCATCGCCCCGACGAGACGCAGCGTCCCGTCCACGCGGCTCCGCTCGATCCGCTCCTTCGCCGAGGACGTCCACCGCTGGGCCACGTTCTCGCCCGCGAGGTGGACGACGGCGTCGGCGCCGTCCACGCCGGTGATGACGCCGCGCGGGGGTACGACGGCGTCGTGTCCCGCGTCGCGGAGCCTTCCGACGAGCCGCCGGCCGATGAATCCCGTTCCGCCCGTCACGACGACCCGCATCGGCGCCTCCTCCGGGTGATCGTATCCGCCTCGCGCCGTATAGTGAACGGGTGCGCGATCTCCCTCCGCACCGTTCATGGCGCCTCGCGGGGACGCTTCTCGCCGCCTCGTTCGGCTTCGCGGCGGCGGCGGCGTGTGCCGCGCCGGTCGTGCCGCCGATCGACCCGGACGAGATCGCCCGCCTCGTCGCGAAGAACCAGCGGGCCATGGAAAGACGGTGGGGGGGCTCGACGTACGACGTCGTCGACGTCCGGACGACGTTCGACAAGGAGGGGCGTCCGAAGGAGATCCACCGCCGCCTCTACTACGTCCTCGCCGGGGAGGGGGGGCACCCGGAGTCGCGCGACCTCGTTGAGGTGGACGGGCGGCCGGCGACGGCGGACGAGATTCGCGAAGCCGCGGAGGAGGACGCGAAGCGGCACCGCCGGATCGAAGAGCGGGCCGCACGGCGCGCCGCATCCCTCCCGAAGGCCTCGGACGACGACGACGACCCGATGTTCGACAACCACCGCCTCTCGGACATCCTCGGCCGGTACGAGCTCCGCTTCGTGGCCGAGGAGATCCTCGACGAGCGGCCCGTCTACGTCCTCGACTTCGTCCCCCGGCCGAATCTCCCGGTCCGCTCCCTCATGGAAAAGACCTTCGCCTCGATGGCAGGGCGAGTGGTCATCGACGCCTCCGACCTCCAGATCCTCTCCCTCGAGGCGCACCTGACGAAGAATCTCAAGGTCGGAGGGGGCCTTGCGGCGAACGTGAAGGAGGCCCGGATGGTCTACCGCGCCGTCCGGCTCGGCCCGGGCTCGTGGTTTCCGTGCCGCGTCGACCTCGACGTGAACGGGAAAGCGATCCTCTTCTTCCGGATCGCCTCGGGATTCCGCTTCGAGTTCGGGAGGCCGAAGAGCTTCCGCGTCGAGACGGAGGCGGTCGTCGGCGGGCCGGAGGAGGCGCCTCCGCCCTCGTCTCCGCACTGAGGCGCTCCGCCGCTTAGAATCGCCCCGATGACGCCGAAACAGCGACGCCTGGCCCTTGGCGGGGGGTTCCTCCTCGCCGCCCTTCTGTTCGCCTTCTCGTATTGGGCCTCCCTCGTCCCCGCCTCCCACCCCGATCACGACCACGGGATGCTGAACCTCGACGCGGGGGGACGTCTGATGGTCGGACGCCGCGACGGCTCCGAGCGGAATCTCGTGGGCCGCCCGGGGAAGGTCCTGATCATCCACTTCTTCTCGCCGGGAGTTCCCGGCGCCCCGGAGGAGCTGGCCGCCCTTTTCCACACGCAGGAGACGCTGAAGGCCGACCGCGGCCTCGACTGGGTCCTGATCGCGAGGAAGGCCGATTTCGCGACACTCGACCGGTGGCTCTCGGAAACCCGGCTCGTTCCCCCCGCCCCCGACACGTTTTACGTGGATCCGACGGGAGACACCTCGGAAAAACTCGGGTGCAAGAGACCCCTCGAGACGATGTTCTACGGCCCCGAGGGGAAGCTCGCCTCGCAGACGCGCGGGCCGGCCAACTGGGAGCTCGAGGCGTCCGCGCGGATCGAGCAGGCCCGGGGCGGCGGGACGATCGAGTAGCGGCTACTTCGTCGCGGGCGGCGGGGGGTCGGCCGAGGCGTGATCGGAGACGTACTTCCAGGCCCCGTCTTTTTCGACGGCGACCGCACTCCAGGTCCCGGTCTCCGTCTTCGGCGAGCCGCCCGCCTTCGGCACCGTCGTGACCTTCCAGGCGCCCCACCCCGCCGAGACGTGGCCGGCCGAGCGGTAGTGGGAGTCCATGACGGCGGCGTCCGTCACCTTCACGTCCTTGAGCCAGCCCGCGTAGGCGTCCGCGATCGCCTTTCTTCCTTTGATGGCGCCGGACCCGGGGAGGACGAGAACGGCGTCGTCCGCGTAGAGGGCGGCGCATGCGGCGGCGTCGTTCGCGAGCATCGCCTTGACCCAGGCGCCGTCGACCGTCATGAGCCCGTGCTTCGGCGCGGCCGGTCCGGCGGCGAGGGCGGAGAAGGCGGCCAGGGTGACGCAGAGCAGCAGTGTGGAGCGGACGACTCGATTCATGAATTCTCCCTCGTAATGGTGATACAGAGATTGTATCTCAATTGGATCCCGCGCCGACGCCGGCCGGCGGGCGCTGCGGGAGAAGCGGCCGCGTGGCCGGGAGGGCGCCGCCGCGTCAGGGAGCGATCATCGCCTCCCACACCGCGCGGGAGATCTTCCGCGACGCCTCGACGACGCGCCCCCGCCCGGTCTCGTTCGCGCCAAAGTCGTTCGCGAGGATGACGAGGACGTATTCCCGTCCGTCGGGAAGGCGGACCACGGCCGCGTCATGCTGCACGGAGGAGATCGACCCCGTCTTGTGGCCGACGACGGCCCCCGATTGCGGGTGGAGCCCTGCCGGAATCTGCTCGTTGAACACCTGTCCCGTCAGGATCTCCCAGGCCTTCGCTCTCGAAGCAGCCGACAGCTTCGGCGACCTCACGGCCGCCTCCATGACGGCGCCCATCCCGGCGGCGTCTGTCTCGTTGTTGAGCCCCTTCTCGTAGGCCTTCGAGTCCTCCACGCACCGGCGGACCTTCACCGTCGGAGCGCCGAGGGCGTCCATGAACCTCTGGACGGCCTCCGGGCCGACGAACGAGAGGACGACGTTCGTCGCGAGGTTCGAGGATCGGACGATCATCTCCTTCACGAGGAACTCGAGCGATGCGCTCTTCCCGAGCAGCGCCAGCGTGGGCCCTTCGTCCTCGGGGTCGAGGCCGTCGGCCCCGATCGAGAAGGTCGACCCGTCGACGACCGACCGGAACTCGTTCTTCACGAGCAGCTCGTCCGACAGCTTCAGGGATCCTTCATCCACGCGTCGAAGCACCTCGAGCATCACCGGCGTCTTCATGGTGCTCGCGGCGTGCATGCTGAGAGACGGATTCAGGGAGAGGGACTGGCCGGTGGTCAGGTCCTTGACGACGATGCCGAAGCGGGCGCCGCTCGAAGCCGCGATCCCCCGAAGGACGGCCTCGAGGCCGCGCGACTTCGCCGGGGTGAGGCCGGGCGCCGGACTTTTCTTTGAAGAGCTCTTCAATCTCCGGGCGTACCGGAAGACGGGCTTCAGGAACGGGCTGTCGAAGGGGGTGATCTGCACGCCCGGGACGTTGTGGCGTGTGGCCTGGAGGACCGTCCCGTCCCCCAGCCACATCGCCTCGTGATCGATCCTGTCCTCCGTCCCGAAGAAGAGGAGATCGCCGGGGCGAAGGGTCTCGGCGGCGACCGGGACGAGCTGCGGATCCTGGAACGCCTGTTCGTAGCTGTTGCGCCTCAGCGTCACGCCATGTTCCGAGAAGATCCGCTGGATCAGGCCCGAGCAGTCGAATCCGGCGGGCGTCGTCCCGCCCCACGTGTACGGCGCGCCGAGGAAGCGCTTGCCGAAGGCGATCCAGGCGTCGGGAGACCGAAGCGGGGGAATCTCGTCGAAGGGCAGGAGCGCCACGTCGCGGGCGGCGACGAACCCGTCGCGCCCGTCGGGCAGGGCCACGCGGACCCACGAACAGGAATCGCCCTCCTTGGCTTCCAGGAACCCCGAATAAGCCAATCGGGCCCCGACCGGGGCGGTGAGGAGCGGACGCGTCCTGGTGAAGGAGGGGGACGAGTAGACGTGTGCGAAGTTCGACGTGACGCGAGCGACCTTCGCGCCGGCGGCGGGAGGGACATCGCGTCGGAGGATCGAGCGCTCGGGAATCCATGCGATGTTGCCGTCCGCGGTCCGGGCCCTCGCGAAGCCGGCGGTCTGCTCCAGCACCTCGACCCGGTCGCCGAGGATCGCCTGCGAGTCGACGGGACCCGTCTCGTCGGGCCGGGCATAGAGGTTCTCGATCGCGGCCGTGACGACGGCGGGTGAGAGCGCGGCGGCGGACGGCGCCTCGGGCGGGAGGGCGGCGAGGCGAAGGGGGACGAGGAAGGCGGCGAGCGGAAGGGCGCGGAGGGCGCGGCGCATGGGACGATTCTGCCTCGCCCGACGGTCCGCGCTCCGGTCAGTCCCGGCGGCGCGGGAGGCCGACGGTCCCGGAGGTCTCGTTCTTCACGCTGATCATCCGCCGGTCGGCCCGCATGATCGTCCGCTCCAGGGGCTCTCGCTCCGCGCGGGTGGCCCAGCCCATCGAGAAGGGAACGAGCCGCTCCGCCTCGGCTTCGGTCTTCAGGCGGCCGACGACGTTCTCCGTCCCGGTGTCGTCGGCGCCGGGAAGGATGACGAGGAACTCGTCGCCGCCCATCCGGACGACGACCTCCTCGGCCCGGGTCTGGCGCATCAGGAAGCGCGAGAGCTTCGTCAGGACGGCGTCGCCGGCGGCGTGCCCGAACCGGTCGTTGTAGAGCTTGAAGCCGTCCACGTCGACCATGATGCAGCCCCAGGTGCCGCCGATCGGATCGTGCGCCGCCGCGAACTGGGCGAGAAAACGGCGGTTGAAGGAGCCGGTCAGCGGATCACGGAGGATCTGGTCGCGCAGCTGCTCCTCGAGGCGTTTGCGGTCCGTGATGTCGATCAGGATGCCGTGGAAGAACTTCTCGCCGGTGGCGGCGTCGCCGCAGACGTAGCAGGTGTCGATGACCGTCCGGATCTCGCCGTCCTTCCGCCGGATCTGGAACTCGAAATCCCTCACGACCCCGTCGTGGGCCAGCAGTTCGAGCTCGCGCTCGCGCGCGGCGGGGTCCACGAGGACGTCGGGCACGCGCCCCAGCTCCTCGAGCGAGGAAACCCCGAACATCCGGAAGAACGCCGGGTTCCCTTCGAGGACCCGCCCGTCCGGCGTCGAAACGTAGATCCCCTCGCGGAGCGAACGGACGAAGCGCCGGAGATTCTCCGGATCCTCGAGCGACAGGGAGGAAGTCACGGTGCGGAAATCGTACCCTGCTCGCGGGCGATAATGGCCCCATGCCGGGCGACCTCTCCCGCCGCTCCCTCCTCCGGGGCTCCGCCGCGCTGGCGACCGGGGCCTTTCTCCCCGAAGCCGCCCTCGCCTCGCAGGCCGCCGCGACCGCGCCGTCGGCCGGAAAGCCGGCCCTCTCTCTCTCGCCGCTCGAGCTGAAGCTGACGCACACCTGGACCATTTCCCGCAACTCGTCGACCGAGAAGAAGAACGGCCTCGTCACGTTCACGGCGGACGGCGTCACCGGCCTGGGCGAGGCGGCGGCGAACGTCCGTTACGGCCAGAGCTGGGATTCGGGCGAGGCGGCCTTCGCCCGCGTGAAGAAGGCCGTCGAGGGGCTTGCGCCGTGGGAGCACCTCGCCTGGCTCGAGCGGGCCGAGAAGGAGGCGGGCGCCGATTCGCAGATCGTGGCGGCGCTGGACATGGCCCTCTGGGACTGGAAGGGGAAGAAGCTCGGCGTCCCCGTTCACCGCCTCCTCGGGGTGCCGGCGAACCGGATGGCGGTGACGACCTTCACGATCGGCATCGACAGTCCCGAGGTCATGCAGCAGAAGGTGAAGGAAGGAGAGAGGTACCCGTCGCTGAAGGTGAAGGTCGGGCTCCCGACCGACGAGCAGAACGTCCGGGCCATCCGGGCGGTGACGGGCAAGCCGATCCGCGTCGACGCCAACGAGGGATGGCAGACGCCCGAGGAGGCGATCTCGCGGATCAAGTGGCTCGCCACGATGGGAATCGAGTTCGTGGAGCAGCCGATGCCCGCGTCGAAGAACGCGGCGATGGGGGCGGTGAAGGCCGCGTCGCCGCTCCCGCTCGTCGCGGACGAGTCGGTCCTCCACCCGGGGGACGTCCCGTCGCTCGCCGGGCTCTTCGACGGAATCAACGTCAAGCTCGCCAAGTGCGGGGGGATCACGAGGGCCTACGAGATGGCGGCCCTCGGGCGCGCTCTCGGCTTCAAGCTGATGCTCGGCTGCATGATCGAGTCGTCGCTCGGCATCGCGGCCGGCGTCGCCGTGGCGCCGCTCTACGACTGGCTCGACCTCGACGGGAACCTCCTCATCTCGAACGATCCCTTCAAGGGCCTGGCGATCGTGGAGGGAGTGTGGCAGGAGCCGAAGGGCCCGGGGCTCGGGGTGGTCAGGGCGTGACGGGCCGGCGCCCCGGGACGAGGGCGAGGAGGGCGCAGAGCACGTAGCAGGTGATCGCGGCGACGAAGAGGCTGCGGATGCCGAAATGGAGCGCCGCGACCGCCGCGAGCGCCCCGCCCGCCACCGAGGCGAGGCCGTCCGCCGCGTAGACGGCCGCCGCCGCCCGCTGTCTCGGTCCGGCCCAGCGCTCGATCACGGCGGGGAAGCAGGCGCCCGCGGCGATCGTGGGCAGCACGAAGAGGCCGGCGAGCGCGAGGAGGAGGGCGGCGTCTCCCTTGCCGGCGGAGGCGCCGGAGACGCGCTCCCATCGACTCGCCGACTCGACGAGGGCCGCGGCCGTCGCCGCCGCGAGGAGGGCAAGCCGCCATGAGGCGGCGAGGCTCTGGAACCGCACGGCGAGGAGCGCACCGAGGCTTCCGAAGACGAACATGCCGCCGACGCCGAGCGCGACCGCGAGCGTCGGATTGCCGAGGAGGAAATGGGCGCGGTGGATCAGCCCGGCCTGCAGGAAGATGAATCCGAGGCCGAGAGCGGCGCCCGCCCCCCACCCCGGCAGGGGAAGGCGGCCGGCGCCCTCGCGCCGACGAAGCGTGTCGGCGGCCGCGAGCAGGGCGACGAAAACGAGACAGGCTTCGCCGAGCCGGACCCACCCCGACCCCGCGTTTCGCTCGAGGTTGAAGAAGAAGGGCGACTCGTCCGTCGCAGGGGTCAGGTCCGCTCCACTCCGTGCAACCCAGGAGGCCAGCGTCGTCTCGCCGGATGCGAGGCTCCGGAAAGGCTCGGCCGCCGGCCCTCCGGGAGCGAAGCGCACCTTGATTCCGGGTCCGGCGCCGGCAAGAAGCTGTGACACGCGCCCGGACGGCACGGGTTCTCTCCAGATCAGGACGAGGTCGGAGAAGGGGTTCTCGTCCGAGGCGCCCGACGTCAGGATCAGGAACCCCCTCATCGCCGCCATCTCCGCGAGGCCGAGGCGCCGGAAGGCTTCGAGCGCCGTCGCGACGGTCTTGTCGGCCAGCTCCTCGCCGTTCTGCACGACGGCGATGGCCCCGCCCGGAGCGAGATGCTCGAGGTAGGCCTCCATCGCCTCGACGGTGAAGACCCAGTTCTGGCGGGCGACGTTGCTGCGCCCTTCCGACGGGTCGTTCTGCAGGAGCGACAGCTCGATCAGTTCGTACCGCTCCGCGGAGTCCCTGAGAAAGCGCCGTGCGTCCGCCCGGATGACCCGGACGTCACTCCGGTCGTAGATCCGGCCGGAGAAATCGGCCAGACCGCGCGTGAAGCGGATCGTCGCGCGGTTGATCTCGACGGCCGTCACGTCCGTCGCACCCCCCTGGAGGGCCAGCGCCACGTCGAAGCCGCCACCGGCGCCGAGGACCAGGACCTTCTTCGGCGCGCCGCGGCGGAACGGGAGGGCCTTCAAGGCCGCCAGCCGCTCGGGCTCGGGGTCATCGAAGCGGGGCGAGCGTCCGTCCCAGCGGACGACGCGGGCGGTGTACATCCGGTCGGTGTAGAGGTACCTCACCCAGGGCTCGTCCGTCTCCACGAGATCGGTGCGGGCGAAGTCGTCGTACGCCGTGGCCGTGACGCGACCGTGGTGCGGCCCCGTCTGCCAGACGAGGTGCGGCTCGAACGTCACGACGGCGTACGGGTCGACGACGAGGACGCCGCCGGGGACGGCCAGGTTCACGAGGAGCAGGGCCGCCGGCGCCGCTGCGACGAGGCCGGGCACCGCGCGGAACCCGGCGGCGGAGAGCGGGAGCGCCGCGAGGCCGGCCAGGCTGGCCGCGACGAGCCCGGTGTTGACGTCGCCGATCTCGGGGAGAAGGAGCAGCGCGGTGGCCACGCCGGCCGCCCCTCCCGCCAGCTCGAAAGCGTAGGTCAGCGAGGCGCGCCCGCCGATCCAGACGTAGGCGGTCGCCAGGCAGGCACCGGCGAAGAGGAAGGGGAGAGCGAAGACGCCGGCTTCGAAAGCGACCTTCGCCCGGACCACGAGCACCCAGGCCAGCGCGGCCGAGAGGCCGGTCAGAAGGGCGAAGCGCCGGATCTGGGCGGGCGTGACCGACCGTCCCGGGCGCGCCCTCCACCAGTGAACCGCGGCGGCACCGACGCCGATGGCGGCAATCGAGACGGAGAGGACGAGAAAGGTCGTCTGCGTGTAGACGAGGACGGACGAGACCCGCGTCAGGGCGATCTGGTAGGCGGCGAGCGCGAAGGAGACGAGCCCGAGGCAGAGACGGACCGGGAGGACCGGCGTCACGCCGGGCGACGACCCGGCGTCGCCGGGGCTCCGGGCGTCGGTCACGTCAGGGGAGCGGGTAGATGCCGGACGGTTTGCGGCCGGGTCCGGTGGCCGACGAAACCTCCGTCCGGTTCTCCCGCGCCCGCCGGATCGCCTCGGTCAGGGGCTCGCTCTCCTCGCGGGTCGACCCGCCGACGGAAAACGGCGGGAGAAGCTCGCGCGAGGCCGAGAAGGCGAGGCGCTCGATGACGTTGGCGACCGTCTTGTCGTCCGCCTCGCGCAGGAGAAGGAGAAACTCGTTCGAGTGCATCCTCACGAGCGTCGTCTCGGCCCGCGACTGGCGCATCAGGAAGCGGCTGATCCGGTTCGCGACCGGGTCGGGCGACCCGTCGTCCGGAAGGGCTTCTTCCGCCTTCGACCGGTCGACCTCGACGACGACGCAGCCCCGCGGCGGCTCTTCCCGGGTCGCCTGCGAGAGGTAGCGGCGGTTGTAGCAGCCGGTGATCGGATCGCGGAGCGCCTGCTCGTCGAGCGCCGTCTCCAGCTCTTTCCGGTCGGTCACGTCGGTGAGGATCCCGTGGTAGTAGACGTCGCCCGACTCGGGGTCCACGCGCGTCCAGGCCGTGTCGAGGACGACGCGGATCTCCCCGTCGCGGCGCCGGACCTTCAGCTCGAAGTCGACGACCGATCCGAACCGGTCGAGGCTCTCCTTCCACCGATCGCGCTGGGCGGGCTCGGCGAGCCAGTTCGCTGCCTTCGACGCCCGGAGTTCTTCGAGCGTCCGGGCCCCGAGGATGGCGAGAAAGGCGGGGTTCGCGTCGAGGATCTCGCCGGCGGGCGTCGAGACGTAGATCCCTTCCCGCAGCCGCTCGAGGAAATGGCGAGCCGTGCCCGCATCGTCGAGGCGCCGGAGGCCGTCGAGCATCGGCCCCGATCGTAACGCAGAGACGCTCACCGCGAGAGCGTCCGCGCCAGCGTCAGAGAGCGCCGAAGGACGTCGTTCCAGGGAAAGAGGGCCCCCGGATCGTTCTTCCGGTCCGGGGCAATGTGCTCGTGGCCGACGATCCAGGGAGCCTGGAGACCGTACTGGGCCGTCAGGACGCCGACGAGCCGGACGACGGTCTCGACCTGCGCCGCCGTGAAGGGGGCCCGGTTCCCGTCCCCGGTGATCTCCACGCCGATCGAGGTCCGGTTCAGGGCGATCCGGCCGTGGAGGAGCGACGGCCCGGCGTGCCACGCCCGGTGCTCGAGGGAGACGAACTGCCAGAGCCGTCCGTCGCGTCCGACGAGGAAGTGGGAGGAGACCTGGCTCTCGGGCTTCGCGAAGAGCGAGAGGCACTCCTCGTCGGTCTCCTGGGAGGTGTGATGAATGACGAGCGCCGAGACAGGCTCGATCTTGGAGGCGCCGTACCCCTCCCACCACGAGTTGGGCATGGCGACGAGACAGGCGTCGTCGGGCGACCCGCCGGCTTCCTCCCAGAGCTGCCAGAAGCGCCGGTCCTCGTCGCGGAAGACGCGGAAGAGGAGCGGGTCGTCTGTCCGGGCGCGTGCCTCGCGAAGCGTCAGCTCCGACCGGGGCAGGGCCGTCATCAGGGTCGGCGCGGGCTTGACGTCCGGAGGGACGGGCGCGTCCGGGAGCGTCGCGGACCAGCCGTCCACGATGGCTTTGGCGAGGTCGCCCATGGCCCTCGTGACGGCGGAGCCGTCCCGGTCGTCGTCCGGGATCCGGTCGGCCAGAACGACGAGGACGAAAGTCCCTTTCCTCGTCGTCAGGACGCCGGCGTCCCCCCGCATCCCGGTCATCGAGCCCGTCTTTCCGGCCCAGCGGTTCTCCTTTGGCCCGAGGAGGAGGCGCGGGACCCGGTTCTTCGTCCGCTGCGTCCGGAAGATCTCCCGCATGAAGTAGTCCGCGGACGGGTCGACGAGCGTCCCGGCGAAGAGGCGTCGGAAGTACTCCGCCGTGTCCTCGGGGGTGATCCGGCCGAGCGGCGACCAGCGCTCCGGCTCCTTGTCGGCGTCGGGAATCCGACCGATGAGCCGGATTCCGGGGAGCCCGAGCTCCGCCATCCGGCGGTTCACCGCCCCGGGGCCGAAGCGGTCGATGAAGCTGTTCGCGGCCGTGTTGTCCGAGAGCGAGATCATGATCCGGAGAAGATCCCGGTTCGTCGGCATGAGGCCCGGATCGAACTCGCCGAGGATCCCGGAGCCCGCGGCCTTCGACGCCGCGGTCAGCCTCCACCGGTCGTTGGGGTCGAAGCGGGCCTCCCGCCACTCGGCGGCGGCCTCGGCGATGAGGGCGATCTTGATGACGCTCGCCGCCTCGAAGCTCTCCGTCTCGTTCCAGGACAGACGCCGCCCGCTCTCGACGTGGAGCGCCACGATGCCGAGGCGGGCCGGTGTCTTCGAGGCGATCCTCGCGACCCGACGCGCCACGGCGTCGTCCGGAGGCGAGACGGTCAGGCCCGTCGGGATGATGGTGCAGGCCGAGAGGCCGAAGAGCGCCACGGTCGCGGCGAGGGCGAGGCGGGACGTGGTCCGGGCCATCGGCCGGATCTTGCCACCGGCCGGCCGCCGCGCGCGTTGATACCATCGCCGCATCGCCACCGAAGAGAGTCCCGGCCCGCCTCCCGGCCGCTTCGCCTCGCTCGACTTCTTCCGCGGGTTGACCGTGGCCGGCATGATCTTCGTCAACAACCCCGGCGACTGGGGGCATCTCTACCCCCCCTTCGGCCACGCGGAGTGGCACGGATGGACGCCGACGGATCTCATCTTCCCGTTCTTCCTCTTCATCGTCGGGACGGCGGGGGTCTTCTCGCTGACGAAACGGATGGACCGCGGCGCCACGCGCGCCGCCCTCGCCCGTCACGCCGTCACGCGCGGCATGACGATCGTCCTCGTCGGCTGGGCCATGGCGTGGTTCCCCTTCACGCTGGAGCGCCTCGCCCGACTACGCATCCCCGGCGTCCTGCCGAGAATCGGGGTGGTCTACGTCCTCGGCACGCTCCTGATCCTCGCGGTCTGGAAGCGGAGGGTGCCGGGGCTCTGGGTGGCGACGGGCCTCCTTCTGGCGCTCCACACGTTCCTCCTGACGGGACTCGGCTTCGACCTGACACCGGAGGGGAACATCCAGAAGGCGGTGGACCTCGCTCTCCTCCGGGGGCACCTCTGGAAGAAGGAGTGGGACCCCGAGGGGATCGTCTCGACGCTGACGTCGGTCGCCACGATGCTGACCGGAACGCTGGCGGGCTTCGTCCTGACGCGGAAGGGGGAGGGCAAGTCGGCCCCCGGTCTCCGGGAAGCGGCGGCGCGGCTCTTCGTCTGGGGGGCGGCGGGCCTCGCGGCGGGTCTCCTCTGGAACCTCCGGATCCCGATCAACAAGAATCTCTGGACCGGCTCGTACGTCCTCTTCACGTCGGGCTCTGCGTGCGTGGGGCTGGCCCTCTCGATCGTCGCCGTCGACCTCCGCGGCTGGCTCGGCCCGAACGGGTTCTTCTTCACGTACGGCCGGAATCCCCTCGTTGCCTTCGTCGGCTCCGGCCTCCTCGCCAAGATCCTCGGCCTCGTGACGTGGACGGCTGCGGACGGGAAGGCGACGAACCTCCACCGGTTCCTCTACGGAGGCTTCTCCGCCATCGGCGACCCAACCCTCCGGTCGCACGCCTTCGCCCTCGCCACGGTCCTCTTCTGGTACGGCGTCCTTCTCGTCTTCGAGAAGAAGGGGTGGTACTGGAAGGTTTGAAGCCGTCCCGCTTCGGTATGATGTCGGCAAAGAGCCGATCCCGGAGGTTCGATACGAGCGCACGCGTTTCGGTGTCCGTCGCGGCCCTTTCGACCGTCCTCGTCACGGCGATCGGCGCGGCCGGGCATCCCCTGCCGGCCGATGCGCCGCTCGCGGCGGCGGCCACCCTCGTCGTGGACCAGGAAGTGAACGTCACGACGCGCGTGACGGGCGTCATCGACGGCCTCCAGGTCGAGCGGGGTGACGCGGTCCAGAAGAACCAGCCGCTGGCCACGATCGACCAGAGGGAGTTCCGCCTCGACCTCCGGGCGGCGGAGGAGACGCTGAACGTCAGCCGGGCCGATTACAAGCGCTACGAGGAGCTCTTCCGCCAGAACCTCTGCAGCCAGGCCGAGCTCGAGCAGAAGCGGAGCCGCTACGAGCTGGCTCGCGTGGAGTTCGAGCGCGCCCAGCTCGTGATCGACCGCTCGATCGTCCGCGCGCCGTTCGACGGCGTCGTCGCGGACCGTTTCGCCAAGGTCGGCGAGAAGGTCCTCCTCGAGGAGAACAAGCCGCTCTTCAAGGTCGTCGCGCTCGAGCCGCTCCTGGCCCGGGCCTACGTGCCGGGCCCGGCTCTCCTGAAGGTGAAGGTCGGGCAGGAGGTCACGGTCGTCTCGAAGGAGCTGCCCGAGGCGCGCTCGACCGGGCGAGTTTCGTTCGTCAGCCCCGTCCTCGACCCCGGAAGCGGCTCGGTCCAGGTCGTGGTCCGCGTCAAGCGGGATCCCAGGAAGCTGATGCGCCCCGGGATGGCCGTCCAGCTTCTCTTCGCCGGCGCCGCGGCGTCGCCCTGAGGAACGGCCCGATGCCCTCGCGGCGGCGTCCTCCCCTCCACGCGGCGGCGGACTCGGTCCTGCTCCACGACATGAAGAACATGGGGCAGCGCCTGCAGCTTCTCCTTTCGAACCTCGACGAGCACTACGGCGACCCGGAGTTCAAGCGGAGCGTTTCGGAGCTTCTCCGGAGCACCGTCGAGCGGCTCGACGCCATGGCGACGCAGTGGGCCGGACGGCGGGGCGGGGTTCTCATCAAGGTTCCCCTCGACGTCAACGAGCTTCTGGGCGAGCTGCTCCGGACCTCCGACGTTTCCAGACGCGCCGTGAGCGTCGGAGCGGCCTATGGCGAGCCGCCGAAGGTCTGGGGAGACCCGGCCCTCCTCCGGGAGGCCCTGGCGAACATCCTTGAGAACGCGCTCGAAGCGGCGGCGGCGCGGGTCTCGGTCCGAACGGACGCCGAGGGGCGGGGACGGCGACGGAAGGCCGTCCTCGAGATCGAGGACGACGGGCCGGGGATGACCGAGGACTTTCTCCGGACCCGGCTGTTCCGTCCCTTCCAGACGACGAAGAGCGACGGCGTCGGCCTCGGCCTCTACGCCGCGCACCAGATCGTGGGCCTTCACCGGGGAGCCATCGAGGTCCGGAGCGCGCCGGGCGCGGGGACGACGGTGAGGATCGCCCTTCCGGCGGTGGGCGGAAAGGGGTGAGCGTGGATCCGGGACGCCTCGCGGTCGTCGACGACGATCCCCTCCTCCTCGACCAGCTGAGCTGGGCCCTCAAGGGGCGCTTCGAGCTCTTCAAGGGCTCCGACGCCGTGCAGGGGCTCGCCCTCGCGGAGCGCGACCCGGACGTCTTCCTCCTCGACCTCCGGCTCCCGCCGTCGAACGAGGCGGAAGAAGGGCTGAGGCTCGTCGCGGAGGTCCACCAGCGCCGCCCCGAGGCCTCGATCGTCGTCATGACGGGGGAGGCCGACCGCCGCCTCGCGCAGAAGGCCGTGGAGCTGGGCGCCTTCGACGTCTTCCGGAAGCCGTTCGACACGGCGGAGCTGGTCCTCGTCCTGACCCGGGCGCTGGAGCGGCGCCGGCTCGTCGGCGAGAACCGCGCGCTCCGGGAGGAGATGCTGAAGAAGCGCTCCTTCGGCGGCCTCGTCGGCGCGAGCGCGGGAATGCGGGCGCTCTTTTCCGCCATCGGAAAGGTGGCGCCGTCCGACGCGACGGTCCTCGTCTACGGGGAGAGCGGGACCGGGAAGGAACTCGTGGCCGAGGCGATTCACCGGGGAAGCCGTCGTGCCCACGGTCCCTTCGTCGTCGTGAACAGCTCGGCACTCCCCGAGAGCCTCGCCGAGTCGGAGCTATTCGGACACGAGCGTGGCGCCTTCACCGGAGCGGTCGCGACGCGTTCCGGCCGCTTCGAGATGGCGCACCGCGGCACCCTCTTTCTCGACGAGGTCGCCACTCTCTCCCCGGCGGTCCAGGCCAAGCTCCTCCGGGTTCTCGAGCGGCGCGAGTTCGAGCGCGTCGGCGGGTCGAAGACGATCTCGGTCGACATTCGCCTGATCGCCGCGACGAACGAGGACCTGAAGGCGCGGGCGGCGAAGGGCGAGTTCCGCGAGGACCTCTATTACCGCCTCAGCACGATCGTCCTCACGATCCCGCCGCTCCGCGAGCGGCGCGAGGATCTCCCCCTCCTCGTTACGCACTTCGCCGACGACGCCGCGCGGCGCCACGGGCGTCCCGCAAAGAGCTTCTCGCCGGAGGCGCTCGCGGTGCTGGCGGCGCACTCCTTCCGGGGAAACGTCCGCGAGCTGGGACACCTCGTCGAGATGCTGACCCTGATGGTGGAGGAGGACGTGATACTCCCCGCCCACCTTCCGGGGGCGGTGGGAGCGCCGGAGCCCTCACGGATGGCGGCAGCCTCTCCGGACGGGCTTCCGCTGGCCGACGCGGTGGCCCGTTACGAGGAGGAGCTCCTCCGCCGGGCCATCGAAAAGGCGGGTGGCGTCAAGGCCCGGGCAGCCACGGCCCTCGGCCTCGACGCGAACCAGATGAAGTACCTCTGCCGGAAGTACAGGCTCTGATCCGGCGTACGGTTGAAAACGTCAACTGCGGTTGAAGAAGTCAACCGGTCGGTGGCCGTCAGATTTCCCTTCCGCGGTCGGCCCCCCCCGTTTTCATTGGGAGATATGGCGATAGGAGACCACGGTCCGGACTGGCCTTCCCCTTGCAGTACTACGAAGCGGCCAACAGCCGAAACGAAAACGAGGAGGAAGGACATGGCAAACGAAGTGAAGATCAAGCTGACCGACGAACAGAAGGCGAAGATCAAGGAGAGCACGGGACACGATATTCCCGAGGTGCATGTCGCGAGCCTGGGGAGCAACCCCGCGATCGCGCCGTCCGTAGCGCCGAAGATGGCGGCCAAGGCCGTTGCTGCGCGCCAGGCGGCCAAGGCGGCGGCTCCGCGTCAGGCGGCCAAGGCCGTTGCTGCGCGCCAGGCGGCCAAGGCGGCGGCTCCGCGTCAGGCGGCCAAGGCCGTTGCTGCGCGCCAGGCGGCCAAGGCGGCGGCTCCGCGTCAGGCGGCCAAGGCCGTTGCTGCGCGCCAGGCGGCCAAGGCGGCGGCTCCGCGGCAGGCAGCCAAGGCGGTGGCAGCGCGTCAGGCGGCCAAGGCGGCGGCTCCGCGTCAGGCGGCCAAGGCGGTGTCGGCGCGAAAACTGGCCGAGTAGCCGGCAGCAACTCGACCGATCACGGCCCGAAGCGCCCCGGGTGACCGGGGCGCTTTTCATTCAGCGGTTCACCAGAAGACCCCCCGGAGCCAGCGGTAGAGAATTCGACCGGCCTCGGCGGCGAGGGAGACGCGCGGCCCGCGGATCTTCGCCAGGCCCGACATCCCTGGTCGAAGCTCCCCTCCCGGGTTCTCGAAGACGGCTCGCGCCACGATCCGGGCAGGCATCTCGGGGGGGCGGAGGCTCTCCCCGGTTCCGTTTCCGCTGGCGGGGCTGGAGGCGGAGGCGATCAGGACGATTCGTCCCTGAACGACCCCGAAAGGCCGTGCTGCGAGGTGAAGCGAGACCGTCTCGCCGACGGTGAGGTCGCGGAGGAGACGCTCCGAAACCGGGAAGGTCGCCGCGAGGCGACTCGTCTCGCCGACGGTCACGAGCGGGGTCCCGGCCGGAACCCAGCGCCCGCGGAGGTCATCCGGGCGGGCCGTGAGAAGCCGGCCCTCGAAGGGGCTCGTCAGCTCGAGGGAGGCCCTTCGCGCGGCGTCACTCGAGAGGCTGGCCTCCGCGGCCGTCTCGTGCCTTTCCGCCTGGTACGCCTCGCCGGCGGCTCCGGCGCTGCGACTCTGGCCGGCGCTTCCCGTCGCGCCCGCCAGCCGGGCCTCGTCGGCGAGGCGGGAGGCCACCACGACCGGGCTGGCCAGACGCAGGATCGGCTGCCCCGACCGGAGAAGTTCGCCCTCCCGTACGAGAACCTCGCGGACGACGCCGTCCTCGGGGGCCTCGAGGCGCGCCGTACGGACCGGCTCGAGGACGGCGTCCATCCGGATCGTCCGCGGGTACCAGGGAAGGACGAGGAGAAGGACGACCGCGCCGCCTGCGGCGAGGAGGGGCGCGCGGGCTCTCGGCGACATCAGCAGCTCCTTCTTGTCGAGGTAGAAAAGTCGGGAGACGCGGACGACGAGCCGGACCCGGCTCCGGAAGAGCAGATAGAGCGTCAGGAGGAGGAGGACGACCGCGAAATCCGGCGTGATGCGCGCATAGAAGCCGTCGAGGAGCCGCGCGATGAAGAGCATGACGAAACCGAGATAGGCCAGCGCCAGCGTCCCGTAGATCGCGAAGATCCGCTTCTTCCGGCGCGACAGGACCGGAACCTCGACGTTCAACCGGAGCAAATGCCGCTGGAAGAGCGCTCCGAGCCAGCGGAAGGAATCCTCGCGCAGCTCGGACAGCTCGAGAAGGCTCGAGAGGGCGTAGTAGCCGTCGATCTTCACGAGGGGGTTGATGTTGAAGAAGACCGTCGAGAGGCCCGTGAAGAGCATCGTCTTGTACGCCAGCGCGTGGACGAGCGTGTCGGGGTACGTGACGACCCAGAGGGCGGTGGCGATCGTGCAGATGATCCCTTCGACGTACATCCCGGCGACCGTCACCCAGAGCCGCTGCCACTTGCTCGGAAAGAGGACGGAGTCGGTCGTGTCGCAGTAGAAGGCGGGCATGAAGTAGAGGAGGGCGATCCCCATCTCGTGGACCTCTCCCCCGTACATCTTCGTCGTGTACCCGTGCGAGAACTCGTGGATGAAACCGATCGAGGTCAGGATGACCCAGAACTGGACGAACTCCCAGAACGGCTTCTTGAAGAAGGAGTAGAGCTCGATCGTCTCCGCCCAGATCGTGTCGAACCGCGTGGCGAAGACGCCGATCGTGAAGAGAAAGCAGACGCATGCGACGGCCACCATCGGCGGCCGCCAGATCCAACGGACCCAGGGAAGCGTCCGTGTCAGGATGCGGTCCGGGTCGAAGACCTTGAAGAGCATCATGAGGGGGTTGAAGCCCTCGGACTTCGCCTGCGCGGCCCGGTGCCTGAGCGACGCGAACTTCGAGAGGAGCTGGAGGTTCTTCTCCGCAGCCGACTGCTCGAGGGCGTCCATGCCGCGGAGCATCTCCTCGTAGTCGAGGATCAGCGTGAGCTGGATCGACGGGTCTGCCGTCAGGCGCCGGTACTCCTCCAGGATCTCGGTCGGCGTCCGCGTTCCGTCGAAGAGCTCGATCAGTCCCCACGAGGCCTCGTCGAAGAGCCAGAACTTGTTCGTCTCGGGGATCTTGACGACCCAGGTCACCTCGCCCATCTGAACCTGCCGCCGGATGACGAGGCTCTTCTTCAGGGCGGGCCGCTCCAGCCGCTTTCCGTGGCGCGCGGCGAGCGCCTCGGTCCCCTTCCCCGCGCGCGCTGCCGAGACCAGTCCGCCGGGGGCAACGGCGGCGCCGCTCACGGCAGAAGGGGCCAGATCCTCGAAGCGGCCCAGCGTGCGGGACGGCGGAGAAGCGCCACGAGGAGCGGCTGGCGTCCCGTGGACACTTTCGCCGACCCGAGCATGCCCGGTTTCAGTGCGCCCGCGGGGTTCTCGATCCGCGTCTCGGCGATGAGGAACCGTTCGTTCCCCTCCTGCTGGACGGCGGCGCCGACACGCGACAGCGTGCCCCGGAACGTCCGGGCGGGGAAGGAGTTCATCTTGACGGAGACCGGCTGACCTTCGGCGAGGCGCGTCGCGTCGCGCTCCGGGATCGCGACCTCGACGAGAAGGGAGGACGTCTCCGCCAGGACGGCAAACTCCGCGCCGGCCGCGAGGAGCTGGCCGACCCGTTCGTCGAGGCGAGGCGTCAGGATGATCCCCGCCTCGGGCGCGCGGAGCTGTGTGAACGCAAGGCGCTCCTCGGCCCAGGCCGCCCGTGCGCGCAGCTCGTCGCGGCGGGAGAGGGCCTGCCCCATCGCGGCCGCGTTTCCGTCCGCACGGTGACGTGCCACGTCGGACTCGGCGATCTGCTCGGCGGCGCGGGCCTCGGCCGCCGCCGCGCGGTAGGTGTCGTCCTTGAGCGTCGCGATCACGTCACCCACGGATACGACGTCTCCCTCGCGGTGCTGCAGGCTGGCCACGACGCCTTCCACGTACGCCGTCACCGGAATGCGCCGGCCGGGCACGGCCCGAGCCGGCCCGGCGACACGGACGTTCCACGGCACGAGGACGAGGAGCAGCAGGACGACTGCGGCCCCGATCGCCCACTGGCGCTGCCGGCTTCCCGACAGCTCCCGGAGCTTCCGCGTCCGCTCGGCAATTGGCCGGAGGAAGCCGGGCAGCGGCACCTTCTGGTAGAGCTGGGCGTTCCGGACGGCCACGGTGGCCTGGTTCACGAGGATCTGCAGGAGGTCGCGGGTCCCCTCGTCGAAGGCGAGGGGCTCGTCGCACTCGAACCCGAGGACGCCCAGCTTCCCCTCCTCGTCCTCGAGGAGCACCCCGTAGAAGGCGTTCCGGCCGCTCGCCTCGAAGAAGGCGCGGAACTTCTCCTCCGTCTCGGGGCGGTCGGTCTCGATCGTGCCGTCTTCCTGCCGCGTCACCGCGACGTTCTGCCCGCCCCAGAAGACCCACTCGAGAAGCTCTTCCGTCCGCTTCACCGACGGGTCCTTCCGGTCCACCTCCATCGTCCCGGAGACCGCCCCGATCCGGAGCTGCCCGCGGGAGAGGATCGCGATGGCCGCCCGGTCGTACGTCACGAGCGCGGCGCTGGCGTTCACGATGGCCCGCATCACCTTGTCGAGGTCGAGGGTGGAGGTGATCTCGCGGCTGACGGCGAGGAGGGCGTCCAGCTCGGCAACCTTCTTCTCGGCCTCGTGCTGGCGCGCGTTGTGCAGCGCCCGGACGGCCTGCCGCTCGATGTCGACGAGGAGCTCCTCGTCGGCCCCGGTGAACTCGGGATGCCGCCCTCGCTTGTTGACGACGACGATCGCGCCGACGGGCACGTCATCCTCGATGAGCGGAACGGCGAGAATGGAACGGACCGGGTAGTCGGGGTTCTCGAGCCGGACCGGGTCGTCCTCGGCGAGGTCCTGCCGTCGCAGGGGCGTCCGCTCGGCGAGGACGTCTCCGACGACGGAGCCTCCCACGGCCTCGGGCGGCGCGGGGATGTCGTAGTTGACGTTGACCGCCGTCGCGGCCAGCGTCACCTCGCCGGCCGCCGGGTCGAGCGTCCAGAGCGACGCCACCTCGGCGCTCATGAAGTCAGCGGCCTTGTGGGCGATGATCGCCGAGAGCTCGGCGAGGTCGATCGTGGAGCCGAAGGCCTTGGTCAGGTCGTAGAGGCTCGTCAGGCGCTCGATGGCGTAAAGCATTCCGCTCGTCTTCCGCTCCGCGCGGAGAGCCCGGGCGAGGGCGGGCGTCGCGTGCTTGAGGAACCCCTGGAGGTTCTGGAGGACGCTCCGGTCAGGCATCCGATGGAAGGCGAGCGCGACGATCCCCACGACGATCCTCTCCGCCTGGAGTGGCACGAAGAGGCACGCGACCGTCGGAGTAGGGATGACCTTCAGGAAGGGGTCGTCCGTCGAGGCGAGCTGGTCGGCCTGGAGGAGGACCGGCACCCGGTCCCGGACCAGTTCGTGCACGAGACCCGTCTCCCGCGAAACCGACCGTCTGACGACTCGCTCGGTCCCGGCGCCGAAGGCAGCGATGCAGAGGAACGAGGGATGGAGCGCGTCCGGCGCCCAGAGAAGGGCCGCGTCCGCACCCGTCAGTTCCGCGCTCCACCGGGCCGCCCATCCCGAAGTCTGCGCGAGGCTCTCGCAGAGGGCCAGCTCCGCCAGAGCCCTGATCTCGGCGCCTTCCAGCGGTGACCCTCCCCGGCCCGGATCCTGTGGCATGTAGGACTCCTGGCGCCTCTCCAGGTCAGAAGCTGGAGACGGCCTGCTCGCGGTCGTCGAAGATCTCGAAGACGGAGTCGAGCTTCGTCATCTCCAGGAGCTTTTTCAGATGCGGGCCCACGCCGAGAAGCTTGGCCTGGCCCCCCTCGCTCTGGGACGTCGTCATGGCTCTGACGAGCGCGCCGAGGCCCGTCGAATCGACGAGGCGGAGGTCCGTGCAATCGATGAGGAGGTCGACTTTCCCCTGCTCGAGGAGACGGAGGACCTCCTTCTTGAACGCGGCCTCCGAGTCCCCGATGACGAGGTCCCCGGAGACCGAGACGATCGTGACCCGACCGTCCTCACGAGTCGAGAGTTCCATGGGTGCTTTCTGCGGTAAGGATGTCAGAAGGGGGGCGTGAAATCTAGAGGTCGAGAATCCGCCGGGGGACCGCCGAGGCGCTCCGGAACGCGGCCTCGCGGGGAATCCCGCACGATGCCAGCCGGTCGGCGCACTCGTCGAGCATCGCGGCGCTTCCGGCGAGGTTTCCCGTGGCGTTCCGGACGGTCCCCTCCCGGAGCGTCAGCGTCTCGCCCCAGACGGGATACCGGCCGTCGGGGAGCCCGGCCGCCGGGACGGCGTCGCTGATCAGGGCCACCCTTTCCGGGCCCTTCGCCTTCCAGACGAGCCGGAGCATGTCGGCCGAGAGGTGGTGGAGATCGGCGATGACGTCCAGGGTGACGGCCTCGCTGGCGAGGCCCCAGCCGATCGGGCCGACGTCGCGGTGGTGAAGCGGCTTCATGGCGTTGCCGAAATGGGTCAGGTGCCGCGCCCCGGCCTCCGCCGCCCGGTCGAGGGTCCGCGCGTCGGCCTCTGTGTGGCCGAGGGCGACGACGAAGCCGCGCCGGACGAACTCGCGCACGAGGTCGAGGCCCCCCGGAATCTCCGGAGCCAGCGTCACGACCCCCCGGCCGGGGAAGCGCCCGGCGGCCTCGAAGAAGGCGGCCACGCGTCGTTCGTCGTTTCCGTCCAGCAGGGCATCGCCGTGCAGCGCGCCCGCCCGGGCGGGGTTCACGAACGGCCCCTCGAAGTGGATTCCGAGCGGCAGGGCGCCCCGACCGTCTCCCTCCTTTCGCGTCGTCATCCACGCCGCGAGCCGCGCGACGGTGGCATGCATGTCGTCGAGAGGGACGGGGACGAGCGTCGGGACGAAGCCGGAGACGCCCCGCAACGCGAGCCCCCGGGCGAGGACGTCGAGTCCCTCAGCCTTCGCCGTCAGAACGTCGATCCCGAACCCTCCGTGGATGTGCAGGTCGACGAGACCCGAAACCTCCGTCACGACCCGTCTCGCCTCGGGGATGAACTCAGCGCAAGCGCGACGTTGTTCCCCTTCTTTGAAAGAAAGAGACGGGCGACCTCGCAAGTGAGCCCCCATTTCGCGGCGACGAGGGCCGTCGGGAGATGCCAGTTGCTCTCTCTGAGAATTCTCTCGGCGTTCTCTTCGGTCGTTCCGGCCAGCTCCGAGACGATCCGGACGGCGCGGCGCCTGAGCTTCTCGTTCGTCGGCTTCATGGCGACCATCTCGTCGCGGTAGACGAGGCCTCTTTTCGCCATGACGGCCGTCGAGAGCATGTTCAAGACGAGCTTCTGCGCCGTCCCGGCCCGCATCCGGGAGGATTCCTTCAGGACCTCCGGGCCGACATCGACGAGGATCGGGATCTCGGCCTCGGAAAGAAGAGGCGTGGCAGGGCGGCAAACGACCGCCACCGTGAGCGCCCCTTTCTTCCTCGCGTGCCGGACCGCGGCGCGGACGTAGGGGGTCGCGCCGCTCGCGGCGATGCCGACGACGGCGTCGCGCGACGTCAGGCCGGCCGCCTCCAGATCCGTCTCCCCGGCGGCTTCGTCGTCCTCGGCCCCCTCCACCGATTCGCGGAGCGCCCGCGGGCCTCCCGCCATCAGGGCGACGACGAGCGACGGATCGGTCCCGAAGGTCGCCGGGATCTCGGCGGCATCGAGGGTACCCAGCCGGCCGCTCGTCCCCGCGCCGACATAGAACCAGCGCCCACCGTTCGAAAGCCGCGCGGCGATCGCGTCTGTCGCCCGCGCGACGTCGGGAAGCGCCGCGGCGACCCGCCCCGGCACGTCGCGGTCGGCGTCGGAGAGGCGCCGGAGAAGCGTCAGCGTCTCGCTCATCGCGGAACGCCCGCCCGGGCGAGGGCGAGTCGGACCGCGCCGATCTCGGGGGGGTAGACCGGCGGGTGGAGGCGCGCTCCCGGCGCGGCGGAGTGGATCTGAGCCCGGAGCGGTCCGAGGATCAGCTCTCCGGCCGAGAAGACGCCCCCCACGGTGGCCACGTCGAAGGCCTCCCGCTCCAGGCGGAGCTTCCGGATGACCGTCACGGCCGCCAGGGCCAGCTCGTCGCCCGCCTCGGCGAGGATCCCGAGCGCCACGGCGTCCCCCTCTTTCGCCGCGGCCATCACGAGAGGAAAGTAGGCCGCGACGTCGGCCGCGCCTCCGTCCGTCCGATAGATCCGGTGCAGAAGCTCGTCGGAAGAAGTCATTCCCTCCGAGGCGAAGAGAAGCTCGCGAATTCTCGTGGGCGGCCCCCGCCCGTCGAGGCTCCGGACGACGGCCGCGAGGCCGCGCCGGGCGATGGCGTAGCCCGACCCCTCGTCTCCGATGATCGACCCCCAGCCGCCGGCCCTCTCCTCGGTCCCGTCCGTTCCGCGTCCGAAGGCGATCGCCCCCGTGCCGGCGATCAGGACGATCCCCGGCCCGTCCACCGGTCCAGCCACGGCCCCGGCCAGGGCGATCCGCGCGTCGTTCGTGACGAGCGTCTTTCCGCTTCCGTAGGCCTCGTCGAGGGCCGCCACGACCCGGTGGGCGATCCCGGCCGTGTCGATGCCGGCGAGCCCGCAGGCGATCCCCTCGGCGTCTGCGGGGTCGATTCCGGCGGCCCGCGCCGCGTCGGTTACGGCCTCGGAGACGGCAGCCACGACGCGGGGAAAGGGCCGCGTGACGGCGTTCGCGGGGCCCGCGGAGCCGCGCCCTTTCGGGACGAGGTCTTCCCCGGCTGCCACGGCGCGGGTGTGGCTTCCGCCGCCGTCGACGCCGATGAAGAGGGATGGCATCGCCCGTAGCTTAGCGAAACGCGGCGGGCGGCCGGGCGGCCGGATCCGGGAACGATTAACCTCCGAGACGATGCCGCGCCGCCAGCGCCTCCCCCTGCTCCTCGCCGCGGCGTTCGCGCTCAAGCTGGCGGTCCTTCTCGCGTTCGACGGCCATCCGCTCCTTCAGCCCGACGCCACGCTCGACTCGGGGGTCTACGTCCGCCTCGCGGTCGACGTGGCCACGGGCGACGTACTCCTCGGGAAGGAGCCCTTCTTCGTCTCGCCCCTCTACGTCTACTTCCTCGCGCCGATCCTCGCCGCGAGCGGAGGTTCGCTTTTCGCCCCGAAGCTGATCCAGATCTTCCTCGGCACGGCGGCGGTGGCCCTCGTCGTCCTCACCGCCCGGCGGTTCTTCGACGAGAGGGCGGCTCTGCTGTCCGGAGTTCTGTTCGCCCTCACCGGCATCGTGACCTTCCACGAGGTGGTCATCCTCCAGGCCGCCCTCGACCCGTTCCTGACGGCTCTGTTCCTTTTCCTGCTTTCTGTGGGGCTCACGTCAGGGAGTCTTTCTTCGAAGGTAAAGGGAGAAGGCGCGCCGGCCGGCGGTTCTCGGTCGTGGGCCATCTGGATGGCGACCGGTGGGGCCGGGGGCCTTTTCGCGCTCAACCGGCCGAACGCGCTCCTTGCCGTGGCAGCCGTAGCACTGGCGCTCGCGCTGGCGCCACTCCTTGCGCCCCGCCGGGCCGGCTCACCATCGGCCTTCTCTTCAGACGAAATTCCTCTTCGGACGTGGCGGCCCGCGGCAACGTTCGCGTTCGGCGTCGCCCTCGCCATCGCCCCCGTCACCCTGCGGAACCTCACCGTGTCGGGCGAGCCGATCCTGATCTCCTCGCACGGCGGGCTGAACTTCCTCATCGGGAACGGCCCGGAGGCGCGGGGGACGTACCGGTTCCTGGACGGGATCACCCCGGCGATCGCCGGGCAGGCGGCCGACGCGCGGAAGGTGGCCGAGGCCGCCGAGGGGCGGCCGCTGTCGGTCCGCGAGGTCTCCGCGCACTTCACGCGCCTCGCGCTCTCCTGGATGCGGCAGCACCCGGGCGACGCGGCCCGGCTCTTCCTCCGGAAGCTCGCGCTCGTCTTCAACGCGGCCGAAGTCCCGCTCAACTTCAGCTACGACTGGTATGCGCGGGAGGAGTCGTCGGCGCTCCGGTTCCTCGTCGTCGGCGCGTGGCTCCTCGTTCCGCTGGGCCTTCTCGGCCTCGGTTGGCGTTTCGCGCTTGAGCCGCAGGCCTCTTTCGCGGTCTGGCTGACGTTCGTTCCCGTCTACGCCTTCTCCGTCGCTCTCTTCTTCGTCTCCTCGCGCTACCGGCTGCCTCTCTTCGTCCCGCTCGCGATCGGCGCGGGAGGGGCGCTCGCCTTCGCCGGGGAGGCGGTGGCGGCGCGCCGGTGGAAGCCGCTGGCCGGGGCGGCCGCCGCGCTGTTGCCGCTGGCGATTCTCTCGGGCTGGAACCTCGGGATCGACGACGGCCGGACGAACGAGGAGGCCGAGATCGTCCTCGTCGAGATCGAGACGGGGAAGTTCGACGAAGCGAAGAGGCGGCTCACGGGGCTCCTGCCGCGCCACCCGGAGAAGGGGATCCTTCTCTTCCGCACCGGCCAGGCGTGGCAGGCCGCGGGGCGCCTGCCGGAGGCGATCGGCTCCTACCGGGGCGCGCTCGAGATTGACCCCGGCCAGCCGGCCATTCTTCTCAAGCTCGGGGAGGCGCTTCTCTCCTCGGGCGACGAGCGGGCCGCGGCCACGACACTCGAGGCGATTGCGCCGGGAGCGCTCGAGCCGAGGGCGGTCTACGGCCTCGAGACGCAGGCCGTGGAGCTGCTGAAGGAAGGGAAGAACGCGGCCGCTATCACGGCGCTCGAGCAGGTCGTCCGGCTCGACGCGACGAGTGCTTCTGCCCGCCAGAACCTCGCGGTCCTGTACGCGGAAGGGGGGCGGCTCGTCGAGGCCCGGCGGCTCGCGGAGGAGGCGCTCAGGCTCCGACCGGACTACCCGCAGGCGAAGGCTCTTCTCGCTGCCCTCGCCCGACAGAGCCCCCGGAGATGAAAAGGCCCGGCGTCTTCGCCGGGCTTTCGTTCCTTCGAGAGGATTAGGGGGGTGCGGGGGGTGCGAACCCGGCGCTACCTGCGCCTTGAGGGGCTTCGCACCCCCTGCATCGCTAAAAGTCGAGCCGTGCCGTCAGCACCAGCCGCCGGGGCGAGGCCCAGCTGCTGGCGTTTCCGTAGTTCGGGTTCGGCTGGGTCGTCCCCTGCGGGCCCATCGTGCTGGCCGGAACACCGTCCTTGTAGCCGTCGAGGTACTGGATCTGGCTGACGCCCATGACGGTCTGCGTATTGAAGAGGTTCGACACGCGCGCCTCGATCCGGACACCCATCGAGGGATTCAGCTTGAAGGTGTATGCCCCGAGGAGGTCGAACGTCGTCCAGGTCGGAAGGCGGTAGGTCGCGGCCGGAAGGAGATAGCGCGAGCTGGTCGAGTTGGGCCCGGCTCCGCGGGGCTCCCAGGCGGTGCCGCTCTGAACCCGGAGGAAGCCGCCGAAGGTGAGGCCGAAGGGGAAGTCGTAGGACCCCATCAGCTTGGCGATGACCGGGCGGTCCTGTCCGAACCTGCCGTACCGGTTCGGGACCGACGAGTTCAAGGTTGGGTCATCCTCGAGGAGCGAGGAGGTGTTGAACTGGAGGTCCATGTAGTCGTTGTCGAAATTTCCGTAGAGCTTGCTGATGGTGATGTTGGCGTCGGCGTACCAGCCGTTCGCGTAGCGCTTCTGGACGTCGAGGGTCACGGCCCGGTAGACGCGTCGCGCGCCGTCGATGTTCTTGGCCTGGAAGGAGCCGAAGTAGTCGGCCGGGTTGATCGGAACGTCCTCGAAGGGGTTCTTCAGGTTCCGGTACTGGTAGTAGACGTCGAAGCTGAAGTCCTTCGCGAAGGCCGCCGAGTAGCCGATGATCCACTCCTGGTAGTAAGGCGCCTTCAGGTCGGTCGGGATGACCTTGCTGCCGGAGGAGCCGAGGATCTGCTGTCCCAGGAAGGCGCCCGTGGTCTTGTCGAACCAGGCCTGGTCGTACCGGATCCGGTACGGGGCGTAGGCGCGGCTGGACGACTTCTGGTCGAGGTTGGCGTACTCGCCGTAGGTCGAATAGAGCTTGTCGCCCTGGATCAGGTTGGTGTTCCACGTGATGCCGAAGCGGGGCTGAATCTCGTCGCTCCAGCGGAAAGTCATGAAGTTGTACCGAGTCGTCGTCGCGTTGACCGTGGTCCCGCAGAGTCCGCCCTCTTCGCAGATCTGCGCGAAGTCGTCCTTGTTCGCGAGGACGCCGAGGTAGAGGGTGACGTTCTTCCAGGTGATCGTGTCCTGGATGAAGGCCGAGTAGGTCCGCGCCCTGCCGATCTGATTGGGCTGCGTCCCGTAGAACCGGGCCCGGATCATGCCGGGTACAGCCGCGTTCGGATTGCAGACTCCCTTCGGGCAGGATGAGTTCACGAGAAAGGTCCCCCAGCCGTTCGACACGCGGGCGTGGTCGTACTCCAGGGTCTCGTACCCGCCGCCCAGCTTGAACTGGTTCTGCGTAGGCCCGATGTCGAGGTACTGGCTCAGCGTCGCCTTGACCTCGTTCCGCTTGTAGGTGTCCCCCGTGGTGATGTAGGGGTAGACGCCCTGGTTCCCGCTGTTCCGCGCCGGGTTGTTCCACTGTCCGTAGGCGCCGAGATTGGCCGGGTCGATCGTATTCGGCCGGGACGTGAGGGGGTTCTGGGCCTCGACCGCGTCGGTCTCGTCGAGGTAGACGTACTTCGCCTCGACGACCGTGTCCTTCGAGGCGAACCAGTCGACCGTGACGTTTCCGACGTAGTTCGTCGCGTCGTTCTTGTACCCCGCGGTCGGGAAGTCGTAGCTGTTGTCAAACTGGTTGTCCGACTTGGTCGGCATTATCCGGAAGCCGGCGTTGACGAGGAGCGGCTGGCCGATGAAGCCGGTCAGCTTTCCGAAGTAGTCGCCGTTCTTGACGTGCGAGTCGGGCTGCACCGACGTCACGTTGTTGGAGGTGGCGGACTGCCCGGCATTCTTCGTGTAGTAGTACGCCGCCGAGGCGTATCCGAAGAGAGTGTCCTTCACGATGGGGAACCCGAAGTTCCCCTGTCCGTTGTAGTTGGTTGTCTCCCGGGTCGTGGCGTATTTCTTTTCGGCCTGGAAGCTGCTCGGGGAGAAGTTTCCGAGAATGCTCCCGTTCCAGTCGTTCGACCCCGACCGGGTTACGGCGTTGAACATGGCGCCCGAGGTTCGCCCGAACTCCGCCGTGATCCCCCCCTTCTTGACGTTGAAGTCGGCGATGTCGAGCTGGTTCGTGTCGACGCCGAGGCTGCCGTAGCCCGGGTTCGTGATGTTGACGCCGTCAAGGAGGTACTTGTTGTCCTGCCGCGTCCCGCCCGAGATGGTGACGAGTCCCGACCCGTCCGTTCCCGGCGTGCCCGGGACCAGCTTGATGAGCCCCTCGTACGACCGCGTGAGGGGGAGGTCCTTGATGACGTTGTCGGTGTAGTTGAAGTTGACCTCGGAGGCCTTCTTGTCGATCTCGGCCACGGCACCGGTCACGACGATCTCGGCCTTCGCCGTCTGGACGAGGACGAGGTTCACCTGGACGTCGTTGTCGACGAAGACCTGGACCTTCTGGCTCGCGGCGCCGAGACCCTTCAGGTCGGCAGTGACGGTCCAGGCTCCCGGCAGGACGACGGGGAACCTGTATGTGCCGGCAGCGCCGGTGACGGTGTTCGAGGGCGCCTGCGCCCCGGTGATCTTCACGGTGGCGCCGGGGACGGGCTGGCCGGTGCCGTCCTTGACGATCCCGGAAATGGAGCCCGTCTCGCCCGCGAACGCCGCCGTCGCGAAGGCGACGAGAGCCAACGCAAGCGCAATTCTGAACAGGATTCTCATCCGATTTCCTCCTCCTGAAGTAGAGAGAAAAAGTACATCTGCCGAACGCCAAAGTGTCGTCCAGCGAGCCGGAAGAGTCAACGGAAAGGGACCCTTGGTGTGTCCCTGAAGCGAAGGGCCCCGACTCGCGCCGGGGCCCTCGGAGATCCGGAGATTCGGAGTCGCTAAAAGCGGATGCCGCAGGAGAGCCGGAAGGTCCGGGGAAGCTGGTAACCGCCCGCCGTGAGCTGAGAGGTGTAGGACGTCGGTTTGCCGAAATTCGGGCCATAGTCCCAGTTGGCGGTCGTGACGGTCTGATCGCCGTTGGGGCGCTGGACGGGGACTTGCGTGAACGGGTTGAAGGGCGCGAGCTTGTTGCCGCTGCCGCCGGGGCTGGCCGCCGTCACGACGGTGGAGTCCACGGTGGTCAAGGCGGCGCTGTTGAAGACGTTCAGGACCTGCGGCGAGATGAAAATTTCGACCGTCTTCCAAAGAGGCATCGTCCAGTTGAGCGACAGGTCGAGGCGGGTGACCGTCGGCGTCCGGAAGGCATCCCGCGCCGTGAACCAGTAGGTGACGCCCGCCGTCGGGGGCTGGTAGTAGCCGGGGTTCGTGACATACGGCGTGGAGTTGATCGTTCCCGCCGCGCCGTACGGCTGTCCGGTGTCCAGGCCGAAGGTGCCGCCGACGTTCCAGTTGCCGACGAACTTCGGGAGCGGGAGGTCGTAGGAGCCGTAGAGCCTCAGCCGGTGCCGCTGGTCGGCTCCGAGGCTCCCCGTCGGAACGTTCCATGCGCGCTGGATGTACTCGGGGTACTGGTCGCCCGTGTACCGGAGCGGGCCGGAGCCGGAGTTCTCGCCCACGAAGTTGCCGTAGAGATGCGACCAGGTCCAGCTGCCGCCGAAGCTGAACGTCGGATAGGGCCGGGCCTCGAACCCCGTGTGGAGGCCGTAGTACTTCCTTTCGGCGTCGGTCGTGTTCTCGATGGCGTGGAAGTCGTACTTGCGGCCGAGGCTGTCGGTGACGTAGCCGGTCGACTGGTCGATCCGTTCGTTGTAGAAGTCGACGAAGTTCCGGTAGACGCCGTCCACCCGGACGTTGAGCCACCGGGTGACGCGTGCCTGAAAGCCGACGGTGAACTCGTCGGTGCTGGGCGACTTCAGGCTGCCGACGATCTTCGTGTTGACGCCGGGGTAGGAGACGGACGCCGGCGAGAAGTTCGCGGCGGGATACTGGTTCGGCGCGGTGATGCCCCAGTAGTTGAAGAACTGCTGCAGGGCGACGTCGGTCGGCACGAGCGTAGGGGCGTTCGGATCGCCGTTGATGGCGGGGCCCTGGTAGATGTACTGGAACGTGGCGGGATTACCGGCCGGGGAGCCGGCGCTGACCTGGTTCTCCGAAGGGGCGCCGACGTATTTCCCGTAGCTGGCGCGGAAGATGAGGCTCCCGTCTCCCTTCGGGCTGTAGGCCGCCGAGAGACGAGGGCTCCAGGCGCTGTCGTCCGCGGTGAGGGCGCCGTAGCTGTCGATGGCGTGGTTCTTGTCCCACCGGACGCCCACGTTGAAGCTGAAGTAGTTGTTCAGGCGCCAGTTGTCGTTGAGGTAGACCGACTGGGTCCTCACGTCGCTTCCCTGTGAGAGGTAGGGGATCGGATACCAGAGAAGGATGGTCGAGCCGGGTCTCCAGACCGGGTAGACGACACCGTTCCGGATGGTCGACCCGGTCCCGAAGACCTGATAGTCGCTCCCCGACTGGTGGTTGTTGGCGATCCGCTGGCCGCCGAAGTTGTCGTAGCCGGCCGCGATCTGGTGCGATCCGAGCTTCTCGTTCGAGAGGAAATAGCTCACCTTGGCGAGGTAGTCGTCGTTGTTCCGCTTCTCGGGGCCGCAGACGCCGCAGAAGATCGGAGACCACCACGACGTCCCCTGCGAACGGTCGCGGGCGACGGTCCCCTGGATCAGGTCGGTGTATCGGCTGCCGCTGTTCTCGAACGTGAACTTCCGGCTGGAGTACTGCAGTTCGCCGGTGAGGTTGTTCGTGAAGACGCCCGAATAGTTGATCGAGAGAAGCTCCTGCGGGAGCTGCCGGTCGTAGATGCTCGCCATGTCCATGACGGGGATCGACGGGAAGGCGTAGTTCGTCTGTTCGTTCGAGATGTTCGTGTACGCCCCGACGAGCATGTGCCCCTGGAGCGGAGTGATGGTCAGCTTCGCCTCGTACCGCGTCTCCTTCTGGCCGAAGACGTAGTCCAGCTGGGTCAGGCGGGTCTGGTTGGTCGTCTCGGTCTTCTCGTAGCGGCCCGCGCCGAAGAACCAGATGTGGTCCTTCCAGATCGGCCCGCCGAGCGTGGCCTCGTACCGGGGCACGACGTATTGCGTTCGCGTGTTGGGGACGGGCGTCTGCGGTTTGTAGTTCGAGTCGTTGAGGGCCAGCGTCGGGTTGAGGGCCGACCAGGCGTCGTTCGTCAGCGTCGTCCGGAAGCTGCCGGAGAAGTCGTTTCCGCCCGACTTCGTCACGGCGTTCACGATGCCGCCGGTGAAGCGCCCGTATTCGGCCGAGATGGCGGAGGTGGAGGTCGTCGTCTCGAGGACCGCGTCCTCGATGTAGAGGTCGTACGGCGTCCCGCGGATGTTCTCCGTGGCGACGACCCCGTTGATCGTGAAGAGATTGTCGAAGGACATCGCCCCGGAGATCATGGTGTTGTTGTTCGGCCCGTTGCTGGTGACGCCGGGCGCCAACTGGACGGCCGCGAGGATCGTCCGCGCGGTCGGAAGCTTGGCCATCTCCTTCCCCTGGAGCGTCGTGCCGGCCTGCGCCGTCTCGGAGAACACGTCCTTCACCGCTGCGGTGACGACGACGGCCTCGGTGACCCCCTTCAGCCTCAGCGCAGCGTCCTCGATCGTCCGCTGGGCGAGCTTGAGGACGGTGCCCCGGGTGACCGTCTCGAACCCGCTGATCGAGAAGGTGACGGTGTACTCGCCGGAAGGGAGGTTCAGCATCGAATAGCCGCCGCCCGTCCCGGTGACCGTGGTGCGGCTCCCCTGCAAGGCGGGGGATTTCACGGTGACCGTGACGCCGGGAACCCCCGCGCCGTCATGCGTCACCGTGCCGGAGAGCGACGCGGTGGTCGAGGTCTGCGCGAAGGCCACGCCGGCCGTGAGACAGAGCAGCGCGACGAGAAACTTCTTCAACATGTCCTCATCTCCTTCAAAGAGGAAAGAAAGAAGAACCGAAGCACCCACAGAACGGTCGAACTTGGCGCAACTCTGCTCCTCCCGCGGCGGGGGGGTTATGAGGCGAATGAATCAGGCTCGGACCGGCCGGGAACGGGGCCTCAGGGAGCGAGGGACCGTCCGTTTCCGCCGCTCTTGGCCGCCCGTCGGGCGCGCCAGCCCTCGACCCAGGCCGCGGCGCGTGCCTGGGCCGCCCCGGCCGCGGCCTCCACCGGCTCGACGACCTTCCCGATGAACGTCCTCCACTGGGGCGAGGCGGCGATGTCCTCGAAGACCGTGTAGAAGACAGGCGTCGCGAGAAGCGTCAGGAGGAGCGAGAGTGTCTGGCCCCCGATGACGACGATCGCGATGGAGCGCCGCTCCTCGGCGCCCGGGCCGGTGCCGAGGGCGAGAGGGATCATCCCCGCCACGAGGGCGAGCGTCGTCATCAGGATCGGCCGGAGCCGGTCCCGGTTCGCCTGCATGACGGCTTGGTGCCGCGGCAGGCCGTCCCGCCGCCGGAGGTTGTTCATGTGGTCGATCTGGAGGATGGCGTTCTTCTTCACGACGCCGAAGAGGACGAGGACGCCGAGGGCCGAGTAGAGGTTGATCGTGTCGCCCATGGCCCAGAGCGAGAAGAGGGCGAAGGGGACCGAGAGCGGGAGCGACACGAGGATCGTCACCGGGTGGATGACGCTCTCGAACTGCGACGCGAGGATCATGTACATGAAGGCGATCGAGAGGAGGAAGGCGAAGAAGAACTCCTTGAAGGTCCGCTCGAACTCGCGGCCCCTCCCGAGGACGGAGAGGGAGTACGAGGCGGGGAGATTCAGCTCGGCGACCGCCTGCCGGAGCGCCTCGATCCGGTCCGCGAGGGCGTAGCCCGGCGCCACGCCGGCGAAGAGGCGGACCGTCCGCTGCCGGTCCAGCCGCTCGATGCGCGACGGGGCGTAGCCCTCCACGAGGTCCACGACGTTGTCCAGCCGGACGAGGCCGCCGCGCGAGGAGGGGACGAAGAGGCGGGAGATCGTCTCGGCGTCGCTCCGGTCCGCCTTCTCGAGGCGGAGCTGGACGTCGTAGTCCTGCCCGACGACGTCGTCGCGGAAGCGGCTGACCCGGTCGTCGCCCCCCACCATGATCCGGAGGCTCGAGGCGACGTCCGTCACGTCGACGCCGAGGTCGGCGGCCTTGTCGCGGTCGACCCGGATCCGCAGCTCGGGTTTGTCGAGGCGGAGGCCCGTGTTGGCGTCGACGATGCCGGGGATCTCCCCCTTGAGGGTCCGGTCGCGGATCGTCTCCAGGCTCTTCAGAAGAGTGATGACGTCGGGGCCGCGCAGGGCGAGAACGATGTCGCCCGGTCCGCCGCCGAAGTTGAACGAAGAGGCGTTCCGGACGGAGCTGCGGAGGTGGCTGAACTTCCGGAGGCGCCGGCGCACCTCCATCATCACGTCGCGCTGGCTGTAGTTGCCGTAGAAGGCGCGCCACGGCGTCAGGTTCCCGAGCTCGTGCCCGATCCGGCCAAAGCCGAAGACCCGCTCCTCGTGGGGCTTGATCCGGACGTAGGCGCTGCCGCTGTTGACGCTCCCCAGCCAGGAGCTGCCGACCGACGTGAGGACGGTCGTGACGCCCCGCGTGGCCAGGAGCTCACGCTCCACCTCGCGCATCGCCTCGTCCATGGCGGCGAGGCTCATCCCCTCGGGCGCGTCGATCGAGACGTCGAACTCCGCCTCGTCGACGTTGCCGGGGACCAGCTCCTGCCGGGTCGCCTTGTAGATCGGGAACGTCGAGAGGACGACGACGCCGGCGCCGATGACGACGGCTTTCCGGTGGCTCATCGCCCACGAGAGGACCTTCGTGTAGAAGGCGTCGAGCCGGTGGTAGAAGCCGCGGCGGGAGGCCGGCTCGCCCGCCTCGCCGGGCTTCGTGGCGCCGGTCACGTGCCGCGCCGCCACGTCGCGCAGGAGTCGGGCGCTCATCATCGGCGTCAACGTGAACGAGACGAGGAGGCTCACGAGGATGGCGCACGAGGCCGTGATGCCGAACTGGTAGAGGAACCGCCCCGAGATCGAGGACATGAACGAGACCGGCAGGAAGATGACGACGAGGGAGAAGGTCGTCGCCATGACCGCGAGCCCGATGTCCGCCGTGGCCGCCTTCGCCGCCGCGAAGGAGTCCATCTTCTTCTCCTCGATGAACCGGAAGATGTTCTCGAGGACGACGATGGCGTCGTCGATGACGACGCCGACCATCAGGACGAGAGCCAGCATCGTCACGCTGTTCAGCGTGAAGTCGAGAGCCCGCATCATGGCGAAGGTCGCGATGAGCGACGTCGGGATCGCCACGGCGGCGATCAGCGTCGAGCGCCAGTTCCTCATGAAGACGAGGACGACGAGGGTGGCGAAGAGGCTCCCGAGAATCAGGTGGACGTTGATCTCCGAGAGGGCCGCCTTGATGAACCGCGACTGGTCGCGGATGGGGAGCATCGACACGTCGGCGGGGATGAGCGTCCTGGCACGCTCCATCGACTTCTTGACGCCCTCGATGACGACGATCGTGTTCGCCCCGGACTGGCGCCGGACCTCGAGCGTGACGTTCGGCGCGCCGTTGAGCCGCGAGAGCGACCGCTGCTCCTTGGTGCCGTCCTCCACCGTCCCGATGTCGGACATCCTCACGGGGGCGCCGTTCACATAGGAGACGACCAGATCCTGGAAGGCCCGCGCGTCCGCGAAACGCCCCATCGTCCGGAGAGAGATCTCCCGCCGTCCCGCGTCCACGTTGCCGCCGGGCACGTCCGAGTTTTGGCGCTGGAGGGCGGTCTGAACGGCGGTGATCGGGATCTTGTAGGCCGCGAGGCGGTCCACGTTGACGCGGACATCGATCGCCCGGAGGAGCCCCCCGTTGATGGAGATCTCGCCGACGCCCGGCGAGCGCTCGAGAATCGGCTTGACGATCTTGTCCGCGATCTCCGTCAGCTCCCGGATGGAGCGGTCGGCGGAGAGGGCGATCGTCATGACGGGCGTGGAGTCGTTGTCGAACTTCTGGACGATGGGGGGGTCGATGTCGCGCGGGAGGCGCCGCATCGCCGCGTTGACCCGGTCACGAACGTCCTGCGTGGCGACGTCGATGTCCCGGTTCAGGGCGAAGGTGACGACGATCAGCGAGGAGCCGAGACCGCTGATGGAGCGGAGCTCCTCGATCCCCTGCACGGTGTTCACCGCCTCCTCGAGCGGCATCGACACGGACGACTCCATCTCCTCGGGAGACGCGCCGGGGAGCGTCGCGCGGACGATGACGGTCGGGAGGTCTACGGAGGGGAAGCGGTCGACGCCCAGCTTCGGGTAGCTCGCCGCGCCGACGACGACGAGCGAGAGGATCAGCATCGAAGCAAAAACCGGGCGCCGGATGCAGATTTCGGCGAGCTTCTGCACGGGAGCCTCGCCTCAGGGCGCCGCGGGGGGGGTGGCGGTGGCCGGGCCGGGCGCCGTTTCAGCGGCTCCCGTCTCCGGCTGAACCGGCATCCCGGTGGCGAGGTTGCCGGGCTTCTCGACGACGAAGTCGCCGTCCGCGAGGCCCGAGACGATCTCCACGACGTCGGCGTTCCGGCGGCCGGTGACGACGGGGCGCTCGAGCGCCTTCTTCTCCTTCACGGTGACGACCTTCTCGATCCCGGCGAAGACGACGACCGAGGAGGCCGGGACGACGAGGGCGGGGCCGCCCGCGTCGCTGACGATCTCGGCCTTGACGAAGGCGCCGGGCCGGAGCGCGCCGAGCGGGTTCGGGATCTCGGCCTCCACGATGAGCGACCTGTTGGACTCCTCGAGGGCCGGTGAGATCCGCGCGACCGTGCCCGTGAACGCGGCGGTGTCTCCCTCGCGATGGACCGTGACGGGGAGTCCTTTCACGATGTAGCGGGCGTCACGCTCCGGGATCTCGAGCCGGAGCCGGATGGGGCTGATCTTCACGAGCGACAGGACCGGCGCGCCCGCCAGGACGTACTCGCCCGGGTTCGCCCGCCGAGCCTGCACGCCGCCGGAGAACGGGGCGACGAGGGAGGTGTCGCGAAGCTGCTGCTCGGCGATGGCCAGGTCCGAACGGCGCTGGAGGAGGATTCCCCGGCGGTTGTTCACCTCTTCCAGCGAGTCGTTGTACTGGCTGTCGGCCACCTTGAAGTTCGCTTCGGCGACGTCGAAGGTCGATCGGGAGAGGAGGCCCTGGTCGAGAAGCGACCGCGACCTCGCGAGCTCGGCCTTCGCCTGCTCCATCCGGGCCCGGTTCTGGCGGACGACGGCCGTCGCCTCGGCCTCCACCTCGTCTCCGGCGCCGTCGGGCGGAAGGCCGAGGCGGGCCCGCGCCTGGAGAAGCGCGGCCCGCGCCCCCTCGACCCGGTAGGAGTATTCCTCCTTCTCGAGCTGGGCGAGGACGGCGCCGGCCGGGACGCTGCTGCCGATGTCGACGAAGAGCTTCTGGAGGCGCCCCGGGACCTTGAAGGAAAGCTCCGCCTTGTCCTCGGCGGCGAGCGCCCCGACGGCGGAGATGCTCTTGGGAAGAGGCCTCTTGGCGACAGGAACGAGGCGGACCATGCGCGGCTTCTCGGCCGGCGGCTTCTTTCCGGCGCAGGCGGCCACGAGGAGCGCAGTGCCGGCGGCGGCCAGAAGGAGGGGGTGGGGGCAGCGGAAGGACACGATAGACCGAACGCCTATGTTACGCCGCGCGGGGCACAATCCGTATGTGAGCAGCCTGCTCTACTTGCATGGTTTAGCCTCGTCGCCGAAAGGGCGAAAGAGGGCGATGCTCGAGGAGCGCTTCGGGCCGGAAGGGTTCGTGATCGCCGCCCCGGACCTGAACGTTCCCTCGTTCCGGGAGCTCTCCTTCGACGAGATGTACGCCGAGGCTTTCGTGGCTTTCTCGGAGTCGAAGCCGCGCCTCGTCGTCGGCAGCTCCCTGGGCGCCCTCGTGGCGCTCTCCCTGGCCGAAACGCTCGGGCCCGGCGGCCCGCCCCTCGTCCTGATTGCGCCGGCCCTGGCCTTTGGCGAGCGGTGGGCCTCGAAGCTCCCCGGGGGGGAGAGCTTCGAGATGTTCCACCACGGCGAGGGGCGGAACCTCCCGATCCACCGGCGCTTCTTCGAGGAGATGGCGCACGTGACGGTCGACGCCTCGCCGCCCCCCGTCCCCGTCTCGGCGGTGATGGGGACCCTCGACGAGTCGGTCCCGTTCGAACAGGTCGCGGCCCGCTGGAAGGAGTGGGAGGCGTCCGGGCGGCTCGTCCCCGGCTCGCGGTTCCACGCCGTCGAGGGGGGCGACCACAGCCTGCTCGGCCACGGCGGCGCCCTCGAGGCCGCGGTGTGGGAGCGGCTCGGCTAGCCCTTCCGGCCGACCGTCAGATAGTAGACCGGGATCCCCGCCGCAACGACACCGAGGACGGCCAGCGTGCTCCAGCGGCTGGACGGGTCCGCGATGGCGTTCCCGAGGAGCAGGAAGACCGACGCGA
Organism: uncultured Acidobacteriota bacterium; assembly: GCA_963801475.1. GTDB lineage: Bacteria > Acidobacteriota > Thermoanaerobaculia > UBA5066 > UBA5066 > DAOMFB01. The sequence goes on along the minus strand of CAWDEX010000002.1, from coordinate 94,350 downwards.
GGAAGAGGAGAGGCGTCAACGGATAGAGCGGGGCCCGGAACGACGGCGCGTACCCCGGCTTCTTCCGGAGCCGGAAGATGGAGGCGACGGAGAGCGCGTAGAAGGGGAGGAAGGCCGTCACGAAGGCGTCGGCCAGCTGCTCGAAGCTCCGCAGGAGGACGAAGACGATCCCGAGCGCGGCCGTCATGGAGATCGAGACCCAGGGCGTCCCGAAGCGGGGGTGGACGCGGGCGACGGGGCGGAAGAAGAGGCGGTCGTCGGCCATCGCGAAGAAGACGCGCGGGCTCGTGAAGAGGACCGTGTTGAGCGTTCCGAAGGTGGAGACCATCACCGTGACCGCCACGAAGGCAACGCCGGCCGGCCCGAGAACCCGCTGCGCGACGTCCGCGGCGACGAGCTTCGAGACGCGGATCTGCTCCACGGGAAGGACGGCGAGGTAGGCCAGATTCGCGGCGAGGTAGATGGCCACCACGAGGAGCGTGCCGCCGATGAGGGCGCGCGGGAGGTTCCGGACGGGGTCCTTCACCTCGCCCGCGTTGTAGGCGAGGTCGGCCCAGCCGTCGAACGCCCAGAGCGTCGAGACGAGAGCGAGGCCGAAGGCGGCGAGGGTGAAGCTCCCCGCCGGCACGGCCGGAGTGAAGTTCCCGCCTGTCTGCGGCAGGCCGAGAGCGAAGGCGACGAGGACGATGAAGACGAGGCCGCCGTACTTGGCGAGAACTGTCACGTTGCTGACGGCCGCCGAGAGGGAGACGCCGACGACGTTGAAGACGCCGGTGAGGCCGATGGCGAGGGCGGCCACGATGCGCACGGTCTGGACGTGCTCCGGCGCCTGGGGATTGAAGCCGAGGACCCGGAAGAAGTACTCGGCGAACGTGATCGAGATGGCGCCGAGCGAGGCGGCGCGGATCATCGAGAACTGGCCCCACCCGAAGAGGAAGCCGGCGAGCCGTCCCCAGCCGTCGCGGCAGAAGACGTACATCCCGCCGGTCTTCGGAAGCGCGCTCGCGACCTCGGCCAGCGTCAGGGCGCCGCAGAGGGCGAAGAGCCCGCCCGCGGTCCAGACGGCGAGCAGCGGAAGGGGCCCGGGAAGCTTGTCGGCGATGCCGGCGGGCGAGCGGAAGATGCCGGAGCCGATCGTCGAGCCGATGACGACGGCGATGGCGCTCCAGAGGCCGAGCCGCCGCGCCAGCTCCGCCGGCGCGGCGCCCCCCGGGGACGGCCTCTCGTCGGACATGTGCCGCAAAGGATACTTCGCCGCGGCGCCCGGGCGGCGCCGATTGACGCGTCCTCCTCGCGTGCTACCTTCGACGGCGCATGGCGACGAAGTACACCGCCGCCGACATCACCGTCCTCGAGGGGCTCGAGCCCGTCCGGAAGCGGCCGGGGATGTACATCGGCGGCGTCGACAGCCGGGGGCTCCACCACCTCGTGAACGAGATCGTCGACAACGCCGTCGACGAGGTGATCAACGGCTACGCGACGCGGCTCGAGGTGCGGCTCTTTTCCGACGGGAGGGAGATCGAGGTCTCCGACAACGGCCGGGGCATCCCGGTGGACGTCCACCCGAAGTACCGGAGGCCGGCCCTCGAGCTGATCCTGACGACGCTGCACGCCGGCGGCAAGTTCGAGCAGGGGAACTACGTCCACTCGGGAGGCCTCCACGGCGTCGGGTCGTCGGTCGTCTGCGCCCTCTCGTCGGAGATGACGGCGACCGTCCGGCGCGACGGAGCCGAGTGGGAGCAGAGCTACTCGAAGGGAAAGCCGGTCTCGAAGCTGAAGAAGCTCTCCGGCGGCGACAAGGTGCGGGGGTCGGGGACGACGATCCGGTTCCGCCCCGACCCGGAGATCTTCGGGAAGCTCGCCTTCGAGGCCGCGGAGATCCGCGAGCGGCTGGAGGCCAAGTCCTATCTTCATCGCGGCCTGAAGGTCGTCTTCACGGACGAGACGCAGAAGCCCCCGCTTCGCGAGGAGCTCCATCACGAGGGAGGGCTCCAGGACTTCCTGGTCAAGCTCGTCGCCGAGCGGGGAAAGAAGCCGACGACGCCCGCGGAGTTCCTCCTCGCCCGTGAGGCCGATCCGCGCCTCGAGCTGGCCCTCGTCTGGACCGAGGCGACGGACGAGTCGATCCGCTCCTTCGTCAACGGCGTCTCGACGCCGTCCGGCGGGACCCACGAGAACGGCCTCCGCGCCGGGATCGTCAAGGCCGTCCGGAACTACCTCGAAACGCACGAGCTCGTGCCGAAGGGGGTGACGATCGCCGCGGAGGACATCCGCGAGGGAATCGTCGCCCTTCTCTCGGCCTACGTCCTCGAGCCGCAGTTTCAGGGGCAGACGAAGGACCGGCTCAACAACCCCGAGCTGGCGGCGCAGGTGGACGGCGCCGTCCGCCCCGCGCTCGAGAAGTGGCTGAACGAGAACCCGACGCTCGCCGAGCCGATCGTCGGGCGGATCGTCCTCGCGGCGCGGGCGCGGGAGGCGAGCCGTGCCGCGGTGCAGCAGGTGACGCGGAAGACAGCCGTCTCGCACCGGCTGAACCTCCCCGGGAAGCTGGCCGACTGCTCCTCGACCGATCCGTCGGTCTCCGAGCTCTTCATCGTGGAGGGGGACTCGGCCGGCGGCTCGGCCAAGCAGGCGCGCGACCGGGAGACGCAGGCGATCCTGCCGCTGCGCGGGAAGGTCCTGAACGCCGAGCAGGCGAACTCGGCGAAGGTGACGGGAAACCGCGAGCTCAACGACATCGTCTCGGCCCTCGGCTGCGGCGTCGGGGCGGCGTTCGACGCGTCGAAGCTCCGGTACGGGAAGGTCTTCCTCCTGATGGACGCCGACGCCGACGGCCACCACATCTCGACACTGCTCCTGACCTTCTTCTGGCGGCACCTGCCGAAGCTGATCCAGGAGGGGCACGTCTACCTCGCCCAGCCGCCTCTCTACCGGATCGACGCCGCGAAGGAGACCCACTGGGCGCTCGACGACTCCGAGCGCGACACGTTCCTCTCGAAGCTGCCGAAGAACGTGAAGCCCGAGATCATGCGGTTCAAGGGGCTGGGGGAGATGATGCCGGAGCAGCTGAAGGAGACGACGCTCGATCCGCGCCGCCGGCGGGCGGTGAAGGTGACCGTCCCCGATGTCCTCGAGGCCGAGCGGACGCTCGGCGAGCTGATGGGCAAGGACGCCGCGGCGAGATACCGCTTCATCACGGAACGAGCGAGAGAGGCGAGCGATCTCGACGTCTAGCGCTTCGGGAACGTGACGTCGATGCGGATGGGAGGGGGTCCGGGGGGCGCGGAGGCCGCCCCCCGGCCGTCGTGGAAGACCTGGATCTCTAGCGGCGGTCCGCGGGGCGTGCGAGGCCAGGCCCCCCGGCGAGCCCCCGACATCCGAGCCGCGACTAGAATGTCAGCGCGGCGGCTGAGACGCGACCGCGGGAGGTCCCATGGACCAGAAGCCGGCCGGCGAGTCGGTCCCCGAAGAGGCGGCTCCGGAGCGCTTCGACCCTCACGCCCCGGTCGGCCACCCGGCTGCGGAGACGGACGAGGAGCTGGCGGCGGAGAAGGCCGGGCTCACCGACCCGAGATGGCTCCCCCTCACCGAGATTCCCTTCCTCACCGACTACGCGAACGAGACGTATCTCTACCTCGTGCCGTCGGGCCCGCGCCAGATCTACGTCCTCTGGGAAGTGGGGCAGGGAATGCGCGAGGAGATGGAGCGGCGCTTCGGGAGCGGCTTTCTCCTGACGAACCACCTGATCCTCCGCGTGTACGACGTGACGGGCGTCGTGTTCGACGGCTTCAACGCGAACTCCTTCTTCGAGGTCGACGACTTCCTGAACGACAAGGTGGCGTACTGGGTCGGCGTGGATCCGGGGCGGAACTGGGTGGCCGAGATCGGCTACCGGGCTCTCGGGACGATGTTCTTCGAGAAAGTGGCCCGGTCGAACACCGTCTTCTCGCCCCGCGATCGCGCCGAAACGGCCGAGAACTACGTCGCGTGGGGCTCGGTGGACGTTCCTCCGAACGACGTGGAGCTTCCCGTCGCCGCGAACGACTGGCGCTACAACCAGTACCTCTACTGGAAGCGGCGGACCCACACGGCCCCCGACGAGAAAGGGTGCTGGGCGCTCGTCCTGCACCAGCACCTCCCCTTCATCCGTCACCCGGAGTACGACGTATCGCTCGAGGAGCAGTGGTTCTTCGAGGCGGTCGCCTCGGTCTACACGCAGCTCCTCCACCGGCTCTGGAAGCTCGCGCGCGACCGCGTCGACTTCCGGCTCACGGTCAGCCTGACGCCGCCGCTCCTTTCGATGATGCAGGACCCCCTGCTGAAGATGCGGGCGGCGCGGCACATCGACACCTGCCTCGACCTGGCCCGGCGCGAAGCGGAGAACTCGCACGGAAAGCCGTGGCACGACACGGCGTGGCAGACGGTCCACCGCTTCGAGATCGCCAAGGAGGTCTTCGAGGCCTACTCCGGGGACCTGACGCGCGGGTACCGGGACTTCCAGGACGCCGGGAAGCTGGAGGTCATCACCTGTCCCGCGACGCACATGATCCTTCCCCTCTTCAACCATCTTCCGGAGACCGTTCGCGCGCAGATCCAGACCGCCTGCCGGCAGTACGAGCGGGTCTTCGGACGGTGGCCGCGCGGGATGTGGCTGGCCGAGAACGCCTTCACGCCGGGCCTCGACGAGGCGCTCGCGGCCGAGGGGATCCAGTGGTTCCTCCTGAACGACAAGGCCGTTCTCGAGGGAGACACCCGCCCCTTCTTCGGAGCCTCCGAGCCCGTCATCACGCCGGCGGGTCTCGCGGCCTTCCCCATCGACCCGCACACGCGCGACAAGATCTGGTCGCGCGAGGCGGGCTATCCCGGCCACCCGAACTACAAGGAGTGGTACCGCGACCTCGGCTACGAGGCCGACTGGGACTACCTGCCTCCCTATTTCCGGACGGCCAACGTCCGGCGGAACACGGGGATCAAGTACTACCGGATCACGGGGAAGAAGGTCGACCTCGGCGACAAGGCGTACTACGTCCCCGCGTGGGCCGAGGAGACGCTGCACGAGCAGGCCGGACAGTTCGTCTTCGAGCGCGGGGCGCAGGCCAACCACGACCGCGACTGGAGCGGCGGCCGCACGGGCTGCCGCGTCTCGGCCTACGACGCCGAGCTCTTCGGCCACTGGTGGGAAGAAGGCCCCGCGTTCCTCGAGTCGGTCTTCCGGAAGACGCTCTACGACCAGTCCGAAGTCCGCCCCGTCACGCCCGGGGAGTATCTCGCCGAGCAGCCGCACCACCAGAAGCTCGTCCCGAACGCCGGCTCGTGGGGAAAGGGCGACTACTTCCAGACGTGGGTGGAGGAGCGGGCCTACCAGCCGAACATCTGGGTCTTCCGGCACCTCTACCGCCTCTCGAGCCGGATGTCCGACCTGGCCTCGCGGCACCGCGACGAGCCCGACCCGCTCCGGCGGCGCGCCCTGAACCAGGCGGCGCGCGAGCTCTTCCTCGCGGGCGCCTCCGACTGGGGGTTCCTGATCTCGACGGGGCAGGCGGTCCGCTATTCGGAGCTGCAGATCATCCGCCACGTCGACCGGGCGAAGGAGCTGATGCGGCAGGTCGAGGCAGGGCACGTCGAGGAGGGCTATCTCACGCTCCTCGAGGACGCCGACACGATCTTTCCCCTGGCCGACATGGACTACCGGGTCGTCTGCCGGTAGTCAGCCCCGGCGGCCGAGGGCGGCCAGCGCGCCGAGCCAGAGCGTCGTCTCCCGCCGCGTGAGACGGGCGCGAAGCAGCGAGGCCTCCAGCTCGGCCACGACCTGCGCGTTCCGGCCGCGACCGGCGTACCCGGCTGCGGAGAGCGACTCGCGAAGGGACTCCTTCAGCCGGGCCAGATCCTTCGACGGGGCCGGCGCCTCGAGCGGGCCGCCCGCCGCAGGCTTCCGTCGCGGCGCTTCGAAGGGAAGAGAGCAGGAGGCCAGCGCGATGGCCACGGCCTGCGCGAGGTTCAGGCTGGGGAAGCCGGGCGATGTCGGGATCCGGAGTCGCGCGTCGCACTCCTTCAGCTCCTCCGTCGTCAGCCCGCCCCGCTCCGGCCCGAAGACGAGCGCGACACGCCGGTCCGTCCGCAGGACACGCCGGACCGCGGCAAACGTCGTCGCGGGGGGGAGACCCCTCGAAGCCCTTCCTCTGAGAGATGACAGGGCGACGATCGACGAGACCCTCTGTCGCAGCGCACGCCAATCCGTATGGAGGTCTTTCTTTCCGAGAAGGTCTTCCGCGCCGGAAGCGTAGGCGACGGCGTCGGGATGGAGCACGTCCGCTCGAGGCGCGACGAGCGCCAGCTCGGCTCCGAAGTTCTTCGCGGCGCGGGCCGCGGCGCCGAGGTTTCCGGGGCTGAACGTCCGAACGAGGACGGCGAGGACCGGCATCGGAGGAGCATCTTGGTCCAGAATGCGGGGCATGTCGAAAGAGCGGTCGGAGAATGAGCAGAAGGCGGTCGAAACGGTCCTCTGGGCGCTCGGGCACCGCCTCGTGCGCCTCCGGGACGAGCACGCGATGAAGGCGCTCCGCGGCGAGGAGCAGGGCGGCGTCGAGAAGGGGCTGGCGCTCGCGCTCCGCGAGGTGAACGACTTTCTCCCTCGGCGCAAGCGGCTGAAGGACTGACGGGCCCCGGGGGCTCAGCGCTCCGAGAGGAGGGCGTCCACCGCCGCGCGGGCCGCGGCGAAGCGTTCCGGCCCGTCCCCTCCGACTTCGTTGAAGCGCCTGCCGAGCCGCGTGAGGCCGTCGCGCAGGCGCGCGAAGAAGTCCTCGCGCTGCGACAGCTCCGGATGGCACCGCTGCGGGTCGTACGTCCAGGGGAGGTCGGGCTTCAGGAGCACGGTCAGGTCGACCCGCTGCGCCGCCGCCATCGCCTCGGCCTCGGGGGGGCAGCCGCCGTAAAGGACGTGGCTCCAGATCGTGATCGTCAGGAGATCGGTGTCGAGGACGAGAAGACCGCGAGCCGTCGGGGCCAGCGCCTCCTCGGACGCCTTCTGGGCGCGCGCGATGGGGAGGATGTCGGCGATCTCGTAGTCGACCCCTTTCGCGTCGTAGTAGGCGCGCGAGGCCTCCGGGACGAAGACCGTTTCAAAGTGCACCGCGAGCGAGGCCGAGAGCGTCGTCTTCCCGGAGGACTCGGGGCCGACGACGGCCACTCGCAGGAGGGGCGTCGCGCTCACGCGGCCGCCGGCGCGAGCGAACGCCGCCATTCCCTGAGGGCGTAGACGCAGAGGACGAGGAAGAGGGCGTACAGGACGGCCGTCAGGTGGAGGCGCTGGACGATGAAGAGCCCGATGTAGCCGACGTCGACGAGGATCCAGACGATCCAGCACTCGAAGACCTTCCGGGCCTGGAGCCACTGGGCCACGAGGCTGAACGAGGTGAGCGTGGCGTCGGGCCAGGGGTTCGCGGCATCGGTCCGCGACGCCATGAACGCGCCGATGGCGACGCTGGCCACGGCCCCGGCGGCGGCCCAGAGCGCGGCATGCCGGGGCGAAAGACGCGTGACGGGCAGCGCGTCGTGCCGGCTTCCGCTTCCCTTCCACCAGTGGACCCACCCGTAGACCTGCAGCGCGAGGAAGACGAACTGGAGGGCCATGTTGGCGTAGAGCCGCGACTGCCCGAAGACCCACGCGTACGAGGAGACGCAGACGATGCCGGCCGGCCACCCCCAGACGTTCTGCCGGGCCATGAGCCAGACCGACACGAAGCCGGTCGCCGCCCCGAGCATCTCCCACGGCGAGGCAGCGAGAAGGTTGTTGAGGAGATCGGCCGGGCTCATCGCGCCGCCCGGCCTAGGGCGCCGATGGCGGACGCGGGGAGAATCGCTGGCCGCGGACCGGCTCGGCCCGGGCGACAGGGGTTCCGTTCACGACGACGTTCCGGAAGGCGAGGGGCCACCCGTTTCCCTTCCCGGCCTCGGCGGCGTCCTGGAGGTGGACGTGGAGGCTCGGCTCGGTGCCGCGGCCGCTGTTGCCGCTCTTTGCGAGGAGTTCGCCCGCTTTCACCTTCTGGCCTCTCTTCACGACGAGGCTTCCCTTCTGGAGGTGAGCGAGGAAGATCCAGACCTTCTTGCCGACATCGAGGACGACGAAGTTCCCGTCCGCGTCGGCCTGCGGATCGACGACGCCCGGGAGAGCGTCGGGCCGGGCGCCCTCGACCGCGACGACGGTTCCCGCGGCGGGCGCGAGGACGTTCTGCCCGAAGGCGAAGTAATCCTCGTTCTTCGTCCCGTCCCCGGCGTGCGTCGTTCCGGCCCGGACGACGAAGAAGTCGGCGGCGAAGCGCCGGTCGGGCGAGATGGCGTGGAAGTTCTCCCAGAGGGTGCGCCCGCCCCACCAGACGGTCCACTCCCCGTCGACCGGCAGGCGGAGGGACGCCGGCGTCTCCTTCGCGCCGTTCGGCGCCGCGGCTTCCTTCGCGCGGGGGCGGATCCCGATCGTGGCGATCCGTCCCTTCTCGTCGAAATTCCACGGCACCTCGACCGGGTCCTTCGCCTTCTCGAAAGCCGCCACGCGGAGATAGCGGCGGGCGCCCGCCAGGCTGTCTGTCTTCTCCTCGAGGACCTTCGTCTCGCGGCCGTACTTCTCGATCCAGCCGGCGGCGAGCTGCGCGAGCCGCTGCTCGGAGCCCGCGAGCGCTTGGAGGGCCGGCGACAGGCGGCTCCAGATGCCGGAGACGCCGCCGGCGTAGAGAGCCGTCGTCAGCTTTCGCCCCTCCTCGAGAGTTCCGGCGTCCCTTTCCGCCGGCGGGGGAGAGGCCTTCGGGACGGTTCCGGCGGAGACGGCGAGCGGAAGGAGGGCGAGGGCGGCGGCGAGGGCGAGGGAACGGCGCGTGGTCACGTCAGGGCCTCCGGCCCGGTATGGTAAACGCGGAGCCGCGCCGTGCCCCGAAAACGAAAAGCCCGGCCGCGAGGGCCGGGCTCGTGTCGCGCCCCGGGCGCCCGTCACCGGTTCACGGGAAGACGACGCAGCCCTTGTTCGCGTTCGAGTACTCCGGCTGAACCCAGTAGCCGCTCCCGAGCTGGTAGAGATGGTGCCAGGCGCACTTGTCGTCGGCCTCGTACCCGCGGCGGTCGTACCAGGCGTTCTTTCCGTTGTCGCCGGGGTCGGTCACGGCCTCGCGGATCTCGTGGGAGGTGACGATCGTCAGCATGTCGAGAACCGACTTTCCTGAGAGCGAGCAGCCTGAACAGGTCAGGTAGGGGAAGACCGCGTACTTGATCTGGAGGCTTCCGTACGTGAAGACGCTGTGATAGCCGCAGTAGCTCGTGCAGGAGGCGTAGCTGCCGAGCGTGGACGTCGTGCCGGGCGGAAGGTAGACGCCATAGATCGTGGACGCGCTCGCCGGGACCCGGCCGGAGCTGAAGAGGCTTGCGAGGTAGCTCTGGATCTGGGAGTCGGAGATCGTGGACGGGACGCCGTTCGTGTCGTTGAGCACGCCCACGTTGGTCAGCGTCGAGGCGATCGGAGCGTGCGAGCCGTACTGCTGGATGATCGTGTAGTCCGGTATCCCGCCTCCGAACGCGTTGGTGAAGCCGTTGATCCCGGTCGTGACCGAGGACGGGGTCGAGCTGTCGTAGTAAATCTGGTAAAAGCCCGCGCTCGCGATCTCGAGGCCGAGGTGGTCGATCAGGCTCCCCGAGCCGTAGCTGGCCGGGTAGACCTTCATGCCGGTGATCGGCGCGTCGACCGGCTGGCCCGCCGCCGAGGGCACGTTCGCCGCCGGCGGCAGGACCTTCACGGTCTCGCCGCGGTCCCCCTTGAGCCGCCAGCCGCTCGCCGTGGCCTCGTCGTCGGCCGCCCGCGCCGCCGCCGCCGCCAGGCACAGAATCACGATTCCCGCCCCCGCCGCTCGCCGCATCGCCGTCCTCCTTGATCGGGGCTCCGGCCCCAATTGTTGAGACAGAGTCTCTATTTGGGAGGAAAGGCGTGTCAAGGGGCCGCGTGACGGGCCGTGATGGCACCCGCCAGTTCGGCGGGGCGTCAGATGCCGAGGTAGCCGACGACGAGGCCCGTCACGACGATCACGCCTCCCGCCACGGCATCGCCCCAGCGGTCGAGGAAGGGGAGGCGGAGGCGGGCGACGCCGGCCCGGGCCGAGAGGACGAGCGGGACCATCGTGCCGATCGTCGCCACTTCGTAGAGGAGGACGACGGCCAGCGTCTGCCCGGTGCCGAGCTGCGCCGCCGAGAAGAGAAGCGGGATGACGGCGACGCACGGGTCGGCGCAGAAGAGGACGAAGAGCGACCAGACCGTCGCGCGCGGCGGGTCGTGGACGTGGTCGAAGCGGGCGTGCGAGTGGCCGTGGACGCGCCGGCCGACGGCGCGGCGGAGGCCCCAGAGCCCGTAGGCGAGCCCGAAGCCGATCAGGAGGAGGCCCGCGACGACCTCCATCCGCGCGCCGATCCGCTCGAAGACTTCGCGCCCGAAGAGGAGGGCGAGGAGGCCGAGGAGCGCGGAGACCGTCACGTGGCCGAAGCCGCAGAGGAAGGTGACGAGCGCCGTCTTCCGGACCGGCCAGCGCTGCGCGCGCGCGATCGCGGCGAAGGGGACCCAGTGGTCGGGCGCGAGGGAGTGGAGCGACCCGATCGAGATCGCCGCCCCCGAGAGGGCCCAGAAAAGGCCACCCGCCATCCCCGTCATGCTATCGCGCCCGCCGGCCGCCGCAGGGCGTCCGCTTGCTCCCGGCCCCCAAACGGGGATAGATTGCGACCCAATCTCAGAAATGGAGGCCCCCATGCGGAAGCTCGCCCGCCTCGTTCTGGCTTCAACCCTCTTTCTCTTCGCCTCCGCCGTGGCGGCGCAACCGTCCGGAACCGGCGCCGGAGGCGACCCGGGTCGCGCCCCGGGACCCGACGGGCCCGTCTTCTCCTTCCAGGGAATCGACTGGGTCAGCCAGCGCGCTTTCATCGAGAGCGGCGCGCGCTGCGGCACGCGCGACGTTGACGAAGAGGAGCAGGCCGAGATCGAGACGGAGGCGGCGATGCGCCTGTCCGGGAGAGAGCGGCGGATGCCGCTCGTCTCGGGGGGCACCGTAAATGTCTACTTTCACGTCATCGACAAGGGAACGGGGATTGCGAACGGCGACATCCCCGATTCGATGATCACCGGCCAGATAGACGTTCTCAACGCGGCGTATGCACCGTGGGGATGGACTTTCAATCTGGTCAGCACGGACCGGACGACGAACGCGACGTGGTACACGATGACCCCGGGTTCAACGGCCGAGAGGGCGGCGAAGACCGCCCTGCGGCAGGGGACGGCGGCAGACCTGAACATCTACTCGGCGGGAATCGGCGGAGGCCTCCTCGGCTGGTCCACCTTCCCCTCGGACTACCCGAAGAACCCGTCCTATGACGGCGTCGTGGTCCTTTACTCGTCCCTGCCGGGCGGGTCGGCCGCACCGTACAACCTCGGCGACACGGCGACACACGAGATCGGGCACTGGATGGGTCTGTACCACACGTTCCAGGGCGGCTGTAACGGGAAGGGGGATTACGTGAGCGACACCCCCGCGGAACGCTCCGCCGCCTTCGGCTGCCCGACAGGCCGGGACACCTGCACGGGGCGGAAGAGCCCCGGCCTCGACCCGATCGAGAACTTCATGGACTACACGGACGACGCGTGCATGGACCGTTTTACGGCCGGACAGGATGCCCGGATGGACTCGATGTTCACGGCGTACCGCGACGGGAAGTAGGCCCCGCTACAGGCCGTACTTCTCCAGCCGCGAGTAGAGCTGCGCCCGCGTCAGGCCGAGTAGGCGCGCGGCGCGGCTCTTGTTTCCGCCCGACCTTTCGAGGGCCGCCTTCACGTACGACCGCTCAACGGCCTCGAGGTCGACGCCGCCGGGCGGGAAGTCGGGCCCCGGCCCGGCGGCCCCGGGTGTGGCAGGCCCGGAGCCCGGCTCGCCGCGGGAGACCGAGATCGGAAGGTGCGCGGCTGTGATGAGCCCTCCTTCGCAAAGGATGGCTGCCCTCTCGAGGGCGTTCCGTAGCTCGCGGACGTTGCCCGGCCACGGATAGGCGAGGAGCAGCTCGCGCGCCTCGCGCGAGATCCCCGGCGCGGGGCGGCCGGTGGCGGGGCCCACCTCGGCGAGGAAGACCTCGGTGAGCGGCAGGATGTCCTCGCGGCGCTCGCGGAGCGGCGGGAGGCGGATCTCGAAGACGTGGAGGCGGTAGTAGAGGTCCTCCCGGAACTCGCCGCGCGCGATGGCCCGGGCGAGGTCGCGATTCGTGGCGGCGACGATTCGCACGTCGGCCCTGAGCACTTTCGCCCCACCGAGGCGCTGGAACTCCCGCTCCTCGAGGACGCGCAGGAGCTTGGCCTGGACGGCCGGGCTCGTCTCGCCCACCTCGTCGAGGAAGAGGACGCCGCCGGCGGCCTGCTCGAGCCGCCCCGGTCTGGCGCTCACGGCGCCGGTGAAAGCTCCCCGCTCGTACCCGAACAGCTCCGACTCGAGGAGCTGGTCCGGCAGCGCCGCGCAGTTGAGCGCGGCGAAGGGGCCGGCCGAGCGCGGCGAAGCGCGGTGGATGGCTCGCGCGACGACCTCCTTGCCGGTCCCCGACTCGCCGAGCAAGAGGACGGTCGTGTCCGTCGGGGCCACCTTGGCCGCCTGGAGCATCACGTCCTTCCAGGCGTCCGACTCGGCCACGATTCGCCCGAAGCCGGGGCGCGCTTCCAGCTCCTCGGTCAGCCGCTCGACCCGTGCCTTCAGGCGGGCGGCCTCCTCGCGGGCGGCGGCGCCCCGTCGCTCCTCCTCAGCCAGCCGCTGGTGCGCGAGTAGCAGTGCCACCTGGTCGGCGACGAAGCGCGCGGCGGAAACGTCCGCCTCACGGTAGAGATGGGGCGTGCGCGACATGAAGACGAGGCCCCCGCCGGACTGCCACTCCCCCTCGAAGAGGACCGGCACGCGAAGAAACGAACGGATTCCGGCGGCCGCCAGAAGCCGGCACCGTTCGCTCGCCGGGTCGAGATCGCACGGAACGTCGCCGACGATCTCGAAGTCCCAGTCGCGGCGCGACAGCTCGGACGCCGAGAGACGGAACGTCTCCGGCATCCCGGTGGGGAGCTCGCCGGTGACGGCGTGGAGCCGGACCGTCGTCCGGTCCTCGTTCAGAAGCCCGAGGGCGAGCCGGTCGTGGGGCAGCGCCGGCCGGACGACCTCGGAAACCCTCTCGAAGATCTCCCTCACGTCGAGAGTCGTCGCGGCGGCCCGCGCGATCCCGGCGAACGCGGCGAGGAGAGCATCGACCGCGCGGGGTGCGGCGCCGGAACCGGGCGGGGTCACGGAGTCATTCTCTCTCACGCTAGACTCGGCCCCGATGGGCGGGGACCGTTCGATCCCGGAGCTGGCCGACGGCGTTCTTCAAGGACGCGTGCCGTCGGTGGCGCGCGCGATCTCGTGGGCGGAAGGGGGCGACCCGCGCTTCCCCGAGCTGCTCGCGCGGCTCTACCCGAGAACAGGCCGCGCGCGGGTGACGGGGCTGACCGGCTCGCCCGGCGCCGGCAAGTCAACCCTGACGGCCGCGCTGGCGCGGCTCTTCCGGAAAGAGGGGCGCCGCGTCGGCATCGTGGCCGTGGACCCGTCGTCCCCCTTCAGCGGCGGCGCGATCCTGGGCGACCGGATCCGGATGCAGGACCTCTACACCGACCCGGCCGTCCTGATCCGCTCGATGGCCACGCGGGGCCACCTCGGCGGCCTCTCGCGCGCCACGGCCGACGCGGTCGACGTGCTCGATGCCGCGGGCTACGACGAGGTTCTCGTCGAGACGGTCGGCGTGGGGCAAGACGAGGTGGAGGTCTTCCGCCTGGCCGAGACGTGCGTCGTCGTCCTGACGCCCGGGATGGGAGACGACATCCAGGCCATCAAGGCGGGCCTCATGGAGGTGGCCGACCTGTTCGTCGTCAACAAGGCCGACCGCGACGGCGCCGACCGCGTCGTGCAGGAGATCCTCCAGATGCTCGAGCTGGGGGAGCACGGGGCGTGGGTGCCGTCCGTCCGGAAGACGGTGGCCACGGCGGGGCAGGGAATCGCCGAGCTGCGCGCCGAGCTGGACGCGCACCGCGCCTTCCTCGACGGGCCGCAGGGGGCGGCGCGCCGACGTGAGCGAATGAAGAAGCGGATCGAGGGGCTGGTCAAGGAGACCCTTCTGAGACGAATCGAGAGCCTGCGCGGGGAGAACGGGGCGCTCGAGGACGTCTCCGCCCGGGTGGAAGCGCGCGAGACAGACCCGCTCTCCGCCGCAAGCGACCTGCTCGGCCACCTTGAGCAAGGCCCCGCCGCAACCGCGCCTTCACCTTCGAAAGCAACTTCCGGCCTCGTCTCCCGGATCTCCCACCTCGGCGTGGCGGTCTCTTCCCTGGAGAAGGAAGGCGCCTTTTGGGACCTTCTGGGCCTGCTCGAGGAGCACCGCGAGACGGTCGATTCGCAGAAGGTAATCACCTCGTTCCGCCCGGTGGGGGAGTCTCACGTCGAGCTGCTCGAACCCACATCGCCCGACGGCCCGATTGCAAAGTTTCTGGAGAAGAAGGGCCCCGGCATCCACCACCTTTGCCTCGACGTCTCCGACATCGAAGCCACCCTCGCGAAGCTGAGGGCGGCCGGGGTGAAGCTCGTCAACGAGACCCCCTTCGACGGCGCCCACAACTGCCGCGTCGCCTTCGTCCACCCGGCCGCCACCGGCGGCATCCTGCTGGAGCTGTCGGAGAAGAAGAAGGGGTGAGGGGCCGGGTCGCCTACCGCGGCCGACGTCTTATCTATAATTGATAATTGAGACGCGACCGTGTCGAAGCACGACCCCGTTGAAAACTGACCACTCAAGCGACCATCCAAGAAGACCGAAGGCGGTCTAGCTCAAGTCGTCTGCCGAGCGACGCGAGGAGATACCGACGAAACGTAGAAGTGCGAGGCCTTACCCCACTCGTGACTCACGGCGGTCTCCGCTGTCAGAATGGCTCGATTTTGAGCTTGTCGATTCGTGTACCGGGCGGTAGTCGGCGCACCTGTTCGTGAACCTGACCGAGAAAGTGCATATGCATCCTCCACTGCGATGACGTAAAGTTTTCTACTCTTCGGCTGCCACCCAGAACCGAAGGTATCCGCGGTGAAAACACCTCTCCCGGGCCGAGGAGGATGCACTTCTCGCGAAGTTCCGCCACAAGGTCTGGATTAAACCATGACTCTAA
Organism: uncultured Acidobacteriota bacterium; assembly: GCA_963801475.1. GTDB lineage: Bacteria > Acidobacteriota > Thermoanaerobaculia > UBA5066 > UBA5066 > DAOMFB01. The sequence goes on along the minus strand of CAWDEX010000002.1, from coordinate 79,130 downwards.
GCAATCACGATTTCGTAATAGCTCTTTCCACTCCGCCCTTGAATTAGCAACGCGACTGAATGTCCCCTTCGCTGTATCAAGAAAGAAGATGCCTTCGACTCCTTCGACGAAGAGGTCTCCTAGTGCCGTGAGGAGTAGTGGCTTGACCGACTTCTCGATGAGCCATCGCCAGGAGGACATGGCGGTGTCAAAGTCGACGCCGAGGTCTGTAACGGGCGGTAGAAGATCATCAAACGTCATATCGAAGGAACTCCGTGTAAGGACTGAGCGATTTGCTCAGAGGTCCACGTCTCTCCGGTCACCACGTATCTAATGACTTCGACAAAAGTCGGCGCCCTGCCGTTCTGAGATTCATAATGTTGGCTGAAGCCATAGACTTGTATGGCGGTGTCGAGATATCCGAGAATAGGTGCTACAGACAGAGTGGTGTAGTTTAGACGCCTAATAATTGTGCCGGGAGCTAGGCCGCGGAGGGCGCGTGCGGTCCTGTTCCCATTGCTCGTGTTTACTGACGAATCCATGGGCCTTCCGTTTGTCGCCGCTTCTCCGCCGGACAATTGGCGATCGACGATATGATCTATATGTTGGCCATCGGGAACATCTCCAAAGTCCCTAGTCCAGTTGCGTCGGAGTGTCGAAGGACCTTGGACGCGAGCGACGATTAGACCTTCGGCTTCAGCTAGGCTGGCACGTTCAGCATTCTTTAAGTTCTCAGCCGCACGCTGCTCTGCGTTCCATCTTGCGATAGTGGCCGCCGGTGGCGGCAGGATCGTCACTTCCTCGAGGCCATCCGGATCCACATACTTCAGTGGGTTGCTTCTGGCATAGGTGTACCTGTTCCAGGTCTGCGGATCCTCGACGTGGCCGGAGAGCTTGTCCGGGCTGAGGAAGCGGCCGTAGCCGGTCTCGAGGTTGCGGGCGTGATCGTAGTAGCGGGGGCGGATCGCTTCGACGTCCAGCTCCATGCCGGCGAAGGCCATGCGCGTCAGGCCGGATTGTCCGACCGTCTCGCCCCAAGGCCAGAACTTCCGGCTCTCGACGACCTGCCGGGATTCGTTCGTGGTCAGCCTGACGCTTCCAAGGTGGTCCGTAACATGGTACTTCCACCCCGCCGGCTGCGCGCCGACGGCGCTCTCGTTTGTCGCCACGAGCCGGTTGCCGAGGTAGATGTAGTCCTTCGAAACCTTCGAGTCCTGAAACTCCGACAGGACCTGGGCCCCCGACCCGCGGAAGGTGTAGGTCGCTCCCGGCGGGACGTACTGGAACCCATTCCAACCTCGTGATACGAAGTATCCCATCTGCCAGTGAGACGTGGTGTCGTTGGGGCAGTAAAGCCGGGGGTTCGTGCTGCAGCCGCCGGTGACGCCAGTTGCGAAGATGTAGTGAATGAACTTGCAGAAGACGTCCGCGGCCGGGACGTCTCCGAAAAGAGAGGTCCCTCCTGCGGTGCAAACGTACGGTCCGACCCCGGGGACGGTGCCGCTCGAGGGGACGGCGGCTCCCGAGCCGGCCATGCCAGACGCCAGGAAGACGGCCATCTGGGCGCGTGTGGTGGTCGAATCGGGACAGTACTTCCCGTTCGGCGGGGGCACGCAGCCGGATGTAATCCCCTTCTCGTAGAATTTTTCGATCCAGCCGCGGTCAGGGTCGTTACAGGGGACGTCCTGAGAGAAATACCCGGCGCAGGCACTCCTGGGCGGCTCTCCCATCGCCTGCAGGATGATCCGGGCTGCCTCCCGGCGCAAGACGTTCCCGCCGGCGGGGATCGCCTTGACGATCCGCTCGTCAGCCCCGTCGAGGAGATAGGTCCAGCTGGACCCCGGTGCGTCGTGTTTCGTCTGGCGGTTCAGGGCGTCGTAGGAGTACGTCTCGTTCCCCAGCCGCGTCACGTTACCCCGGGCGTCGTACAAAGCGGCGGTCAGGCGATTAGTGGTGGGATCGACAGTAATCGAGGCCCCCGCCTTCGAAATCAGATTGCCGAATGTGTCATAGGCGTACGACTGGAATCCGGTCGGGTAGTTCGCCCAGAGAAGCCGGGAGTTGGGGTCGTATGCGAAGTAGTCCGGTCCTATCGACAGGATGTTGCCTGCACCGTCGTACGCGTAATTTCCAGTGTCGAAGCTTCCGTCGGACGTGGAGATCCGCCGAGGCCGCGGCATTCCGTTCGGGTCGGACGCGATCGTCGTCGGTGGACTCGGGGTCAGGTCCATAGTCCGTAGTCTACGAACCCGACAAGGCCGCAAGGAGCCGGCGGCGCCTCTGGTCTGAAGTTAGCTCGTCACCGGCCCGCGCCAACAGCCCTGCCTGCTCCGGCCCTACGCCCAGTGCTGTCCCGATGGGGTGAAGCCGGTAGAGCCCCTCCCGCCTTAAAACGCTTGCGAGGAGTCGCCGCTCCACGGCCAGGCTCCTGCTCCTTTGCGCCAGCTGCTTCATCGAGACTCCGAAGATCCCTCTCACTGCCTCGTCTGCCCGTTCCAGCTTCGGCGCGCAGGGCTGAGTCTGCGTTCTTGGTACTCCCCGGCTCGGTGTCTCTCTCCGGAGCCGGGCTGAGAGGTCCCGCCGGAATCCTTCACTACCGAGATAGACCTGCCCTACGACCTGCCCCCACGGCTCGTAGCGAGCCTCACTTCCCTCCGCCACGAACCGCCTGTAGGCGTCGACGGATTTTCCCCGCCTGCCATCGAACTGTTCGAGCGTCCAGTCGGTCTCGAGCCACGCCGGGGCATCTGTCAGGCCTGCCGTCGCGCGGTAGCTGCTCCACCGCCAGCCCTTTGCGCTCCGGACCAGTCCGGCCCGAACGGGGTTGAGGACCACGTACCGGCAAAGTTCCAGAAGGTGGGCCTCCTTCTCGACGAGGATGGCCTTGTAGCGTCCCTGGAAGAGATGTCCCACGCGCTCGTGGGCGCGATTGAAGGCCTGCGTGTAGATGCCGTTGATCTGCCTCATCCCGCGCGAGAGCGTCGGTTCGGGCGTCTCGACGAGCAGGTGGTAGTGGTTTCCCATGAGGACATAGGCATGAAGCCGCCAGCGGAAGAGGGAGACAGTCCGCCCCAGGATGGCGAGAAACCGCTCCCGGTCGCCGTCGTCGCGAAAGACTTCCTGCCGGTCGTTGCCGCGACAGGTCACGTGCCACACCGCTCCCGGATACTCAAGTCGAAGTGGCCGGCTCACGCCTTCAGTATACTACTGATCATGGACCTGACCCCCGCAGCTTGACCCCCGCAGCTTGAAGCACGACCCCGTTGAACACTGACCACTCAAGCGACCATCCAAGAAGACCGAAGGCGGTCTAGCTCAAGTCGTCTGCCGAGCGACGCGACAAGATACCGACGAAACGTAGAAGTGCGAGGCCTTACCCCACTCGTGACTCACGGCGGTCTCCGCTGTCAGAATGGCTCGATCTTGAGCTTGTCGATTCGTGTACCGGGCGGTAGTCGGTGCACCTGTTCGTGAACCTGACCGAGAAAGTGCATATGCATCCTCCACTGCGATGACGTCAAGTTTTCTACTCTTCGGCTGCCACCCAGAACCGAAGGTATCCGCAGTGAAAATACCTCTCCCGGGCCGAGGAGGATGCACTTCTCGCGAAGTTCCGCCACAAGGTCTGGATTAAACCATGACTCTAAGCAATCACGATTTCGTAATAGCTCTTTCCACTCCGCCCTTGAATTAGCAACGCGACCGAATGTCCCCTTCGCTGTATCAAGAAAGAAGATGCCTTCGACTCCTTCGACGAAGAGGTCTCCTAGTGCCGTGAGGAGTAGTGGCTTGACCGGCTTCTCGATAAGCCATCGCCAGGAGGACAGGGCCGGTGTCAAAGTCGCCGCCGAGGTCCGTAACGGGCGGTAAAAAATCATCAAACGTCATATCGAAGGAACTCCGTGTAAGGACTGAGCGATTGGCTCAGAGGTCCACGTCTCTCCGGTCACCACTTATCTAATGACTTCGGCTAAAGTCGGCGCCCTGCCGTTCTGAGATTCATAATGTTGGCTGAAGCCATAGACTTGTATGGCGGTGTCGAGATATCCGAGAATAGGTGCTACAGACAGAGTGGTGTAGTTTAGACGCCTAATAAGCGCCTGTTCGGCCACGATGTGCTTCAGCCGCCGGTTTTCATCCTTGAGGGCCCGCAGCTTCTTGGCGTCGCTGACGTCCATCCCGCCGTACTTCGCCTTCCAGCGGTAGAAGCTCTGCTCACTGATCCCGTGCCGCCGGCACAGCTCCTTTGTCGGCGCCCCGGCCTCCGACTCCTTCAAAACCCCGATGATCTGCTCCTCCTTAAACCGCTTCCCCTTCATCGAGCTCTCCCTCCCTAAGTCTATGGGGAACTCCAAACCGAATCCGGCTACTTCTCGGGGAGCACGTCACTTCACTACCGAGATAGACCTGCCCTACGACTTGCCCCCACGGCTCGTAGCGAGTTTCACTAGTCTATCAATAATTGCAAACTGAGACGCGACCCCGTCGAACCCCGAGCCCACGTCGCCCGACGGCCCGATTGCAAAGTTTCTGGAGAAGAAGGGCCCCGGCATCCGCCACCTTTGCCTCGACGTCTCCGACATCGAAGTCGCTCTTGCGAAGCTGAAGACGGCCGGGGTAAAGCTCGTCAACGAGACCCCCTTCGACGGCGCCCACAACTGCCGCGTCGCCTTCGTTCATCCGGCCGCCACCGGGGGCATACTGCTTGAGCTGTCGGAGAAGAAGAAGGGGTGACGATCGGGTCGCCTACCGCGGCCGACGTCTCATCTATAATTGATAATTGAGACGCGACCCCGGTGAACCCGACCCCGGTGAACCCCTCGTCTCCCGGATCTCCCACCTCGGCGTGGCGGTCTCTTCCCTGGAGAAGGAAGGCGCCTTTTGGGACCTTCTGGGCCTGCTCGAGGAGCACCGCGAGACGGTCGACTCGCGGAAGGTAATCACCTCGTTCCGCCCGGTAGGGGAGTCTCACGTCGAGCTGCTCGAACCCACGTCGCCCGACGGCCCGATTGCGAAGTTTCTGGAGAAGAAGGGCCCCGGCATCCACCACCTCTGCCTCGACGTCTCCGACATCGAAGCCGCTCTCGCGAGGCTGAAGGCGGCCGGGGTGAAGCTCGTCAACGAGACTCCCTTCGACGGCGCCCACAACTGCCGCGTCGCCTTCGTCCACCCCGCCTCCACCGGCGGCATCCTGCTGGAGCTGTCGGAGAAGAAGAAGGGGTGACAATCGGGTCGCCTACCGCGGCCGACGTCTCATCTATAATTGATAATTGAGACCCGACCCCGTTGAACCGCCGAGCTGGACGCGCACCGCGCCTTCCTCGACGGGCCGCAGGGGGCGGCGCGCCGACGTGAGCGAATGAAGAAGCGGATCGAGGGGCTGGTCAAGGAGACCCTTCTGAGACGAATCGAGAGCCTGCGCGGGGAGAACGGGGCGCTCGAGGACGTCTCCGCCCGGGTGGAAGCGCGCGAGACAGACCCGCTCTCCGCCGCAAGCGACCTGCTCGGCCACCTTGAGCAAGGCCCCGCCGCAACCGCTCCTTCACCTTCGAAAGCAACTTCCGGCCTCGTCTCCCGGATCTCCCACCTCGGCGTGGCGGTCTCTTCCCTGGAGAAGGAAGGCGCCTTCTGGGACCTTCTGGGCCTTCTCGAGGAGCACCGCGAGACGGTCGACTCGCAGAAGGTAATCACCTCGTTCCGCCCGGTGGGGGAGTCCCACGTCGAGCTGCTCGAACCCACATCGCCCGACGGCCCGATTGCAAAGTTTCTGGAGAAGAAGGGCCCCGGCATCCACCACCTTTGCCTCGACGTCTCCGACATCGAAGCCACCCTCGCGAAGCTGAGGGCGGCCGGGGTGAAGCTCGTCAACGAGACCCCCTTCGACGGCGCCCACAACTGCCGCGTCGCCTTCGTCCACCCCGCCTCCACCGGCGGCATCCTGCTAGAGCTGTCGGAGAAGAAGAAGGGGTGAGGGGCCGGGTGGCCTACCGCCGATTCTGACTCACCGGGGATCGATCGTCGAGCTGCACTCCCAGCTCTACCGGAGATTCGTCCTGTACCTAGCCAGATTGTCTGTCAATCAAGAGCGATAGCTTCTTTTCTATGGCACCGTAGCCCCATACACCGTCGACCGGAAGGCTCTTGAGTTCATCAGTGCTCCCTGAGCGAACCTCCCTTTCGGTTAGAAAGTTGTCATCGTCATAAGTGACGATCACAGAAGAGTCGCCGGAGACATCTCGACGTCGAAACGACGGAACCGGCCAGCGTTCCCGATTCCATCCATCCTGCATTCCAACAAGCATCCACTCTCCCCGGAGCAGTCCCAAGTCTCCGACGATTGCGACCAATAAAGCCGAGTCAATTCGCTTGAACATGAGATCACCGAGTGAGGGAGGAGCATCCCAGCGAGGACCAAAGAAATAACCGAGAAAGGCTCCCCGTCTTCCCACTCGAGCGACTATTCCGGAGGCAAATCCGCCGTTTCGAAGGGGTAAGCAGAACCACTGACCCTCGCTATAAGCGGTCTTTTTTGCTATCACTTCTCAAGCACCTCTGCTGACCTGCTCCCCAAGTCAGATCCATTCGGGGAGTGAGCCTCCAGGTTGAAATCGTAGCAGTCGTCGCGCGGTGGAATTCGAGGAAATGTGCGCATCAAGCGGCTGCCCCGCGGTACGCGGCCGCGAACTCTGCCGGGGTCTTGTCTTCGAGCGAGCTGTGCGGGCGGACGTCGTTGTAGTCGGCGCGCCAGGCCTCGATGGCCCGCCAGGCGTCGTCGAGCGTCGTAAACCAGTGGGTGTCAAGGCACTCTTCCCGAACTTCCCGTTGAAGCTCTCGACGAAGGCGTTTTGAGTGGGCTTGCCAGGCTGGATGAAGCGCAGGTCGATTCCCCGTTGCTCGGCCCACGACAGGAAGGCCCGGCTCGTGAATTCCGGTCCGTTGTCCGAGACGATGACGGTGGGTAACCCTGTGGTGTCTCGGAGCTCCTCGAGCAGCCGGACGACGCGGACGCCGCCGATCGAGGTGTCCACGATGGCGGCCTTCCACTCCCGCGTGTAGTCGTCGACGATCGTCAGGACGCGGAAGCGCCTACCCGATTGCAGGCGGTCCGAGACGAAGTCCATGAACCAGCGCTCGTTGGGACGGACGGCGGGAAGCAGCGGCTTGGGCCGCTGCCAGAGCCGCTTCTTCGGCCTCTTCCTCGGCAGGACAAGGCCCTCGGTCCGGTAAAGCCGCAGGAGCCGTTTGTGGTTGATCCGATAGCCTTCCCGTCGAAGGAAGATCCCGAGACGTCGATAGCCGAAGCGAGGGCGGCGATGGGCCAGGTCTCGGAGCCTCTCGCGCAACTCTTCGTCGCCCGGCCTCCGGGACCGGTACCGGCAGGTCGACCGGGAGAGCCCAGCCAGCGAGCACGCCTGGCGCTGGCTCCTGCGGAAGTCCGTAACCATAACGCTCGCCGCTCTCCGCTTCGAGGCGGGCGTCACCATTTTTTTCCGAGCACCCCCTTAAGGGCTGCGATGTCCAGCGTCAACTCGGCCACGATGTGCTTCAAGCGCCGGTTTTCGTCCTCGAGCGCCCGCAGCTTCTTGTGGACTCGGGGTCAGGTCCATAGTCCGTAGTCTACGAACCCGACAAGGCCGCAAGGAGCCGGCCGCGCCTCTGGTCTGAAGTTAGCTCGTCACCGGCCCGCGCCAACAGCCCTGCCTGCTCCGGCCCTACGCCCAGGGCTGTCCCGATGGGGTGAAGCCGGTAGAGCCCCTCCCGCCTTAAAACGCTTGCGAGGAGTCGCCGCTCCACGGCCAGGCTCCTGCTCCTCTGCGCCAGCTGCTTCATCGAGACTCCGAAGATCCCTCTCACTGCCTCGTCTGCCCGTTCCAGCTTCGCCGCGCAGGGCTGAGTCTGCGTTCTTGGTACTCCCCGGCTCGGTGTCTCTCTCCGGAGCCGGGCTGAGAGGTCCCGCCGGAATCCTTCACGACCGAGATAGACCTGCCCTACGACCTGCCCCCACGGCTCGTAGCGGGTCTCACTTCCTTCCGCCACGAACCGCCTGTAGGCGTCGACGGATTTTCCCCGCCTGCCATCGAACTGTTCGAGCGTCCAGTCGGTCTCGAGCCACGCCGGGGCATCTGTCAGGCCTGCCGTCGCGCGGTAGCTGCTCCACCGCCAGCCCTTTGCGCTCCGGACCAGCCCGGCCCGAACGGGGTTGAGAACCACGTACCGGCAAAGTTCCAGAAGGTGGGCCTCCTTCTCGACGAGGATGGCCTTGTAGCGTCCCTGGAAGAGATGTCCCACGCGCTCGTGGGCGCGATTGAAGGCCTGCGTGTAGATGCCGTTGATCTGCCTCATCCCGCGCGAGAGCGTCGGTTCGGGCGTCTCGACGAGCAGGTGGTAGTGGTTTCCCATGAGGACATAGGCATGAAGCCGCCAGCGGAAGAGGGAGACAGTCCGGCCCAGGATGGCGAGAAACCGCTCCCGGTCGCCGTCGTCGCAAAAGACTTCCTGCCGGTCGTTGCCGCGACAGGTCACGTGCCACACCGCTCCCGGATACTCAAGTCGAAGTGGCCGGCTCACGCCTTCAGTGTACTACTGATCATGGACCTGACCCCCGCAGCTTGTATAATTGATAATTGAAACGCGATCCGAGTGACAACGACCCCAGAATAACTCCGCCAGGTCCCACCAGCTAGGATGCCTTCAGGCCGTTCTCTCCGCACTTGAATGGATCGCGGCCGAGTCGCGGCGCCGGCCCGACGTGTCAACTGGTGAAGCACCATCTATTGAAGGACGGTCTCGTCAAACAACACCTCGTCTCGCACGAGACTAAGATTGAAACGAAAACCCGGCGCCAATGCTAGATACTGTGTGAGTTCCGGTCGCCAATGTGTAACGTGATAAAGATGCTCGACCCGCAGATCATGGACGTTTCCTGAGTAGCTTTCGGTGGTCAGATACCAGCCGCTCATGTGAGATGGTGCCGGGTATCGAACCCCTTCTAGCGGCCGTTGTCCTTCCATCACTCCCTTTGAAATCGCAACTTTCTGTGCTGGCGAAGGCGCAAGGAACTCGCTACCCGCACGTTCGCAAATTCGGTGTTGATCCGTCCAATACCGTAACGTCAGATCAGCGCCGGGCACGAATGCCGCTCCATCGGCCGTCAACTCCCACACCTGTAGCGAGCCTTCAAGATAGGGGCGCATTTGCAGAATCCAATACCCGTGCTGCACCTTCTGGTCGGCACGGATTCGAACGCCGCTGTCAATCTGGTACCGCCCTTGAATCTCCAGCATTTGGCGCGCTGCATCGCACAGCTCCGCGCCCACAGCGGTTAGCACTAGTTCGCTAAATCCCGCAGACCGGAGCCCTAAAGTCTGAAACCCTCTTCCATCGCCGGTCTCAACCACTGCAAACGGTGAAGGGGCCATGGTCAGTGCATCTCCTGAAGTGCCTTCCGCACCTCGTTCGCTTGTCTAGGGAAAGAACACGTTGAGCAATGTGGATAGAGCTGTTGAAACGCGCCCGGAGGATTCAGCGCGTTCGGCGGTTGATGGTCCGGAACGAAATGGCCGGATTTCGTACCGGCGGTCGTGGTACCACATGTGTGACAGCCTGTTTCACGGCCGATCTTATCTATGGCAGCTCTCTCGGCGGTCGTGAAACTGCGACCGGGTCCCCGGGCTGAAATGGATCCCCCGGCGAACGGCCCCGGTTTCAGAGTCGTGACCTCTCCGGCGGCGGGAGCTTCAACGCCAACGCCGCGGAGAGGTGTAACGAGCATCAATGCTAGCGCGCTCCCACGGCGAAGATCTGTGGCGAGGGCGCGGGCAAAGTCGTCGCCCCTGGCTCCGGAGCCAACCGCGTCACCAACCGCGTCGCCGACACGGAATATATCTCCTGCGGCACCGACAAGACTCCCTGCACTTGACAATGTGGTATCAAGAGCTACTCCGACCGGCCCACCACGATTCAGTGTGGCTCCGGCCGACTGCAGGGCGGCGCCTGCTCTCTCAAACGCTCCTGCGAGTGCCTCGGCCAGCATTGTTCCATTGCCGTCTGGATCCACGTACTTCAACGGGTTATTTCGGGTGTAAGTATACCGATTCCAGCTCTGCGGATCTTCGACGTGGCCGGAGAGCTTGTCCGGACTGAGGAAGCGGCCGTAGCCGGTCTCGAGGTTGCGGGCGTGGTCGTAGTAGCGGGGGTGGGTCGCTTCGAGGTCCAACTCCATTCCGGCGAAGGCCATCCGGCCGATACCGGGTGGATTCAGGGCGTCTTCGCCCCACGGCCAGAACTTCCGGCTCTCGACGACCTGCCGGGACTCGTTCGTGGTGAACCGGACGCTGCCGAGGTGGTCGGTGACGTGGAACTTCCATCCGGCCGGCTGCCCGCCGACGGCGCTCTCGTTTGTCGCCACGAGCTGGTTACCGAGGTAGATGTAGTCCTTTGAGACCTTCGAGTCCTGGAACTCCGACAGGACCTGCGTGCCGGCCCCCCGGAATGTGTAGATGGCTCCCGGCGGGACGTACTGGAAGGCATTCCAACCCCGCGATACGAAGTAACCCATCTGCCAGTGAGACGTGGTGTCGTTGGGGCAGTAAAGCCGGGGGTTCGTGCTGCAGCCGCCGGTGACGCCAGTTGCGAAGATGTAGTGAATGAACTTGCAGAAGACGTCCGCGGCCGGGACGTCTCCGAAAAGAGAGGTCCCTCCTGCGGTGCAAACGTACGGTCCGACCCCGGGGACGGTGCCGCTCGAGGGGACGGCGGCTCCCGAGCCGGCCATGCCAGACGCCAGGAAGACGGCCATCTGGGCGCGTGTGGTGGTCGAATCGGGACAGTACTTCCCGTTCGGCGGGGGCACGCAGCCGGATGTAATCCCCTTCTCGTAGAATTTTTCGATCCAGCCGCGGTCAGGGTCGTTACAGGGGACGTCCTGAGAGAAATACCCGGCGCAGGCACTCCTGGGCGGCTCTCCCATCGCCTGCAGGATGATCCGGGCTGCCTCCCGGCGCAAGACGTTCCCGCCGGCGGGGATCGCCTTGACGATCCGCTCGTCAGCCCCGTCGAGGAGATAGGTCCAGCTGGACCCCGGTGCGTCGTGTTTCGTCTGGCGGTTCAGGGCGTCGTAGGAGTACGTCTCGTTCCCCAGCCGCGTCACGTTACCCCGGGCGTCGTACAAAGCGGCGGTCAGGCGATTAGTGGTGGGATCGACAGTAATCGAGGCCCCCGCCTTCGAAATCAGATTGCCGAATGTGTCATAGGCGTACGACTGGAATCCGGTCGGGTAGTTCGCCCAGAGAAGCCGGGAGTTGGGGTCGTAGGCGAAGTAGTCCGGTCCTATCGAAAGGATGTTGCCAGCACCGTCGTACGCGTAATTTCCAGTGTCGAAGCTTCCGTCGGACGTGGAGATCCGCCGAGGCCGCGGCATTCCGTTGGGGTCGGACGCGATCGTCGTCGTGACCCCGTTGCCGGCCATGAAGGCGGCGAGACCACCGGATGCGTTGTAGGTGGCCGACGACACGACCGTCCGGTTGTTTGCAGACAAGGCGACGGGGAGCCCTGAGCTGTAAGAGGTCGTAACCGTGAACGTCCCGCTCGACGGATCGATCCGAGGGTAGCTCTCCGTTGCCACGAGGCCGAGGCTGTTATACGTCCAGCTGGCGACCGGCGAGGCCGCGCCGTTCGAGACCGTCGCCGTCTTCCGGGAAAGGCGTCCTCCGAGACCGGCCCAGGTCAGGTCCTCTGTCAACTTGATCCGGCTGTCAGCATAAATGCTGGGGTTCCAGCCGCTGCGCCGCGTGAGGCGACCCTTCGGATAGCCCTCGGTCGGTCCTGCGGTCCCATCCCAGCTGTTCTGAAGGTAGAGCGTCGTCGGTTCGGTCTGAGCGTCGGCCTTGAGTGTCAGGAGCCTCCCGGCGGCGTCGTAGCCGTACCGGTAGTTGAGACCCCCTTCCTGCTTCTTCGTCAGGTTTCCGAGAGCGTCGTACTCGAGATACGACGTCGATCCCTTCTCGGGGTGGGCTTCGGATCGAAGGAAGCCGAGAGTGTCGTAGGAGAAGGTCCGTATCTGCTGGCCGGAGCAGCCGACATTCACCGAGACCAGCTTGTCGAGAGTGTCATGCGAGTAGCAGGTGACCGGCCCGAAGGGAGGCTGTCCCGGCTCTGCCACGTGCAGGGGCCGGCCGAGGACGTCCCGGCGAACGGCGCTGTAGGCGACCTGACCTCCGACGTTCCAGACCGTCGTGATTTCCGTGCGATCGGAGTTCGGGGCGAACCCGCTCGGGTCGTCAAAGGATTTCGTGACGAAGTTGTTATCCGGCAGGCGGATCGCGCGGGCCCGGCCGAGGAAATCGAAGTTCGAGGAACCGGTGCCCGCCAGGGCGGTCGCGTTGAAACAAGCGGCCACGTCCGTGCCCGACGGGCAGGGCGCCCATTCCCCGACGTAGCTCACGAAGCCCGCCGTGTTGTAGCGCGTCTCCCGGAAGGAGAAATAGCCGCCGCCGGAAAGGGGGTTCGGGTTGCGCCGCAGATACCGTGTCACCCGGCCGTTCCCGTCAAAGACGAAGGCCTCGAAGCTCCCGGATCCGTCAGCCGGGACTCCATCGTTCGTGGTGCATGCGAACGCGGATCCCTTCTTGGCGAGTACGTGTGCGGGCTGGCCCGTCGTAGGGTTCCAGGGGCGATAGCAGTACGTCGTGGCCGCTTCCTCCGGCGGCGTGGCGCGGGTGAGGCGCCCAAGGGCGTCGTAGGTGTAAGAGGTCGAGAGGCCGTTCGGGTCGCGAGACGCCGTGACAACTCCCGTGACGGACTCCCGGCTGACGTCGAGGCCTTTCCACGGCGCCGGAAGGCCGTCACGCGAGCTGGTCACAGGCTGGCCGAAAAGAAACGTGTGGCGGGTGACGTAACTGCCGGCGCCGGGCCACGAGCCGGTCACAGTCTCGATGAGGGGATTTCCCGCAGCGTCTGGCGAGAAGGTATGTGTCAGGGTCCCGAAGCTGGCGTCGGTCGTCGAAAATCCGTTCAGGAAGCCATTCTCGGTGTTGAAGCTGTAGCTGGTCGTGGCGCTGCAGGGGTAGACCGGGCAGGTCCCGGCGAGAAATCGATCCGTGACGCTCTTCGAAGAGAAGAGCTTGGGAAGCCAGTGGCTCGCGTCGACTCGGGGCGTCCACACCGTGAGGTGATCGCGGTACCGGCCGGCTGTCGTCGTATCGCCGGTGTTGTCGTAGAGGAGAAAGGCCTGGTTCGACGATACCCGTTGGGTCGCAAACTCGAGTGCCGATGCGTGCCACCCAAGATAGGTCCTCTGCCAGCATCCCGGGAAATTGCTCTGCGAACAGTCGCCGCCGCCCGTCGGGTTGACGCCGTACCAGGTGGCCTCGTTCTGCTGCCGTATGTTGTGGATCCCGACGAAGCCGGCGAGGCTCCCGTCGAGATTCTTGTAACCGCAGGACGGACCGTACGAGCCGTCGGAGTCGTAACAGTAGACCAGAGAGCGAATCGGGTCACCGGTGACGTCCGCACCTGGGTAGTAACGGCGAACGACCTCCAAGCCGGCCCGGCTCGGTTCGCCGTCGTTATGGAGCACCTCGACGGTGAAGATGTGCTTCGTGGCGGTGCTTCCACCATTACCGTCCGGTCGCGAGACGACGACCTGACGCGCCACGCGGCTCAGGTCGAGGATTCCCGGCCACACCATCGGGGCGGCCTGCCGGCGACAGTAGGTCGTCACCGAGTCCGCCAGCCCGGGGACGCTCTCGATTCGCGTGGCGACGGCAGCCGACCTGTCCATGAAAAGCCGAAAATGCTCCTCCGGCGTGCGCGGCGGGTTCTCGTCCGGTACTTGCGGGGGTCCCCCGGCAGGACACCCCACCGACTCGAGGTCGACGGAGGAGATCCCGCCTCCCGCTGTGAATGAATAGATGTACGAAATCCGGCCTCCCGTCGGCTGCGTGATCTCGCGAAGGGTGCCGTTGGCGACGTTCCTGTCCGGGAGGGAGCCGTTGTACTGGAAGCGATAGGACGCCAACTCGACCGACCCTCCCTGTCCGTCAGCCCCGCTCATTCTGATTGCCATGAGATAGGGCGCGTTTACCGTCCCGTCGGTGGGCGTGCGGCCCGACCCATCGGTCAAGTGGGCCGTGTCGAAGTTGTTTCTCACGAACGATGCGGCGAGCCTGTCGAACGAGACCGTCAGCGAGCCGTTTGCGGACGGGAAGCTGATGGAATCCACGACCGGCCATGTAAGCCCGCCGCAGAGGCTCGTTGACCAGTTCCAGACGATAGGCGTGCTCGTTCGGCCGGTCAGGCGGATGCGCCGGATCTTCCAGGCGTCCGCCGTACTCCCGGTTTCGGCGTTCAGGTATTCGGCCGTCAAGACCTGAGTGCCGAACTGGTCCACGACGGCGGTCATCCCCCACATCGCGCCATCTGCGCCCCAGGGCTGATCGCTGAAGTCCTCCACCAGCGCCGAGTTGTCGGGTGCCGGCCGGACACGGAAGAATTTCTGGTAGAAGAACTGCTTCGTTCCGTCGGGGAACTCGACGATAAAGCCGGTCGCGGTGGATCCGGTCCGGCGAAGGCCGCTTCCGTCCCGCGAAACCCAGTATCCCGTGGCGAAGTCGTACAGGAAGTAATGCCGCGCCCCCGTGGGGGAGACATAGGCCCCTTCGGCGTTCACATACCCGAGGTGGAGCCCCCAGCCGATGCCGAGCGTCGGGAAACCCGAAACGTACGCCCAGCGGAGTCCGGGCACCGTCTCCATCTCGTGGAAAGTCCAGAACTTCGATGTGTATGTCGCTCGAAGCTGCCAAGAGAGGCCGTGGGAAAGCGGATACTCCGGTCCCAGCGGGATCACGATCCCGGGATCGCCGTTGAAGAGGTTGACGTGATCCACGCCCCCCGACTGGTGGACCTGATTGGCCTTGAAGCCGGGAAGCGTCTCGTCGGGCTGGGTGGTCCCGGCGGTCAGCGGCAGTCCGGCGAGGATGAGGGGCGTGGCGAGGACGACGGACGAGAGCTTCCGCCTGATGCTCATGATGGCCTTCTTTCCGCTATTCCCGGGGCACCAGGGTCCGGTCGGTACTTTTCTTGAAACTGCCGCCGAAGTAGGATCTGTCCCAGGTGTTCAAGCCCGCGACGGACGAGAGCGAATGGCTCGAGCTTGCCGAGCTCGCGCGCCGGGTGGCTGCCCGGCTCGTGCCTTGGGACCGTGCTGAGGACATCTCACAGGAGGTGTTCCTGCTGCTGCTCGTTTCTGACCCCCCACGGGACGCCCGGACCTTCGTCTCCGCTGTGGCGCGCAAATTGGCCCTGAGCCACCTCCGGTCCGAGCGCCGTCGACAGGAGAGGGAGAGGGCTTACGTGGAGAGCACCCGGAGATCGCTCCTCGGGTCGGACTCCCACAGCCACGATTCCGGCGCCCTCCGGCGGCTTTCCGCCCGGGAACGGCTGCTGGCGGGGATGCTCTTGGAAGGCTTTACCGTTCGCGAGATAGGGGAGCGGCTGCAGGCCCCGAAGTCGAGCGTCCAGCGCAAGATCGACAGGCTTCGCGCCGGGTTCGGTGGGCCGCCGCGAAGGGTCTTTCGGGCCTGACCGACCCCGGCGGCGGGGAGGATTCGCGCTGACGTTAGTACGACAGTGAGAGGTGGAAGGCGCGGACGAGGAAGACCGCCATCTGCCAGCGGGAGGTCAGGTCGTTGGGACAGAAGAGGCCGGGGGCGCAGCCGACGGTCACCTGCTGGCCGTAGATGTAGTGGATGCCGGGGCAGCCGACGTCTGTCGGGGCCACGTCGGTGAAGAGGCTCGTACCGCCGCTTACGCAGTTGTAGGGCAAGCCGCTGACCGTGCCGGAGACGGGGATCGGGACGCCGGGTCCGAGCAGGACGCGGGCGAGGAAGACGGCCATCTGCCAGCGGGGTGTCATGTCGTTGGGGCAGAAAATGCCGGGGGCGCAGCCGACGGTCACCTGCTGGGAGTAGATGTAGTGGATGCCGGGGCAGCCGACGTCCGTCGGCGCGACGTCCGTGAAGAGGGACGTGCCGCCGGCCGAGCAGACGTAGGGTGAGCTACCAACCGTGCCGGACACGGGGATCGGGACGCCGGGTCCGAGCAGGCCCCGCGCGAGGAAGACGGCCATCTGCCAGCGGGGCGTGAGGTCATACGGGCAGTAGATCCCGGGAGCGCAGCCGATCGTGATTCCGTTGTGGAAGAGGGTCTCGACGAAGGGATACGACCAGACGTCGGAGGTCGGCACGTCGGTGAAGCTGTTGCCGACGTGGACGGTCCAGGAATTCATGCCGCCGGTGCTGAGCGTCTCGAGGAAGGTGGCGTCCCAGTGGGCGGCGGGGCGGATGGCCGGGTTCGAAACGGAAAGGCGGTAGGAGGGTCCGCCGGCCGTGAAGCTGTCGGACGTCGCTCCGGGGGCGATGGTGCCGTAGTTGGCCGCCGTGTCGAGCAGGGTGTAGGTCGCCCCGGCAGGACCGGTGAAGGCAGAAGCTGTGCCGGTGAGGGTGAGCGGAGAGGCGCTGACGTTCTTCCACGAGGGGTTGACGAGAACGGTCTCGCCCGGGTCGAGGATGTCGTTCACGTTCGAAATCGTGCCGCCCGAAGCGTGCGCATCCTCGACGAAGCCGGCGGGCTGGACACTTCTAACGACGACATCTGCGGTACCGGCCGGAGAGCCACAACCCGCTGCACTAGTTTCCACGACGGAAAGGACCGTCGTGGCCGAGTTTCCCGCCGTGAAGGTGATCTGACTCGTGGTCGCCCCGGCGGTGATCGCGCCGTTGGTGATGCCCCAGAGGTAGCTACTCCCGGCGTGGAACGGGACACTGGCGACGAGCCCCGTCGCGCCCGGGGGCGCCCAGACTGGAGCGGTGATGACGGGGGTAACCGGGATCGGGTTGACGACGACCGAGGTGCTGCCGGGGTTCGACGCGCATCCGGCGACCGTGACGATCACGCTGTAGGTCCCCGTGTCAGCCGCTGTCGCATTGGGAATCGTAGGGTTCTGAAGTGTCGAGGAGAACCCGTTCGTACCGGTCCACGCGTACGTCGCGTCGGAGACCGTCGGCGTCGAGAGCGAAATCGTCCCCCCGGCGCAGTAGGGGCCCCCGTTGAACGCCGTCGGGGTCCACGAGCACGAGTAGGTGTACGCCGACGCCAGGCTTCCCTCCTGAAGGTCGGGGTTCGTCACGGTCACGGTCACCGCCCCGGCCGCGTGAATGGGCGTGAGGGCGGAGATCGTCGTTGCCGAAAGATAGGTCACGCCAGTGGCTTCCTCGCCTCCGATTGTCACCGTGGCACCGAGCTGGAACCCGGTCCCGGAGATCTTCACGACCGACCCGCCGGAAACGGGTCCGCTCGCAGGGGAGACGTCCGTCACCGTGGGGGCAGGCCCCGGCCCCGGTGTCAGGCGGAAGACGACCCCGCCGAGACGAGGTCCGCCGCTGGTCGTCGTTCCGTAGAAATACCCGTCGGTCCCTTTCGCGAGGCCAGCCCGCGGATTCGACCCGTCGTCGAATGTGAACGAGTGGAGCGTGGTCAGTGCGCCTGCCGGCGTGATCTTGAACGCTGTGCCGGCGCCCCAGCCGCCGGCGGTCGTAGTTCCGTAGAGATTCCCGTCGGTTCCCCACGCGAGGCCTGCGTACGGGTTCTCCCCGCTGCTCCCCGCGAACGAATTGAGAGTTGTCAGCGTACCCGCCGGCGTCAGCCTAAAGACCGTGCCGTAACCGCTCGTGCCGCCTGAGGACGTCGTCCCGTAGAAGTTCCCGTCGGTTCCTTGTACGAGGCCGGCGTAGGGTTGTGCCCCGTCGCTTCCGGAGAAGGAGCGGAGAGTCGTGAGCGTCCCTGTCGGCGTGATCTTGAAGGCAGTGCCGGAATTGCTTGCTCCACCGTAATAAGTCGTACCGTAGAAGTTCCCGTCGGTTCCCTGCACCAGGCGGGCGGATGGGTTTCTTCCGTCACTACCCGAGAAGGAGTAGAGCGTTGTAAGCGTCCCGGTCGGCGTTATCCTGAAGACCGTGCCCTCACCCGCCACACCTCCCACATAAGTCGTCCCGAAGAAGTTCCCGTCGGTTGCTTGCACGAGGGCGCTTAGAGGATTTGCCCCGTCGCTGAACGCGAACGAGTAGAGCGTCGTGAGCGCCCCGGCAGGCGTGATCTTGAAAACTGTGCCGTTGTTAAGAACTCCGCCGTAGGTCGTTGTTCCGTAGAAGTTCCCGTCGGTTCCTTGAAAGAGACCCGCGGGAAGATACGCTCCGTCACCCAAGGAGAATTCGTGGAGCGTCGTGAGCACCCCCGCAGGTGTGAGCTTGAAGACCGTGCCGTAGTTCCCCGCGCCGCCCCGGGAGGTTGTTCCGTAGAAGTTACCGTCGGTTCCCTGCACGACAGCGGCGTTCGGGTATGCTCCGGCGCCCCCCGGGAACGAATAGATCGACGTCAGCGCCCCCGCCGACGTGATCTTGAAGATCGTGCCGTTTCCGCTCAAGCCTCCCTCACGCGTCGTGCCGTAGAAGCTCCCGTCGATTCCTTGTACGAGGGAGGCGTACGGCGATGCCCCATCGCTGTATGCGAACGAGTGGAGGATCGTAAGCGTCCCTGTCGGCGTGATCTTGAAGACTGTGCCGCTTCCATTCGCTCCATCGAAAGAGGTCGTCCCGTAGAAATTACCGTCGGTACTTCTCATGAGCGCGGCTTGCGGATAGCTCCCGTCGCTCCCGGCGAACGAGTGGAGGGTCGTCAGCGCCCCATTCGGGGTGATCTTGAAGACCGTGCCCTTGTTCAGGGTGCCGCCCTGATCCGTCGTCCCGTAGAAGTTCCCGTCGGCCTGAA
This sequence comes from uncultured Acidobacteriota bacterium, assembly GCA_963801475.1. GTDB lineage: Bacteria > Acidobacteriota > Thermoanaerobaculia > UBA5066 > UBA5066 > DAOMFB01. The sequence continues at coordinate 60,329 of CAWDEX010000002.1, read as the reverse complement.
CAAGGCCGGCCTGGGGATACGCCCCGTTGCTTCCCGCCAGGGAGTAGAGCGTCGTGAGCGCCCCCGTCGGCGTGATCTTGAAGACCGTGCCGACACCGCTCGTACCGCCTTCGGACGTCGTCCCGTAGAAGTCCCCGTCGGGTCCTTGCACGAGACCCGCATACGGGTACTGTCCGTCGCTCCCCGCGAAGGAGTGGAGTGTCGTGAGGGCCCCCGCCGGCGTCATCTTGAAGACCGTGCCGACATCGCTCGCGCCCCCAGAGGACGTCGTCCCGTAGAAGTCTCCGTCGGTTCCTTGAACGAGCGCGGCTTGCGGATTGCTCCCGTCGCTCTCGGCGAACGAGTGGAGCGTCGTGAGAGTCCCCGCAGGCGTGAACTTGAAGGCCGTGCCGTGGTTCAGGGCGCCGCCCTGAGACGTCGTTCCGTAAAGGATCCCGTCAATTCCTTGAACGAGGGTGCCCTGCGGGCTCCGACCGTCGCTCCCCGAGAAGGAGTAGAGCGTCGTAACGGTACCCGCCGGCGTGACCTTGAAGATGCTACCGAGTCCGTTCGCGCCACCCCGATCCGTCGTCCCGTAGAAGTTCCCGTCGCTGGCCTGAACAAGTCCCCCTGGGTCCTGTTGCAGATAGCTGAACGGATAGAGCACCGTGTAGGACTGCGCCGCGGCAGGGAGGGACGTGAGAAGACCCCACGTGGCTGCGAGGGCTCTGAAGAACCGTAGCCCGGAGAGGTGTCGAGGTGCCCGATCCGTAACCATCGTGAGCTGCTCTCTCTCTTCGCGCTTGATTTGGCTTTCTGGGTCAATCGTACGCCCGGCAATAGGCCACGGACAGGGCATTCGGAGTCGTGGCAGGTGGCTCTTTCCCGAGCTGCGCGTCGTCAGTTCGGCCGGACGCCCGGGCCGGGGAGCGGGTCGCGGCGGATGAAGTCCCTAACGTCGAGACCCACGATCTCGAAGAATCGCTCGGCGTAGCCGGGGACGCTCGCGACGCGAGCGTCCCCGAAGAACTTCTCGATGCGGTGCCGGAAGTCAGTGGAGGAAACTCAAATTGAAGGTGCGGACGAGGAAGACGGCCATCTGCCAGCGGGGCGTGAGGTCATCGGGGCAGAAGATGCCGGGACCGCAGCCGACGGTCACCTGCTGGGAGTAGATGTAGTGGATGCCGGGGCAGCCGACGTCCGTCGGTGCGACGTCCGTGAAGAGGGAGTTTCCGCCGGCCGAGCAGTCGTAGGGGGCGGGGATGGTGCCCGTGGTCGGGATGGGCCCCCCGGGTCCGAGCAGGACGCGGGCGAGGAAGACAGCCATCTGCCAGCGGGGTGTCATGTCGTTGGGGCAGAAAATGCCGGGGGCGCAGCCGACGGTCACCTGCTGGGAGTAGATGTAGTGGATGCCGGGGCAGCCGACGTCCGTCGGCGCGACGTCCGTGAAGAGGGACGTGCCGCCGGCCGAGCAGACGTAGGGTGAGCTACCAACCGTGCCGGACACGGGGATCGGGACGCCGGGTCCGAGCAGGCCCCGCGCGAGGAAGACGGCCATCTGCCAGCGGGGCGTGAGGTCATACGGGCAGTAGATCCCGGGAGCGCAGCCGATCGTGATTCCGTTGTGGAAGAGGGTCTCGACGAAGGGATACGACCAGACGTCGGAGGTCGGCACGTCGGTGAAGCTGTTGCCGACGTGGACGGTCCAGGAATTCATGCCGCCGGTGCTGAGCGTCTCGAGGAAGGTGGCGTCCCAGTGGGCGGCGGGGCGGATGGCCGGGTTCGAAACGGAAAGGCGGTAGGAGGGTCCGCCGGCCGTGAAGCTGTCGGACGTCGCTCCGGGGGCGATGGTGCCGTAGTTGGCCGCCGTGTCGAGCAGGGTGTAGGTCGCCCCGGCAGGACCGGTGAAGGCAGAAGCTGTGCCGGTGAGGGTGAGCGGAGAGGCGCTGACGTTCTTCCACGAGGGGTTGACGAGAACGGTCTCGCCCGGGTCGAGGATGTTGTTCACGTTCGAAATCGTGCCGCCCGAAGCGTGCGCATCCTCGACGAAGCCGGCGGGCTGGACATTGATGTTGACGTACGCCGTGGCGGTCGCCGAGACGCAGCCTGTGGCGGTCGTTTCCACCACTGTGAGGATGGTGACGCCCGAGTTTCCTGCCGTGAAGGTGACCTGGTCCGTGCCGGCCCCGGCGGTGATCGTGCCGTTGGTGATGCCCCAGAGGTAGCTGCTCCCGCTATGGGGCGGCACGCTGGCGAAGAGTCCCGTCGCCCCGGGAAGGGCCGAGGCCGGGGCGGTGATGGCCGGGATTGCCTGGGTGACGACGACGATCGTATTGCCGGCGTCCGAGGTGCAGCCGCCGACGGTGACCGTTACGCTGTACGTTCCGGAATCTGCTGCTGTCGCATCCGGAATCGTCGAATTCTGCAGCGCCGATGCGAAGCCATTGGGACCGGTCCACGCGTACGTTGCGCCGGAGACCGTCGGCGTCGAGAGCGAAATCGTCCCCCCGGCGCAGTAGGGGCCCCCGTTGAGCGCCGTCGGGGTCCACGAGCACGAGTAGGTGTACGCCGACGCCAGGCTTCCCTCCTGAAGGTCGGGGTTCGTCACGGTCACGGTCACCGCCCCGGCCGCGTGAATGGGCGTGAGGGCGGAGATCGTCGTTGCCGAAAGATAGGTCACGCCAGTGGCTTCCTCGCCTCCGATTGTCACCGTGGCACCGAGCTGAAACCCGGTCCCGGAGATCTTCACGACCGACCCGCCGGAAACGGGTCCGCTCGCAGGGGAGACGTCCGTCACCGTGGGGGAAGGCCCCGCCCCCGGCCCCGGTGTCAGGCGGAAGACGACCCCGCCGAGACGAGGTCCGCCGCTGGACGTCGTTCCGTAGAAATACCCGTCCGTTCCTTGTACGACGGCTCCGTAGGGGGTGGACCCGTCGTCGAATGTGAACGAGTGGAGCGTCGTCAGCGCTCCGGCCGGCGTGATCGTGAAGACCGTGCCGTTGCTACTCGCACCGCCATACGTCGTTGTTCCGTAGAAGTTCCCGTCCGTCCCTTGTACGAGGCCAGCGAAGGGATTTGACCCGTCACTCCCCGCGAAGGAGTAGAGCGTCGTCAGGTCGCCGGGCTCCGTGATCGTGAAGACCGTGCCCTCACCGCTCGTGCCGCCTGAGGACGTCGTCCCGTAGAAGTTTCCGTCGGTTCCTTGTACGAGGCCGGCGAAGGGATTTGACCCGTGACTCCCCGCGAAGGAGTAGAGCGTCGTCAGCGTCCCGGCCGGTGTGATCTTGAAGACCGTGCCAAGGCCGCTCGCGCCGCCTGAGGACGTTGTTCCGTAGAAGTTCCCGTCGGTTCCTTGTACGAGGCCAGCGTACGGGTTCTGTCCGTCACTCCCCGCGAAGGAGTGGAGTGTCGTGAGCGTCCCCGTCGATGTGATCTTGAAGACCGCGCCGCCACCGCCGGTGCCGCCATATATCGTTGTCCCGTAGAAGTTCCCGTCGGTTCCTTGTACGAGGCCGGCGTACGGGTTCTGTCCGTCACTCCCCGCGAAGGAGTGGAGTGTCGTGAGCGTCCCCGCCGGTGTGATCTTGAAGACCGTGCCGAAATCGCTCGTACCCCCCTGATACGTCGTCCCGTAGAAGTTCCCGTCGGTGCCTTGTACGAGACCGGCCAGCGGACTTGTTCCGTCGCTCCCCGCGAACGAGTGGAGCGTCGTCAGCACCCCCGCCGGCGTGATCTTGAAGACCGTGCCGAAATCGCTCGCACCGCCCTGATACGTCGTCCCGTAGAAGTTCCCGTCGGTGCCTTGTACGAGACCGGCTAGCGGACTTGCTCCGTCGCTCTCCGCGAACGAGTGAAGTGTGGTCAGCGCCCCTGCCGTGGTGATCTTGAAGACGATGCCGCCCCCGCCCGTGCCGCCATAGAGCGTCGTTCCGTAGAAGTTCCCGTCGCTCCCTTGCGCAAGGTCGGCGGTCGGAGAGGCCCCGACGCTCCACGCGAACGAGTAGAGTGTCGTCAGCGCCCCTGCCGTCGTGATCTTGAAGACCGTGCCGCCACCGCTCAGGCCGCCCTGAGACGTCGTTCCGTAGAGGTGCCCGTAGATTCCTCTGACGAGACCGGCGTACGGAACCGCCCCGTCGCTCGAATTCGCGAACGAGTGGAGCGTCGTCAACACCCCCGCCGGCGTGATCGTGAAGACCGTGCCGAGACCGCTGCTGCCGCCTGATGGCGTCGTCCCGTAGAAGTTCCCGTCGGTTTCTTGAACCAGACCGGCTTGCGGATAGGCCCCATCGCTCCCCGCGAACGAGTAGAGCGTCGTCAGCGCCCCCGCCGGCGTGATCTTGAAGACCGTGCCGACATCGCTCGTGCCGCCATACGTCGTTGTTCCGTAGAAGTTCCCGTCGGTTCCCTGTACGAGACCGGCTAGCGGACTTGCCCCATCGCTCCCCGCGAAGGAGTGGAGTGTCGTGAGCGCCCCCGCCGGCGTGATCTTGAAGACCGTGCCGACATCGCTCGCGCCGCCTGAGGACGTCGTCCCGTAGAAGTCTCCGTCGGTTCCTTGAACGAGACCGGCATACGGGTTCTGCCCGTCACTCCCCTCGAAGGAATGGAGTGTCGTGAGTGCCCCCGCGAGCGTCATCCTGAAGACCGTGCCCCAACCGTTCGCGCCGCCCTGAGACGTCGTTCCGTAGAGGTTCCCGTCGGTTCCTTGGATTAGAGTGCCCTGTGGGTTCTGCCCGTCGCTCCCCGAGAAGGAGAAGAGCGTCGTCAGCGTCCCTGTCGGCGTGATCCTGAATACGCTGCCGTAACCGTTCGTGCCACCGGAATTCGTCGTCCCGTAAAAGCTCCCGTCGCTGGCCTGGACCAGTCCTCCCGGGTTCTGTTGCGCGTAGCTGAACGGATGGAGCACCGTGTAGGACTGCGCCGTGGCAGGGAGGGACGTGAGAAGAGCCCACGTGACAATGAGGGCTCCAAAGTACCGTCGCCCGGAGAAGTGTCGAGGCGCCCGAATTGAAACCATCGTGAGTTCCTCTCTCTGTTTGCGCTGGAGTAGTTTCTCTCGCCGAAATCGTACCGCTCGGGAATAGGCCCCGGACAAATCAATCAGATCCGCGAAAAGCGATTCCTGCTGGGGTCGTGCGCCGTAAGTTCGGCCGAGCATGCTCGAAAATCTCATCGATCCGGCGCCCGAAGTCAGTGAAGAAAGGACAGGTGGAAAGCGCGGACGAGGAAGATGGCCATCTCCCAGCGGGACGTCAGGCCGTCGGGGCAGAAGATGCCGGGACCGCAGCCGACGGTCACCTGCTGGGAGTAGATGTAGTGGATGCCGGGGCAGCCGACGTCCGTCGGTGCGACGTCCGTGAAGAGGGAGTTTCCGCCGGCCGAGCAGTCGTAGGTGGCGGGGATGGTGCCCGTGGTCGGGATGGGCACGCCGGGTCCGAGCAGGACGCGGGCGAGGAAGACAGCCATCTGCCAGCGGGGTGTCATGTCGTTGGGGCAGAAAATGCCGGGGGCGCAGCCGACGGTCACCTGCTGGGAGTAGATGTAGTGGATGCCGGGGCAGCCGACGTCCGTCGGCGCGACGTCCGTGAAGAGGGAGTTTCCGCCGGCCGAGCAGTTGTAAGAGGCAGGGACGGTGCCGGTGGTCGGGATCGGGACGCCGGGCCCGAGCAGGCCCCGCGCGAGGAAGACGGCCATCTGCCAGCGGGGCGTGAGGTCATACGGGCAGTAGATCCCGGGAGCGCAGCCGATCGTGATTCCGTTGTGGAAGAGGGTCTCGACGAAGGGATACGACCAGACGTCGGAGGTCGGCACGTCGGTGAAGCTGTTGCCGACGTGGACGGTCCAGGAATTCATGCCGCCGGTGCTGAGCGTCTCGAGGAAGGTGGCGTCCCAGTGGGCGGCGGGGCGGATGGCCGGGTTCGAAACGGAAAGGCGGTAGGAGGGTCCGCCGGCCGTGAAGCTGTCGGACGTCGCTCCGGGGGCGATGGTGCCGTAGTTGGCCGCCGTGTCGAGCAGGGTGTAGGTCGCCCCGGCAGGACCGGTGAAGGCAGAAGCTGTGCCGGTGAGGGTGAGCGGAGAGGCGCTGACGTTCTTCCACGAGGGGTTGACGAGAACGGTCTCGCCCGGGTCGAGGATGTTGTTCACGTTCGAAATCGTGCCGCCCGAAGCGTGGGCATCCTCGACGAAGCCGGCGGGCTGGACATTGATGTTGACGTACTCCGTGGCGGTTGCCGAGACGCAGCCCGTGGAGGTCGTCTCCACGTTCGTGAGAATCGTGACGCCGGAAGTTCCCGCCGTGAAGGTGATCTGACTCGTGGTCGCCCCGGCGGTGATCGTGCCGTTGGTGATGCCCCAGAGGTAGCTGCTCCCGGCGTGGAACGGGACACTGGCGACGAGTCCCGTCGCGCCGGGAGGGGCCGAGGTGGGGGCGGTGATGAGGGGAGTGGCCGGGGATACGACGACTGACGTATTGGCGGCGGCCGAAGCGCAGCCGCCGACGGTGGCCGTGACGCCATAAATCCCCGCGTTGGCCACGGTTGCATTCGGAATCGTGGGATTCTGAAGCGTCGAGGAGAAACCGTTCGGACCGGTCCAGAAATAGTCCGCACCGGAGACCGTCGGCGTCGAGAGCGAAATCGTCGCCCCGTTGCAGTAAGGTCCTCCGTTGAACGCCGTCGTCGTCCACGAGCACGTATAGGTGTACGCCGACGCCAGGCTTCCCTCCTGAAGGTCGGGGTTCGTCACGGTCACGGTCACCGCACCGGCCGCGTGAACGGGCGTGAGGGCATAGACCGTCGTGGCCGAGGAATACGTGACCCCGACGGCCGCCGTATCACCAATCGTTACCGTGGCACCCGGCTGGAAGTCGGTCCCCGAGATCGTCACGACCGTCCCGCCCCAGGCGGGTCCGCTCGACGGGACGACACCGGTCACCGTGGGCGAAGGCCCCGGCCCCGGCGTCAGACGGAAGACGACCCCGCCGAGACGAGGCCCGCCGCTGGTCGTCGTTCCGTAGAAATACCCGTCGGCGCCTTGTACGACGGCGGCGTAGGGGGTGGACCCGTCGTTGAATGTGAACGAGTGGAGCGTCGTCAGCGCTCCGGCCGGCGTGATCGTGAAGACCGTGCCGTTGCTACTCGCACCGCCACTCGTCGTTGTTCCGTAGAAGTTCCCGTCGGTGCCTCGTACGAGACCGGCTTGCGGATATGAGCCGTCGCTGTCCTCGAACGAGTAGATCGTCGTCAGCGCCCCCGCCGGCGTGATCTTGAAGACCGAGCCGTAACCGTTCGCGCCGCCCTGATTCGTCGTTCCGTAGAAGTTCCCGTCGGTTCCTTGTACGAGGCCGGCGTATGGACTTGACCCGTCACTCCCCGCGAACGAACGGAGTGTCGTGAGCACGCCCGCCGGCGTGATCTTGAAGACCGTGCCAAGGCCGCTCGCGCCGCCTGAGGACGTCGTTCCGTAGAAGTTCCCGTCGGTTCCTTGTACGAGGCCAGCGTACGGGTTCTGTCCCTCACTCCCCGCGAAGGAGTGGAGTATCGTGAACACGCCCGCCGTCGTGATCTTGAAGACCGTGCCGAAGTCGCTCGTACCCCCCTGATACGTCGTCCCGTAGAAGTTCCCGTCAGTTCCTTGTACCAGACCGGCAGAGGGATATGCCCCGTCACTCCCCGCGAAGGAGTGGAGTGTCGTGAGCGCCCCCGCCGGTGTGATCTTGAAGACCGTGCCGAAATCGCTCGTACCCCCCTGATATGTCGTCCCGTAGAAGTTCCCGTCGGTGCCTTGTACGAGACTGGCTTGCGGATTTGCTCCATCACTCCCGGCGAACGAGTGGAGTGTCGTCAGCGCTCCCGCCGGTGTGATCTTGAAGACCGTGCCGATGCTACTCGTTCCGCCATAGATCGTTGTTCCGTAGAAGTTTCCGTCCGTTCCTTGTACGAGGCCCGCGTAGGGAGATTCCCCGTCACTTCCAGCGAACGAGTGGAGCGTCGTCAGCGCCCCGGCTGGCGTGATCTTGAAGACCGTGCCGTTTCCGGTCGCGCCTCCCTGAGACGTCGTTCCGTAGAAGTCCCCGTCGCTCCCTTGCGCAAGGTCGGCGGTCGGAGAGGCCCCGACGCTCCACGCGAACGAGTAGAGTGTCGTCAGCGCCCCCGCCGTCGTGATCTTGAAGACCGTGCCGTTACCGCCCGCGCCTCCCTGAGACGTCGTTCCGTAGAGGTTTCCGTCGGTGCCGTGAAGGAGACCGGCGTACGGAAATGCTCCGTCGGCAAGAAACGCGAAGGAGTGGAGCGTCGTCAGCACCCCCGCCGTCGTGATCCTGAAGACCGTGCCGTTGCTATTCGTGCCACCTGAGGACGTCGTCCCGTAGAGGTTCCCGTCGGTGGCTTGAACGAGACCGGCATACGGGTTCTGTCCCTCACCCCCCGCGAAGGAGTGGAGATTCGCGAACGCCCCCGCCGTCGTGATCTTGAAGACCGTACCGTTACCGCCCGCGCCGCCCTGAGACGTCGTTCCGTAGAGGTTTCCGTCGGTGCCTTGAACGAGACGGGCTTGCGGATAGGCCCCATCGCTCCCCGCGAACGAGTAGAGGGTCGTCAGGGCCCCCACCGTCGTGATCTTGAAGACCGTGCCGACATCGCTCGCGCCCCCAGAGGACGTCGTCCCGTAGAAGTCTCCGTCGGTTCCTTGAACGAGACCAGCATACGGGTTCTGCCCGTCACTCCCCTCGAAGGAATGGAGTGTCGTGAGTGCCCCCGCGAGCGTCATCCTGAAGACCGTGCCCCAACCGTTCGCGCCGCCCTGAGACGTCGTTCCGTAGAGGTTCCCGTCGGTTCCTTGGATTAGAGTGCCCTGTGGGTTCTGCCCGTCGCTCCCCGAGAAGGAGAAGAGCGTCGTCAGCGTCCCTGTCGGCGTGATCTTGAATACGCTGCCGTAACCGTTCGTGCCACCGGAATTCGTCGTCCCGTAAAAGCTCCCGTCGCTGGCCTGGACCAGTCCTCCCGGGTTCTGTTGCGCGTAGCTGAACGGATGGAGCACCGTGTAGGACTGCGCCGTGGCAGGGAGGGACGTGAGAAGAGCCCACGTGACAATGAGGGCTCCAAAGTACCGTCGCCCGGAGAAGTGTCGAGGCGCCCGAATTGAAACCATCGTGAGTTCCTCTCTCCGCTTGCGCTTGAATTGTCGGTCTGGCCGAAATTGTATCGTTCAGTCATAGGCCCTGGATGAATCAATCACACCTGCTACAGGCGATTCCTGCTGGGGTCGTGCGCCGTAAGTTCGGCCGAGCATGCTCGAAAATCTCATCGATCCGGCGCCCGAAGTCAGTGAAGAAAGGACATGTGGAAGGCGCGGACGAGGAAGACGGCCATCTGCCAGCGGGGCGTCAGGTCGTTGGGGCAGTACTTGCCGCCACCGCAGCCGACGGTTACGGCCTGGGAGTAGATGTAGTGAACGCCCGGGCAGGTGAGGTCCGTCGCCGGGATGTCGCTGAAGAGGGACGTTCCGCCGCTCGTGCAGCTGTAAGCGCCGACGCCGGGAACGGTGCCCGAGGTGGGGATGGGGACGCCGGGTCCGAGCATCGCGCGGGAGAGGAAGACCGCCATCTGCCAGCGGGACGTGAGGTCGTTGGGGCAGAAGAGACCCGGGGCGCAGCCGACGGTCACCTGCTTCGAGTAGATGTAGTGGATGCCGGGGCAGCCGACGTCCGCCGGCGCGACGTCGCTGAAGAGAGACGTGCCGCCGCTCGAGCAGTCATAGGTCGAAGTGCCGACCGTGCCCGACACGGGAATCGCCATGCCGGGCCCGAGGATCGCCCGGGCGAGGAAGACCGCCATCTGCCAGCGGGGCGTGGAATCATAGGGGCAGTACTGGCCGGGGGCGCAGCCGACCGTGATGCCGTTGTGAAAGATGTTCTCGACGAAGGGGTAGGAGACGTCTGAGCTCGGCACGTCGGTGAAGCTCTGGCCGACGTGAAGGGTCCAGGCATTCATGCCGCCGGTGCTGAGCGTCTCGAGGAAGGTGGCGTCCCAGTGGGCGGCGGGGCGGGAGGTCGTGTTGGAGACGGCGAGACGATACGAGGGCCCGCCGGCCGTGAAGCTGTCGGCGGTGGCACCGGGGGCGATGGTTCCGTAGTTCGCGGCTGAATCGAGAATTGTGTAGGTGGCTCCCGCCGGGCCGGTGAAGGCCGACGCGGTGCCGGTGAGAGCCAGCGGTGAGGCGCTGACATTCTTCCAGGACGGATTGACGAGGATCCTCTCGCCCGGCTCGAGGATGTTGTTCACGTTCGAGATCGTGCCGCCAGAGGAGTGAGCATCCTCGACGAGGCCGGCCCGCTGGACGTTGATGTTGACGTACTCCGTGGCGGTTGCCGAGACGCAGCCCGTGGAGGTCGTCTCCACGTTCGTGAGAATCGTGACGCCGGAAGATCCCGCCGTGAAGGTGATCTGGTTCGTGCCGGCCCCGCTGGTGATCGTGCCGTTGGTGATGCCCCAGAGGTAGCTGCTACCGCCATGGAGAGGCACGCTCGCGACTTGACCCGTCGCGCCAGGAAGGGTCGAGGTGGGGGCGGTGATGAGGGGAGCGGCCGGCGTCGCCCTGACGACCGCCGACGTCGAAGCGACCGTGCTGCACCCGTCGACGGTCACCGTCACGCTGTAGAGGCCGGTGGCCAATGCCGTCGCGTTCGGGATGGACGGGTTCTGCTGGGTCGAAGAGAAGCCGTTCGGGCCGGCCCAGAGGTAGGACGCCCCGGAGATCGTGCTGGCCGTCAGGCTCAGCGTGTCGCCCGCACAGATCGGCCCGCTGTTTCCCACCGTGGGGGCCGGCGGGGGCAGCTTCACCACGACCAGAGTGGAGGCCGGTGACGAGGTGCACCCGTTGACCGTGACCGTCACGAAATACGTGCCACTCTCGGCCGGGGTCGCCGCGGGAATGGCCGGATTCTGCGCCGTCGAGGTGAAACCGTTCGGGCCGGTCCAGGAGTAAATGGCCCCGGAGATCGGCGTCGCCGAAAGGAGGATCGTCCCCCCCGGGCAGACGGGTCCGTTGTTGCCGGCAGCCAGGCCGGAGACGCAGTCGATGACGACGGTCGTTGTACTGGTCCCGGTCGCGCCGTTCGAGTCGATCGCGGTGCAGGTGGCGGTGTACGTCCCGGCCGTAGCGTAGTAGTGGATGACAGAGGGAGTAGGGTTGTAAGGAAGGTATGTTCCGTCTCCGAAATCCCACTTGTAGTAATACCCGGGGGTTCCGCCGGTTGCGGTCGCCGTGAAGTTGATTGGCGTCCCCGGCGTCGCCGAAGCGGGGTTCGGAGAGACGGAGACGGTCACTGTGGGATCGATGACGCAGACCTTCCACGCGCGCGGGTTGGTCTCCTTGTTCGGCGTAAAGTACTCGAACGAGTTACCTCCCCCCGTGTACGTCACGCCGAAGAAGAACCAGTAGTCTCCCTTGGCCGGGAGCGGGATCGCCGTGGCCCCGGGCGTGAAGGCGTTTCCCGTGGCAGGGTCGCAGCTCGCGCCTGGAGCCGTATAACAGTACTTGTGGCCCGTGATCGTGATGGCCGGGCCTTTCGTCGACGTGTCGACGACCGAGAGGGAGCCGAGCGAGAGCAGGACAGTCGTCGGATACGCCGGCGAGCCCCCGATCGTGAAGTTCGGGACGATCTCCGTGAGGGTCACCGGGAGTGGCGAAAAGCCCGAAGCGCAGGCGGCGCCGAGGTCGCAGCTCTGGTATCCGCCGGGATACGGGGGCGTCGTCAGCCAGACTTTGTAGACGCCGGGCGGCCCCACCGGATTGAAGGGGCAGGTGCTCTTCCCGTTGCAGGCGGCGACGAGGTCTCCCGGCACCGGGTTCGTGTTCGGGCTGTTCGGGATGTACCACTTGTAGCCCGCTTTGTCCCCGAGCGGGTCGTTGGTGGGCCTTTCGGTGGCGTCCTGCAGCAGGTTTCCCTTCAGGACGGTGTAGCTCGCGAGCTGGACCGTCGGCACTTTCCACGTGACCGGGACGAGGGCGGGGCCGCTCGTTCCGAGGCTGTTCCGTCCCTCGAAGGCGGCCTGCAGTCCGGTGCTGGTGGAGCCCCACGGAGGGTTGGCGCTTCCGAAGTCGGGCCCGCCGTACGATCCATTGCCGATGACGGACGTCCAGCAGTTCGTGCCCGAGGCCGGATCGGCCGAGACGTTCTTGTCGCACGGTCCGATGAAGGAGAAGGTCGTTCCCGCCGTCCAGGTCGGGGAGGTCGCGTAGTCGGGGTTCTTCAGGCTCCCCCAGCTCGTCCCCGGGGTCTCGGACGAGTGGTAGTCGAAGTCGAGCTTCCAGTCGATTATCGGAAGGACCGCGGCGCTCGGGAGGATCGTCGGCGAGAGCTTCAGCTTCTGGCCGACGACGACGGGTGAGGACCCCGTCTTCACCTCGCAGGGCCCCGAGGCGGGGCAGGGCTCCATCTCGACCTTCAGGGTGCTGATGGCCGGCGCGGGTCCCAGCTGGCAGGAGAGGTTCAGAGTGTAGGCGCTGAAGACGGTCGCGATGATGGAGACGACGTCGTTGTTAGAGGGCCTCCAGGCGAACCCCGACTGCGCCACGCCGGCGAAGGTCGGGTTGGCGCCCGTATCGACCGTCAGGACCTCCTGAGGGAGCGAGCCCTGCCTCCAGCCGTCTCCCGTGGCCGCGTAGAGGCGGTACCTCGGCTTGTCGCCCGTCCCTCCCGTCTGCGAGGCCGCCCAGAAAAAGACGCCGATTCCGGGCTGCTGCTCTACGAGGGAGACGCTGCTTCCCGACATGGAGCCGGTGCCGGAGAAGCCGGCCGCCGGAAGGAACGAGCCGCGAAGGGTCTTCGACCCTGTCGTCGGGTTCCACTCGATCAGCGAGAAGCCGTCGGGCTGGTTGCTCGCGTTCTTGAACTCGCCCACGATGTAGAGGTTCCCGGCGCTGTTCAGCGCGGCGCCGACCGTCACGAGCTGGCTGGCCGGGTAATCCGGCCGACCGAAGTCGGAGAGGAAAACCGTCTTCCAGGTCTTGCCGGTCGTGATGCTCCCCGCGGGACCCGGGTTCGACACGTCCACTATAGAAAGCTTGTCGTAGTCAGCCAGGAGCAGGAAGCCCGGATCTACGTACTTCATCGCCCGCGTGGAGGAGGCCGCCGGGAAGGTCGAGACCTCGAATGGGACATTCCCCTTCGAGGGCGAAACGCCGCCTGGCACCACGATGAAGCCCGGGAGCGGGTCGGAGACGTCTGCGGCCCAGACCTGAGAGTAATACCCGGCGAGGCCGTAGAGGATGTAGCGCGAGCCCCACTTCTGGACCGCGAGGAACTTCGCGCGCGAATAGCCGGTGTCCCCCGAGATCTTGAAGAAGCCGGATCCGTTTGGCGACATCACGAGGTTGGAGGCCCGGCACTCGTACCTCGACGCCGTCGAGGAGAAAGCTCGCGCACCGTCCCCGGAGGCCGCAATCCAGTCGGTGGAGAAACTCTGACCGTCGCCACAGCCTCCCAGGAAGCCCCAGTTCGGGTCGGCGCTGAAGTGGTTCGCCCACGAGACCGGCGAGGGGAACGCCGGATTGGTGATGTCGTAGACGCCGAAACCCCAGTCCGCCCGGATGATGGCGCGGGTTCCGTTCAGGTACGGGACGGCGCTGGTGAAATTCGCGAGGGGAGACGGGGCCGCCGTATTGAGATGCAGGTCCGTCGGCCCGGACGAAATCGTGCACTGCCCCGGGGCGGGACCGGCCCAACCGGCGAGGCCCAGAAGTGCGACGGCGAAGACGGCCAGAGACCGCCGACGGGAATCGCTGCGAGCGTCGCGCCGACAGCCTGCGGCAGTGATTTCGGCGGTTCGGGGGCCGGGACGACCACTTAATGTCGCTTTCATGCCTGGATACACTTACGGGGAGCCTTCGATGCAATTTGCGAACCACCGTAACTTCTTTCACGCCATGCGGATGAATCAGGAGGAGGGTGGGCGTTTCACCGGTTCGCCGCCGACGGCGACGTTCGTCGAGGAGGGGCGCCTTCGGGTCGGCCGGGCGGCCGCGCAGATCTGCTTTAACCGGGGAGGAGGGCCGCGCCTGTCGCGGCCGGCATCCGGCGCTTCATCTCGAAGTTCCAGCGCCAGATCTCGTAGATCGCCGGGTAGACGATCAGCTCGAGGAGGAACGACGTGAAGATGCCGCCGATCATCGGGGCAGCGATACGCTTCATGACGTCGGCCCCGGTGCCGGTCGCCCACATGATGGGGACGAGGCCGAGGAACGTGGTCGCCACCGTCATGAACTTCGGACGGATCCGCTTCGCGGCGCCCTGGACGATGGCGGCGCGGAGGTCGGCGAGCGACGTCAGGCGCCCTTCCTTCCGGGCCTGCTCGTAGGCGAGGTCGAGGTAGAGGAGCATGAAGACGCCGGTCTCCGCGTCGACGCCCAGGAGCGCGATGAGCCCCACCCAGACCCCGACGCTCATGTTGTAGCCGAGGAGCCAGAGGAACCAGACGGCCCCGATGGCCGAGAACGGCACGGCGAGCAGGACGATGGCCGTCTTCGTCACGGAGCGGGTGTTCATGTAAAGGAGGAGGAAGACGAGGAAGAGCGTGACCGGCACGACGACGGTCAGGCGCTCGCGGACCCGCTTCATCGCCTCCCACTGGCCGCTCCAGGCGAGCGCATAGCCGGCCGGCAGCTTCACCTTCTCGCGCAGGACGGAGGCCGCCTCCTCGACGTAGCCGGCCGGATCGCGCCCCGCGAGATCCACGTAGACGTAGCCGGTCAGGAGGCCGTCCTCGTTCCGGATCATCGAGGGGCCGCTCGCGGCGTGGACGGCCGCGAGCTGGCCGAGCGGGACGTGCTTCTGCCCACCCGCCACCGGGACGAGGACCCGCTCGAGCGCGGCCCGGTCCGCACGGAAGTCGCGCATGTACCGGACGTTCACGGGGTATCGCGCCCGCCCCTCGATCGTCGTCGTCACGTTCTCGCCGCCGATGGCGCTCTGGACGAGCTGCTGGCCTTCCTCGACGGAGAGGCCGTAGCGGGCCAGCTCGTCGCGGTTCCACTCGAAGTCGAGGAAGAAGCCGCCCCCCGTCCGTTCCGCGAAGACGCCGCGCGTCCCGGGCACCTGGGGAAGGACCGCCTCGACCTGCGCGCCGATCTCCTCGATGACTTTGAGGTCCGCCCCGGAGATCTTCAGCCCGACCGGCGTCCGGATTCCCGTGGTGAGCATGTCGATGCGTGCGCGGATCGGCATGGTCCACGCGTTCGAGACGCCGGGAATCTTCAGGGCCTCGTTGAGCTGATCGACGAGCTGCTCCGACGAGAGGTGGTCCGGCGTGATGCGCCGCAGGACCTTCTTCAGACCTTCCGGCGCCCAACCGGAGTACCAGGTCGGCACTTTCCTCCACTCCGACTGCGGCTTCAGGGTGATGACCGTCTCGAGCATCGAGAGCGGAGCCGGATCGGTCGACGTCTCGGCCCGCCCGGCCTTCCCCAGGACGCGGTCTACCTCGGGAAACTGCTTGATGACCCGGTCGGTCACCTGCAGCAGCTTCTGCGCCTCCGTGATCGAGATGCCCGGCATGGTCGAGGGCATGTAGAAGAGCGTCCCCTCGTCGAGGGGTGGCATGAACTCCGAACCGAGCTTCATGAAGGCCGGGATCGTGGCGACGAGGAGAACGACCGAGCCCCCGATGACGGCCCACTTTCGCCGGAGCGACCACTTCACCACGGGCTCGTAGATTCGGATGAGAAATCGGCTGACCGGATGCTTCTCCTCGGAGTGGATCTGGCCCGCGAGCGCGACGTTCGCGATGCGGCAGAGCCAGGCGGGGCTGAACCCGAAGGTCCTCACGTGCGTCAGCAGGACGCGCAGGGCGGGGTCGAGCGTGATGGCGAGGACCGCCGCCACGATCATCGAGAGGTTCTTCGTGTAGGCGAGCGGCTTGAAGAGGCGCCCTTCCTGCGCCTCGAGGGCCAGGACCGGCAGGAACGAGACGGCGATGACGAGGAGGGCGAAGAAGCTCGGGCCCGCGACCTCCTTCACCGCCGCGACGACGACGTCCTGGTACGAGCCTGGGCGGCCGTGCTTTTCCCACTCCTCCAGCTTCTTGTGGGTCTGCTCCACGACGACGATCGAAGCGTCCACGAGGGCGCCGATGGCGATGGCGATGCCGCCGAGGGACATGATGTTCGCGGTGAGCCCCATGGCGCGGAAGGGGATGAACGAGACGAGGACCGCCACCGGGATCGTGATCACGGGAATGAGGGCGCTCGGGATGTGCCAGAGGAAGAGGAGGATGACGAGGACGACCGTGACGATGACCTCGATCAGCGTCGTCCTGAGATTGTCGATCGAGCGCCGGATCAGGTCCGAGCGGTCGTAGATGGCGACGATCTTCGTTCCCTCGGGAAGCCCGGGCTCGATCTCGCGGATCTTCGCCTTGACCCGGTCGATCACGTCGAGGGCGTTCTGTCCCTGCCGCATGACGATGATCCCCGAGACGGCTTCCCCCTCGCCGTCGAGGTCCGTCACCCCCCGCCGGAGGTCCGGCCCCATCGTCACGCGCCCGACGTCGCGGATCCGGATCGGCGTTCCCGACTCGGACGCGGTGAGAACGATGTCCTCGAAGTCCTTGAGCGACTTCGCGTAGCCGCGCCCGCGCACCATGTACTCCGTGCCGCCGAACTCGATGAGCCGCCCGCCCGTCTCCGCGTTCCCTCCGCGCACCGCCTCCACGACGCGGCCGATCGGGATGCCGTAGGCCTGAAGCCGGATCGGGTCGACGTTCACCTGGTACTGCCGCCCGAAGCCGCCGACGGGCGCCACCTCCGCCACCCCCGGGACCGACCGGAGCTGGTAGCGCAGCGTCCAGTCCTGGTAGGCGCGGAGGTCGGCCAGGCTGTGCCGTCCCGACGTGTCCACGAGGACGTACTGGAAGATCCAGCCGAGGCCCGTGGCGTCGGGCCCCAGTTCGGTCTTCACGCCGGCGGGGAGCCCGGGAAGGACGCCGGAAAGGTACTCGAGCGTCCGCGATCGGGCCCAGTAGATGTCGGTTCCCTCCTCGAAGATCGCGTAGACGTACGAGTACCCGAAGTCCGAGAAGCCGCGGACGGATTTCACCTTGGGCGCGCCGAGGAGCGCGGCGACGATCGGGTAGGTGACCTGGTCCTCGACGACGTCGGGGCTCCGGTCCCACTTCGAGTAGATGATGACCTGCGTGTCGGAGAGGTCGGGGATGGCGTCGAGCGGGACCTTCTTCAGCGACCACCAGCCGCCCAGCACCGCGGCGGCCGTTAGGATGAAGACGACGAGCTTGTTGCGGACCGAGAACTCGATGACGCGGTCAACCATGGCCCGGTCCGCCGCCCGCCCCCGCGTGCTTCGCCGGCTCGGCGTCGAAGGCCTTCTTGCAGCCGTCCGAGCAGAAGTACCACGTGGAGCCCCGGTATTCGCTCGTCTTCCCGGCGGCGCGCGCCTTCGTCTCGTCCACGTCCATCCCGCAGACCGGGTCCTTCGACGTGCCGCCCCGGACGCCCGCCCCCGCGTGCTTCGCCGGCATGGCGTCGAACTCCTTCTTGCAGTTGTCCGAGCAGAAGTACCACGTGGTTCCCTGGTACTCGCTCGTCTTCCCGGCGGCGCTCGCCTTCATTTCGTCCACGTCCATTCCGCAGATCGGGTCCTTCGACGTGTCGCCCCGGACGCCGGCCGCGGCGGCCTTCATCCGGCTCTCGGAGTCGATGAGGAAGTTCCCCGAGAGGACGATCTTCTCGCCCGGCATCAGCCCCTTCAGGATCTCGATCCGGTCCCCGAGGGTCCGGCCGGCCTGCACCTTCCGCGGCTCGAAGACGCCCGGCTCGGTCTCGACGTAGACCGTCTGGCGCAGCCCCGAATCGAGGACGGCGTCCGCAGGCACGGTGAGCGTGGGCGCGTACGGGACGGTGAACTCCACGTCCACGAACATGTCGGGACGGAGAGAAAAGCCCGGGTTCTGCGTCTCGAGGCGCACCTTCAGGGTCCGGGTGGCCGCGTCGAAGATCGGCGGGACGTCGCTGACCCTTCCGGCGAAGCTCCGGGCCTGGTACGGAAGCGTCACTTTCGCGGTCTGCCCCGTACGGACGTCGTGCCCTTCCCGCTCGAAGACGTCGGCGAGGATCCAGACCCGGGAGAGGTCGGCGAGGCTGAAGAGCTCCTTCCCTTTCTCGAACCTCTGGCCCAGGCTGACGTCCCGGGCGATGACGAAGGCGTCCGCGGGCGAGACGATGTCGATCTTCTGGGCGATCTCGCGCGTTTTCCGGATCTCCTCCAGCTGCTTGTCGCCCATCCCGAGGTTCTCGAGGGCGTTTCTCGCCGACAGGACGTTGACGCTCGTCCTCTGGATCTGCTCGGGCGTCTCCTTGCCGGAGGCCTCGTACCGGTCGAGCGCGCTCATCGCGTAGATGTAGCTCTGCTGGGCCCCGAGGAACTCGGGGGCGTAGAAGGCGGCCAGCGTCTGGTCCTTCTTGACGATGCTCCCGACGGTGACGGGCGAGATCTCGCGGATCCAGCCGTCCGTGGCGGCGTTCAAGCGGTAGATGCGCGTCTCGTCCACGGCCACCCGCCCGAGCGTCCGGACCGTTCGAGTCCCTCCCGCCACCTCCGCCACGCCGACCTGGACGCCGATCATCTGGCGCCGCTCGGAGCTCACCTTCGCCGCGCCGGCCGGGAGGGTCTTTCCGTCCCCCGTGCTCCCGTCCTCGTAGACCGGCTCCAGCTGCATCCCGCAGTCGGGGGCGATACCCGCCTTGTCGGACTTGTAGGCCGGGTGCATCGGGTCGACCCAGTAGAGGACCTTCTTCCCGCCGGGGGCGGCCCCGCTTCCGGCGGAGCGGTGCCCCGCCCAGGCGCCGGCGAGGAAGAGGACGAAGGCTCCGACGAGGAGCGCGGCGATGACGGGAATCCGCTTCATGACAGTGCTCTCACGCTAGCCGAGGGGCCTAAGGGGTTTCCATGAGCAATATGGCTCAGGACGGAAGGAGAAAAGGGGCCCCGCGGTGGTCCGCGGGGCCCCGGGGAATTCCATTCGCGCCGCGGGCCGTCAGGTGACGACCAGCGCGTGCATCATGTCGTGCTCCTCGTGCTCGAGAATGTGACAGTGCCAAACGTACTCGTTTCCGCCGGTCCGGGGGCTGGAGGGCGTCGGTACGACCGTGGTTCCGTCGGCCTTGAGGATCTTCGGCACGTCGAACTTCATGATGACCCTCGTGACTGTCCCCGGGTACATCGGCACGGTCTCCTTCCAGCCCAGCTCGTTCGGCTCGGGCGACAGGACGGGTCCGGCAGGGACGAAGCCGGGGAACGCGTTTGCATCAAACAACTGCCGATTGATGACCTGGACGTTCACGAGGTGGAAGTGCATCGGGTGGACGTCCCCTGTGGTGTTATAGATCTCCCAGACCTCGGTGTCGCCATTCTGAACCGCCTGCTCCGTTGACCCTACGTTCTTTGTTTTTCCTTTCGGCGGATAGTTCATGTATCTGGCGTGCCCCTCATAAGGCGAGCCATAGGGCGCCAAGCCATCGCCGAGGATCTGGATGAGCCGCCCGTACTCGTCGAAGCACTCGTTCAGGCTCAGGAAGCGCGGTGTGCCCGTAGGTGGCGTGGTCACGCCCCATGGAGTCAGGAACGGATCGATGCCGGGTGTCAGATCCGTCTCCGTATTGATGGTCAGCGGCAGGTCCGGGACACCTTGTGCTGGGACCACCTTGAACCGCATCAAGACCCTGCTGTTGGGGCCGAAGCCGTTCTTCGTTTTGCCGTTGACGGGGTTGTTGGTCACGTTGAATCCCGGGAAGTAGTCGTTGATATCGTCGCCGCTCGGGAACGGAGCGGGCGCATCGCCATAGAGGATCACGCTCTTCCCGACATATCCGCTGAAGTCCACGATGACGTCGGGCCGCTCCGCCGGCGCCACGAGAAGCGACTTGAGGATCTTCGAGGGGTCCGTCTGGCCGGTCTCCGGATCAGGTCCGGGATAACCCGGTGTGTAGCCGAAGGGCTGGTTGGAAGGGACTTTCACCGGCTTCGAAAGGAAGCCCCCCTCTGTACCGATCTGGAGGAAGGACGGATCCCCGGTGGCGGCGTTGACGAACGGCCTGTTGGTCGGCTTGCCGGCGGTATTCAGGGTGATCCCGTTGCGGCTGCCGTCGTCCTCATAGAGCTGCAGATTCAGGAATCGTGCGTTGGTGGCATTCAGAAGCCGGAGGCGATACCGGCGCGCCTGGACGGTGGTCTGCGGGTAAACAGTTCCATTGACGAGCATCGTGTCGCCGAAGAACTCGGGAATGCATGAAGGATCTGGGATCGGGAGGCCCCCCGCCCCCACTTCCCAGCGGGCCGGGTCGTACACGTGGGCGTACCAGAGGCTTCCCTCGGATGTGGGCCCCGGCCAGGTCGGGTCGGACTTTCGGATCTTCTTGTCGACGAAGATCTTTTCCTGGATGACGATGGGCAGCTCCTGGACCGTCAGGCCGCCCAGAACGCTGTTCTCGATGAACTCGGGAAGCCCCAGGTTCTTCAGGTTGATCTCGAAGTCGTCGCGGACAATCAGGCCCGTTGCGATTCCCGCATAGGCGTTCAGCCGGGTGATGCCGACGGCGTGGTCGTGGTACCAGAGGAATCGGGCGCTCTGGTTCAGCGGGTAGTAGTACTCGGCGGAGCCTGGAGGAGCGGTCGGGTTCAGGACCTGGTTGTTCAGGAAGCTCAGACCGTGTGTCCCGGACGGGCCGAACCAGTCGAAGGGGCCACCATCGCTGATCCATGGAACCAGACCGCCGTGCAGGTGGACCGCCGTCCGGTTGACCCCGAGCTGAGCTCCCGGGATCGTCATGTCGACCGGGAGGATGTGTTCATTGACGAAGAGCTTGTTCCGGACGCTGAGCTGGATCGGCACGCCCTTCTGGCCGACGATGATCCCGGCGAGGTGCTTCTGCGGCTGGTTCCCGCCGCCAAGCGGATTCACCGGGTTGTATCCCCAGAGCGTCGTCGGTCCGAGAGTCGGACAGACACCACTGTCGGTGAACTGGTTGATGTCGATCGAGTAGTGGGTCACACCGGTCACGGGAGCGGGGAAGGCGTCCGGCGCCGCCACGGGGATGCCGCCGGGACCGACGCCGCGGAGCGTCGTCCCGAAAAGCGGGATGCCAGGGCTCTGATTGAATGCGTAGACGCTGCCCCATTTGCCCCACCTCCCGAGGGCGAGGCCTGCGCCCACTCCGAGCCCTTTCTTGATGAGATCCCGTCGGTTCAACACTTGGTCCTCCTTCCTTCAGGCATCCGGTTGAAAGTCATGAGCTGCGGCGCGGCCCTTGACCGGGTTGGTCGTGCCCGGCGGGACCGCGTAGACGAACTTCGAGGTTCCGCCCTCTCGCGTAATGAACTGCGGCGTCCTTCGAAACCCTCTACCGTTCACGGCGGCCTCGACGAAGGTGACTCGACGAAATTGGTGGAGACAATCTCGTTCCCTGCCTGACACGGCGCAAGCGGGGAAAACACGAGATAGACAGGGCTCCGCCACGCGTAAGAACTACGGAGGCGCTTCTAGGGAAACTACGTAGGCCCGAGGCGGCGTTCCGGGAGAGTCAGTCCCTCAGGCCGTGCTCGGCGGCCCAGCGGACGATCTCCGCGCGGTTGGAGAGGCCGAGCTTTCCCATGAAGTTGGCGCGGTGGGTCTCGATCGTGCGGACCGAGACGCTCAGGTCGTCGGCGATCTGACGGTTCGTGTAGCCCCGGACGACGAGCCGGAGGATCTCCGTCTCGCGGCGCGTGAGCGTCTCGGGGCCGTGCGGCGACGGCGCCGGGAGAGCGGGGTCATCCTCGAGGAGGGCGCGTGTCATGAAGGGGTGGACGTAGAGCTCGCCCCGCTGAACGGCTCCAAGCGCCATGACCAGCTCCGACTCGACCGCCCGCTTGACGATGTAGCCGACGGCACCCGCCTTCACCGCCTCGCGGAGGAGCCGGCCGTCCTCGTGAACCGTCAGAATCAGGACGCGAGCGCGGGGAAGTTGCTCCTTCAGGCGTCGTGTCGCGTCGATCCCGCCGGCGCCCGGCATCGAAAGGTCCATCAGGACGACGTCGGGCTTCAGCTTCAGGGCGGCCTCGACGGCCTCTTCGGTCGTCGCGGCCTCGCCGACGATCTCGAAGTTCGTCTCCTCGTTCAGAAGGGCGCGAAGGCCGGCGCGCATCAGCCCGTGGTCGTCGGCGATCAGGATCCTAAGCGACATGCGGTATCTCCACGACGAGCGTCGTGCCCGAGCCCGGGCTGCTCTCGACGAGCAGGGTACCGCCGAACATTTCGGCGCGCTCGCGGATGCCGAGAAGGCCGAGGCGCCCGGTCCGGCTCGCGGCCTCGACGTCGAAGCCGCGGCCGTCGTCCTCCACGATCATGAGGATGTGGTCGCCGCGCTTCTCGAGGACGAGGCTCACCTGCCGCGCCCGGGAGTGCCGGACGGCGTTCCGGAGAGCTTCCTGGGCGATCCGGTAGAGGGTCGTCTCCAGGTCGGGCGCGAGGCGCGTTCCGGCCAGCGCCGTCGTCTCGAGGTGGACGGTCGGGCGGCCGCTCTCCGAGAGCGTCGCGGCCAGCTCGTCCAGGGCGGGAAGAAGCCCGAGATGGTCGAGCGTGGCCGGCCGCAGGTCGCTCGCGAGTCCGTGCAGGCCCTCCTGCACATGGTCGGCGAGGCGCTTCAGATCCTCCGCCCGCGAAAAGACCGCCTCGGGCCGCCCGGCGTCGTTCTGGAGAAGGTGGAGGCCCACTTTGAGCGAGGAGAGGAGCTGCCCGGATTCGTCGTGAAGCTCGCGCGCGATCCGCCGGAGCTCGTTTTCCTGGAACTCGACGAGCTGGCGCGACAGGTCCTGGAGCCGCTTGCGGCTCGTCCCCAGCGCCTCGAAGAGGCGGGCGTTGGAAACGGCGACCGAAGCGGGGGCGGAGAGTGCCTCCGCGAGCCGGATGTGCTCCCGCGTGAAGAAGCCGGCCTCGGCCTTCACCAGCGTGTAGAGGCCGATGGCCTTTCCGCCGGAGAGAAGAGGCACGCCGAGCCAGCTTCGCTCGAACCCGGACTTCATCCTCCGCCCCCACTCCGGGTGGGAGCGCGTGTCGCCGATGAAGATGCCCCTGCGGGTGGAGAGGACCTCGTGGACCGCCCCATTCGCGGCGATGTCGAAGCTGTCGAAGGAGCGGTCGCCGAAGTCGAGCTTTCCCGACGGCGTGAAGATGGCCCGGACCTTCAGTCGCGACTCGCCCTCGAGGAGCATCACCTTGGCCCGGTCGAACGGGACGAGGCGGCCGAGGTGGTCGAGGAGCGACGCGAGGACGGCGTCGAGGTCCAGGCTCCGGGTCATCGCGAGGCTCGCCGACGCCATCGTGTCGGCGGCCTCCCGGGCGCGCTGCTCCGCCTGGTAGAGGGCGGCGTTTCTGACGGCGATGCCGACCTGTGCGGCGATCGCGCGGAGGAGCGAACGCTCCGATGCGTCGTGCTCGCGCGGGATGCGCCAGACGAGGTTCACGAGGACCCGGCTCTCGTCCCGGTCCGAGAGGAGCATGGCGAGGTGCTTCCGGAAGCCCGCCGCTTCGAAGGCGCTGGCCGGCAGGCGCAGGCATTCGGCGACGAGTTGGGCCTCGGCGGGCGGGCCGGAGAAGGGGACGCAGCCGGGGCAGTCCGGGCAGTCCGTGAAGAGCCGGGTCATCTCGGGCGCGAGGAGCGGCGCCGGGACGCCGCGAGCGCCGACGACCAGCGGCTCGCGGGACGGGTCCCGGCTGAGCACGACCGCCCAGCCGCCGTCGGCGTCGAAGAGCTGCGCCACGACGTCCACGACCTCGGGAAGGAGCCGGTCGAGGTCGAGCTGGCGCGTGCCGGCCGCCGTGACCGCGTAGAGGGCCTCGATCTCGCGCTTTCGCCGCTCCATCTCCCGGACGATCCGCCGCCGCATCTCCGCCAACCGGGTAACGGGGCGAAAAACGAGGAGCCAGAGCGCCGGCACGACGATGACGGCCAGGACCGTGGCGTCGTTGAGCGTCGCCGGCCAGAACGGGAGGGGCTTCACGAACCGGAGGATCGCCATCGCGACGACCTCGGCGAGCACGATCGAAGCGACCGCCACGGCCGCCGTCCGGATCGGCGAAGTCAGCAGGATCGTCCCGGCAGGCTTGCCGTCGGCGCGACTCTTGCGGGGTTCTCCTCCACGAAAACGGCTCGGCGCTCAGTTCGGCCGCGCGGCCTTGCCGGGGAGCGGGTCGCGGCGAACAGAGAACTCTTCGTTGGCCAGGATCACCCCGCGATGCTCGCCCAGCCCCTCGTCGGCGCGCAGAGGGGCATAGGGCCAGCCGAGGCAAGGGATGTTGGGCGGCAGGCGCATCGAGGATCTCTTCGGCCAGGGCCTCTTCGGAGCCCACCTCCGCAGGGCCGGCCCCTTCCGCTGCGGCATCTCCGGTCCTGGCCGACATCTCGATATCCGAGTGCTTGACCCAGAGAAGCGGGACCTTGAACTCGACCAGGTAGTCGCGAAGGGCAGGTCGTAGGGATCGGTCATGGCGCACATGGCGTGCGAGAGATCGTCGAAATAGCGGTCGTAGACGCAGTGGTAGGCCTCGGCGTCGCTCTTCCACTGGAGGTCGGCCAGGTCGAGCGTGGGCGCGCCGGTGGTAGCGACCCATTGGGCCAGGCGCGGGGACCTGGCCAGCGCGGGCGTGGCGACCAGCCAACCCCTGATCCCCGCCAGCATGGTGGCCACGTTGATCGAGGCGGGGATGGCGGGATCGATGATCACCAGGCCGCTCGCGACGCCGACGAAGCGGTCCAACGCCTCGTCCGGGGAGAGCCAGGTCACTCTGCCGCACGTCGCCTCGCTCCACGAGCCAGGCGAGCCATAATTCGTCGTAGCGGTCCTGCGCCAGGAACAGGCGCGGCGACTCGCGGTTGACCAGGCCCTGCAGGCAGGTGAGGGTGAGCTGGGTATCCCACGCGGGGACGAGGGAGTCGGGCGGGTCGGGAGGGCAGGATGCCCGCCGTACAGGGAGGTCGCGCAGGCGCACGGCGAGCCATCTCCTTGGCCGGCGGCCCCGACTTGCCGCAGACGACGCGTGGCGCATCGAGCATGGGCGCACCTCCTAGCGAATAAGCCAGCCCCCATCGGGGTAGACCATCGTGCCCGTGAAATAGCTGGACTCATCGGAGGCCAGGTACACCGCGCAATCCCCGATCTCGCGGGGGTCGCCCACGCGCCCGATGGGGATAGCGGCCTTCATCTCGGCCTCGGAGAAGGACGCGTCGTTGAGCGTCTTCATCATCCCGGTCTGGATGGCGCCCGGGCCGATGCCGTTGACGCGGATGCCGTATTGCGCCAGCTCCAGGGCCATGACCTTGGTCAGGATGCGGATGCCGCCCTTGGTCGAGCCATAGTGCGACAGGCCGTTGACGCCCACCTCGGACTGCACCGAGCCGATGTTGATGATCACGCCGCCCTGGCCCGCCTTGACCATCTCGCGGGCCACGCGCTGCCCGCAAAAGAACTCGCCCTTGAGGTTGGTATCGACCACCCAATCGAACTCGTCTTCGCTGATCTCGATAAAGGGGGTGAACTTTTGCACGCCCGCGTTGCTGACCAGGATATTGATCTTGCCGTAGGTCTCCATGGCGCGGTCGACCATGCGCTGGATATCGTCCAGCTTGCGCACGTCGGTCTGCACGAGGAGCGCGCGGCGGCCGGCCTTTTCGACCATGGCGCACGTCTCGCGGCCGTTCTCCTCGTGCAGCGCGGCGACGACCACATCGGCGCCCTCCTCGGCAAAGCGCACGGCGCAGGCGCGCCCGATGCCAAACCCCGCTCCGGTGACGATAGCGACCCTGTCTTTAAGGCGCATGGCAGCCCTCCTTACCAAGTATCTGCGTTTCCGTAGATTCCGAGAACTCACACTGATAAACACCGATGGCAGAGGATGAACACAGATGGGAAAAGGATAATTCTCTTTTTCTTATCGGTGTTCATCCTCTTCAATCTGTGTTCATCACCACTAATTCTCGGAATCATGGGTCACAAGCCGACTCACTCCAGCGCGTGTGCGACCAGGCCCGGCCAGGGCTTAAGCAAGAGGCGGAAATCTCCCACTTACCAAGACGTTGGCAGCGGCAGCACACTAGGTTCATGTTGTTTCGCAAAGGCATCCCACCGCTCCGCCATGCGGATGTACGATTCGCCGACTGGGCCACCGATACCGCGGTGCACGCCCCAGCGGGCTTGTGGGTGGGCCACGGAGGTCATAGCGCAGTATTGGTAGTAATCTGCAAAGGTGACCATACTCGTTTGGATACCAAAGCGCTCCGGCTTCCGACTCATCGGCGAATGGGGGTCTAGTGTGTGCAATGTATCGAGTATACGAAGCAGATGCGCCGGATACTCGGCGCATATACGGCCGGCCATGGCCAAGGTCTCGTCCAGCGTTTGCTCATTCTCGCCAGGCAGGTTGAGAGAAAAGTAGACCAGGACGGGAAGACCATGCCGCTTGCAGAGGTCAAGGGCATGGAAAAAGCGCTCGTTCGAGTAGCGCTTTCCATTCAGCCTGCGCACCGCTTCAGAGCCGGAGAGAGGGCTAAAGGCTACGCAGCTATGTAGCGGCCTGGCCCGTCGGGCAAACCCCTCGATGAACGCGGCGCTAGGCAACTGGAAGAACTCGTTATAGAGCCCAATCTTGATGTCCAGCTCATCCATCTCGGCAAAAAGCGCCAGCCAATAATCCTCCCCCAACGCGCTCAAGTCGTGGGAGAGGCATGCCTGGAGCACCCCTTTGGCCGCCAACCGCGTCAAGTCATCGGCGACACGAGCAGCCGAACGGGTCACCACCTTGGTCCGGCCTGCCAACGCCCGGTGGGCGGAACGACACCCACCGCAGAAAGAACACTCATAGCGGCAACCCCGGGCGATGCATAACCAGTGTCCCGAAATCGTCGGCAAGTCTCGCTCTGCGAGAAGACCGGTGAACACATATTGGGTGGCACAATAGTGTCGTTCATGCTCCAGAAAGCCTAGATCGACCAAATCCAGGCGATCAAGGTCCTCGTCGGTGGCGCAGTAGGCCAGAGGAGCCTCAACGATCTCACCGCCGGC
The DNA here is from genome assembly GCA_963801475.1 of uncultured Acidobacteriota bacterium. Classification (GTDB taxonomy): domain Bacteria; phylum Acidobacteriota; class Thermoanaerobaculia; order UBA5066; family UBA5066; genus DAOMFB01. The sequence goes on along the minus strand of CAWDEX010000002.1, from coordinate 33,247 downwards.
CCTGTAGGAGAGATTGGCGATGTTCTGCAGGTCCGCGCCACTGACCTCGTTACGCGGATGTTTCAGGAGATACCTGACGAGCTGTAGCAGAGGTTGCTCGGCGTCACCGCGCACGATCAAGTCCACCGCGGGGTGGCTTTCCAGGATCTCCCGTGCGAAGGCCGAGGCGGTCAGCCCTCCCAATACAGTCCAAATCTCGGGTCGTACCTCGTGACTCACGCGGGCAATGTCGATAGCGCCAAAAGAGTGCTCGTACCAGTGCAGGTCGAGGAGGATGACCTGCGCCGCAGGCTGGCCGGCCAGCCACTTGCGGAGATCGAAGGAATGGTTGAGGGCCTGCTCGAGGGGCAAGTTGATGCCCCTGACCGTGATGCCATCCTGGCGCAGTACATTCACCAAGCCTGTCACGCCCATCGGCATCAACCCATAGGGCCTCCCCATGGGCAGGGCATCATTCTTTAGCGTCAATCCCTGTTTCGATGGATGAATATACAGAACTTGGGCTGGGGAGGCTTTCTGAGGCCGCCCACAGCAGTATCTGTACTTTTTCCCGCTGCCGCAGGGGCAGAGGTCATTGGGTCGAGGCTCCGAGGGGGCGCCTCGATCCTTATCTAAATCCTGCCCAACAGCGGGCCCGCGACGAGATGGCCCAGGTGCCGTGCCTCTCTCGCTCATGATGCCTCTGGGGCAGGCTCGGCTCGCTGGCCCTTGTTCCCAGCACGGCCTTGCAATACGAGCCCAATGTCGCTCTTGTCCAACTCGGCGCTTTCCCGATACAGGTGACAGGCAGCAGCACGCGAATCACTGGTGCGGTAAAGAGGCGGTGGGGCCTGCCAACAGAGATCGAAGGCATCCGGGCAACGAGGCGCAAACTTGCAGCCATGGAATTCCAGGCCCATAGCTCGCGCGCGACTGGCCTCCCCACCCTCGCTCCATCTGCGATGGGGGTCGGGCCAGGGAATCGAACTCACCAGCAAACGGGTGTAGGGATGTTTGGGATCCCGTGATCACGCTATCCACATCACCCGCCTCGGCCACAGACCCTTGGTAAAGGATCATGATGTCCTCGCTGATGTGATAGGCTGTGGCCAGGTCATGAGTAACATAGAGGATGGAGATGCCCATCTCGTTCTTGAGCTGTTGCAGGCTCTTGAGCACTGTCGCCCGCAAAGAGGCGTCGATCATCGATACCGGCTCATCGGCAATAATGACTTTCGGGTCCAGCAGCAGCGCCCGAGCAACGGTTATTCTCTGGCGCTGGCCGCCACTCAACTGGTGTGGATAGCGCCCCAAGGTCTCCTCGGGCCTCAAGCCCATGCGGGTGAGAGCTTTTTCGATGATGTCCCGTTCCTCGGCGCGGGATTTGGCCAGACCAAAGTTCCTGAGCGGCAAGGTCAGGACGTGGTCGATTTTGTAGAACGGGTTATAGACCTCAAAAGGGTCCTGAAAGATAGCCTGTACTTCGCGGCGGAATTCGCGCCAGACCGGCTTGGGCGCTTGCCAAAGATCCTGCCCCTTGAACAACACCCTGCCACTGGTGGGGCCGATAAAGCCCAAAAGGAGCATGCCCATGGTGGTCTTGCCACTGCCACTCTCTCCGGCAATAGCCAGGATCGTGGGATTGGATCCACCGATGGAGACATAGTTGTCTTCGAGGGCTACGGTGGCTCTCCTCTTTAGCAGTCCCTCTCCATAAACCTTGGTCACGCGGTCGAGTGCGAGGAGCGTTGTCATCACTTCACCTCGTTCGCATGGCAAGCTACCCAGTGGCCGGCACTCACTTCGCACAAGGCGGGGCCGACTTCAGAACAGATGGGCGCGGCCTCCGGACACCGCGGACTGAATAGGCACCCGGGCGGGGGTTCCAGTAACGAGGGGGTGATGCCCGGGATGCCGCTGAACTCACCCTTGTGTCCCAGCGTCGGAAGGGTACTGATCAGCAGACGCGTGTAAGGATGCCTGGGCTGGTCAAAGATCTCCTCTACCTGGCCGATCTCGGCCAGCTTGCCGGCGTACATGATCGCCAGGCGGTCCACCGATTGGGCCATCAAGCCCATATCATGGCCAATCAGGATCATCGATACGCCCATCTCCTTCTGCAGGCGGCCAATCGTTTGCATGACCTGTCTCTGGACCACGACATCGAGGGCACTGGTGGGTTCATCCGCAATGATCAGTTTGGGATGCATGCAGATGGCGATGGCGGCACAGACACGTTGTTTCATGCCGCCGCTGAGCTCGTGCGGATACGTCTCGGCCACGTGGTGGTCTAGGTCGACCGAGTCGAGCACCTGGATAGACTCGCTCCATGAACTGACGCTTGGTCAGTCTGACGTCGTGATTGCGCATGCCATCGATGATCTGGTCGCGGACCCGAGCGACAGGGTTGAGCGAGTTCATGGCGCCCTGGGGTATCAGGCTGATCTGGGTCATGCGCATCTTGCGAATCTCTTCCTCCGAGATGGTCGCAAGGTCCACGCCCTCCAAAAACACGTGCCCGCCCTCGATGCGCCCGGGAGGTTTGATCAACCGCATAAAGGCCATGGCCATGGTGGTCTTGCCGCAACCCGATTCGCCCACCAGTCCAAGCTTCACACCACGATCCAGGCTAAAGCTGACGCCGTCGATGGCCTTGACGACTCCCGCATCCGTGCCATAGTAGACCTGAAGGTCCTTGACCTCCAAAAACGGGTCGCTCATACCTTCCTCCGTAGCCGCGGGTTGGCCAATTCATCGAGCCCAGCGGAGACAAGGAACAACCCGACAAAGATGAGCAGGATAATCATCACCGGGACCATAATCCACCACCACATGCCACGTACAAAGGCAGAGTAGAACATCATCCAGTAAATCGTCATGCCCAGAGTCGGCTCACGCATCGGCCCAAGGCCCAGCGCCTCCAGGCCCAGCGAAGCAAAGATCGCTCCCGTTACGGACCCAACCAGGGACGCCCCTAGGTAGGGAAGGAGGTTGGGCAGGAGCTCACCGAAGATGATCGACAGATCGCTGGCGCCCGACAGCTTGGCCACTCGAACAAAGGCCCGTTCTCGCATCGTTAGAACTTGGGCGCGGATTGTTCGCGTGGGCCACATCCAGGCCAGCAGCGCCACCACGAGCGACATCCCGGCTACGGACATGGCTCTCTGGAGCGTGGAGGCAATGACCACCAAAACCAACAACCCGGGAACGGTGAGTAACACATCGACCACCCAGCGAATAACTGTGTCGACGAACCCGCCATAATAAGCCGCCACGAACCCCAGAAACACGCCAAAAGAGAGGCCGATGATGCCGGCCGTAACGCCGATGCGGGAGGTGAGGTATATGCCCTGGATGGCCGCAGCCAGGAGGTCGCGGCCCTGGCTGTCTGTGCCAAAGGGATATTGTAACGAGGGGGGCTTGTTGACCGGCGCAGCAAGGGGATAGGCCTTGCTGACGTCCCAGAGTATTCGGCCAAGGGTGGCAAAGAGGGTCAGACCGATCAGGATGGCCAAGCCCACTACGAGTTGCTTGTTGCGTCGCAGGTAACTGAGGAACCGCATGTCAGCTCCTCCCATAGCGGATACGTGGGTCGAGCAGCGGATAAATGAGATCGATGAGCAGCGTCCCTATGCCGATACCGAGGACCACGATGAAAACGATGCCATAGATCGTGGGATAGTCGAACTGCCGAATGGCTTGCGCCAGCAATGTCCCGACACCGGGGTAGCCGAAAACCGTCTCCACGAGGACCGACCCCGAGGCGAGATAACCAAGGGATAGAGCGAGAGCCGTCATTTGAGGCAACAAGGCGTTTCGGATGCCATAGCTATAGAACAGGGCTAACCTTCTCAACCCTTTAGCCTCGGCCAGGATCATGTAATCCTCGCCCTGCACCGTAACCATCATCCCTCGCATGCCCAGAGCCCAGCCTCCCAGGCCGGCCAGAATCATGGAGAGGGCGGGGAGGATCGAGTGCATGACGATCTGGCCCACATACTTCCAGGTCAGGCCAGGGATAGCGCCTATATCTTGCGCGCCGCCCAGTGGAAACAGCTTGGCTCGGAAGCCAAGGAAATAAATCAAAATAAGCCCAACCAAGTAAAAGGGCACAGAAGAAATCATCATCAGAGGAGCCAGCATATACTGCAGGGCCTTGGGGGATCGGGGCCAGGAAATGAGCGCCCCGAGTAACGTGCCAAGCGTAAAGGCGATGAGCAAGGAGAAGCCCAGAAGACCTATCGTCCAAGGCAGCGCATTGCCAATCAAACTTGTCACTTCCCTGGGGAAATAGGCAAAAGACTGCCCCAGGTTGAGTCGGGCATAATCTGACATATAATAGACATATTGTTTCCACACGGGCTGATCCAGGCCAAATTTGACTTCCCAGGCCTTGACCATCTCATCGAACTTTTCCTGCTGATACCCGCCCACCGCCAGTTGTTGCATCATCCTTTCACGGACAGGGTTGCGGGGAGTGAGCTTGGGCAGCACGAAATTGACCGTGGCCGCCGTCCACAAGACCAGGACCAGCAGGCCCAAACGCCTAAGTAAGTAAGCGAATCGCACTGAACTCCTCTCTGCGCCTGGACTCCCTAACCGTCCTTCGAGCCACGAACGATGTCATCCCCAAACAAACGAATGGCCGGTAGCCCCGCGAGGGACCCGGGGCAGCCAGGTCCCTCGCCAGGTGTTTGCGCGCGGCCTATCTCGCCTATTTGGTGGCCTTGATGTTCATCAGGACGATCAGGAAGGTGAGGTGCCAGTAGGCTTCGTTCACATAGTTGTTCTCATCCGTTGGCCAGTTTGTCCAGTATTCCGTGTTCATCGGCATCCGGTGGTAGAACTGGAACAGCGGAAGAGCGGGGATCTCCTTCAAAAAGATCTCCATCCCCTGGTGGAAGAGAGTCACCAGCCTCGGGTCGTTCATCGGCACCGTAGCCATCTCGTCCACGATCTTGTCGTAGGCATCGTTCTTCCAACGCCAAGCGGGATAGATCGCCTCGCCTGTGGGCTTGACATAGCGGCCGTGGTACAGATTCATCGTCAGGTACGGATCGGCGATGCTCCCGCCATTGCCATAGAGGAAGGCGTCGATCTTGCCCTGAGCGAGCCTGTCGCCCAGGTCCGCCGGCTGCGTGTACTGGGCGTCGAAGCCGGCTTTTTGCAGCTGCTCCGCCAGGATCGGCCCGAACTCGCCCATGAAGGAAAAGCCCCCTACCTCCAAGGTGAACTTTTTCCCGCCCTTGGCCCAGAAACCATCGCGCGCCCTTGGCCCAGCCGGCACCCTGCATCAACTCCGCACTCTTTTGCAGGTTGAACTCGTTACTGGGGTACTTTTGCAGGAGATCCGCAATACTGTCCCGATACTTGCGCAGGGAGGCATAATCTGGGTAAGGAATGGGCGTAGGCACGGCAGCGCCAAGGTAGCCCACCTCGCAAATCTGCTTGCGATCCAGGGCATAGCTGACGGCCCAGCGAACGTTGGGATCCTTGAACGGCTCTTCGAGGTCGTTGAAGCCCATGGAGAGCGGCCACCAGTCGATGTAGCCGTAGGGTTTTTCCCGGCCGGAATGCGTGATAATCTTGGGGTTCTTTTGTATGACCTCCTGGATCCCGGCCACACTCAGGTGTTCCATGTCGACGGCGCCGGAGATCGCTTCCTGGATCATCCGGGACTCATCGGGAGACGGCAGGACGACGATTCGTTCTACCTCCGGTAGCTTGGCGAAACCGATCTTGGCCGCCCACCAGTCGTCGCGCCGGTCCAGGAAACGCTGTGTCTGGGTATGCAATACCAGCTTGTAGGGCCCCGTGTTGACGGGCCAACCCTTGGCTCGGATCCCAGTAGACGAAGGTGCTGGGATCTTCCACATCCTTGAAGATGTGCTCCGGCACCAAATAGTCGCCGGTGTCGAACTTGAACGAGAGATAGTCATAGAAGAAGCGTGGGTTCGGCTGATTGAAGGTGATCTTGGCATTATAGTCGTCTGTCGCCGTGGCCTCTTTGACCCACTCTTTAATCTGCGCCGAATCGCGTAGCTTGGGTGCGTTCTTGACCAGCATGTTGATGGTAAAGGCCACATCTTTGGCCGTGAAAGGCACCCCATCGCTCCATTCCGCCCCTTTGCGGACGGTGATGTCCAGCTCCGTGAAGGTATCGTTGTACTTGTAACTCTCCGCCAGCCAGAGGATCTCCTTCGCGGCAAAGGCAGAGTAAAAGGCCAACGGCTCCAGCATCGAGGCTATGCCGTTCTGGTGCGATAGACCGCCGTATACGTTGCCCAATCCGGCATCTGGCCATTGCCCCGCGGTCCCTCCGAACATCAGAATCAGGGTCCTCTCGCGAGGCACTTCTTTGAGCCCCACCTCTTTCTCAACGATCTTGGTGACCTCGACCGTCTTCTCGACCTGTTTCTCCACGACAACGGTCTCTTTGACGACCTTCTCTTTCTCTTTCTCGACGACGACCGTCTCCTTGACAATCTCCTTGACGACCTGGGGTTGGCAAGACGACAACATGACACCTGCGCCCAAGAGACCGCTGAGTGCCAGGAAATCGCGACGCTGCATTTTCTTTGCCATGACCGCTCATCCCTCCTTTGGCGGGACGACCACCCTGGAACAGAGCTCTCCGGTGGTCACCAGTAACATTGGATCCCAGATGCACCAGTCAGAAAGGCGTCACAACGAACGTCGAGGCCCAAGCCAGTTGCTCTACCCCCTTTCCGATCCTTACTTGACGAGGATCCTAACCAGACCATCCACCTGCGCCGTGGTATCGAACCCCGGCATGACGCTTGAAAGCTGGTCGCTACCCTCCTTGAAAGCGACCAGGCAGTTGGCACAAGCCCGCACCTTGTCAAGGGGCACATCCACCACATACCCGTAATCCGCTTTGAACTGCAGGGTTGTGGCTTCGGGCTTGGGCTGCGCCTGATCAAGCAAGGTGTTGATCTTCACCCCGGTGTACGTACCAGTTTTCCCGTCTCGATCCTGCGCTTCCACCTGCATAGTCTCCATGGCTTTGATCTCGGCCAACGTCCACCCATATTCCTGTGCCACGGCACCCAGGATCCGGATCGCCGAGTCCTCAGGGATGGACGGCCTTGGTGTAGCCTCCGCTTTGCGGCACCCCAGCACCGCAACGCTAGCCAACGCCAAGATGACCAACAAAATGATGCGTTTGGTGTACACGATAGCCTCCTCCCGAACGATGGCGAGTAGAGAGGTTCGACAGCAGAGACAAAACACCAAGCGTACCCCGACTATGGAGGTGCTTGCCACGCGCATTTCCTGTGACTGATCAACATATTATCGTATGCACCACCCTTGTCAAGTCGCAGTCCCACGCTTTTGCAAGAGCGTCCACAGTGCGTAGGCGGATCCGGGGAAGAGGGGGATGGGGAGACCTATCCTATCCAGCCCAAGAACCGGACCAAGTCGAGGCATTATCGCCAGCTAGAACCCCAGCACCGGTGTCCGGTTGCGCGAAATGGTCACAAGCCGACTCACTCCAGCGCGTGCGCTCCCATGCCCTGGGGCGGAAGGGCTCGGGACGGGCAACGATGCTCTCGATGGCGACCGAGCGGCGCCGGAGTGCCGCGCTGCTGGTGGAACTCGTCAGAGCGTAGCGTGCTCCGTGCGGGCGATGATCTCGTTCTGCACGACCTGGTCCAGGTCCACGAAATACGCGCTGAACCCCGAGACGCGCACCACCAGGTCGCGATAGTCGTGCGGCGAGCGCTGCGCCGCGAGCAGCGTGGCCCGGTCGATAACGTTGAACTGGATCTCCATCCCGCCGGAGCGGAAATAGGCCTCCACCAGCGGCCTGAAGATCCCTTGGCGTCGCATCTCGCCGAAAAAGCTGGGAGTGAATTTGATGTCCAGCACCATGCCGTTGCCCAATTGCGCGTGGTTCAGCTTGGTGCAGGAGCGGATCACCGCCGTGGGGCCGGAGGTATCGGCGCCTTGGGCGGGCGAGAGCGCGTTGGCCAGGGCCACCCCGCGCCGCCGCCCATCGGGTAGGGCGCCTGTGCGCTGGCCCATGAAACCGTGGCTGTCCACGGTGTACAGCCCACACTGCATGCGGCCCCCGCGCCCGTTGCGGTGGCTGGCGATCTCGCGCGCGAAATCGTCCGACAGCTCGCGCAAGAGCCGGTCGGGCTCTTCCTGGTCGTTGCCGTACTTGGGGCAGCGCAAGAGGGCCTGGCGCAGCGCCTCGTGCCCGCGAAATCCTCGCGCAACGCGCCTGGGCCAGCTCGGGCAGAGAGACCAGCCGCGTCCTCAAACACCACCTTCTTGATGGCCACCAGCGCGTCGGCCACGTTGGCCATGGCCAGGCCGTTGACGGTGCAGAAATTGTAGACCGTGCTTCCCGCCGTCACGTCGCGTCCCGCCTCGATGGGCCCCTCCATGGTCGAGGATAGGAAGGGGTAGGGCGTGCGCTGCGCAAAGGTCGCATCCAGCACGTTCATGCCGCGGATGCCCAGGTCCACGGCGTGGGCCAGCTCGCGACGATACCAGGCGTAGAGCTGGTCGAAGGTGGCGATCGCGCCCAGGTCGCGCGCATCCTCCAGAGGCACGGCCTCGCCGGTGACGATGTCGTGGCCGTCGTTGAGCATCGCCTCCAGCACCTTGGCCCAGTTCACGCGCAGTCCCTCGGTGTGCGAGAACTCTTTGCCCGGCACCGAGGGCTCCACGCAGCCCACCACGCCCCAGTTCCACGCATCCTGCGGGCTGACCCCCAGCGCCTCTTTGGCCTCCACGACCACCTGCTCGTTGAACAGCGCGGGAAAGCCCATCCCCTGTTGCACCAGCGCCTCCATCTCTTGCCAGAAGGCGGGATCGATGCGCGGATGCCAGCGCACCGAGATCAGGGGCTGGTCCATGCGCAGCTTGTGCGTGGCCCGCAGGCACAGGAACGAGAGCTCGTTGGTCTGGTCGCGGCCCTGGCCGTCGCTCCCGCTGAGGGTGACGTTCTGGAACCCCCGCCGCAAGCCCGCGAACTTGATCCAGAGCGCCTCGATCAGCTGGGCCGCGTCCTCGGGGGTCAGGCGCCCGGCGTCCACGTCGCGGCGATAATAGGGATAGAGCACCTGGTCCAGGCCGTCCCAACGAGAGCGACCCCGACGACTGTTCGGCGGTGATCACCTCGTGCGTCAGCCAGAGGAGCTGCAGCGCCTCGAAAAAGGTGCGCGGGGGTTCCAGGGAGACCCAGTCACAGGCGGCGGCGATGCGCTCCATGCGCGCGCGAGGCTCGGGGTCGGCGGCCTGGGCAGCCAGGTCGCGCGCCCGCGCGGCATAGCGGCGGGCATAGTCCGAGGCCGCCCGGCACACCGCGAGGGAGGCCGCGGCGAAATCGCCGCGCGGGCCCGGCTGTCTGCGCCTCGCCGCGGCGGCGCGGATGCAGGCACCCAGGCCCAAGCCCAGCACGCGGTCGTAGCCGGCGATGACATGCCCGCCCAGGCCGCCGCAGTAAAGCCCCGTGCGCTGGCCGCGCCTGAACGTCTCCAGTGCCCGCGCCTCGGTAGGCGACGCATGGTTCCGGGGCTGGCTCGCTCGGGCAGGGTGAAATCGAAGAATTGCTCCCCACCGGCCAGCAGGTCGTCGAGGGAGAGGAACAGCTCCTTCTCGGCCAGAAATCGCGCCAGAGCGCGGGCCGCGCGCACCACCATCGGATCGCCACCGTGCTCGCGCCAGGCCACCGCATAGATCTCGCGCCGCTGCTGGGCCAGATCGGGGCGCGCCTGCCTCGCGACCTGGCGCTTCAGGGTCTGCAGACACGTGCTGAGCGCCAGGCTATCCACACCGTCGCCTGGGGCTAGCAATGTTCCCGTCACTATCAACCTCCTGTAACGATATATTTCCAACGTCTGTGCTCTCGTGCGCGGCCGCTGTAGCGTGTTTTGGAATGGTAGGGCCACCATTCCGTACAGGCGCTGGCCCCGGCGCACCCTCGCGCACTGTGCAAGCCTGTGCCCGAATCCCGGCTCCCCGCCTGCACAAGGAGCGGCCCTGGAGCGCCGCGGTCCGTCATTCCAGCGCGTGAGCCAAGAGGCCCGGGCGGAACGGCGCCGGGCGCTCGACGGTGCTCTCGATCGGCGATGGAGCGCCCCTCGCGCGAGGCCTCGTGGATGGCGTGCATCACATCCAGCACGTGGTACATCAGCTCGCCGCTGGCGCGCAGGGGGCGCCCGTCGCGCAAGGCGTAGGCCATGTCGGCCACGCCCAGGCCGCGGCTGTTCTCCGGGTAGCCGTGGGTGAAGGGCAGCTCTTTCTGCTCGCCGTTGCGCCGCTTGAGCAGGAGCGGCCCGGAGAACATATTGGGGTCGTTGCACACCAGGATGCCCTCCGTGCCATAGATCTCCAGGCGCGGGTGGTAGCCGAACATCTCGCAGGTGGTGGTGACGGTGGCTACGGCGCCATCGGCCATATCGAGCACGCCGGAGAGCACCGTGGGCGTGTCCACGCTATAGCGCGGGCCGAACTCGGGGCTGGTGGGGTCGCCGCTCTGCTTCTCGGGGAAGGGTATCTGCGCCGAGCCGCTAACGCGCAGCACCGGCCCCAAGAGCGCCACCAGGGCCGTGACATAGTAGGGGCCCATGTCGAACATGGGGCCGATGCCGCGCTTGTGGTAGCGCTCCGTCCGGCCGCCCATGGCGATAAAGCCGCTGGCCGCGATGGGCTGGCCGACCCAGCCGTCGTCCACCAGCTTGCGGCAGGTCTGCAATCCCGCGCCGAGAAAGGTGTCGGGCGCGCCGCCGAGGAGCAAGCCCTTGGCGCGGGCGCGCTGCACGAGGTCCAGCCCCTCCGCGCGCTCCACGGCGAGCGGCTTTTCGGTGTACACGTGCTTGCCCGCCTCCAGCGCGGCCAGGCTCACCGCATAGTGCGCCGCGGGCACCGTGAGGTTGACCACCGCGTCGATGCTGGGGTCGGCCAGGAGCTCCTCCACGCCGCACCAGCGCGGCACCTTGAATTCCTGCCGCGCGCGCCTGGGCGCGCTCCTCGACCAGGTCGGCGCAGGCCGCCACATCCAGGCAATAGGCAAAGCGCCCGGTCATGTTCTCCAGGTACTTGCCGCTGATCTGGCCGCAACCGATGACACCCACTCGCAATTTATCCATACATCCCTCCTCATGGGATCCACTAATCGAAGGACAAAATCTCAACACGGAGGCACGGAGGTCTCACGGAGACCACGAGAGGAAAGAGGGGAAAAAGAGACTTCTAGTTTCTATCTCTCTTTTCCCTCTTTCCTCTCCGTGGTCCTCCGTGAGACCTCCGTGCCTCCGTGTTGAAATCCGGATCTTACTCCAATCCGCTCTCCTGCAGCCACTCCGCCGACAGCAACCCCGCCTTGTCCAGCCAGCCGCGATAGGTGGCCAGGTCAAAGGGCGGATTGCCCGCCAGGTAGTGGCTGCTGCCCGGGCCCAAGGCGCTGGTCCACTCCAGCACGTAAAAGTGCTTCTCGCCCATGGTAAAGGGGATGGAGCCCAACACCGTCACCCGGTCGGCGGCGGCCACGGCGCGCCCCTGGGCCAGCACCTCGCCGCTATCCACGTCGCGCACGGCATAGTCGACCTGCAGGTCGTCGCGCGTGTCGTTGCAGGCCACCAGCTCCTGCCGCCAGTTGCGCCGGCTCTTTGAGCACCAGGCAGAGGGGCGCCTGGGCGCGCTGGATGTAGTTGTAGGCCAGCTTCCGCCCGAAATAGTAGTCCACCACCGCGTCGGAGAACTGCGGCCAGCCGTCGATCAGGTTCCACCAGATGATGCCGGTGCGCCGCCACTTGCTGCTGCGGAAGAGCTCGATGAAGAACTTCTTCGCCTCGGCCTGGGAGCCTGGCTGGCCAGGGCGAACTCCTCCAGGTTGTCGGGGATCGCGCCGAACAGCTCGCGCACCTGCTTGGCCATCAGCTCGACGCGGTAGTCCCAGATGTTCACGCCGGGGACGGGCGACGTGGAGTGCAGGAGCCACTCCTCGTTGTCCTGGTAGGGCCAGACCTTGTCGGGGGAGATGAAGCGGCGCATGGAGCTCGGCGCGGGGCAGCCGTGGTAGCCGATCTCGCTGGCGAAGTGGCAGAGCGAGTTCTTGTAGAAGTCGCTCTTGAAGTAGTCGCGCGGGCCCCAGAGGTGGTTCTCGGGCAGGAGATGGTCGCCCGCCTGGAAGGCCTCGGGGTCGACATAGGGCGAGCTCGGCAGGTAGGGCCGCGTGGGGTCCTCGTCGCGCAGCACGCCGGGGCAGCACCTCGCGGGTGAGGACGTTGGTGTTGGGGTCGCGGCGCCGCCCGCCCCAGCTATAGGCCTGGTCGCACTCGTTGTCGCCGGCCCAGAGCACGAGGCTGGGGTGCTGGCGCAGGCGGCGCACCACCTTGCGCGCCTCGGCCTCCAGTCGCGCGGCGAACTCCTCGTCCTGCGGATAGACGGCGCAGGCCATGGCGAAGTCCTGCCAGACCATGATGCCCTTTTCGTCGCACAGGTCGAAGAAGAGGTCGTCCTCGTAGACGTTGCCGCCCCAGCAGCGGAACACGTTGCAGCCGACCTCCTCGGCCAGGGCGATGATCTCGGGGATGCGCGCGGCGTCGCGGGAGTGAAAGGCGTCGACCGGCACCCAGTTGGTGCCCTGGACAAAGACCTTCTCCCCGTTGATGCGGAAGCAGAACTCGCCGTGGCCGTAGGGGTCGGTGACGCTGGTGCGCTCCAGCTGCACGGTGCGGATGCCGTGGCGGAAGGAGGGGAGTCGATATCCTGGCCGTTCTTCGAGCAGGCGCACCTGGCACTCGTAGAGGTTGGCGGCGCCGCGGCCCTTGGGCCACCACAGGCGGGGCTTGGGCACGTCGAAGGCCATGGCCCCCGCGCCAAAGAGCACGCGCTCGCCGCGCCTCGAAGCTCGACTCGCCGCAGCGCCCCTGCACCACGATCTCGTAGAGTTGGTCGGCCAGGTCGTCCAGGGCGGCCTGGTAGTGCAGGGCCAGGCGCGCGGTGGCGTGGTCCGCGGCGATGCTCTGGGTCTCCAGGGTAGGCGTGCTCCAGGCGCTCGGCGGGGCGGTAGCGGAGCAGCCACCGGGCGCCAGATGCCCGGCGGAGACCGCGCGCGGCATGATGTCCCAGCCGTACATGTGCGGCGCCTTGCGCACGTAGAGCGATTCGTAGCCCGGCCGCAGGTGGTTCAGGCCGGGGGGATAGTCGTACTTCTTGGCCTCCTCCACGGCGGGGCGGATGTGCACCAGGATCTCGTTCGGGCCCGCCTCCAGCAGGTCGTCGAGGCGCAGCACGTGCTCGATCAGCATGTTATCGGTGGCGTCGATCCACTGCGCCATTGACATAAATATCGGCAAAGCAATCCAGCCCCTCGAAGACGCAGCTCCGCCGTGTGGCCCTCCATGGCCTGGGCGCCGAAGGTGCGCCAGTACCAGACGTGGGCGCGCTCGAACGGCTTGAGCGCGGTCATGTTCATGCCCGTAAAAGGGCTCGCCGATGATCCCCGCGGCCAGAAGGTCGAGCTCCAAGTTGCCGGGCACCTGCGCCGGGCCGGCCACGAGCCCGGCCTCCAGCACGTCCGCCGCCTGGCGGATCTCGCGGCTGGGCGGCTCCAGCGAGTAAGCGAAGGACCACGTGCCACTCAAGTCGATGCGAGGCCAGGAGCGACTGTACATGTGAGTCTCCACGTTTGCTTAGATTCCGAGATTTCACAATGATGAACACCGATGGAAGAAGGATGAACACCGATAAGAATAAGAGGATTATCCTTTTCCCATCTGTGTTCATCCTCTGCCATCGGTGTTCATCAGTGGGAAATCTCTTGACTCGCTCTAGCGAGTGATGCGCTCCAGCACCAGCACCCAATCGTGCATCACCGGCGTGAGGGGCACCTGCCAGCGGCCCTCCGTCGCCGTTGACCTCGCCCAGGTCGACGCTCCTGGCCGTCCTGGGGATCTGAAAAAGTAGGCGCGGTAGCGGACACCCGGCTCCAGGCTGGTGACGAACACGCCCGCCGCGGCCCCAGGGGAAGACCGGGCGCGGCAGGTAGATGATGCGCAGGCGCTCGGGAATCCCCGCGGCGAAGGGCTGCGCATAGTTCTTGCGGTCGGCGGCGGGCTCGACCCACTCCTGGTGCGGCTCCAACCGCCACCAGGGGTAGCGCTTCAGGAAGCGCTTGCCCAGGCCCACCTGCTGCGAGCCGGGCAGGCGATAGGCCTCCGTCCACGGCGTATCGCCCCAGGAGGCGCCGTGCGGCGAGGGGCCGTAGGGCTGCTCGGCGCGGTTGAGCTGCCAGATGCCGTTGGCGCCATAGGTGAACCCCGCCGCGCCGGAGAGCATCGTCGACCAAAAGAGGTAGCGCTGCATCTCCTGGCGGCTGGCCTCCAGGATGCCCTCATAGTTCACCTCGCTCTCGATCACCGGCATGTGCGGCTCGCGCGGCCACGCTCGCGCGGATCTTCTCCAGGGTGTTGGGGATGCTGTCCCAGCCGCTGTGGCCGGTCTGCAGCATGTCGAAGTCCAGCACCGTGTCGTCCTCCACCTGGTTGCGCGCCGAATCGGTGGGGTGGATGGTGATGGGGTGGTGGTAGGGGTCGATGGCGCGCACATAGCGGCCGAGCTCGGTCCAGCCCGGCGACCTGCTCGGCGCGCGCCTGGTCCTTGTCCTCGGCCAGGTAGTAGGGCATGGCGCCCTCGCCGGCCAGGCACCACACCACGGGATAGGCGCCGTAGCGGGCGACGAGGTTGCGCCAGTGCCGCTTCATCTTGTCCATCCCCAGCCAGGGCAGGTGATAGCCCCAGCAGCCCACGATGCAGGGCACCAGCCCCACGCGCACCAGGTGCCGCAGGCGCAGGTCGGCCTGGTCGAAGTAGGCCGGGTTGATGCGCGCGTAGTCGGGCTCCCAGGGGTGCCCGGCCTCGTTGAAGCCGCGCTCGTCGTAGGCGGGCATGTCGGGGTACAGCCCGGCGACGATCTGGATCGACGCTGAAGCCCTTGGCCACGCGGTCGGCCGCCAGCAGCTCGAACTCCTCGGGCCAGTGCAGGCGCTTGCGTGAGGGCCATCCACCAGGTATCGCCCAGCCAGAAAAAGGGCGTGCCGTCGACGTGCTCGATATGCCGGCGGTCCGCGCTCGACCCGCAGCGGGCCGTGGCGCAGGAGGGGGTTGCGCCCCTGGTAGGGCGCCGCTCACAGCGTGCCCTCCCGGCCGTGCAGGTCGGCGTTGCTCTCGTCGGAGCATACCGTGCGATAGGTGTAGGCGCCCGCGGCGGGCGGGCGCAAAGCGCACGCGCCACTCCTGGTCGCCGGCCCAGTAGGCGGGCACCCGCCACGTGCGGCCCGCGCCGTCCTGGACGATGACGTCCGACCTCGATCTCGTTGAAGGGGTCCGCGTACGCTTTGCCCGAAGCTGTAGCGCCCATTCGCTGACACAATGCTCGGTGCCGTGCAGTTGTACGGGCATATTCATCCTCCCCATATATGTCAGCCGCGAGCCCACCTAGCGCCATGCCGGGCTCGACCCGGTTACCGCATGAATCACACTAGGACTTCACAGAATTCGTCCTTTCTCCATCCTGGAAATCCTTCTCAGTACCTGAGTATCCTCAGTATTCATGTATCCTATGTTGGCTAGAAACCGCTGCATCCACGGGATGGCCTGCACGCCGTTCCAGCGGTGCTCGCCATCAAAGATATCGTGATACAGCGGTCCTCGGCGCCCAGCGTGCGATAGGCGCGGCGGATGATGTGCACCTGCGAGCGCACGTTGGCCAGGCCGCTGGCCCCGTTCAGCGGGTCGCGGCTGCCGGTCTCGATCAGCAGGGGCCGCGGGGCGATCATGGCCGCGATATCGCCCATGTCCATGGTACTCGTAGAGATGCGGCACATAGTTGCAGTAGCAGTTGCCGGGCATATCCAGCAGCGACTCCTTGTAGCCGTACATGTAGCCGCTGATCACCGCGCAACGGATGCGCTTGTCCAGCGCCGCGGCCCAGAGCGTCTGCAAGCCACCGCCCGAGAGCCCGGCGCAGCCCAGGTGGTCGGGCAGGCAATCGTCGCGCGTCTGGATATAGTCGATCAGCCGGTGGATGTCCCAGGCCCACATCCCGGCGATGGTCTGGCCCAGGGGGTAGGCCATGGCGTTGATATAGGCGCAGGAGGAGTTGAGGATGCTGCCCTTGGCCGGCTTCCTCCTGGCGCTCGCCGAACCCGCGCGCGTCGGGGCAAAAGACGATGAACCCGGCGCGCACGAACTGCACGCCATAGTCATAGTTATACTGGTCGATGGCCTGGGCCACCAGGGGATCGTCGCGGATCCCGGCCACGGCCACCTTGCCCCCACCGCCGTGCCCGTGCGGGGCGATGATCGCCGGGTAGCGCGGCCCGCCCTGCGTCGGGGATGAGCGCGATATAGAAGGCATGACCACGCCCGGCTCGGTCTGGATCTCCACGCGCTGGCGGCGGTAGCCCTCGAGCTGTTGCTCCTCGGTGATGTGCGGCTGCAAGAGTGTGTGCAAGAGCGTGTCATAGCCCAGTAGCTTGCGCAGGGTCGCCTCGGCCTCGCGGCGCCAGTCGCGCCATGCGGTCTCCTCGTCGGCCTCGTAGGCCAGCCGGCGCTCCACTTTGCCCCAGCGCTCTCTCATATACGGATGCATCGAATACACTATCACGACCTCCTGGGAGGGAGAAGAGGAATCACGGAGGGTACGGAGGGTCTCACGGAGGACACGGAGGGCAAAGACAAAGCCTTGGTCGGCATTCTCTCCTCCGGCCTCTCCTGCCTCCTCTCCGTGCTCTCCGTGTAGAACTCTGTGCCCTCCGTGTTTCCTCTTCTATCTTCTACTGCGCTGCCGCATAATCTCGAACGCGATCACCGCCGTCGCCGCCGCGGTGCCTAGCGACACGGGCCAGCGCCTGGCATAGGGGATCTCCAGCCGCAGGTCGGCGCGCTCCACCAGGGGCCGGCTGAGGCCGCGCTTTTCCCCGCCGATGGCCAGGAAGAGGGGCGCGGCCAGGTCCGCCTGGTAGAGCGAGACGGAGCGGCCGCGCGCGGCCACGGCCACCTTGAGCCCGCGGGCGCTGTAGAACTCGGCCGCGTCCAGCGCCGTCTCGGCGATGGCCGTGGGGATCAGCTCCGACGCGCCGCCGGACGAGCGCGCCACCGTGCTGGCGGCGCTCATCCAGTTGCGCGGCCTGAGCACCAGCCCATCGGCGCCCGCCGCATATAAAGAGCGCACCGCCGCGCCAAAGTTAAAGGGGTCCTCGATGCCGTCGAGCATGACGATCAGCGGCATCGCTACCTCCGCCAGCAGGTCGGCCAGGGCCACAAAGCGGCGCGGGCCCACCTGGGCGATCACGCCGCCGTGCGTCTGGCCGGTGACCTGGGCCTGGATGGCACCCGGCTCCACGCGCTGCACGGGGATGCCCAAGGCCCTGGCGCGGCGCTCCAGGTCTTGCACGGGCCGGTCCAGCCGGTCCTTGCTGATCTGGATGCCATAGATCTCGCGGCTGCGCGCCTCCATGGCGGCCAGGATGGAGATATGCCCCTCCAGGATGGCTCGCTTCGTTCCGTGTCCTCGACCGCTTTCCATTCGGGGACTCACCAACCTCTAACCCGTCCCCTCTCCGCCTTTGGTGTTTCGCGCTCTTACAACACGACGTAACCCGCGCCGAGCACCTGCTGGGGTGGGGCGTCGCATTCGAGCTTGATCACCGTGACCCCGGCGATCTTGTCGGGCTTCGGTGGGCAAGCCCTTGAGGACCAGGCGGTTGTCGGTCTGCTCGAACGCGATCGGCTTGCCGCCGTCCAGGAAGGAAGCCTTGTGCACCTTGACGCGCAGCCCGCCGATGGCCAGCTCGCTGCCCGGGCCAGCGGTTGCACCAGAAGTAGGCGGTGTTGCCCTTGAGCGTCCAGCTGCCCGGTGGGCATCCACTCCATGCGTCCGTCGGCGCGGTCCACCGCGCCCGTAGATCGCCTCGCCGTTCTTGCGCGGCCACTTGCCCACGGCGTCAGGCGCTCGATGGCCTCCGTCGGGCACGGAGCCGTCGGGCGTGGGGCCGATGTTCAGCAGCAGGTTGCCCTGGCCCGGCCGCGCACGTGCGCAGCATGCCGAGCACCTCGCGCACGGAGTGCCAGTCGATGGCGCGAGGGCATGTAGCCCCAGGAGCCGTTGAAGGTCATGCACGCTTCCCAGGCGCGGCCCGCGCTCCGCCGCGGTGATGTGCTCCTCCGGCGTGCCGAAGTCCTCGGGCAGCTGCGAGCGGTTGTTGATGATGATGTCCGGCTGCAGCTCGCGGACCATGGCGTTCATCTTGGCGCTCTCCCACAGCTCGGGCGTCTGCAGCGGCCAGGACACGTCGTACCACAGGATGTCGATCTTGCCGTAGTTGGTGCACAGCTCGCGCACGCAGCCCTGGGTGAAGTCGAGGAAGCGCCGGCGCGCCGCCTCGTCCGTGGCGCAGCGCGCGCCGTCGGGGTGGTGCCAGTCCATCAGCGAGTAGTAGAAGCCGATCTTGCAGGCCGAACTCGCGGCAGGCCTCGACGTACTCGCGCACCAGGTCGCGCCCCGGGCCGCGCTTGGCCGCGTTGTAGTCGGTCTGCTTGGTGTCCCACAGGCAGAAGCCCTCGTGGTGCTTGGTGGTCATGCACCATGTACTTCATGCCGGCCTGCTTGGCCAGGCGCGGCCCACTCGCGCGCCGGGCGCGGCTTGGGCTTCCAGGTGTCGGCCAGCTTCTCGTACTCCGCGACGGGGATGCGCTCGCGGTTCATCACCCACTCGTGGCGGCCGAGCTGCGCGTACAGGCCCCAGTGGACGAACATGCCGAAACGCGCCTCGTGCCACCAGGCCATGCGCTCGTCGCGCGTGGCGGCGGCCTGCTGAAAGTAGGTATCTTCGCTCATACGGTTGGTCCCTCCCGCCTATTTGCTGGCCCAGAGCATGCCGCGGCGCACGATCTCCCGCGCCTCGGGCACCTCGAAATCCGGCGGCCACGTGGCCCAGGGAGGAGTAGAAGACGCGCCCCTTGCCCCACATGCGCTTCCAGACCACCGGCATCACCGTGCCCTCGATCCACGGGGCATGCTCGCCGCCAAAGGTGGTCGTGGCCAGCACCTCGTTGGACGGGATCGACGTGCATGTAGTACTGCTCGGAGTGCATCTTGAAATCGCTCAGCCCGGCCGTGATCGGGTCGCTGTGGTTCGACGATGTTGCACCTCGTAGTCGATGACGCCGCCCGGGTGGGCCACCCACTGCCCGCCGACCATGAACTGGTACTCGGTGTTGTTGCGGAACGAGTCGCCCATGCCGCCGTGCCAGCCGGCGATGCCCACGCCGCCCTTGACGGCGTCGAGCAGGCCCTGCTCCTGCTCTCGGCGTGATCGTGCCCATCGTCCACACCGGCACGATCAGGTCCAGGGCGCGCCATCTTGTCCGCGTCCAGGTACGCGTCGAGCGTGTCCGAGATCTCGCACCTCATAGCCCGCATCCTGCAAGAGGGGCGCAAAGACATCGACGCACTGCTTGGGCTCGTGGCCGTCCCAGCCGCCCCACACCATCAACGCTTTCTTCATCAGAATGTTGCCTCCTGTTATGGGCTTGTTGGCTCATCCGATGGGTGAGCCGCGCGTATCATACTCGGATTGTGCGTAACTCGCCAGTCGTAGCGCAAGTTTCCAACTTGCTCTTTTGTACCGCAAGTTGCCTAACTTGCGGAGCGCACTGGGGCACAAGACTAGGCCCAGCGCGGGGACCATTCTCGAGTGAGTTTCGTGCTTGAGCTGGCGGCGCAATTTAGGCAAATTGCGCTACAGAAGAGCCACAAGCTGGAAGTTTGCTCTACATGAGGGGTTTCGTACCGCAAGTCGCCAACTTGCGGAATCTCGCTGCGGCACGAGACTATGCCCAGCGCGGGGACATTCTCAAGCCAGTTTCGTGCTTGAGCTGGCGGCACAATTTAGGCAAATTGCGCTACAGAAGAGCCGCAAGCTGGAAGCTTGCGCGACGGGAGGGGTTTCGTACCGCAAGTTGCCAACTTGCGGAATCTCGCTACTGCACGAGATCATGCCCAGCGCGGGGACATTCTCAAGCGAGTTTCGTGCTTGAGCTGGCGGCGCAAGTTAGGCAACTTGCGCTACAGGAGGGGCGTGCGTAGATCAACGACTTGGACTCGCCCACGTGTCCGAGCGAGCCATAGAGGGCGATGGCCTCGGGGCTGTAGCCGGTGATGTAGGCGGTGCGTATGCCCATACGGTGCAGGCGGATCAGGCACTCCTGGATCACCGCGCGGGCGAACCCGCGCCTGCGGAAAGCGCTGTGGGTGCACACGCGCTCGATATCGGCCTCGACGTTGTGGGCATCGATGAGCGCCTCGCAGCCGGAGACCATGCGGCCGTCCTCGGCCATGACGCACAGGTCGGTCGTGGGGATGGTAGATGGGGCTCTGCGTGACCATGGTTGTAAAAGTCGAGCTGGTGGCGCAACTCCTCTTCGCTGAGGTCGCTCCTACCGCCGAACCCCTCGGCGCGCATGATGCGTTGCGCGCGGTAATCGGGGTGGGTGAGCATGTCCACGATGGTGAACCCCGGCTCCAGGGGATAGCGCGCGGCGGGCTCCGTGGTCAGGTCAAAGCGCCGCGCGTAAAGAGGTCGAGCGCTGCTGGAACCCCGCGCGCTCCAAGATGGCGGCCTCCGCCGTCGCCCGCTCGGTGATCTCGATGGAGAGGCGGGGAAGCCGGTCGCCCCAGGTCTCGAGCACCCAGTGCAAGCAGCTCCTCGAACAGGAAACGGTAGCCCTCCGTCGTGAGGATGGCGAAATCGCCGCCGCCGGTCTCCGAGATGGCCAGGCCGGCCAGGTCGCCAAAACCGTCGAACCAGAGCTGGGCATTGCGCTCCCAGAAATCGGGAACGGCCAGCACGTTGTCGTAGAGGCCGTATTTCCAGTCCACAAAGCGCACGAGGCACCAGGTGGTGCACGCGCGTAGGTGCGTGGTGGTCGATCATAAAGTGGGAGATGAGGTTGAAATCGCCGGATGCTTCGCTGAAACTGCGATGCGTCGTCTTCATGTGCTGCTCCCCTGCCTTCTCGAAAGGATGACGTGGGGAGCATTCTAGGCTGCCATCGCGGCATAGCAAACCGAAGGTTCGCCGCACGTGGGCTGAAGCTTCGGTGGCGCCTGCCGTCAGCAAGTCGCAGGGATATAACGAACAAGCACGGCGCCTGATTGGAACGGCCTGCTCTCCACCCGCCGGAGCGCCAGCCGACGCCCCAGCCCCTCCAAGAGCCATGGCCCATGCCCCGCCACGATCGGCTGCACCACCAGGCGGTACTCGTCGATCAGGTCCAGCCGGGCCAGCGCCGTGGTCAGGGTCGGGCTTGCCGCCGTCGCCAGGGCACGGCCGTCCTCCGCCTTGAGGCGGCGCACCTCCTCGCCGAGGTCGCCCCTGAGCAGCACAGCATTCTCCCACGTCACCCCGGGCAGGGTGTGGGAAAAGACGTATTTGCGCTTGGCCTGCAGCTTGCGCGCGAACTCCACCGTCGCGGGCGACTCCGCCCCGCTGGCCGCGATCGGCGGCCAGGCTTCTTCGAACATCAGGTAGGTGACGCGCCCGAACAGCAGCGCGTCGACCTCGTCCAGCAGGTTGGAGGCGTACACGTGCAGCTCTTCGTCGGGGATCGCCTCGTTGTGATCGCAGCACCCGTCCAACGTGACGTTGAGCGACATAATAAGCGGTCTCATCAGCTCATCATCCGCGTGCTGCGGCGCCCGCCAAGCAAGACGGTCAGGATAAGCCCGGCCAGGAACCCGCCGACGTGCGCCATATAGGCGACGCCACCGGTCTGAGCGGTGTTGGCAATGGCGCCGAAGCCGTTAAGGAACTGCAAAGCGATCCATAACCCGATGACGATCACCGCAGGCACTTGGGTTACAAAGAGGCCCAGCAACACCCTGATCCTTCCCTGCGGGAACATCAAAAGATAGGCGCCGAGCACGCCCGCGATGGCCCCTGATGCGCCCAGGTTGGGCACGTCGGAGCCCAGGCTGAACATCAACTGTGCGAACGTGGCGGCGACCCCACACAACAAGTAGAAGATAAGGTACTTGAGGTGGCCGAAACGGTCTTCCACGTTGTCGCCGAAGATGAACAGGTAGAGCATATTGCCGCCCAGGTGCAGCCACCCGCCGTGCATGAACATGGAGGTAAAGATCGTCACCCAGTCGCTGGAGGGGTTGGCCTGGAAACGGGCGGGACGAACGACCACTTCATGACAAAGGGGTCGCCGCCGCCCAGCTCCAGCAGGAAGATCAGCACGTTCAGGGCGATCAAGCCATACGTAACGATCGGAAAAGTTCTTTCTTGGCTGTTGTCATCACCGATTGGCAACATAGGGTTAGCCTCCTAGCAATACGGTTACACCCGCTGAAATTGAGGATGTACCACAGGTAGAACGAGGCCATCTCCCTGGCTATGCAGTAAGCGTTTCTGACGTCTGCCGGTCGGTGGAGGTTGCTAAGGAGGTAAAGTCGTGCCGCAGCGCCCAACGGAGCCTGCGCACCCACTCGGCCTTGACGTGGTCGGGTACGATGGAGATGCGAGTGAGGATGACCCAGATACGATAGATACCATAATTGTACAGTAACTCGGCGGAAAAGGCCAATGCGAACCATCTCCTATCCAGCGCAGCCGCTGAGTGTGGCTAGCAGGAAAAGTTAAGGGCGGCCGGTCGCCGCCCTCTCCATAAGCCCCCACGCGCACGCCATCCTCGGTGAAATAGGAGGCGGCTGCCTTGGCGTCGCCCCTGTTCCACGCGTCGCTAAAGGCTTGGGCCTCCGCCAGAATTGCCTCTTCATCGTGTGACACCATGTGACGCTCCTTTTCGCGCCGGCTGCCGGCGTAGTTGATGGTACTTGCATGGCCAAGGAGAATCGCCAAGTGGACGACTTGCTCCTAGTGACCAACTCCGACGAGTGCATAGAGCTCGTTCCATCTAGATAACGCAATGGCCGCGCGAATGTTCGGATGCCAGGGCAAGGGGTCGATGAGCAGATTTTCTAGGATCGGGGTATAGCCGCGCAGGTAGAACATGCGCGGCCAACTGACGTCGCCATCGGTGGCCCCACCGACGCTGAGGAGGTCGGTGGGGAAGCGTTCGCAGACCTCGTCCAGCCTGGCGCCGTGGCGCTTGACCACTGCCCCGGGCTGCGTCACACCGCTGCGAAGACTACCGGATCGGGTAGTAGCCCTCGCTCCTCCACGACTTCGCTGACCCAGGCCACGCGCTCGATGACCGAATCGGGCATGACGTTATCGGACACGCCGAGAATAAAGGCGTCACCCGGCGCGATGATCGTCAAAGAGGCGGTAGACGTACTCGCGGAACTCTTCTTCCGTCACACTCGGCGCGAGGAGCAGCGAGGGTAACCCCCCGTGAATGATAATCCGCGTGCCCCAGACGCGGCGCGCCTCCTCCAGGGTAATGGGCACCATGGGCGCGGTGACAAAACACTCGACCATATCATACCCCGAACGCTCGATCAGATGGGCGATCCGCGAGGTGTCATTGTCCGCGTGCAGGGCCACGGCCTTGCCGTGCGCGTGCATATAGGGGATGAGCTCTTGGTAATAGGGCAGGATGTATTTTTCGTAGAGCGGCGGCGGCGTAAAGGCCGAGGAGTGATGCACCCCGTGCAGCAGCACGCGGGCCGGCGAGTTGGCCAGAATGGGCCAGTGTTTGGCGCGCTGCACCTCCGTCATCACCGCGAACAGGTGCTCGGCTTCGCGCGGATAGTCGTGCAGCTGATAGAAGCCGTCGCCATATCCGGCGCCATTAAGCAGGAACCAATGAAAGGGCACATCACAGTAGTCGAACTGGACGATGGGCAGGCCATCGCCGCCGATCTCGGCGTCATAGGCTAGAAACTCGTCGTAGGTGGGCTCCCACACGGCGTGCTCCATCACCCACTCCCACACGCGATAGTCGGCCGGGCCGCTGAGCAGGTTGCGTTGCACGCGGCCGCCCATGCCCTGGGCGCGCAGGGTCTCGGAATGTCCCGAGACGCTGCTCACGGTGCCAACCGGCGTGTTGTATTCGGTGATGTGCAGCCCGTCTTGCGTCTTGTGCACGATGTCCACGCCCTCATAGTGCAGCTCGACGATCTTGCCTTGTTTGGCCGGATCGTCGCACCCCAAATCGTGTTGGATGTCGCGCTGCGACCAGCCCTCCCATTTGGGGGGCATGGTATTGGTGGCCACTCGAGCGTGATACCAGACCTCCAGGCGCGGCGCCCAAGGGATGCGGTCGGGCGGCTGGCCGTTCAGGATGGCCAGTTGGCGTTCACGGCTATTCATCATTGTTCGATGCTCCAATTGGTTTGTACTGCAAGTTGAAAACTTGCGGCTCTTTTGTACCGCAAGTTGCCTAACTTGCGGAATCTCGCTACTAGCACGAGACTAGGCCCAGCGCTGGGACATGCTCAAGCCAGTTTCGTGCTTGAGTGAGCGGCGCAAGTTAGGCAACTTGCGCTACGAAGAGGTTCCGTACCGCAAGTTGCCTGTAGATGCTCGTAGGGTTATACCCCTCAATGCTCATGAACAATGTGCCCTGCTTGGGGCAAGCGGCTTCTTGCCGGGAGACGATCTACCGCTGCAGGCGCTGACAGGTCGAGCCTGCCGCCACGCCAGGGGCTCACCCCTGCCTGGCGCACGATGGGTGAAGGAACCGTAGGGTGATTCGTGCGTCGTGTGAGGGGCGCCGAGAGTCGTGTGCGGTGTGCCCCCGTGCGCCTCGACGCCGGTTCCTTCACCCCTACAGAAAACCGCATGTTAGAAGAAAATACGGGTATACGTAGGGATGAAGGATTGGGTGTGGGGGCTGACTGGACGGGACAGCGCGCATAGACCCACGAATCGCTCTCCGGCACGAAACGCGCTACCAATCCTTCATCCACCGCACGCTAGGGCACGCAACGACCTGCCGATTCGCCTTTGATGGCCAGGCCCACCTCCTGCGCGGTCAATCGTCTCAGAGCGACAGGCGGCTTGCTTGAGGCAGGGGTAAGTTGTTCATGAGCATTGAGGGTCAAGTCCCTACGCTTACCTACAAGGCAACTTGCGGTACGGAAGAGCCGCAACTTGGCAACTTGCGCTACGGGAGCCTAGTGCCGGCTGATCTCGTCCAGCAGGGCGATGACGTTCTCCAGCGGCACGTCGCCCGCGATCTCGCCGCGGCCGATATAGCCCCCGCCGTGGGAGCCGAAGGCGGCGATATCGGCGCGCACGGCCTCGCGCACCTCTTCCGGCGTGCCGTAGGGCAGCACCGTCTGGCGGTCGATATCCGCCAGGATGGTCACCTTGCCCGCGCACATCTGGGCCAGCTTCTCCCGGCCGATGGCGTTGACCTGGGGGTTGAACACTTGCACGCCGATCTCGACCAGGTCAGGGACGATGGAGGCGATGGCGCCATCGCTGTGGAACCAGACATGCTTGCCCGCCGCGCGCGTCATGCCGAAAAGCTGGGCGTAGGCCGGCTTGAAGAACTCGCGCCACAACGCGGGGCTGATCATCAGCGATTCCTGCGTGCCCCAGTCGTCACGGAAATTGATGGCGTCCAGGTCGGCTATCTCGCACAGGCGCTCCACGCGGGGGATCATCACCCCCAGGATCATGTCGCGCAGGCGCGTGCAGTGCTCGCGGTCGAGCAGCAGATCCTCCAGGATCGCGGCATAGCCGTGCAGGTAGAACATGCGCTGCCAGATAATGTCGCCGTCGGACATGGTGTATTTATCCCCGGCGTTGGCGCGCAGGCCGGCCCTAATCTCGTCCATCATCTCGTCGGTCGAGGTCTTGGGCGGCACAAAGGTATCCATGGCCTCCCAATCGGCCAGCGGGCTGTAGACTACCTGGCCCTTGTGCTCGTCGGTGTAGCGCACCCAGAGCGAGCCCCAGGTATCGCGGCTGGGCACGCCGATCTCGGGGCCGTACTCGCCGTCCGTCGCTCCCCCGACGCTGAGGAGGTCGGAGGGAAAGCGCGCATAGATCTTGTCCAGCTCGGCCCCGTAGCGCTTGACCGCGCCGGGCAGCGTGGCGTGGGTCAGCGGCACCCGGTCAGGCCCGGCCATCTCGATGGTGCGCCGGACGCGTTCACGACTGTTCATTGTAAACCCCCTAGCCCTTGATGCCACTCATGACGATGCCCTGCACAAAGTAGCGCTGGGCGGCGAAGAACAGGGCCACGCAAGGGATGATGGCCATGACGCAGGCGGCCATCATGTACTGGAAGGTCGGCTCGCCGGCGGACTCGGTGCCCTCCTGCCAGCGCAGCGCGTCCAGCCCCAGGGCCATGGTGAACTTGATGCGCTCGTTCAGGTAGATCAGGGGGCCCATATAGTCGTTCCAGGAGCCGATGAACGAGATCACCGCGACGGTCGACAGCGCGGGCTTGCACAGCGGGACGAGGACCGACCACAGGACGCGCAGGTAGCCGGCCCCATCGATGATCGCCGCCTCATCGAGGTCCTTGGGCAGCGACATGATGAACTGGCGCAGCAGAAAGATAAAGAACGCCCCGCCGCCGAACCAGGCCGGGATCCACAAGGGCTTGAACGTGTTGAGCCACTGGAGCTTGTTGAAGAGCAGGTACTGCGGGATGAGGGTCACCTGGGCCGGCATCATCATCGTGCCCAGGGTGATCAGGAACAAGAGGTCGCGCCCGCGGTACTCAAAGCGCGCAAAGGAAAAAGCGACCAACGTCGCCGAGACAACGACGCCCAGGGTGGACAGCACCGTCACGTACAGGCTGTTGATCACCCACGTCAAAAAGGTCACCATCTCGAACACCCGGGCATAGTTGTGCCATTGGGGCACCGCCGGTATCCAGGTGGGCGGGAAGGTGACGATCTCTGAGGGCTGCTTCAGAGAGGACGACACCGTCCAGAAAAACGGGAACATGGCCGAGAATGCGACGGTAACGGCGAGGGCGTGGACCAGGATGCTTGTCAGAGGATACTCCGCCTTGCCGTCGCGCGATGGGCCTGTGCCTGAGCGGTAGGGAAATAGCCATAGTGAATTTCTCCTTCTACTGTCCCGCGTAGTAGACCCAGCGGTCGGAGATCCTGAGCTGCACGACGGTGAGGATGAGCAACATAATCGCGAACAACCAGGCCAGCGCCGCGCCATAGCCCATGCGGAAATACTGGAAGGCCTGAGAGTAGATGTGCAGCGCGATGAACCAGGTCGCGTAGGCCGGGCCGCCCTTGGTGGCCACGTAAAGCCAGGGTAAACACCTTGAGCGCGCCGATCACTCCCAGCACGACGTTGAACAGGACCGTGGGCGAGATCATGGGCAGCGTCACGCTGCGCAGCGTGGCCCACCGTCCGGCTCCATCGATCTTGGAGGCATCGTAAAGCTCCTCGGGCACGCCCTGCAAGCCCGGCCAGGAAGATCAGCATGCGGGTTCCGCCCGCCGCGGCCCAGAGTGAGATCAAGATCAAGGAGGGGATAGCCGTTGTGGGGCCGGCCATCCACAGGGGCTTGGGCAAGCCCAACCACCCCAGCACCGTATTGACGGGGCCCATCTGGGGATGCAGGATCCAGCCCCACAGGATGGCCAGGGCCGGCGCGGGGGTGAGGCTGGGCAGGAAAAAGAGCGTGCGGAACACGCTGCGCCCGCGCAACGGCTGGTTAAGCAACATGGCGCACAGGAGCGAGCCGATCGTCTCCAGGGGGACGGTCAGCAGCGCAAAGTAAAAGGTCCTCCCAACCGAGGGCCAGAACAGGTCATCGCTGAAGAGCGCCTTCTGGTAGTTGGCCAGGCCCACCCACTTGGCCGGCTTGATGATGTTGTATTCGGTAAAGCCAAAGTAGAGCGAGGCCAGGATGGGGCCGACGGTAAAGATCACCAGGCCCAGGATCCACGGTGTGGCAAAGGCATAGCCCCAGAAGGCGCGGCGCACTTGGCCGCGGGTTCTGCCCCCGTCAAACTGCTCGCCAACCGGAAACTGATCGATTGTGTGCTCATGGACATCTCCTATGATACCTGGCAGGGGCGCGTCGCGCCGCCCAGTGTGAGACACAGCCCGGCAAAACCGGGCTGTGTCTCGTCGGGCTGCATGCCTATCGGCCAGAGGCTACGGGCGGTCCTGCTTCATGATCTCGTCGCACTTGCTCTGGACAGTGGCCGCCTGCTCTTCCCAGGTGGCCTCGCCGTAGAACATCTTGTCGGTCTGCGCGGCGTAGACGTCGTACAGTTCCTGGTAGCGCAGGTTCCACGGCTGGGGGAAGGGGGAGATGTCGTCTTCCCACCACTTGGCCACGATCCCGTAGATGGGATGCAGGGCCAACACAGCCTTGTCGTTCCACTGGGAGCGGCGGCCTTGCAGGCCCATGCCCACGCCCGTGGTGGCCGACCAGACGCCGACTTCCGTAGAAGTCTGGTAGTAGGCCAGCTTCATGGCCTCCTGGGGGTGCTTGGTCTGCGAGCTGAGGCCAAAGCCCTGGATGAACATGCCGGCGCCCTTGCGCACGGGGCCCTGCATGAGGGTGATGCCGTACTTGAACTTGTCACCGACCTCTTTGGGCAGGCCGGGCAGGTGGTACAGGCCGTCGACGGTGGTGGCGACCAGGCCGGCGGTGAACATGTTCACCTTCTCCGGGGACTCGCCACGGCGGGGCGTGGCATGGTTGGTGATCGCCGCATCCTTGTACCAGTCGTAGGCCTCTTTGTTCTTGGCATTGTCGACAAAGTCGAACTTTTTGCCCAGGCCCACGTCTTCCTTGATGATGTGGTCGCCAAAGCCATCCACAAAGGCATCCCAGTCATAGTAGTTGACGAGGGAGGGCGGGATCATGCCAAAGATGCCCTTTTCGGGGTTGGAGAGCTTGATCGCCGCGGCCTTCCAGTCGTTGACGTTCCACCCTTCCATGGGCGGGTTGGGGATTCCGGCCGCCTCGAACATCGTCTGGTTGTAGACCACCAGGGGACGCGAGGTGGGGCTCGACCACTCGGGCAGAGCGTACTGCTTGCTCTCGAAGGTCAAGGCCTTTAGGGCGGAGGGGTAAAAGTCGTCCATTTGCAGCTCCGCGCTCATGGAATCCATGAGGTCGTTCAGGGGCAGATGCACGCCTTGCTCCGTGAGATAAGGCCCATACTTGACCATAGTGTAGATGACGTCCGGGCAGTTGCCGGCGGCGAACATGGCCTGGATCTTTTTGAGGTGCTCGGCATAGGCCACATCAACGGTCTTGGCGCGCAGGCCGGGGTACTTGCTCTCGAATTTCTGGGCATACAGGCGCACGGGGTCCCCGCCATATTCGGCACGGCAGAGGATCGGATCACAATCTCGCCCGGCGCGGCGGGGGCCGAGGTGACGTTCTTCTCGACGACCTTCTCGACCACGACGGTCTCTTTGACGACCTCAGCGGCCTTGGGGGCGCAAGCGGCGAGCGCCGCTCCCGCGCCTAGCAGGCATGCGCCTCGCAGCAAATCTCGTCTGGTGAATCGAGTCCTAACCGACATGTAATTCCTCCTTGAACATGGAACCTGGATGAAATCGGAGTCTACCGAGCGCAGGGGTATAACGGATCGCTGTGCTATCGCCTCCCTTCGGCTAAAGGCCACTTGGTCCTTCCCGCTGCATTTGACGCTCCGAAATGGAGACATATACTCGCAGGCAGGGAAGGGGCAGGGTCCTACTCTGTGGTTATGGCAACTATAGCACGGACGGCGCATCGCGGCAAGGTACTGGCTCCGCTGTTTCTCCGCTCCGGCTCCGCAGAATACGTTTCTCTGGTCCAATATGAACGTTACCGTGCTATCCAGTCGATGTTCATCAATCCCATGCGCGGCTTGGGATGAAAGGGGTTGTGGGGGGCGCTCATGAATGACGGGGCGGGGCCGGCGGGCGGCTGCGCGGTGGACCTGAGGATCTTTGGGCAGTGGGTGCAGAGCGCGCTGCGCCAGTTGTATGATTTCGCGGCCCTGGAAACGCACCCCTTGGGCGATCTCCTCGCCGACCCGGAACACAGCTCCTTGGGGCGCGCCCAGGAGCTACGGCGCCTGTTGCTGGAGACTGTGGGCGCCATCCGCCCCGGCGCGGGCACCCCCCTGGACGCACCGGACTGGCGCGGCTACCGCATCCTGCAGATGCGCTACATCGAAGGGCTCTCGCCCGACGAGGCCATGGCCCGGCTGGCCCTGCAGAAAAGCCAGTATTACAGCGACCAGTCGCGCGCTCTCCAGGTATTGGTGGCCCGCCTGTGGGAGATGTACCAGGCCCGGAGGCAGGCGCGGCTCTCCACGACGCCTGCCGCGCCCGAAACCCTGATCCGCCACGAGACCGACCGCCTCTCCGCCCAGGCGAGCTGGGAAGAGATCGACCCCGTCGCGCTGCTGGCCGGGCTGCGCCCTGTGCTAGAGCCCTTGGCCAAGGCCTGCAGCGCGCGCCTCGATTTCCGGCCCTCGCCGGCTTTTA
The DNA here is from genome assembly GCA_963801475.1 of uncultured Acidobacteriota bacterium. Taxonomy (GTDB): domain Bacteria; phylum Acidobacteriota; class Thermoanaerobaculia; order UBA5066; family UBA5066; genus DAOMFB01. The sequence goes on along the minus strand of CAWDEX010000002.1, from coordinate 2,822 downwards.
CCGTCAAGAGGGTCGACCGCATCCTGCTGCGCCAGGCCATCTTGCAGGCGGCGACCTCGGCGCTGACGGCGTTCCCGGGGGGCGCGCTGGAGCTCTCGGGGTTCGTGGAGGGCGGCCGGATGGGCTTGCGGCTCCGCGCACGGGGGGCCACGCTCTCCCCCGCGCCGGATAGCGATCCTGAATGGTCGACCCGCATCGAGCTAAGCCAGCAATTGATGGGCGAATTGGGCGGGCGGCTGGCGATCACGTCCGGCGACGGGGCGTGGCAGGCGGAGCTGGCCTGGGAGGCCCCCGCTTCTCCCTTGCTCTTGGTGGTCGACGACAACCAGGGGTTCGCCGACCTCTTTCGCCGCTACCTGGCGGGGCATCCATGGCGGGTGGGGGCGGCCCGCGGGCCGGAGGCGCGGCAACTGATCGCCGAGACCAGCCCACCGTCATCACGCTCGACGTGCTCATGCCGCAAGAGGACGGCTGGGACCTGCTGATCTCGCTCAAAGCGGACCCCACCACGCGAGACATCCCCGTGATCGTCTGCTCGGCGCTGCACGAGCCGTCGATCGCGCTCACGCTCGGCGCCGCGGCGTTTCTGCCCAAGCCCGTCACCGAGCGATCCCTGGTGCAAGCCCTGGCGCCCTGGTCGCGCCGGTAGGCCCGGGCTGGGCGCCCTAGTGCCACCCCGGCGCCAGAGCCCTGAGGCTGCCCTCGATGACCCTGGCCAGGTCCTGGAGGCCCAACCCGCCCTTCTGGTCGACCTGCAAAGGGTCCGGCACGCGCAGGTCCACGCCGTCCTGCACTTGCCCGGAGACGACGATCACCGGCGTGGAAGCGATCTGCGGCTCCTGGGCCATCTGCTGCAAGACCTCGTGCCCGCTCAAGCGCGGGCATCACCAGGTCGAGCAGCATCAGGTCCGGCTTGTGCGCCCGCAGCATGGCCAGGGCGTCCTCTCCATTGTAGGCCTCGTAGCAGTCCACGGGCGGCGATGCGCGGCACCAGTATCTGCTGCAGCAGCCGCACCATGTCCGGCTCGTCGTCGGCGATGAGCACGCTGCGCACGGGCTGGCCCAGCCTCTCGATGCTCCGCCAGAGGCTTTCCAGCAGGATTGGCTTGACGAGGAGGTCGCGCGCGCCCAGGGGACGCGCGGCGGCCTGCGTGTCGGGCAGCCGGCAGCGCAGGTAAATGAGGTCGCCATGCGGCGGGCGCTGTTCGGCCGGGATACCCCCGAGCAGGGCGATGGCCTTGCGCTCCTCGGCCATGGCCAGGCCCTCCTCGAAAGCAGGCGCCGAGAGGAGGTGATAGTTGGGCAAATAGTGCTGGAGCAGATCACGACGTGGGGGTTCATGCACGACGACGAGCAGGCGCTTTCCCCCGGCAAGGCGCGCCGTGGCTCGGCGCAGCGCCCGCGAGGGGCGACGAGCTCCTCACTATCCGCGCCAGGAGCCAGGCGGGCAAGGTGAACCAGAAGGTGCCGCCCTTCAGAGGTGCTCTCGACCCCCATCTGCCCGCCATGCAGCTCCACCAGTCTCCGGCTGATGGGCAGGCCCAAGCCGGTGCCGCGGGTCCACCCCGTCGAGGCTGAGGCCGAGCCGGTCTGCTGGAACTCGTCAAAGACGCGTGGCAGCTCGTGCTGGGAATGCCCGGCCGGTATCGGACACGCGTAAGAGGACCTGGCTGTCTCGAGGGTAGCCTCGATCCCGATCCGCCCGAGCTCGGTGAAGCGCGCCGCGTTGACCAGCAGGTTCAGCAGCACCTGGCGAACGCGGAGATGATCCACCAAGCGCGGGCAGGTCCGGCGCAACCGTGACCTGGAGCGTGAGCCCCTTGGCCGCGACATAATCTCGCACCATCCCGACGGCCTCGGCGACCAGCGCGCCGATATCGGTCTCCTCCCGAGCCAGGGGCAGGCGACCGCTATCGAGCCGCGCCAGGTCCAGCACGTCGGTGGTGAGCGCCTCGAGATGACGCGCATTCGGGTAGACGGCATCGAGATCGCGGCGATAGAGGCGCGGAATCTCGAGCCCCTCGTACTTGCGGGGAGCCGTCAGCATCATCTCCGCAAAGCCGACGATCAGGCTGAGCGGTGTACGCAGCTCGTGACTGAGACTGGCCGCGAAATCGGCCTTGAACCGCTCCGCCTCCGAGGCCGCACGCCAGGCGGCGATGAGCGCGGCGTTGGTGCGCGAGAGCGGATAATAGGCCTGGTCCAGGTCCTTCAACACCTGGGCCAACTGGGCGCGGTGCTGGCGCACTTGATCCAGGCTATGCCGCCCCTGGGCAAAGCTCTGCAGCGACCAGATGGCCACAGTATACAGCGTGCGCGAGGCGGCCCAGCCCACCAGGCCCGCCAGCACCCCGGTAACCAGGATGAGCAAGACATAGTGCGGCGGCAGGATAGCCAGAGACGGCACCTGGGCCTACAGGAGCACCAGCGCCGTATGACCCCCTGGGTGATGAGGGTCATCACGCCTCCGGCGGCGATGGCGGCGATCAGGGGTAGGAACGCATAGAAGAAGGCAATCTCGGGCTGGCCAAAGACCGAGAGGGCGACGGTCACGAGGAGCAACAGCCCGGTGCCCCAGGCTATCGTGGCTGCCAGCAAGTGCCGTGGCATGAGGTAGAGCGCGAGGGCGGCCGAGGCCACCAGGAGAGGAGCCATAAAGAACATGGACATGGCCGCGTCTTCCTGGCCAAAAACACCAACCAGAAGCTGCAAAGCCAGGTAAGCGCCGCCGATAGTAAAGATCAGCGCGCGCAGCGTCGTTTGCACCAGCTCGGTCATGGCCGGGTGCAACTGACGTCGCGCCGCGACATCTGCAATATCTT